>NC_015663.1:0-1320087 GCF_000215745.1 Klebsiella aerogenes KCTC 2190 | reverse complement strand
CTTATCGTCAATATCCGGGAAGGCGAGGTATTTACCGCTTGCCGCCGCCATACCTGTATTACGCGCCACCGAGACGCCCTGATTCTCCTGCTCCAGCACGGTGACGTTCTGCAGCCTGTCTTTCCATTGGTCGATAACTGCCAGGCTACCGTCGGTAGAACCATCGTTCACCAGGATCAGCTCATAGCTTGCCAACTGTTGCTGTTCGAGGCATTCAAAGAATTGCGCAAGGAATTTTTCACCGTTATACACGGCGGCCACGATGCTCAATAAAGGCGTTTGACTCATAACTCATTCGATCCTGGTTAAAAAACGACGTCAGGCGTTGCGCAACTGACAGTACTGTTGGCAAATCGACTCTACGCTGAATTTTTCCAGCGCGGCGGAATCAATGGCCGGCGGGCTATGGTAAATGCTTTGCATCGTCTGGGCTAGCGCAGAACTGTTGAGGTCGGCAAGACCGCGGGACAATTCGCCGCGAAGGATCTCGCTTACCCCGCCAGGGCAGCGGGTGCTGGCGACCGGCGTATTCAGCAGTAGCGCTTCAACAATAACGTTGCCAAACCCTTCGCTGTCGGAGCTGAGCGTTAGCATTCTCGCATGTTTAATCCATGGTAGCGGGTTGGGCTGAAAGCCTTTAAACAGCACCCGATCGCCGACCTGCAACTGCTGCGCTAGTTGACGAAGCCGCTGTTCCTGTTCCGGTTTTCCCTGTCCCAGCAGCACCAGCGGCGCGTCGATGCCGCTTTGCGCGTAGGCTTCAATCAGTCGGTCATGGCGCTTACCGGGATGGAAGCGGCCAACGTGGATAATATAGTCCCCTTGGGGAATATCGGCCGGCGCCTCAGCCGCCGCGCGAATGGCGGCGATATCGAACGGGTTATAGATGGTTTTAAGCTGTGCCGGGCGCAGCGCGAACTGCTCGACCAAATCCTTTCCAACCGCATCGGAAACGGTCACCACGTTGCGTCCCTGGTATACCCGCTTGATTTTCTGCTGCTTCATCCAGCGGTCAAAACCGCTGCGATGACCAAGATAAGAGGTTGAGAAAACGCCGTGCAGGCAGAACCAAACGTTGCGATTCTGTAATGCCCGGCTGCGGGCGACAATGCGATCGGTTTTGTGCAGATTCGACAGTACCAGATCGAAGCGTCCATGCTGTTCTGCTTGTTTAATCGCGCGATCAAGCTGACGCGCGCGGCGGGAGAGTTCCGTCAGCTTACGCCACGGTTTGCGGCAGCGGTCGGCGATAACCTGATAATCGAGCCCTTCCGGCAGCGGATAATCGCAGACGTCGCGCAGCGAAAATAGCGATACCTGTTCGCCCTGGCTAAGAAAGTGTTCCGCCAGCGTGAGCACGACTTTTTCCGCGCCGCCGCCCGGCAGGCCATCGATAACAAACAATATGCGCATCGTTATTTCACCAGATCCTGATAGAGAGAAAGCAGCTGCGTCGACAGTCGCGCGCTGGTGCAATCCATAATTCGTTCGCGGGCGCGTGCGCCTTCAGCGGAGCCCAGCGCGCGCGTTGGCAGCGCCATCACCGCCTGCTGTAACGCGGTAATATCCAGCGCGTCGCAAACGTAGCCGTTATCACCTTCGGTGATGAACTCCGCGCCGCCGCAGCCGGTGGTGGTGATAACCGGCAGGCCGCAGGCCATCGCTTCCAGAATTACATTCGGGAATGGATCATACAGCGTCGGCAGCAGCAGTCCGTCGGCCATCTGATAGAACGGTAGCGTTTCAGACTGCATGCCGCAGAAGCGCACGCGTTCTTCGCAGTTCAGCGATTTTGCCAGCTGTTGATAGCGGTTCTGTTCTTTGTCTTTGCCGACCACCAACAGATAACGGTCGGTGGGGGCGATGGCGCGGATTGCCGCATCCAGCCCTTTGCGTTCAAAGCCGGAACCGACATAAATCAGGCAGCTAGCTTTCAGCGGTAGCTGCCATTTAGCGCGTAATGCGGCAAAGGTTTCTTCGCCAGGCGGCAGAAACCGCTGGTTATCAATAGCGTTATAGATGACGTGGATTTTATCCGCCGGCAGGCCGAAGTCTTCGATAATTTCCTGCTTGATCATCTCTGCGTTGCAAATCACCCCGCGCAGATGCGCGTCCTGATACATCTCGCGCTCCGCCTGCATCACATAACGGTGGTAGCGGTCGGCAAACAGCAGGCGGCTTTTCCAGGCCGGTAAAATGCGCGAGCGCTGTTGCAGCCAGCGGCGATGAACGCCGTCGCCGGCGCGGTACAGATCGCAACCCGGAATACGCTCATGGCTTTGCACCAGATCGAATGATTCACTCTGCCAGAGCGCGCGCGCGGCGTTGGCGAAACCGCGTTCACGGCTGATGCGCCCCCATTTGCGCGGGTTACAGATGTGAATATGCCAGTCCGGTTTAACCGGCCCTTGCCACTCGCGGGTGATGACGTTTAGTTCCAGATTAGTGCTGTCGAGGGCTTCCAGCGCGCGGGAGACAAAGCGCTCCGCGCCGCCGTCGGGGCGATACTTCTGCCGCACCAGAGCCAGCCTGAATTTACTCATGCCAGTACCTTTTTCGCCGCCGCGATGACCGCGTCGGTAGGGATTAAATCAAGATAGCGTTCTTCGGTGTTGGTGTTGATGTCGTCAGGATCGGGCAGCGGGCCGAAGTCGCCGGCCCAGATAACCTCGCCTTTCGCCTGCCACGGCCGCCAGAAGGTCAGCTTTGACGGGCCAAATAGCGCGACGAGCGGCGTACCCAGGGCTGCCGCCATATGCATCGGCACCGAATCTACGCCGATAAACAGGCGGGCGTGATCGATAACCGCCGCCAGCTGGCGGAGCGTCAACTGACCGGCTAACGAGTGCAGTCGCGCCTGCGGGCAGCCGCTGATGATGTTCTCTACCATCTGCTTTTCTTTGGCGTCAGGGCCAGAGGTGAGCACCACCGCGTAGCCTTCTGCTGATAGCGCGTTAATCAGCGCGCTCATGCGCGCTTCGCGCCAGCATTTAAAGAACCAGCGCGAGGTCGGCTGAATCACGATGTAGTTTTCCTGGAAGCCGTCCGGCAGCAGCGCGCGGCTGGTCGTCCAGTCAGATTCGCTGTAGCCCATCCGCGCCGGCGCATCATTAATCTCCAGTCCCAGCGGCGCCAGAATAGAGAGATTTTGCTGTACCGTATGCAGCTGATTGTGCTGCTGGGTAGAAGCAAGCGCGGTGTGGCAGTAGCGCCAGAACGGATGACGGCGCTTAGGGAAATCGAAACCGATGCGCGTCGGCGCACCGGTTAATTTGCTGATAATCGCGCTGGGCCACTGGTCGGCAAGGTTGAGCACCATGTCGTAGCGCTGTTGGCGTAGCGAGCGAATGAGCTGCCATTCCATCTTGAGCTGATGCCGCTTGCCCTGCTTTTTCCAATTGCGATCGATCGCGTAAATCTGGTTAATCTCCGGATTTGCCGCCAGCATGTCGCGGGTCTCAGCATACAGTAGTACATCGACGCGAGCGGCGGGATACTGCTGTTTGAGCGCGTTTACAAGCGGGGTGATCAGCAACATGTCGCCATGGTGGCGCAGCTTAATGACCAGGATCCGCGCCGGGTTCTGCTGGCCGGAGGAGAGGGTTTCAGGCGTCATACTCTGTTCTTCATCCAGGATAAGGGTTCCGATTCTAGGGGATCGCGTAGATTGAGAGAAGCGTTGTATTGCTCTACCATGGACCGATACGTATGGCCTGAGGACGTTTTCGTGCACAATCCCGCATTTCTCATCACGATTGATACAGAGGGTGATAACCTCTGGCAAAAACATGACAGCATCACCACGGAGAATGCGCGCTATCTTCCGCGTTTTCAGCAGCTTTGCGAAAAGTATGGCTTCAAACCGGTCTATTTGACCAATTATGAAATGGCCATCGACCCTTTTTATATCGAGTTTGCTAAAGATGTCATTGCGCGCGGCACCGCGGAAATCGGTATGCATCTGCACGCCTGGAACAGCCCGCCGACCGAGCCGCTGACCGCGGATGACTGGCGTCATAAGCCTTATCTCATCGAGTATAGCGATGCCGCCATGCGTGAGAAGGTCGACTATATGACCCATCTACTGGAAGATACCTTCCAGACCAAAATGGTGAGCCATCGCGCCGGGCGATGGGCGTTTGACGAGCGCTACGCGCGGCTGCTGGTGGAGTACGGTTATCAGGTGGATTGCTCGGTGACGCCGCGGGTGAACTGGAAGACCGCTAAGGGCGCGCCGCAGGGCGATGGCGGTACGGACTACCGACGCTTCCCGCAACATGCTTATTTTCTCGATGAAAATGATATCAGTCGCGAAGGGCATTCCCCGTTGCTGGAAGTGCCGATGAGCATTCAGTATAAGCACTCGGCGTGGATGAATAGCGTGAAGCAGGGCTACGATCGTTTGCGCGGTAAAGTTCGTTCGCCATCCGTGCACTGGCTGCGTCCAATGGGCGGCAACGTCGAGACGATGAAGAAAGTCGTAGAACAAACATTGACTCAGGGTAATGACTACGTGGAATATATGCTGCACTCGTCGGAGTATATGCCCGGCGGCAGTCCAACCTTTAAGAATGAGCAGGATATCGAGCGTTTATATGCCGATCTGGAAGCGTTCTTTAGTTGGCTGGCCCCGCAGGTACGAGGAATGTCGTTGGCAGAATATTACCAGCGTAAAATCACTCAGCGATAAAAACAGCCCAAGGTACCGGATGCGTATCCTTAAACAATTAACGCGGAAGAAAAATGCTTTTTTCCGCGATATTAAATTTAATTTAATTAACCATCGTTACAGAAATAAACCCGAGCGCGCACCATTCGATCCATCTTTGATTCGTCATGTTTTATTATTACGCCTTGACGATAAGGTTGGCGATATGGTGGTAACCACCGGGTGCGCCAGGCTACTTGCCGATAGAGGATTTAAAGTTTCGGTATTGACCGGACCAACATGCCAAAAAATATTAGCAGGCTTAGAGTTTCTTCAGAAAGTATATTTATATCAACCACGGATGTCGTTAACACAGTTAAAAGCGGCAGGTTTTGACGCTGTCGTTGATTTTGATGATGTGAAAAGCTACGAGCGATTTAAATTACTTTCTGAATTGCGTTTGCCCTGCGTGATTGGTTTTAACAAAGAGCAATACAAACTCTACGATCACTCCATTAACTTTTTAGATGCTAATAGTCATATTTCGCAGCGTTATAAGCAGGTAGTGAAACTCTTTGGCGGGCCAGATGAGCATTACCGCTATTATTTGCCTGGCTGTTTGAAAGAAAGAGAAAAGGTTAGCGAACTGCTGGCCAAAGCTGGAGAGACGCAACTGTGTGTCGCGATAAATCCATTTACAGCCTCAACAGATAAGGATTTTTGTCGCCATCAGGTAGAAGCGCTCGTTGAACGCCTGCATAACCTTCCTTATCGCGTAAGTATTGTGATGGTAGGACGCAGCGAAAAAATACGTCAGCTTGAACTGGATATGGTTCTTTATCTTACTGATAGCAATATTAATTCGGCGGTTGAAGTAGTACGCCACTGCGATCTTGTGATCACTCCTGATACCTCGATTGTGCATATCGCGCGAGCATTTGATAAGCCAATGGTGGCGGTGTACAACAAGCGCAAGCTTAAGGATACCGGATTGCCAGGCTATCTTATCTGGGCGCCAGGGTATGAAAAAGCGCGGCAAATTGTCTGTGAAGAAAAAAATGTCGCAGATATGAAAATAGAAGCGCTCTGGCCGGATATCAAAGCGCTGGCCGATCGACTCGTCGCCGCGCGGAAATAGAAAAAGGGGCCAGTTGGCCCTTTTTCTAGCGTTTCTTCAGCACACTCTTACTGAGCGCAATCCCTAGCGGTAGCCAGAAAAGTACCCATGTCTCACGTGGATTACTGACAATAAACATCCCCTGGGAAGCCATAAATATCAGCGCATACAGCATGATGGCCAGACTATAGCGACTGTCGTCATGGCGCTTACGCCAGGCTTGATGTAAACCGCAGACGATCACTGCCAGCAACAGCAGTAAACCAATAATCCCGCCCTTCAGCAGTGAACCGAGATAAACGCTATGCGTGGTGGTGATGTGCTCACCGCTGTAGTTGATGAAATTCAGTTCATAGCCGAAACCACGTCCCAGCCACGGTTGGTCAGCGATTTCCATCAACGTATGATGCCAGATGCTCAGGCGTAGCCCGCTTTGCGTTCCCAACTCTTCAAAACGGGTAAGCAGCATGTCGCCCACTGGCGTCAGGCAAAGTACTAATCCGATCAGTACAAGCAGTGCGCCAATAATAAGCAAATTACGCCGCGTGAAGAGATGTAGATGCAGAGTGCAACAAATAGCGATTGCCAGTGAGATCAATGGCCCACGACTTTGGGTTAACAACATCATCACCAACATGATGATAATTGGAATATATAACCAGTGGTTCGATTTTTCTTTCAATAACATACCGCTGATCAAAAGACCGATACCGCAGTAGCCTGCCAAATCTATCACGTTAGTCGGCCCTGGGTTTTCTGGCGATACAGCCCGCTCGGTCAATACCAGAGTATGATCAATAGCCAGGGTCCAGATTGAAAGTACGGTGACGCCGGCAACAATAGACAGCAACGTAAGCCGTCGGGTTTGCGAGCTACCCAGGAGCGTCGACATCAGCAGAAGGTAAAAAATCAGATAAACGCCGTGTGTTAGCGGTGAGTCGATATGCTGCGGCGTATGCCCCCAGATATTGCTGAGGGAGAAGTAGACGAAGAACGCTACCAACCCCCCCCATGTTTGCCACTGTTCACGCAAAACTTCAGCCAGCGCCTGCCGGTTATCCTGGCGCAGCAGTGACAACAGCAGTAATAAAATAGACAAATGCAGCAGGTTATTCGTGCGGGTGGACATGCAAAAAATAGCGCTAAAAAATAGAAATAAAGGGAAAACAACCGAGTAACCCTGCTTTGCAAGATTACTTATTTTTGAAGTACTCATTAAACGAAACCTTTTCGAAGATAGTTTCTGGAATAGCGCTTTCTGGCGAAAAATTAATGACCTGGATCTGCTCTTGTTGCAGTACGTTAGCCGCAAGTGCAAAAGACGGCATAACAAGATTTTCTACTTTTGTTGCCAGATAAGAAGGTAATTGGTTTTGTTGCGTTTCATAGAAGCGCGGCTGGCTGAAATTGGTCATATCCAGACCACTTATCAGAATCGTTTTGAAACCCAGCCAGGCCAGTATTTGCAAAGCCCAGTAGACGACGGTGCCGGCATCAAAAATTCCCTGTCGAATATCGGTACTAAAACACACCTCGGGCCGTTGGGGATCGAAGCGTAGGGTATCGACATGTTGATACGCTTGTTGAATCGCATGACTCGCGATTTTGGGCTGGTAAATCTTATAACAGCCATCCTCGATAAGGGCTAAACGGCAATGCAACTCATCAGCGTGGCGATCGAGAATTTTGGCGATGCCGTGCATGGTGGTGAACAAAATAATGCCGCTTTGGCGGACGATATGGCGAATAATCTCGGGCTTCTTATCGAAAAACTCCATATCGACAATGGTATAGAGCGAGAATGTGACTTTGTCCGACAGATGCCATGCGCCGTTAACGCCCATCACTGGAATGTGTTTTGGCAGCAGGGAGAAATCAATGTTGCGCGTTGAAGGGCCGGTTGCTGTCAGCAGCACTTCCCCCTGCATGCTATTGCGCAGCGAGGTTAAATCGACCAGCGGTACCGTTTTGCCTTTGTACTGTAAAGTACAAATTTCACCACTTTCCGCCCGGCGGATTTTTACCCACGGCCACAGGTTCTCATTGTGGCGATAGGCGCGCGGGCGGGTATAGCGATAAATTTGCTTAAACAGCGATCCCATTACACGAGTCCCTGTGCTTGCAACAATTGCTGAACATGCTCAGCGGTAATATCGCTGGTGCTGTTGCCGTTTGGCGGCCGGACGATATGCTGATTTTTACCATATCCGCCAATCAGTCCCGGATCGGTTGGGCCATAGAGCGTGAAATTGGGTTTATCGAGCGCCGCGGTCAGATGGCTAAGGCCGGTGTCGACGGAAACCACGCCGCGTGCGCCAGCCAGAATCTGGGCGACCTGCTCAAGACTCATGCGCGGCAATACGTCGACGTTATCGCGCCCTTCCGCCAGCCGTTTTGCCCGGGTCTCTTCATGCGGCGCGCCCCACGGCAGTTTGATCCGTATGGCGCTACCTGCCAGCAGATCGAGAAGCTCTTGCCAGCGCGCTTCCGGCCAGTGTTTATCATCGCGGGTGGTGGCGTGTAGAAAGACCAGATACGGCTCTGCTACCGGCGAGTCGGGGCGAATAAAGTGGCGCGCGATGGCGTAATCACCTTGTGTTTGTGGCCGGGCATAGCCCAGGCTTTTGGCGAACAGTTCGCGCGTACGCTCTACCGCGTGCTGCTGGACAGCAATATGGTGGCGACGGTTATAAAACAGGCTTGCCAGCGGCTCGCGGGCGGACTGCCAGTCCATGCCATGTTTAATGCCGTGCGCCAGACGCGTCACCAGCGCGGCGCTTTTCACCAGCCCCTGGGCATCGATAATAGCATCGTAGTTGACGGCCTTTACGGCCTCGCGAAAGGCTTTTCTTTCCGCTTTGATAGGCGCGGAAAACCAGGCTTTGCGCCAGCGGCGAATCGCCACCGGAATCACCCGCTCGACGGACTCATGCCATGAAGGGATCTGTGCGAAACCCTCTTCAACCACCCAATCAAAGCGGATGCCGGGAATGGCCTGCGCGGCGTCGGTTAGCGCGGGCAGCGTGTGCAGCACGTCGCCCATGGAGGAGGTTTTAACGATCAATACCCGCATCCGTTACGCTTCCTCGTGCTCGGTTTTTTCCGCTAACAGTTCGTTCAGCTCCTGCAGGACGCGCTCTGGAGTGATGTCGATAAGGCTTTGATGATAGCCCTCAGCGGCATCCCCTTTGCGCACTTTGTGGTAGCCGCTAATCAGGCGAATAACGCGCGCTTTATGCGACAGCGGCGGGGTAAAGTCCGGGCTGCTCGGGCCGTACAGCGCCACCAGCGGACGGTCCAGGGCGGCGGCAACGTGCATCAGCCCCGAATCGTTGCTGACCACGGCCTGACAGGCGGCAATCAGAATCACGGCCTGTTCCAGCTGCGTTTCGCCGGCCAGATTACGGCACCAGGCCTGCTGCTCGCTGCTGAGCGCGGCGATGATCTCTTTGCCGGCATCGTTATCTTTTGCTGAGCCGAAGAGCGCTATCTGATAACCATCGTCAATGAGCTTTTTCGCCAGCGCGGCGTAGTGATAATGCGGCCAGCGTTTTGCTGGGCCGAATTCTGCGCCGGGGCAGAAGCCGATAATTGGCCGATCGTTTGAGAGATTAAAAGCGTTGCAGGCCTGTGACTTTTCGCCGTCGTTGACCTGCAGCTGCGGCCACAGCAGCGGCTGTGGAAGGTCTTTAGCGCAGCGCATGACGCCGTTATCGTAGGCCAGCGCCACGTAGCGCTCCACCATCAGCGGCCAGGCGTCTTTATCCAGCACGCGGGCGTCGTTGAGCAGGCCGTAGCGCATTTCGCCGCGCCAGCCGGTGCGCAGCGGGATGTTGGCAAAGAAAGGCACCAAGGCCGATTTAAACGAGTTCGGTAGCACATAAGCGCGATCGTAACGACGATCGCGCAGGCTGTGGCCGAGTTTACGGCGTTCGCCGATAGCCAGCGCGCCGTGGCCCAGCGGCATGGCAATCGCTTCATTGACTTCCGGCATGCGCGATAACAACGGACGGCACCATGCCGGCGCCATCACGTCGATAATCGCCTGGGGATAGCGCGCCCTGAGCGTACGATAAAGACTTTGCGACATCATCATGTCGCCCACCCAAGACGGGCCTATCACCAATATTTTCATGCTTGTTTCTTACGCGTCGCGGTTGAGCCAGGCCATATATTCCGTTACGCCTTCGGCAACGGTTTTGAACGGTTTGTCATAGCCCGCTTTACGCAGGTTAGTCAGATCGGCCTGGGTGAATGCCTGGTAGCGGCCTTTCAGTTTGTCCGGGAACGGGATGTACTCAATGCTGCCTTTTTTATGGAAAGCCAGGGTCGCATCGGCGACCGCCTGGAAGGATTCCGCGCGGCCAGTACCAAGGTTGAAGATACCGGAAACGCCATTTTCCCAGAACCACAGGTTCACCGCGGCGACGTCGCCGACATAGACGAAGTCGCGTTTGAATCCATCGCTGCCTTCGAACAGTTTCGGATTTTCGCCATTATTCAGCTGGGTATTGAGGTGGAAGGCCACGCTCGCCATGCTGCCTTTGTGGCCTTCGCGCGGCCCGTAGACGTTGAAATAACGGAAGCCGACAATCTGCGAATCTGCTTCCGGCAGGATCTGACGGACGTATTCGTCGAACAGGAATTTTGAGTAGCCGTAGACGTTCAGCGGTTTTTCGAATTCGCGGGATTCGATAAAGTCGCTGGTGCGCCCGCCGTAGGTGGCGGCGGAAGAGGCGTACAGGAACGGGATTTCACGCTCCAGGCAGTAGTGCAGCACCTCTTTGGAGTACTGATAGTTGTTATCCATCACATACTTGCCGTCCCACTCGGTGGTGGAAGAGCAGGCGCCTTCGTGGAATACCGCTTCGACCTCGCCGAACTCTTCGCCAGCCATAATCTGGATCAGAAAATCTTCTTTATCCATGTAGTCAGCGATGTCCAGATCCACCAGGTTTACGAATTTGGTGCCGTCTTTCAGATTGTCTACAACCAGAATATCGGTGATGCCTTTGTCATTCAGGGCTTTAACGATGTTGCTGCCGATAAAGCCTGCGCCGCCGGTTACGATGATCATAACTGTACCTTTGAAGTAGAGGGTCCGGAGACAATCCGGACACGAATACTCATATCATATCACTACATCCGAAAGGCTTCAGCCATTCGCCGAAAAGGTGCTGGCCGCGCGTGATTTATGCTGCAAATAATTCATTCAGGCATGCATCATCTCGTATCAACGTATAGCTTTGGGTAATATGTGCCAAATTTTGCCGAATCTGGAGAGTTGCAATGCGTGGTGATTTCTACAAACAGTTAACCAATGACCTGGATACCGCGCGCGCGGAAGGGTTGTTTAAAGAAGAACGTATCATTACTTCGGCTCAGCAGGCGGACATCACCGTCGGCGACAGCCACGTCATTAACTTCTGCGCCAACAACTATCTGGGCCTGGCGAACCACCCGGAACTGATCGCCGCGGCGAAATCCGGCATGGACAGCCACGGCTTCGGGATGGCCTCGGTGCGCTTCATCTGCGGTACCCAGGACACGCATAAGCAGCTTGAGAAAAAACTGGCGGATTTCCTCGGTATGGAAGACGCGATTCTCTACTCCTCTTGCTTTGATGCCAACGGCGGCCTGTTTGAAACGCTGCTGGGGCCGGAAGACGCTATTATCTCTGATGCGCTGAACCATGCGTCGATCATCGACGGCGTTCGCCTGTGTAAAGCGAAGCGTTTCCGCTATGCCAACAACGATATGCAGGAGCTGGAAGCGCGTCTGAAAGAAGCGCGCGAAGCTGGCGCTCGCCACGTGCTGATCGCCACCGATGGCGTTTTCTCGATGGACGGGGTGATCGCCAACCTGAAAGGCGTCTGCGACCTGGCGGATAAATACGATGCGCTGGTGATGGTCGATGATTCTCACGCCGTGGGCTTTGTCGGCGAAAATGGCCGCGGTTCCCATGAATATTGCGACGTGATGGGCCGCGTCGACATCATCACCGGCACGTTGGGTAAAGCGCTGGGCGGCGCGTCAGGCGGTTACACCGCCGCGCGCAAAGAAGTCGTTGAGTGGCTGCGCCAGCGTTCCCGTCCTTATCTGTTCTCCAACTCCCTGGCGCCGGCCATTGTTGCGGCCTCCATTAAGGTGCTGGAGATGGTGGAAGCGGGCAGCGAACTGCGCGATCGCCTGTGGGCTAACGCGCGCCTGTTCCGTGAAAAAATGACCGCCGCGGGCTTTACCCTGGCTGGCGCCGACCACGCGATTATCCCTGTGATGCTCGGTGAAGCCACCATCGCGCAGGAATTCGCGCGCGAACTGCAGAAAGAAGGTATTTACGTCACCGGTTTCTTCTATCCGGTGGTTCCAAAAGGCCAGGCGCGTATTCGCACCCAGATGTCGGCGGCGCATACCCCTGAACAAATTGAACGTGCGGTGGAAGCCTTTACCCGCATCGGCAAACAACTGGGCGTCATCGCCTAATAAGGGTGTGAGATGAAAGCGTTATCCAAACTGAAAGCGGAAGAAGGCATCTGGATGACCGACGTACCGGAACCGGAAGTCGGCCATAACGATCTGCTGATTAAAATCCGTAAGACCGCGATTTGCGGTACCGACGTGCACATCTATAACTGGGACGAATGGTCGCAGAAAACCATTCCGGTTCCGATGGTGGTGGGGCATGAGTACGTTGGCGAAGTCGTGGGTATCGGTCAGGAAGTTCGCGGCTTTAAGCTTGGCGATCGCGTTTCCGGCGAAGGGCATATCACCTGCGGACATTGCCGCAACTGCCGTGGCGGTCGTACCCATCTGTGCCGTAATACCATCGGCGTGGGGGTCAACCGTCCGGGCTGTTTTGCTGAATATCTGGTGATCCCGGCCTTCAACGCTTTCAAAATCCCGGATAATATCTCCGACGACCTGGCATCCATCTTCGACCCGTTCGGCAACGCTGTGCATACCGCGCTCTCCTTCGACCTGGTCGGTGAAGATGTACTGGTTTCCGGCGCTGGCCCGATCGGCGTGATGGCCGCGGCGGTGGCGAAACATGTCGGCGCGCGTAACGTGGTGATTACCGATGTTAACGAATATCGTCTGGAGCTGGCGCGTAAAATGGGCGTCACCCGCGCGGTTAACGTCGCTAAAGAGAATCTTAACGACGTGATGGCCGAGCTGGGGATGACCGAAGGCTTCGACGTGGGTCTGGAGATGTCCGGCGCGCCGCCAGCGTTCCGTACCATGCTTGATACCATGAACCACGGCGGGCGTATTGCGATGCTGGGTATTCCTCCGTCGGATATGTCTATCGACTGGACCAAGGTCATCTTCAAGGGGCTGTTTATCAAAGGGATTTACGGCCGCGAAATGTTTGAAACCTGGTATAAGATGGCGGCGCTTATCCAGTCGGGCCTCGATCTTTCGCCGATTATCACCCATCGTTTCGGTATTGATGACTTCCAGAAAGGCTTTGACGCGATGCGCTCCGGCCAGTCTGGCAAAGTGGTACTGAGCTGGGATTAAGCGAATTTTCGTCAGGATGACGATAATAAGCATTCTTGCTGCCCATGGTTTATGGGCAGCATATTCTTCACATATATATTGGTAATAAAGTTTTTGTTATTACGTCGGTCGCTATTGAACTGCTGCCCGGTTTATTTATATTCTGCCATATCTTCATATAACAAGGATGAGATATATGGCCCTCTCTATTTTTATTAGCCGTCTTTGGCGATTGAAGAATATTATCTTACCGGCGCTATTGATTTTTATGAGCTTTGGCGTTTTGGCTGAGCAAAAGCTTGAGCATGGCGTGCTGCAAGCCTACTGGAAAGCGCAATGGAGTGATAATGCTACCATTAATGTTCCTACCCTCGGATTTCGCTATTATTGGCTTGATGATCGGGGTAACTTAAAAAAAATTATCCATATTTATATGAAAGGCACGATGAAAGAACAACTGGCGTTTATTCGCCAGAATTTTAGTGAGATCCCGGAGAGTTTTATCAGGTTTCGCGAGTGGTATGTTAACCAGTCGGGCAGTCTGTTAGTTAATAATGTCGCGCAGTATGCCGAATGCAACAGTGAGAACTATAGCGCCTTATTACTCTCGTTTATTCCCACGCAAAATAAATCCTTACCTAATATAGACGACATGAATGCTCAGGTCTCCTGCGGCGGGGACGGAAGCTATCCCTGGTTAACGACTTATCATTTACATCATGAAAGGGATCAGGTTTCATTCAAAGAATGGCCAGATGATAATGCGAATAATACATATTCCGTTACGCAGACTGACGTGGTGGTTAAAATACGTACTATCAACAAGTACTGGATCTATGCCGCCCTTTACGACGACAGTAAAGTGGACCACATGAGTGACAAACGAGGGTACATCAGGATAAGTAGTCTGAAGCCAGATAACTGACACCCGATGGTATCGAGCAAGGTGATGAAATTCATCTCAAGGTAGATTTATTTAGATTTGGATAACATTTCTAAAATAATACGTATCTACCGCACTATTTCCGCATCGATCTTTTACCTATTCGTTTATACAGTTAGTTTACTCTTCGTTTAATCGCATAAACACTATGTTTAAACTCTCAGTATGCTTGCTTACCTGTAATTCGGCTCGCTTATTACGGGAAGTCTTGCCGCCTTTGTTACGGGTGGCAGATGAGTTTATTGTCGTTGATTCCGGCAGTACGGATGAAACGCTACAGATATGTCAGCAGTTTGGTTTAACGGTTCACCATCACCCCTATGCCGCCCACGGCATGCAGATGAACTATGCGACCTCGTTGGCGACCCATGACTGGGTACTATGTATGGATAGCGATGAAATTCTGGATGAAGAAGTGGCTGCGGCGATTCTGGCGCTTAAGGCGGGAGAGGAGCCGGATCCGAGCTGTGCGTGGCGCCTGCCGCGCTACTGGTTCGTGCTTGGCGAACAGGTGCGGACCATCTATCCCATCTCATCGCCGGATTACCCGGTACGTCTGTTCAACCGTCAGCGGGCCAGTTTTAACCAGCGTCCGGTAGACGATCAGGTGGTCGGCCATCTGACCTCGACCAGGCTGCCGGGCTTTGTCCGCCACGATACCTTCTATTCACTGCATGAAGTGTTTAACAAGCTCAACAGCTATACCACCCGGCTGGTGAAGATGCAGAAGGTCAGGCCGTCGCTCAGCCGCGGGATTATCAGCGCCATCGGTGCGTTTTTTAAGTGGTATTTATTCAGCGGCGCCTGGCGTAGCGGCAAGGTGGGGGCCGTAACCGGTTTGTACGCCACCTTGTACAGCTTCATGAAGTATTTTAAAGCCTGGTATGCCTACAATGGTAAGCAGCAGGGAACCGTGACGGAGAAGCGCACGGATCCCTGATGAAGATTAGTTGGTGGGGCTGTCCCAGCCCTGCCATTTCAACTGGTAATACTGGACCAGCGCGCTCTGGCTGATGCTTTCGCTGAGGATGCTAAAGAAGCGGCTGGCGTTCACCGGCTCCAGCGGACGCTTCGGTTTGCAGTACTTCACGCCATGGAACGGGTTACGCGGCTTCTGCTGTTGCGGCGCGTTTGGTTGGACGGGCGTGTTCGGCGTCGAGTTGTCGACCTGCGGTTCGTTCAGCAGGCTGCTCGGGCGCACCAGCGTGATATCCGGCGGCAGGTTATAGACCATTTGCTGTAGTACCCGCACCGTTGAAGGGTGTGGGTGACCAATGGCGATCGCCGAACCATTACGCCGCGCCAGTGCGATGGCGCGATTGAACTGAGTGCGGATGTCCGCCTCGTTCTGGGTGTCGTCGAGAAACACTTTGCGTTTAATCACCTTCACGCCGGTACCCTGGGCGGCGCGCATGGCCTGGGTGTTGCCGATGGTCACGCTATCGAGAAAATAGAGATTGTAGCGTTCCAGCGCCTGCATCACCTTTTGCATGCCGAACAGGTTTGAGGTCATGGCGCTACCCATGTGGTTATTCAGCCCGACGGCGTAAGGCACTTTCCCGTAAGCCTCACGGATAATACGTTCGATCTCATCGCTGCTCATATCCGGGCGCAGCGTGTCTTTTTCCAGCGGTTGCTTGCTGAGCGGCGCCATCGGCAGATGGATCAGCACTTCATGGCCCAGATTATGCGCTTTAGTGGCCATTTCCCGGGCGTGGGGGGCATTCGGTAGTACGGCGACGGAGATGGTAGGCGGCAGCGCCAGTACCTTATTTTCCGTCTGCGGACGGTAGCCGAAATCATCGATAACGATGGAGAGTTTACCGGCAAAAACCGGCGCAGCTATAGCCAGTGAACCGGCTACAGCAAGTGCAATCATGCGAAATTGAAGCAAAACTTATCTTCCCAACCACGGCTGTGGATTGACCGCCTGACCCTGGCGGCGAATTTCGAAATAGAGCGACGGACGACCCTGACCGCCGCTACTGCCTACCAGCGCGATAGCCTGGCCCGCGCGGACCTGGGTACCGACGCTGACCAGCGCGCTTTGGTTATAGCCGTAAAGACTCATGTCGCCTTTGCCGTGTTCAACGACCACCACCAGGCCGTAGCCCTGTAGCCAGTCGGCGAGGATCACCCGGCCATCGGCAATGGCTTTGACTTCGGTGCCTTCAGACGCAGCGATAACCATCCCTTTCCAACGTAGTTCACCTTGCAGCTGTTCGCCATAACGATGAAGAATTGTTCCGCGTACCGGCCAGAAGGCCTGCCCGCGCGGCGCGCCGAGGCCGCCGGTTCGCGACATCAGCGAACGTTCGCTTTCGGTTGGTTTATAGGTGGTGCCTTTGCGCGAGGCCTCCTGCTGGCGGTCACGTACCGCCTGGGCATCACGAGCCTCGCGGTCGGCGCGGGCTTTGGCTGCCGCTTCCGCCTGGGCGATGCGGCCGCGCAGGCGCGATTCGTTAGCGCGCAGTTCGCTGAGCTGCTGTTGGCCTTTCTGAATGGAGGATTCGAGGCTGGAGAGCGTCTTTTTACGCTCGTTGCGCGCCTGCTCAAGCTTGGCCTGCTGCGCTTTTTGCTCGTAAACCAGCGTTTGCTGCTGGCTTTGTTTTTCTTCCAGCATCGATTTCTGCACCGCGACTTCTTCGCGCGTCTGCTTGAGCTGGGCGATGGTTTCCTGACGGGCCTGGTTAAAGTAACCAAAATAGGCCTGCAGGCGCTGGTTACGCTGCCCCTCTTCACCACTGAGGATCATCTGCATGCCGGTGTGCGGCCCCTGGCGGAACGCGGCGTCGAGCTGCGCGGCGAGATTCCGTTCCTGGGAGGCGCGCTGGCGCTCCAGCTTAGCGATAGACGCGTTCATGTCGTCAATCTGCTTATTGAGCTGATTGAGAGTATCCTGAGTTTCACGCAGTTTGCGCGCGGCGGCGGAAATGGCCTCTTCCTGCGCTTTTAACTGGGCGAGCAGGGAGGCGCGTTGCTGCTGCTGTTGCTTAATCGCGCGCTGTTTGGCGGCGATATCGGCCTGAATGGATTTCAGCTGGTCGCGGTCATCGGCGTGAGCGGATGCGGCGCACAGCAATACGCCAGCGCTAAGCGCGCTGGCGTAAAGAACGGATCGAACAGCCGTTGCGATCCATGTATTTGAATAAGTCGCCTTTCCCCTCATGGGGAAGGATTATTCCACGATGAACAGCGGCTTGCCAGTCATCTCTTGCGGGATTTCCATTCCCATCAGCGACAGCATGGTTGGCGCGATGTCGGAAAGCTTGCCGCCTTCGGCCACTTTCACCGTTTTGTCGCCAACGTAGATCAGCGGAACCGGCAGGTTAGTATGCGCGGTGTGCGCCTGTCCGGTCGCCGGATCGCGCATCTGTTCGGCGTTGCCGTGGTCGGCGGTGATCAGCAGCTGGCCACCGACGGATTCAACGGCCGCGGCCACTTGCTCAATGCAGTGATCCAGCGCTTCAACCGCTTTCACGGCGGCTTCCATCACCCCGGTATGGCCTACCATATCGCCGTTCGGGTAGTTGCAGATGATGGTGTCATACTGACCGCCTTTGATGGCCGCAACCAGTTTCTCGGTCAGCTCGGCGGAGCTCATTTCCGGCTGCAGGTCGTAAGTGGCGACCTTCGGCGAGTTAATCAGAATACGGTCTTCGCCTTTGAACGGATTTTCTACCCCGCCGTTAAAGAAGAAGGTCACGTGCGCATATTTCTCGGTTTCGGAGATGCGCAGCTGGGTTTTGTCGTGCTTCGCCATCCACTCGCCGAAAGTATTCACCAGTGAAGCTGGTGGATAAGCGCAAGCGACTTTGATGTCGGCGGCGTATTCGGTCAGCATCACGAAATCGAGGTTAACCACTTTCTTACGCGCGAAGCCGTCGAAGTCGGCGTTAACGAAGGCGCGGGTGATTTCGCGCGCGCGGTCAGCGCGGAAGTTCATGAAGATCAGCGCGTCGCCGTCTTCCATTGCGGCATCGGCCTGGCCGGCGGCGCGGATAACGGTCGCTTTGACGAACTCGTCGTTTTCGTCACGCGCGTAGGCTGCCTGCAGGCCCGCCACGGCGGTGTCGGCCTGGAATTCGCCTTTGGCCAGTGTCATCAGGTCATAGGCTTGCTCTACGCGATCCCAGCGGTTGTCGCGGTCCATGGCGTAGTAGCGGCCAATGATAGAGGCGATACGGCCTTTGCCCAGCGCGGTGAATTTAGCTTCGAATTTAGCCAGCGTGGCTTCAGCGCTGCGCGGCGGCGTGTCGCGGCCATCGAGGAAAGCGTGCAGATAGATTTTCTCTGCGCCGCGTTCCGCGGCCAGTTCTACCATCGCCATGATGTGGTCTTCGTGGCTGTGAACGCCGCCAGGCGACATCAGGCCCATGATGTGTACCGCTTTACCGGCGGCGACGGCTTTGTCGACCGCGCCGGTCAGCACCGGGTTGGCAAAGAAGGTGCGTTCTTTGATTTCAACGTCCAGACGGGTCAGATCCTGATACACGATACGGCCCGCGCCGAGGTTAACGTGGCCCACTTCGGAGTTACCCATCTGGCGGTCAGGCAGGCCGACTTCCAGACCGGATGCATCAATCAGGGTGTGCGGGCGTTTTGCCCACAGTGCGTCCATTACCGGCGTTTTCGCGCTATAAATGGCGTTATCCTGCTGGTCTTCACGGTAGCCGTAGCCATCCAGAATCACCAGTACCATAGGTTTTTTAGTAACCGACATTGCGACAACCTCATGCTCAAAGACAGAAAATTTGCGTAATTTTACTACAGCTGAATCGATCAAATCACCGTAAAAGATCAAAGAAAGGGAAGGGGTGACGCCACAGTCGATGGCGAAGTCGGTTTTTTTTTCGTGACGGGCCGCAGAAAATACATTACATCGCGCTCACTGGCTGTATTTGCCGCAATGCACAGGTATACTCCTTCCCTGGTTTTTTTATCACTTAGTCGGGAGTTGTAACCCCCCATGCAAGAAATTATGCAATTCATCGGCCGTCACCCGGTCCTGAGCATCGCGTGGATCGCGCTGCTGGGTGCGGTACTGTTCACCACCTTTAAGGGCTTGATGTCGAAAGTTAAAGTCATCACCCGTGGTGAAGCGACGCGTCTTATCAACAAAGAAGAAGCCGTTGTTGTCGACCTGCGTCAGCGTGACGACTTCCGTAAAGGCCATATCGCCGGCGCTATCAACCTGCTGCCTGCCGATATCAAAGCAAATAACGTCGGCGAGTTGGAAAAACACAAAGCACAACCCATTATTGTTGTGGATGGGTCCGGCATGCAGGCGCAAGAACCTGCCAGCCTGCTGAATAAAGCCGGATTCGAAAAAGTCTTTGTACTGAAAGAAGGCATCGCAGGCTGGAGCGGCGAGAACCTTCCGCTGGTACGCGGCAAATAATTTACCCCCGCGTCGTTATGGCGCAGCGGTTCCCCCGATAACCTCTCAGGCGGCGGGGAGCCTCTGCGGCGTAAAATCCCTCGGGGTAAAAACAGGAGTGAGTCATGGCCAATATTGAGATCTATACCAAAGCGACCTGCCCGTTCTGCATCCGCGCCAAAGCGCTGCTGAACAGCAAGGGCGTGACGTTCAACGAACTGCCTATCGATGGCGATGCCGCAAAGCGTGAAGAGATGATCCAGCGCAGCGGCCGGACGACGGTTCCGCAGATTTTTATTGATGCGCAGCACATTGGCGGCTGTGACGACTTGTATGCGCTTGATTCACGTGGTGGACTTGATCCCCTCTTGCGCTAATTTTTACGTTTTCCCCATTCAGGGGCCGCGTATTTAAGGACAACACGAAAGGGTTTTACTATGTCAGAACAAAACAGCACCGAAATGACTTTCCAGATTCAGCGCATCTACACCAAAGACGTTTCCTTCGAAGCGCCAAATGCGCCGCAAGTTTTCCAGAAAGATTGGCAGCCGGAAGTTAAACTTGATCTGGATACCGCTTCCAGCCAGCTGGCTGAAGGCGTTTATGAAGTGGTGCTGCGTGTCACCGTAACGGCATCGCTGGGCGAAGAAACCGCATTCCTGTGCGAAGTACAGCAGGGCGGCATCTTCTCCATCGACGGCATCGATGGCAACCAGATGGCGCACTGCCTCGGCGCGTACTGCCCGAACATTCTGTTCCCGTACGCTCGCGAGACTGTTACCAGCCTGGTTTCCCGCGGCACCTTCCCGCAACTCAACCTTGCGCCGGTGAACTTTGACGCGCTGTTTATGAACTATCTGCAACAGCAGGCTGGCGAAGGTGCTGAACAACATCAGGATGCCTGATGAACGCGCTTAATGCTGCAATGACTGTGATCGGTGCCGGCTCTTACGGCACCGCTCTTGCCATCACCCTGGCAAGAAATGGCCACGAGGTTGTCCTCTGGGGCCATGACCCGAAACATATCGCGACGCTGCAACACGATCGCTGCAACGCCGCGTTCCTTCCCGATGTGCCCTTCCCGGACACGCTGCGCCTTGAGAGCGATTTAGCGACGGCGCTGGCCGCCAGCCGCGATATCCTCGTGGTGGTGCCGAGCCACGTCTTCGGTCAGGTTTTGCGCCAGATTAAACCGCTGATGCGTTCAGATGCGCGTCTGGTGTGGGCGACGAAAGGCCTGGAGGCCGAAACTGGCCGTCTGCTGCAGGACGTGGCGCGTGAAGCGCTGGGCGATGACATCCCATTAGCGGTCATCTCCGGTCCGACTTTCGCCAAAGAGCTGGCCGCCGGCCTGCCGACGGCGATTTCTCTGGCGGCGACGGATCCGCAGTTTGCGGAAGACCTTCAGCGCCTGCTGCACTGCGGTAAAAGCTTCCGCGTCTACATCAACCCGGACTTTATCGGCGTGCAGCTGGGCGGCGCGGTGAAAAACGTTATCGCCATCGGCGCCGGGATGTCTGACGGTATCGGCTTTGGCGCGAATGCACGTACGGCGTTGATCACCCGTGGTCTGGTGGAAATGTCCCGTCTCGGGGCGGCGCTGGGCGCCGATCCAGAAACCTTCATGGGCATGGCCGGGTTGGGCGACCTGGTACTGACTTGTACCGATAACCAATCGCGAAACCGCCGTTTTGGCATGATGCTCGGACAGGGCATGGACGTGCAAAGCGCGCAGGACAAGATTGGCCAGGTGGTTGAAGGCTATCGCAATACCAAAGAGGTTCGCGTTCTGGCGCAGCGTTTAGGCGTCGAAATGCCAATAACCGAGGAAATTTATCAGGTATTGTATTGCGGAAAAATTGCGCGCGAGGCAGCATTGACCTTATTGGGTCGCGCACGCAAGGACGAACGCAGCGCCAACTAGCCGCAGGGAAAGTCTGTTACCTGTATGACCCGGTCAGCGAAGAACTGACCGGTCATAATTCTTATCGTCTGGAGTATGCAATGCCGTGTGAAGAACTGGATATCGTCTGGAACAATATTAAAGCCGAAGCCCGGGCTTTGGCCGACTGTGAGCCGATGCTCGCCAGTTTTTACCACGCAACGCTACTCAAGCACGAAAATCTGGGCAGCGCCCTGAGCTATATGCTGGCGAATAAGCTGGCCTCGCCGATTATGCCTGCTATCGCTATTCGCGAAGTGGTGGAAGAGGCTTATGCCGCAGACCCGGAGATGATCGCTTCCGCCGCCTGTGATATCCAGGCGGTACGTACCCGTGACCCTGCGGTCGATAAATACTCAACGCCGCTGTTGTACCTGAAAGGCTTCCATGCGCTGCAGGCCTATCGTATCGGCCACTGGCTGTGGAATCAGGGTCGCCGCGCGCTGGCTATTTTCCTGCAGAACCAGGTTTCCGTCTCGTTCCAGGTCGATATTCATCCGGCGGCGAAGATTGGCCGTGGGATCATGCTCGACCACGCCACCGGTATCGTGGTCGGTGAAACGGCGGTGATTGAAGACGACGTATCCATCCTGCAGTCTGTGACCCTCGGCGGTACCGGTAAAACCAGCGGCGACCGTCACCCGAAAATTCGCGAAGGCGTGATGATTGGCGCCGGGGCGAAGATCCTCGGCAATATCGAAGTCGGGCGCGGGGCGAAGATTGGCGCCGGTTCCGTGGTGCTACAACCTGTGCCGCCGCATACCACCGCCGCAGGCGTACCGGCGCGCATCGTCGGCAAGCCGGAGAGCGACAAGCCAGCGATGGATATGGATCAGCATTTTAATGGGATTCACCATACTTTCGAGTACGGCGACGGGATTTGATTTATTGCTATTTGCCGCCGCGAAGCTCAGAAAGTAGCCCGGATAAGGCGCAGCGCGCCGCAATCCGGGAACCGCTCAGGTTAGCGGCGCAACACGGCGCCGGGGTATCCCAACTGACGCCAGGCTTCATACACCACCACCGACACCGCGTTTGACAGGTTCATGCTGCGGCTGTCCGGCATCATCGGAATACGGATTTTTTGCTCCGCCGGCAGGGCATCGAGGATGCTGGCCGGCAGGCCGCGCGTTTCCGGACCAAACATCAAGAAATCACCATCCTGATAGCTTACCGCGCTGTGGGCGGGCGTGCCTTTAGTCGTGAGGGCGAACAACCGTTGCGGCTTCGCGCTGGCGACAAACGCCGCGTAATCCGCGTGGCGCTGTACGGCGGTGAACTCGTGATAATCCAACCCGGCGCGTCTCAGACGTTTATCGTCCCAGGTAAAGCCCATCGGCTCAATGATATGTAAATTGAAGCCGGTGTTGGCGCACAGGCGGATGATATTGCCGGTGTTCGGCGGGATTTCTGGTTCGAATAACACGATGTTCAGCATACTGCCCCCTTAATTGCGGGTGGCAGAATAGCAGATATTTGTTGAACCCTCACCCCGACCCTCTCCCAGAGGGAGAAGGAGAAAACCGATTCCAGCCGGACGGGCCCCTCACCCTGAGGGAGAGGGGCGGCGTAAGGGAAAACGCGGGGAATTACGCGGCGTTGCCCTGCTTGAGCGCATCGAAGGTCTGCAGCGCTTCGGCATTCTGCACCAGCGAATCGCGGCTGATTTCGCTGATGGATTTCGCCCCGGTCAGCGTCATCGCCACTTTCATCTCTTTCTCGATAAGGTTGAGCAGATTCGCCACCCCCTGCTTGCCGTGGGTCGCCAGCGCGTACAGATACGCGCGGCCCAGCAGCACGCTGTCGGCGCCCAGGGCGATCATCCGCACCACGTCGAGACCGTTGCGGATACCGCTGTCGGCGAGAATAGTGATGTCGCCTTTAACCGCATCGGCAATGGCGGGCAGGGCGCGGGCGGAAGAGAGCACGCCGTCAAGCTGGCGGCCGCCGTGGTTGGAGACGACAATGCCGTCAGCGCCGAAGCGCACCGCATCGCGGGCGTCCTCCGGGTCGAGGATCCCTTTGATCACCATTGGGCCGTCCCAGAAGTCGCGGATCCACTCCAGGTCTTTCCATGAAATCGACGGATCGAAATTATTCGCCAGCCAGCCGATGTAATCCTCAAGCCCGGTCGGTTTGCCGAGGTAGGCGGAGATATTGCCCAGGTCGTGCGGGCGGCCGTTGAGACCGACGTCCCATGCCCACTGCGGATGAGTGACGGCCTGCCAGTAGCGGCGCATGGCGGCGTTTGGGCCGCTCATGCCAGAATGGGCGTCGCGATAGCGCGCGCCGGGGGTCGGCATATCCACGGTAAAGACCAGCGTGGAGCAGCCTGCGGCTTTGGCGCGCTCCAGCGCATTGCGCATAAATCCGCGATCGCGCAGGACATACAGCTGGAACCACATCGGGCGTTTGATGGTCGGGGCGACCTCTTCAATCGGGCAAACGGAAACGGTAGAGAGGGTAAACGGGATGCCTTTGTCGTCCGCCGCGCCCGCTGCCTGCACTTCGCCGCGGCGCGCGTACATGCCGCACAGCCCGACCGGCGCCAGCGCCGTTGGCATCGCCAGCTTTTCGTTGAATAACGTGGTTTCCAGGCTCAGATCCGACATATTGCGCAGAATGCGCTGGCGTAGCGCCACGTCGGAGAGGTCTTCAACGTTGCGGCGCAGGGTATGTTCGGCGTAGGCGCCGCCGTCGATATAGTGGAACAGAAATGGTGGCAGGATACGCTGTGCGGCGGCGCGATAGTCGCTGGCGGCGGAAATAATCATCACGAGTTCTCCCTGGAATTTTCATTGTGGTCACCGGGCAGGCGGGTAATACGCGCCTGGCGGGCCTGGTCTTCATCAAAACGTTTAATGGTGGCGTGGACAAAACCGAGGTGGGCCATCATCGCCTGGCGGGCGCCTTCCGCGTCGCCGGCGAAGATCGCTTCCATTACCGCCTGATGTTGTTCGGTCAGACGCGCGAACACCGGCGGCACCAGATACATGCGCTGGCGGCTCTGCTTCACTGAGGATTGCAGAAGCTCGAAGAAACCGCGCATGGTTTGCAGCAGCACCACATTATGTGAGGCTTCAGCGATCGCCAGGTGGAAGCGAACATCCGCCTGTGAGGCGAGATCCGGGTCATCGCTGAGGGTGGCTTCAAAACAGAGGCGGATTTTTTCTTTTTCGGCGTCGGTGGCCCGCATCGCCGCATGCCAGGCGGTGCTGGCTTCAATAGCGTGGCGGGCTTCGAGAATATCAAAACTGTAGTCGGGGTCGTCGGCGAGCAGCGTTTTCAGCGGCTGGACGATGTTTTGCTCCGACCAGGGCTCGTGCTGCCAGCGCACGAAGGTGCCGCCGCCGCGACGGCTAAGCAGCACCCCTTCGTTGACCAGCATCGCCAGCGCTTCACGCAGCGAATTGCGTGAAACACCGAGCTGGACGGCAAGCTGGCGCTCGGCGGGCAAACGCATGCCCGCCTCCAGCTGTTGTTCTTCTATCAGCGCCCGGACGCGATTTGCGACGTCGTCAGCCAGGCGTTTTGGCATCACTTTCACGGAATCATCCAGGTTAAGACATAAGCCTGCAGGGTGGTAATCAGGCCCACCATGCAGGTGAATATCAGGCTGTGCTTGACGGTAAAGCGGAACAGGTCCGACTCTTTACCCACCAGGCCTACCGCGGCGCAGGCAATGGCGATCGACTGGGGCGAAATCATCTTGCCTGTCACCCCACCGGTGGTATTCGCGGCGACCAGCAGAATATCGGAGACGCCGATTTGCTGGGCTGCCGTCGCCTGCAGCGCGGCGAACAGCGCGTTAGACGAGGTATCCGAACCGGTCAGGAAAACCCCCAGCCAGCCGAGGAACGGCGAGAAGAAGGTAAACGCGTGGCCGGTATGCGCCAGCGCCAACGCCAGCGTCGATGACAGCCCGGAGTAGTTTGAAATAAAGGCGAACGCCAGCACCATGCCGATGGAGTAAATCGGCAGCGCCAGCTCTTTCAACGTCCCGGCGAAAGTGGTCAGCGCATCCTTTGGCTTCATACGCAGCCAGACGATAGACAGTATAGCGGCGAACAGAATGGCGGTGCCGGTCGCCGACAGCCAGTCGAATTTATACACCGCGGCGTACGGCGTCGCGGCGCTTACCACCGGCGGCATACGGGCGACCATTTTGTCGAGGAACGGTACCGGGATGTTAACCACGAAGTCATACATCGCCCCGCCCGGCGCAAACAGCGCTTTAAACGGCGGTACGCTCCACAGGGTGACGGTGGCGGTGAGGAACAGGAACGGCGACCAGGCGCGAATGACCTGACCGGCGGTGTAATGCGTGCGCGCCAGCGTTTGATCAACCTGCGCGGCGCCCATATCGCCAAAGCGGAAGATACGTACCGGCTGCCAGCGCTTGAGGAACAGCGTCAGGCATACCAGCGACACCAGCGAAGAGATGATGTCCGGCAGTTCCGGGCCGAGGAAGTTAGAGCTGAGGTACTGCGCGATAGCGAACGAGCCGCCTGCGACCATCACCGCAGGCCACGTCTCTTTCACCCCGCGCCAGCCGTCCATAATCGCCATGATCCAGAACAGCACGATAATGGTCAGGAACGGCAGTTGGCGGCCAACCATCTGGCCGATGGCGAAGCTATCGATGCCGGTCACCTGGCCGGCGACCAGAATCGGGATCCCCATGGCGCCGAAGGCCACCGGCGCGGTGTTAACAATCAGGCACAGTCCGGCGGCGTATAGCGGATTGAAGCCGAGCCCGACCAGCAGCGCGGCGGTGATCGCCACCGGCGCGCCGAAACCGGCGGCCCCTTCGAGGAAGGCGCCGAAGGAGAAGCCGACAATCAGCATCTGCAGGCGCTGGTCCGGTGTAATCGAAAGAATCGACGAGCGGATAATGTCGAACTGCCCGGTCTTCACCGAGATTTTATAGACGAAGACCGCGGCGATGATAATCCACGCGATAGGCCACAGGCCGTAGAAGAAGCCGTATACCACCGACGATAAGGCGCGGTCGACCGGCATTTTATAGAACAGCAGGGCGACAAGCAGCGCGATGGCTACGGTCCAGGTGGCGGCGATATAGCCTTTAAGCTTGAGCTTAATCAGGGCGAAAAAGAAAAACAGAATCGGCAGTGAGGCGATAAGGCTCGATAGCCAGATATTACCAGCCGGATCGTAATTTTGTTGCCAGAGGTTCATGCAGGTCTCCATCGGGCCACATCCAGTGCATCAGGTTGGGTCTGCGCCCATTGCCGATCACACTGTTTGTAAAATTGGCCCAGCCAAATTGCGATTGTAGGGTTAACGACAATTGATGGTTAACCAAATGTTATGGCATGGCAACGCGTTTGTGATGCAAATTGATGGATATGTGAACCGATTGACGGTTTAAGAAATAATTGGTTGGGCCAATTTGGCGGGGAAGGGGAAATTGGCTGTGAGTTCACGGCCCGGTAGGGCTACCGGGTAAAAGACGACAAACTCACAGCGGCAAAAGATTAAAACTCGCTCTTCGCGAAGCCGGTCATCTCTTTAAGGCCCATTTCACGGCCCAGCGCGGTCATCGGATGGACGACAACCAGTCCGCGCACGCTTTTCTTCAGCTTGCCCATATCGGCCTGCTCTTTTTTGGTGATGGCGCGACGGTGCGGCATGCTCATCAGTTTCTGCGCTTCTTTGCTCAGCTTCTGCGACTGAACGGAACGCAGGCGTTCGATTTCCGTTTCCAGGGTCGCCTTTTCTTTTTCCAGCTCCGCGTATTTATCGGCGGCTTCGACCAGCGACAGGTCGGCCTGCTGGTGGCGGATGGCGTCGAGACGGTCGCTCAAACGCTTGATTTCATTCTTTTCGACTTCTTTCATGGTAATTTTATCTGTGAATAAAGGGGCTTCGACGTTACATAGTATGGGCCGGGCGGGCCTTTGTTGATAGTTTTTTATCGAAATACTCGTGGCTTCACCGCCGTAAGCATGAGACCTGATATATTATAACTATCTGAATAGTAGCGATATTGTAATTTTAATTAAGCTGTTTATCATTTTTGTGAAGCCTGACGACCATTCAGCACGTTTTCCTCAACTTGCTCCCTTTTTTTCGCCAATCCTTAATCAGATCCCCCTGAACAGAGGAGAGCGTGATGGCGAAAATCGGCGACGGCGTACCACGTATCATCGATAAAACGGTAGATTTCATGGCCTCGAGCCAGGCGTTTATGGAATATCTGAAAAAATGCCCGCGTTTACAGCGGATACCGCGCGATATTCCTGAGGATAAAAAAGCGCTATTTCTGAGTCGTCTGGAGTATTACCGGCAGCTGTACCGGCCGACGTGCGACCAGCAAGAAGCGGAGTCAGAGCGTTGATTTCTGGAAGGCTTTTTTTAAGCTGATTCGGGAAATCAGCTCAGTCAGAGACAACACCATTGTAGAACGTACCATCTGCTGGTAGCGCAGTTTCTGCATTGCCAGCAGTTCCTTATCGCTCTCATCAAACAGCGGCGTTGGCGGAAGCGCGGCGACGCAGTGCAGCTCGCCTAACGGCCCGAGAATTTCATCGTCGGTGAAAGCGTACTCATTGCCGTCATGATTGAGCTCTTCACGCAAGGCCATCAATAGCTCGGCATCTTCGTATTCGGCGCGGCTTATCACCCCAAGGCCGTAGATAAGCTTCAGGCGTACGGAAAGATCGCCCAGCGGCCCACTGCCCTCCAGCAATGGCTCCACTGCGTATTTCACCGCGTAATCGTCTTTGCGGAATACCTGAAGCACCAGAATATTGACCGCCTCCGTCAGGAGTTCGACGGCGGCTATCAGGAAACTTCTTACGGTCTTACCAGCATTTAAACGCTCAAGTACGCGGTTTTCAAATGCCTGTGTTTCTTCCATTATTGCCTGCATATCTGACAGGAGTGGTATTGGGCGCGGCATCGGCCGCGCCAGGTTGTACATCATTTTACCGCGTTGTAGTCGTTAACGGCTTCCGCCACTACAGCGCTTGCCGCATCCAGACCGGAAATCTGCGCCAGCGCGGCCTGTGGCCCTTTTTCGGCAATCAGCGCCGCCAGTTCCTGAGCCTGCGGATCGTCTTCGCTGCGGAAATGCATGGCCGCGGCAATCCCTTTTACCAGGTTCCGGTGCGGCAGGCCGTATTCCAGCGTGCCAAGCAGCGGCTTGATCAAACGATCGCCCGCGCTCAATTTACGCAGCGGCTGGCGGCCGACGCGCTCCACATCATCTTTCAGATACGGGTTCTCAAAGCGACCGAGGATCTTCTGGATATAAGCCGCGTGTTTCTGCGCATCAAAGCTGTAGCGTTTAATCAGCACCGCGCCGCTCTCTTCCATTGCGCCTTTCACGACGGCGCGAATGTGCTCATCGAGAATCGCGTCGCGAATCGTTTGATGGCCCGCCAGTTTCCCGAGGTAGGCGGTTATAGCATGCCCGGTGTTTAAGGTGAATAGCTTACGCTCGACAAATGCCATCAGGTTATCGGTTAATTCCATTCCTGGGATGTTCGGCAGCTCGCCCTTAAACTGGGTTTTATCCACAATCCATTCGCTGAAGGTTTCAACGGTGACTTCCAGCGGATCGTGGGTGGCGGAAGCCGACGGCGGCACGATGCGGTCTACGGCGGAGTCGACGAAGCCGATATGCGCTTCAACCCACGCTTTGTCCTCTTCCGCCAGCGCGTTAAACACATGGCCTTTCAGCTGGCTGGTGCCGCGTACCATGTTTTCGCAGGCGATGATATTCAGCGGGCGTTCAATACCCTGCGCTTTACGTTTCACCAGGCCTTTGGCGATGGCAGGGGCGATACGCTCCAGAACGACGGGGCCGACCGCGGTGGTCACCAGGTCGACATCGGCGATCAGATCCACCACCTCATCGCCAATGCTGCTGACGGCATTCACGCCGGAGACGGTATCAACCTGTTCGTTTTCACCCACCACGTGGACCTGATAGCTATGACGGGCATTCAGGGCATCAAGGACCACCTGATTAACATCGGCGAACGTAAGGGAGATACCGGCGTCAGCCAGCAGTTTGCCAATGAAGCCACGTCCGATATTACCTGCGCCAAAATGTAATGCTTTCATAGTATTAACCTTCAATTAATGTTTTTACCTGAGAGGGCTGGGGTGAGGCTTTTCCCTCACCCCAACCCTCTCCCAAAGGGAGAGGGTATGGAGCGTTGTGGTTATTTATTCAGCAACGATAGGACTTCTTCGACGCTGGTGGTTTTCGCCAGCCGCTCAATCACGGTTTCATCATCCAGTGCGTTGGTCAGGCTGGTGATAACGTGAATGTGTTCGTTGTTGCGGGCGGCGATACCGATGACCAGACGCGCGACTTCATCTTCTTCTTCGCCGAAGCGCACGCCTTCCGGATACTGGCAGAAGACGACGCCGGTTTTCAGTACCCGGTCTTTCGCTTCAATGGTACCGTGCGGTACCGCGATAGATTCGCCAAGATAGGTTGAGGTCAGCTTCTCGCGGTCGAGCATCGCCTGCACGTATTCCGGCTCAACGTATCCGCCTTTCACCAATTGTTCACCGGCGAAGCGAATGGCCTCTTCTTTGGTCGCCGCTTTGCGCCCGAGGAAGATGTTATCCGCACCCAGCTGGAACAGGTTTTTGTCAGTATTATCAAAGCTATCTTTCAGGCTATCGGTGACTTTCACTTCGTTGTCGATGTGGCGCTGCGCCGCTACCAGACGCTCGGTCAGGCTGGTATACAGACCGCTGTCGAGGAAGTTGGTCAGCGAAATATGCTGTGCCTGCGGTACCTGGCGCATGGCGCGCTCGGTCAGGTCGCGGTGGGTGATCACCAGGTCGACATCCGGCGGCAGGTTGTTAATCGCGCTGTTAGTGACAGAGATATTGCTCAGTCCGGCATCCTGGACTTTCTTACGCAGTACCCCGGCGCCCATGGCGCTGGAACCCATACCGGCGTCGCAGGCAACGATGATTTTACGCACGTGGCTAAGGTCGTTAGCCACGTCGCCCGCCGCCAACGGCGTCGCCGCGCCTTTGGACTCGGCTTTCATGTCGTGCATGCGACGGGTTGCGGCTTCGATATCGTCTTCTTCTTTCACTTTGCTGGTTTTCAGCAGGATGGCGGAGACAATAAAGGAGACCGCCATCGCCGCAATAATGGCCGCGATGTTAGCGAAGTAGGCGCCTTTTGGCGTCATCGCCAGTACCGCCAGAATGGAACCCGGGGAAGCCGGGGAAACCAGGCCGCCGTTGAGGATAGTCAGGGTGAAGACACCGGTCATACCGCCGAGGATAACGGCCAGAATCAGACGCGGGTTCATCAGCACGTACGGGAAGTAAATTTCGTGGATACCGCCCAGGAAGTGGATGATTGCCGCACCGCCCGCAGACTGCTTCGCGCTGCCGCGGCCAAAGAACATGTACGCCAGCAGAACGCCCATCCCCGGACCCGGGTTAGCTTCAATCAGGAAGAAGATGGATTTGCCAAGCTCATGGGACTGCTGAATACCCAGCGGCGAGAAGATACCGTGGTTAATCGCGTTATTGAGGAACAGGATTTTCGCCGGTTCAACAAAGATAGACGCCAGCGGCAGCATGTCGTGCGCCACCATGAAGTTAACGCCAGCCGCCAGCAGTTTTGACAGCACTTCAACCGCCGGGCCGATGCCGAGGAACGCCAGAATGGCAAGGATCATCCCGATGATGCCGGCGGAGAAGTTATTCACCAGCATTTCGAAACCGGATTTGATCTTACCGTCTACCCAGGCGTCAAATTTCTTAATGCAGTAGCCACCGAGCGGGCCGGCGATCATTGAGCCGAGGAACATCGGCATATCCGCGCCGACGATAACGCCCATGGTGGTGATAGCGCCGACGACGCCGCCGCGTTCACCGCCAACCAACTTACCGCCGGTATAACCGATCAGTAGCGGCAGCAGGTAGGTGATCATCGGGCCGACCAGCTTCGCCAGCGTCTCGTTCGGCAACCACCCTGTTGGGATAAATAACGCGGTGATAATCCCCCACGCGATAAACGCGCCGATATTCGGCATCACCATATTGCTGAGGAAACGACCAAAGCTTTGCACCTTGATCTTGATATCGGATGACATAAAACACCCCTTCTTCTGTTTTGCTTATCGCGCAGGCTGAACGCCCGAGGTTTGTTGTTAATGTGGCGGCAGAGGTAGCCGGACCCTGATTGATAGTGCGAAATCTGGCACTGAATCGTTAAGCTGTCCAGCGAGCGGCTTTTTATGTGATTTTGATCACATAAATATAGGTGTCTGGTGCTTATATGTAGTGATCATCATCACAAAAATGATGTGTAAAAAAACAACAACAGGCCATGAAAGCTCCTGAATCGCATATTTATGTGATATTCGTCACATTATAACTTTGCGATTTTGTTATTTGTTTGTGATGAGCATCACAAAATATTTTGCGCTCAATTCCGCCAGGTGTGATCTGCCGCAGGTTCTGCTTTCCCCAGCGGCCAACGATGTAACTTTGCAACCCGCCTGCGCGAAGAACATTTTTTGCCGCTGATGGCGGAAATGAAAACGGTGAATTATGCTCAAATTGTCAGCCAGCCGCCGCTTCGTCGGCGCTCACAATTCCAATAATCTATTAGCGTGAATCGAGGAAATTATGTTTCTCAATTATTTTGCGCTGGGCGTTCTAATCTTCGTTTTCCTGGTTATTTTTTACGGGATTATTATTTTGCACGATATTCCGTACCTGATTGCGAAGAAACGTAATCATCCGCACTCTGACGCAATTCACGTCGCGGGGTGGGTCAGCCTGTTTACGCTGCACGTAATATGGCCATTTTTATGGATCTGGGCCACCCTCTATCAGCCGGAGCGCGGCTGGGGAATGCAGCATAAGCCGAATGACGCAGGGACTGATGGCGCTGACAGCGAGCTGGCGCAGCTCAATCAGCGTATCGCTGAACTCGAACATAAAATCGCGCATCTGCAGCCGACAGCGCCGCCATCCTCAACGGAGAAATAATCATGGACCTGTTGATCATTTTGACGTACGTGGCCATTGCGTGGTCGGTATTTAAAATATTCCGTATTCCGGTAAATAAATGGACGGTCCCGACCGCGGCCCTGGGCGGCGTATTTATTGTTAGCGCGCTTATTTTATTAATGAACTATAACCACCCTTATACTTTTACTGCGCAGAAAGCGGTTATTTCTATTCCTATTACGCCGCAGGTTACCGGCATTGTTAGCAGCGTGACCGATAAAGCCAACCAGCGGGTGAAAAAGGGCGAGGTACTATTTACTATCGACCCGGCGCGCTACCAGGCGCGTGTCGACAGGCTGCAGGCCGATCTGGTCACCGCTCTGCACAGTATCAATACCCTGAAAGCCCAACTGCAGGAAGCGCAGGCGAACACCGTGCGCGTCTCCGCCGAGCGCGACCGGCTGTATAAAGATTATCAGCGCTATTTGAAAGGCAGCCAGGCGCGGGTCAACCCATTTTCGGAAAGCGATATCGATAATGCGCGGCAAAACTATCTTGCCCAGGATGCGTTGGTGAAAGCCTCGGTTGCCGAGCAGGCGCAGATTCAGAGCCAGCTGGATAGCACGCTGAATGGCGAACAGTCGCAGGTGGTGAGCCTGCGCGCGCAGTTGGCGGAAGCGAAATATAACCTCGATCAGACCACCGTCCGGGCGCCGAGCGATGGCTACATTACCCAGGTGCTGATTCGCCCGGGAACCTACGCCGCGTCGCTGCCGCTGCGCCCGGTGATGGTCTTTATTCCGCAACAGAAACGGCTAATTGTCGCCCAGTTCCGCCAGAACTCGTTGCTCAGGCTGGAGGCCGGCGATGATGCCGAAGCGGTGTTTAACGCCCTGCCAGGTCAGGTATTCCACGGTAAACTGGTCAACGTATTGCCGGTGGTGCCGGGCGGGACTTATCAGGCGCAGGGTTCGCTGCAGTCGCTGAGCGTCACGCCGGGTAGCGATGGCGTGCTGGCGACAATTGAACTGGATCCCGATGCGCAGGTCGATGCGCTGCCCGACGGCATCTACGCCCAAGTGGCGGTCTATTCCGACCATTTCACCCACGTGTCGGTGATGAGAAAAGTGCTGCTGCGCATGACCAGCTGGATGCACTACCTCTATCTCGATCATTAATGCGATCGGCGGCAGGTTGAGACAACGTCGCGCCTGCCATTTGCCTGCGCCTGAACCATACTGATCTTTTCGTTGGCGAAAGGAGCAGGCAATGAAACTGATCGGCAGCTATACCAGTCCTTTTGTACGCAAAATTTCCGTTATCTTGCTGGAAAAGGCGATCCCCTTCGAGTTTGTGAACGAATTCCCCTATAACGACGTCAACGGTGTGGCGCAGTACAACCCGCTGGGAAAAGTCCCGGCGTTGCTGACCGATGACGGCGCGTGCTGGTTTGATTCGCCCATTATTGCGCAATATCTGGAACTGCTAAACGTCGCGCCGGCGATGCTGCCCGCGGAACCTCTGGCGGCGCTGAAGATGCGCCAACTGGAAGCCTTGTCTGACGGCATCATGGAGGCGGCGATCGCACTGGTGCGGGAAAAAGCGCGTCCGGCGGCCCAGCAGTCAGAAACCGAACTGCTCCGCCAGCGGGAAAAAATCGCTCGCGGCCTTGATATGTTGGAAGGGTACGCCGCCGACGGTACCTTGCGTCACGGTGAGCTGAATCTGGCGACCATTACTGCCGCCTGCGCTATTGCTTATCTGAATTTTCGTCGCGTGGCGCCCGGCTGGTGCGCGACGCGGCCAAAACTGGTCAAACTGGTCGAGACGTTGTTTCAGCGATCCAGTTTTGCCCGTACCGAACCGCCAGGGAGTTGACCCAGGCAGGTAACAGTTTCCTCGCGCAGGCGTTACAATCGCCACTCATTGTTGACTCCCTCTCCCGTCGGGAGGGGGGAAAATAACTTATCGTCAGGTTCACTCATGTCTACCGATACTCGCGCGCTTTATACCCGGCTTCCGGCCATTGACCGTTTACTTCGCGATCCCGCTTTTGCTTTACTGCTCGATCGCCATGGCCATTCGCAAATCGTGGCGCTTCTGCGCCAGATGTTGGATGAGGCGCGGAAACATATCCGCCAGGCGCAGGCATTGCCAGAGTGGTGCGACGACTGGCCGCAGGAGACCGCCAGCCGGCTGAACCATAGTCAGCAGAGCGCGCTGCGTCCGGTATTCAACCTGACGGGCACCCTGCTGCACACCAATCTGGGGCGCGCTATCCAGGCGGAAGCCGCGGTGCAGGCGGTGGCGCAGGCGATGCGCGCGGCGGTCACGCTGGAATACGATCTCGACGATGCCGGGCGCGGTCATCGCGACCGGGCGCTGGCCGATCTGCTGTGTCGGATCACCGGCGCGGAAGATGCCTGTATCGTCAATAACAACGCGGCGGCGGTGCTGCTGATGCTGGCGGCGACGGCCAGCGGGAAAGAAGTGGTGGTTTCGCGCGGCGAACTGGTCGAGATCGGCGGCGCATTTCGCATCCCCGACGTCATGCGCCAGGCCGGTTGTCTGCTGCATGAAGTGGGCACCACTAACCGCACCCACGCCAAAGATTATTGTCAGGCTATCAATGAGCAGACTGCGCTGCTGATGAAAGTGCATACCAGCAACTACAGCATTGAAGGCTTTACCAAAGCGGTTGATGAGGCGGAGCTGGCGGAAATTGGCCGCGAATATGGCGTGCCGGTGGTGGCCGATCTCGGCAGCGGTTCGCTGGTGGATTTGAGCCAGTACGGTTTGCCGAAAGAACCGATGCCGCAGGAACTGATTGCCGCGGGCGTGAACCTGGTGAGCTTTTCCGGCGATAAGCTGCTCGGCGGACCGCAGGCGGGGATTATCGTTGGCGACAGGGCGCTGATCGCTAAGTTACAGAGTCATCCGCTTAAGCGTGCGCTGCGGGCGGATAAAATGACGCTGGCGGCGCTGGAGGCGACTCTGCGGCTGTATCTACATCCGGAGGCGCTGGCCGACGAGCTGCCGACGCTGCGCCTGCTAACCCGCCGCGCCGAAGATATTCGCCAGCAGGGCGAGCGCATTCAGCCTCGGCTGGCGGCGCACTATAGCGATTTTGACGTGCGCGTCGAAGCGTGTTTATCGCAAATCGGCAGCGGGTCGTTGCCGGTCGACCGACTGCCCAGCGCCGCGTTAACCTTTACGCCGCGCGATGGTCGCGGCAGCCAGCTGGAAGCGCTGGCCGCCCGCTGGCGCGCCTTGCCGATACCGACGATCGGCAGAATTTATGATGGCCGCTTATGGCTGGATCTGCGCTGTCTTGAAGATGAACCCCGGTTTATGGAGATGTTATTGAGATGATTATTGCCACCGCCGGACATGTGGACCACGGCAAAACCACGCTGCTGCAGGCGATTACCGGCGTCAACGCCGATCGTCTGCCGGAAGAGAAATCACGCGGTATGACTATCGATCTCGGCTACGCCTATTGGCCGCAGCCTGATGGCCGGGTGTTGGGTTTTATCGATGTGCCGGGGCATGAAAAGTTTTTGTCCAACATGTTGGCCGGCGTGGGCGGGATCGATCACGCGCTGCTGGTGGTGGCCTGCGATGACGGCGTGATGGCGCAAACCCGCGAGCACCTGGCAATTCTGCAGTTAACGGGAAAACCGACGTTAACCGTTGCGTTGACCAAAACGGACCGCGTGGACGCGGCGCGGGTTGCCGAAGTCCGGGCACAGGTGGAATCCACGCTGAGCGAGCTGGGGTTCGACGACGTGGCTTTCTTCGCCACCGCGGCGACGGAAAACCTCAGCATTGCCGAACTGCGCAGCCATTTGCTCCAGCTGACCGAGCGCGCGCATCCGCAACAGCAGCGTTTTCGTCTGGCGCTGGATCGCGCCTTTACCGTTAAGGGCGCGGGGCTGGTGGTGACCGGGACGGCGTTATCCGGCGAGGTAAAAATCGGCGATACCCTCTGGCTGACCGGCGCCAATAAACCCATGCGCGTCCGCGGGCTACATGCGCAGAATCAGCCGGTTGAACAGGCGCGGGCCGGGCAGCGTATCGCGTTGAACATCGTCGGCGACGCGCAAAAAGAGGATCTCAGCCGCGGCGACTGGCTGCTCTCGGCGCAGCCCGCAGAACCTTGCGAGCGGGCGATCGTCGAGCTCACCTGTCACGCGCCGCTCAGCCAGTGGCAGTCGCTGCATATCCACCATGCCGCCAGTCATATCACTGGCCGCGTTTCGTTACTGGAAGGCAATCTGGCCGAGCTGGTGCTGGATACGCCGCTGTGGCTGGCGGATAACGATCGTCTGGTGTTGCGCGATATCTCCGCTCGTTTGACGCTGGCCGGCGCGCGGGTGGTGACGCTGAATCCGCCGCGCCGCGGTAAACGCAAGCCGGAGTATCTGCAATGGCTTTACACGCTGGCGGCAGCGCAGGGCGACGATGCGCAGGCGTTGGATATTCATCTGCAGCGCGATGCGGTGCGTCTTGACGAGTTTGCCTGGGCGCGGCAGCTGAGCGCCGACGGCCTGACGGCATTAATTAACCGTCCGGACTACCTGCAGGCCGGGAATAGCCTGCTTAGTGCGCCGCTGGCCGCCCGCTGGCAGAAAAAACTGCTCGACGCGCTGGCCCGTTATCACGACCAGCATCGCGATGAGCCGGGGCCGGGGCGTGAACGTCTGCGGCGGATTGCGCTGCCGATGGAAGATGAAGCGCTGGTGCTGTTGTTGATTGAACAGATGCGCAGCAGCGGCGTCATTCAAAGCCATCACGGCTGGCTGCACCTGCCGGAACATAAAGCCGGGTTTACCGATGAGCAGCAGGCCATCTGGCAGCGTGCGGAATCGCTCTTCGCCGATGAGCCATGGTGGGTGCGCGATCTGGCGCGCGATCTGAACGTCGAAGAGTCGTTGATGCGCGCGGTGCTGCGCCAGGCGGCGCAGCAGGGGATGATTACGGCGATCGTGAAAGATCGTTATTATCGCAACGATCGGATTGTTGAATTTGCGCAATTGATCCGCCGCCTGGATCTGCAGCGTGGTTCCACCTGCGCGGCGGATTTTCGCGATACGCTGAATATTGGCCGTAAACTGGCGATTCAAATTCTCGAATATTTCGACCGCATTGGCTTTACCCGCCGTCGGGGCAACGATCATCTACTTCGCGATGCGCTGTTATTCCCTGAAAATAAAAACGGCGAATAATCACGCAAATGAAAAATTAAGCCGGTAATGTTTAACAGTACGTTAAAAATGAAAATATTAACGTACTGTTTTTCATCAAATTTCTTGCCATAAATGGCGTTCAGGTCATGTTTTTTATTTCGACATCCTCGTACCCTTCCATGATATTCACCTAAATGAAGGAATCATCATGGCTGCATCGACTTTTTATATTCCGCCAGTAAACGTTATTGGCGCTGGTTCTGTTACTGAAGCGATGAATACTATCCAGCAATACGGATATCGTCGGGCATTAATTGTCACCGACGCGATGCTGAATAAATTAGGTATGGCGGGTGAAGTACAAAAGGCGTTACAGGAGCGGGATATTTTCAGCGTGGTGTATGACGGCGTGCACCCGAACCCGACGACTCTGAACGTCGAAAGCGGTCTGGCGCTGCTGAAAGAGAATAACTGCGATTGCGTGATTTCCCTGGGCGGCGGTTCCCCGCACGATTGCGCGAAAGGTATCGCGCTGGTCGCGGCAAATGGCGGAAACATCCGTGACTATGAAGGGGTGGACCGTTCGGCAAAACCGCAATTGCCGATGATCGCTATCAATACCACCGCCGGTACGGCTTCCGAAATGACCCGCTTCTGCATCATTACCGATGTCGATCGCCACATCAAAATGGCGATTGTCGATAAGCACGTGACGCCGGTTCTGTCGGTTAACGACTCCTCGCTGATGATGGGGATGCCGAAATCGCTGACCGCCGCCACCGGTATGGACGCGTTGACTCACGCTATCGAAGCCTATGTTTCTATCGCGGCGACGCCGATCACCGATGCCTGCGCGTTGAAAGCGATGACCATGATTTCGCAGAATTTAACTCACGCAGTGGAAGATGGCGGCAATGAACAGGCGCGTGAAGCGATGGCCTATGCGCAGTTCCTTGCCGGTATGGCCTTCAACAACGCGTCGCTGGGCTACGTCCACGCAATGGCGCACCAGCTGGGCGGCTTCTACGATCTGCCGCACGGCGTCTGCAACGCCGTACTGCTGCCGTTTGTGCAGGAGTACAACTGCAGCGTCGCCGCCGCGCGTCTGCGTGACTGCGCGCAGGCAATGGGCGTGAACGTTGCCGGGCTGAACGATAAGCAGGGCGCGGAAGCCTGCATCGCGGCTATCCGCGAGCTGGCGCGTAAAGTCGGCATCCCGGCCGGTCTGCGCGATCTGAACGTTAAAGAAGAGGATATCCCGCTGCTGGCCAGCAACGCGCTGAAAGATGCCTGCGGTTTAACCAATCCGATTCAGGCGACTCACGAAGAAATCATGGCGATTTTCCGCGCCGCGATGTAATCCTAAAAACTCCCCGGCGGCGATACGCCGCCGGGTGAAGCGCCATTCCCCCCGGTTTTACCCAAATTTGATGTCGCATTTGCCTAAAACGTTGCTGATTCCATTCAGGATCAAAGCGCGTAGCGGGGCTTTTCTGGCACGCTGCGTTTTTATCCCGAATGGAGTTGAGGATGAACCGGTTTATTATCGCCGATGCGCAAAAGTGTATCGGCTGCCGAACCTGCGAGGTGGCCTGCGTGGTGTCGCATCAGCAGGATCAAGATTGTTCTACCGTTTCTGCAAGACGCTTTGCGCCGCGGATTCGGGTGGTTAAGAGCGATGAGCTATCAACGGCGACGCTGTGCCGTCAGTGCGAGGATGCGCCCTGCGCGAACGTCTGCCCGGAAGGGGCAATACGCCATGAAGGCGACGTCTGGCGAGTCGATCAACGCCTGTGCATTGGTTGTAAAAGCTGTATGGTGGCGTGCCCTTATGGGGCGATGACGGTGATGTTGACCGACGAAGGCGTGCAGGCGCTGAAGTGCGATCTGTGCGCGCACCGGCAAACGGGGCCGGCGTGCGTAGCGGCCTGTCCGACTCAGGCGCTGCGCTGTATTGAGCCCGCCGAGCTGGAAAGATTAAGCGCCGAGCGCCGCCGTTGGGCGGCGCAGGCAATGTAATCGGATGTTCCCGGTCAGTCATGGCCGGGAAACACCATCAGGCGTCTTGCTCCTGCCAGGCGCGCTCAATCTCTTCGGCAAGAATTTTCACTCCCGCCTCGATTTTCTCCGGGTCCGGCACGTAGTTCATGCGCATGCACTGATGCGTATGCGGCCACGGCTTGTCCAGCCCCGGGAAGAAGTAATCGCCCGGCACCATCAGCACACCGCGTTGTTTCAGGCGCTGATACAGCAGCTCGGTGGAGATCGGCAGATCCTTAAACCACAGCCAGAGGAAAATCGCCCCTTCCGGTTTATGAATCAGGCAGCGTTCTTCCGGCAAATAGCGGCGAATGGTAGCGATAGTTTCCTGAACACGCTGATAATAGAACGGTTTAATCACCGTCTCCGACAGACGCAGCAGGTCTTTACGCTTAATCATTTCGCACATCATTGCCGGACCAATGCCGCCCGGAGCGAGGCTGATAATGCCGTTCATATTGCTGATGGCGGTAATGATTTTCTCGTTGGCGATGATAATGCCGCAGCGCGTGCCCGGCAGGCCGAGCTTGGATAAGCTCATGCACAGCACGATGTTCGGATTCCACAGCGGGCGCGCTTCGCTAAAAATAATACCCGGGAAAGGCACGCCATAGGCGTTATCAATAACCAGCGGGACGCCGTGCTGATTGGCGAGGGCATCCAGCTTAATAAGCTCTTCGTCGGTAATGACGTTGCCGGTCGGGTTGGTTGGCCGGGAGACGCAGATCATCCCCGTCTCTTCGGTGATCTGCAGATGTTCGAAGTCCACGTGATACTTAAACTGGCCTTCCGGCAGCAGCTCAATGTTGGGACGGGTGGCGACAAACAGATCCTCTTCCAGCCCGGAATCGGCGTAGCCGATATATTCTGGCGTCAGCGGGAACAGCACTTTGCGGGTGGTGCCGTCGGCACGGCGGCCGGCAAACAGGTTAAATAAGTAGAAAAATGCACTCTGGCTGCCATTTGTTAGAGCAATATTCTGTGGTTCGATCTCCCAACCTAATTCTTCGCGCAGCATTTGCGCAAGCAGGGTCAGAAGCTCGCTTTTCCCTTGCGGACCATCATAATTGCAAAGCGCATCAAGGGCTTTGCCGTTATCCAGCATATCGGCCAGCAGGCTATTGAAGTATTCATTCATCTCCGGGATTTGCGCGGGGTTGCCGCCGCCCAGCATGATCGCGCCCGGTGTGCGCAGGCCGTCATTGAGGTCTTCCATCAGGCGGGTGATGCCTGAATGACGGGTGAATTTGTCGCCGAAAAGTGAAAATGTCATCGCGGATATTCTGTTGGTCTTCTGGAAAGGGAATTACCATAACGCCAGCGTCAACGCGGTGCAAATCGGCACAGGAGGGAGCGATTTATTTTTTGTTCTGCTAATAGGGGAGATATTAGTAATTTGTGCTGAAAAGGCTCCCGCCAGCGGCAAGGAGCCCGGTAAGCGACTGCTATTGCTGTCCGGCCCAGACAACCATCACTTTATCAGCGCTGCTTTCACGCACGAAACCATAGCCCTGCTCTAGCGTCAGCGTCTGTTGTTTACCCATACCAATGGCCGGATGGCGGGCGCGGAATTGGGCGATTTTTTGCCAGTGCGCGACATTATCGGATGCGCTGCCGGCAACATCCTGCCAGTTCATATCGGAGCGGGTACCCTGCAGCGGGTCGGAGCCCGTGGGGCCGAACGGGCGCGAAGATTCATCGCCATAGAAGAGTTGCACGGCGCCTGGCGCGAGTAATAACAGTTCCGCCGCCCGGCTGCCGCCTTCGCGGAACAGGCGGGTATCGTGCGAGGAGAGATAGCTCAGCACGTTGAAACCCTGCAGCTTGTCCGCCATCTGCTGCCAGGTGGCGTCCATGTTTGCAAGACAGTTTGCTGCTTTCGCCGCTTGATCCTGATAATCGAAATTAATCATCGCGTCGAAGCCGTGGCGATAGTAGTCGCTTTGCATTACGCCGTGACCCCAGGCCTCGCCGGTCATCCAGAATGGCGCATCATCCAGCGCTTTCTGCGGATTCGCTTTTTTCCATTCCGCCAGCGCGGCCGTGGCCTGCGTTTTGAGCTGCTGCCAGGCGTCCGGTTCGACGTGTTTCGCGGTATCGACGCGGAAACCGTCAATCCCGTAGTCGCGTACCCATTGGCTAAGCCAGTGGGTCAGATAGTCCCGCGGCGTGTAGCCGGCTATCTCTTTGGCGGCGGTATCTGGCTTGTGACGATAGAAATTTGGCAGGCCAGAAGGGATCGTCGATTCGGTTTTCAGGTCCGGCAGGAACGCCAGCGACATGGTGAAATCGTCGAAACCCGGATTGTCGTAGTCGCCGATATCGGTGCGGATCCATTTTTTCCCCCACCATTGTTCCCAGCCTGCTTTATCGCTGAAGTTGATGTAATCATTGAAGCTGTGCCAGCTTTGCCCCGACGCCGGTTCCCAATCGGTCCAGCGCTCGCCAAGCGTTTTTTTCAGTTCATCGCCTTTCAGGTACAACGAACCGAAGTGAAATTCCTGCATATCGGCGAGCGTGGCGTAACCGGCGTGATTCATGACGATATCAAACAGCACGCGTATACCGCGCCGATGGGCCTCATCAACCAGTTGCCGAAGATCGGCTTCGTCACCCATGTTGGCGTCAAGACGGGTCCAGTCCTGGGTGTAGTAACCGTGATAGGCGTAGTGGGGAAAGTCGCCTTTGGTGCCGCCGCCGACCCAGCCGTGAATTTGCTCCAGCGGTGAACTTATCCATAGCGCGTTGACGCCAAGCTGTTGAAGATAATCCAGCTTGCTGGTCAGCCCTTGTAAATCGCCGCCGTGGAAGGTGCCTATCTCCTGCATACCGTCTTTATGGCGCCCGTAGCTGTTGTCGTTGGCCGGATTGCCGTTGACGAAGCGATCGGTCAGGACAAAATAGATCGTGGCGTTGTGCCAGTTAAACGGCGCGCTGGCGGCGCTATTCGCTTGTTCAAGCAGCAGGAGCCCATTACTACCAGCGGCGGGCCGCAGCGTGATTTTGCCCGCTTTCACCGTGGCGATATTACCGCTATAAAAATCGCGGACCTGGCTTCCTTCAGCGAACGTTTGGCCGACGTCGAGCGTCAGCGGTTTACCATCCCATTTGGGGCACTGGCGCAGCAGCGGCTGCGTACTGGTAGTGTGCTGTTCCGCCAGCGACAGCATCAGCGTTGGCGTACCGGAGCGGGTATCGACTTCCAGCGTATAGCGCCCGTCACGGAACACGCGCCACTGCGGCGGCGTATCCCGGCAGGGTTCCAGCGACAGCATCTGATTGAGTTTTATCGCCCCCGCAGGCTGCCAGCACTGTTGGTCAAAACTTATCCGCAAAGGGCGGGTACCCTTCGTCACCTCATTTTGCGTCGTGAAACGGCCTGCATCCTGTTCAGTAAAGGCGGGGAAGTCAGCGGTTGTCCAGGCGGCAAAGGCCATCCCGGGCAGCAGTAGCGAGGCAAGCGCAGCGAGTTTCATGCTGGAGTCCTGTTAGTGGTTTTTATCACAGTGTGTCTGCGCGCCATAAGGTTGAAATCATCCCGCCGGTAATTTTGCGGGGAGGATGAAAAGGGGTGAGTGATTTAGCTCAAAAAATGAGCTATAAATGAGACGGAGATAGCATTTCTGCGCATTCGCGACGGTGCAGAAACCGATTTCAGGTGACAGCAATTCGGAATTGGACTATTTCTCTTGATGCTCTCTCTGGGTATTTTTGATACTATTCGCGATTCAACTATCGATTTTTTGCGAAAAACAAGGTGTTGGAATGAGTAAATCCGACCAGGAGACCTAATGATATCGATTCCCATGCGACGATATGGGGCTGCGATACTCATGTTACTTACCTGTATATTTTCAGGTAGTGTGTTGGCGACAACGCACACAGCAACAAAGAGTCATAAAGCCTCAGTAGTTAAGAAAGTAAAGAAGCCAAGTAGTATCAAGGTTAGCAGTAAACAAGAGTATTCTCGCAATAGTGTAAAGAGCAGTTCACTTCCTGATTTGCGAAAATACCCTTCCGGGACACCAAGGAAAAAAGCGTTTCTCCGGACGGTTATGCCTTACATTACAAAGCAAAATCAAGCGATCACGGCAGATCGTAACTGGCTTGTCTCTAAGCAATACGACGGCCGTTGGTCGCCGAGCGAGCAGGCGCGTCTGAAAGATATCGCCTCACGTTATAAAGTGAAGTGGTCTGGCAATACTCGCCGTATACCATGGAACTCGCTGCTTGAGCGCGTCGACATTATTCCAAACAGCATGGTGGCGACCATGGCGGCGGCGGAAAGCGGTTGGGGCACCTCGAAGCTGGCGCGCGTCAACAACAACCTGTTTGGTATGAAGTGCGGCGGCGGCAATTGTCGCGGTGCGATGAAAGGCTACTCCCAGTTTGAATCGGTCGAGCAGTCGGTTCAGGCTTACGTGAGAAACCTTAACACGCATCCGGCTTATTCATCCTTCCGTAAGTCTCGCGCACAGCTGCGTAAGACGGACCAGGAAGTGACTGCCAGCGCGATGATCCACAAGTTGAAGGGGTACTCGACGAAAGGGTCGAGCTATAACAACTATCTCTTCGCTATGTATCAGGACAATCAGCGCCTAATTGCCGCTCATATGTAATCATCAATGCCCGGTGCGTAAGCCCGGGCATTTTTCTTTTCTGCTACATCATCACTTCACTGTGCCGATCGCGGTACTCTTTCGGCGTCACGTCGTACTCTTTCTTAAACACTGAATAGAAATACTGCAGCGACGGATAACCGCACATCTGCGAAATTTCGTTTATCGATAGCGTGGTGGAGACCAGCAGGCTGCGCGCTTTTTCCAGCTTTTCGCTGTGGATCACCGTGTGGATGGTCTCGCCGACCTCTTCTTTAAAGCGTTTCTCCAGATTAGAGCGAGAGATGCCGACGGCGTCGAGCACCTGCTCAACCTTGATGCCTTTGCAGGCGTGATTGCGGATATAATGCATCGCCTGAATCACCGCAGGGTCGGTGAGCGAGCGATAATCGGTGGAGCGTCGCTCAATGACGCGCATCGGCGGCACCAGCAGCCGCTGTAGCGGTAGCGCTTCGTTTTCCAGTAATCGATGCAGAAGTTTCGCCGCCTGGTAGCCCATCTGCCGGGTACCCTGCGCCACGGAAGAGAGCGCGACGCGGGAGAGGTAGCGGGTCAGTTCTTCGTTATCGATGCCAATGACGCACAATTTTTCCGGCACCGGAATATGCAGCAGCTCACAGGCCTGCAGGACGTGACGTGCCCGGGCATCGGTCACGGCGATAATGCCGGTTTGCGGCGGCAGCGTTTGTAGCCAGTCGGCGAGCCGATTTTGCGCATGCTGCCAGTTCTCCGGCGCGGTCTCCAGCCCCTGATAGACCACGCCACGGTATTTCTCTTTGGCGACTAGCTGGCTGAAGGCGTGTTCGCGCTCCATCGCCCACCGCTTGCCGCTGGAGGTCGGTAGCCCGTAAAAAGCGAAACGGTTCACGCCTTTTTCTTTCAGATGCAGGAATGCGCTTTCGACCAGCGCGGCATTATCGGTGGCGATATAGTGAACAGGCGGATAGCATTCTGGCTTATGGTAGGAGCCGCCGACGCCGATAATTGGCACTTTGACATCCGCCAGCAGCTTTTCTATCTCCGGGTCGTCGTAATCGGCGATAACGCCATCGCCCAACCACTCTTTGATGTTTTCGATACGCGCGCGAAAATCCTCTTCGATAAAGATATCCCATTCCAGCTGTGATGCCTGCAGATATTCGCCAACGCCTTCAACCACCTGACGGTCATAGGCTTTGTTGGCGTTGAATAACAGCGTAATGCGGTGACGCTTTTCAAACATAGATATATTCCTGCTCTTACCCCGGTCATACAATACCGGCTAATGCCCGAATTATTTCAAGCGCCTTTTGGCGAAGTTTGGCGGTGGCGCAAGTTATTCGGGCATTTTTCATAGTGATACCGTTATGTTCTCCGCTTGGTAGCCGAATCCATCCAGACCGCCAACAGTAAAATGGCGCCTTTAACGATGTATTGCCAGAAGGTGGCGACGTCCATCATGCTCATGCCATTATCCAGCGCCGACATAATAAACGCCCCCATTACGGCCCCTGCCACGCTGCCGATACCGCCCGCCAGGCTGGTGCCGCCAATCACGCAGGCGGCGATGGCGTCCAGTTCGGCGATATTGCCGGCGGAAGGCGAACCCGCTCCCAGTCGCGAACTGAGGATCAACCCGGCGATAGCGACCATCAGGCCGTTAATAGCGAAGACTGCCAGCTTGGTGCGCTCGACGTTAATCCCGGAGAGGCGGGCCGCTTCCAGATTGCCGCCAATGGCATAGATACGACGGCCAAAAGCGGTGCGGGTCGCCATAAACATGCCTGCCAGCAGCAGGGCGGCGAGTATGAGCACCGGCGTCGGCACGCCGCGATAATCATTGAGCAACCAGATAGCGCCCAGCACGATAACTGCGGTGATGGTCTGACGGCCAACGGCGCCGCCAGAACTGGTGGTCGCCAGCCCTAACGCCTGTCGGCGCATCCGCCCGCGCCATTGCCAGATGATAAAGGCCGCCATGCCAATAACGCCGATACCAAAGCCGATGCCGTCCGGTAAATAACTTTGGCCGATTTGCGACATCGCCGGCGTGGTGGGCGAGACGGTGGTACCGTTGGTAATACCGATCAGAATTCCGCGAAACGCCAGCATGCCGGCAAGGGTAACAATGAAAGAGGGCACCTTGCGATAGGCGACCCACCATCCGTTCCACGCGCCGAGCAACAGCCCCATGACCAACGTAACGAGGATGGTGAGCGGCAGCGGCCAGCCGAGCCAGACGTCGAAAATCGCCGCCGCGCCGCCGAGCAGCCCCATCATCGAGCCGACGGACAGATCGATTTCCGCCGAAATGATCACGAACACCATGCCGACGGCGAGGATGCCGGTGATGGCGGTTTGCCGCAGGAGGTTGGAGATATTACGCGCGCTCAGATAGGCGCCGTCGGTAACCCAGGTAAAGAACAGCATAATGGCGATAATCGCGGCGATCATCACGAAAACCTGGAGATTGAGCCCTTTCAGCGCCGGAAAAACGGCAGGGGCGGATGGCGTAAGTTTGATTTCAGACGACGTGTTTTTCGACATGGCGTTCGCTCCTCAGTGCGGCTTCCATCACCTGTTCCTGGGTCAGACCTTGATTATGCAAATCGGCCTTAAGCTTGCCTTCGTGCATCACCAGCACCCTATCGCTCAGCCCGAGCACTTCAGGCAGTTCGGATGAGATCACGATGACGGCGATGCCTTGCTGCACCAGTTGATTGATAAGCTTGTAGATTTCGTATTTCGCACCGATATCGATGCCGCGGGTTGGTTCATCGAGGATTAAAATGCGCGGATTGAGCAGCAGGCAGCGGGCCAGAATCGCCTTTTGTTGATTGCCGCCGCTCAGGCGGCCAATCGCCAGATCCGGCGATGACGTTTTGATTTTCAGCCGCTGAATCGACTGCTGAATGCAGTGCTGCTCCGCGGCGTCATCGAGGCTGCTTGCCGGGCCGGTGAACTGGTTTAACGCCGCGAGAGTGATGTTCTTGCCGACAGCCATCACCGGCACGATGCCGTCTTTTTTGCGGTCTTCCGGCACCATGGCGATGCCATGGGCAATCGCCTGTTGGCAGTTGTTAATCGTCACCGGCTGTCCGTCGATAAAGATGCTTCCCTGCCAGCGCCCCGGCCAGACGCCAAACAGACACTGTACCGCCTCGGTGCGCCCGGCGCCGACTAACCCGGCGATGCCAAGGATTTCGCCGCGGCGGAGGGAAAACGACACGTCGTTGACGCGCTTGATATGACGGTTAACCGGGTGCCAGGCGGTGAGATGCTCGACCCGCAAGATCTCATCGCCATGACTATGTGGTTCATTTGGGTACAGCGCAGTGAGCTCGCGCCCGACCATCATAGTGATGATGTCATCTTCATTCATCCCGCTGGCGTCGCGGGTGCCAATATGCTGGCCGTCACGTATTACGCAGATAGTGTCGGAGATAGCTTTAACTTCATTGAGCTTGTGCGAAATATAAATACAGGCGATGCCGTGGTTTTGCAGATCGCGAATAATTGCCAGCAGCGTCGCGGTTTCTTGTTCGGTTAATGATGCCGTGGGTTCATCGAGGATCAGCAAACGTACCTGTTTATTTAGCGCCTTGGCGATCTCGACCAGCTGTTGCTGGCCCAGGCCTAAATCGCCAACGCGGGTATCGGGCGAGATCGATAAATTCACCTGCGCCAATAGCTTCTGGCAGCGCAGGGTCATGGTTTCGTAATCCAGCAGGCCATGGCGTGAGACCTCGGCGCCGAGAAAGATATTTTCCAGCACCGTGAGATGTTTCACCAACGCCAGCTCCTGGTGAATAATGGCGATACCTTTACGCTCGGTATCGCGAATATGATTCGCCTGTAACGTCTCGCCAGCGAAAATAATTTCACCTTCGTAGCTGCCGTGAGGATAGATCCCGCACAGCACTTTCATCAGCGTTGATTTCCCCGAACCATTTTCACCGCATAACGACACCACTTCCCCGGCATTCAGCCGCAGGCTGACGTTATCCACGGCCTTAACCGCGCCAAAGGCTTTGGTGATGTTCTTCATTTCGAGTAACCAGGACATAGAGACTCCGCAAAAGCGATATCCGGCAGGACGAAAATGACGCCCCGAGGCGGGGCGTCAGCCATTACAGTTCACTCTTTTTGTGGAAACCGTCTTTAATCACCGTGGCGTCAATATTCTCTTTATTGACTTCAATTGGCGTTAACAGGCGCGAGGGGACATCTTTTAAGCCGTTATTCAACGTGGCGTCAGCCTTGGGTTGCTGGTCATTGCCTAATTCAACGGCGATTTCGGCAGCGCTAGTGGCAAGCGTGGTAATCGGTTTATAAACGGTCATTGTCTGCGTGCCGGAAATAATACGTTTCACGCCAGCCAGATCGGCATCCTGCCCGGAAATGGCGACTTTACCCGCCAGCCCCTGGGCGCTTAGCGCCTGGATAGCGCCACCGGCGGTCGCATCGTTGGAAGCCACTACCGCGTCAATTTTGTTGTTATTCGCCGTCAGCGCGTTTTCCATGATTTTTAACGCATTTTCCGGCAGCCAGCCGTCGACCCACTGATCGCCGACGATCTTAATTTTGCCGTCATCGACATAAGGTTTGAGCACCTTCATCTGGCCGGCGCGGAACAGTTTGGCGTTATTATCCACCGGCGAGCCGCCCATCAGGAAATAATTACCCTGCGGCACTTTGTCAACCAGGCTTTGGGCCTGCATTTCACCGACTTTTTCATTGTCGAAAGAAATATAAAAATCGATGTCAGCATTATTAATCATGCGATCGTAGGCGAGGACTTTAATTCCCTCCTGCTTCGCTTCTTTAATAACGTTACTGAGCACCTGGCCGTTGTAAGGAATAATTACTAAAACATCGACGCCGCGATTGATCATATTTTCAATTTGCGACATTTGCGTTTCTTCGTTGCCATTGGCGGATTGCACAAATACTTTGGCACCTAATGATTCCGCTTTATTGACGAAAATATCGCGATCTTTTTGCCAGCGTTCCAGACGAAGGTCGTCGATGGCCATCCCAATCTTAACTTCTTTAGCCATGCCCGCCATGCTGGCGAGAAGGAGCGATGAGGCGCAGAGCGTAAGGCAAAGGTTCTTTATCTTCATAATAACGATACCTTTTCAAAGGGTAGGTAAGGCGTACAGGAATAAACTTCAGGTTGCAGATACGTTGCAGATTCTTAACGGGGAAGCGAGGGCTGGCAATTACCTGTTCTTATTTTCGCATTATGAAATTTAGTTTGTTTTGTAATTTATGACCGCGATCGTATTTTATTCAAGAGTATGCAGGTTATTTCATTTCACATCCATCATAGGATTCCATAAATGATGTGGAGAGGAATTATTTTTGCGAGCTGGCGCACGTTTGTGGATTCTCTCAATGGCGGTGTGAAATAACGTAATTGAGGAAGGCGAAAGTGGAATTCTATATTGACGTATAACTTGTTACTCGCCGCACCCCTGAATATGGAGTTCTCTATGCAGACCTATTTCGATCAACTCGATCGCGTTCGTTATGAAGGCCCGAAATCGACTAACCCACTGGCTTTCCGTCACTACAATCCGGATGAATTAGTACTGGGTAAACGCATGGAAGACCACCTGCGTTTCGCTGCCTGCTACTGGCACACTTTCTGCTGGAATGGCGCGGATATGTTTGGCGTGGGGTCCTTCGATCGTCCATGGCAGCAGCCGGGCGAAGCGCTGGAAATGGCGAAACGTAAAGCCGAAGTGGCATTTGAGTTTTTCCATAAGTTGAATGTGCCGTATTACTGCTTCCATGATGTCGACGTTTCTCCGGAAGGCGCTTCGCTGAAAGAGTACAGCAACAACTTCGCGCAGATGGTGGACGTACTGGCGGAAAAACAGCAGCAGAGCGGCGTTAAACTGCTGTGGGGGACGGCAAACTGCTTTACCAACCCGCGTTATGGCGCAGGGGCGGCGACGAACCCCGATCCGGAAGTCTTTAGTTGGGCGGCGACTCAGGTGGTCACCGCAATGAATGCGACCCACAAGTTGGGCGGTGAAAACTACGTTCTGTGGGGCGGTCGCGAAGGCTACGAAACCCTGCTTAATACCGATCTGCGCCAGGAGCGCGAGCAGATTGGCCGCTTTATGCAACTGGTGGTTGAACACAAACACAAAATTGGTTTCCAGGGCACCCTGCTGATCGAGCCGAAGCCGCAGGAGCCGACCAAGCACCAATATGATTATGATGCCTCCACGGTTTACGGGTTCCTGAAACAGTTTGGTCTGGAAAAAGAGATTAAACTGAACATTGAAGCCAACCACGCCACCCTTGCCGGCCACTCTTTCCACCACGAGATCGCCACGGCTATTGCGCTGGGCCTGTTCGGTTCGGTGGACGCGAACCGCGGCGATGCGCAGCTGGGCTGGGATACCGACCAGTTCCCGAACAGCGTAGAAGAGAACGCCCTGGTGATGTATGAGATCCTCAAGGCGGGTGGCTTCACCACCGGCGGCCTGAACTTTGATGCTAAAGTTCGTCGCCAGAGCACCGACAAATACGATCTGTTCTACGGCCATATCGGCGCGATGGACACTATGGCGCTGTCGCTGAAAGTCGCGGCGCGCATGATTGAAGACGGCGAGCTGGATAAACGCGTGGCGAAACGCTACGCCGGCTGGAACGGTGAATTGGGCCAGCAGATCCTCACAGGCCAGATGACCCTGACCGACATCGCGCACTATGCGACTCAGCATAACCTGGCGCCGCAGCACCACAGCGGGCATCAGGAACTGCTGGAAAACCTGGTAAACCATTATCTGTTCGATAAGTAATGCCGACAAAAGTGCCCGCTGAAACCGGGCACTGGCTGTAAACCATTTGTGCTGCGCCACGCTTTGCCGTGGCGTTCGCGTTAAGGAGACGCTGCATGTATATCGGGATTGATTTAGGGACCTCGGGCGTAAAAGCCATTCTGCTCAATGAACAGGGCGACGTACTGGCGACGCATACCGAAAAACTGACCGTCTCGCGCCCGCATCCGCTCTGGTCCGAACAAGATCCCGAACAGTGGTGGCAGGCGACGAATACCGCGATGCAAGCGCTGGGCGCGCAACACTCCCTGCGCGAGGTAAAAGCTTTAGGCATCGCCGGGCAGATGCATGGCGCCACGCTGCTTGATAAACAGCAGCGGGTCCTGCGTCAGGCGATTTTGTGGAATGACGGCCGCTGCGGCGAAGAGTGCATGCTGCTGGAAGAAAAAGTCGGCGCTTCGCGGCAAATCACCGGCAACCTGATGATGCCGGGTTTTACGGCACCGAAGCTGCTGTGGGTACAGCGTCACGAAGCCGAAATCTTTAAACAGGTCGATAAGGTCCTGTTGCCGAAGGATTACCTGCGGCTGCGCATGAGCGGTGAGTACGCCAGCGATATGTCCGACGCCGCCGGCACGATGTGGATGAACGTCGCGCGTCGTGACTGGAGCGATGAAATGCTCGCCGCCTGCGGGCTCAGCCGCGACAATATGCCGGCCCTCTTTGAAGGCTGCGAGGTGACCGGCCATCTGCGCGCAGAGGTCGCTCAGGTGTGGAATATGCCGCGGGCGCTGGTGGTAGCGGGCGGCGGCGATAACGCGGCAGGCGCTGTCGGCGTTGGCATGGCCGATGCGGGGCAGGCGATGTTATCGCTGGGGACCTCCGGCGTTTATTTCGCCGTCAGCGATGGTTTTCTGAGTAAACCGGAAAGCGCGGTGCATAGTTTCTGCCACGCCCTGCCGGGCCGCTGGCATCTGATGTCGGTGATGCTCAGCGCCGCGTCTTGTCTGGATTGGGCGGCGAAGTTAACCGGCCTCGGCAGCGTACCGGCGCTGATCGCCGCGGCGCAATCGGCGGATGACAATGCCGACCCGGTGTGGTTCTTGCCTTATCTTTCCGGCGAGCGTACGCCGCACAACAATCCGCAGGCTAAAGGCGTGTTCTTCGGCCTTACCCATCAACATGGTCCCGCCGAACTGGCGCGGGCGGTGCTTGAGGGGGTGGGTTACGCGTTGGCCGACGGCATGGATGTTGTGCACTCCTGTGGTGTGAAGCCAGACAGCGTCACCCTTATCGGCGGCGGCGCGCGCAGCGCATACTGGCGGCAAATGCTCGCCGATATCAGCGGACAACAGCTGGATTTCCGCACCGGCGGCGATGTCGGCCCGGCGTTAGGCGCGGCAAGATTGGCGCAACTGGCCGTTCATCATGATGCGGCTTTCTCTGACCTCCTGCCGCAGCTACCGCTGGAGCAGGCGCATCTGCCTGATGCTCAACGGTTTGCCCGTTATGCGCCGCGTCGTGAAACGTTCCGCCAGATTTATCAGCAGCTTAAGCCGCTGATGTCATAAGTTGTTCTCGCCCCATCTATTGGGGCGAATTCCCTTCCTGAATGATTCGCTTCGCATTGATTTAATTCACATATTTATTTATTCCGAATTGTTGATTCCAACTTGCTGAAACCGCCGCAACCGGCGATTCCCCGGTCATAATGAGGGTTACCATGGCCAGGGAGGCGCAATGAAATTAAAACGTACGACGGCAAGATTAGTCATGCTGCTGGGTTCGCTGGTTTACCTCATCGGCATCTGGCGAACGTGCCCGCTGTTCAGCGGTAAAGGCTATTTTCTTGGCGTGCTGGTGATGGGGATGTTTGCTGTCCTCACCCATCAACGAACGGAGCAGGAAGCGCAGCGAGATGATGATTTTATCTCCCTGTGCCGGTTGGTTCTGTTGCTATCGGCAGGATTGCTGCTGGTCGGTGCCTGGTTTGTTCCGGCGCCGTGGCGCGAAAAAAGTATTTACGTGATGGCATGGTTTGTCTGTATGTACGGTGCGTCAGCAACGTCTTATCCCGCTAAAGTCGCGGATAAAGCGCGCAATAACTCAGTGGAATAAACTGTCAACCGACGGTGAAGAGAGGTCGTCGGCAATGGAAACAAAAGCGACGACCTATTCACCCGCGTTTCATCTGATCTCATGGATTGCGCTGATTGGCGATTTTCAGCTCACCAACCGACGGCGATCAATTCGCTGAACCAGCGTAGACAGCGCCAGGCTACCCAACAGCGCGGCGGCGAAAATCCACACAATATCCAGCAAGGGCCAGCGGCTTAGCTCAAGGCCGCTGGCGCGCAGAGCGTGAATAAACAATGCGTGAAAGCCATAAATGCCTAATGAATGTCTGGAGATTAACGCGATACCCGGGAGCTCACGGCTATTGAGGATGTTTTTGCCCAGGGTGAATAACGAGATTGCACAGATAAACACAGCCGGCCCGCAATACAGATACCAGGTATCGCCAAAATCGCCTCGCCATTGCAGTTCATGCAGCGTGCCGCGTGAAATGACCCACACCGCGGCGGTAAACAGTAGCGCGCACATCAGGGTCAGTCCTCTTCTGTCGGTATTCATGGCGCCGATCGCCCGGCCCAGTATCCCGTACAGTACGTAGTAAAAGGTATCGCCGTTGATATAGAGGTTTATCGGTAGCCATTCAATGCCGCCCGCCTTGATGCTTACCATATTGGGGTTGGCGATGAGGCCAATCACCAGCATCAGCGCCAGCAGCATTTTGCCGCTGACCTGCTTCACCTGAATCAGCGGCGAGAGCAGATAAATCACCACAATGGCAAAGAAAAACCACAGGTGATAAAACACCGGCTTCTGCAGTAAATTTTTTAATGACAGCTCAACGTTGATGTGGGTAAAAAGGGTGATATAGAGCAGCGCCAGCGCGCTATAGAACAGAATACACAGCGCGATGCGCAGATAATGGCGGGGCTGGGCGCTGCGTTCGCCAAAAAACAGATATCCTGAAATCATGAAAAAAAGCGGGACGCTGACCCGTGATGCCGAGTTAAGCAGATTCGCGATATCCCATTCGAACAAGCTGATGCTATGAGGATGGGTAATGTACCAGGTGGTACTGTGAATCATTACTACCATCAGGCATGCTATGCCGCGCAAGTTGGTAATCCAGCTTATTTTTTCCTGCATCTGTACCTCATTGGCCCCTGCGTAAAAAGAGTCTGACTCCCGTCGTTTGTCGTCATCACAATGGAATATTCTGAGTTTTTCGCCACACTCTTGTAGAGCATCAGTGAGATTCGCAAAATGTTTGGCTAGTTTTACATGGTCTGCACGATAACAATTGGCTAACAAGGCGGTTGAGAAAAATGGTGATGAAATATTTCGTATCTGCCCTGGCGGCGCTGCTGCTGGTCGGCTGCAGCCAGACACCTGCTCAACCCGTTCAAAAAGCGCAAAAAGCACGTATTACGCCGCAAACTACGCTGAATATGGAAAAATTATGCAAGGATCAGGCGGCGTTACGTTACAGCACCGACACCCGTCGCGTCGACGTCAATCATTTCGAGCAGTTCCAGGCAAGCTATGAGCTTTCCGGTCTGACTTCGCGGAATGAACGCTTTGTCTGTTCTTTTGATCCAGACGGCCAGTTTTTACATCTTTCTATGCGCTAAATGCGGCTTAAACGCCGCACGATGGCGCCGCTTTGCTCAAATTTCGCTAAACAAAGGCCGTTTCATACTGTATATCTCGCAGCCAGCGGGTATACTGATCCCTTCCTTTAAATCCACACGTATCCAGCACGAAATAATATGCAAAAGTTTGATACCAGGACCTTCCAGGGCCTGATCCTGACCTTACAGGATTACTGGGCTCGTCAGGGCTGCACCATTGTTCAACCACTGGACATGGAAGTCGGCGCCGGCACATCCCACCCAATGACCTGCTTACGCGCGTTGGGGCCAGAGCCGATGGCGACCGCCTACGTACAGCCTTCTCGTCGCCCGACCGATGGCCGCTATGGCGAAAACCCGAACCGCTTACAGCACTATTACCAGTTCCAGGTGGTGATTAAGCCGTCCCCGGACAACATTCAGGAACTGTATCTCGGATCTCTGAAAGAGCTGGGTATGGATCCGACTATCCACGACATCCGCTTCGTTGAAGATAACTGGGAAAACCCGACTCTGGGCGCCTGGGGATTGGGTTGGGAAGTGTGGCTTAACGGTATGGAAGTGACGCAGTTTACTTACTTCCAGCAGGTTGGCGGGCTGGAGTGTAAACCGGTCACCGGCGAAATTACCTACGGCCTGGAGCGTCTGGCGATGTACATCCAGGGCGTGGACAGCGTATACGATCTGGTCTGGAGCGATGGCCCGCTGGGTAAAACCACTTACGGCGACGTTTTCCACCAGAACGAAGTGGAACAGTCCACCTATAACTTTGAATATGCGGACGTAGACTTCCTGTTCACCTGCTTCGAGCAGTACGAGAAAGAAGCGCAGCAACTGCTGGCGCTGGAAACTCCGCTGCCGCTGCCAGCCTACGAGCGTATTCTGAAAGCCGCCCATAGCTTTAACCTGCTGGATGCGCGTAAAGCCATCTCCGTCACCGAGCGTCAGCGCTATATTCTGCGTATCCGCACCCTGACTAAAGCAGTGGCAGAAGCTTACTATGCTTCCCGTGAGGCCCTTGGCTTCCCGATGTGCAACAAAGACAAATAAGAGGCGGCCATGTCTGAGAAAACTTTCCTGGTGGAGATCGGCACCGAAGAGCTGCCACCAAAAGCACTGCGCAGCCTGGCTGAATCCTTCGCTGCCAACTTTACTGCGGAACTGGACAACGCTGGCCTCGCGCACGGCGCCGTCGAATGGTTTGCCGCGCCGCGCCGTCTGGCGCTGAAAGTGGCGAATCTGGCCGCCTCGCAGCCGGATCGTGAAGTCGAAAAACGCGGCCCGGCCATTGCCCAGGCGTTTGACGCTGAAGGTAAACCAAGCAAAGCGGCCGAAGGCTGGGCGCGCGGCTGTGGTATTACCGTCGATCAGGCTGAACGTTTGACCACCGATAAAGGCGAATGGCTGTTGTATCGCGCCCACGTTAAGGGGGAAAGCGCGCAAACGCTGCTGCCGAACATGGTTGCGACCTCGCTGGCTAAGCTGCCGATCCCGAAACTGATGCGCTGGGGCGCTTCTGACGTTCACTTTGTGCGTCCGGTTCACACCGTGACCCTGCTGTTGGGCGATCAGGTTGTCCCGGCGACCATTCTGGGTATCGCTTCCGACCGTATCATCCGCGGGCACCGTTTTATGGGCGAGCCGGAATTCACCATCGACAATGCAGACCAGTATCCGCAGATTCTGCTGGAGCGCGGTAAAGTGATGGCCGACTACGCCGAGCGTAAAGCCAAAATCAAAGCGGATGCTGAAGCGGCGGCGCGTAAGATTGGCGGTAATGCTGACCTGAGCGAAAGTCTGCTGGAAGAAGTGACCTCGCTGGTCGAATGGCCGGTAGTGCTGACGGCGAAGTTTGAAGAGAAATTCCTCGCGGTGCCATCCGAAGCGCTGGTTTACACCATGAAGGGCGACCAGAAGTACTTCCCGGTCTATGCAAACGACGGCAAACTGCTGCCGAACTTCATCTTCGTGGCGAATATCGAGTCCAAAGATCCACAGCAGATCATCTCCGGTAACGAGAAGGTCGTTCGTCCGCGTCTGGCCGATGCCGAGTTCTTCTTCAATACCGACCGTAAAAAACGTCTGGAAGATAACCTGCCGCGTCTGGAAACCGTGCTGTTCCAACAGCAGCTGGGTACCCTGCGCGATAAGACCGATCGTATTCAGGCGCTGGCGGGCTGGATTGCCGAACAAATTGGCGCTGACGTTAACCATGCGACCCGCGCGGGCCTGCTGTCCAAGTGCGACCTGATGACCAACATGGTTTTCGAGTTCACCGACACGCAGGGCGTGATGGGGATGCACTACGCGCGCCATGACGGCGAAGCGGAAGATGTTGCGGTCGCGCTGAACGAGCAGTATCAGCCGCGTTTTGCCGGCGATGCGCTGCCGTCTAACCCGGTTGCCTGCGCGGTGGCTATTGCCGACAAGATGGACACTCTGGCGGGTATCTTCGGTATCGGTCAGCATCCGAAAGGCGATAAAGACCCGTTTGCGCTGCGCCGCGCCGCGCTGGGCGTACTGCGTATCATCGTTGAGAAGAACCTGAATCTCGATTTGCAAACGCTGACCGAAGAAGCGGTGCGTCTGTATGGTGAGAAGCTGACTAACGCCAACGTCGTTGATGACGTCATCGACTTCATGCTGGGCCGCTTCCGCGCCTGGTATCAGGACGAAGGCTATGGTGTTGATACTATTCAGGCGGTACTGGCGCGTCGTCCGACCCGCCCGGCGGATTTCGATGCGCGCATGAAGGCTGTGTCGCACTTCCGTACGCTGGAAGAGTCCTCCGCCCTGGCGGCGGCAAACAAGCGCGTATCCAACATCCTGGCGAAATCCGACGAGACCCTGAACGATATCGTTCATGCCTCGGTGCTGAAAGAAGCGGCGGAAATTAAGCTGGCCGGTAATCTGGTGGTGCTGCGTGATAAACTCCAGCCTTACTTCGCCGAAGGCCGTTATCAGGATGCGCTGATTGAGCTGGCTGCGCTGCGCGAGCCGGTTGATGAGTTCTTCGAAAATGTGATGGTTAACGCTGAAGACAAAGATGTCCGCATCAACCGTCTGACGCTGCTGTCCAAACTGCGCGAGCTGTTCCTGCAGGTTGCGGATATTTCACTGCTGCAGTAACTATCTCGAGAAAGGTCAAAAGCCTGCCATCCGGCAGGCTTTTTTTTGCCTTATCGCAATGGTGAAAAAATAATCTTGAAATCCAGGCTCGGGCCTGGCTATCCTATGCCCCGACGAATCCCTCGTCTCACTGGAGCGCACACGACAAATGAACAAACACGACTGATGAATTTCACGCCTTACCTCGCAAACGCTGCGGGTAGGGGAGTATTGATTTCATTCAGGAGTGCTTATGGCTCATTGTGCCCACACCCCCTCTTTTGTTTTACATCAGGTCACCTGTCAGTTCGCGACGGGACAGACGCTTTTTGGCCCGCTGAATTTATCGCTGGAACCGTTGCTTTGCGGCCTTGTCGGGCGAAATGGCGTTGGCAAGACACGCCTGTTGCGTCTGCTGGCGGGCCTTGATTCTCCTTCCGGCGGGCACATCGAACGGTCAGCCACCGTTGCCTGGGTGGCGCAGCAGCCGACCCTCACCGCCGGGACAACCGTCGCCTCGCTATTGGGTTATGCGTCCCTATTCGACGCCCTGTCCCGCCTTGAACAGGGAAAAGGGCTGGCAAATGACTTCGAACTGTTGGATGGCCGTTGGGATCTGCCCGACCGCCTGAGTTCAGCCTTCTGCGATGCCGGGCTCCCGGCATTCGCCGCCGATCGTCCTGCCTTTTCGCTCAGCGGTGGCGAACGAATGAAGGCGCTACTGTGCGGCGCATTCGTTTCCGGCGCGGACTTTCTGCTGCTGGACGAACCCACGAATCATCTCGATCGTCAGGGCCGGGAGTGGCTGTATCAGCAGCTGGAAATCTGGCGGGGCGGGGCATTAATCGCCAGCCACGACCGTGAATTACTGGCTCTGATGTCGAGGATTATTGAGCTAACGCCGGCGGCGCTGCGCAGCTACGGCGGTAATTATGCCGAATATCAGCGGCAGCGCGAAGCGGAGCAACAGGCCGCCCGCTCGGCGCTGGAGCATGCCGCAATCGAACGGCGGCGCACCCGGGCGCGGATGCAAAAGGAGCATGACGCGGCCCAACGGCGCTCGGCGCAGACGCTGCGTACCGTCGATACGCTGAATATCGCCTCTTTCGAGCGTGTGAAGTACAAAGGGGCGGCAAAAGAGCGTCCGGGAACGCTGCGCCGCCAGCATCGTGAGCAGAACAGTAGTCTGAATGCCGCCGTGCACCAGGCGCGGGAGCGGGTAGAAGAAGATAATCCGGTGATGTTCACACTGCCTGGCAGTGAAGTGGCTGCCGGCAAGCAGGTACTGGTGCTGGAATCGCTGCAGTTGGCTCACTCATCCCCCGCGCCGCTCGACTGGCGGGTGGATGGCCCGATGCGCATCGCGCTAAAGGGGCCAAACGGCTGTGGCAAAACAACATTATTGAAAACCCTGATGGGGCTGGAGCAGGCAACCGCTGGCGACATCCGGCTGTCGGTGAGTGCGGCGTATCTCGATCAGCATCTGACGCAGCTGGATTTATCATTGTCGGTGATGGCGCACCTTAACCTGGGCGATACCCCACTGGATGAGGGAGTACTGCGTAGCCGTCTGGCGCAGCTCCAGTTGGGAGCTGACAAGGTCAGCCTTCCGCTGGCGGCGTTAAGCGGCGGCGAACGCCTGAAAGCGGCGCTTGCCTGCGTGCTCTGGCGGCGGGACTCAACTCAATTGCTGCTGCTGGATGAGCCAACCAATCACCTCGATCTGGCGTCGACCCAGGCAATTGAAAGCGCGCTGGCGACGTTTCCCGGCGCGATGCTGGTGGTATCGCATGACGAGGCATTTTTACAGGGTCTGAAGCTGACCCATTGTCTGGAGTGGAGGGAAACGGGCTGGCATTTTGCCGCCCTCTGAATGACAACAGGCGCCATCTGCTGATGGCGCCTGTTGACGACAGATAAAAAAAATCCCCGCCATAAGGCAGGGATTTATTATTCTTAGCGGCTTGAACTTACAGAGAAGTTACGTTGCCAGCTGCCGGGCCTTTAGCGCCGCTTTCGATGGTGAAGGAAACTTTCTGACCTTCGTCCAGGGATTTGTAGCCATCGTTCTGGATAGCAGAGAAGTGTACGAACACGTCTTTAGAGCCATCGTCAGGAGTGATGAAGCCGAAGCCTTTGTCAGCGTTGAACCATTTTACGATACCAGTCATTTTACCGGACATAGTGAATTACCTTTAAAAAAATTAGTGAGCCTTGCGGCGTAGTGGTCTGGACTACAGATTTAAAGCGATAAAGGGAAAGTTCACTACGGGGATATCTAATGGATAACCTTTGAAGGACTGCTCTATTCGACTGCTCTGTGGTCTGTACATCAAACCTGCGAGCATTAACGCATGTTCTCAGTCGGATAGCAAACTTTTTTTCATCAGGATATAAAACGGCCCTGCATCAGGACCGTTACCAAAAGAAGATAGTAAACCAGTTTTTCAATCGATTAGCTGCCTTGAGAGCTGTGGATTGGCCATCATCAGGCGCATCAATTTGAGCTCCGTGGATGAAGGTTTTACCCGTCGCGATTCCCACTCTTCAACCATCGCGACGCTGACGCCCATTGCATTGGCGAAATCATCTGTCTTAAGGCCTGTGCCCTTACGCAGCCGTTCGAATTCATTAAAAACGCTTGGGGTACGGGCGTGCGTAGCCGTTTGCGGCTGGTCTTTAAAAACAATCTGTTCCAGGTTACTCAACAAATCAAATACGGGATCTTTATATTCCATTGAGAGCTCCTATTCTGTCTCACTGCGGAGAGGAAAATACATCGAGCCATTTAAGAATAGTCGCAAAAGCAAGGAAAATAATAACCGAAGTGATTATTTGTCGGCGTGGTTTCGTTAATCACCCGGAAAAGCGGCGTGCGTAAAAGCTAAGGGGATGATTACTAAGAGTGTCAGCAGCTTTGGAAAATTTATGTAAATGATGGTTAGCGGCAAGAAAAAGCCAGCGCAGAGCGCTGGCTGGATTGATTAGGCTTTCTGTAGGTTTTTACCGTCATTTGGCTTAACGGCAGGTTGGCGCTGGCTCAGTTTGTATTTCACTACCAGGGCGATGGCGGATAAAAACGCCGGGATCGCCAGCATGGTGAAGATGGTTTCAAACGACAATTGTGCCTGCATCAGGAAAGCGCCGCTGAAGGCGCCGAGGATCCCGCCGAAGCGGCCGATACCGAGCATCCAGGCAACGCCGGTGGCGCGGCCCTGGGTTGGATAGAACCCGGCAGCCAGCGCCGGCATTGATGATTGCGCGCCGTTCATAATGCTGCCAGCGATAAACACCATTACCCCCATCAACAGCAGATTGCTGGTTGAGAAACCCACCAGGCAAACAAAGACGCCGGTGAGCAGCCAGCCGACGGCAACCACTTTGTTAGGGTTGATCTTATCCATTAGCGCGCCGAGGATCAGCACGCCAATCCCGCCGCCGAGCGGGAACAGAGCGGTGATGATAGAAGCCTGGCTCATCGAGGCGCCGGTCTCGCGGATAAGCAGCGGCAGCCAACTGGTCAGCAGATAGAAAATCAGCAATCCCATAAAATAGGTCAGGCACAGCATCACGGTGCCCACGGCGTAGCGCGGGGAGAAAATCACGCCAATGGCTGACTTTTCCTTCACCTGGCCTGCTTCACGTAGCTCAAATTCAACCGCATCCGGCAACGGCGCGATACGCTTCAGGATGGCGGCGATCCGCTGCGCCGGCTGCCGTTTCACGACCATATAGCGTGCGGATTCCGGTAGCAGGAACATTAACGCCACGGCCAGCAGCAGCGGCATCACGCCGCCAAGCACCAGCACGCTTTGCCAGCCATAATGCGGGATCATCCAGGCCGACAGAAAGCCTCCCAGCGACGACCCCATTGGGAAGCCGACGAACATCAGGTTTACCATCAGCGCGCGGCGGCGTTCCGGAGCATATTCGCTCATTAGCGTCGCGGCATTCGGCATTGCCGCGCCTAAGCCCAATCCGGTGAGGAAGCGCAATAATGTCAGTTGGTTAAGGCTGCTGGCAAACGCGGTTAACAAACTAAAGCCGCCGAACACCAGGATCGACATAATCAGCACTTTCTTGCGGCCAATACGATCGGCGAGCGGCCCGGCCGTCAGCGCGCCGACGGCGAGCCCGACCAGAGCAGCGCTCATTACCGGGCCCAACGCGGATTTCTCAACCCCCCATTCCTGTACCAGGTCTGAGGCGATAAAACCAATAATCGCGGTATCAAATCCGTCCATCGCGACGGTAATAAAACATAAGGCGAGAATCATCCATTGGTACTTCGTGAATGGATGTTCGTTGATAAAAGCCTGAATATCGATGGTTGTTTTCTTCATACGGCATTCCTGGCAGGCTGAGCGGGGGACAGAGGTATTGTTATAGTCTCCCTCGCTGTCATTGATGTTGTTTGTGCGATAATCGAACATAACGCCGTTAATCGCTCATTAATCAAACCATTGAACCTGCCTGTAGACAATGTGCCGCCTTCAGGAAGCGTGCGATTATCGTCCGCTTTGCGTAATTCCTTCGCCGTTAATTTTATTAATTTTAATTAAATCAAAAAGATATTTACTATTTTTTTGGCTTAAGTTATCGCGTTAAATGTGATGAACTTAACAGCGGGCCTGGCTGGCGCCGGGAAGGCGAAAAAGGGTATTTTCCGCGGTAAGATTATCAGGAAAGGGTATCCTGCAAGGCCGTCCTGGACTATCCTTGTCAGCGTCTGGCACGCGTGTGCCTGTTTGCGCTTTTTTTGGCTGAAGGAGTAAAAAAATGGCGACAGGAAAGTCCTGCTCTCGCTGGTTTGCGGCCGTTGCGGCCATATTAATGGTGGTTAGCCTGAGTGGGTGTTTTGATAAAGAAGGCGATCAGCGCAAAGCGTTCATCGACTTCCTGCAGAATACGGCAATGCGTAGCGGCGAACGTCTGCCTACGCTGACCGCCGATCAGAAAAAACAGTTCGGCCCCTTCGTGTCCGATTATGCGGTGATTTACGCTTATTCACAGCAGGTCAGCCAGGCGATGGATGCGGGTCTGCGCCCGGTGGTTGATAGCGTTAACGCCATTCGCGTGGCGCAGGATTATACCACTCAGCGTGAGCCGCTGCGGCAGGCTAACGGTGCGCTGGGCGTGCTGAGCCAGCAGCTGGAAAACGCTAAAATGCAGGCGGATGCCGCGCATGGCGCGCTGAAGCAGGCTGATGATCTTAAGCCGGTTTATGACCAGGTGTTTAATAAAGTCGTGACGGCGCCGGCGAATGCGCTGCAGCCGCTGATTCCGGCCGCGCAGGTCTTTACTCAGCAGCTGGTGCAGGTGGGTGATTTTGTCGCTCAGCAGGGGACGCAGGTGAGCTTCGTGGCTAACGGTATTCAGTTCCCGACGTCTCAGCAGGCAAGCCAGTACAATGCGCTGATTGCTCCGCTGGCCGCTCAGCATCAGGCCTTTAATCAGGCCTGGACGGCGGCGGTTAACGCCACGCGTTAATCGGTATATCGCTGTTCTCCCGGCTGACGGCGTAAGCGCCGCCGGCCGGGCTTCTGCTTTCCTCGCTTACTTCACCTGCGGGTTCACGCAGTTCTTCTCAACCTTGCCGTTCAATGCGTCAATCAGGTTATCTACCGCGCAGGCCGCCATGTTATAGCGGGTCTCGTGGGTGGCGGAACCAATGTGCGGTAGCGCGACCACGTTCGGCAGCGTCAGCAGCGGCGAATCTTTTGCCAGTGGTTCATGTTCAAAGACGTCAAGACCGGCAGCGTGGATCTCTCCGGCCTGCAGCGCCGCAATCAGCGCCTGCTCGTCAACGACCGGACCGCGCCCGGCGTTAATGAAGATGGCGGAAGATTTCATTTTGGCAAACTGCGCTTCGCCGAACAGGTGGTGGGTCTCTTCGCTCAGCGGCAGAATGAGGCAGACGAAATCCGCTTCCTGTAACAGGGTATCGAGATCGCAGTAGCGCGCATTGAAGCGCTCTTCCGCCTGTGGATGCTGCCGGCGCGCGTTATACAGAATCGGCATGCCGAAACCGAAGTGGGCGCGCTGCGCCAGCGCCATGCCAATGCGGCCCATGCCGACGATGCCCAGGGTTTTATGGTGTACATCGCAGCCGAACCAGTCCGGCCCGATGCTCTTGGTCCATTCGCCCGCTTTCACGCGTTCAGCGACCTCAACCACCCGACGCGCGGTGCTCAGCACCAGCGCCATCACCGTATCGGCGACGGTTTCGGTTAGCACGGTCGGCGTATGCATCAGCAAAATCTTGCGCGCGTTCAACGCATCGACATCAAAATTGTCGTAGCCGACAGACACGGTAGAGGTCGCACGCAGCTTCGGCATTTTCTCCAGTAACGCGGCGTCAACCTTTTCACTCGAACCCAGTAAACCTTCCGCCTGGGCGAAAGCCTCCGCGTGCTGCGAAACGGTTTCCGGACGCAGGTTTTTCACCTGGGTGACGGAAAAGTGTTCCTCCAGACGGTGTAACAGATCGTCGGGGAGCGTTTTATAGAGAATGACAGACGGCTTCATGCGAATCTCCGTAGCGTAAGTAGTTCAGGCGTGATGAGCGCCAAGCGGAAGTTTTTGATTCTTAGCAGGCTTAACAATTAAAGTAAGCCATACCGAGGCGAAAAGCGCCACACCCATGAAAATGTACGAGGCGGACGGGCTGCCGGTTGCGCCGTTGAGATAGCCGACGAACCACGAACCAAAGAAAGAACCCAGCGCTCCCATACTGTTGATCAGCGCCATCGCGCCGCCGGCGACGTTGCGTGGCAGCATCTCCGGGATAATCGCAAAGAACGGGCCATACGGGGCGTACATGGCCGCGCCGGCGATCACCAGCAGGGTATAAGAGACCCAGAAATGGTTGGCGCCGACGGCCCAGGAGCCGATGAACGCCAGCCCGCCAATGAGCAGCAGCGGCCAGACAAACAGCTTACGGTTCTGCATCTTATCGGAAGCCCAGGAGACGGCAATCATCGCAATCGTTGCCGCCAGATAGGGTACTGAAGAGAGCCAGCCTACTTCGACCATCCCCATGTTTTCGCCGCCGCTGCGGATGATTGACGGCAGCCACAGTACGAAACCGTACACGCCGATGCTCCAGGCGAAATATTGCATACACAGCAGCACCACGTTGCGTGAACGGAAGGCTTCGCCATAGTTACGTACCGCTTTGATGCCCTGCTGTTCGCGCTCCAGTTGTTCCTGCAGCGCCGCTTTTTCACTTTCCGCCAGCCAGTTCACCTGCGACGGTTTGTCTTTCACCAGTACCCACCAGCAGAAGGCCCAAATCACAGCAGGGATCCCTTCAATGATAAACATTTCACGCCAGCCAAAGGCCTGGATCAAATAACCCGATACGACCGACATCCACAGTACGGTGACCGGGTTACCGAGGATCAGGAAAGTGTTAGCGCGTGAACGCTCTGATTTGGTGAACCAGTTACTGATGTAAATCAGCATCGCCGGCATGACCGCCGCTTCCACCACGCCAAGGATAAAGCGGATGGCCGCCAGCGCCGGGATGTTATGCACCACGCCGGTTAGCGAGGCGCAGCCGCCCCACAGGATAAGGCAGATAAAGATAAGTTTACGCACGCTGCGGCGTTCAGCGTAAATCGCTCCTGGGATCTGGAAGAAGAAGTATCCAAGAAAGAAAAGGGCGCCAAGCAGCGATGAGATGCCTTTGGTGATGCCAAGGTCTTCGGTAATGCCCGCGGCCGATGCAAAGCTGAAGTTGGCGCGGTCAAGGTACGCCAGGCTATACGTGATAAACACGATAGGCATGATGTACCACCAACGTTTTGCTGCATTTGTTGAACTGTTCATAGGCTTGCCTCTGTCAATGAGGTGACATACGCCCGCCGGAACGGGCGCTGCTGTGCCGCGCTGCATGTAGGGTACAGGACGGCTGTTTTAGGTGAAAAGATTATTTGCCCAGCGCTTCGCGGGTGGGCAGCCCTTCGCTATCGCCCTGTACCTGAATGGCCAGCGAGCCAATTTTGTTACCGCGGTTCACGGCTTGCGTCAGCGTTTTGCCTTCCAGCAGCGCGCTGATTACGCCAACGGCAAAGCCATCACCCGCGCCGACGGTGTCCACCACGTTGTCGACTTTAATGGCTGCGATGGCGCCCTGTTCGCCGTTGGCGGTCTTGAACCATGCGCCGTCGCAGCCGGTTTTAATCACCACCGCCTTAACGCCGCGCGACAGATAGAAATCAGCGATACCTTCCGGCGTCTGCTGGCCGGTAAGAATCACGCCCTCTTTTAAGCCTGGCAAAACCCAGTCAGCCTGGAAGGCGAGGCGGTTCAGTTTCTCCACCATCTCGGCTTCGCTTTTCCACAGTACCGGGCGCAGGTTTGGATCAAATGAGAGGGTTTTCCCTTCGGCTTTCATCACCCTGGCCGCATGTTCCAGCAATGCATACGAGCTGTCGGACAGCGCGGCGGCGACGCCGCTTAAGTGCAAATGGCGGGCGCTGGTGAAGTAATCAGCGCGGAAATCTTCCGTCGACAGATGGCTGGCAGCCGATCCTTTACGGAAATATTCCACGATGGGATCGGTTCCATTTTCGACTTTAGATTTCATCTGGAAGCCGGTAGCGTAGCGCTCGTCAACGGCCACGCCGCGCGCGTCGATGCCTTCTTTGGCCAGCGAATTCAGCACGAAGCGGCCAAAGCTATCGTTGCCGACGCGGCTCACCCAGCCCACCTTCAGCCCCAGGCGCGCCAGGCCGGTCGCCACGTTCAGTTCAGCGCCGGCGACGCGTTTGATAAAGCGTTCAACCTCCGCCAGTTCGCCGGTTTCGGTGGCGACAAACATCGCCATGGCTTCGCCAATGGTAATGACATCTAAGTTTTCCATGGCTTAATCCTCGCGTAACAGATCAACGTAATGGCGGGTGACGGCGGTCAGGTCGTCGCCGACCAGCGGGAATTCAATACCGCGCGGCGCGTCGGCGGGCAGGTTATCGAGCAGCGCTAGCCAGCGAGCGTCCGCCTGGTCCGGTGGGACGGCGCGATACTTCTCATGATGAGGCTCCGCCGCCTTCACATGAATATAGCTGACAGCGGGGGCGAGATGGCGCGCGGCTTCTTCCGGCGAATCGCCAACCCACAGCCAGTTTCCCATGTCGAAAGTCAGCGTCACCGGCATCTGATGGACCCGGCAGGCGGCTTTGAAGCGCTGCATCGGCGCCAGTTGGCCGCAATCGGTCTGGTCATTTTCCACCACCAGCGCCATGCCGCTGGCGCTCAGAATGTCGCGCAGCGTCTCCAGCTGTTGGTTATGGATGAAATTACCGAGGGAGAGCTTCAGCCACAGGGCGTTGAGGGTTTGCGCTTCTTCAAGTAACGACGGGAGATGGGGATTGAGCTCGCCGTTGTTGGTGAACAGCGCTTGTGGCGCGGAGTAGCAGGCCAGCAGCCCCTGTTTTTCAATGTCGGCCGCCAGCGTCGGCAACTGCTTCAGTTCCGCCGCGCTGAACAACTCGCGGCGAATTTCCACGCCATCGGCGCCGGAACCGGCGATAAAGGGTAATACGGCGGACTGCCCGCCAAGCGCTTTAACGTGGTCGTTGCCATAAGCGGCGGTGACGACAATGATTTTTCTGGCCATTGAACAAACTCCTGGCGTGGTGGGGCTTAACTCCCTATTACGCTAGATGGTACCGGTTCCAAAGGAAAGGCCAGGATGTTTAATTTATGATCGTCATCACGATGAATCGTTAACGAGACGTTGATCCCCGGACAATAAGCTCGCCGGAGAAGACCCGCTCGCAGATGGGGTCGCTGCCGCCTTCGATACGCCTGACGACCTGTTCGACCGAAGCATAGCCAATCTGCCAGGTTGGCTGTTTGAGGGTGGTAATACCGACGCCCGCCAGCTCCGCCCATTCCAGCTCATCGAAGCCCAGCAGGCCGATATCGCTGCCCCAGATGAGGTCAACGCGCTTCAGCGAGCGGGCGACCTGTAACGTCAGGGCGCCATTGGCGGAAATCACCGCTTTGCGCATTCCGCGGTGGCGGGCGTGGAACTGGCGCAGGACGTTATCCATCATGGCGCCGTCGTTGAGCGGCACCTCGGCGTTTTCCGCCACCACGCCAGCATAGCGCTGTAGGGTCGCGCGAAAGGCGTCGAGGCGCTCGCGGCGGGTGTTTACGGAGCCGATTGGCTCGCTTAAAAACAACAGCGCTTCAAAACCCTTTTCCACCAGATGTTCGGTGGCGGTGGTGGCGGCCTGAGTGTTATCCAGCCCCACGACATCACAGGCGAAATCGGGGATTTTACGGTCGATAAGCACCATCGGTAGCGAGGATTGCTGCAGGCGGTTGAGGCCTTCTTCGCGCATGCCGACTGCATTAACCACAATCCCTTCAACCTGATAGCTACGCAGCAGGTCAAGGTAATGCAGCTCCTGATCGACCTCGTTGTTGGTATTACATACCAGCAAGGTGAAGCCTTTTTCGCGGCAGGCGGCTTCAATCCCGCTTAACACGTTCACGGAGTAAGGGTTGGTGATATCGGCGATGATCAGGCCAATCAGGCGGGTACGGCCATGTTTGAGACCACGGGCCATCAGGCTGGGACGGTAGTTGAGCTCGGCAATCGCTTTTTCAATCCGCGCCAGCAGATCGTCGGAAAGCAGATGCTTTTCGCCGTTGAGATAGCGTGAAATGCTGGTTTTACCGGTCTTCGCGGCTTTCGCCACGTCGCTGATGGTTGCTCGCGCCGCTTTCGCCATGATGGCTTCCTTTGCTGAAAATCTGCCAACACCTTAGCGCGAAAAATAGCGATATCAAGCATTTTGCCCGGCAGGGAGGCTGCCGGGCCGGAAACGAGAAGATTACTGCAGCGGGCTGAGGGTAATTTCCACGCGACGGTTCTGCGCTTTGCCTTCCGCCGTGCTGTTGCTGGCGATCGGGTTCGCCGGGCCCATGCCGGTAGTGCGAATACGGTTGGCCGCTACGCCCTGAGTGATGAGCGCGCTGGCGACGCTGTCGGCACGCTGTTGCGACAGACGCATGTTCAGATCGTTGCTGCCGGTGCTGTCGGTGTAGCCGACGACGTTAACGGCAGTTTTCTCGTACTCTTTCAGTACCATCGCGACGCCGGTCAGGGTGTTGGCGCCTGCAGGTTTCAGGTTGGCGCTGCTGCTGTCAAAGGTGACGTTATTCGGCATGTTGAGCACGATGTTATCGCCATTTCGCGTCACGCTGACTCCGGTTCCCTGCATTTTTTCGCGCAGTTTCGCTTCCTGCACGTCCATGTAGTAACCGATGCCGCCGCCTAGCGCCGCGCCTGCCGCTGCGCCAATCAGCGCGCCTTTGCCGCGGTCATGCTTGGAAGAGGAGAGCGCGCCGACGCCTGCGCCTACTAAGGAGCCGATACCCGCGCCGATGCCGGATTTTCCCGCTTCGCGTTCGCCGGTATAAGGGTTGGTAGTACAACCAGAAATAGCCAGTGTGCCGCTAACGATAGCAGCAATCATGAGTACGCGTTTTTTCATCTTATTTCCTTAATCCTTTTTATTCTTTGCCACCGCAAGCGTGACGGTTGATTATGACGTCCGAATACGGAGAAAATTCCCCGTAGGGTATCTCTTTTTGTAAGTAACATTGAACGGTTGACTAACAAACCGTCACAACACCTGCATTCGCTGACCCAGGAGCCTGCTTTGCCAACTTCATCTGCAACTAAAACCATCTTAACCGCGGCCCACTGGGGGCCAATGCTGGTGGAGACGGATGGTGAAAATGTGATTTCGTCCCGCGGCGCGCTGGACACCCCCTTCGCCAACTCGCTGCAAACGGCGGTGCGCGAACAGGTGCATAGTAAAACTCGCGTTCGCTATCCGATGGTGCGAAAAGGCTATCTCGCCTCGCCGCAACAGCCGCAGGGCGTACGCGGCCAGGATGAATTCGTGCGGGTAAGCTGGGAGCAGGCACTTGATCTGATTGATGCCCAGCATCGACGGATCCGCGAAAGCTACGGCCCGCAGTCGATTTTCGCCGGTTCCTATGGCTGGCGTTCTAACGGCGTGTTGCATAAGGCGGCAACCCTGCTGCAGCGCTATATGAGTCTTGCCGGGGGCTATACCGGACACCTCGGCGATTATTCAACCGGCGCGGCGCAGGCGATCATGCCTTATGTGGTTGGCGGTAATGAAGTTTATCAACAGCAAACCAGCTGGCCGCTTATCCTGGAGCACAGCGAGGTGGTGGTGCTGTGGAGCGCTAATCCGCTGAATACGCTGAAAATCGCCTGGAACGCCTCGGATGAACAGGGGATCCCCTGGTTTGATCGCCTGCGCCAGAGCGGCAAGCGGCTGATCTGCATCGATCCCATGCGATCGGAAAGCGTTGATTTCTTTGGCGAATCGATGGAATGGATCGCGCCACATATGGGCACTGACGTCGCGTTGATGCTGGGGATCGCCCATACCCTGGTAGAGCATGGCTGGCAGGACGATGAATTCCTCGCCCGCTGTACCAGCGGTTATGACATTTTCGCCCGCTATTTGAGTGGTGAAAGCGATGGCGTCGCCAAAACCGCCGAATGGGCGGCGGCAATTTGCGGCGTAGCGGCGGATAAAATCCGCGAACTGGCGAAACTTTCCCACGAAAACACCACCATGCTGATGTCCGGCTGGGGCATGCAGCGCCAGCAGTTTGGCGAGCAAAAACACTGGATGCTGGTGACGCTGGCGGCGATGCTGGGGCAGATTGGCACGCCCGGCGGCGGTTTTGGTCTTTCTTACCACTTTGCCAACGGCGGCAACCCCACGCGCCGCGCCGCAGTGCTGGCCTCCATGCAGGGCAGTGTAGCGGGCGGCGTAGACGCGGTGGAAAAAATCCCGGTTGCCCGCATCGTTGAGGCCCTGGAAAACCCCGGCGCAAGCTATCAGCACAACGGGATGACGCGGCGCTTTCCCGACATCCGCTTTATCTGGTGGGCGGGCGGCGCCAACTTTACCCATCATCAGGATACCAACCGCCTGATTCAGGCCTGGCAGAAGCCGGAGCTGATTGTGATTTCCGAATGCTTCTGGACCGCCGCCGCGCGCCATGCTGATATCGTCTTACCGGCGACCACTTCGTTTGAGCGTAACGATCTGACCATGACCGGCGACTACAGCAATCAGCATCTGGTGCCGATGAAGCGGGTAGTCGCGCCGCGCGATGAAGCGCGCGACGATTTCGATGTTTTTGCCGATCTGAGCGAACGCTGGGAGGCGGGCGGCCGCGAACGCTTCACCGAAGGAAAAAACGATTTGCAATGGCTGGAGACCTTCTACCAGATTGCCGCCCAGCGTGGGGCGCAGCAGCAAGTGACGCTGCCGCCGTTTACCGAATTCTGGCAAGCGAACCAGCTAATTGAAATGCCGGAAAACCCGAATAACGCCCGTTTCTCCCGCTTCGCGGCATTTCGCGCAGACCCGCAGGCTAACCCGTTAAAAACCGCGAGCGGAAAAATTGAAATTCACTCGCCGACCATTGCCGGGTTTGGCTATGCCGATTGTCCGCCGCACCCGATGTGGCTCGAACCTGACGAGTGGCACGGCAACGCCGAGGTGGGTCAGCTGCAGATACTTTCCGCCCATCCGGCGCACCGCCTGCATAGCCAGTTGAACCAGACTTCGCTGCGTGAACGCTATGCCGTCGCCGGGCGCGAACCGCTGAGTATCCATCCGCTGGACGCCCAGGCGCGTAATATCGCCGACGGCGATCTGGTGCGGGTGTGGAATTCGCGTGGTCAGGTACTGGCTGGCGCAGTGGTCACGGAAGGCATTCGTCCGGGGGTGATTTGCCTGCATGAAGGCGCGTGGCCGGATATCGACCCCGATGCCGGCATATGCAAAAACGGCGCGGTGAACGTGCTGACGAAAGATATTCCGACCTCGCGTCTGGGCAATGGTTGCGCCGGGAATACGGCGCTGGCATGGCTGGAAAAATACGATGGACCCGCGCTGGCGCTTAGCGCATTTGATCCGCCGGCCAATGCATAATCCAGGTTGGGTGCTGGGTATCGTCCTGCCATGCGCAGTCTTCTATACGGAAACCTTGCGCGTGGTAGAAATTTACCGCCCGCACGTTTTTCTGATAGACCTCCAGGCTTAACCAGTCGTAGTGCTGCTTGACCTCATCAAGCAGCGCGCGGCCGATACCGTGGCGGATCGCTTGCGGGGCGACGAAAAGCGCCCCGACGAAGCGCGAATCCATCACGCTGATAAACCCTTTCAGTGCGTCATTCTCCTGCCACACCCAGGTGGCGGCGGCGGGAAGATAGACATCGCGCACAACTTCCAGGCTTTCCCGCCAGTAGCTTTCAGCAATGAACGGATGCGCGTAAATCGTGCTTTCCAGCCATAACTCGAGTAGCGGGCCGGTCTCCGTGGCATCCCATTTTTGGATCATGCTGGTCTCCCGGGGTAGCAACAGCAGCCGGTCACATGATCGTTGACTAACCCGCAGGCCTGCATAAATGAATAACAGATAGTGGAGCCGACGAATTTAAAGCCGCGCTTTTTCAACGCTTTAGATAGCGCATCGGAGGCTGGTGTGGTGGTGGGAATTTCGGCGAGCGTCGCCGCATGGGTAATTTGCGGCTGATTATCGACAAACGACCAGACGAAATCGCTGAATGCTTCACCGTTGGCTTCCATGGCGAGAAACGCCCGCGCATTGCCGATGATGGCCTGGATCTTTCCCCGATGGCGGATAATGCCCGCATTCTGTAGCAGGCGCTCGACGTCCGCTTCATCCATGGCCGCTACGCGCACCGGGTCAAACTGGTGAAAGGCCTGACGATAGTTTTCACGTTTTTTCAGAACGGTTATCCACGAGAGCCCCGCCTGTTGGCCTTCGAGGCAGATCATTTCAAACAGCTTTTGCGGTGTTCTCTCGGCGACTCCCCATTCTTTATCGTGATACTGGATATAAAGAGGATCCTGGCTTACCCATCCGCAACGTTGCATGTTTCTCTCCCTTTCGTCAGAAAACTTTTTCATCCGCCTTGACGGCTGAAAGATAAAGATAATAGTTAATACAGGGAAACCACTTCCCATCAACTCTTATACTTCAAGTTGCGTAGAAGTGGGCGGCAGCTCGAATTATTTTGAGTATAAAAACACAGCAACATTGCCGATTCGGCTCTTTTGGAGTCGCATTAATGATAATAAAGAAATGCAATGGCCTCCGGGGTGGGTTGATCCCGGCGTGCATCACTATCTGGATGTCGTGTGTTTCAGGCGCTAATGCCTGGCAACAGGAATATATCGCTAACGATACAAAAAGTAATACGTCCGAACGCTATACATGGGATAGCGATCACCAACCGCGTTATGAAGATATTCTCGCCGAGCGTATGAGAGCGTCAGAAGCGCCCGCAGGGCTGGCGTTAAATCAGGCGCTGTCGCCGCCCGATTTAGGTCACGGCATGAGCGTGGGATGGAACTATTCACTGGCCAGCGGCGTGACCTCCGGGCCGGTTGCCAGCTTGCGTAGCGATCTCAATCCGCCGCCAGCGACGCGTCGCGCGGGCGAAGGTATTTACGTCAACACGCTCGGCTGGCGTATGGATTATCAGCAACTGTGGGGCGTGCATCCATGGGCGCAGGTAAGCTATAACCAGTCTATTTCTGTCGATAACAATGCGTCGATTAGCCGCGGAAAAGACGGTAGCTGGGGCGACGTCACGTTGGGCGCCGATATGCCGCTGGGTTCGCATCTGGCGGCATGGGCCACGCTTTCGCAGGCAGATAATGTGCCATCGGGTGAAAATACGCTGTATCTGATGGGGGTCAGCGCCAATTTCTAAATGATTTTGTTACGCATTTGAAACGCAGTCGTTATTGTTAAATCTCAGTAACGGCGCGTTTCTGTGAGATAGCGCACACTAACTTGTTGGTGAAAATTTAGGGAATGAATGTTTTGCAATGCCATTCATTCCGCCATAAATGCATTTCATTCCTCGTTGATGGCAGTTCATGCCGTTTTCCCCCACCGGATTTGGGGATTTGGGTATTGTGGCGGCAGTTAATCCTTCAGGACATCTGCTATGAACGCTGCAAACACTCAATATACCCGTTGGCTCACGCTGATTGGCACGATCATTACGCAATTCGCACTGGGATCGGTTTATACATGGAGTTTGTTTAATAGTTCTCTGGCCAACAAACTGGACGAGCCAGTAAGCCAGGTGGCATTTTCCTTCGGCCTGTTAAGTCTTGGGCTGGCATTATCCTCTTCCGTTGCCGGTAAATTGCAGGAACGCTTTGGCGTGAAACGCGTCACCATGGCATCCGGCATCCTTCTTGGCGTCGGTTTTTTCCTTACTGCCCATGCTAACAGCCTGATGATGCTGTGGCTGAGCGCCGGTCTGCTGGTCGGTTTGGCGGACGGCGCAGGCTATCTGCTGACGTTGTCGAACTGCGTGAAGTGGTTCCCGGAGCGTAAAGGTCTGATTTCCGCCTTCTCAATCGGCGCTTATGGCCTTGGCAGCCTCGGTTTTAAATTTATCGATAGCCACCTGCTGGCGACGGTTGGGCTGGAAAAAACATTTGTTATCTGGGGCGCTATCGTACTGGTGATGATCGTCTTTGGCGCCACCCTGATGAAAGATGCGCCGAATCATCCCGCGACCACTACCGCTAACGGCGTCGTCGAAAATGATTTCACCCTTGCTGAATCCATGCGTAAACCGCAGTACTGGATGCTGGCGGTGATGTTCCTGACGGCCTGCATGAGCGGCCTGTATGTGATTGGTGTAGCGAAAGATATCGCGCAGGGCATGGTGCACCTCGACGTGGCGACGGCGGCGAATGCGGTTACCGTGATTTCTATCGCCAACCTGAGCGGCCGCCTGGTACTGGGCATCCTGTCCGACAAGATCTCCCGTATCCGCGTGATAACCATCGGTCAGGTGGTGTCCCTGGTCGGTATGGCGGCCCTGCTGTTCGCGCCACTGAATGCGATGACCTTCTTTGCGGCGATTGCCTGCGTGGCCTTTAACTTCGGCGGCACTATTACCGTCTTCCCGTCGCTGGTAAGCGAGTTCTTTGGCCTCAATAACCTGGCGAAAAACTATGGTGTAATTTATCTTGGCTTCGGTATCGGTAGTATTTGCGGTTCGCTGATTGCCTCCGTGTTCGGCGGCTTCTATGTCACCTTCTGCGTCATCTTCGCTCTGCTGATTTTGTCGCTGGCGCTCTCCACCACTATTCGTCAGCCGAAAAGCGAAATTTACCACCAGGCCCACGCCTGATAGCGTCGCCCTTCCTAAGCTAATAATGCCTTACCAGCCAGATATTTTGTAAATATCTGGCTGAATCACATTCCTCGCGGATACTTTTCCCATTTGCTGTGGTCTACTTAGCGCGCTTTGTAGAGGTTTCCGATAACCAACCCAGACGCACTTTATTAATCTTCCTGTTTATATCGTTTTATTCAGGGCGGTTTCATCTCTTCGTTTCCCAGGTTTGCTTGCATGAAATACATTAAAACGATGTCGCAGCAGAAGCTAAGCTTTTGGCTTGCGCTGTACATCGGCTGGTTTATGAACGCCGCGGTGTTTTTCCGTCGTTTCGATGGTTACGCTCAAGAGTTTACCGTCTGGAAAGGGTTGTCCGGAGCGGTGGAACTAGTGGCGACGGTGCTGGTCACCTTCTTCCTGCTGCGTTTGCTGTCGTTATTTGGTCGTCGAGTCTGGCGCATCTTAGCCACGCTGGTGGTGCTGTTTTCCGCAGGGGCAAGTTATTACATGACTTTCCTTAATGTGGTCATTGGCTACGGCATTATCGCTTCGGTGATGACTACCGATATTGACCTGTCGAAAGAGGTTATCGGCTGGCATCTGATCTTGTGGCTGGCGGTTGTTAGTGCGTTGCCGCTGCTGCTTATCTGGAGCAACCGCTGTCGTAAGACGCTGCTGCAACAGGTTAAAACGCCGGGGCATCGGGCGAAAAATATCCTGATAGTCGTGCTGGCCGGGCTGATGGTCTGGGGGCCAATTCGCCTGCTGGAAGTCCGTCAGAAGAATGTTGAGCGCAATTCAGAAGTCGATATGCCAAGCTACGGCGGCGTGATTGCCAACTCGTATCTGCCTTCTAACTGGCTGTCGGCGCTCGGGCTGTACGCCTGGGCGCAGGTGGATGAGTCGTCCGATAATAAGTCGCTGATTAACCCCGCGAAAAAATTCACCTACGTAGCGCCGCAGGATCTTGATGATACTTATGTGGTGTTTATTATCGGCGAGACCACCCGCTGGGATCATATGGGTATACTCGGCTATAACCGTAATACCACGCCGAAGCTGGCGCAGGAGAAGAATCTTGTCGCCTTCCGCGGCACCTCTTGCGATACCGCCACCAAACTGTCGTTGCGCTGTATGTTCGTGCGTGAGGGCGGAGCGGATGATAATCCCCAGCGGACGCTGAAAGAGCAGAATGTGTTTGCCGTACTGCATCAACTGGGCTTCGCCGGCGACCTGTACGCGATGCAGAGCGAGATGTGGTTCTACAGCAATACGATGGCCAACAATATCGCCTATCGTGAGCAGATCGGCGCCGAGCCGCGCAACCGCGGCAAGAACGTGGATGATATGCTGCTGGTCGATGAAATGAAGCGCGGCATGGAGCAAAACCCGAGCGGCAAGCGTTTGATCATTCTCCATACCAAGGGGTCGCATTTTAACTATACCCAGCGATACCCACGCAGCTTTGCGCAGTGGAAACCGGAATGTGTGGGCGTGGACAGCAAATGTTCGAAGGCCGAGTTGATTAATTCCTACGATAACAGCGTCACTTATGTGGATCACTTTATCGTCAGCGTGCTGGACCAACTGCGGGATAAAAAGGCTATCGTGTTCTACGCCGCCGATCACGGCGAGTCGATTAATGAACACGAACATCTGCACGGCACGCCGCGCATGATGGCGCCGCCGGAGCAGTTCCGCGTGCCGATGATGGTCTGGATGTCGGATAAATATCTGGAGAACCCGGATCACGCCGCCTCCTTTGCGCGCCTTAAGCAGCAGGCGGCAATGAAGGTTCCGCACCGTCACGTTGAGCTGTATGACACTATTATGGGTTGTCTTGGTTATACCTCGCCGGATGGTGGGATTAATGAGAACAACAACTGGTGTCGCGTGCCGGCAGCGGCGAAAGCGGCGAAGGAATAGCAGTAGTGGCGAGATTCTCGCCGCTTGATTGATTTTTTGCTAATAAGGCATTGACGGGGGGGCATCCCAGCAGTAAGATGCGCCCCGCATTCGGTGATTGGCGCAGCCTGGTAGCGCACTTCGTTCGGGACGAAGGGGTCGGAGGTTCGAATCCTCTATCACCGACCAAATTTGAAAAGCCTGCTCAATGAGCAGGCTTTTTTGCATCTGCGGCCCGAAGAGGATGAGAACCTCCGGGGGGAGGTTCGACTCGAGCGTAGCGAGAGAACGTTGCGTTAGCAACGGCCCGTAGGGCGAGCCACGAAGTGGCGAGTCATCCTCTATCACCGACCAAATTCGAAAAGCCTGCTCAACGAGCAGGCTTTTTTGCATCTGCGGCCCGAAGAGGATGAGAGCCTCCGGGGGCAGAGGTTCGACTCGAACGCTTCCCTGATTGCGGCGCAAGCGCCTTATCAGGACTACGTCCGTACAGCGCTTGGCTAACCCGGTAGCCCGGCTCAGCGCAGCGCAAGCCGGGGCGAAAACCCCGCCATAATCACAAAAATCGCATTTCCCCGCGTATCTCACCAGCTGTTCGCTGTTTTGTGACATCTTCCATTGCATTTTTTTATCGATGAACAGATCTTTTTTCGCGAAGCTTATGGCTAACTACAGCATTTTCCGCTGTGCGTTTTAACGTTCGCGCTATTAATCGCTCACATAATGGTCACATGGGAAGAAATTTTCACCATTTTTAAGAATTGTTTATCACCAGATGTTGCAAACTATTAAGGGGTTTATTCTGGCTTATGGCCGCTAGCATAAATTTCTCTGCTGAAAATAGCGCCACCAAGTTTTTTTAATCTTTGCCCACCGATTCTCACCCCTGACGCAAAACCCGGTTAGCTGTATTGACGTTTAACCATTCTGTTGACAGATTGTACGGCATGAGGGGCATTTCATGGAGAATCCGTACTGCAACTCAGTCGTTTTAGCGAACGGAATCCCCATCTCTCTCAACGCCTTCGGGCACCACCGACCAGACCGGGTAAAAAATAAATAAAGGTCTGGCGGCTATATGCAAACAACATCACATTTTTGGAGCAGAATAATGAGTATTTCCTTGAAAAAGTCAGGGATGCTGAAGCTTGGTCTGAGCCTGGTCGCCATGACCGTCGCCGCAAGCGTACAAGCTAAAACCCTGGTTTATTGTTCTGAAGGTTCGCCGGAAGGCTTTAACCCACAGCTCTTCACCTCGGGTACCACCTATGACGCCAGTTCGGTGCCTATTTATAACCGTCTGGTTGAATTCAAAACCGGTACGACTGAAGTTATTCCTGGTCTTGCTGAGAAGTGGGATGTCAGCGAGGACGGTAAAACCTATACCTTCCACCTGCGTAAAGGTGTGAAGTGGCAGGATAATAAAGACTTTAAACCAACGCGCGAGCTGAATGCCGACGACGTGGTGTTCTCCTTCGACCGCCAGAAAAATGACAAAAACCCGTACCATAAAGTCTCTGGCGGCAGCTATGAGTACTTCGAAGGGATGGGTCTGCAGGACCTGATTAGCGAAGTGAAGAAAGTGGACGATAATACCGTCCAGTTCGTGCTGACTCGCCCGGAAGCGCCGTTCCTCGCTGACCTGGCGATGGACTTTGCTTCTATTCTGTCGAAAGAATATGCCGACAACATGCTGAAAGCCGGCACCCCGGAAAAAGTAGACCTTAACCCAATCGGTACCGGTCCATTCCAACTGCTGCAGTATCAGAAAGACTCGCGCATTCTGTATAAGGCCTTCCCGGGCTACTGGGGCACCAAGCCGCAGATCGATCGTCTGGTCTTCTCTATCACCCCGGACGCTTCCGTACGCTACGCCAAGCTGCAGAAAAACGAGTGCCAGGTGATGCCGTATCCGAATCCGGCTGACATCGCGCGCATGAAGGAAGATAAAAACATCAACCTGCTGGAACAGCCGGGTCTGAACGTGGGTTATCTCTCCTTCAACACCGAGAAAAAAACCGCTGGATAACGTCAAAGTTCGCCAGGCGCTGACCTACGCGGTGAACAAAGAAGCGATCATCAAAGCCGTTTATCAGGGCGCCGGCCAGTCGGCGAAGAACCTGATCCCGCCGACCATGTGGGGCTATAACGATGATGTTAAAGACTACACCTACGATCCTGAGAAGGCGAAGCAGCTGCTGAAAGAAGCGGGCATGGAAAAAGGCTTCACCATCGACCTGTGGGCAATGCCGGTACAGCGTCCGTATAACCCGAACGCGCGCCGTATGGCTGAAATGATCCAGGCCGACTGGGCGAAAGTCGGCGTACAGGCCAAGATCGTCACCTATGAGTGGGGCGAGTACCTGAAACGCGCGAAAGCGGGCGAGCATCAGACCGTGATGATGGGCTGGACCGGCGACAACGGGGATCCGGATAACTTCTTCGCGACCCTGTTCAGCTGCGCCGCGGCGAAAGACGGCTCTAACTACTCTCGCTGGTGCTATAAGCCGTTTGAAGACCTCATTCAACCGGCACGCGCAACCGACGATCACAACAAGCGTATTGAACTGTACAAACAGGCTCAGGTAGTGATGCATGACCAGGCTCCGGCGCTGATCATTGCTCACTCCACCGTTTACGAGCCAGTGCGTAAAGAAGTCAAAGGCTATGTGGTTGATCCGCTTGGCAAACACCACTTCGATAACGTCTCTGTCGAATAATAAGCACGATGCCTGACCCCCTCTCCCCGCGCGGGAGAGGCGGGGGGCGTATTCCCGCTATTCGGGGAGTACTTTTGTGAGCAATACAGACGCCTTGTCACCAGGCCTGGCGTCACTATAGAGAATCCGGGTTATGTTGCAGTTTATTCTCCGACGTTTGGGACTCGTCATCCCGACATTTATCGGTATTACCCTTCTCACCTTTGCTTTCGTTCATATGATCCCCGGCGATCCGGTGATGATTATGGCGGGCGAACGTGGTATTTCCCCTGAACGTCACGCGCAGCTGCTGGCCGAAATGGGCCTTGATAAGCCGCTGTGGCAGCAATATGCCCATTACATTTGGGGCGTACTGCACGGTGATTTAGGGATCTCGCTGAAAAGCCGAATTCCCGTGTGGCAAGAGTTTGTGCCACGCTTCAAGGCCACCCTCGAACTGGGTGTCTGCGCGATGATTTTCGCCGTCGCCGTCGGTATTCCGGTGGGCGTGCTGGCTGCGGTAAAACGCGGCTCCATCTTTGACCACACTGCCGTGGGGCTGGCGCTGACCGGCTACTCGATGCCTATCTTCTGGTGGGGCATGATGCTGATTATGCTGGTTTCGGTGCAGCTGAATCTGACGCCGGTCTCCGGGCGTATCAGCGATACGGTATTCCTTGACGATACCCTGCCGCTGACCGGTTTTATGCTGATTGACACCGCCATCTGGGGCGAGCAGGGCGACTTTATTGATGCCTTAATGCATATGATCCTTCCCGCCATCGTGCTGGGTACGATTCCGCTGGCGGTGATCGTGCGTATGACCCGCTCATCGATGCTGGAAGTGCTTGGCGAGGATTACATCCGTACCGCACGCGCTAAGGGGTTGACCCGCATGCGGGTGATTGTCATCCATGCGCTACGCAACGCGATGCTGCCGGTGGTGACGGTGATTGGTCTGCAGGTGGGCACGCTGCTGGCGGGCGCCATTCTGACCGAAACCATCTTTTCGTGGCCAGGTTTAGGCCGCTGGCTTATCGATGCGCTACAGCGCCGCGATTATCCAGTTGTGCAGGGCGGGGTTCTGCTGGTGGCGACGATGATTATTCTCGTCAACCTGCTAGTCGACCTGCTGTACGGCGTGGTGAACCCGCGTATCCGGCATAAGAAGTAAGGGGCCATCATGTCACAAATTACAGAAAATAAAGTTGTCGCCGCACCGGTGCCAATGACCCCGCTGCAGGAGTTCTGGCACTATTTCAAACGCAATAAGGGTGCCGTCGTCGGGTTGGTGTATGTGGCGGTGATGATCATCATCGCGGTATTCGCCAACTTTCTCGCCCCTTATAACCCGGCGGATCAGTTCCGTGATTCGCTGCTGGCGCCGCCGTTCTGGCAGGATGGCGGCAGCCTGGCGCATCTGCTGGGCACCGATGACGTGGGTCGCGATATTCTCTCACGCCTGATGTACGGCGCGCGCCTGTCGCTGCTGGTGGGCTGTCTGGTGGTAGTACTGTCGCTGATCCTCGGCGTGGTGCTGGGGCTGATTGCTGGCTATTTCGGCGGGGTGGTGGACTCCATCATCATGCGCGTGGTCGATATCATGCTGGCGCTGCCTAGCCTGCTGCTGGCGTTGGTGCTGGTGGCAATCTTCGGGCCGTCAATCGTCAATGCTTCGCTGGCGCTCACCTTTGTTGCCCTACCGCACTATGTGCGTCTGACGCGCGCGGCGGTGCTGGTGGAAGTGCACCGCGATTACGTTACCGCTTCCCGCGTGGCGGGCGCCGGCGCGATGCGCCAGATGTTCGTTAATATTCTCCCTAACTGTCTTGCGCCGCTGATTGTTCAGGCGTCGCTGGGCTTCTCTAACGCCATTCTCGACATGGCAGCGCTGGGGTTCCTCGGTATGGGCGCGCAGCCGCCGACGCCTGAGTGGGGCACCATGCTTTCCGACGTATTGCAGTTCGCGCAAAGCGCCTGGTGGGTAGTGACCTTCCCGGGTGTGGCGATCCTGCTGACGGTGCTGGCATTTAACCTGATGGGTGACGGTCTGCGTGACGCGCTCGATCCCAAACTGAAGCAGTAAGAGGTTCGAGATGGCGTTATTAAATGTAGATAAGTTATCGGTGCATTTCGGCGATGAGAATGCGCCGTTCCGCGCCGTAGACCGCATCAGCTATAGCGTGAAGCAGGGCGAAGTGGTCGGCATCGTGGGGGAATCGGGTTCCGGTAAGTCGGTGAGCTCGCTGGCGATTATGGGGCTGATTGATTACCCCGGCCGGGTGATGGCGGACAAACTGGAATTTAACGGCCGCGATTTGCAGCGAATTTCGGAAAAAGAGCGGCGCCAGCTGGTGGGGGCGGAAGTGGCGATGATCTTCCAGGATCCGATGACCAGCCTCAACCCGTGCTTTACCGTCGGCTACCAGATTATGGAAGCGATTAAGGTCCATCAGGGCGGCAATAAGCAAACCCGCCGCCAGCGGGCGATCGACCTGCTGAACCTGGTGGGTATTCCTGACCCGGCCTCGCGGCTGGACGTTTATCCGCACCAGCTTTCCGGCGGGATGAGCCAGCGCGTGATGATCGCGATGGCTATCGCCTGCCGGCCAAAACTGCTGATTGCCGATGAACCGACTACCGCGCTGGATGTGACTATTCAGGCGCAGATTATCGAACTGCTGCTGGAGTTACAGCAGCAAGAGAATATGGCGCTGGTGCTGATTACTCACGATCTGGCGCTGGTGGCGGAAGCCGCGCATAAAATTATCGTCATGTACGCGGGTCAGGTGGTGGAGACCGGTGATGCGAAAGATATCTTCCGTGCGCCGCGTCATCCTTACACCCAGGCGTTGCTGCGGGCCCTGCCGGAGTTTGCCCAGGATAAGGCGCGTCTGGCCTCGCTCCCGGGTGTGGTGCCGGGGAAATACGATCGTCCTAACGGCTGCCTGCTGAACCCGCGCTGCCCCTACGCAACGGATAAATGCCGGAGCGAAGAGCCCGCGCTTGCGGATCTCGACGGCGGCCGTCAGTCTAAATGCCACTACCCACTCGATGATGCCGGGAGGCCTGGATTATGAGTACGCAAAAGGCCGCCACGCAACAACCGTTGTTGCAGGCCATTGATCTGAAAAAACACTATCCGGTGAAGAAGGGGCTGTTCGCTCCGGAACGGCTGGTGAAAGCGCTGGACGGCGTCTCCTTTACTCTTGAGCGCGGTAAAACGCTGGCGGTAGTGGGGGAGTCGGGCTGCGGCAAATCGACGCTGGGCCGTTTACTGACGATGATTGAAATCCCCACTGGCGGCGAGTTGTATTATCAGGGGCAGGATCTGCTCAAGCACGACCCGCAGGCGCAAAAGCTGCGGCGGCAAAAAATCCAGATTGTGTTCCAGAACCCGTATGGTTCGCTGAACCCACGTAAAAAAGTGGGGCAGATTCTGGAAGAGCCGCTGTTGATTAACAGTAGCCTGAGCAAAGAGCAGCGGCGTGAAAAGGCGCTAGCGATGATGGCGAAGGTGGGCCTGAAAACGGAGCATTACGATCGCTATCCGCATATGTTCTCCGGCGGTCAGCGCCAGCGTATCGCCATTGCCCGCGGGCTGATGCTGGATCCGGATGTGGTGATTGCCGATGAGCCGGTCTCCGCGTTGGATGTTTCGGTACGCGCCCAGGTGCTGAACCTGATGATGGATTTGCAGCAGGATTTAGGGCTGTCCTACGTGTTTATCTCCCACGACCTCTCGGTCGTCGAGCACATCGCTGATGAAGTCATGGTGATGTATCTTGGCCGCTGCGTAGAGAAGGGGACCAAGGATCAGATCTTTAATAACCCGCGTCATCCGTATACTCAGGCGCTGCTGTCGGCGACGCCGCGACTGAACCCGGACGATCGGCGCGAGCGCATCAAGCTGACCGGCGAACTGCCGAGCCCGCTGAATCCGCCGCCGGGCTGCGCCTTTAATGCGCGTTGCCGCCGACGCTTTGGCCCATGCACCCAGCTTCAACCGCAGCTTAAGGATTACGGCGGCCAACTGGTGGCCTGCTTTGCCGTTGATCAGGATGAGAATCCGGAGAAAGCGCGGGCGTGATTGGAGGCGGGTTGTCGCGTGATGATTTCTGCGGGGGAGGGCTGGAATGCGCCTCGCAGATTGCCAAAGGGCGTGGTGAAGGCGATAACATGGAGCAGTAGAATCGACGCCAAGCCGGGTTCGCCCGGTGAGGCGCAATGTTGCGGGGGCTTGAACCCCGGCGGCATAGATAAGTTGCTGGAAAGAGAAAACCCTCGCACGTTGCTGGTGTTAACCAGGCAACTGAACGAGGGCTATCGACAACTCCAGACAAGTTAAAGATAGCCGCGAACGGTTGCCATTGCAATACAGGCGGCTCTATGACGCTCACACAGTTGGGTCTGATCTTATGGGACGATCTGGCGGCGCCGATAATCGCTGGCATTGTGGTCAGTATTATCGTCAGCTGGATGCATAACCAGAAGTGACGGACCGGCGGGCGTGAGTCTGCTGCGTTGGCAATTTGCGCCCGAACAGGCCGCAGGAATTCTCCTGCGGCCTTTTTCGTTTTTCCTGGCGGCACGCAGAATGTGGTTGGTTGCTGGAATGCGCCTCGCAGATTGCTAAAGGGCGTGGTGAAGGCGATAACACGGAGCAGTAGAATCGACGCCAAGCTGGGTTCGCCCGGTGAGGCGCAATGTTGCGGGGGCTTGAACCCCGGCGGCATAGATAAGTTGCTGGAAAGAGAAAACCCTCGCACGTTGCTGGTGTTAACCAGGCAACTGAACGAGGGCTATCACTAACTCCAGACAAGTTAAAGATAGCCGCGAACGGTTGCCATTGCAATACAGGCGGCTCTATGACGCTCACACAGTTGGGTCTGATCTTATGGGACGATCTGGCGGCGCCGATAATTGCTGGCATCGTGGTCAGCATTATCGTCAGCTGGATGCATAACCAGAAGTGACGGACCGGCGGGCGTGAGTCTGCTGCGTTGGCAATTTGCGCCCGAACAGGCCGCAGGAATCCTCCTGCGGCCTTTTTCGTCTTTACTGCGGATATGGCACCCAACTGCCGCCGTTGAGCTGCACGTAGGGTTTGCCTTGATACTGAATGACAATAGCGTTGGAGTTTTCCGATACCGCCGCGGTCTGCGGCAGGTTAGCGGTGTACTGCTGCCAGTTGACGTTATCCTCGGTAAACATCTTGCCGTCCAGGGCGCGCACCACCAGTTCAGAAACCGCGAGGTAGCTGGAAGGCTGAGTGATTTCCACCGCAGCGCCCTGGTGCGGCGCCTTCATGCCGAAGAATTTCACCGCCGCAGGGACGTTGGTAATCGATGGGCTTGGGATATCGCGCAGCCCGGAAACCTGCATCTTATCCCCCTTCAGCGCGGCGCCGTGTTCCGGTACCACCACCACCATCACTTTACGCCCCGATTTTTCCAGTTCGGTGAAGAAGGCGTCCAGCTCATCAAAGAATTTCTGCGCGCGAGCTTTATAGTCGGCTGTTTTGCTTTGGCCGGGATAATGGTTGCCATCGTGCAGCGGCAGCGTGTTGTAGAAGGTCGCGGTACGCGGCGTGTTGAGCTTCTCGGTAGACTGTAGCCAGCGATCGAGCGTCGCCTGGTCGTCGTAAACAGGCGATCCGTCGAAGCCTTGCAGGATAACCGGCAAACCGCTCTGATCCATCAATGGACTTTGCATGCCGCCGAGTGAGCGAACCTCTTTGAGGAAGTCGCCGAATACGCCGTTATGCCCCAGCATCAGCTGTTGGGTAAAGCCCAGTTTCGCCAGATTTTCGAACAGATAGCACTCGCTGCCCGATGGCTGATACAGGTTGCTATGAGATAGCTGGCCGCAGCTGGCGCGCAGCAGGCGAACCGCTGCCGGGCCGCTGTAGGAGGTCGCGGAGTTGAAGTTTTTGAAGACAATATCGAAATGTTTCCACAGCGGGTGATCCATCAGCCCGGCAGCCTCGATGTCCGACCATGACAGGGAGCAGATGTTGATCACCAGCAGATCAAACGGCTGCGCATCCTCCGGAAGCTGAGCGGGGAATGACGTTTTTCTTTTCTGTTCAGAAGCATAGAAAGTTTTCAGCCAGTTGCTGAGGTGAGCCGAGGTTGGCGGTTCGGTCTGCGGCGGGATATCGCCGCTGGCGGCAGCGCTGGTGGATGCCGCGGCTGTTGTGGTTCCACCGGTTGTTGCCGCCGGCGTGGCCGCTGCCGTGGTCGGCTGACCGGCAGGCCATAAGGTGAAGGAGGGCAGCAGCGGGCTGATAACCAGCCAGACCATGATAGCCGAAACAAATACGGTAACGCGTAGCCACTGGCTGATGAATAGCCACAGCACCAGCAGCACAAAGAAGGCGCCGACCATATTCCAGTTAATAAAGCGGGTGATCAGATCCCAGATGTAATCGGCGCTGAAACCGGCAATTTGCGAACCCTGGCTCATGATGCTTTCCGGACCCGGTAACCAGGTATCATGCCAGAACAGGGCAAAGCCGAGCGGAATCGCTATCCAGTGGCGTACCCGGTGCAGTTTTTCTCGGGGGATCGGCACCAGCAGAAAGGCGAGGAACACCAGGTTAAGCATCGGATGGAAGTTCAGGTACCCCGCCCACAGCAGGGCAAACTTCACCAGAAAATAGAAGTTCCAGCCAGACAGGCCGCGCCAGTACTGCCATAGCGGAAGCGGCGTAGCGGTAGTTTTTGCTTTGGTCATTTTTTCAGTTTGCCCTGCCTGGTCGCATTATCCCGGCGCAGCACGCCGGCTGGTTTCACATAACGGGGTTTAAAGAACATCAAACGCAAAGTCGTGCGAATACGGCGCTGATAATGGCGCGTTAGATATCCCAGCGGGAAAAACAGCAGGGCGCACAATACGATCAGCTGAATGATATCGGCGATAGACATCATGACCGCGGTTCTCCGTCGGTGGAGAGCCGCCAGGGTTCCGGGATTCGCCGCCACTGGCGCCCATCGTGCTTAACGTTAAGGGCTTCGTTTTTGCCTATGGTAATTGGCAGCGGGGTGTTCCAGTTGTCCGGGGAGAGGCCCCGCATCAACAGGATTTCCGCTGAAATTTGCTTGTCTTCAAACCAAATCATACGGTTAGAGAAAATGTCTCCGGTCGGTAATGGGAAGATATGGTTTAATGCGGTGTCGAGGTCATTTACCCGGCAAAACGATAAGAACAGCACTAATCGATTATTACCGATCGTCACGATATCGCCCATGCGGTTAGGTTTACACAGGGTTAATGCCTGTTCAACGCGTAGCCCCGGCGCAGGGCGTAACGCCACCATCACCCCTTTGCTATCCGGCGGCAGCAGCGTGTTTGCCATGATATTGCCGACCGCTTCACAGAAGGCGTCCCACTTTTGATAGCCGCGAAGTTTAAGCGGCCGGCTCCAGGTCAACAGCGTGTTGAAGTCTTCCGGAACGTGGCGAGTAAATTTCTGCTTTTGCACGCTTTCAATGAGCGTCAGGCAGCGTGAAAGCCCGGCGCTGCAGGGGATCACCATGTTGGCGCCGCTGCTTAGCAGCAAGCGTTCATCGGTGGCGCGCAGGCTCGGCGTTTGTTCACGTACCACGATTTTTAGGGCGCTGCCGCGCTGGCGACGCAGGGTATGGATATAGCGGCCGAGCTGCTCTATTTGTTCGTTCTGGGTGATGGAAAATAGCAGGGTGGCCGCTTGCGCGGTACGACCGGCTTCAAAGACGGCATCATTGGTTTCGAACAGCGTCCAGTATTCGGAAAGCGCGGGGGCCCCTTCCAGCACGCGCAAATTACTGAGGACGATTTTTTCGTCGCTGCGCGGCTGTACCACCGCTTCTTCGTTTTGCGCCAGTCGCCAGCCCTCATCATCGTGTAAAATAACCAACTGTTGCTGCGCGCTAATACCTTTCTCACTGCCCCACCATGCGATATCAAATAGATGGCTATCGCCCTGATAACGAATGCTCGCCAGCCCGGAAAGGGCTCGATACTGGCGTAATAACGGGGAAAGTTGTTTGTCGGTATCGTTAGCAGAATTAAGTATCATAAGAGAGCAGTTATGGTATTTGGCCCATCGATTCGATTTTTCTACCCAACGGAGTAATTCTTCTGTTTTTATATTTTGCCAGGAATTTTCTGTACATAGCAGAATAAATAAATAATTGCCAGGTTCCATCGAACAAAGTAGGTCGCGGTGCAACTCCCTCAGGCCTTCCGGGCGATCGGGCATGGTGAATAATGCGATTTTATTAGGGCCGCGATCTTTTTTTAATGACATGACTTCTTTAGGGTTTTTGCCCATCACTACGGCGGCGACTTTGCTGTCCTGCGCCTGGCTTTCCAGCGTTTGATTCATCAGGCTGACGGCGTCGGCATAGCGGTCGACATTAAGCCACCACACCCCGCCAACGGGCATATGGCATACTTCGTCCCATAACGATGAAATACCCAACGTATATACAATATCCACGATGTCCCTCGCGCGCCCTATTTACAATGATTAGTTTACTAGCGAAAGCGTGAGAGTAAACCTAACATTGAAATTAAAGGACATCAGTTTTAGCATGTACACGTAATTTTAGGGATGAGCGGTTTACACTTCCTGGTTTTATAATGTGTTTTTCGAATGGACAGAGAAATGCCGGAAAAAGACCCTGCGGTACCTGGCGATGCGACGCTGGGATATACCTTCCAAAATGATTTCCTGGCATTAAGCCGGGCATTTTCCCTGCCGGATATTGATTACCACGATATTTCCCGACGCGAACAGCTCGCCGCGGCGTTGCAACGCTGGCCGCTGTTGGCCGAATTAGCAGAGAAAAAGTAAGGAAGCCGTCGATGGCGATTCTGGGATTACAAGGCATACGCGGCGGCGTAGGCACCACCTCCATTACCGCCGCACTGGCCTGGGCGCTACAGCTGCTCGGCGAAACGGTGCTGGTGGTCGATGCCAGCCCGGACAATATGCTGCGCTTTTTTTTCAACGTTGATTTCGACCATCACAACGGCTGGGCGCGCTCGTTGATTGACGGTCGCGACTGGCGCGACGCCGGACTGCGCTACACCGCGCATATCGATCTTCTGCCGTTTGGCCGCCTGACCCCCGGCGAACGCGAGCACGTTGATAAACTGAGTCCGACCCTGGAACCCATCGCAGCGCAAATCAAATTGCTCGATCAGCAGGGGAGCCACCGCTGGCTGCTGCTTGATATTCCGGAAGGCTACTCTCCGCTTACCCGCGAACTGCTGAGCGTCTGCGATCGTGCGCTGCAGGTTGTGCACCCCGACGGTAACAGTCATATACGTCTGCATCAGCAGGCGCTGCCTGCCAACGCGGATATTTTGATTAACGACCTGCGCGTCGGCAGCCAGCTGCAGGAAGATCTCTATCAACTGTGGCTGGAAAGCCAGCGGCGTATTTTGCCGGTCACGATTCACCGCGATGAAGCGATGGCGGAGTGTCTGGCGGCGAAACAGCCTCTTGGCGAATACCGCCAGGATTCGCTGGCGGCGGAAGAGGTGTTGACGCTGGCCAACTGGTGCCTGCTGCACTATGCCAGGGAGGGGGCGGCATGATCCGCCTGAGTACGTTGCTGCTGGCGCCGCCGGTGGGCGAGCGCTTGAGTGAACGTTATGATGACTATCGTCAGCATGGCGCGTCGGTGCTTTCGGCTTTTCTCGGTTGCCTGTGGGCGTCGCTGGCGTGGGCATTCATGCCGCTTGAGACGCCGCGCTGGCAAGCTATTCGCGAACACCATGGCGACTATTTTCCGCATATTAATCCGCATCGCCCACGCCCGTTAGATCCGCTGCGCTATTTGCTGCAGTCGCTCTGGCTGCTGGCGACCCGGGTGCCGGAAGCGGATAAAAAAATAAACTGGCGCTCGCTGGCGGCGCTGGAAGGGGTTCACGGGCGCTACGCGCAGTGGCTGGAAAAATTACCGGAGAAGGTCAACACCCGTACCGGCCACCTCGATAAGCAAAAAGAGCTTGAACATCTGCATCCGCAGCTGCGGCGGCTGGTGCTTGGCACCATTACCTTCTTCTCGCTGATTCTGGCGCTGTTGTGTATCACCCAGCCGTTTAACCCGCTGTCGCAGTTTATCTTCCTGCTGTTACTGTGGGGCGTCGCGCTGCTGGTGCGGCGTATTCCGGGGCGTTTCTCCGCCCTGATGTTGATCGTGTTGTCATTGACCGTTTCTTGTCGCTATATCTGGTGGCGCTATACCTCCACGCTGAACTGGAACGATCCGGTCAGCCTGGTGTGCGGGCTGATTTTGCTGTTTGCCGAAACCTACGCCTGGATTGTGCTGGTACTGGGCTATTTCCAGGTGGTGTGGCCGCTGAATCGCCAGCCGGTGCCGCTACCGGAAGATATGAACGAATGGCCGACGGTGGATATCTTCGTGCCGACCTACAACGAAGATCTCAGCGTGGTGAAAAATACCATCTACGCTTCTCAGGGTATCGACTGGCCGAAGGATAAGCTCAATATCTGGATCCTTGATGACGGTGGTCGCGAAGAGTTTCGCCAGTTCGCGAAAGATGTCGGCGTACATTACATCGCGCGTACCAGCCACGAACATGCCAAGGCCGGTAATATCAACAATGCGCTGAAGTATGCGAAAGGCGAGTTCGTCTCTATTTTCGACTGTGACCACGTGCCCACCCGCTCGTTTCTGCAGATGACTATGGGGTGGTTCCTGAAGGATAAAAAGCTGGCGATGATGCAGACGCCGCACCACTTCTTCTCGCCGGATCCGTTCGAACGCAACCTGGGCCGTTTTCGTAAAACGCCAAATGAAGGGACGCTGTTTTACGGCCTGGTGCAGGACGGCAACGACATGTGGGATGCGACCTTTTTCTGCGGCTCCTGCGCGGTAATTCGCCGCGGCCCGCTGGATGAAATCGGCGGTATCGCCGTTGAGACGGTCACCGAGGATGCTCACACTTCACTGCGCCTGCATCGTCGTGGCCACACCTCCGCCTATATGCGCATCCCGCAGGCGGCGGGGCTGGCGACGGAAAGCTTGTCGGCGCATATCGGCCAGCGTATTCGCTGGGCGCGCGGGATGGTGCAGATTTTCCGTCTCGACAACCCCTTATTCGGTAAAGGGTTGAAGCTGGCGCAGCGTATCTGCTACGTCAACGCGATGCTGCACTTTTTGTCCGGTATACCGCGGCTTATCTTCCTCACCGCGCCGCTGGCCTTCCTGCTGCTACACGCCTATATCATCTATGCGCCGGCGCTGATGATCGCCTTGTTCGTGCTGCCGCATATGATTCATGCCAGCCTGACCAACTCGAAGATCCAGGGCAAGTACCGCCACTCCTTCTGGAGTGAAATCTACGAAACGGTGTTGGCCTGGTATATCGCGCCACCGACCTTCGTCGCGCTGATTAACCCGCATAAAGGCAAGTTTAACGTCACCGCCAAAGGCGGACTGGTGAAGGATGAGTATGTCGATTGGGTTATTTCCCGCCCCTATATTTATCTGGTGTTGCTCAATCTGGTGGGCGTGGCGGTCGGCATCTGGCGCTTTATGTACGGGCCCGAAAACGAAATTTTAACCGTCTGGGTCAGTATCATCTGGGTGTTTTATAACTTAATCATCCTCGGCGGCGCCGTGGCGGTGTCGGTGGAGAGCAAACAGGTGCGGCGTTCGCACCGCGTCGAGATGTCGATGCCGGCGGCGATTGCCCGCCCGGATGGCCACCTGTTCTCCTGTACCGTTCATGACTACTCGGACGGCGGCCTGGGGATAAAAATTCACGGTGAAGCGCGGGTACTGGAAGGGCAACACGTGAATCTGCTGCTCAAACGCGGACAGCAAGAATATGACTTCCCGGTACGCGTCGCGCGGGTGAATGGCGGCGAAGTCGGTCTGCAATTGCTGCCGCTGACAAACCAGCAACATATTGATTTTGTGCAGTGTACGTTTGCCCGCGCTGATACGTGGGCGCTTTGGCAGGATAGCTTCCCGGAAGATAAGCCGATGGAAAGCCTGCTGGATATCCTCAAGCTGGGGTTCCGTGGATATCGTCACCTGGCGGAGTTCTCGCCGCCGTCGGTGAAGGTTATTTTCCGCTCGCTCACCTCGCTGGTGGCCTGGATTGTATCGTTTTTACCGCGCCGTCCCGAACGCGCCGCGGCGGTGCTTTCGGCAGAACCGGCAATGGCTCAACAATGATGATAATGCGATGAAAAGAAAACTTTCCTTGATTTATGCAGTGGCGGTGGGAATGAGCAGTTGGTACCCCTTCGCAACATTTTCGGCTCCGGCGACGTCGCCGGAGGCCGTGGTTGCCGGAGCTCCAGCGACAGCGGGAGCTGTTCAGCCAGCGCCGGTCGTTAACGATGGCCAGCCAACGGCGACGGTTATCGATTCTGCCGCCGCGCCGGTGGTGGTGGCGGACAACATTCCCTCTCGCGATGTGAAGCTGACTTTTGCGCAAATCGCGCCGCCGCCGGGGAGCATGGTGCTGCGCGGTTCTCATCCTGAGGGCGCCGTAGAGTTCGGTATGCGCAGCGATGAGGTGGTCGCCAAAGCGCTGCTCAATCTTGACTACACGCCGTCGCCATCGCTGCTGCCGGTGCAGTCTCAACTGAAGGTTTATCTTAACGACGAGCTGATGGGCGTACTGCCGGTCACCAAAGAGCAACTGGGTAAAAAAGTGAGCGCCCAGATCCCCGTCGATCCGCTGTATATCACCGATTTTAACCGCGTGCGGCTGGAGTTCGTCGGCCACTATCGCGACGTTTGCGAAAACCCGGCGAGCAGTACGTTGTGGCTTGATATCGGTCGTGAGAGCTCGCTGGATTTAACCTATCAGTCGCTGCAGGTCCGTAACGATCTCTCCCACTTCCCGGTGCCGTTCTACGACTCGCGCGACAACCGTCCGCTGACGTTGCCGATGGTTTTTGCTGCTGCGCCTGACGTCATACAACAGCAGGCGGCGGCGATTGTCGCCTCCTGGTTTGGCAGCAAGGCTGGCTGGCGCGGCCAGCAGTTCCCGGTCCACTTCAATGAGATACCGGAACGTAACGCTATCATCTTCGCGACCAACGATAAGCGTCCGGACTTCCTGCGCGACCATCCGCCGGTGAAAGCGCCGACTATCGAAATGGTCAACCATCCGAGCAACCCGTACGTCAAGCTGCTGGTGATCTTCGGTCGCAACGATCAAGACCTGCTGTTGGCGGCCAAGGGCATTGCCCAGGGGAATATTTTGTTCCGCGGCGATAGTGTCGTCGTGGATGGCGTGAAAGAGTTGAAGGCCCGCCAGCCCTATGACGCGCCGAACTGGGTTCGTACCGACAGGCCGGTGACTTTCGGCGAGCTGAAAACCTATGAACAGCAACTGCAATCAAGCGGCCTGGTGCCAGATTCGATTAACGTGGCGCTGAATCTGCCGCCGGATCTGTATCTGCTGCGCGCTAACGGTATCGATATGGACCTGAAGTATCGCTATACCATGCCGCCGATCAAAGATAGCTCGCGGATGGATATCAGCCTAAACGATCAGTTCCTGCAGTCGTTCAACCTCAATAGCTCGCAGGATGTGAATAAGCTGATTTTACGCCTGCCGGTGCTGCAGGGGTTACTGGACGGCCAGAACCAGGTGACCATACCCGCGCTGCGCCTGGGCGCGATGAACCAGCTGCGCTTCGATTTCCAGTACATGAACCCGATGCCTGGCGGCAACATCGATAACTGCATTACCTTCCAGCCGGTGCAGAATCACGTGGTCATCGGCGATGACTCCACCATCGATTTTTCGAAGTATTACCACTTCCTGGCGATGCCGGATCTGCGCGTCTTCGCCAACGCCGGTTTCCCGTATACCCGCATGGCCGATCTCTCTCAGACGCTAATCGTGGTGCCGAAAACGCCTGATGCGGGCCAGGTGGAGACGCTACTGCAGGCGGTAGGCGGCATCGGCGCGCAGAGCGGGCTGGCGGCTATCAACTTGCAGATGACCGATGACGGCAACCAGATTAAGGGCAAAGATGCCGACCTGATGCTGATTGGCGCTATTCCGCCATCGCTGAAAGACGATAGCAAAATCAATCTGTTGGTTGAGGCGACCAAAAGCTGGGTGAAAACGCCGATGCGTCACTATGACCTGGCCAGCATCTACCCGGACGATGACGCCCGCACGCCGCATACGCGAACCGACATCACCTCTTCCGGGCCAATGGCGGCGATTATCGGCTTCCAGTCGCCATACAACGACCAGCGCAGCGTGATCGCCCTGATGGCCGATAGCCCACGCGGCAACGAGCTGCTTACAAACGCCTTAAATGACAGCGGCAAACGGGCGGCGATGTTCGGTTCGGTGGCGGTGATTCGCGAATCCGGCGTCAATAGTCTGCGGGTTGGCGATATCTATTATGTCGGCCATCTGCCGTGGTTCGAGCGCATCTGGTTTGCGCTCTCCAGCCATCCGATACTGTTGGCGATTCTGGCGGCCGTCAGCATTGTGCTGCTGGCGTGGGTGCTGTGGCGCATGCTGCGTATTCTCAGCCGTCGCCGTCTTGATCCTGATGATGAGTAATTGCTGATGAACGCATTTCGTGGGGTACTTCTCTCGGTATTGATGCTGGCGGCGGGGCAGGTTAGCGCCGCCTGCCAGTGGCCCGCCTGGGAGCAGTTTAAAAAAGCGTATGTCAGCGCCGAAGGGCGGGTCATCGACCCCAGCGATGCGCGCAAAATCACCACCTCCGAAGGGCAAAGCTATGCGCTGTTCTTCGCTCTCGCGGCCAACGATCGCCAGGGCTTCGATAAGCTGTTCCAGTGGACGCAGAACAACCTGGCGCAGGGCGATCTGCGCGCCCATCTGCCGGGATGGCTATGGGGGAAAAAGAGCGAGGATGAATGGACGGTGCTGGACAGCAATTCGGCTGCGGATTCTGATTTGTGGATCGCCTGGGCGCTGCTGGAAGCCGGACGCCTGTGGAAGGTTGATAACTATACTGAGGTAGGAAAAGCGCTGCTGGCGCGGATTGCCGATGAAGAAGTCGCTGATGTTCCGGGGCTCGGGCCGTCGGTACTGCCGGGGAAAGTTGGGTTCGCGGACGACAAGGGTTGGCGCTTTAATCCAAGTTATCTGCCGCCGCAGCTCGCCACCTATTTTACCCGCTTTGGCGCGCCGTGGCCGAAGATCCGCGACAGCAATCTGCGACTGCTGCTGGAAACGGCGCCAAAAGGCTTCTCGCCGGACTGGGTGCGCTATGAGAAAGGTAGCGGCTGGCAGTTGAAAACCGATAAACCGATTATTGGCAGCTATGACGCTATCCGCGTCTATCTGTGGGTCGGCATGCTCAATAACGCCGATAAACAAAAAGCGCCGCTGTTGGCGCGTTTCAAACCGATGGCGGTTCAGACGATCAAACAGGGATTACCGCCGGAAAAAACCAATATCGCCAGCGGGAAAACGACTGGCGAGGGGCCGGTTGGCTTCTCCGCCGCCATGCTGCCATTTTTACAAGATGACGACGCCCGCGCGCTACAACGCCAACGGGTCGCCGATCATTATCCCGACGCGGACGCCTACTACAGCGCGGTGCTGACGCTGTTCGGCCAGGGGTGGGATCAACATCGTTTTCGTTTCGCCGCGGGTGGCGAATTACAACCTGACTGGAACCAGGCATGCGCAAGTTCTCACTAAGCTTCATCACGCTGTCTGTCGGCCTTGGCCTGTTGCCGCTGGCGCAGGCGGAGAATACCCCTGCGCAGCAGCATCTGCTGGAACAAGTGCGTCTTGGCGAGGCCAGCAGTCGTGAGGACCTGGTGCGTCAGTCACTCTATCGGCTGGAACTGATCGACCCGAATAACCCCGATTATCTTGCCGCGCGGACGCGCTATCTGCTGCGCCAGGGCGACACCGCCGGCGCGCAAAAGCAACTCGATCTGCTGGCAAAGCTGGCTCCGGAATCGTCGGCGCTACAAGCGACGCGTAACGAGATGAAGATCAGTACCGGTAGCGGTCGCCAGGCGTTGCAGCAGGCGCGATTGCTCGGCGTTGCCGGGAAAGTCGATGAAGCCGTCGCCGCCTATGAAAAGCTCTTCGGCGGCGTCCCAACGGATACCGAAGCCGCTATCGAATACTGGACGCTGGTGGCGCGATTGCCCGCTCGCCATAGCGAAGGCGTCAGCCAGCTGAAAAAACTTAATGCCACAACCCCGGATAACGTCACATTATTGACCTCGCTGGCGAAGCTGATGTTTTCAGATAACAAGCCGCAGGAAGGCTTCGCCTATCTGGAACAGATGGCGCGTTCGGCCTCAGGCCGCGGAATTGCGGCTGATATGTGGCTCGGCGAAATTAAAAGTATGCCGGTCAGCAGAGGCAGCGTTCAGGCACTACAGCGATTCCTGCTCCAGTTCCCCGCCGGTTCCGCCGCCGCTAACGCCCGGGTGTTGCTGGCGCAGCAGCAAACTCAACTGCAAGACCCAGCCTTCCTCGCCAAAAGCGAAGGGCTGGCGGCGGTGAAATCCGGGAATGCGGCGCAGGCGGTGGCCGATCTGCAGCAGGCGGTACGCGCCGATGCCCGCGATAGCGATGCCGTCGGCGCGCTGGGCGCCGCCTACTCACAGCGCGGCGACCGGGCGCGGGCGGTGGCGCAGCTTAATAAAGCGATCGCGATGGATCCGAAAAGCCCGAATCGCGATAAGTGGGACAGTTTGCTGAAGACCAACCGCTATTGGTTGTTGATTAAACAGGGCGATAACGCGCTGAAAGCAGGCCAACTGGCGCAGGCGCAAAATGCGTACGCCCAGGCGCAGCGGGTGGATAACACCGACAGCTACGCGGTTCTGGGGTTAGGCGATGTCGCCGCGGCGCGCAAAGATGACGCCGCCGCCGAACGCTACTATCGCCAGGCGTTACGCATGGATCGCGACAATAATCTCGCCGTACGCGGTCTGGCGAATGTTTATCGTCGTGAATCGCCGGAAAAAGCCAGCGCCTATATTGCCAGCCTCCCCGCCAGCCAGCGGCGCAGTATTGATGATATCGAACGCAGTCTTACCAACGATCGGCTGGAAAAACAGGCCGAAGCGCTGGAAAGCCAGGGCAGCTGGGCGCAGGCCGCGGAGGTGCAGCGGCGGCGTCTGGCTCTGGATCCTGAAAGCGTGTGGATAACCTATCGGTTGGCGAAAGATCTGGTCAGCGCCGGCCAGCGGCCGGAAGCGGACGCACTGATGCGTAACATGGCCAACCGCAAGCCGGGCGATGCCGAACGGGTTTACGCCTACGGCCTCTATTTGTCCGGTAATAATCAGGATGATAGGGCGCTGGCGCAAATTAACGCGCTGCCGCGCGGACAGTGGACCGATAATATTCGTGAACTGGAAGGGCGTCTGCAAAGCGACAAAGTGATGCGCGAGGCCAACCAACTTCGCGATAGCGGGCAGGAAGCGCAGGCCATTGCCTTGATTAAACAGCAGCCGGAATCGATCCGCTACGATCTGGCGTTGGCGGATTGGGCGCAGCAGCGCGGCGATAGCGCAGAGGCGATAGCCCAGTACCATCGGGTGCTGAGCCAGCAGGCTGATAATGGCGATGCGCGTCTTGGCCTGGCGGAAGTCTATCTCGCCGAGGGCGATAAAAACGCCGCCCGCGCGCAGGTCGCGCAGTTGAAGGATGCGGATACGGAATCGATCAACATGCAGCGCCGGGTAGCGCTGGCCCGCGCCGGATTTGACGATACCGCGGGCGCGCAACAAATATTTGACCGCATCGTGCCGCAGGCGAAAAGCCAGCCGCCGTCGATGGAAAGCGCGCTGGTGCTGCGTGATGCCGCGCGTTTCCAGACGCAAAGCGAGCAACCACAGCAGGCCCTGGAAAGCTATAAAGACGCGATGGTGGCCGCTGGCGTGACCCGCGTTCGCCCGCAGGATAATGACACCTTTACCCGCCTGACCCGTAACGATAGTCAGGATGACTGGCTGAAGCGCGGGATCCGCAGCGACGCCGCCGATCTTTATCGCCAGCAGGATCTTAACGTTACCCTTGAGCACGACTATTGGGGATCGAGCGGCACCGGCGGTTATTCAGACCTCAAAGCGCACACTACCATGTTGCAGGTGGACGCGCCGTTGTATGACGGGCGGATGTTCTTCCGTACCGATGTGGTGAATATGAACGCCGGGTCGTTTTCCACTAATAGCGATGGCGGTTATTCGCCGAGTTGGGGAACCTGTGGTGAAATTAGCTGCTATGGCGGCAGTAAAAATCAGAGCGATGGCGGCGCCAGCGTAGCGGTTGGCTGGAAGAACGACACCTGGAGCGGCGATATCGGCACCACGCCGATGGGCTTTAACGTGGTGGATGTCGTGGGGGGACTGAGTTATAGCGGCGATGCCGGCCCGGTCGGCTATACCGTCAACGTCCACCGGCGACCCATTTCCAGCTCGTTGCTCTCCTTCGGCGGGCAAAAAGATAATCCTAACGACGGCCATACCGGCACTACCTGGGGCGGCGTCCGCGCCGCCGGCGGCGGCATCAGCCTCAGCTACGATAAAGGCGAGGCTAACGGCATCTGGTCATCGCTGGGGGCTGACCAACTCACCGGCAAAAACGTCGAGGACAACTGGCGCGTACGCTGGATGACCGGTTACTACTATAAAGCGATCAATGAAAATAATCGCCGGGTGACCGTCGGCCTGACCAATATGATCTGGCACTACGACAAAGACCTCAGCGGTTACACGCTGGGCCAGGGCGGTTACTACAGCCCGCAGGAGTATCTCTCCTTCTCGGTGCCGGTCATCTGGCGTCAGCGTACCGAAAACTGGTCGTGGGAACTCGGCGGGTCGGTGTCGTGGTCCCATTCGCGTACGCAAACTCATGCGCGCTATCCGTTGCTGAATTTGATTCCTTCACAGTATCGCTACGATGCCAGCCAGCAAAAAGAAGAGGGCGGCAGCAGCCAGGGTTTCGGTTATACCGCAAGGGCGCTGGTGGAACGGCGAGTCACCGGCAACTGGTTTGTCGGCGCGGCTGTGGATATTCAGCAGGCTAAAGATTACACCCCGAGCCACGCGCTGTTGTACGTGCGCTATTCTGCTTCCGGCTGGCAGGGCGACATGGATATGCCGCCGCAGCCGTTGGTGCCTTATGCGGATTGGTAGCAGATTAGCCTGATTTCTACGGCTAATCGCCAATCCACCGCGCTGTTCGCGTATACTCGCCGTACCTCGCCCGCCGCTTTCGGGAAGAACCCGCCTTGCGGGCGAGAGCGAACCATTTGCGTATATAATCAGCCTGAAAACGACCGGTATCGATGGATCTTGCCGGATAGTCGTTCAGTTTCAGTGGAGAACACAGTTGCGCGTCAGCCGCTCACTTACAATTAAACAGATGGCGATGGTCGCGAGCGTGTCCATGGCGTTTGTCCTGGTCTTTTGCTCTATTTTGCTGTTTCACTTCGTGCAACAGAGTCGCTATACCACGGCCACGCAATTAGAAAGTATCGCCCGTTCCGTTCGCGAGCCCCTGTCGGCGGCAATTTTGAAAGCCGATATTCCCGAAGCGGAAGCCATTCTGGGCCGCATTCAGCCTGCTGGGATCGTCAGCCGGGCGGATGTGGTGCTACCAAATCAATTTCAGGCGCTGCGGATGCGCTTTATTCCCGAACGCCCGGTGCCGGTGATGATCACTCGCCTGTTTGAACTGCCGGTACAGATATCCCTGCCGATTTACTCGCTTGAACGCCCGGCAAATCCGCAGCCGCTGGCCTATCTGGTGCTGCAGGCGGATTCCTATCGCATGTATAAATTCGTCATGAGCGCGCTCGCGACGTTAGTGACCACTTACTTACTTTTGGTGCTTATTTTGACGGTGGCGCTTACCTGGTGCATTAACCGGCTGATTGTTCGCCCGCTGCGCGCCATCGCCCGCGAGCTTAACGATATTCCGCCGCAGGAGCGGCTCGGACATCAGCTGAGCCTGCCGCGACTGCACCAGGATGATGAAATCGGCATGCTGGTGCGTTGCTACAATCGCAACCAGCAGTCTTTGCTGCGTCAGCATGATGAGCTATCGCTGCAATCGACCCGTTTCCCGGTGTCTGAGCTCCCCAACAAAGCCTTTTTGATGGCGATGCTGGAGCAGACCACAACCCGTCCACAACCCTCGGCGCTGCTGGTGGTAGCCTGTGAGACCTTGCAAGATGCCGCAGGCGTCCTGAAAGAGAGCCAGCGCGAGATGCTGCTCCTGACGCTGGTTGAGAAGCTGAAAGCGGTTATCCCACCCAATATGGTGCTGACGCAGGTGAGCGGTTACGATTTCGCTATTTTCGCCCCCGGACTCAGCAAGCCGTGGGAAGCGGTGTCGTTAAGTAAGCAAGTGCTTACTTCTATTAGCGAGCGATTGCCGCTGCACGGTGTCCAGCTGCGGCCCTGCGCCAGCGTTGGTATCGCGATGTTTAATAGCGAACTGAGCGCCGAACAGTTTTATCGTCGGGCGGTTTCCGCCGCGGTGACGGCGCGGCGCAAGGGCAAAAATCAGATCGAGTTCTTTGACCCCGAGCAGATGGAAAAAGCCCAGCGTCGGTTAATGGAAGAGCATGACATCCTCACCGCGCTCGAGAATCAGCAGTTCGCCATCTGGTTTCAACCGCAGGTGGATATTGCCAGTGGCGATATTTGCGGTGCGGAAGTTCTGCTTCGCCAGCGACAGGCCGATGGCGGTTGGTCGCTGCCGTGCGATCTGATTGAGCGTATTGAAAACTGCGGGCTGATGGTGCCGGTAGGCTATTGGGTGATGGAAGAAGCCTGCCGCCAGCTGGCAGCCTGGCAGCAGCAGGGGATCATGCTGCCGTTGTCGGTGAATGTCTCGTTACTGCAGTTGCTGCATCCTGACCGCGGCGTTGAGTTGCTGGCACTCATAGAACGCTATCGTATCGCCCCGGGCACCCTGGTGCTGGAGGTGACGGAAAGCTGCCGTCTCGACGATCCGCAGGCGGTGATTGACCTGCTGCGCCCGCTGCGCGACGCCGGCACGCGTATTGCGCTGGATGATTTCGGCATGGGTTATGCCGGGTTGCGCCAGTTGCAACATATGAAATCGCTGCCGGTTGATATCCTGAAAATCGACAAGGCGTTTATTGATATGTTGCCGGATGATACCAGTATGGTCCCGGCGATAATTCAGCTCGCACGCGGGCTCAAGCTGCGGATCGTTGCTGAGGGCGTTGAAAAAGAAGAACAGCTGAAATGGTTGCAAGCGGCTGGCGTGGATGTCGCTCAGGGTTACCTGTTTGGTTGCGCCTTGCCGCTGGAAAGCTTTATGCAGCGCTTCCTGCAGGCCGATAAGAACGATGCAAGTTTGTAACATTTTTATTTGTTTGTGCGAGTCAGCTCAAATATTTTAACAATTCCGTTGCAACTTCGCGCTTACTTATTTCTGAAATGTTTCCAGGGTGTTATTTTTAAGCCACAGACACAGATAACCTTTCATTGTCTGTGGTTATTCCCAAAGGACACCCTATGAAACTCTCTCTCTTCAAAAGCCTCTATGTCCAGGTTTTATCGGCCATAGCTATCGGTATTTTGCTGGGCCATTTCTACCCGGAACTTGGCGCGCAGATGAAACCGTTCGGCGACGCCTTCGTAAAACTGATTAAAATGGTCATTGCTCCGGTTATCTTCTGTACCGTTGTAACAGGGATTGCCGGGATGGAAAGCATGAAGGCCGTCGGTCGTACCGGTGCGGTGGCGCTACTCTACTTTGAAGTGGTGAGTACCATTGCGTTGATTATCGGTCTTATCATCGTCAACGTAGTGCAACCCGGCGCGGGCATGAACGTCGATCCCGCGACGCTGGACGCGCACGCGGTGGCAGTCTACGCCGAGCAGGCTAAAGATCAGGGTGTTGTCGCCTTTCTACTCGATATTATTCCGGGCAGCGTGATTGGCGCTTTCGCCAGCGGTAATATTCTGCAGGTGCTGATGTTTGCCGTCCTGTTTGGCTTTGCGCTGCATCGTTTAGGCAGCAAAGGCCAGCTGATTTTCAACGTCATTGAGAGCTTCTCGCAGGTCATTTTCGGCATCATTAACATGATTATGCGTCTGGCGCCGATCGGCGCTTTCGGGGCCATGGCCTTCACCATCGGTAAATACGGCGTCGGTACCTTGGTACAGCTGGGCCAACTGATTATCTGCTTCTACATCACCTGTATCCTGTTCGTGGTGCTGGTACTGGGTTCTATCGCGCGGGCCACTGGATTTAGTATCTTCAAATTCATTCGCTATATCCGCGAAGAGCTGCTGATTGTACTGGGGACCTCTTCGTCCGAATCCGCGCTGCCGCGAATGCTGGATAAGATGGAGAAGTTGGGTTGCCGTAAATCAGTGGTGGGGCTGGTGATACCGACCGGCTACTCCTTTAACCTCGATGGCACCTCCATCTACCTGACGATGGCGGCGGTGTTCATCGCCCAGGCCACCAATAGCCATATGGATATCTTCCATCAGATCACCCTGCTGGTGGTGCTGCTGCTCTCTTCGAAAGGGGCCGCGGGCGTCACCGGGAGCGGATTTATCGTGCTGGCGGCGACCATCTCTGCGGTAGGGCATCTGCCGGTGGCGGGCCTGGCGCTGATTCTCGGTATCGACCGCTTTATGTCCGAAGCGCGCGCGTTGACCAACCTGGTGGGTAACGGCGTGGCGACCGTGGTTGTCGCGAAATGGGTGAAAGAACTCGATGCCAAACAGCTCGATGATGTGTTGAATAACCGCGTTCCCGCGGACAAATCGCAAGAATTATCCTCGTAATTCCTCATGTTATGCCCATGGACTATGGGCTCCTGCGCAAAATTAGGTATCATTCCCCTTCTGGGGGAATGATACCTAATGATTATTTTACGTCTTCATGTGACATTTTCGCCTACGCGTGGTCTAACCGACGTATTTGATTCACCACCTTTTTCGGTAACCCGGCGATGGGTTGCCTATGTAACCAGGAATGTTCATCAGGGGTTCACATGCAGGGCACAAAAATTCGACTCTTAACCGGTGGTTTGCTGATGATAGCGACGGCCGGTTCTGTGCAGGCAGAAGCGCTCCAGCCGGACCCGGCCTGGCAACAGGGGACGTTGGCGAACGGTTTTTCGTGGCAGGTACTTTCCACGCCGCAGCGCCCTAGCGATCGCGTCGAAGTCCGCCTGGCTGTGAATATTGGCTCGCTGAGCGAAAGCACTCAGCAGAGCGGCTTCAGTCATTTCATTCCGCGCCTGGCGCTGACCCAAAGCGGCAGCCTCCCGACGATGCAGGCGCGTTCGCTGTGGCAGCAGAGTATTGACCCGAAGCGTCCTCTGCCGCCGGCGATTGTTTCTTACGATTTCACCTTGTTTAATCTGAGTTTGCCGAATAACCGCAACGACCTGCTAAAAGAAGCGTTGAACTGGCTGGCGGACGCTAACGGTAAATTGAGTATTACCCAACAAGCCGTCAATCATGCCCTGCAGGGCAGCGATATGGTGGCGACCTGGCCGCTGGATACCCAGGAAGGCTGGTGGCGCTATCGCCTGAAGGGCTCAACGATGCTCGGTCACGATCCGGCGGCGCCGTTGAAGCAACCGATTGATATTAAACAGCTGAAAGAATTTTATCAGAAATGGTACACCCCGGATGCGATGACGCTGATTGTTGTCGGTAACGTCGATAGCCGCAGCGTCGCTGAGCAGATCAACAAAATCTTCGGCGAACTAAAAGGTAAACGCGAGACCCCGGCGGCGGTACCAACGCTATCGCCTCTGCCGGCTGTACCGGTCAGCATCATGACCGATGCCGTGCGTCAGGATAAGCTGTCGATCATGTGGGATTCTCCATGGCAGCCAATCCGCGATTCCGCCGCGCTGCAGCGCTACTGGCGCGATGACCTGGCTCGGGAAGCGCTGTTCTGGCACGTGCAGCAGAACCTGAGCAAAAGCAACGTAAAAGACATCGGTCTCGGTTTTGATTGCCGCGTGCTGTATCAGCGCGCCCAGTGCGCGATCAATATCGACTCGCCGGGCGAACGCCTGAACGCCAACCTGAGCGCGGTATCGCGCGAGCTGGCGAAGGTACGCGACAATGGTCTGCCACAGGAAGAGTTTGATGCGCTGATTGCACAGAAAAACCTCGAACTGCAAAAGCTGTTCGCCACCTATGCCCGCACGGATACCGATATCCTGATTAGCCAACGAATGCGTTCGCTGCAAAATCAGGTGGTGGATATCGCGCCGGAGCAATATCAGAAACTGCGCCAGGAGTTCCTGAACTCACTGACGGTCGACATGTTGAACCAGTATCTGCGCCAGCAGCTGTCGCAGGATATGGCGCTGGTATTGCAGCAGCCGAAAGGCGAGCCGGAGTACAACATGAAAGATCTGAAAGCGACATGGGAAAAGCTGATGGCGCCAGCACCCGCTGCGGCGGTGAGCGCTACGCCGGATACGGTTGATGCGCATAACGAGGCGACGGATATTCCCCCAGCGCAGTAACATAGGCAGCGGGCGCGGAGCCGCTTTTGCGCCGGATGGCGGCTACGCCTTATCCGGCCTACGGTTCGTACGACTTGCCTTTAATTTATAGCCGGTGTTGGTGGCCTCAAAATCCCCGGTGGCGCTACCGCTTACCGGGGCTACAGCACTGTACGATTTGGTAGCCCTGCTAAGCGCAGCGCAAGCAGGGGGAATAGGGTCTTAGTCCGGCATCGCTTCGCGCGGGATAATCGCCCCGCGATATTGGATAACCGTGCTGGCGGTGAGATGTCCGCGTTTCGCCGCGGATTCCGCGTCGCCGCCGGTCAGGCGCACCGCCAGATAGCCGGCGCTGAACGAATCGCCCGCCGCCGTGGTATCCACTACTTTCTCTTTCGGCAGCTTCACCGCGGGCACCTCCAGCAGCGGCTGGCCGGCGATCGCCACCAGGCAGGAGTCGGCGCCGCGCTTCACCACCACCTCTTCTACGCCAGCGGCGTGGGTGCGGGCGATAACTTCGGCAACCGGTACCGCTCCCCACAGCGCATCTTCATCATCCAGCGTCAGAAAAGCGATATCGGTACATTCCAACATTTGCTGGTACACCTGGCGAGTCTCTTGCTGGCTGGCCCACAGGCGCGGACGGTAGTTGTTATCGAAAATCACTTTCCCGCCGTTGGCGCGGCATTCGCGCAGCAGGGTGAGCAACTTTTCCCGGCTGGCCGGGCTGAGGATGGCGAGGCTGATGCCGCTCAGATAGAGGTAATCAAAGGTAGCCAGCTCTTCGCAGATGGCGCCTGCGCGCTCGCTTTCGAGCCAGAATTTGGCCGCCGCTTCGTTGCGCCAATAGTAGAAGGTTCGCTCGCCGGTCTCGTCCGTTTCAATGTAGTAAAGGCCAGGCAGTCGGTCAGCCATGCGCTGAATCAGATCGGTTTTTACCTGTTCGCCCTGCCAGGACTCCAGCATCTGCTGGCTGAAGGTGTCGGTGCCCAGCGCGGTCACGTAGTGTACGCTTAGGGCATCCGCGCTGGTCTGGCGCGCGATGTAGACGGATGTGTTTAAGGTATCGCCGCCGAAACCGCGATTCACCGCCGCGTTTTTCTCTGACAGTTCAATCATGCATTCGCCAATCACGGCAATTTTCTTAGACATAGTGCTGACCTGAAATTGAATCGAAATTAACGGTAGTTTGCGCTGGGCACCCGGCAGGGTCAACCATATTAAAACATCGTTCCATTATTTTTTGACCTGACGCGCAAAATGTGACGAAAAGCGCATTTGGCGGATGAATCCGCGCTCTTCAACTATAGTGAGGAGTGACGAGACGCAAAAGGAGCGGAGAGGGGATGACCAGAACCCGTAAAACGATTGCTATTATCTCGGGAACGATTGTGCTGTTAATCGTTCTTTTTTTCATCGTGTTGGCGACCTTTGACTGGAACCGGCTCAAGCCGACGATCAATCAGAAAGTTTCCGCCGAGCTCAATCGGCCATTCGCCATTCGCGGCGACCTGGGCGTAGTGTGGGAGCGACAGCCTGAGGAGCGCGGCTGGCGTAGCTGGATCCCGTGGCCGCATGTGCATGCCGAAGATATCGTGTTGGGCAACCCGCCCGACATTCCGCAAGTGACGATGGTACATCTGCCGCGCGTGGAAGCGACGCTGGCTCCGCTGGCGCTGCTGAGCAAAACGGTCTACTTGCCGTGGATTAAGCTCGAACAGCCCGACGTCCGGCTGATAAGGCTGACGGAAAACAGCAATAACTGGACCTTTAAATTAGCTTCAGACCCGGCATCCGAAAAAGCCAACCCGCCATCGGCCTGGTCTTTCCGCCTTGATAATATTCTCTTCGATCGCGGCAACATTGCCATTGACGATAAGGTAACCCGCAGCGATATCGCGATCGTGGTCGATCCGCTTGGCAAAGCGCTGCCGTTTAGCGAAGTCACCGGTGCGGGCAACAAAGCGCAGGCGACAAAAGCCGGCGATTATATCTTTGGCCTGTCGGTGAAGGGGAGCTACAAAGGCCAGCCGCTGAGCGGCAGCGGCAAAATTGGCGGCATGCTGGCGCTGCGTAGCGATAGTACCCCGTTCCCGCTACAAGGCGATTTTCACTCTGGTAATACCCGGATAGCGTTTAGCGGCACGGTCAGCGATCCGCTTAATGTCGGCGGGCTCGATCTGCGGCTGAAATTCGCCGGCGACTCGTTGCGCGACCTCTACGACCTGACCGGCGTTCTGCTGCCGGAAACGCCGTCCTTTTCCACCGATGGCCGCCTGCGCGCCGACTTTAAACATAAAAACGGCATGCGTTTTGACTATCGCGATTTTAACGGCCGGATTGGCGACAGCGATATCCACGGTTCGTTGACCTATACCACCGGCAAACCGCGACCGAAGCTTACCGGCGATCTGGAGTCTAAACAGCTGCGGCTGGCGGACCTCGGCCCGCTGATTGGCGTTGATTCCGGTGGCGGGGCGAAGAAATCCTCATCACGTAAAGCGGGAGATGCCGTACAGCCAGCGGGAAAAGTCCTGCCGGCCGATCGCTTTGAGACGGATAAATGGCAGGTGATGGACGCCGATGTGCGCTTCAAGGGGCGGCGAATCGAACACGGCGGTACTCTGCCCATCAGCGACCTGGCGACCCACATTATTCTTGAACGCGGCGACCTGCGTCTGCAACCGGTGCGCTTTGGCCTGGCCAACGGTTCGATTGCCGGCAGCGTGCATCTGCAGGGCGATAAAAAACCGCTACAGGGCGAAGCCAATTTGCAGGCGCGGCGGCTCAAGCTTAAGGCGCTGATGCCGAACGTTGAAATGATGCAGAAAACGCTCGGTGAGATGAGCGGCGACGTACAACTGCGCGGCAGCGGTAATTCGGTGGCGGCGCTGCTCGGCAACAGCAACGGCAACCTTAAGCTGCTGATGAATGATGGTCTGATTAGCCGCAACCTGATGGAAATCCTCGGCTTAAACGTCGGTAACTTTATCATCGGGCAGATTTTTGGCGATGAGGAGGTTCGGGTGAACTGCGCGGCGGCCAATATTGATGTGGTCAACGGCGTGGCGCGACCGCAAATTTTCGCCTTCGATACCGAGAACGCGCTGATTAACATTACCGGCACCGCCAGCTTTGCCTCTGAACAGCTGGATCTGACCGTTGACCCGGAAAGTAAGGGCCTGCGGGTGATTACTCTGCGTTCTCCGCTGTACGTGCGCGGTACCTTTAAATCGCCGGATGCCGGGGTGAAAGCCGGGCCGTTGATTGCCCGCGGCGCGGTGGCGGCAGCGTTAGCGACGCTGGTCACGCCGGCGGCCGCTTTACTGGCGCTGATCTCGCCGGCGGAAGGCGAGGCGAATCAGTGCCGGACGATTTTGTCGCAGATGAAAAAGTAAGGATGAGATGAGCGATGGCCCTGACGGCAACAGCGTCAGGGCCTGCAACTTACAGCGATTGATGGCGGGTTTCGTGGGTCAACAGCAGGGCGATCAGCGTCAGCGCCGCCATCGCCGCCAGGTAGATACCGACAGCCGGCAGGCCGTAATTGCCCTGCAGCCAGGCGGCAATATATGGTGCGACCGACGCGCCGAGGATCGACGACACGTTATAGGAGAAAGAGGCGCCGGTATAACGTACTTCCGTCGGGAACAGCTCCGGCAGCAGCGCGCCCATCGGGCCGAATGTCAGCCCCATCAGGCTGAGGCCCAGCAGCAGGAAGGCGAAGACCAGAATCGGGTTGCCGGAACCGAGCAGCGGTTTAAAGGCGAACAGCGCGAACAGAATAATCATCGTGGTGATGATAATCATGCTTTTACGACGGCCAAAGGCATCCGCCAGCAGGCCCGCCACCGGCACCATCACACCAAAACCAATGACCGCCATCATCAGCATCCACAGCACTTCGTTACGCGGCAAACCTAAGCCAATCGGCGCGGCAGCGGTACTGAAGGTCATGGAGTAAACGGTCATGATATAGAACAGGGTATAGGTCGCCAGCATGATGAAGGTGCCGAGCACGGTCACGCGCACGTGCTTAGTCAGCAGCGTGCCAAGCGGGATTTTGACCTGTTTTTTCGCCGCCGCCACCTTAGCGAACACCGGGGTTTCATGCAGCGACACGCGAACATACAGACCGATAATGACCAGTACCGCGGAGAAGATGAACGGCACGCGCCAGCCCCATTCCATAAACTGCTGGTCGCTCAACAGCCACGACAGCAACAGGAAGGTGCCGTTGGCGAAGAAGAAGCCGATTGGCGCCCCCAGCTGCGGGAAGGAGCCATATAGCGCGCGTTTGCGCGGCGGAGCGTTTTCCGTCGCCAGCAGGGCCGCCCCGCCCCATTCGCCACCAAGGCCGAGACCCTGACCAAAGCGCGCCAGCGCCAGCAGCATCGGCGCCAGGATGCCAATGCTTTCATAGCCCGGCAGCAGGCCGATGACCACGGTGGAGATGCCCATAGTCAGCAGCGAGGCGACGAGTGTGACTTTACGGCCTACGCGGTCGCCAAAGTGGCCGAATAGCGCTGAGCCAATCGGGCGCGCGACAAAGGCGATGGCGAACGTCGCCAGCGACTGGAGCGTCGCGGCGGCGGCATCACCCTGTGGGAAAAAGATATGGGGGAAGACGATAACCGCGGCGGTGGCGTAAATATAGAAGTCGAAGAACTCAATGGCGGTGCCGATGAGTGAGGCGACGACGACTTTATTACGCGAGTTAACCGGCGTGGCGTCTTGCGCGTTGTCGATAGTAGTGGCTGTGGCTTGCATAGATCTTTCTTATTTTTGAGCGAACGAAAATCCATATAGCCACAGCAAAAGAGACATTTCAATCTGTAACAAAACTCGCCATCGCGCAAAAAACAGGCAAAAAGCGGATAATTTTCGCCCTGAGAAAATATCTTCTATGAAATGCTTCACATAATTAAAATATTAGAGAATAAAACCAGTTTTAGGTTAAATAAAAGTTACGCACTGGATTTATCTGCTGAAATGATAGGTCGGGCTGAATTTTGCGTCTTTATTCAGCCCGATAATGACTTTAATCGTGGGTTTTGCCCGGCATCCGCTTATCGTCTTTATACTCTGCGGTCGCAATCCACGCGGCGCAGAAGAGGGTCAGACGGGCGAAGAAGTAGAAGAAGGCCATCAGCCCCAGTACGGAACCAAAGGCGGCGCCGGATGGGGATTTCACCAGCGCCGGCAGCGTCCAGGTCATCACGATTTTAATAATCTCGAAGCCAATCGCCGCAATTAGCGTACCGCGGAACAGCGCTTTGCGGCGTGGACGGTGGCGCGGCAGTCGCCAGAAGATCCAGAAAAACAGCAGATAGTTCGCAAAGATGGAAATCGCCAGGCCAATCAGGCGCCATGCGGGTTTCAGCCATTCTATATAATCGAGATACAGCGCGGAGATAATCATCTGCTGTGCAGATCCGGCGACGGAGGTAATCGACAGCGTGATAACCAGCGCGACCAGCAGGCCAATCAGCGAGATCAGATCGCGGAAGTATTTTACCCAGATTTTTTCCTGATCCTGCGGCGTACGTTCCCACACGTCGCGCGACTGGGCGCGAATCGCTTCACGCAGGTTGCCCATCCAGTTAATACCGGAGTAGAGCGCGACCAACAGGCCGACCAGCCCGACGGCGGTACGCTGCTGTACGGCGGTGTTGATGGTGTTTTTAAGCGTTGCCGCCAGCGTCGGGTCGCTGACGTTTTGCAGGATTTTATCGAAGATGTCCTGCAGCAGGGTCGGATGCCAGGCCAGCACGAAACCAGCGGCGGCGAATGAAACCATCAGAATGGGGATCATCGACAAAAATGAGAAGTAGGTGATGGCTGCGCCAAACTGATTGCCAAGCCTGTCATTGAACCGCTCGGCGGCGCGCAGCAGGTGGGCTATTACCGGATTGCGCTGAACTTTGGCCGCCGTTCCGGTGACCGTTTTCAGCGCCTGGTTAGCTTTCTGCCCAACGGCGGAATCGTTGATGGCGGCGAGCGTACTTTTGTTTTTCTCCGGCTGCTGGCCCGTTTCCTGTGGCGGTTGGCGATCGTCGTTTTCCGGCGTCATAAGTGATTTCTTCCTTTCTTTACAGCGATATTCAGCCAAAAGTATACCTTAAACGACGCATCTTGCAGGCGTCCATCGGCCCGACGGGCGTTGACGACCCGCGCCGATTAATCGACATAACCTTTCATCAATCCGCCCAGCCACTCCATAAAGAGATGCACGCGGCGGGAGAGATTGCGCCGATGTGGATAGATAATCGACACCGGCATCGGTTCGGCGCGGTACTGCGGCAGGATCTCAACCAGCTCGCCGGTACGCAGCGGTTCACGTACGGCAATGCGCGGGACCTGAATAATGCCGAGCCCGGCCTGGCAGGCGGCCTGGTAGGTTTCGGTGCTATTGACGGTCAACACGCCGCCGGTTTTCACCCAGCGCACGGCGCCGTCGCTGACGACTTCAAAGCCTGACTGCCGCGCGCCGAAGTTGCTGGCGTAGTGGATCAAGGCATGATCCGCCAGATCGTCGAGGCTTTCCGGGTAGCCGAAGCGCGCCAGATAATGCGGACTGGCGCAGTTAATTTGCGTGAGTTTGCCGAGCGGGCGGGCGATGAGTCCCGAGTCTTTAAGCGTACCCACCCGGATCACGCAGTCGAAGCCTTCGCGCACCACATCGACCAGCCGGTCGCTACTGCTCAGTTCGATTTCAATGCCGGGATACTGTTGTAAAAACGCGGGAAGTTTCGGGATGACCAGTTTTTTGGCGACGCTGATCGGCATATCGACACGCAGGCGGCCGCTAATGCTTGACGGATCGCCCTGAAACATACCATCCAGTTCTTCGAGATTACTTAACAGGTCTTTGGCGCGTTCGTAATAGACCATGCCGTCCTGCGTCAACTGCACCCGGCGGGTGGTGCGGTGCAGCAGGCGAGCGCCGAGATGGCTCTCCAGCGCCTGGATCTGTCGCGATACGCTACCTTTGGGCAACCCAAGGGTATCGGCGGCGCGAGAGAAACTCTCCAGTTCCGCGACACGAATAAAGAGTTGCATTGCGTGAATTTTATCCATGCTTACTGCCTATTGTTGTTGATACTGAAACAGTAAAACGTAATTTAGCCCATTTATTGTTAATACGTCTGCTAATAAGCTCTTTATTCACACACACGTAATGACGAAGGGGTTTCTGATGACACAACGTATCGCTTTAGTAACCGGCGGCAGCCGCGGTCTGGGAAAAAACGCGGCGCTGAAGCTGGCGGCGAAGGGAACCGATATTATTCTTACTTACCACAGCAACCAGCAGGCGGCGCGGGAAGTGGTGCGCGAAATTGAGCAAACAGGAGCGAAAGCGGCAGCATTGCCGCTGAACGTCGGCGATACCGCCAGTTTTGCAGGCTTTGTACAACAGCTGACGCAATGTCTGAAGGAGAAGTGGCAGCGCGACAGCTTCGATTATTTATTGAACAATGCCGGCATCGGGTTGACCGCGCCGTTTAGCGAGACCAGCGAAGGGCAGTTTGACGAGTTGATGAACATCCACTTTAAGGGACCGTTCTTCCTTACCCAGCAGCTGCTGCCTTTGCTTAAAGACGGTGGGCGCATTCTGAACGTCTCCAGCGGGCTGGCACGCTTTGCACTACCGGGCTATTCCGCTTATGCGGCGATGAAAGGTGCCATGGAGGTGTTAACCCGTTATCAGGCGAAGGAGCTCGGCGCTCGCGGAATATCGGTTAATATCATTGCCCCCGGCGCAATTGAAACCGACTTTGGCGGCGGCGCGGTGCGCGATAATGCCCCGCTTAACCAGCATATTGCCGCCCAGACGGCGCTAGGCCGCGTCGGCCTGCCGGATGATATCGGCGATGCTATCGCCGCGTTGCTGAGTGACGAGCTTGGCTGGATGAACGCCCAGCGCGTTGAGGTTTCCGGCGGCATGTTTTTATAATGATCACGCCCTGCGCATAATAGCGTAGGGCGCCTTCATATTGTGCTTTTTATTATTCCGTAACACTCTTTTGCATCATGCGTATCGCTGATTTTCAGCGACTCGATTACACTGGCAGAAATAATATTATTATCCTGTTATCTATCCGCTTAATTAAGGAATTCCTCACATTAAATGTAATAAATATTATGAATGAGTAATCGTTCCGCGCTGGCGTGTAACTATTCATCATCATGATGTTTATATCATCTCCTCCATCGGTAAAATGGCTTAGGTCATACGGCGAGTTCTTATTTTTGTCGGCTGATATTACCCTTCACCCACTTTTAAAAGGGGTATTTTCGATGGAGAGCAGTCCATGCAAGTAATCATGTTTGACAGGCAGTCAATATTTATTCATGGAATGAAGGTCGGCTTACAACAACGTATTCCTGAAATTAATATTCATAGCACCTGTCAGGCAGAACAGCTGTGGCAACTGCTCACGGCTCATCCGCAGGCGCTTCTTATCCTTGATGGCGACCTGAATAGTGAATTTTGTTGCTGGTTGCTCCAGGAGAAGCAGCAGCGTTTTCCGCATGCCAAAGTATTATTAGTGGTTTCGGATGATAATAAAAGCTGGCTGCAACGGGCGCTGGCGTGGAACGTGCGCGCCATTGCCCAACGTGAGGATAGCGCCGATATGTTTGCCCAGATCATTAATAGCATCATGTTGGGCATGATGTGTCTGCCTGGCACCTGGTTAATGACTTCGGCGGAGCGCGGAAAGCACGCTGTACATTTAAGTCGTCGCCAGCAGGAAATTTTAAAACTGCTGGCGGAAGGCAGCTCTAATAAGGAAATTAGCCGTACGTTAAATATCAGCGCCGGGACCGTGAAAGCGCATCTTGAGTCGTTATATCGGCGGCTGGATGTGAAAAATCGGACCCAGGCGGCGATGGCATTTAATAGCGTCGGTGAAAATTAACTGGTCTGAGAAAACCACTCGCACTCCTGCAGGCGGAAGGCGTTATCGCGGTCAATTTTCCGCCATATCGCCAGCGCCTGCGTTATGTTGTGGCTGTTAAGTGAACGCAAAATAGCCTCCAACTCCGGTTGGGCGCTGCCATCTAAACTGAATACCAGCGCCAGCAGGGCATCGCACTGCGGCTGAGTCAGTTCCACGACCAACCTGCGCTGTAGTATCTGTTGGCACTGCAGCAGGTCTACCGTCAATAGCATCATCGCCAGTTCAGCGGTGATGGGCGTCACTTTCTCATATTCATCAATAGCGTGGCCATAGCCGACCCGCCATTGGCCAAACTGGTCCTGATACGGCAGTAGCGCCAGCCCTTGTGTTTGTTGAATAAATCGCAGTCCCGCCAGGCTTAGCGTGGTGATAGTCATGGTCTTTTCCTCTATTGTCGGCGGCAGTGTAGAGGAAAAGCGGGGTCGCCCCCATTCGCCGGATGGCCCAGGGCCTTATTGGTAATCGTGGCGCATCAGGCCAAACAGCCAGTCATTGTGCCAACGGCCATGTAACCAGTAGCTCTCGCGTAGCTCTCCTTCCTGTATAAATCCTGTTTTTAGCAGCAGCTGTCTTGAGGCCTGGTTTCCGGCGGTGACGCTGGCGGTAAGACGACGAATGCCGCCTGTAGAAAATGCGTAATCACATAGCGCACACAGTGATTCATATCCATAGCCTAGCCCCTGCGCCTGTGGGGCGAAGAGAAAGCCCACTTCGGCGATATCATCATCGTGATGGCAATAGCCGGTCAGGCCAAGGGGCGTATGGCTTTGCCGATCGCGAACCACCAGGCATAGCCAGTGCGAGGACTTAGGCGACCAGAGCGGCAGGCGTGCATCAAACGCGGCGCGGATATCGGCGATGGGCCGGTTATCCGCAACATAGAGCATCACCTGCGGATCCTGTTGCAGGCTGAGAAAAAAAGACCAGTCGTCAAGCTGCAGCGGCGAGCAGCGCAGCCGCGGCGTAAGCAGTTCGGGCATGTTGTCGGCTCTGGCAAAGGGAAAATAAAACCTTAGCAGCACAGCCTGCCGACGGAAAGTGCCTTACGAAGACCTCGGCTCGCCGTACAGGCTGATAAGCCGCCGCACCACGCCGTTGGTCCAGCCGAAGCCATCCTGCAGCGGATATTCCCCGCCGCCGCCCTCATGTGGTACGCCGCTGGCGATATGATATTTCTCAATCAGCTTGTGGTGTTTGAGATAAAATTGATTCACCGTCTGCAGCCAGCTCTGGGCGATTTCATCGCCAAGCGGGTCGTGGCCGTACATTTTGAATCCCTGTACCGCCATCCACTGCAGCGGCGCCCAGCCGTTGGGTTTATCCCACTGTTCGCCGCTTTCATATTCCGTCGCCATGATGCCGCCAGGGGTGAGCAGACGCGCTCGTACGGCATCCGCCAGCCGTTCGGCCTGGGCGTGGGTCGCCATCCCGACATACAGCGTGACGATGCTGGCGGCGGAGAATAAGGCCAACTGCTCACGGCGCCAATCGTAATCACGAAAACAGCCGCACTCTTCATCCCACAGGTAGCGGGTAACCGCCTCCCGGCGAGCGTTAGCTTTACGGCGAAATTCGGCTTCAGCCTCGCGATCGCCCTTCAGGCCGGAAAGATTGGCGATGGTATTTTCCAGCTTAAACAGAAAAGCGTTGAGGTCGATGGGAATAAACTGGGTGGTGCGGATACTCGCAAGCCTGGTGATATCGCGCAGCCAGCGGCTGGAGTAGTCCCAGCCGGAAGCCGCGCCGGCGCGCAGGTCGCGATAGACCTCGTTCGGCGGGCGACCGGAATGCTTCGCGGTTTCTACATCTTCTCGCCAGGATTCATCGCGCGGCGTATCGCGATCGTCCCAGTAGCGGTTAAGCAGCGAACCATCGGGCATACGCACCACGTGACGGTAGGCCTGGTTAGGGATCAGCGATTCCGCGCCGTCCATCCAGAAGGCGTGCTCTAATTTGAGATGGTCGAGATAGCGGCGCGCGCCGCGAACGCCATCTTCCTCAAACAGCTCCACCATCAGGGCGAATACCGGCGGCTGGGAGCGGCTGAGATAGTAGGTGCGGTTGCCGTTGGGAATGTGGCCGTAGGTTTCAATCATCCAGGCGAAGTTGTCGGCCATACATTTGAGCAAATCTTCACGGCCGCTTTCCGCCAGACCCAGCATGGTGAAGTAGGAATCCCAGTAGTAGGTCTCGCTAAAACGCCCGCCGGGGACGATGTACGACTGCGGTAGCGCCAGCAGCGATGACCACGGAATATGATCCTGCGGTTCACGGGTGAGCACCGGCCATAGCTTATCAATATGCTCTTTTAGCGTCAGTTTCGGGTCAGAGGTGTAATCATCGGCGTGGCTATCCGGTAGCCAGAAGTTGTCTTCCACAAACTGACGCAAATCGAACTCCGGCGTACGCTTAACCCGCCGGTAGTGCATCAGGATATCCAGCGGATCGTGTTTTGGCGCGCAGTCGGGAAAGGTTTTGCTATCAAGAAAAATGCGCGACTTTTGTACGTTAGTAAACAACTCGAGATAGCGGTCGGCGGGGGTCAGGGCGTCAGACGCCGGTAGCCCTTCGATGATCTCCGGCTCCGGTTCGGCGTCGAACATTTCATCCAGTTTTAACTCATACGGATCGGCTTCGTAGCACGGATCGTTTTCGATCCTCAACTCGTCGTCATCAACGTTGCGTAGTTTCTGGCTGAACATAGCGATACAGGCCTCCGGATAGCGTGAGTTTAGGGGCCGGGCATGCCCGGGCTCTCTAATAAGCGTAGACACTCGCTTCGGTCTGCGGAAGATAAACTGTGCGTCAGGTCACGCTTTTCAGTGCATAAAAATGGCAGGTAAGACGAGCAGGTCTTTGAAATTAAAGGGTGAACATTTACCGTTGTCGTGGATGCGCGAAAACGAAATTCGGAGCATTCATTATGCAACAAAATTTGAACCGCCCCGGGTAAACGCAGGCGGTTGGCTCGTTTACTCCCAGGCGGCTTCCAGCATCTCCAGCAGTTGCTCTGACTCCAGCGTGACCGGATTGGCTTTCATCGACGATGAACTACTGGCCGCCAGCGCGGCGGGTTCCAGCGCTTCGCGCGGTACGCCGAGGTCGCGTAAATTGCCGAGCCCTGAGCGCTGGCTCCATTCGCGCAGGCTTTGCCAGGCGTCATCCGGCGAGACGCCAAGTCCGGCGGCGATCCACTGGCGCACGTCGAGGAAACGCTGGCGCAGCGCCGGATTGGTTACCTGCGACTCATTGAGTTCCAGCCCAAAAGGCAGCAGGCAGCCGCAGAGCGCGCCGTGGGAGGCATCGCTTAGCCCGCCAAGCGGCCCCGCAAGACCGTGAACCACACCCAGGCCGGCATTGGCGAGCGCCAGCCCGCCGCACAGGCTGACCCATGCCAGCTCGTCGCGGCTGTCGGCACACTCTTTTTCCATCAGCGTTTTTAACGCGGCGATGCCGCGGGGGATCGCCTCCCGGCACAGGGCATCGGTGAAGGGCGTCGCCCGGGTGCACAGCCAGGGTTCGATAACCTGAGTTAAGGCATCAAGGCCGGAGCCGAGGGTGACGGCGCGGGGGGCGTTATCCGTTAACGCCGGATCGACAATCGCCAGTTGCGGCAGCATGCGATCGTCGCGCAGGCTGACTTTGCGCTGCTGCTGGGGGACGTTGATGACCGCGTTTTTAGTAACCTCCGCGCCGGTGCCGGACGTTGTGGGAATAGCGACAAACGGTAGCGGGCTGGCTTCCAGTATTCTCCCCGTTCCGACGACTTCCAGATAGTCGATGGCAGGCCCGCTTGCCGGGACCAGCGCGGCAATGGCTTTACCGGCATCAATGACCGCGCCGCCGCCGAGGCTGACCACCGCGCCGACGCCGCGCTCGCGCGCCAGCCGTACGCCGCGTTCAATATCGTCCAGCGTGGGTTCATTGGCGATAGCAACAGTGCTGACCTGAAGATGCAATGCGGTCAGTTCGTTCAGTAAAAATTGGGCGCGATTTTTGGTCGCGCCGTGAACCAGCAGCACCGGGGCATCATATTGCGCCAGCCACGGCGCGGCGCTGCGGGCCTGCCCGCGGCCAAAGCGGATATTGCCGGGCGTTAAAATGTTGAAGGGAGTGACCATGTGTAAGGGTACCTGTAGTGGATAATTATTCTGCAATCCACTATACACATTATCCGGCAAGCTTCATGTCTGCCATATTACGAAAAAGGGTTGCTGACGATGATAAGAATCTTGGGTAAACGCTCGTCTATTAACGTGCGTAAAGTCCTCTGGACCTGCGAAGAGGCGGGTATCGAGTATCAGCAGGAAGATTATGGCAGCGGCTATAGCCCGCTTGATACGCCGGAATTTTTGGCGCTGAATCCAAATGCGTTAGTGCCGGTGCTGGTGGATGACGATTTTGTCCTTTGGGAGTCGAACAGCATCTGCCGCTATCTGGCGCGTAAGGTCGGACGTGACGATTTGCTGCCCTCTGAGTTACGTGCCGCGGCGCAGGTAGAACACTGGATGGACTGGCAGGCGACGGAGTTTAACAGCGCGTGGCGCTACGCGTTCACGGGGCTGGTGCGTAAAGATCCGCGTTTTCAGGATCCGGCGGCAATTAAAGAGAGTATTGCCGCGTGGACGCGCTGCGTACAGATTGTCGACAATCAGCTACAGCGCACCGGCGCGTGGCTGACCGGCGAGACGTTTACGCTGGCGGATATCGTGCTGGGGCTTTCGGTTCATCGCTGGAAAATGACGCCGTTCGCCCATCCGGAGATGGCAAACGTCGAACGATGGTATATGGCCCTTAACCAGCGCCCGGCATTTATGCGCCACGGCAATAACGGCGTAGCGTAGCCGCTGATTTAGCGTCGCGGGCGGGTACTGCCCCTGACGATAAGCTTCCCCTGCAGAACGTGCTGAACGGCACTGGTTTCAGCCGCGCCTAGCTGCGTTTTCAGTACGGCGATGGCGGTATCCACCATTTCCGATAGCGGCTGGACCCAGGTGGTTAAATTTATCAGCGGCCAGCTGGCCATGGCGATATCATCGAACCCGACGATGGAGATATCTTCGCCCGCCTTCATGCCCATTTCGCCGACAACCACGTTGAGGGCGGCGATGGCCATCATATCGTTGGCGCAAAATAGCGCGTCCGGCGGCGTTGGTAGCGCCATCAGCCTGCGGGTGGCGTTCATCGCTTCTTCTATCGACCACATTCCGCTATCGCGCAGCATCGGGCGGGCGCCGCGGGCCTCCAGACGCTGTCGAAAGCCTGTCTCCCGGTCGCGGCTGGTAGAGGAGGTATCTCTACCGGCAACAAATGCCAGCTGCTGATGGCCGAGATCCAGCAGGAAATCGGCAATCGCGGCGCCGCCAGCCAGATTATCGCTGGTGACGCTGGAAACCGACCGGCTGTCGTTTTTGCGGTTGAGCAGCAGCACCGGCAGGCCGAGCTGCTGGCATTCATGAGCAAAGTGTGAAGAAAGGCTGCTGGACACCAGCACTAGCGCTTCAACACGATGACGCAGAATCTCTTCCATGATGGGGGTAGTGTCATCATCGCGGTACATCGAAAACAACAGTACCCGGTATCCCATCAGGTTCAACGCCTGTGACAGTTCATCCAGAACCGCGGCGTAGAAGGGATTCACCAACCCCGGAACGACGACACCAATAAGCGTTGAGCGGCGGGTGATCAGCGACTGGGCGATAAAGCTCGGACGATAACCCAGCTCGGCGGCGATCTTACGCACCTTTTCTTTGGTGGCTGGCGAAATTTTCGCTCCTTCGGTAAAGGCGCGGGATACCGCAGATTGCGAGACGCCAGCCGCTTTCGCGACATCGTAACTGGTGACTGCTCGTTTGTTTTGACCTGCCATTCCGTTGCCTCTCCTGACCCATGCCCCGTCATTATGCGTGAATCTTCCCCCCTGTCACTAATTTTGCGATCTCCGTTGCATTCGAATGCATTGCTGCTTCACATAACATTTTATTCACGCCAGGATGCAAGTGAATTCGAATGCATTAGCATTTCATTAACATCATAGTGAGGCAAGTTATGGCTATCTGGCTCAAGCGCGGTGCGGAATCTGAAGCAGTGAAATCTCACGACCGTACGGTTCGTGAAGCAGTAGAGAAAATCCTGGCGGATATTGAAGCGCGCGGTGACGCAGCGGTGCGCGAGCTGTCGATTAAGTTCGATAAGCTCGATCGCGCAAACTTCCGCCTGTCGCAGCAGGAAATCGATGACTGCTATGCTCAGCTGTCGGATCGCGATATTGCTGATATCCGCTTTGCGCAGGAGCAGGTGCGTAACTTCGCTCAGCACCAGCGCGACAGCCTGAAAGATATCGAGGTTGAAACGCTGCCGGGCGTCATTCTGGGACACAAAAATATTCCGGTCAGCGCGGCGGGCTGCTACGTGCCGGGCGGGAAATACCCGCTGCTGGCGTCGGCGCATATGTCGATTATCACCGCGAAAGTCGCAGGTGTGCCGCGCATTGTCACCTGTGCGCCGCCGTTTAACGGTAAACCGGCGCCGGCGATTGTGGTGGCGCAGCATATGGCGGGGGCCGACGAAATCTACTGCCTGGGGGGTATTCAGGCCGTGGCGGCGATGGCCGTCGGTACCGAGAGCATCGCACCGGTGGATATGCTGGTGGGGCCGGGCAACGCCTTTGTCGCTGAAGCCAAACGTCAGCTGTTTGGCCGCGTCGGTATCGATCTGTTCGCCGGGCCGACGGAGAGCCTGGTTATTGCCGATGAAAGCGTGGATGGTGAAATCTGCGCCACCGACCTGTTAGGTCAGGCTGAGCATGGTCCTGATTCTCCGGCGATTTTGTTGACGACCTCGGAAACGCTGGCGCGCGAAACGCTGGCGGAAATCGATCGTCTGCTGGCGGTGCTGCCCACCGCGGAAATCGCGCGCCAGTCGTGGGCGAAGTTTGGCGAAATCATTGTGGCTGAAGACCGGGAAGAAATGCTGAAAATCGCCAATGAGCTGGCGTTCGAACATGTGCAGGTAATGACCCGCGACCCGGACTGGTTCCTCGAAAATATGCAGAACTTTGGCGCACTGTTCCTGGGACCTCGAACTAACGTGGCCTACGGCGATAAAGTCATCGGCACCAACCATACCCTGCCGACGCGTAAAGCGGCGCGTTATACCGGGGGGCTGTGGGTTGGGAAGTTCATCAAAACCTGCACCTATCAAAAGGTTCTTACCGATAGCGCCTCCGCGCAGATCGGCGAGTACTGTTCGCGTCTGTGCGCCCTCGAAGGTTTCTCCGGCCATGGTGAACAGGCCAACGTCCGCGTGCGTCGCTACGGCAATAAAGACGTTCCTTACGCTGGGATTCCTGAATAACCCGTAAGGTCTGAAACGGGAAGCGGGATACGCTCCCCAACTTAACATTGGCCGCCCGATAACAAGGAAATAAGCGGCGGCCATGCTGACGGATAACCCTATGGACGTATTGATTGCCTTACTGGCGTTAGGATTGCTGATGCTCGCCGCCTATCGCGGCTATAGTGTGATCCTTTTTGCCCCTTTGGTTGCGCTCGGCGCCGTATTACTCACCCAGCCAGCCGCCGTTGCCCCGGTATTCAGCGATATCTTCATGGATAAGCTGGTCGGGTTCGTAAAACTCTATTTCCCGGTATTTTTACTGGGCGCGGTCTTCGGGAAATTAATTGAGTTTTCCGGATTCTCCCGTTCAATCGTGAGTGCTGTTACCCGGCTGATGGGGCAAAACAAGGCGATGCCGGTGATTATTCTGGTCTGCGCGTTGTTAACCTATGGCGGGGTTTCGCTATTCGTGGTGGTATTTGCGGTCTATCCCTTCGCCGCTGAGATGTTCCGCCAGAGCCAAATTCCGAAACGGCTAATGCCTGCGACTATCGCGCTGGGCGCCTTCACTTTTACGATGGATGCGCTACCGGGTTCGCCACAGATTCAGAATATTATTCCGACTACTTTTTACGGTACGACCTCCTGGGCAGCGCCCTGGCTTGGGGTGCTGGGTTCCGCATTTGTGGCTATTGGCGGCTGGTTATATCTGGAGGCGATGCGGCGTAAAGCGCAGCGCAGGGGAGAAGGTTATGGAAGCGAGTTGGTAAATGAACCTGAAACACCGGCAGACCTTAACTTGCCGCATCCGGTGATCGCGCTGCTGCCGTTGATTATCGTCGGCGTCGCCAACCTGCTGTTTACCTGGCTTATCCCTCAGGCGTACGGTAGCCATTTCCTGATTGACCTGCCGGGACTGAAAGCGCCGATGGAAAGCGACGTGAAGAAGATGGTGGCGATTTGGGCGGTGATGGCGGCGTTATTGTGCGGAATTATCACTATCTTCTTGTTTGCCGGGCGTAGCCTGAAGGGTAAGCTGGCCGACGGTAGCAAAGTTGCCGTTGGCGGCGCGATGCTGGCGGCGTTGAATACTGCATCAGAGTATGGTTTTGGCGGGGTGATTGCCGCGCTGCCGGGCTTTGTTCAGGTGGCCGATGCGCTAAAAGCGATCCCAAATCCTTTACTCAATCAGGCGATTACGATCAATATTTTGTCCGGGATCACCGGTTCATCCTCCGGTGGAATGAGTATTGCCCTGGCGGCGATGGCGGATCGCTTTGTGGAGTCGGCCCATGCTGCGGGGATCCCGCTGGAAGTGATGCACCGTGTGGCGTCGATGGCGGCGGGCGGCATGGATACATTGCCGCACAATGGGGCGATCATCACTTTGCTGGCGGTGACCGGACTGACGCATCGCCAGGCCTATAAACCGATTCTCGGCATCACGTTGTTTAAAATCCTCGGTGCCTTTTTCATTATCGGCGTTTACTACGCCACCGGACTGGTATAAAGCCCGGGCCGTCGGCTATCTGTGCCGACGGCCTTATTTATTTTTCAGCGTATTCGCTTTGCGCCGGCGGGATAATGCCGCTACGATCCGCGTCTATTTTTTATCTCATCCCAAAAACGCGCGGCAGGTAGGTGGAGTTTGAACAGGCGGTTAGGCCTTGTGCTATTGGCATTACTGTTGGTTTCAGGCTGCGCCGGCACGCTGTCGCAAATGAGCCCTCCCAGCAATGAAACCAGCCAGGTGGGGCATAACGGGCAGCGGCTTTCCGTCGATACTTTCGTCAGCCAATACATGCGCGAGAAGCAGGTCAGCGGCGTGGTGGTGGCGATTATTCATCACAACGGCCCGGCGGAGTTTCACTGCTTCGGCGTGACGGATGATAAGCAGCGCTACCCGATAACTCCGCAAACGCTTTTTGCCCTCGGTTCATTAAGTAAAGGTGTTACCGCTGAAGTGGTGACGATGCTGGTCAACGAGGGGCGTTTGCACTGGAACGATACGCTGCAAACCCTGCTGCCGCCGGGGACCGTGCTCAGCGACGACGCCCGCAAGATAACCTTGCTGCAACTGGTCACCCATACCTCCGGGCTGCCGCGTCAGCCGATGAACATGCTGTCGCTTGAGCATCTGTTGGCCTATCTCAACGACGGTGAGAATTTCTATCATGAGCTCGACGCCGACGGCGTGCTGAGCTATCTGAGCAACTTCAATGCGCCGCTGGAGCGCGAGCCGAGTTACTCCAACCTGGGCTTTGCGATACTTGGGTATCTTCTCAAATACCAAACCGGCGAATCGATTGAGACGCTGGCGTCACGGATGATCTTCCGGCCATTGGCGATGGGGAATACCAGCTTCCTGCCGCAAACGCTGCATGAATATCCGTGGCGGGCGCTGGGACACGCAGGCGATCAGCCGAAGTTTAAACCGCGCGGCGCGCTGACGCCGGACTGGCAGTTCACGAATAATATGGTTGGCGCGGCGAGTCTGTACAGCGACGCCGGCGATCTGATTAACTATGCCCGCGCTCACTTCGCCCCCACGGGGCAGGCGGCACTGGATCGGGCGTTTAAAGACGTTAGCGTTGATTATTATCCGCGGCGGGTCGAAGCGGCGAACATTGCCTGGGTGACCGACACATTTGGTCGGCAGCGATTAACTTATCAGGTGGGTTACATCGGCGGCTATTCGAGCTATATCGGCTTCGATAAAGCGAATCAGAATGCGGTGGTGGTGCTGCAAAACAGCTTTAACTGGAGTAACTACATCGGCCATCAGATCCTACGTAATCTGGTGACGGAGTCAAAATGAAGCCCCGTCCTGAGACGGGGCTGCGCGGATTAACGCATAGTGACAAACTCTTCCGCTGCGGTTGGGTGAATGGCGACGGTATTGTCGAAGTCTTTTTTGGTGGCGCCCATTTTCAGCGCCACCGCAAAGCCCTGCAGCATCTCATCCATTCCGAAGCCGATACCGTGAATACCGACAATCTTCTCTTCCGGGCCGACGCAGACCAGCTTCATGCGGCACGGCTGGCGGTGAGAGGTCACGGCGGTATACATTGCGGTGAAGGACGATTTGTACACCTTCACGGCGTCGTCGCCGTACTGCTCGCGCGCCTGCGGCTCGGTTAAGCCGACGGTGCCGATTGGCGGGTGGCTGAAGACCACGGTCGGGATATTGCTGTAGTCGAGGTGCTCTTCCGGCTTGTTGTTAAACAGGCGTTCGGACAGACGACGGCCTGCGGCCACGGCGACCGGCGTCAGCTCGACGGCGCCGGTATTATCGCCCACCGCGTAGATGCCCGGCACGTTGGTGTTCTGGAACTTATCAACGATGATGTAGCCTTTATCGTTGGTTTTAACGCCCGTTGCCGCCAGGTTGAAGTTATCGGTCGCCGGTTCGCGGCCAATCGCCCAAATCAGGCAATCTACGGTCTGGCTGCGGCCATCTTCCAGCGCCAGAGTCAGGCTGCCGTCGGCATTCTTGACTACCGCCTTCGGAATTGCGTTCGTGTGCAGCTGTGGGCCTTCGGCGTTCATCACTTCCACCAGAGTCTCAACGATCAGCGGATCGAAGCTACGCAGCGGCGCGTGTTTACGCACGAACAGGTGGGTTTCGGCGCCCAGGCCGTTAATCACGCCGGCCAGTTCAACGGCAATATAGCCCGCGCCGACTACCGCTACGCGCTTCGGCAGCGCCGGCAGTTCGAAGAAACCGTCGGAATCAATACCGTATTCCACACCTGGAATGTTCGGGTGGCTCGGGCGGCCGCCGGTGGCGATCAGGATATGATCGGCGGTAATGGTCTCGCCGTTGACTTCCACGGTATGGGCATCGACAAAGCGCGCGAAACCTTTGATAACATCAACTTTATTCTTACCCAGCACGTTGTCGTAAGAGGTATGAATACGGTCGATATAGGCGCTGCGGCTGGCAACCAGCTTATCCCAGTCGAAATGGTTGATGGTGGTATCGAAACCGTAATCCGGGCCATACAGGTGGATTGCTTCGCGGATCTGCGCCGCATGCCACATCACTTTTTTCGGCACGCAGCCGACGTTAACGCAGGTGCCGCCCAGCTCTTTGGCTTCAATCAGCGCGCACTTCTGGCCGTACATCGCCGCACGGTTAATCGAGGCGATACCGCCGCTGCCGCCGCCGATGGCGAGGTAATCATAATGTTTGCTCATGCCCATATGTCCTTAATCGTTAATTGCCGCGATTGTAGCGCGAGGCTTAAAAGGTTCCACCGATGGTTGCGATTACTCCGGTACGATCCAACTCACGGTCGCGTGACCGGTACCGGCTGGAACCAGTTTGCTGTGCAGCCACGGCAGCACGTTATTCATCTGCTGTTCCAGCTTCCACGGCGGGTTGATGACGATCATCCCGGAGGCGGTCATGCCGCGCTGGTCGCTGTCCGGACGCACCGCCAGCTCGATTTGCAGAATTTTGCGGATACCTGTGGCTTCTAAATCTTTGATCATGCGTTTGATTTGCGCGCGCAGCACCACCGGATACCACAGCGCGTAGGTGCCGGTGGCGAAGCGTTTATAACCTTCGTTGATCCCGGTGACCACCGCCTGATAATCGGTTTTAATTTCGTACGGCGGGTCGATAAGAATCAGACCGCGGCGAGAAACCGGCGGCAGCTTGGCCTTCAGCTGCTGATAGCCATCGGCTTTATCGACGCGCGCGCGGCTGTCTTTCTGGAACTCGGCGCGCAGCAGCGGGAAATCGCTCGGGTGCAGTTCTGTCATCTGCAGGCTGTCCTGCTCGCGCAGCAGCTGGCGCGCGATAAGCGGCGAACCAGGGTAGTAGCGCAGTTGACCGCTGCGGTTGAAGTGCTCGACGACCGAAATATACGGCTCCAGCTCGGTCGGTAGATCGTCCTGCTGCCAGATACGGGCGATGCCTTCAAGGTATTCGCCGGTACGTTCGGCGTGCTCGCCGCTCAGCTGATAGCGGCCCGCGCCGGCGTGGGTGTCCAGGTAGAGAAACGGTTTTTCTTTCTCTTTCAGCGATTCAATGATCAAACTCTGAACGGTGTGTTTAAGGACGTCGGCGTGGTTGCCTGCGTGAAAGCTGTGGCGATAACTGAGCATGGATGCAGAGATTCCGGAAATAAACAAGTTAACCGACAGTTTACCGCAGTTCGCCCAGGATTGCCGCTGTCGCACCGCCTGTCATTGAAATTCCCGCAACTATCCCCCATTCTAGATCTCATGCAAAAGCGCCGGAACGCGCGCTTCATTCACCCTCTTCAACAGGACAGCGCATATGACCAATCCATTACTGACGCCTTTTTCATTGCCGCCATTTTCTGCAATTAAACCGGAGCACGTGGTCCCTGCGGTCACCAAAGCGCTGGATGATTGCCGGGCCGCGGTGGAAAGCGCGGTGGCGCACGGCGCGCCGTATAGCTGGGAAAATCTTTGCCAGCCGCTGGCGGAAGTGGACGATGTGCTGGGACGCATCTTCTCGCCAATCAGCCATTTGAATTCGGTAAAAAACAGCCCGGAGCTGCGTGAAGCCTACGAACAGACGCTGCCGCTGCTCTCCGAGTACAGCACCTGGGTCGGCCAGCATGAAGGCCTGTATAAAGCCTACCGCGACCTGCGCGACGGCGATAACTACGCCACGTTGAACACCGCGCAGAAAAAGGCGGTCGATAACGCGCTGCGCGATTTTGAATTATCCGGGATTGGCCTGCCGGCAGAAGCGCAGAAACGCTACGGTGAAATCGCCGCGCGCCTCTCTGAGCTTGGCAATCTGTACAGCAACAACGTGCTTGATGCCACCATGGGCTGGAACAAGCTGGTGACCGACGTCGCCGATCTCGCAGGCATGCCGGAAAGCGCGCTGGCCGCCGCTCAGGCCCAGGCGCAGGCGAAAGAGCAGGAAGGATATCTGCTGACGCTGGATATTCCGAGCTATCTGCCGGTGATGACCTACTGCGACAATCAGGCGCTGCGCGAAGAGATGTATCGCGCCTATTCCACCCGCGCCTCCGATCAGGGCCCGAACGCCGGGAAATGGGATAACAGCCCGGTGATGGCGGAGATCCTCGCGCTGCGTCACGAGCTGGCGCAACTGCTGGGCTTTGACAGCTACGCCTTTAAATCTCTGGCCACCAAAATGGCTGAAAATCCGCAGCAGGTCCTCGATTTCCTGACCGACCTGGCAAAACGCGCGCGTCCGCAGGGCGAAAAAGAGCTGGCTCAGCTGCGTGCTTTCGCCAAAGCCGAGTTTGGCGTCGATGAACTGCAGCCGTGGGATATCGCTTACTACAGCGAAAAACAGAAACAGCATCTCTACAGCATTAGCGATGAGCAACTGCGCCCGTATTTCCCGGAAAACAAAGCCGTTAACGGCCTGTTTGAAGTGGTTAAGCGTATTTATGGCATTACCGCCAAAGAGCGTACCGATGTCGATGTGTGGCATCCGGAAGTGCGTTTCTTCGAGCTGTATGACGAAAATAACGAGCTGCGCGGCAGCTTCTATCTTGACCTGTATGCCCGCGAACATAAACGCGGCGGGGCGTGGATGGACGACTGCGTCGGCCAGATGCGTAAGCTGGATGGTTCCCTGCAAAAACCGGTCGCTTATCTGACCTGTAACTTCAACCGCCCGGTAAACGGCAAACCGGCGCTGTTCACGCACGATGAAGTGATTACCCTGTTCCACGAGTTTGGCCATGGTCTGCACCACATGCTGACCCGCATTGATACTGCTGGCGTTTCCGGCATCAGTGGGGTGCCGTGGGATGCGGTCGAGCTGCCGAGCCAGTTTATGGAAAACTGGTGCTGGGAGCCGGAAGCGCTGGCGTTTATCTCCGGGCATTACGAAACCGGTGAACCGCTGCCGCAGGAACTGCTGGAGAAAATGCTGGCGGCGAAAAACTACCAGGCGGCGATGTTTATTCTCCGCCAGCTGGAGTTCGGTCTGTTCGATTTCCGTCTACACGCGGAATACTCGCCGGAGCAGGGGGCGAAAATCCTCGAGACCCTGGCCGAGATTAAAAAGCAGGTCGCCGTGGTGCCGGGCCCAACCTGGGGCCGCTTCCCGCATGCGTTCAGCCACATCTTTGCGGGTGGCTACGCGGCGGGCTACTACAGCTACCTGTGGGCCGATGTGTTGGCGGCGGATGCCTTCTCGCGCTTCGAAGAAGAGGGAATTTTCAACCGTGAAACCGGTCAATCATTCCTCGACAATATCCTGAGCCGCGGCGGTTCCGAAGAGCCGATGGAGCTGTTCAAACGCTTCCGCGGGCGCGAGCCGCAGCTGGACGCGATGCTTGAGCATTACGGGATCAAAGGCTGATTGCTACGTGAAAATCTGCTTAATTGATGAAACAGGCGCCGGTGACGGCGCCTTATCTGTTTTGGCCGCCCGTTGGGGGCTGGAGCATGATGCTGAGAACCCGATGGCGCTGGTGCTGACGGACGAGCATCTGGAGCTGCGTAAGCGCGATGAGCCAAAGCTTGGCGGCATCTTTGTCGATTTCGTCGGCGGCGCGATGGCTCATCGCCGCAAGTTTGGCGGCGGCCGCGGTGAAGCGGTAGCCAAAGCGGTGGGTATTAAAGGCGATTATCTGCCGGACGTGGTTGACGCCACCGCTGGCCTGGGGCGCGATGCCTTCGTGCTGGCGTCGGTCGGCTGCCGCGTGCGGATGCTTGAGCGTAACCCGGTGGTCGCCGCGCTGCTCGACGATGGTTTGAAACGTGGCTATGCCGATGCGGAGATCGGCGGCTGGCTGCAGGAGCGCTTACAGTTGATTCATGCATCCAGCCTCAATGCGTTGACCGATATCACCCCGCGCCCACAGGTGGTGTATCTGGATCCGATGTTTCCCCATAAGCAGAAAAGCGCGCTGGTCAAAAAAGAGATGCGGGTATTTCAGTCGCTGGTGGGGCCGGATTTAGACGCCGATGGTCTGTTGGCGCCGGCTCGACAGCTGGCAACCAAACGAGTGGTGGTGAAGCGTCCGGACTATGCGCCGCCGTTGGCGGATGTCGCCACGCCTAACGCGGTAGTGACCAAAGGACATCGGTTTGATATTTACGCCGGTACGCCGGCGTAATTTTTCGCCGTTGTGATATCACCCGGATAGCGGCGCAAAGCGCCTTATCCGGGCTACCAAATTGCAGCGCGAGCCGGGAACCGCAATATTTAAACAAACGGCGCCAGCGGATCGGCCATCTCAAACGCGGCGGCCTTATCGGCCTTCGGCGGATAAATAAGTTCGCTGACGATCGACACCTTCACTTTTTTTGCCTCTTCGCGGGTCAATTTCACCTGCTGATCCCAACCCTCGGTGTAAACCGCGCCCCAGGCGCCGAGATCCAGACAGGTAACGTAGGTTTCCTGGCGATAGTGCAGTGGCGCGACGCCCAGCAGGCCGGCGGCGGCGTTATTACCGGCGAATTTACCGAGCAGGATAGCGTGCTGGCAAGTCATCAGGGCGTGATTACCCTTATCATCAGTCGCGGCATAGGCCACGTCGCCGGTCGCGTAGATATCATCGTAACCCATCACTTGCAGTTCGGCGTTGACATGCAGACGCCCTTGACGGTCGCGCGGCGCGTCGATTTGCGCTGTTAGATTATTCGCCTGGACGCCGACGGTCCAAATCACGGTCTGCGAGTCGATACGCTGTCCGTCTTTCAGTTTCACGCCAGCGGCATCGACGCTCGCCACTTCAGCATTAACAAGCCACTCGACGCCCAGTTCTTTTGAGGCCTGAACGATGACTTCACGCAGCGCATCGCTGTATCGAGAGCCCGGCTGCGGACCGCGTTCAACTACGACTACTCTGGTCTTAGCATTTGAGCCGAAGATCGCGCGCAGCTTGGTCGGTAATTCCATCGCCATCTCGATACCGGTAAAGCCGCCGCCGCAGACTACCACGGTGTTGCGCGCATCGCTTTGCGGACGCTGTGCTAAAGCAATTAAGTGGTTTTCCAGCGTCGTAGCGCTTTCGAGCTGATCGAGATCGAAAGCGTGCTGTGCCGCGCCCGTGACCATCGCACGGTTAACATGGCTACCGCTCGCCAGGACTAAACGATCCCAGTTCTGAGTGTGGCTTTCGCCGTTGCTACCGGTCCAGGTTACCGTTTTATCCGCAGGATGGATCTGCGACACGCTGCCGCGAAGAAAACGGATCCCGGTAGCATCGAACAGCGGCTGTAGCGGCGCAACCAGCGACGGTACGTCGCTTTCGTAGAAACGAGGACGAACGCGCAGCTCAGGCTGTGGCGCAATGACTGTGATATCAATGGCCTGCTGTTGATTTTTTTCCGCTAAACGCGCGGCGCTCAAGGCCGCCCACATCCCGGCAAAACCGGCGCCTACGATCAGGATTTGTTTACGCATCTTTTTTTCACTCGCTGTTAACTACGATTCATTTACTAGGATTTTATTGGTCGTAGTTAAGAAAAGCAACGCCTCTCACGCGATCCTGAGGATCCTTTATTGGGGTTTTTATTTAATATACTGATAAGTAATAAATTAAATTTTTGTCTTGCGAAGGGAGATATCAGATATCTGGAATGAGGCGGTGGGAAAAGCTACAATAACTCAGATTAATATTGGCTGAGATAAGTGAATGGCATTTTACAGTTCCGGAGTTGAGTACGGCATCCATAGCCTGATGTGTATGGTGGACAGCAAAGGCGACGCCCGCGATATGAGCGTGCGCGAAATCGCTGAGCTGCAAAACGTGCCCTACGATTATCTGGCCAAGATTTTTACCCGCCTATCGAAAGCGGGCCTGGTGCGCAGTATTGAAGGCAAAGGCGGCGGCTTTCAGCTTGCCAGAGCGGCTGAGCACATCACCGTGTTGGATGTTGCCAACGCTATTGATGGCGAAAAGCGTATTTTCGAGTGCCGTGAGATCCGCCAGCGTCTTGCGGTGTTTGATGAGCAGCCGCCGCAGTGGGCCTGCGAAGGTATTTGCGGTGTGCGCGCGGTCATGGATATGGCGCAGCAGCGAATGGAAGAGGCGTTAGGCCAGCATACTATCCTCGATCTGGCGCGCAAGATGTACCGTAAAGCGCCGGATGAGTTTGTGATTGAAGTACAGGAGTGGATCGCGGCGCGTAAGAACTAGGCTGCGCGCCCCGGCGGTTGTCGCCGGGGCGGCTAACGGGTTACTCGGCGCTGGTCGGGGTATTAATCATCCGGTTCAGCCACGGCACCATAAAGGCCATCACCACCGTCACCGCCAGGGTCACGAGGCCAATTTTACTAAACACGTTGGTGTAGATCGGCAGCGTCTGCAGCGGGTCGGTTATATTTTCTGGTACCGCGGTGAAGGTCGCGACATAGCCGCCCATCAGGAACGCGGCGGCCTGAGTCAGGAACCACATCCCCAGAATAAAGCCCATCAGCCGCTGCGGAACCAGCGCGGCAACCATCGCCAGGCCCAGGGCGCTAATCAGCAGTTCGCCGAGACTCTGGAACAGATAAACCAGCACGATAAACCATGGCGAAGTGAGCCCCTGCGGGTCAGCAAACCACATCCCGGCCGCCGCGGCGGTCAGGAAGCCCAGCGCGCAGAGGAACATGCCGAGAGTGAATTTCATCGGCATGGTCAGGTCTTTACCTTTGTTGCCAAGACGGGTGTAGATAGCCGCCAGTACCGGGCTGGCGACCACCACCCAGAACGGGTTCAACGCCTGGAAACTCACCGGGTTAATCGCGATGCCGAGAATGTTGTGATGCACGTTATTGATGGCGAAGAAGTTGAGCGAGGTTGGCATCTGGGCGTACAGGATATAAAACACCACCGCTTCGAGCATCAGGATGAAGGCGACGAACATCTTGTTGCGGCCGGTTTTATCGAGGCGGAAAGCTTCGCGGAAGAAGAAAATCGTCACCACGATGGACAGCACGATCAGCACCAGGTTGGCGATTTTAACGTTATGCATCAGCCAGGCGCAGAGGAAAATCATCACCACGGTGCCGACCAGCACGTACAGCAGATTACGGAAACTCAGCGGCTGATGATCCGGGGTTGAACCGATATCTTTCACCATTCCGCGGCAGGCGAAGTAGACCAGCAGCGCGACGATAAGCCCGGCGCCGCACAGATTGTAGGTCACCGCATAGCCGAACTTATCGGCAATAACCGGCGCCAGCGACAGCGAGAGCAGCGAACCGATGTTAATCGACATATAAAACAGGGTGAAGGCGCCGTCGAGACGGGCATCTTTAGGCGGATAGCATTTTGATAGCAGGCTCGCGGGATTGGCTTTAAACAGCCCGTTGCCGACGGCGATAGTGCCAAGCGCGATAAAGATAAGGTCGGGTTTGAGCAGCGACAGACCGGTCATAAAATAGCCGATTGCCAACACGATGGCGCCGAGCACCAGCGTGCGTTTGGTTCCAAGCAGATGGTCACCGACATAGCCGCCGATGGAAATGAGGCCGTAGACCAGCGCCGCAAAGGCGCCAAAGGTGATAAATGCCTGTTCCTGAGAGAAACCAAGCTGTTTAACAAAGAACACCGCCAGGATGCCCTGGACGCCGTAATAGCCAAAACGCTCCCATAACTCTACAAAAAAAATCATGAAGAACGGACGGGGTTGCTGTAGCAAACCCGTAGGTGCAGTTGTTTTCATATTCCTTCGCCTTTTAGTGCTATCCCAAAAAGTATGAACGCGTCTGCCAAAACGCGCCGAAAAAGTCTGATGACCCATGATGATGCGACCATTGGCTGAATGTATAGATTATTATATAGATATTAATTCTAATAAATGGTTGATCACACTAACCGATATTAACTATCTGGATTGATATCCTGATGGGGTCAATGGGATTCAGGTGGGATGTAGCATAAAAACAAAAACGCCCGCAGGCGCGGGCGTTGGCTGGCGAGGAAAAGCGATTATTCGTCTTCTTCGTCGCGCAGCGGTACGATCAGCATATCAACGTGAACGGTGTTGATCAGCTGACGCGCGGAGGACATCAGCTTGCTCCAGAAGTCCTGATGGTGACCGCAGACCACCAAGTCCATATCATATTTTTTAATCGCATCGACCAGCACCTGTCCCAGATCGCCGCTGCCGCTCAGGGTTTCGGTAATCGGGTAGCCAGCGTTAGTGGAAAGCTCGGTCAGCGCGTGGTGCGTCTCTTCAGAGATGCGTTTCTGCATGTCGCCCAGATTAACATCGATAAGACCGGTGTAGAGGTCGGAGTAATTCACATCCACGTGAATCAGGGAAACTTTCGCATTGTAGGGACGCGCCATAGAAACCGCTTTCTCTACCAGCACTTTGCTTTCCGGTGATAGGTCTACTGCAATAAGAATGTGTTTGTAAGCCATAGTGTTACTCCTTCCATAAGTTGTCGATGACCGTTGGACCAGACAGCCTGTGCTGTCGATTCGCCCGCGTCCTGCAAGCTAGATTCGCGGGGGGTAAGCCTTTAAGGACTTAATTGTAGAAGATAATTTCTACAATATAGCGCCCCTCGCACTCCGTCAATGCACCTGGTTCACCGTTAGTTAAACAAATTATTCCGTCTTACGTATTGATAACGATTAACCTTGTGGTAAAAAAATTAACTGATCTCCTACACTATTTAATGAGCCGGTCGGATAAATAAACGTGACCGGAATCGCACTCTTTTACTGTACGGTGGGTTGGATGATATTGGGGAGCGGTAGTCCCGGAGGGATCTCCGTGGATGGGTCGCCGGGGAGGAAGTATGATCAGCACTGTTGCGCTGTTTTGGGCCCTGTGTATCGTTTGTGTGGTGAATATGGCACGTTACTTCTCATCGTTGCGTGCATTATTGGTTGTGCTACGTGGTTGCGATCCCTTGCTCTATCAATATGTTGATGGCGGAGGTTTTTTCACCTCGCATGGGCAGCCCAGTAAACAAATGCGGCTGGTTTGGTATATCTATGCCCAACGATATCGCGATCATCATGATGACGAGTTTATTCGTCGCTGTGAGCGTGTTCGCCGGCAGTTCATCCTGACCAGCGCGCTGTGTGGTCTGGTGCTGGTGAGTATGATTGCACTGCTTATCTGGCATTGAGCTGCCTGAATTGAGTGCAAAAAAATGGGCCAGTTTCCTGACCCATTTTTCGCATGGCTATTGCTTAGATAAGCTTCAGAGCCAGCCAGTACAGCACGCCTGACAGCAAAATGGCTGCCGGCAGGGTGAGTACCCATGCCATCAGGATGCTGGTGACGGTTTTCTTCTGCAGACCGCCGCCATCAACGAGCATCGTCCCCGCAACCGAGGAAGAGAGCACGTGGGTGGTGGAAACCGGCATGCCGGTGTAGCTGGCAAGGCCGATAGAAACCGCGGCGGTCATCTGGGCGGACATACCTTGCGCGTAGGTCATACCCTTCTTACCAATCTTCTCGCCGATAGTGGTCGCCACGCGGCGCCAGCCGATCATGGTGCCAATACCCAGCGCCAGCGCGACCGCCATAATGATCCAGATTGGCGCGTACTCGATGGTGCTCAGCATATCGGTTTTCAGTTTCTTCAGCAGGCGCTGGTCGTCAGTGCTCACATCCGGCAGCTTGGCCACTTTGTCAGTGGTGTCGGAGATGCAGAGCATAATGCGACGCAGCTGGCCGCGCTGATCCACTGACAGTGTATCGTAGCTTTCCGTACCGGTGAGCATTGTCTTCACGCGGTCAAGCGCGTTGATGGTGTTCGCCGGATGGCAGTGAAACTCGCCGTTGGCCGCGGTATTGGTTTCCGGTGACGGAACCAGTTGATCAACGCCGGTGGCTTTCTTCAGCAGCTCAGGGCGCTGTTGGAAGAAGGTTTCCACGTTGTTGACTGCATCGCGGGTACGAGTGATTTCGTAACCAGACGCGTTCATGTTGACCACGAAGCCCGCCGGCGCGACGCCAATCAGTACCAGCATGACCAGACCAATGCCTTTCTGTCCATCGTTGGCGCCGTGCGAGAACGACACGCCGATAGCGGACAGGATCAGCGCGATACGGGTCCAGAACGGCGGTTTTTTCTTACCGTCTTTCTTTTCGCGTTCCGCTGGGGTCAGGTGTATACGAGCGCGTTTTTTGGTACCGCTCCAGTAACGACGCAGAATGAAAATCAGGCCGCCCGCTACCACCAGGCCAACAATCGGCGAGACGATAAGTGAGGCAAAAATGCCGATGACTTTCGGGATATTCAGCGCATCCACCACTGAAGTACCGGTCATCAGCGCATTGGTTAAACCAATACCGATGATGGCGCCAATCAGGGTGTGAGAACTGGAGGCCGGTAGGCCGAAATACCAGGTTCCGAGGTTCCAGATGATTGCCGCCAGCAGCATAGAGAACACCATGGCGAGGCCATGTGCGGAACCCATGTTAAGCAGCAGGTCCGTTGGCAGCATATGCACGATGGCATAGGCTACGCTGAGACCGCCCAGCAGAACGCCGAAAAAGTTGAAGAGTGCCGCCATCGCAACAGCAAGCTGCGACCGCATTGCGCGAGTGTAAATCACCGTTGCAACTGCGTTTGCGGTATCATGAAAACCGTTAATCGCTTCGTAAAACAGTACAAAAGCTAAAGCAAGCAATAATAATAGTCCGGTATGTAAATCCAGACCGGCAAATAAATGTAGCATAGGACGTTACGCCATTTTGAGGACATGAACGCGGCGCATTATCAGTGACTTTAGCGGCGCGGGCAAAGTGAAATATAGACTTTTTTTGATTTTCTTCCTGTTTGGTTTCTACCCGGTTGGGAGTAATCCTATATCTTTCAAAGACGTAACTGAATGTTGTTTTTTTCGTGCTGGTGTGACCAGAGTGAAATATTTACAATTCCCGACAATTGGGGAATGAGGAAAGTTGAGTGGAAAGGTTTGATGCCATTGTGATCGGCGCCGGTGCGGCGGGAATGTTTTGTGCGGCGCAGGCGGGGCAGTTGGGCTGCCGGGTGCTGCTGCTCGATAATGGCAAAAAGCCGGGGCGCAAAATCCTGATGTCCGGCGGCGGCCGCTGCAACTTTACTAACATGTATGTCGAACCCGCGGCATATCTCAGCCAAAACCCGCATTTTTGCAAATCTGCGCTGGCGCGCTATACCCAGTGGGACTTTATCGAGCTGGTTGGCAAATATGGTATTGCCTGGCATGAGAAGACCTTAGGTCAGCTGTTTTGCGATGATTCCGCGGAGCAAATCGTCAATCTGCTGCTGTCGGAATGTGAAAAAGGCGGCGTACAGATCCGTCTGCGCAGCGAAATTCTCATCGTCGAACGCGATGAACAAGGCTACCGGCTACAGGTGAACGGCGAAATGCTGACGGCGAAGAAGCTGGTGATCGCTTCCGGCGGCCTGTCGATGCCGGGGCTGGGCGCGTCGCCGTTTGGTTACAAGGTGGCCGAACAGTTTGGTCTGAAGGTGCTGCCGACCCGCGCGGGTCTGGTGCCGTTTACCCTGCATAAACCGCTGCTTGAGCAGCTGCAGGTGCTTTCCGGCGTTTCGGTGCCCTCTACGATTACCGCCGAGAACGGTACGCTGTTTCGCGAAAACCTGCTATTTACCCATCGTGGCCTTTCCGGCCCGGCGGTGCTGCAGATTTCCAGCTACTGGCAGCCCGGCGAGTTTGTCACCGTCAACCTGCTGCCGGACTGTGATCTTGAGGCGTTCTTCAACGAGCAGCGGGGCGCTCATCCCAACCAAAGCCTGAAAAACACCCTCGCGATGCAGCTGCCGAAGCGGCTGGTCGAATGTTTACAGCAGCTTGGGCAGATACCTGATGTGACACTGAAGCAACTGAACGTTCGCGATCAGCAGGCGCTGGTGGAGACGCTAACCGCGTGGCGCGTGCAGCCGAACGGAACTGAAGGTTATCGTACCGCGGAAGTGACCCTCGGCGGCGTGGATACCAATGAGCTTTCGTCACGCACCATGGAGGCGCGCAAAGCGCCGGGGCTTTACTTTATCGGTGAAGTGATGGACGTCACCGGCTGGCTTGGCGGCTATAACTTCCAGTGGGCGTGGTCAAGCGCCTGGGCCTGCGCGCAGGCGCTGGCGGAAGCTTAATCAGAGAGCCCGGGGCACCCTGGCGCCCGGGCTGTTTCGATCAGTTCAACCCAAGAAAATACTGGGCGATTTTGAAATAGATAATCAGCCCGGTGCCATCTATCAGCGTGGCGATAAACGGCGCGGAAACCACCGCCGGGTCGATACCGATCCGCTTAAGCAACATCGGAATAACCGAAGACACCACCGCGCTCCACAGGGTAATGCAGACCAGCGTCAGGCTGACGATCAGCGTGATTTCCATGCCAATCCCCATCATCCAGGCGCGCAGGCAGCCCGCCAGACCCAGGGTCAGGGCAATCAGAAACGAGGTCGACACCTCTTTGCGGATAACCCGTCCCATGTCACGTAAACGGACTTCACCCAGCGCCATCGAACGCACCAGCGTTGAGGTGATCTGAGTTCCGCTGTTGCCGCCGGTGCCGATCAGTAACGGGATGAAGAAGGCCAGCGCGATGGCCGATTCCAGCGCCTCTTCAAAATGCTGCAGCACGCTGCTGGTGTAGGCTTCGGCAACAAATAACAGTAGCAGCCAGACCGAGCGTTTCTTCCACAGCGTCCACGGACTGATTTCCAGATACGGTTTTTCCAGCGGTAGCGTCGCCCCCTGCAGCTGGGCGTCTTCGGTGACGTCATCCTCCAGCAGATGGGCAATTTCTTTTTCCATCAGGCAGCCGACCAGCTCGCCTTTATCGACAACCGGCACCAGATCGAGGCCGCGCTCGGTGAGTTCGGCAATAACCTGAGGGCGCTCATCGTCGGGTTTGACGCGAAACAGACAGCTATCCATCAGGTAGCGAATAGACTGGCCTACCTCTGCCTCCTGCAAAAGTTTTTTGACTGATAAGCTGCCGCGCAGCTTGTTACCGGCGACGACAAATACCTGGCCGGGAATATCGTCGCTGGCGAGCTGCGAGATAAAGTGTTCACGCGCCTCATGGACGCTGAAATGTTCCTGCAGCGTAATAAAGTCGGTACGCATGTACTGGGCGATCGCATCGCCGTCGAAGCCAGAGGTCGCCTGATGCGCGGCGCAGAGTTGAATGGAAGACATGATTAAAATCCCTATAAAAAATCACTCATAGGGGCGAACAAGACAGGGTTAGCACAGGCAGATCCCTACGTCCTGGTTTTAGCACTGCATAACGTATCTGAACGGTTAATACCGCCAGAAGTTACCTTGGCAACACCTTGATTCGATGGAAGCCTGTATTTCCCTGAGTGGTCTCTCTCGATACCAACAGGGCGGTAACTTGTATTTATGCAGGAGCCTCGCCATAACGAGATCGTTAAATGAGGCGCCATTATTGGCGAACAGGGATAATTAACAAAGCGTATAGTTTATGTGGTTTATCAACTGTTGATAAACAAACTTCATCAGGACACAGCTTGACTTCATCTTGTGCTATCATGATATTGACTTCAATGGATGAAGTCATGGAGCAAGGCGATGGAGCAGCAGGTTTTATCTTTACGTAAAAAACAGCGCAACACGCTGGAGCAGCTGTTTAAAACCCCCGTGCCGCAGGGTATTAAATGGGCCGACATTGAATCGCTAATTAAAGCGTTAGGTGGGGAGATTAAAGAAGGACGCGGCTCGCGCTGTAAATTTTTGTTGAACCACAGCATTGCCAGCTTTCACAGGCCTCACCCTTCGCCGGATACTGACAAAGGCGCCGTGGAGAGCGTGCGCGATTGGTTAATCACTATAGGAGTAAAACCATGATCAAACCTAAAACGCCAAATTCAATGGAGATTGCCGGGCAGCCTGCTGTTATCAACTACGTGCCTGAACTCAATGCATTCCGCGGTAAGTTCCTGGGATTATCAGGATATTGCGATTTTGTTTCCGATAGCATTCAAGGGTTACAACAGGAGGGCGAGATATCATTACAGGAATATCTTGCTGATTGTCGTGAAGCGGGCATCGAGCCTTATGCTCAGCCGGAAAAGCTGAAAACCTTCACATTGCGCTATCCTGAATCATTTGGTGAGCGTCTTAGCTCCGCCGCTGCAGAGGAGCAGGTTTCCGTAAATACCTGGATCCTTGAGACGCTCAATGAACGTCTCAAACAGGCTTAAAACAATCTGCATCAAATTGCCATCGTTTTAATTATCATCCGCTAAACACCGCAAATGCCCATGCCGCACGCCGCGCTGGGCAATCACCTCGTCGGCAAAATGCTGTACTTCGTCCATGTTGCCTTTCAGCACCGCGATCTCCAGACAGTCATTATGATTGATGTGGACATGTAACGTGGCGACCGAGAGATCGTGATGCTGATGCGAAGAGGCGACCAGCCGGCTCGCCAGTTCGCGTTTTTCATGCTCATACACGTACGACAGGACCGCATAGCCGTGCTGCGCCGGCAGCTGTAGCGGATTATGGTGGAGCGCGTCACGCAGAATATCGCGCACCGCTTCCGAGCGGTTGTGGTACCCGCGGTGGGCGCTGTGCGCGTCGAGCGCGGCCAGCAGATCATCATCCAGAGTCAGGGTTACGCGCTGCATAGCATGGCCTCGTTAAGCAGAGTGCGGGGAAAGGGCGGGAGTACCGCGCGCTGTAGCGCCTGTCCGGCAGCGGATGTAAGGCGCAGCGGCAAACTCACTGCGGCCGTTTCGACGATGCGTCCGCTATCCATCACCAGTACCCGTTGGCAAAAACGCTCCACCAGCCGCAGGTCGTGGGTAATAAACAGGCAGGCGGTGGCGAACTGCGCCTGCAGGCGTTTGAGCAGGGCGATAATATCCGCCTGAAGCATCAGATCGAGATTCGATACCGCTTCGTCGAGAATTAATAGCTGCGGCCCGACCACCAGCGCCCGCGCCAGGCACACGCGCTGCAGCTGTCCGCCGCTGAGCTGCGCCGGACGCTTGTCGAGCAGTACCGGGGCGAGGTCAACCGCCAGCAGCATCTCCTCCACCCGCTGCATACGCTCTTCCCGCGATAAACTAAACAGGTGCCGCAGCGGCTCGCTGATAATCTCGCGCACCGTTTTGCGCGGATTCACTGCGCTAATGGCATCCTGAAACACCAGCTGAATATCGCGGCGAAAGGCGCCGATCGCCTCCCCCTTCAGGGAGGTCAGCGACGCGCCGCGCCAGGCGACATCGCCATACCGCGGCGTTTCGAGACCGACCAGCATCCGCGCCAGGGTACTTTTGCCGCAGCCGCTGCGCCCGAGCAGCGCCACCGTTTCACCGAGGGCGATGTCGAACTGGATATCGCGCAATACCGCACCGTGGTGGGGATAATCGTGGCTCACTGCGTTCACGCTGAGTAAATTCATGGTGTTTTCTCCAGGCCATATAGCGCCAGATGGGCGGCCAGCAGGCGCTGGCTGAGCGGGTGCTGTGGGGCGCTAAATAGCGTGTTAACGTCGCAGCGTTCAACAAGACGGCCGTTTTCCATCACCGCCACGTCATGCGCCAGCCGGGCGACAACGCCCATATCATGGGTCACCAGCAGCAGCCCCTGCCCGCGGTTGGCGACGATATCCGCCAGCAGGTCGAGAATGCGCGCCTGGGCGACGGCATCAAGGTCGGTGGTCGGTTCGTCGGCGATGATAAACGGCGCGCGACTGAGCAGGGCCAGGGCCACCATCATCCGCTGCAGCATGCCCCCGCTCATCTCGAAGGGATAGCGCTTGAGCAGCGAGAGCGGATTTTCCAGCCCCACCTCTTCCATCGCTGCCAGCAGCGCGACGTTATTGGCCTCGTGGCCCGCTGCCCGGCAGGTTTCCCGCGCATGCGCCGCCATGGAGTGCAGCGGATTAAAGGCGCTGCGCGGGTTTTGCATAATGGTGGCGATGGTCGCGCCGCGCAGCTGTTCACCGTATACCGGGATACCGTCGAGCAGCACCCGGCCCGCGGTTTGTCTGACGCCGGGCGGTAAAATGCCGAGCGTGGCGGCGCAGGTCAGCGATTTACCGCTGCCGCTACTGCCGAGCAGCGCCAGTACCTGACCGCGACGCAGGGTTAGGGAAACGTCGCTGACCAGCGGACGGTCGGCGACGAGCGAAAGTTGTTCCAGTTGGATCTTTTGCGGCATCAGTGGTTATGCTTCGCGATCAGCTGAGGATCGAGACGATCGCGCAGCGCGTCGCCCACCAGATTAAAAGCCATCACGCTGATAAACAGCGCCAGTCCGGGCCAGACCATTTGCAGCGGCTGCGTCCAGATGTACTGGCGGGCGTCGTTGATCATCACTCCCCATTCCGCCGTCGGCGCGCTGACGCCGAGGCCGAGGAATGACATCCCGGCTACGTGGAGCATCATATGACCGATATCCAGCGAGGCGAGCACCAGCAGCGAAGGGATCACCGCGCCGGCCAGATGGTCACGAAACAATGGCCAATGTCCCGCGCCGCTCAGGCGCGCGGCGAGAATAAACTCGCGCTGGCGCAGAGAGACCACCAGATTGCGCACCATCCTTGCGTACCAGGCCCAGTGCGACAGCGCAATGGCGATAATCACGTTGCTAAGACCGGTACCGAGTACACCGACCATAAAGAATGACAGTATTGAAGTCGGGAAGGTCATAAACAGCTCGGCCAGGCGCATCAGGCCGCGATCGACACGTCCGCCCACCATCCCGGCGGCGCCGCCCACCGTAAGGCCGATCAGCAGCACCAGCAGCAGGCAGGCCATCACCGCGCCCAGCGAGACGCGGGTGGCGGCGAGAAGGCGCGAGAAAATATCCCGCCCGAGATGATCGGTGCCGAGCCAGTGGGCGTCGCCCGGAGAGAGCAGACGTTGATGGAGATCGATGGCCGCCGGGTCATAGGGCAGCCACCAGCCGCTGCTCATGGCGATTGCCGCCAGCAGCGCAATAGTGAGTAGCGCCAGTTTTACCGGCCAGCGGAAGGTCGCGAACAGCGTCATACGGCGGCCTCCTCATGGCGGCGCAGGCGCGGATCGAGCGCGGCGTTAAGCAGGTCGACCGCCAGATTGGCCAGCACGAACACCGCCACCATCATCAGGGTAAAGCACTGGATCACCGGATAGTCGCGGTTGAAAATCGCGGAAACCGCATAGCGACCGACGCCGGGCCAGGCGAAGATATTTTCGATGATCATCGTCCCGCCGATTAGCTCGCCGATGTGCATACCCAGCGCCGTCACTACCGGCAACGTCGCGTTACGCAGCACGTGTCGCCGCTCCACCTGACCCTCGCTCAGCCCGCGCAGACGCGCCCAGACCACGTGGCGCTGGCTGGACACTTCCAGCATGCTGGCGCGCAGCAGACGGGCATTGATCGCCAGCGACATCAGGGCGATGGAAAACGCCGGTAGCAGCAGATGTCGCCAGCCGCCGTAGCCCATCGCCGGTAGCCAGCGCAGATGGACGGAAAAGAGCATTACCAGCAAAAATGCCAGCCAGAAGTTGGGCATTGAGACGCCGAGGAAGGCAATCAATCGTACGGCGAAATCAGGTAAGCGGTCGCGATGCCGCGCCGCCCAGATCCCCAGCGGTAGCGAGGTCAGCAGAATAATCACCAGCGCCGCGCCGGTGAGCTGCAGCGTCGCGGGCAGAAAATGCAGCAGGTCGTCCAGCACCGGGCGCTGGCTGGCGTAGGAGACGCCAAAATCGAGATGCAGCGCGCGCCACAGCCAGTGTAGATACTGCAGCGCCAGCGGCTGATTGAGCCCGAGCTGCTCGCGGGTAGCGGCAATCATTTCGCTGGTGGGCGGCACGTTAGAGAGGCGCAGATAGTCCAGTGCCGGGTCGCCGGCGCCAAGACGTAATAACAGGAAGATGATCGCCGAGGCGGCAAGCAGCATCAGCGGTAGCGGTAGCAGGCGGCGAAGAAGATATTTCAGCATCATGGCGCCACCGGCGTAATCAGCTCTAACGGCAGATCGGTGGTCACCGGCGCGAAGGGCACTTCGCCCAGCGTTTTGCGGGCGACGGACATCAGCGAGACGTAGCTTATCGGCAGATAGACCGCTTCGTTGTGCAGACGGGTGAGGATATCGCGATACAGTTCGCGACGGCGGCCCTCGTCGGTGGTAGTCAGGACCTCGCCGATCTCTTTATCAATCACGGCTTTATCCGGCAGTCCGCGCTGCGCCTGATAGTCGGCGTGCGAAGCGACGCGCATTGAGCTCATAAACGCGTGCGGGTCGAACGGCGCGCCCCAGGTATGGTTGAAGATCATCGTGAAGCGGCCATCGTGCTGGCGAGCATAGATACTGCTCTCCTCTTCGCCGACCAGCCCGACATCGATCCCTACCTGGCGCAGATCGGCCTGGATGATTTCCGCCATCGATTTGGCCAGCGCATCGGTGCCGATAAACGCCAGTTCAAGATGCAACGGGTGCCCGTCTTTTTCACGAATATCCTTGCCGGGCGTTAGCGTCCAGCCGGCGTTTTCCAGCAGCGTACGGGCCTTATCCGGATTGAAGCGGCGCGGCGGCAGGTCATCCGGCGCGTAAGGTACCGAGGGCGCGAAAAGCGTGTCGGCAACCTGTTGGGTGCCGTACAGCACGCCGTCAATGAGCGCCTGTTTATTGACGGCATAGTTAAGTGCCTCGCGTACCGCCAGTTCATTCGTTGGCGCTTGCAGCGTATTGAGCGCCAGCATCACGGTTTGCGTCGGGGCGGAAAGACGCGTGCGATACTCGTCCTGCTGGCGAAAACGGGCGAACGTATCCAGCGGCAGTAGCCCTTCATCACCGTACAGCAGATCAACTTCACCGGTTTCAAAGGCGACCGCCCGGCTGGTGGCGTCGGGGATCACTTTCACGGTGACTTTCTCAAGCGCCGGTTTTTTGCCCCAGTAGCGCGGGTTGCGTACCAGCACATCCTGCTGATTAAGCTGCGAACTGGACAGCATCCACGGACCGGTGCCGATGGGCGCCTTGATGCCTCGCTGCGTACTACCGTCAACAAACTGCGAGGGGGCGATAAAACGAAACGGGCGGGGAAGGGCGAGTTCCTGCAGGAACGGGTAGTAGGCGCTTTTCAGGGTGATTTGTAGTTCGTTATCGCTGAGCGCTTGAACGTCGGTTATCTGATTGGTCAACTCCAGCCAGGCGTGCCGCTGGCGGTTGGCCAGCACCGCCTGGAAATTGGCCACTGCGGCCTGGGCGTTAAACGGTTCGCCGTTGGAGAAGTAGACATCATCGCGCAGGGTGAAACGCCAGATTTTACCATCGGCTGAGTGGATCCAGCGGGTAGCCAGCCAGGGTGTAACCCGGCCATCGGCCTGATATTTGACTAACGGCTCATACACCATACTTTGGGCGAACATTTGGTTCGGCGTATACAGATGTGGATTGAGAGGACCGACGTTAACCGGCCAGGCGATGGCGATTTCATGCATGGCGGCGGGCGCGAGCAGAGGAATGCAGGCGCAGAGCGCCAGCAAGGTGGTGCGGAAAATAGACAAGGTTTACATCCAGAAGGAACGAAAAGTATGACGATTCTAATAATTTGTCATACTTAAGGAGTAACCTGGATCAATATGATGGGAGAAAACCATAACAAAATCATATGTAGCGTAAGTTTACGATTGTCTGAACAAATCCAGCAGGGTGGTGACCTGTTCATCGAGCGGCGCCAGATCCCGCTTCACTATCAAATGCAGCGGCGTGGCGCGGCGAGCGCCATGGCTCAACGGCAGCGCTTTCAGCACGCCCTGTTCCAGGTGTGCGCGGATTCGTTCCTCCGGCAACCAACCGAATCCCACCTGATACAGCACCGCATCGATAGCGGCATCAATGGTAGAAAAGGTCCAGGCATCGCGCGTGGATGAGGCGTCGCCGCTACGGTCGGCAATGCGGATCAGCGGCCAGGGGGCCAGCGCGTTGTCGTCCAGCGGTTCTTCCGATTGCGACAGCGGATGGTCGCGATGGGCGACCGCGATAAAATCGATATTCATCAGCCATTCGCCGCGTCCGGTAATATCCTGGCGACGCGTTAAGACCATCACGTCGGCCTCGCTGCGGGCGGCGCTAGCCTCATCGATGTTTTCCAGCACTTCGGTCAGCCGGACCTGAGTTTGCGGGTAGCGTTGCTGAAACTGTCGCAAAATGGCGAAGAGCCGCTGGCGGGGAAAAATGCTGTCGACGACCAGATCCAGGCGGGTGCGCGCGCCGTTGCGCAGCGTCGCGGCGTGGGTCTCAACCCACGAAAAGGCCTTCAGTAGCGGTTTCACCTGATTAAGCAGCAGTTCGCCAGCGGGCGTCAGCACCGCCCGTCGCCCGGACGGCGCCAGCAGCGCCACCCCTAAACGTTCCTGCAGCAGCGCCAGGTTATAGCTCACCGAAGACTGGCTGCGGTTGGTCTCTTCCGCGGCTTTGGCAAAACTGCCCAGCTCAATCACCTTTTCCAATAGCGCCCATTGTTCCAGCGTGGTCTTGTGCATGATTCATCTAAAAATTAGATTATTTTTATCCAAACATAGCGTTATTCATTCAATTTTTAAAGCCGTATTCTTACCTCAACGAAACAGAGGAGAATAAATAATGAGCACTTTTGACAAACATGACCTCAGCGGTTTTATCGGTAAACATCTGGTTTATACCTACGACAACGGCTGGAACTACGAAATTTACGTTAAAAATGGCACCACTCTGGACTATCGTATTCACAGCGGTATCGTTGCTAATCGTTGGGTGAAAGACCAGCATGCGTACATCGTGCGGGTAGGCGAAAGCATTTATAAAATTTCCTGGACTGAACCAACCGGTACCGACGTCAGCCTGATCGTCAACCTGGGCGACAAACTGTTCCACGGCACCATATTCTTCCCCCGCTGGATCATGAATAACCCGGAAAAAACCGTCTGCTTCCAGAACGATCATATTCCGTTAATGAACGCTTATCGTGACGCCGGCCCGGCCTACCCGACCGAAGTGATTGATGAATTCGCGACTATCACCTTTGTTCGCGATTGCGGCGCGGATAATAACGATGTAATTAATTGCCCGGCTAATGAATTACCCGCAGATTTTCCTGCAAATTTGTAATACAGCAGAAATAATTCTGTGATCTAACGCTAATTTTTCCGCTAGATTAAAACGTAAATAAATATTTATTGCGGGCTGGTTGACGATTCGTTTACTTTCACCCGTTAAGCCCCAGTTTTCTCTATGAAACTGGGGCTTTTTGCTGCTAATTCCTGCCATAAGAAAATACTATCTATCTGATTATCAATGAGATATTACTATTCTCGCGAATAATATTAATTTCTTAATATTATCCTAAGCAACAGCGACTAGATTTATAACCGTCGAAATACCCTGGAATGAAATGTGGCGGTGAACCGACTTCATTTTCATTTTGTTTAAGTCCGCTGGCGCAGGATATTTCTTTCTACCGGCCCCCTTTTTTAGTGGGTTATTAATAGAACAGGAAAAAGATGAGCGAATTTCTGCCGTTTTCGCGCCCGTCGATGGGCGACGCAGAGCTGGCTGCGCTGCGTGAAGTTTTGCAATCAGGATGGATCACTACCGGTCCTAAAAACCAGGCGCTGGAAGAGGCGTTTTGCCAACTGACCGGCAACCGCCACGCCATCGCCGTCAGCTCCGCTACCGGCGGTATGCACGTTACGCTAATGGCGATGGGCATTGGCCCTGGCGACGAAGTGATCACCCCTTCGCAAACCTGGGTCTCGACGCTGAACATGATCTGTCTGCTGGGCGCTACGCCGGTGATGATCGATGTCGACCACGACAATCTGATGATTACCCCTGAGGCGGTGGAAGCGGCGATCACTTCGCGGACGAAAGCGATTATACCTGTCCACTACGCGGGCGCGCCTGCGGATATCGATGCGATCCGCGCCGTTGGCGAGCGCCACGGTATACCGGTAATCGAAGATGCCGCGCATGCCGCGGGAACGCACTATAAAGGCCGCCACGTCGGCTGGCGCGGCACCGCGATTTTCTCGTTCCACGCGATCAAAAATATGACCTGCGCCGAAGGGGGGCTTATCGTCACCGATGATGACGAGCTGGCTTCCCGCATCCGCAGCCTCAAATTCCACGGCCTGGGCGTTGACGCCTACGACCGCCAGACCCACGGCCGCGCACCGCAGGCGGAAGTGATTACCCCCGGCTTCAAATACAATCTGGCCGATATCAACGCCGCGCTGGCGCTGGTGCAGCTGGATAAGCTGGCGCAGGCGAATCAACGTCGCGCTGAAATCGCCCAACGCTACCTGCGCGAGCTGGCGGATACCCCCTTTAAGCCGCTGACCATTCCGGCATGGGATCACCAACACGCCTGGCACCTGTTTATTATCCGCGTTGATGAAGCGGCCTGCGGCATCAGCCGCGATGTCCTGATGGAAAAACTCAAAGCCATGGGCATAGGCACCGGTCTGCACTTCCGCGCGGCCCATACGCAAAAGTATTACCGCGAGCGTTTTCCTGAAGTTTCGTTACCGAATACCGAATGGAACAGCGCGCGCATTTGTTCTATCCCGCTGTTCCCGGATATGACCGACGACGATGTCACCCGCGTCATTACCGCGCTGCATCAGTTGTCAGGACGTTGATATGCTTACTTATCCTCCCGTAAAAAAAGTCTCGGTGGTGATCCCGGTTTATAACGAACAGGATAGTCTGCCGGAGCTGCTGCGTCGGACCGACGCCGCCTGTGCGACGCTAGGGCGCCAATATGAAATTCTGCTGATCGACGACGGCAGCAGCGACGATTCCGCGCGCATGCTGACCGAGGCCGCCGAAGCCGAAGGCAGCCACGTGGTGGCGGTGCTGTTGAACCGCAACTACGGCCAGCACTCGGCGATTATGGCCGGTTTCAGCCATGTCACCGGCGATCTGATCATCACCCTCGATGCCGACCTACAAAATCCGCCGGAAGAGATCCCGCGGCTGGTGGCAAAAGCCGATGAAGGCTATGACGTGGTCGGTACCGTGCGCCAGAACCGTCAGGACAGCATCTTCCGTAAATCTGCCTCGAAGATGATTAACCGCCTGATTCAGCGAACCACCGGTAAAGCCATGGGCGATTACGGTTGCATGTTGCGTGCCTATCGCCGCCATATCATCGACGCCATGCTCAACTGCCATGAGCGCAGCACCTTTATCCCGATTCTGGCGAATACCTTCGCCCGCCGGGCGGTCGAGATCCCGGTGATGCACGCCGAGCGCGAATTCGGCGACTCCAAATATAGCTTCATGCGTCTGATTAACCTGATGTATGACCTGGTGACCTGTCTGACCACCACCCCGCTGCGTTTACTGAGTATTTTCGGCAGCGTGATAGCCCTGTTGGGCTTCGCCTTCGGCCTGCTGCTGGTGGTGCTGCGTCTGGCCTTCGGTCCGCAATGGGCGGCGGAAGGGGTGTTTATGCTCTTCGCCGTGCTGTTCATGTTCATCGGCGCCCAGTTTGTCGGTATGGGCCTGCTCGGGGAATATATCGGCCGCATCTATAACGATGTTCGCGCCCGTCCCCGTTACTTTATTCAACGTGTTGTTCGCCAGCCGGAAACGGCGTCTCAAGAGGAAGATCGTTCATGAAAGCAGTAGTCTTCGCTTATCACGATATGGGTTGCGCAGGTATTCAGTCACTGCTGGGTGCCGGGTATGACATCGCCGCTATTTTCACCCATCCGGATAACCCTGGCGAAAACCAATTCTTTGGTTCCGTTGCCCGCATTGCCGCCGAGCAAGGTATCCCGGTATGGGCGCCGGAAGATGTTAACCATCCGCTGTGGATTGAACGTATTCGCGAGATGAAGCCGGATGTGCTGTTCTCGTTCTACTACCGCAACCTGCTGTGCGATGAGATCCTCAATATCGCGCCGAAGGGGGCTTTCAACCTGCATGGTTCTCTGCTGCCGAAATACCGCGGTCGCGCGCCGCTGAATTGGGTACTGGTCAACGGCGAAAGCGAAACCGGAGTGACCCTGCACCGGATGGTTAACCACGCCGACGCGGGCGATATCGTCGCTCAACAAGCTGTGGCTATCGGCCCGGATGACGCGGCGCTGGCGCTGCACCGTAAGCTGTGTGCCGCTGCCTCCGATCTGCTGGGCCAGGCGCTGCCGGCTATTCGTGAGGGTAAGACTGAGGAGCGGGCGCAGGACCACAGCCAGGCGACCTACGTTGGCCGTCGTACCCCGGAAGACGGGCGTCTCGATTGGGACAAACCGGCGCAGACTCTGCACAACCTGGTGCGCGCGGTATCCGATCCGTGGCCGGGCGCCTTCGCCTATGCCGGCGCGAACAAATTTATCGTCTGGAAATCCCGCGTGCGCGCCGATCTGCCGGCGGCGAAACCCGGCACCGTTATCTCCGTCGCGCCGCTAGTGGTTGCCTGTCAGCAGGGGGCGCTGGAAATCGTCACCGGCCAGACCGAACGCGGCGTTTACATGCAGGGCGCCCAGCTGGCGCAGGCGCTGGGGCTGGTGAGCAGCGCGGTGCTGAGCAGCAAACCGGTGGTGGCGGTGAAGCGCCGTACCCGCGTGCTGATCCTCGGCGTCAACGGCTTTATCGGTAACCACCTGACCGAGCGCCTGTTGCAGGACGACAACTATGAGATTTACGGCCTGGATATCGGCTCCGACGCCATCAGCCGTTTCCTTGACTGCCCGCGTTTCCACTTCGTTGAAGGCGATATCAGCATTCACTCCGAGTGGATCGAATACCACATTAAGAAATGCGATGTGGTACTGCCGCTGGTCGCGATCGCGACGCCTATCGAATACACCCGTAACCCGCTGCGCGTGTTCGAACTGGATTTCGAAGAGAACCTGAAGATCATCCGTGACTGCGTGAAATACAATAAGCGCATTATCTTCCCGTCGACCTCGGAAGTGTACGGCATGTGCACCGACAAAAACTTCGACGAAGATAATTCCAATCTGGTGGTCGGGCCGATCAACAAACAGCGTTGGATCTACTCGGTTTCTAAACAGCTGCTGGACCGCGTGATCTGGGCCTATGGCGATAAGAACGGCCTCAAGTTCACCCTGTTCCGTCCGTTCAACTGGATGGGGCCGCGTCTGGATAACCTTAATGCCGCACGTATCGGTAGCTCCCGCGCCATCACTCAGCTGATCCTCAACCTGGTGGAAGGTTCGCCGATTAAGCTTATCGAAGGCGGCAAACAGAAGCGCTGCTTCACCGATATCAGCGACGGTATCGAAGCGTTGTTCCGCATCATTGAGAACAAAGATGGTCGCTGCGATGGTCAGATCATCAACATCGGTAACCCGGAAAACGAAGCTAGCATCAAAGAGCTGGCGGAAATGCTGCTCGCCTGCTTCGAGCGCCATCCGCTGCGCGATCGCTTCCCGCCGTTCGCCGGCTTCCGCGAAGTGGAAAGCAGCGATTACTACGGTAAAGGCTACCAGGACGTTGAGCATCGTAAACCGAGCATTCGCAACGCGAAACGCTGCCTGAACTGGGAACCGACCGTCGAGATGGAAGAGACCGTTGAACACACTCTGGACTTCTTCCTGCGCACCGTTGAGCTCACGGACGATAAAAACTCATGAAACAAGTCGGCTTACGCATAGATGTCGATACCTTTCGCGGGACGCGTGATGGCGTACCGCGGCTGCTGGCCCTGCTGGGCAAGCACGGGATTCAGGCAAGCTTCTTTTTCAGCGTCGGGCCGGACAATATGGGGCGCCATTTATGGCGCCTGGTAAAACCGAAGTTTCTGTGGAAAATGCTGCGCTCCAACGCGGCCTCGCTGTATGGCTGGGATATTCTGCTGGCCGGCACCGCGTGGCCGGGGCGCAGGATTGGCGCGGGTAACGAAGAGGTTATTCGCGCCGCCGCGCACATCCATGAAGTGGGCCTGCACGCCTGGGACCACTACAGCTGGCAAGCGTGGAGCGGCGTCTGGCCGCAGGAACGTCTGACGCTGGAAATTGAACGCGGTCTGCTCGAACTGGAACGCATTATCGGCCGCCCGGTGACCTGCTCCGCCGTCGCCGGCTGGCGTGCCGACCAGCGGGTGGTAAAAGCGAAAGAATCCTTCGATTTCCTCTACAACAGCGATTGTCGCGGCACGCGGCCATTCCTGCCGCAGATTGGCGGCGGGGGCTCCGGCACCGTACAAATTCCGGTGACGCTTCCCACCTGGGATGAAGTCGTCGGTAGCGCTGTGGATACCGCCGGCTTCAACCGCTATCTGCTGGACTGCATTCATCGTGACAAGGGAACGCCGGTCTATACCATCCACGCCGAAGTGGAAGGCATTGCCTACGCCGATCAGTTCGATGCGCTGCTGACCATGGCGGAGGAAGAAGAAATACAATTTTGCCCACTGAGCCAGCTGCTGCCCGCTGACTTTAGCGAGCTGCCGTCAGGCAAAGTGGTCCGTGGTGAGCTGGCTGGCCGGGAAGGTTGGCTTGGACGTGAACAATTACTGGGCTCGGGTGTATGAAAAGCATTCGTTATGGCATCTCTCTGGTTGTACTCTTTGCGCTGTATTACTTATTGCCGTTAAATTTCCGTTTGCTGTGGCAGCCTGATGAAACCCGCTATGCCGAGATCAGTCGTGAAATGCTGGCCTCCGGCGACTGGGTGGTGCCGCATCTGCTGGGCCTGCGTTACTTTGAAAAGCCGATTGCCGGTTACTGGATTAACAGTATTGGCCAGTGGCTATTTGGTCATAATAACTTTGGCGTGCGTTTCGGTTCGGTCTTCGCCATTACCGTCAGCGCGTTGCTGGTGGCGTGGCTGGCGTGGCGTATTTTCCGCGATAAACGCGTGGCGATCCTGTCGCCGGTTATCTTCCTGACCGCGATGCTGGTATACGGTATCGGAACCTATGCGGTGCTGGATCCGATGATCACCATGTGGCTGGCGCTGGCGATGTGCAGCTTCTGGGGAGCCTCCCAGGCGCAGAGCCGCAGCGGGAAGATGTTGGGTTATGTCCTGCTGGGAGTCGCCTGCGGTATGGGGGTGATGACCAAGGGCTTCCTCGCGCTGGCGGTACCGGTGGTTGGCGTGCTGCCGTGGGTGATGGCGCGTAAACGCTGGCGCGAAGTGCTGACCTACGGCTGGCTGGCGGTGGCGGTCTGTACGTTGGTGGTGCTGCCGTGGGGATTGGCTATTGCCAATCGCGAACCCGATTTCTGGCGCTATTTCTTCTGGGTCGAGCATATTCAGCGTTTCGCTGAGAAAGACGCGCAGCATAAAGCGCCGTTCTGGTACTACATTCCGTTCCTGATTGCCGGTAGCCTGCCGTGGTTGGCGCTGTTACCGGGCGCACTGAAGCGCGGCTGGAGCGAGCGCGATGATGCCCGCGGCGCGCTGTATCTGTTAGGCTGGATAGCGATGCCGTTCCTGTTCTTCAGCATCGCCAAGGGAAAACTGCCGACCTACATTCTGCCGTGCTTTATGCCGCTGTCGATTTTGATGGCCCGCTACGCGCTGGATGCCGCGAAGGCGGGGGCGAAAGCGCTGCGCATCAACGGCATGATCAACCTCGGTTTTGGTCTGGTCGGCCTGGTCGCCGTGCTGGTGGTCTCACCGTTGGGCGTCATGCATAAGCCGGTGTGGACCAGGATAGAGTTGTATAAATGTCTGCTGGCGGCGATTGCCTTTGCCGTATGGGCGCTGATGGGCTGGCTGGCGATAAAAGACAACGGTCGTCGCTGGACGCTGGCCGCCATCTGTCCGCTGGGAGTGGCGCTGCTGGTGGGCTTCGCTATCCCGGATCGGGTTATCGACAGCAAACAGCCGCAGTTTCTGGTGGATATTGTTAGCGAATCGCTGGCGCCAAGCCGCTATGTACTGACCAACAGCGTCGGTATCGGCGCGGGGCTGGCGTGGGAGCTCAAGCGTGACGACATCATCCTGTATGAAAGGCAGGGGGAGCTAAAATATGGCCTCGGATGGCCGGATGCGCAGAGCAAATTCGTGTCGACTCAAGCTTTTGCTGATTGGCTGGCGGCGCACCGCCAGCAGGGACCGATCTCACTGGTGCTGCTGATGGATAAAGGTGAAACGATGAACGAACTGGCGTTACCGAAACCTGATAACTCCTACGAGCTGGGGCGCGTGGTGTTTATTCAGTATCTGCCGCAATGAGTGTCTGGTTCTGCCTGATACTCGCCAGTCTGCTTAGCTGCGCCGGTCAGCTGTGCCAGAAGCAGGCGACCCGGCCGTCCCGTAGCGGGCGGCGCGGGCGGCATATTTTGCTGTGGCTGGGCTTAGCCCTGTTGGCGCTCGGCGGCAGTATGCTGCTGTGGCTGGGGGTGCTGCAGGCGATCCCGGTCGGTATCGCTTATCCGATGCTGAGCCTCAACTTTGTCTGGGTAACGCTGGCGGCATGGGGTATCTGGCGCGAGCCGGTGGCGCGCCGCCACTGGCTTGGCGTCGGGCTGATCGTCGTCGGCATCGCCGTTCTGGGGAGTAGCGTCTGATGGGGTTAATCTGGGCGTTATTGAGCGTCGGGCTGGTCAGCGGCGCGCAGCTGTTACTGCGCAGCGCGATGGTTGAGCTGCCGCCATTGACCGATATCCTGGCTTTCCTCAATCATCTACTGCATATGCGCACCGGTACCTTCAGCCTGGGTTTTGGCCTGGTTGGCTATCTGCTGTCGATGGTCTGCTGGTATTTCGCGCTACACCGCTTGCCGTTGGCCAAAGCTTACGCGCTGCTCAGCCTGAGCTACATTCTGGTGTGGGCCGCCGCCATCTGGCTGCCCGGTTGGCACGAGCCGTTTTACTGGCAATCGCTGCTGGGCGTGCTGATTATTATCGCCGGCGTGCTGACTATCTTCTGGCCGGCCAAGCCGCGCCGTTGAAACCTTGAATGTGCGCCGCCGTCAGCGAGAACGGCGTTGGCGTACAGACCGCAATACTTAACCCTTGATACTGAATCTGGCTTAATGACAGCGCGCCGCGAAAGGCGCTGTCAACAGAGGCCATTTGCCAGGCGCTGCCGCCGCGTTGCTTTACCAGCGCTTCTTTGCGCGTCCAGATTCGCCAAAAGGCGGCTAGCTGCCGCTCCGGCGGTTCGCGCTCCAGTTCCTGATGCTCGCCCTCGCTAAACAGGGCGTTAGCCAACCGCTGCCAGCCGTTGCGCGGACGAATCACTTCGATATCGCAGCCAACCTCGCCTTCATCGCTCAGCAGCAGGGCAATATGGTCGCCGCTGTGGCTAAGGTTAAACCACCGCCCGCAGCCGGGCGGGAAAGCCGGTTTGCCCTGCTCGCCATACGCAATATCCGCCAGCGGGGCCGCCGCATGCGCCAGCAGCGCGCGCCCGGCAAGCCAGCTGGCCCGCCGCGGGCCGTCAGGGGCCTGAGCCGCTAACCCAGTCGGTAACGGTAGGGCGCTAAGCGTTGAGATTTGGCCAAGGATAAGCTGATACATTTCAGGACCAGCGCTGAATAATCATTGAGGTGTTAATACCGCCGAAGGCGAAGTTGTTACTCTGCAGGAATTCACAATCAATCTGGCGCGCTTCGCCCATGATGTAATCCAGTTCTCCGCAATTGGCGTCCGGATTATGCAAATTCAGCGTTGGCGCGAACCAGCCCTCACGCATCATCTGCAGACTCATCCACGCTTCCAGCGCCCCGCAGGCGCCAAGGGTATGGCCGAAATAGCTTTTCAGCGAGGAGATCGGCACGCTATCGCCGTAAATCGCCGCCGTCGCCTGGCTTTCGGCGATATCGCCGCGGTCGGTCGCGGTGCCGTGGGCCGAAATGTAGCCGATATCCCGGGCGCTCAGGCCTGCTATTTTTAATGATTGTTCCATGCAGATCTGCATGGTTTCACGCTGCGGTTGGGTGATATGCGCGGCATCGCAGTTGGTGGCGAAACCGATGATTTCGCCGTAAATGGTCGCCCCGCGTGCTTTGGCGTGCTCCAGTTCTTCCAGAATGAGAGTACCGGCCCCTTCGCCAATCACCAGCCCATCGCGCAGCACATCAAAGGGGGAGGGGGTAATGTCGGGCTGCTCATTGCGCTGGCTGGTAGCAAACAGAGTATCGAATACCGCGGCCTCCGACGGGCAAAGCTCTTCCGCGCCGCCGGCGACCATCACCGTTTGATAGCCGTGGCGAATCGCTTCCCAGGCGTAACCAATCGCCTGGCTTCCGGAGGTACAGGCGCTGGACGTCGGGATCACGCGGCCGCGCAGGCCAAAAAACAGGCCCGTATTGACGGCGGTGGTATGCGGCATCATCTGCACGTAGGTGGTAGCAGTAATATTATTGGTGTGCTTTTCCGTCAACATGGTGGCAAATTCGCTCATCGGGGCGGTACTGCCGGTTGATGAACCGTAGGCGATGCCGGTTTCGCCGTTACTCAGTATGGCATCGTCGATAAGCCCGGCCTGCTCCAGCGCCAGTTCAGTGGCGCGGGTGGAGAGCAACGATACGCGCCCCATCGCGCGAATGCGCTTGCGGGTATAGTGGTCGGGCAGGGTGAAATCATCGATCGGCGCGCCCAGCAGCGTATGCAGCCCGTCGTAAATACGCCACTCCGGCATGGCGCGTACGGCGTTTTTATATCTCTTCAGCCCCGCCGAGACATCCTGCCATTTTTCGCCAAATGCGGTGACGCCACCCATCCCGGTAATGACCACACGGCGTGTCATAACATCCCTCCATTGATGGAAATGACCTGCCGGGTGACATAACCCGCCACATCCGACATTAAATAACTCGCCAGCCCCGCCACTTCTTCCGCCTGTCCCATGCGTTTCATTGGGATCATCGACATCGCCTCTTTCAACGCGGCCTCTTCCATTTCGATCATCCCGGTGTCGATAAGCCCGGGGGCGATGCAGTTCACGGTGATTTTGCGCTTCGCCAGTTCAATCGCCAGCGCTTTGGTGGCGCCGATGATCCCCGCCTTGGCGGCGCTATAGTTGACCTGACCGCGGTTGCCCATCACGCCGGATACGGACGAGAGCGTGATGATACGCCCGCCCTGGCGTGTGCTAATCATCGGCATGATGCACGGATGAATGACGTTGTAGAAGCTGTCGAGGTTGGTGTGGATCACCGCGTCCCAGTCGTCTTCGCCGAGCGCCGGGAAGGCGCCGTCGCGGGCGATGCCGGCGTTGCTGATAATGCCGTACCACGCGCCGTGTTCGGCCATATCCTGCTCAAGGACTTCGCGGCACTGCGTGCGATTGGCGACATCAAAGCTCAGCAGACGTCCCGCGCCGCCGGCGGCGGTAATCGCCTCCAGCGTCTGCTGCGCGCCTGACGCGTCGCGATGATAGTGGACGCCTACCATAAAACCGTCCGCCGCCAGCTGGCAGGCGATGGCGCGACCGATACCTTTGCTGGCGCCGGTAACCAAAACTGAACGACTCATTCTGACGCTCCTTGTTGAAATAGGGTGTTAAGTTCTGTTGGCGTTGGCTGGAAGGTATTAACCCTTCCGCTGGCCAGCAGGTCATCGTCCGCCATCACGGCGCCTTCGAAGCTAGCGAAACGCTCGTCCTGCATGAGCAGTTTAACGGTAATGGACAGTGCTTTGCCGCGCGGCAGGGAGCCGGCCGCGCAGACTAATTCTCGCGCGCCAAGCACCATACCTAATGAGATGGACGCTTGCCCTTTTTGCAGGCGGTGCCAGCCGGACCAGACGCCGACGGTTTGCGCCATTAATTCAAGGGCGAACCAACCGGGGAGATTGCCCTCGGCATCGAGAAATGGCGCCAGGACGCTATGGGGCGAGACCGTGACCCGGCAGGTCGCGGTTTCATCGGTCACATTGACGACCTCTTCCAGCAGCAGCATCGGTGCATCGTGCGGTAGATAGTCGCCGGGCGATAAATAGTGGTTCATTGAATGCTCCCGAGCAGGATGCTGGCGTTGTTACCGCCAAAAGCAAAAGAGTTCGACAGGATAATCGGTCGCGGCAGCGGCTGGGGATGTTCGATGATCCCGCATGGCGGTAGTGTTTCATCGCGCGGCGACTGGCTGAAATCCTGCGCTGGCAGCGGCAGGTTTCGCTGCAGAATCAGCATGCCGATGGCGGCTTCGGTGATCCCCGCGGCGCCCAGCGTGTGTCCGGTCAGGTGTTTCGTTGAACTACAGGGTACCCGAACGCCAAATAGCGCGTTGATGACGTGAGACTCTATTCTATCGTTAAGCGGCGTGGCGGTGCCGTGCAGGTTGATATAACCCACTTGTTCAGGGGCGATGCCCGCATCCCCCAGCGCCTGCTGGATGGCGCGGATCGCCCCCTCTCCTTCAGGATGCGGGGCGGAAATATGCCAGGCGTCGCTGGACTCGCCGATACCCAGTAGCGCGACTGGCTGCGGTTCGCGGGTCAACAGCATCAGCGCCGCCCCTTCGCCGATAGTGATACCGTTACGGTCGCGGGCAAATGGCTGGCACTGCGTCGTGGAGAGCGATTCCAGACTGTGAAAGCCGTTGATCGGCATTCGGCTGAGGGTGTCCGCGCCGCCGACGATCGCCACATCCGCCAGCCCGGCTTCAATTAGTCGGCGTCCGCTGATAATCGCTCTGGCGCTGGAGGAGCAGGCGGTTGACAGCGTAAATGCCGGGCCATCCAGCGCCAGCCAGTGGCTGAGAAAACGCGATGGGTCGCCCAGCTCCTGTTGCGGATATTGCCAGGCCGCGCTTTCCTTGCCGCCAAGCGTCAGGGTGACATGCGCGTCACCCTCATCCAGCCCCGAGGTGCTGGTGCCGAGCACTACGGCCACGCGCTCTCGTCCGTATTGGGCGATGGCGCGATCCACCTGCGGCTGAATTTGCGCCAGCGCCGCCAGCAGCAGCTGATTATTGCGCGAACGATGGGCGCTAAAGGTATCGGGAATGGCGGGCAATTCGCCGTCCACGCCCGCGAACACCGCCTGCGGATGCCCCTGTAGCCACCCCTCGCGCGGACGCATGCCGGGCGCAATACCGCGAGCCAAATTGGCGGCGATATCATCGTTATCGCGGCCCAGCGCGTTAATCATGCCGACGGCGGAAATGTAGATCATCTCAGTCACCCAGGTATTGAATGGTGATGTGGTATTTAAAGACGTGCTGTTCGATGCTGATCGGCACGCGCTGGCCTTTGCGGTTGATATAGGTGATTTCGGTGACCAGCTTCCCGCGCGCGTTACGTAGTTCGCGTTTGTCGCCGCGCTCGGTCAACGTCCACCCTTTTGGCAACTGCGGCAGCCATGCGCTAACCGGCCAGTGGCTGAGCATCACATCGGCCAGCACCTGGCTGGCTGGCGGCAGTTGCGGAACCACCATCGACTGTTCAGCGCGCAGCCCTCTTTCATCATAGGTCACCAGGAACAGGCGGATACCGACGGATGACAGACCCGCCAGCGTGAGCTTTTTATCATCGGCATTGAGCATGACCAGCAGCGACTGGGTTTGGCCGTTGAAGCTGCCGGTGAGCAACTGCTGCGAGCTGATGTCCGGCGAGATACCAGGCGGCGGCAACGTGACGCGCGTACCCGGTTCCAGCCACGCCTGCGGGCGGCCTTGCGGCTCCGGCTGCGAACGGCTGCAGCCGGCCAGCAATAAGGCGGCGAGTAGCGCGAAGGCGCGCCAGAATGATGGTCTTCTCATCGTCTTTTTTTCTCTTTTTTGGTCGGCATCGCTAACGGCGAAAGCAGGAAGGCGGCGAAAATGCCGCTTACCAAAACAATACCAAAACTGCTAATGGCCTGCGTGGTGCTAAACACCAACATGCCGAGCGTCAATAAGGTGGTCATCATCGCCAGGGTGACCGCCAGCAGCGATGTCAGCGGCGTACCGCGCGGGTTGCTGAAAAACAGCGTGTAGTTAATGCCGATGCCCAGTACCAGCACCAGCGCCAGCAAGGAGAACAGGTTAACCGCGTGGCCGCTAAATGCCAGCACCGCCAGCCCGCATCCCAGCGACAATACCGACGGCACCAGGCTAACCAGCCCTTTGCGCCAGCCAAGGCGGAGCATAGCGCCGCAGGCAATCACCGCCAGCGCAACGCCCAGCAGGCCGGTTAGAATGTGGCGGTAGAGCGCGAACAACTGGTCGAAATCGCTTTTGCGATCGACCCACGCAACGCCAGCCTGTTGTGTACTAAGCGTTTTTAGCGCCGCGCTGTCTTTCACGCCGCTTACCGGAACCAGTACGCCGCTTTCGCCATCCGGCAGCGTCAGCCACAGCAGTCGCCAGCCTTCGCTGGCCGGGCTGGCAAGCCAGACGTCGACGGTCACTGGCATCGGGTTGAGATCGGGATTGATCGTTGCCAGTCCGGCGTGGTTCAGCACGTTACTGACGGTGGGCGCGGCGCGTTGCAGCAGGGCAAGATCCTGCTGTTGGCGAGCGAGTGAATTCAGGGGGATAGCGCGATATCCGCCGAGCAGGCCGTCGCTTTGCGCCTGCGTCAGCGCGGGCATAAATGCCTCCAGGCGCTGCAGCGTCTGCTGGGCCGTTTTGCCGTAAATCACAAACCACTTTTGATCGACGCTTTGCCCGGTGAGCGCGGTGATGGCTTTTTCCTGGGCCAGGATATCCTGCGGCAACGCCTGGAGCTGCGAAATATCATCATCCACCCGCAGCGTCGCGAGACCCGCCAGCGAGAACAGGGCCAGCGCGACGGGGAGGCCGATGGACAGCTTTTTATGGCGTCGCCAGGCGGCAAGCCAGCGTAACAACAATGCCATCGCCGGAACCGGGCGCACGGGAAGTCCACGGCACAACCATGGATGCCAGAAAATTACCGTCAGACACGAGGCGCTCAGGCCGACCGCCGCGAAGAGCGCCATCTGGCGAATCGCCGGAAAGGGGGCCAGCATCATAATCAGATAAGCCGCCACGGTAGTAAGTAGCGCCAGCAGCAACGCATGACGCACTTTGGCGAGGCTTTGCCACGGGGTTGATTCCGCGCCATGCACCATCCGTTCGGTCAGATAATAGAGCGTATAGTCGGCGGAGATGCCGATGATGCTCATGCTCATCACCAGGGTCATCAGATGCAGCTCGCCAAATAGCAGCAGCGTGACGACGGTGCCGGCCAGCGCGCCGATGGCGATGGAAATCAGGCACAGCAGCAGCGGGCGCAGCGAACGAAACGTCGCGACGATAAGCAGGATCACGCCGAACAGCGTCGCCGCGCCGAGTGTAGAAATATCGTGCTTCGCCTGCTGACTGGCGTAATCGCTATAGAACACGGTGCCGCGCGACAGCAGCTGCGCCTGCGGATGCTGCGTTTTCCACTGCTTCTCCAGCTCTCCGAGCGTAGTGACCAGCCGGTGCGTCTGCTGCATATCGAATGAGGAACCCGCCAGTTCGCCATGCAACAGATACCAGAGGTTGCCCTGGGCATCTTTGGTCACCAGCCAGCCATCCTGCAGTTGCATCCGCTGGCCGCCTTTCGCCATCGCCAGCTGCGAGCCGCGCATCAACATCAGAGGATCGTTTTGCAGTTCTTTGCCGCTGACGCCGGAAAATGCCGAATAGAGCTGTGAGAGGATCCATTGCGCCTGCGCTTCGCCGCCGTTTTGCAGGCGCGCGCGGGTAGCGGGGTCAATTAAACCGTTACGATGCTGCCAGAAAAAGGTCCCCCAGGCCTGCTGATTATCGGCATTCATTGGGCCTTTGACGTCTGCCAGCGCCTTCGAGGTTTGCAGCAGACGCAGCCAGTCGCCGGCCACCTGCGGGTCGGCCTGTTTACCGGGGCTGACCAGCCAGACCAGCTGGCGATCAAGGCGCTGCATAAAACCGTCGTTCAGGCTGGGCGGGATTGCGCCAAGCGTCTGCTTCGGCAGCATCGCCAGTACGCTGCTGTTGAGCCGGGCCTGCGGCAGCAGCGCCAGCAGCGCGCCCGCCAGGAGCAGGCAGACGACGGCCCATAACAACGCGGGGCGTTTACTGGGTGGCAAAGCGTTGGCGTTCGTCATCGGTCAGTTGCGCAGGCGTCAATTGGTGTTGGGAAAGGGTGATATCGGTGCGATCGCCTTGCTTGTCGTTGAGCTGAATATGTTCCAGATAGTCTTTCCCGGCCAAATCGATGCGGGCAAAAATCTTATCCAGCGGCGTAGTGATGGGCGTCAGGCGCAGCGTCCACTGGCCTTCGCCTTTATCGGCAAATTCCACGCGGAAGTTATCTTCCAGGACTTTTCGATCCGCCTGGAACAGCGCGCGCAGCAAATGGTTGAACTGGAACATCTGCGGATTGTTTTCGGCAGTAATGGTTTGCGGCGGCTGGCCGTTGATCGCCTGCACCATCCGTTTGTCATCCAGCAACAGCTGCATCGGGAACGGTGAGGTTTGATCCCACAGCAACCCCTTATCGCGGGCGATCAACATCTGCCCCTGGGATCGCAGCGGCTGCGGCAGATCCTTAATCGTGCGAACTTGATCGAAGTGGGCGCGTACCACCGGCTGTTCGCTAAATTGTTTTTGCAGGTCATCAAGCGTGAGGGCGCTGACCAGCGGGCTGATAAACAGCCCTAACAGCAGCAGTAATCTCATGGCGTAACCCCCATGCGTTCAAACAGGATATCCGGGCTGACGAAACACATCTCGCGGCTGTTTTCATCCACCGCAACCTGGATGGTGTAGCCGGTGGTGGTGCGCTTGCCGCTATCGACATCAAAAATTTCGTAGCCAATGCGTAGGCGGTTCTCAAACTCTTCTATCCGCGCGCGCACGCGAATGCGCTGCTCGAAGGTGATAACGTCGCGGTATTTCACGCGGGTATCGACCACCGGCCACAAATAGCCTGAGGCTTTCATCTGCCGGTAGCCGTAGTTGAACTGGTTAAGCAGCGCCTCACGGGCAATTTCGAAGTAGCGGAAATAGTTGCCATGCCACACGACGCCCATCATATCGATGTCATGAAACGGAATAGTCAGCTCTACTTCAGCAGTAAAACGGGGATCGTTAAGCACCCTTTACTCCTTGTTTTTGGGATCCGGCAAACGCCAGAAATCGAAAAAGTTAAACCAGTCGAGCGGCGACTGCAGCGCGTAGTGTTCCAGCCGTTCGGCGTAGCGGTCGATGATGTGTTGCAATGCCTGTTGGCGATCGGCGCGCGGTAATAGCAGCGGGTCGGCGAACGGCTCGCAGTAAATGCGCAGTTTGCCCTGCTGGCGGAGAGCGAAAAGCAAATTAACCGGGCAGCGCAAAATGGCGGCGAGGATAAATGGCCCCTGCGGGAAGGGGGCGGCTTGCCCCATAAAACGGCTCCAGCAGACACGCCATTCTCCGCCGCGCTGCGGGTTAACCGCAATACGGTCGCCGACAATCGCGATCCACTCGCCGCGCTCCAGCTTTTCTTGCAACAGGATGGCGGTATCCGGGCCGATATCGTTCACTGGCATCAGGTTGAGCCCGGCCTGAGGGGCCATTTCCGTCATAATCTGTTTAAAACGTTGCGCATTTTCGCTGAATACCAGAGCGTTGATGGTTTTGCCGCCCTGTAGTTGCGCCAGCGCGCGGCAGGCTTCGACATCACCGAGATGCGAAACCAACAGCAGCTTCCCCCGCGGATCGCTGATATTTAGCGTCTCCTCGGCGCCTGCGGTAAAAACCACGTCGCGGCCGAACTGCAACTCGCCGCGCCAGCTGGCGATTTTATCCAGCATCGCTTCGCCGAAGCGCTGGAAGTGCCGATAGCTGGTTAGCGTTGGCGGTATCGGCATCTGGCGAGCGGCGAACTGTTCGCGCACGCGGGTTATCCATTGTTGCGAAGCACGGCGGGCCGTCGCGGCCGTCAGCCAGTACACGCCGACCACCGGATAAAGCAGCAGCGAGAACGCCTTGCGCCCCAGCAGCCGCCACACCAGTAGCATCAGGCGCATTCCCCATAATCCTTTTACCTCCTGCTGACGCGCCCAGTGCGGCGAGGCGCGGCGAAACAACAGCGAGGGGATCCGCGGCAGCATGCCGAGGAACAGACGCGTGTGCATCAGCGAGATGCGGCAGTTATCTTTGATGGCATCAAAATGCGACAAACCGTCCGGCGGGTAGGTCACGCGGGTTGGCACAAAATAGCTGGTATTTCCCTGCCAGTAGAGGCGCACCATCACTTCGGTATCAAAATCCATTCGCTGGCCGAGTGACACGCGCTGCGCCAGCTGTAGCGTTGGCGTCACCGGGTAGACGCGAAAACCGCACATGCTGTCTTTCAACTGCAGCGACAGCGTTTCAATCCATACCCAGACGTGGGTTATCCAGCGCCCGTAGAGGCGGGAACGCGGGATGGAGTCGTCGTAAATCGGTTGCCCGGAAATCAGCGCTTCGGGATGGGCCTGCGCCAGCGCCAACAGTTGCGGAATATCTTCGATGGCGTGCTGACCATCGGCATCGACCTGCACCGTGTGGCTGAAACCGGCTTGCGCTGCGGCCTGTAGCCCACGGATCACCGCTGCGCCTTTGCCCGCGTTCTGTGGTAAGCGGATTAAGGTCAGATTAGCGGTTTCCGCCGCCAGCCGCTCCAACTGCTGCCGCGTACTGCTATCGCTGCCGTCGTCCACCACGATGCAAGGCAGGCCAAAGGGCTGCAGGCGCGCCAGCACCCGGGGCATCATGGCGCCGTGGTTATAGCAGGGGATCAGCACGCAGGGAGAGAAAGCTAGCGGCATAAGCGAATTTTCCCGCTGCTGGCGGTGTGCCGGGTTTCACCGTCGTGGCGCTGATAGCTAAAGGTCAGGGTCTGGCGCGCCTCCTGCCATGTCAGGGTGAGCGTGACGATCGCGCCCGGCAGCAGCGGCGACTGAAATTTCACGTTCTGAATGTCATGAAAGCGCCAGCCGGGCGCGAGCAGGCGGGTGGCGTAATGCATCGCCCAATCGATCTGTGCGACGCCGGGTAGCAGCGGCTGCACGGCAAAATGGCCGCGAAACCAGAATAGCGCCGGGTCGAGAGAGAGCACGATTTCAACCCGATCGGCTTGCGGCTGACGGCGCTCAATTTCATGGGGCTTCATGAAATAACTCCTGTAATTGCGCGTAGACACGCTTATTCATGCTATTAACGGGGATCTCGTCAACCACCCGCCAGTAGCGAGGGATGGCCACAGGTTCCAGCGAGGCGCGCAGCGCTTTCCGCCATTGTAATTCCTGGCTTTTCCCCCAGCGGCGGCGGGCGTCATGATCGAGCACTAACAACGCGCCAACGCTCTGGCGGCTGCCGCGGGTAATCGGCAGGACGGCGGCCTCAAGAATGCCATCCAGTTGCAGTAACCGGTATTCCACTTCGCTTAGTGAAATGCGCTTCTCTTCAATTTTCACTACCCGGTCGCGACGACCTGCCAGCTGGAATTGACCGCTTTCATTGAAATGCAAAATATCATCGATAACCAGGCCGTTATCGTCGGCGATAAGCGGCGAAAATAGACGAATTGTGTTGCCCTGCGGCTGAAAGCGGATGCCGGGGAACGGCTGCCACGGCGCATTATCCTGCAGGCGCTGGCGGCAGGCGATAACCCCGCTTTCCGTGCTGCCGTAGATTTCATCCGGCCAGGTATTGAACCAGTTAGCGGTGTGCACGGCATCCTGCCAGGGCAGCTTGCCGCCGGCGGACAAAATCATCGCGACCGGCGGCGGGATAAGCCGATAGTCGAGACGTTTGAGAAAAGCCGGGCTACTGATAAACAAATAATGATGATCATGGCTTAATGCCGCCAGCTGCTCGGCGTACTCAATCATCGCCGCGTGCAGCGGCAACCCCAGCGCCATTGGCAGGAACAGACGGAACGTCAGGCCGTACAAGTGCTGCGGCGCGACCGATGCCACTACCCGACTGCCTGTCAGGCGCCCGGCATAGTGCGCGGCTATCAGCGCCGCCTCGCGGTCGAGACTCTTAACGGGCTTACTAATTCGCTTTGGTTCACCGGTAGAACCGGAGGTAAAAAGCTCAATGCAGGCGTTATCGCCGATCGCCGGGAACGCGTATTCGTGGGATGCGGTCGCCATGGCGGACTGGATAACCCGCAGCGGCCCGCGCCATGGCAGCGTCTTATCGCTCAGGATGCCGTCGAAAAGCGCTCGCTGTTCGTGTAATAGCGCCGCTCGGCTATGGCCAGGAAGCACTGGCGTTTTCCCCGCATGCAGCGTGGCCAACAGCGCGACCAAAAACAGGTAGCTGTTGTCAAAGCAGAGCGCCCAACGCTCGCCTGGCTGTTGTTGCAGGTTGTTAAGCAGGTGAGCGACATCATAGCGCAGATGCGCCAGCGTCCAGCTGTGCGCTTCCTGCCACGCAATCAGCGTTTGCGGCGGACGCGGGGCGCTGAGCCACTGGGCCAGCGTGAGGGGCTGCATCATGGTTTATCTCGTTTAATCACCCGCTGGCGCACCAGCCACTCTCCGGCCATCAACATGCCCATCAGCAGATAGGAAATCATGCCGTTCCACGCCGTCCATAGCGACATATCGCCGTATAACGCGGTAACCAGCGCTATACCGCCGTTGCCGATGAAAAAGGCGCACCAGATTTGGGTGACCCGGCGGGTGTAGCGCACGGCTCGCTCAGGAAGAACCGGGTCCCGCAACCGCGCCAGGCGCTCGACTACAGGCATACTTGACCACAGCGAACCGCCAAACACCGCCAGCATCACGCCGCTCACCACCACCGGGTAAAATAGCAGTAGCTGATGGGTCTTTAGCAGGTAGCTGGCAATGCACAGCGTCATGCCGGCTACCGCAACGATCTGAGTGACCACGCTCAACGGCCCTGACTGTCGCCGGGTCTGGCGAAAGCGTAAAAACAGCAGTAGCGCCATTAGCGGCAACAGCCATGGCAGGCTGTTATGCGCGAGGCCAAACCAGATCAAAAATGGCCAGGTCAGCAGTAATAACCCCGTCATAATTGAAACGACCGGCAGCGAGCGGATGCCCGACACGGTGAATTACGCTTCTTTCAGCAGGCGATCCGCCGCATCGACCACGTCCTGCACGGTGCGTACGGTTTTAAAGTCTTCTGGCTTGATTTTCTTGCCGATTTTCTTTTGTAGATGGACGATCATGTCGATGGCGTCGATGCTGTCCAGTTCGAGGTCTTCGTACAGGCGGGCCTCAGGTTTAATATCCTGCGGATCGATTTCAAACACCTTCACCAGCAGCGCGGAGACTTCTTCGTAAATAGCTTTTTGTTCGGTCATAACGGTTCTCCTCAGGCACGCTGCGCTTGAATAAAGGATGCCAGCGTGGCGACGGAAAAGAAGTGCTGGCGCATCTCTTCGCTTTCTGCCGACAGCACCACGCCGTACTGTTTTTTCACCGCCAGACCCAGCTCCAGCGCATCGATGGAGTCCAGACCCAGACCATCGCCAAACAGCGCGGCATCGGTGTCGATATCATCAGCGGACAACTCGTCCAGGTTCAATGTACTGATAATTAGATTTTTAATTTCAAGATAGAGCGCTTCCATCATTAATTCCTGTTTCAGGCGCAACGCCTGATTCTAATTTAAGCAAAATATGCCGGTTTAACTGCCGTGCGGCCAGCGCCGGTTCTTGTGTGTTGGCATCGTAAAATTGGTCTATTCGTAGCCGTTCTCCGACTTCAACGGTAAATAACGGTTTCGTTCGCGGCGGGTCGTACCATTTGCTCTGTTTGCCCAGCATATGCTCGGTACAGCGGATAACGACAACGCGTAAATCGCTGCCGCAGCGCACGGCGATATTGGCCGCGCCGCGCTGCAGCTGCATTTTTTCTCCCGGCACCGTTCGGGTTCCTTCCGGGAAAATCAAAATAGTATCGCCCTGCTGTAAGCGTTGCCGACTGGCCGGAAGCAGGGTATCGGCGCGATCGTTAATCAAATAATCCGCCGCGCGGATCACGCCGCTGACAAATGGGTTTTTCAGCAACGCGCTTTTCACCAGACAGTCGGTTTCCGGCATCACCGAGGCCAGCATCACGTAGTCGATGAGGCTGGGATGATTAGCGACCACCAGGCAACCGCGCTCCTGACGTAAAATCTCGCGCCCTTTAATCTGGTAGTCCAGTACGCCGACGGCTTTCACGACGTTAAGAAAAACGCGAAAGCTGGCGGAAATGCTGCGCCGTGCGAGACGACGACGGCGGGTGCTATCGCGCACTACGATCAGCAGCAGATTGAACCAGATCAGTGAGAGCAGCAGCCCACCGACGCCAAACAGCGCGAAACAAAAACCGGTCATCGCCGCGCGCCACAGGCGATTTAACCGTTGCAAAAGCGGCGTCATGCGCGGCTCCAGCGCCACTGCACGCGCTCGCCGGGCAGGGTGAACGTATGGGAATTCTGCAGATAGTGCCGTAAAAACAGCAGGCTTTGCGGTAGGGGGCTTTCAGGAACGGCATCATAGCGCTCAGCCTGGCACTGCCATTCGCCGCCGGACTCAATAACCCAGGCCGTCGCATAGGGCCAGGTCGGCATAGCCGTCGGCAGCTGCGAATGGTAAAAATCCGGCAGAAAACCATCAAAATCAACCATCAACACGCGTTGATAACCTGCCTGCAGAAGCCCCATGACTTCATATAATCCCTGCTGGAAAGTGTCGCGCCCGGCAGAAAGCGATGACGACGCAATGGGCTTTTTGGCCGCAATCGTCAGATTACCGACGGCGGAATTATGTACCGATAGGGCGAAATCGGTAGGCGATACCGCTTGCTCCATCGCCAGGGCGTGGAGGATCCGATAGTTGCGCTCTAGCTCGCCGTGACGGCTGGTATAGAGAACGGCGTCGATCTCATGGCGGCGCAGCATCGCCAGCCCGCACTCAACCGCCAGCTTGCTGCCGGAGCTAAGTCGGCGAGCGGTCATCATTGGCAGTTCGTTGAGTTTGGCCGCCGGGGCCGCCGGATCGATGGTGTGCGAATACCGTGACCATTGCTGCCACTGTTCGGCTTCGCAAAGCCCAGGCGCTCTCGCCTGCCAGTCGATTATGTTCAGGGTAAAATTCATCTACGCGCGTCCGCGGTAAGCCTGTAGTTCTATGATCGCGACGTTTATAGAACCCGAAACCCGGCGATAACCATCACGAAGCCGTTAATTGGGGGCTTTGCAACCGAAAATCAGCCTCGCCAGCTAAGGGTGACGCCAAGCATATCCGCAGCGCAAAACTTTGCGATGAGATAATGCTGTATTTTCGGTATTTTCACCGCTTAGTGCAATTTATTGCGTTAATCTCCCCATAAAGGATGATAATTCCGCTGAATAGATGGCGCCAATAGCGGGAACTGCAATTACCGACCGGACATGGTAAATAGTAGATATCTGTTGCCAATATCTGGTGGAATCTGATGCCCGAACCCGTCGCCGAACCGGCGCTCAATGGACTGCGCCTTAATCTGCGGATTGTCTCCGTCGTTATTTTCAACTTTGCCAGCTATCTCACCATCGGGCTGCCGTTGGCGGTTCTGCCGGGCTACGTTCACGATGTGATGGGTTTTAGCGCCTTCTGGGCCGGGCTGGTGATTAGTCTCCAGTATTTCGCCACGCTGCTGAGCCGACCGCACGCCGGGCGCTACGCCGATCTGCTCGGGCCGAAAAAGATTGTCGTTTTCGGCCTGTGCGGCTGTTTCCTGAGTGGTTTGAGCTACCTGCTGGCAGCCTGGAGCAGCAGCTGGCCACTGCTGAGTCTGCTGCTGTTATGCCTTGGACGAGCGATCCTCGGCATTGGCCAGAGCTTTGCCGGCACGGGGTCGACGCTATGGGGCGTAGGCGTTGTCGGCTCGCTGCATATCGGGCGGGTGATTTCGTGGAACGGCATTGTGACCTACGGCGCGATGGCGATGGGCGCGCCGCTGGGCGTGCTGTGCTATTCATACATTGGCCTCAGCGGCCTGGCGATGGTCATTATGGCGGTTGCTCTGGTGGCTATCATTTGCGCGCTACCGCGAACGGCGGTGAAGGCAACGAAAGGGAAAGCGATGTCATTTCGCGCGGTGCTGGGCCGGGTTTGGCCTTACGGCATGGCGCTGGCGTTGGCTTCTGCCGGCTTTGGGGTTATCGCGACCTTTATTACCCTGTTTTATGACGCGAAAGGCTGGGACGGCGCGGCCTTTGCGTTAACGCTGTTCAGCTGCGCGTTTGTCGGCACGCGGCTGCTTTTTCCCAACGGTATTAACCGCCTCGGCGGCCTGAACGTGGCGATGCTCTGTTTTAGCGTGGAGGTTATTGGCCTGCTGCTGGTGGGCTTTGCACAGACGCCGCTGATGGCGAAAGTCGGGACTTTCCTCACCGGCGCGGGGTTCTCGCTGGTCTTCCCGGCGCTGGGCGTGGTGGCGGTAAAAGCCGTACCGCAGCATAATCAGGGCTCGGCGCTGGCGACCTATACCGTATTTATGGATTTGTCGTTGGGGATAACCGGGCCGCTGGCCGGGCTTTTGATGGCGTGGACCGGGATACCGACGATTTATCTGGCGGCGGCAGGGCTGGTGATGGCCGCGCTACTGCTGTGCTGGCGGTTAAAAAAACGGCCCCCGGTGGTTGAACCGGAGGCCGCTGCATCAGGGCAATAAAATTAGTTAATGACCAGCGTGTTGACGATGCTTTCCGCTTCGGTCTGCGCCTGCTGCTGGTTGTCCGCTGGCAGAGTGACCTGCAGGGTCAGCAATTTGTCATCGATCTTACCGAGCAGCACGGAAGACCACGCGGTCTGACCTTTGGCGGAGATGATGCTGTCCAGTTGCTGTAAGGTGTGGCCTTTAATCTCAATCGATTTGTTAGACACAACCTGCAGCTGCGGGTCGCGGCTGCGCTGCTGATCTTCCAGACGTTTGGACAGCACCGCCAGATCTTCATTAGTGTTGTCGCCGACAATCACAATCACCGCTTTCTGGCCGGTGGCGTCAGAATAGACATGCATATTGTTGGCCTGGGTACCGAGCTTACCGCTCTGGTCGGCCATGCCCGCGGGCAGAGTGAAGCTCAGTTTACCATCCAGCAGGCTAATCGCCTGGCCGCTGGTATTGCTCTCTGCTGCCGCCCCGACGGTCGGCGCTTTTGAATCGCTGTTATCACAGGCCGCAAGCCCCATAACCAGCAGGCCAATACCGACATATTTAACCAAATTGCGCATTGACATCTTCCTTTCGATAAACGGCCATTAACGGCTCATCCGGTTATCTTATCACAACCGTTAGCGAGTACCTTTAACCTGGCTGCAATGCCGACAAATCAGATTTATCCGCCAGTTTTTTCAACAGCATATTCAACAGCACGCCGTACATCGGCAAGAAGAAGACGATGCTGATAAGCACTTTAAAGCAGTAGTCGACCGTGGCGATTTCTCCCCAGTGGGCGGCCATAAACGGATCCGGACTGCGCCAGAAGGCGATGAAGAAGAAGGCCAGGGTATCGCTGACGTTACCGAACAGGGTCGACGCCGTCGGCGCCAGCCACCAGCGACGATTCTGACGCAAGCGGTTGAAAACGTGGACGTCGAGAATTTGCCCCAGCGCATAAGCCATAAAGCTGGCGGCGGCGATACGGGCGACGAACAGATTAAAGGTGCCCAGCGCGGCAAAGCCCTGCCATTCGCCCATATAAAACAGCGCCGAAATGCCATAGGAAATAATCAGCGCCGGGATCATCACCGCGAAGATGATGCGTCGCGCCAGCGGGGCGCCGAAAATGCGTACCGTCAGATCGGTGGCGAGGAAAATAAAGGGAAAACTGAACGCCCCCCAAGTGGTATGGAAACCAAAAATGGAGATCGGCAGCTGGACCAGATAGTTGCTGGAGGTGATCACCAGCAGATGAAATAGCGAAAGCCAGACGAGCGCTTTCTTACGCTGTACGGTAGTAAAGGGATTCATATTGTGACCTTTTTATGTCCGTCATGCTTCATACCAATGAAGGAATCGGGAGCGGAACGTTGGGGTGAGGGAACCCAATTAAAAACGGCTGCATGATACTGCGTTGCGAGCGTAATGCAATGGTTGTTTTTCGCGCAAACGTTAACCTGGCTTGCGTACTGGCGAAGTGGGGGTAAACTAGGGCCGTTTTGTTGAAGTGAGATAAAAATGAGCGAACTTTTTTCCAGTCCTGACCATACGCTGGACGCCCTGGGGCTCCGCTGCCCGGAGCCGGTGATGATGGTGCGTAAAACCGTGCGTACCATGCCGGTGGGCGAGACCCTGCTGATTATTGCCGACGATCCGGCCACCACCCGCGATATTCCCGGTTTTTGCCTCTTTATGGAGCATGAACTGGTGGCGCAGGAAACCGAAGCCCTGCCGTACCGCTACCTGATCCGTAAAAGCCACTGAATCCGCGTTATCCGGGCTACCCAACGGCCCGGAACCGTAGCCCTGCTAAGCGCAGCGCGAGCAGGGAATACCCCCGGATGGCGGCGCGTTGCGCCTTATCCGGGCTACCTAACGGCACGGAACCGCAGCCCTGCTAAGCGCAGCGCGAGCAGGGAATATCCCCGAATGGCGGCGCGTTGCGCCTTATCCGGGCTACCCAACGGCCCGGAACCGTAGCCCTGCTAAGCGCAGCGCGAGCAGGGAATACCCCCGGATGGCGGCGCGTTGCGCCTTATCCGGGCTACCTAACGGCACGGAACCGCAGCCCTGCTAAGCGCAGCGCGAGCAGGGAATACCCCAGGATGGCGGCGCGTTGCGCCTTATCCGGGCTACCTAACGATCTGGAACCGTGCTGCGCGAGCAGGGAATATCTGTTCAACCTTACTTTTTACGCAATAACCGCAGGGCGTTAGCCGTTACCAGCACCGTCGCGCCGGTATCCGCCAGCACCGCCAGCCACAAACCGGTCAGGCCGAGAAGGGTCGTGACGAGGAAAATCCCCTTCAACCCTAAAGCGATGGCGATATTCTGGCGAATATTGGCATGGGTGGCGCGCGCCAGAGAAATCATCTGCGCCAGGCCGGTGAGGCGGTTATGGGTCAGCGCCGCGTCGGCGGTCTCCAGCGCTACATCGGTGCCGCTGCCCATCGCAATACCGATGGTCGCCGCTTTCATCGCCGGGGCATCGTTGATACCGTCGCCGACCATTGCCAGCGGCGCGTTGGCGTTAAGCGCCATCACCGCGTTCACTTTGTCCGCCGGCAGCAATCCGGCGCGGAACTGCAGACCCAGTTCATTGGCGATAGCCGCCGCAGCGCGCGGGTTATCCCCGGTGAGGATCACCCCTTGTACGCCCAATTGATGCAGTTCTTCCACTGCCTGACGCGCATCGTCGCGCAGGGTATCGCGCAGCGCCAGAATGCCGAGCAAGGTATCATCGCGCATCACCAGCACCACCGTCTGTCCGGCGCTCTCCAGTTGCTGGATCTGCGCCTCATGCTCAGCGGGGGCGGCCTTACTGGCCGCGCAGATTAAGATGCGGCTGCCGTTGACCTCGGCTTCTATCCCGGAACCGGCCAGCGCCCGCTGGTTGCGCGCAACGGGAATCGTCAGCTTACGCTGCTGCGCTTCGCGGACGATAGCCTGCGCCAGCGGATGACTGGAGCCTTGTTCAACTGCTGCCGCCAGCGCCAGCAGGCCGTTTTCATCAACGTCGGCGGTGGTGATAACGTGGGTGACCTGCGGTTGGCCGATGGTCAGAGTACCGGTTTTATCGAACGCCACCTGGCGCACCTGGCCCAATTGTTCCAGTGCCGCGCCGCCTTTAATCAGCGCCCCGCGCCGTGCGGCGACCGCCAGGCCGGAGGTAATCGCCGCCGGGGTAGAGATGACCAGCGCGCAAGGGCAGCCGATCAGCAGCAGCGTTAAGCCTTTATAGATCCACGGCAGCCAGGCGCTGGCGAAGAATAGCGGCGGTATGATGGCAACCAGCAGGGCGACTACCATAATGGCCGGAGTGTAGATTCGGCTGAAGCGATCGATGAAGCGCTCAATCGGCGCCCGGCGCTCCTCGGCTTCTTCAATCAGTTTGAGGATCCGGTCAATGGCGCTGTCTCCCGGTTCGGAGATAACGCTCAATTGCACCAGGCGATCGACGCTGGTGGCGCCAGCGGCTACGCGCTCGCCGGCTTTACGTTCCACCGGTACCGATTCGCCGGTCAGCGCGCTTTCGTCAAAGCTGGCAAACGGCGATAGCAGCTCGCCATCGGCCGGTAGACGCCCGCCGGCGGCGACTTCAATCACGTCGCCAGGACGCAGGTCGCGCTGGGAGACGGTCTCACGCTCGCCGTTGCGCAGGCGAACGGCGGTATCAGGTTTGAGCGCCATCAGGGCGCTCACGCCCTGACGCGCGCGGCTGGCGGCCCAGCCTTCAAGTCGTTCGCCGATCAGGAACAGCAGCAGCACCATCGCCGCTTCGGCGGTGGCGCCGATAAACAGCGCGCCAATGGCGGCGACGCTCATCAGCGTTTCGATGGCAAACCAGCTGCCGCTTTTAATTAACCGCAGCGCCTGACGGGCAACCGGCCACAGGCCGACGAGGGTAGTGGCGACAAACGCCAGTTTGCCGAACGGGTGGTTAAACTGCTCTAGCCCCCAGCTGAGCGCCATCATCACTACCAGACTCAATAACGCCAGGTTTTCCTGCAGCCATGAACCTTGCGGTTTCTCTTCCTGCGGCGCGTCAGCATCGCGCAGGGTATAACCCGCGGCGCGTACCGCGTTTTCAACCTGTGAACGGATATCGCTGTCGGCATTGACCAGCAGTTTCTCGGTGGCGAATAGCACCTGTACCTGGCTGACCCCGTCGATTTGGCGCACGGCGGTCTCCACCTTACGGGCGCAGGCCGCGCAGTCCATCCCTTCCACCTGCCAGCTATAGCGGGCGCCATTGAGCGGCTGCTCAGCGGAGGCGGTTTCTCCGGCGCAGTTATGATCGGTACAGCAGCTTTCCGCGGGCGCTGTCGCCGGGGTAAATTTGAATGACGAGAACTGGGGGACTTTTTTGTCCTGAGATTCTGGTGTCGACATGGCACCCTCCGGGTAATGATAATTTTCTCATTACCCGCAGGGTACACTCTGGAGTCGACTCCAGAGTCAAGCAGTAAATTACAGATACAGTGCGCGAACGATCAGGAAGTGCCCGGCAAAGTAGAAGGCCGCGGAAATGGCGTTATCGGCGCGGAAGCGACGGCGATAGTGGCTAATCAGCCAGACGGCGTTACCCAACAGCAGCGAAGCGGCGCCAAGGAAGCCGGAGAGAGCGGTATCGGTCGGCCGCACGAACCACAGTTCGCCCGCCAGCCACACCATCACCAGAGTCATACCGATAAAGGTCAGCACCGGCATGCGCATCTCTTCCAGTCGGGTCCAGATAATCGCCAGCAGCAGCGCGCCGAGCACCAGCAGTACCAGCGGCAGCGGCCAGAAGAACGAAAGCGTCATCTGGCTGGCGAACCAGATCGTATACAGCAGATGAGAGAGGAAGAATGCGCCAACCGCGTACATCACCCGCTGGCGCGGCAGCAGGGTTAACGCATCGCCGAGCAGCGAAGCGCACAGGCCCGCCAGCACCAGGTAGCTAATGGCGTTGAACATTGGCGCCTGCCAGGCTAACAGCAGCAACAGAAGCAGGGTGACCGGTTTAAAGACCCAGCGCTGCCAGGCCGGCCCACGATAGGACGCATCGACGTAAAGCCATGCGGAGAAACAGACAGCAATAAACGACCAAAGCATAGTAAGTCCCTGTATCTGTTATCATTAAATAAGCGATTACGCTTACGGTACCGGATCTCAGTGTAGTGGTTTGGGCCAGAAGATGACAACGTTATTCAATGCGCGTTATCCTTATTCCTGATAATTCTTATGGGTACGCAAATGAGTAAAGTTCCGCTATTTTTTGTGCTGGTGGTCGCGGTGATTGTGGTGGCGGCCTCGTTTCGCTACGTGCAGCAGCGCCGGGAGAAAATGGATAACGACGCCGCGCCGCTGCTGCAGAAGCGGGTGGTGGTCAGCAATAAGCGGGAAAAGGTGATTAACGATCGCCGCTCGCGCCAGCAGACGGTGACGCCAGCCGGCAGCGAGATGCGTTATGAAGCGAGCTTCCGCCCGGAAAATGGCGGTCTGGAAGTGGTGTTCCGCCTTGATGCGCCGCAATACCACGCGCTGAGCGTCGGCGACCGGGGAATGCTGAGCTATAAGGGCTCAAAATTCGTCGACTTTGTTGCCGATAACTGAGCCCTCGATTAACCGTTACTTCTTCTTCAGCGTGGCCTTCAGCTTTTTCTGCCAGGCCACCAGTTCAAATACGCCGAAGATGAAAATACGAATCTGCTCAAAACGGCTCAGCGGCGGCGCATCTTTCGTTTGCGTCGCTTTCAACAGCGTCAGCTGCAGGCCATGCATCAGAATCATAAAAATCAGCGCCACATTAACGAAGATATTCAGCGGTTTTGGGAAAGGTTGAAACAGGTTCAACAGCAAAAACGCCCAAACGCATAGCATCAGCAGGCGGCCTAAATTAATCAGCATGGTTTTCTCCTTGTGCCTCGCGTTGATACAGGCGGTAGGCGACCTGTCCGGCGACTTTTTCGCGATACAGCTGCCAGTTTGCCGGAACCGGCGGTAGTCCGTTTTCTACTTCGCTCTCGACATAAATCAGCGCTTCATCTGCGAGCCAGTGGTTTTTTTCCAGCAGGCTGAGCGTTTCTTCCAGTAGCCCTTTGCGGAAGGGGGGATCGACGAAGACAATGTGGTGCGGCGTACCCGGCTGGCTGAGAAACGCCAGCGTGTTGGTGTTGACCACCTTGCCGTTGCTGGCTTTCAGCGTCGCGAGATTTTTTTGTAGCTGCTGCGCGACGCCGCGCTCCATCTCCAGTAGCGTGGTGCTGGCGGCATAGCGTGACAGCGCTTCCAGCCCCAGCGCGCCGCTGCCGGCGAAGCAGTCAAGGCAGTGGGCGTCGACCATTGACGGCGCCAGCCAGTTAAATAGCGTTTCCCGAACCCGGTCGGTGGTCGGGCGCAGACCCGGGCTCTCCGGCACCGGTAATTTACGGCCCCGCCACTGTCCGCCGATAATGCGGATCTGGCCGCTGCCTGCGTGATTTGGTTTCTTCATCTCTTTGCTCAAGTCTCAACTTCCAGCCTGCTATTCTAACGATCGAAGACCATTGACGAAACCTTAATCCGGGGGCGGTGATGCGAGTTAAGTTAAGTGATAGACTATCCAACTAATTTCATCATTTTTTCAGCTTCTGAAGCGGTTGTGTCGAAGCTGCGCCATGAATAAACAGCGAGGAGTGTGGTCGCAAATGGCAAAAGAGAAAAAACGTGGCTTCTTTTCCTGGCTGGGCTTTGGGCAAAAAGAACAGGCTCAGGAAAGCGAAACAGAACAAAAAGTAGAAGAACAACAAGAGGTTGCGGAACAGGCTCCGGCGGCGGAAATGCCTGCGGAAGCCGTACCCGCGGCGGAAACGGTAAAAGAAGACCCCGAGGCCTTTGCCGCCGAGGTCGTAGAGGTTACCGAACAGGTTGTTGAAAGCGAACTGTCGCATCCGGTGGCGGAAGAGACCGCGGCGTCGGAAATCGTAGTTGAAGAAGCGCCGGTTGTTCCTGCGGTAGAAGAAAAAGTCGCTGAACCGCTGGTTGAAGAGGTAATAGCCGAGCCGGTTATCGCCGAAGCGGTCGCTGAACAGACGCCGGAAGAGGTTATCGTCGCGGAGCCTGAGGTCATCGAAGATGAGATCCTCCCGGAAGAGCCCGAAGCCGAACTAAGCGATGAAGAGCTCGAAGCACAAGCTCTGGCGGCGCAAGACGTTGAAGAGACGCCAGAAGAAGAAGCGGAAACTCAGGAAGCGGCGCCGCAGGAGCAGGAAAAACCGACCAAAGAAGGTTTCTTCGCCCGCTTAAAACGCAGCCTGGTGAAAACCAAACAGAATCTGGGTTCCGGATTTATCAGCCTGTTCCGCGGTAAAAAAATCGACGACGATCTGTTTGAAGAGCTGGAAGAACAGCTGCTGATTGCCGACGTTGGGGTGGAAACCACGCGTAAGATTATTACCAATCTTACCGAGGGGGCCAGCCGTAAGCAGCTGCGTGATGCCGAGGCGTTATACGGTCTGCTGAAAGAAGAGATGAGCGAGATCCTGACGAAAGTTGAGGAACCGCTGAATGTTGAAGGGAAAACGCCATTTGTTATTCTGATGGTCGGCGTTAACGGCGTGGGTAAAACCACCACCATCGGTAAGCTGGCGCGTCAGTTTGAGCAGCAGGGCAAATCCGTGATGCTGGCGGCGGGGGATACCTTCCGCGCGGCGGCGGTGGAACAGTTACAGGTCTGGGGCCAGCGTAACGAGATCCCGGTGATTGCCCAGCATACCGGCGCTGATTCAGCCTCGGTTATTTTTGACGCCATTCAGGCGGCGAAAGCGCGCAATATTGATGTGCTGATTGCCGATACCGCGGGTCGTCTGCAGAATAAATCGCATCTGATGGAAGAACTGAAGAAGATTGTCCGCGTAATGAAGAAACTGGACGTCGACGCGCCGCATGAAGTCATGCTAACCATCGACGCCAGCACCGGGCAGAACGCGATTAGCCAGGCCAAACTGTTCCACGAAGCGGTGGGGCTGACCGGCATTACATTGACTAAGCTTGACGGAACCGCGAAGGGCGGGGTTATCTTCTCAGTGGCTGACCAGTTCAGTATTCCGATTCGCTATATTGGCGTCGGCGAACGTATTGAAGATCTGCGTCCGTTTAATGCGGGCGACTTTATTGAGGCACTTTTTGCCCGAGAGGATTAAGAATGATTCGCTTTGAACAAGTCAGCAAAGCCTATCTCGGTGGGAGACAAGCGCTGCAGGGGGTGACGTTCCACCTGCAGCAGGGCGAGATGGCGTTCCTGACCGGCCATTCCGGCGCGGGGAAAAGTACCCTGCTGAAGCTTATCTGTGGTATCGAACGGCCGAGCGCCGGGAAAATTCTGTTCAGCGGCCATGATATCAGCCGACTGAAGAGCCGCGAGGTGCCGTTCCTGCGCCGCCAAATCGGCATGATTTTCCAGGACCACCACCTGCTGATGGATCGCACCGTGTTCGATAATGTGGCGATCCCGCTGATTATCGCCGGCGCCAGCGGCGATGATATTCGCCGCCGCGTATCCGCAGCGCTGGATAAAGTCGGGCTGCTGGACAAAGCGAAAAATTTCCCCATCCAACTCTCCGGTGGTGAGCAACAGCGTGTGGGCATTGCCCGCGCGGTGGTCAACAAGCCGGCGGTGCTGCTGGCGGATGAACCGACCGGTAACCTCGATGAGGCGCTCTCGGAAGGGATTTTACGTCTGTTTGAAGAGTTTAACCGCGTAGGGGTGACGGTACTGATGGCGACGCACGACCTGGGGCTTATTTCCAGCCGTCCGTACCGTGTCCTGACGCTAAGCGACGGTCATATGCATGGAGGCCATCGGGGTGAATAAGCGCGACGCAGTGAACCAGATTCGCCAGTTCGGCAGCAAGTTCGATCGTCTCCGTAACGCCACCGGCGGCGGCAACGGCGGGCGCAATGCGCCAAAACGGCCAAAAGCGGCGCCGAACCCGGCATCGCGGAAGAGTAACGTCTTTAACGAGCAGGTGCGCTACGCCTGGCACGGCGCGTTACAGGATTTAAAAAGCACGCCGCTGGCGACCTTTCTCACCATTATGGTGATCGCTATTTCGCTGACGCTGCCGAGCGTCTGCTATATGGTCTACAAAAACGTCAACAGCGCGGCGTCGCAGTATTATCCGTCGCCGCAGATCACCGTCTATCTGGAAAAAACGCTGGATGACGATGCGGCGGCGCGGGTGGTTGGCCAACTGCAGGCGGAGCAGGGCGTTGAGAAGGTAAATTATCTGTCGCGCGATGAGGCGCTGGGCGAGTTCCGCAACTGGTCCGGGTTTGGCGGCGCGCTGGATATGCTGGAAGAGAACCCGTTGCCGGCGGTAGCGATTGTGGTGCCGAAGCTCGATTTCCAGAATACCGATTCGCTTAACACCCTGCGCGATCGCGTCTCCCGTATTCAGGGAGTCGACGAAGTGCGCATGGACGATAGCTGGTTTGCGCGCCTGGCGTCGCTGACCGGGCTGGTCGGCCGGGTGTCGGCGATGATCGGCGTGCTGATGATTGCCGCGGTGTTCCTGGTGATTGGCAACAGCGTACGTCTGAGCATCTTCGCCCGTCGCGATACCATTAACGTCCAGAAGCTGATCGGCGCTACCGACGGTTTCATCCTGCGTCCGTTCCTCTATGGCGGCGCGCTGTTGGGCTTCGCCGGGGCGTTTTTGTCGCTGATTCTGTCGGAGATTCTGGTGATGCGCCTCTCCTCGGCGGTGACCGAAGTGGCGAAAGTGTTTGGTACTAAATTTGAACTCAGCGGCTTAGGCTTCGATGAATGCCTGCTAATGCTAATCGTCTGCTCGATGATTGGCTGGGTCGCGGCATGGCTGGCGACGGTGCAACATTTACGTCACTTTACCCCCGACTAAAAATTTTCTGGTATAATCTTTCCCTGCACTGAATATCTCTCTGCAGGGAAAGAGTCCCTGTTCGCCTCTTCCCTAATCTTTCATCTCCATGTCACATTTTGTGCGTAATTTACTCACAACGTTGCATGGAACTTGTGGATAAAATCACTGTCTGATACTACTGTGGGTGATATTCTCGTTGCTCATAAATGCTGGCATGTTTGTTGCCTGATGGGGACAAGTTCATGTCAGACACTATCGATTGAGAGGATTTGAATGACCAAAGAAATGCAAACTTTAGCTTTAGCCCCCGTTGGTAACCTGGAATCGTACATCCGGGCTGCTAACACTTGGCCGATGTTATCGGCTGATGAAGAGCGGGAGCTTGCTGAAAAGCTGCATTACCAGGGCGATCTGGAAGCAGCGAAAAAGCTGATTCTGTCTCACCTGCGCTTTGTTGTTCATATTGCTCGTAACTACTCGGGCTATGGCCTGCCGCAGGCGGACCTTATTCAGGAAGGTAACATCGGTCTGATGAAAGCCGTACGTCGTTTCAACCCGGAAGTGGGTGTGCGACTGGTTTCCTTCGCCGTGCACTGGATTAAAGCGGAAATCCACGAATACGTGCTGCGTAACTGGCGTATCGTTAAAGTCGCAACCACCAAAGCGCAGCGTAAGCTGTTCTTCAACCTGCGTAAAACCAAGCAGCGTCTGGGCTGGTTTAACCAGGACGAAGTAGAGATGGTTGCCCGCGAGCTGGGTGTGTCGAGCAAAGACGTACGTGAGATGGAATCACGTATGGCAGCGCAGGACATGACCTTTGATATGTCGTCCGATGACGAATCCGATAGCCAGCCGATGGCGCCGGTGCTCTATCTGCAGGACAAAACGTCTAACTTTGCCGACGGCATCGAAGACGATAACTGGGAAGAGCAGGCTGCTAATAAACTGACTGATGCGATGCAGGGCCTGGACGAGCGTAGCCAGGACATCATCCGCGCTCGCTGGCTGGACGAGGACAACAAGTCCACGCTGCAGGAGCTGGCGGATCGTTATGGCGTCTCAGCTGAACGTGTTCGTCAGCTGGAAAAGAACGCGATGAAAAAACTACGCGCCGCTATCGAAGCTTAATCTTCGACTTTCTGCGCCGTAGTGAATTAAGCCTCTGCTGTTTCAGCGGGGGCTTTTTGTTTTATATCCCCGTCATACCCGTTTCCCCTCTCCGCGCGATTTGTCGCGACCTTTAGCTTCAGTCACATAACTTTTACATCTCTTGCAAATTGTTGTTTCAAATTCTGAAAAATGGGGTATGTTTTGGCATAGTGTGCTGCAAAAGCGCAGGCGGCAGACCCAAATGCAGTCATACTACACTTATTATGACTAAAAAATCAGAATAATGCGCTGACAAACAACATCACAACAAATGCAAAAACCATAATAATGGGGAGCCTCAGGATGAATATGAAGGGTAAAGCGTTACTGGCAGGATGTATTGCTTTAATTATGAGCGGTTCCGCGCTGGCGGAAGACATTAAAATTGCCGTCGTGGGAGCGATGTCCGGCCCGGTTGCCCAGTATGGCGACCAGGAGTTTACCGGCGCGGAGCAGGCGGTAGCTGATATCAACGCCAAGGGCGGTATCAAAGGCAATAAATTGCAGATCGTAAAATATGACGATGCCTGCGACCCGAAACAAGCGGTGGCTGTTGCGAACAAAGTGGTGAATGACGGCATTAAATACGTTATCGGTCACCTGTGTTCCTCATCCACCCAGCCGGCATCTGACATCTATGAAGACGAAGGCATCCTGATGATTACCCCGGCGGCAACCGCGCCGGAGCTGACGGCGCGCGGCTATAAGCTGATTCTGCGCACCACCGGTCTCGACTCCGATCAGGGACCGACGGCGGCTAAATATATTCTCGGCACGGTGAAGCCGCAGCGCATCGCTGTGGTTCATGACAAACAGCAATATGGCGAAGGGCTGGCGCGCTCAGTTCAGGAAAACCTGAAGAAAGGCGGCGCCAACGTGGTGTTCTTTGACGGGATCACCGCCGGTGAGAAAGATTTCTCTACCCTCGTGGCGCGCCTGAAGAAAGAAAATATCGACTTCGTCTACTACGGCGGTTATCACCCGGAAATGGGGCAGATCCTGCGCCAGGCGCGCGCAGCCGGTCTGAAAACCCAGTTTATGGGCCCGGAAGGCGTGGCTAACGTTTCCCTGTCTAACATCGCCGGCGAGTCGGCAGAAGGCCTGCTGGTCACCAAACCGAAGAACTACGATCAGGTTCCGGCAAACAAACCGATTGTGGATGCTATCAAAGCGAAGAAACAGGATCCGAGCGGCGCCTTCGTGTGGACCACCTATGCGGCACTGCAGTCGCTGCAGGCGGGGTTAAATCAGTCTGAAGATCCGGCGGAAATCGCGAAATACCTGAAAGGGGCGAAGGTGGATACCGTCATGGGGCCGCTGTCGTGGGATGAGAAAGGCGACCTGAAAGGGTTCGAGTTCGGCGTGTTTACCTGGCATGCGAACGGTACGGCAACCGACGCCAAATAATTTAACCTGCGCCTTTCACGCCGCAGATGCGTTGTCTGCGGCCCTCAACCCCGGTCACTTACTGAAGTAAGCTCCCGGGGATTTCGGGTCTTGACGCCTTCCTGCAACGCGAAATGCTGGGTTAAATGTGAGGGCGCCTTTCACGCCGCGGATGCGTTGTCTGCGGAGCCTTTTACGCCGCGGATGCGTTGTCTGACCCCGGTTGCGCTGCGCTTACCGGGGCTACAATTTCCAGGTAGCCCGGCTAAGCGAAGCGCCGCCGGGTTCTTCCCTGGTCACGCTGCGTTTATTGGGGCTACGGCTTAATGCTTCTCCCAACCATTCTGCTGGGCGCTGAAACCCAGCGCCTGCATAAATGCCGCCATCACGCCGCGGTCTTCCACCCCGCTATCGGCAACGCGCCAGCTATTGATATTCGGGTTATCGCTTAACGTCTCTTCCACTAAATATTGCCCCACGCCGCGGCGGCGGGTGACTTCACGCACGCACAGATCGCTGAGCTCGCCTTCGACGCCGCGCAGGGTAACGCGTACGGCGCCGAGCAGACGTTCGTTAAAGCGGGCGGCGTAAATACGATGGTTTTCATCCAGCATCAGCGCCGCAGGATCCTGCGACGGCCAGATTTTGCCTAAATCAATGCGATCCTGATCGCTGAAGTGCTGTAAACGGATAATGGTGAGCTTCATACGCGGCAGTTCCAGTTAAAACAGATGCGACAGTGTACTCAAATTTCTCGTTCGGCGGGGCGCTGTTTTGCACTCATTCATCAGGGGATTCGTTTTCCTGGTTGCACGGGGGTAGCGCAATACATTATGGATCGAAAAATAAGCAGAATTTTAACCTGATATGTAGCGTTTTATTCCGCCTTATATGCCGTTATTTTATGCTGTGAACTGGACTTTTTTTTGTTTATCTTCGCCTTAAACCAGAATATTATCTTTTCTTAATCACCTGAAAAATAGAGATTTTAATCATAATTCAGGTAAAAAACTGCGCTAAACCATTAAAGTTCATGGTAAAAATGGCGTTGTTTAATAAAAGCACAGAATGCTTTTTAACCATAAAAATACAAAACATTTACATCACATCACGAACGGGGTTCTGAAGCATGAAAAGGAACGCGAAAACGATCATCGCGGGAGTCGTTGCATTAGCGATTTCCCACGCGGCGTTGGCAAAGGATATTAAAGTCGCCGTCGTCGGCGCGATGTCTGGCCCGGTTGCCCAGTGGGGCGATATGGAATTCAACGGCGCGCGCCAGGCGATTAAAGACATTAACGCCAGCGGCGGCATTAAAGGCGACAAACTGGTTGGCGTCGAATATGACGACGCCTGCGATCCGAAACAAGCGGTCGCGGTCGCCAACAAAATCGTCAATGATGGCATTCAGTACGTTATTGGCCACCTCTGTTCCTCCTCCACCCAGCCGGCGTCTGACATCTATGAAGATGAAGGCATCCTGATGATCTCCCCCGGGGCGACCAACCCGGAACTGACCCAGCGTGGCTACCAGTACATTATGCGTACCGCAGGTCTTGACTCTTCCCAGGGGCCGACCGCCGCGAAATATATCCTCGAACACGTGAAGCCGCAGCGTATTGCGATTATTCATGACAAACAGCAGTACGGTGAAGGGCTGGCGCGTTCCGTACAGGACAACCTGAAGAAAGCCGGCGCCAATATCGTCTTCTTTGATGGCATCACCGCCGGTGAGAAAGACTTCTCCGCGCTGCTGGCGCGCCTGAAGAAAGAGAATATCGACTTCGTCTACTACGGCGGCTACTACCCGGAAATGGGGCAGATGCTGCGCCAGGCGCGCTCCGTCGGCCTGAAAACGCAGTTTATGGGGCCGGAAGGCGTCGGTAACGCCTCGCTGTCCAACATCGCCGGCGCGGCGGCGGAAGGTATGCTGGTGACGATGCCAAAACGCTATGACCAGGATCCGTCCAACAGCGCTATTGTTGATGCGCTGAAAGCGGATAAAAAAGATCCGAGTGGTCCGTACGTCTGGATCACCTATGCCGCCGTTCAGTCGCTGGCGCAAGCAATGGACAGAACCGGCAGCCAGCAGCCGCTGGATTTAATTAAAGATTTGAAAGCTCACGGCGCGAAGACCGTGATTGGGCCGCTGAATTGGGATGAAAAAGGCGATCTGAAGGGATTTGAATTTGGTGTCTTCCAGTGGCACGCGGATGGTTCATCCACCGTCGCTAAGTAAGACGCGTTATCCCACCGCCCGCACCGCGCGGGCGGCATGAAAAAGGTTACCTTATGTCCGAGCAGTTTCTCTATTTTCTGCAGCAGATGTTTAACGGCGTCACGCTGGGCAGTACCTATGCGCTGATCGCCATCGGCTATACGATGGTGTACGGCATTATCGGCATGATTAACTTCGCCCACGGCGAGGTCTACATGATCGGCAGCTACGTCTCGTTCATGATTATCGCCGCCCTGATGATGTTGGGTATCGATACCGGCTGGCTGCTGGTCGCCGCAGGCTTTATTGGCGCTATCATTATCGCCAGCGCCTACGGCTGGAGTATCGAGCGCGTGGCCTATCGGCCAGTGCGCAGCTCCAAACGTCTGATCGCGCTGATTTCCGCCATCGGGATGTCGATATTCCTGCAGAACTTTGTCAGCCTGACCGAAGGCTCGCGCGATGTCGCGCTGCCGAGTCTCTTTAACGGCCAGTGGATTGTCGGCCACAGCGATAATTTCTCCGCCACTATCACTACCATGCAGTTGGTCATCTGGGTCGTTACCTTTATCGCCATGCTGGCGCTGACGCTGTTTATTCGCTATTCGCGAATGGGCCGCGCCTGCCGCGCCTGTGCGGAAGATCTGAAAATGGCGAGCCTGCTGGGCATCAATACCGACCGCGTTATTGCGCTGACCTTCGTCATTGGCGCAGCGATGGCGGCGGTCGCGGGCGTCCTGCTGGGGCAGTTCTACGGCGTAATTAACCCCTACATCGGTTTTATGGCCGGGATGAAGGCCTTTACCGCAGCTGTGCTCGGCGGTATCGGCAGTATCCCTGGCGCGATGATTGGCGGCCTGATTCTGGGTATCGCCGAGGCGCTCTCTTCTGCTTATCTCAGCACCGAATATAAGGACGTCGTCTCCTTCGCGCTGCTGATTCTGGTGCTGTTAGTAATGCCGACCGGCATTCTGGGCCGCCCGGAGGTAGAAAAAGTATGAAACCGATGCAAATTGCGATGGCGCTTCTTTCCGCCGCGATGTTCTTTGTTCTGGCGGGCGTCTTTATGGGCGTGCAGCTGGAGCTGAATGGCACCAAACTGGTGGTCGATACCGCCGCCGATATTCGTTGGCAGTGGATTTTCATCGGCACCGCGGTGGTCTTTTTCTTCCAACTGCTGCGCCCGCTGTTCCAGAAAGCGGTTAAGAACGTTTCCGGGCCGAAATTTATTATGCCGGCGATTGACGGGTCGACGGTCAAGCAGAAGCTCTTTCTGATAGCCCTGCTGGTGATTGCCGTGGCCTGGCCGTTTATGGTGTCGCGCGGTACGGTGGATATCGCCACCTTGACGATGATTTATATCATCCTTGGTCTCGGACTGAACGTGGTGGTTGGGCTTTCCGGCCTGCTGGTATTGGGCTACGGCGGGTTTTACGCCATCGGCGCCTATACCTTTGCGCTGCTTAACCACTATTACGGTCTCGGTTTCTGGACCTGCCTGCCGCTGGCCGGCCTGGTTTCCGCGGCGGCCGGCTTCCTGCTGGGCTTCCCGGTGCTGCGTCTGCGCGGCGACTATCTGGCGATTGTGACCTTAGGCTTCGGCGAGATCGTGCGCATTTTGCTGCTTAACAATACCGAGATCACCGGCGGGCCGAACGGTATCAGCCAGATCCCGAAACCGACTTTCTTTGGTCTTGAATTTAGCCGTACCGCCCGTGAAGGCGGCTGGGATACCTTCAGCAACTTCTTCGGTCTGAAGTACGATCCCAGCGATAGGGTGATTTTCCTCTATCTGGTAGCGTTGCTGCTGGTGGTGCTCAGCCTGTTCGTTATTAACCGTCTGCTGCGGATGCCGCTCGGGCGGGCGTGGGAAGCGCTGCGTGAAGATGAAATCGCCTGTCGTTCGCTGGGCCTGAGCCCGACGCGCATCAAGCTGACCGCCTTTACTATCAGCGCCGCGTTTGCCGGATTTGCCGGCACGCTGTTCGCCGCGCGCCAGGGCTTCGTGAGCCCGGAGTCCTTTACCTTCGCCGAGTCGGCCTTTGTGCTGGCGATCGTGGTGCTGGGGGGTATGGGCTCGCAGTTTGCAGTGATCCTGGCGGCTATTCTGCTGGTGGTATCGCGCGAGCTGATGCGTGATTTCAACGAATACAGCATGTTAATGCTCGGTGGGTTGATGGTGCTGATGATGATCTGGCGTCCGCAGGGGCTGCTGCCGATGACGCGCCCGCAGCTGAAGCTGAAAAACGGTCAGGCGAAAGGAGAGCAGGCATGAGTCAGCCAATATTATCCGTGAACGGCCTGATGATGCGTTTTGGCGGCCTGCTGGCGGTCAATAACGTCTCCCTTGAGCTGCGCCCGCAAGAGATCGTTTCCTTAATTGGCCCAAACGGCGCGGGAAAAACCACCGTTTTTAACTGCCTGACCGGTTTCTATAAACCTACCGGCGGCACCATTATGCTGCGCGACCAGCATCTGGAAGGGCTGCCGGGGCAGCAGATTGCACGGATGGGGGTGGTACGAACCTTCCAGCACGTGCGTCTGTTCCGCGAAATGACGGTGATTGAAAATCTGCTGGTGGCGCAGCATCAACAGCTGAAAACCGGCGTCTTCTCCGGTCTGCTGAAAACGCCGGCCTTCCGTCGCGCGCAGAGCGAAGCGCTGGATCGGGCCGCCACCTGGCTTGAGCGTATCGGCCTGCTGGAGCATGCCAACCGTCAGGCCAGCAACCTGGCCTACGGCGACCAGCGCCGGCTGGAGATTGCCCGCTGTATGGTGACGCAGCCGGAGATCCTGATGCTTGATGAACCGGCGGCGGGGCTTAACCCGAAAGAGACCAAAGAGCTGGATGAGCTTATCGCCGAGCTGCGTAGCCATCACAACACCACCATCCTGCTTATCGAACATGATATGAAGCTGGTGATGGGCATTTCCGATCGCATCTACGTCGTGAACCAGGGGACGCCGCTGGCCAACGGGACGCCGGAAGAGATTCGTAATAACCCGGACGTGATCCGCGCCTATTTAGGTGAAGCATAATGGTGGTGACGCATAAGATGGAAAAAGCGATGTTAACTTTTGACAATGTCAGCGCCCACTACGGCAAGATTCAGGCGCTGCACAACGTCAGCCTGCATATCAAACAGGGTGAGATAGTCACGCTTATCGGCGCCAACGGCGCAGGGAAAACCACCCTACTTGGTACGCTGTGCGGCGATCCGCGGGCTTCCAGCGGGCGCATTGTCTTTGACGGCAAGGATATTACCGACTGGCAGACGGCGAAAATCATGCGTGAAGCGGTGGCGATCGTGCCGGAAGGGCGGCGCGTCTTTTCGCGCATGACGGTGGAAGAGAACCTGGCGATGGGCGGTTTTTTTGCCGACCGCGACCAGTTCCATACCCGCATCCAATGGGTGTATGAGCTGTTCCCGCGTCTGCATGAACGCCGTATTCAGCGCGCCGGCACCATGTCCGGCGGCGAGCAGCAGATGCTGGCGATCGGTCGCGCTCTGATGAGCCAGCCGCGCCTGCTGCTGCTTGATGAGCCCTCATTGGGGCTGGCGCCGATTATCATTCAGCAGATTTTCGATACCATCGAACAGCTGCGTGAGCAGGGGATGACGATCTTCCTGGTTGAGCAGAACGCCAACCAGGCGCTGAAGCTGGCCGATCGCGGCTACGTACTGGAAAACGGTCACGTGGTGCTGGAGGATACCGGCGACGCGCTGTTGGCCAACGAGGCGGTGCGCAGCGCCTATCTCGGCGGTTAGTTCATCGTAACCCGGCGTTATTCACTTCGCCGGTTTGTAGCCCGGGCGAGGCGCTTGCGCCGACCCCGGGAGCCGATCGCACGGATATTATCCGTGTCTCAGCTCCCACTTTACTTCCCCCGTCCTTTCATCGGCTTGTCATCTCTCTGACCCGTTACTATCTTTTTTTTGTAATAAAAAAGTTATTTTTCTGTAATTCGAACATGTCATGTTACCCCGCGAACATAAAACGCGTGAAATCGCGCATCCGGAACAACAAGAGAGATAACCGATGATATCGTTACGACATACAGCTTTAGGACTGGCGCTGAGCCTGGCATTTGCTGGCCAGGCACTGGCAGTAACCACCATCCCTTTCTGGCACTCGATGGAAGGGGAACTGGGTAAAGAAGTTGATTCTCTGGCGCAACGTTTCAACGCGGCCAATCCTGATTACAAAATTGTTCCGATGTACAAAGGCAACTACGAGCAGAGCCTGAGCGCCGGTATCGCCGCCTTCCGTACCGGTAACGCGCCGGCGATTCTGCAGGTGTATGAAGTCGGCACCGCCACCATGATGGCGTCAAAAGCTATTAAGCCGGTGTACCAGGTCTTTAGCGATGCGGGTATTAAGTTCGATGAATCGCAGTTCGTACCGACGGTGTCCGGTTATTACACCGATTCAAAAACCGGCCATCTGCTCTCCCAGCCGTTTAACAGCTCCACGCCGGTGCTGTACTACAACAAAGACGCCTTCAAGAAAGCGGGTCTGGACCCTGAGCAGCCGCCGAAAACCTGGCAGGATTTGGCGGCTTACACCGCCAAACTGAAAGCGGCCGGAATGAAGTGCGGCTACGCCAGCGGTTGGCAGGGCTGGATCCAGATTGAGAACTTCAGCGCCTGGAACGGCCTGCCGGTCGCCACGAAAAATAACGGCTTTGACGGTACCGACGCGGTTCTTGAGTTCAACAAGCCGGAGCAGGTGAAGCATATCGCGCTGCTCGAAGAGATGAACAAGAAAGGCGATTTCAGCTATTTCGGGCGTAAGGATGAATCCACCGAGAAGTTCTATAACGGCGACTGCGCGATGACTACCGCCTCATCCGGCTCGCTGGCGGATATTCGTCAGTACGCGAAATTCAACTACGGCGTCGGCATGATGCCTTACGACGCTGATGTGAAAGGCGCGCCGCAGAACGCTATCATCGGCGGGGCCAGCCTGTGGGTGATGCAGGGCAAGGACAAAGAGACCTACACCGGCGTGGCGAAGTTCCTCGACTTCCTGACCAAACCGGAAAACGCCGCCGAGTGGCACCAGAAAACCGGCTATCTGCCGATTACCACCGCGGCCTACGATCTGACGCGCCAGCAGGGCTTCTATGATAAGAACCCAGGCGCTGATATCGCCACTCGCCAGATGCTGAACAAGCCGCCGTTGCCGTTCACCAAAGGCCTGCGCCTGGGCAACATGCCGCAAATTCGCACCATCGTTGATGAAGAGCTGGAGAGCGTGTGGACCGGCAAGAAAACTCCGCAACAGGCGCTGGACTCCGCCGTTCAGCGCGGGAATCAACTGCTGCGCCGTTTCGAGCAAGCAACCAAATCGTAATCTGTAACTTGCCCGGTGGCGCTGCGCTTACCGGGCCTACGATGTGCCCTATGTAGGCCGGGTAAGGCGTAGCCGCCACCCGGCATTGTTCAGGAATAAAATCTTCATGTCATCATCCCGTCCGGTATTCCGCTCGCGCTGGCTGCCCTATGTGCTGGTCGCGCCGCAGCTGATTATCACGCTGATTTTCTTTATCTGGCCCGCGGGCGAAGCGCTGTGGTACTCGCTGCAGAGCGTCGATCCGTTTGGCCTTTCCAGCCAGTTTGTCGGCCTGGATAACTTCGTCACGCTATTCCACGACCCGTACTATCTGGACTCTTTCTGGACGACCATAAAATTCAGTACCCTGGTAACCGTCAGCGGCCTGCTTATTTCGCTGTTTTTTGCCGCGCTGGTCGACTATGTGGTGCGCGGCAGCCGCTTTTATCAAACGCTGATGCTGCTGCCGTATGCCGTGGCTCCCGCCGTCGCGGCGGTGCTGTGGATCTTCCTCTTCAATCCCGGACGCGGGCTGATCACTCATTTCCTCGGCGAATTGGGTTACGACTGGAACCACGCGCAGAACAGCGGCCAGGCGATGTTTCTGGTGGTCTTCGCCTCGGTCTGGAAGCAGATAAGCTACAACTTCCTGTTCTTTTTCGCCGCGCTGCAGTCGATCCCGCGTTCGCTGGTTGAGGCCGCCGCCATCGACGGCGCCGGGCCGATTCGTCGCTTCTTCAAGCTGGCGCTGCCGCTGATTGCGCCGGTGAGTTTCTTCCTGTTGGTGGTCAACCTGGTTTACGCCTTCTTCGACACCTTCCCGGTAATTGATGCCGCCACCGCCGGCGGCCCGGTGCAGGCGACCACCACCCTAATCTACAAAATTTATCGCGAAGGTTTCGCCGGGCTCGATCTTTCCGCTTCCGCCGCGCAGTCGGTGGTGCTGATGTTCCTCGTCATTATCCTGACGGTGGTGCAGTTCCGTTACGTTGAAAGTAAGGTGCGTTACCAATGATTGAGAACCGTCGCGGGCTGACGATTTTCAGCCACACCATGCTGATTCTGGGCATTGCCGTCATTTTATTCCCGCTGTACGTCGCCTTCGTGGCGGCGACGCTGGATAACAAATCGGTGTTTGAAACGCCGATGACGCTGAGCCCCGGCGGACATCTGCTGGAGAACATGAAGACCATCTGGGTGAACGGGGTCGGCGTCAACAGCGCGCCGTTCTGGCTGATGATGCTCAACAGCTTCATCATGGCGTTCGCCATTACGGTAGGCAAAATCGTGGTGTCGATGCTTTCGGCTTTCGCCATCGTCTGGTTCCGCTTTCCGCTGCGTAACCTGTTCTTCTGGATGATCTTCATCACTCTGATGCTGCCGGTCGAGGTGCGTATTTTCCCGACGGTGGAAGTGATCGCCAACCTCAAAATGCTCGACAGTTATGCCGGGTTAACGCTGCCGTTGATGGCTTCGGCTACCGCCACCTTCCTGTTCCGCCAGTTCTTTATGACTCTGCCGGACGAGCTGATTGAAGCGGCGCGTATCGATGGCGCTTCGCCGATGCGCTTCTTCCGCGACATCGTGCTGCCGCTGTCGAAAACCAACCTCGCCGCGCTGTTCGTCATCACCTTTATCTACGGCTGGAACCAGTATCTATGGCCGTTGCTGATTATTCAGGATGTGAATCTTGGCACCGCCGTCGCCGGTATTAAAGGCATGATCGCCACCGGTGAAGGTACTACCCAGTGGAATCAGGTGATGGCGGCGATGCTGTTGACCCTGATCCCGCCGGTCGTCATCGTTTTAGCCATGCAGCGCGCGTTTGTGCGCGGCCTGGTCGATAGTGAGAAATAAAATGGCTGGTTTAAAACTACAAGCAGTAAGCAAAAGCTGGGATGGCAAAACCCAGGTAATTCAACCGCTAACGCTGGACGTGGCGGACGGGGAGTTTATCGTCATGGTCGGCCCGTCGGGCTGCGGGAAATCAACGCTGCTGCGGATGGTTGCCGGACTTGAACGGGTGACCAGCGGCGATATCTGGATTGATCGTAAACGGGTGACCGAGATGGAGCCGAAGGATCGCGGCATCGCGATGGTGTTCCAGAACTATGCGCTTTATCCGCATATGAGCGTGGAAGAGAACATGGCGTGGGGGCTGAAGATTCGCGGCATGGGTAAGGGATTGATCGCCGAGCGCGTGCAGGAGGCGGCGCGTATTCTTGAGCTGGATGGCCTGCTCAAGCGCCGCCCGCGGGAACTGTCCGGCGGTCAGCGCCAGCGCGTGGCGATGGGCCGCGCTATCGTGCGTGACCCGGCGGTATTCCTGTTCGACGAACCGTTGTCAAACCTCGACGCCAAGCTGCGCGTGCAGATGCGTCTGGAACTGCAACAGCTGCATCGGCGCCTGAAAACGACCTCGCTGTATGTCACCCACGATCAGGTCGAAGCGATGACCCTTGCCCAGCGGGTGATGGTAATGAATAAGGGGATTGCCGAGCAGATCGGTACGCCGGTCGAAGTGTACGAAAAGCCCGCCAGCCGCTTTGTGGCGAGCTTTATCGGCAGCCCGGCCATGAACCTGCTGGAGGGGCGGGTGAGCGATGATGGCGGCCGCTTTGAGCTGGAAGGCGGCATACAGCTACCGATGAATCACGAGCATCGGCGTTACGCCGGGCGTAAAATGACTCTCGGTATCCGCCCGGAGCACTTTATTTTAAGCTCGCAGGCGCAAGGCGGCATTCCGCTGCTGATGGATACGCTGGAAATTTTAGGTGCCGATAACCTCGCCCACGGGCGCTGGGGCGAGCAGAAGCTGGTGGTCAGATTGCCGCATCAGCAGCGCCCGGCGGGTGGCAGCACGCTATGGCTGCATCTGCCTTTGGAACATCTGCACCTCTTTGATGGTGAAACAGGACAACGCGCATGAGTAACTGGCCTTATCCCCACATCGTCGCCCATCGCGGCGGCGGTAAACTGGCGCCGGAGAACACCCTGGCGGCTATCGACGTCGGCGCCCGCTACGGGCACACGATGATTGAATTTGACGCCAAGCTGTCGAAGGACGGGCAGATCTTTCTGCTGCACGACGATAATCTCGAACGCACCAGCAACGGCTGGGGCGTGGCGGGCGAGCTGTCGTGGGACGATCTGCTGAAGGTCGATGCCGGCAGCTGGTACAGCCGTGAATTTAAGGGCGAACCGCTGCCGCTGCTCTCTCAGGTGGCGGAACGCTGCCGCCGTCACGGCATGATGGCGAATATCGAAATTAAGCCGACCACCGGGCAGGGGCCGCAGACCGGCAAAGTGGTGGCGCTGGCCGCGCGCGATCTGTGGGCCGATATGACCGCGCCGCTACTCTCATCCTTTGAAATCGACGCGCTGGAAGCGGCGCAGGAAGCCGCGCCCGAGCTGCCACGCGGGCTGCTGCTGGATGAGTGGCGCGATGACTGGCGCGAATTGACCGCCCGGCTGGGCTGCGTATCTATTCATCTCAACCACAAGCTGCTGGATGCGGCTCGGGTAGCGAGCCTGAAACAGGCCGGCCTGCATATTCTGGTGTATACGGTCAATAAACCCCAGCGCGCCGCTGAACTGCTGCGCTGGGGCGTAGATTGCATCTGCACCGATGCTATTGACGTCATCGGGCCGAATTTCCAGCCTTAATACTGATTTGCGGCGGACGATCTTTACGGGTTAGTCTGCCGCAGCATCCCGCCGTTGTTGTTCGGCAGTACCTGCGGCTGCGAATTGAGATTGCCGCCCTGCGCCGCGCGCTGCTGATTGGTTTGCAACTGGCTCTGCAAATGCTGCTGCTGCGAACGGGTCTGATTATTCAGATTCTGCTTAAGCATGCTTTGCTGCTGCTGTTGCTGCACCTTCATCTCATTTTGCATTCGCTGCTGGCTGGGCACCACATAACCCGGCTGGTTAGGGTTGTTATCGATGTTAATCGGCTGTGCTAAAACGCCGAGCGGCATCAGCGCCGCCAGGAATAAAATCGCTTTCATTGTTTTCTCCTCCCGTGCGTGGGATCACTTAAGTGTACCTCGAATTCGCCATAACAATGATTTTTTAGGAGTTATCAACCAGGCTTAAGCCGGGAGATAAAACCTACCTTTCAGGAGTAAGACAATGATAAAAACAACAATATGGCGTCAGGTGGTCATCGCAGCGTTACTGGCGGGGGGCAGCTTTACCGTCGCCGCCAATCCGCCGCCCCCGCCGCCGGTCTCGTATGGCGTTGAGGAAGATGTATTTCATCCGGTACGCGCCCAGCAGGGGATGGTGGCCTCGGTGGATGCGCTGGCGACCCGCGTCGGCGTGGATATTCTGCGCCAGGGCGGCAACGCCGTCGATGCAGCGGTTGCCGTTGGCTATGCGCTGGCGGTGACGCATCCGCAGGCCGGTAATATCGGCGGCGGCGGCTTTATGATGCTGCGAACTAAAGACGGTAAAACCACGGCGATCGATTTCCGCGAGATGGCCCCGGAACAGGCCACCCGCGATATGTTCCTTGATGAACATGGCAATCCTGACAGTAAAAAATCGCTGACTTCACATCTCGCTTCCGGTACGCCAGGCAGCGTCGAGGGCTTCTCTCTCGCGCTGGAAAAATACGGCACCATGCCGCTGAATAAGGTGATCCGCCCGGCGATTAAGCTGGCGGAAGAGGGCTTTATCGTTAACGATGCGCTGGCTGACGATTTAAAAACCTATGGCAGCGAAGTGATCCCGCAGCATGAAAACAGCAAAGCGATTTTCTGGAAGAATGGCGAGCCGCTGAAAAAAGGCGACCGGCTGGTGCAAAAGAATCTGGGGAAAAGCCTGGAGCTGATTGCCGAGCACGGCCCGGACGCCTTCTATAAAGGGGCTATCGCCGACCAGATTGCCGGTGAGATGAAAAAACATGGCGGGCTTATCACCAAAGCCGACCTCGCCAACTACAGGGCCGTGGAGCGTACGCCGATTAGCGGTGAATATCGCGGCTATGAGGTTTACTCCATGCCGCCGCCGTCCTCTGGCGGGATCCACATCGTGCAGATCCTCAATATCCTCGAAAACTTCGATATGCAGAAATATGGCTTTGGCAGCGCCGACGCCATGCAGGTGATGGCGGAGGCGGAGAAACATGCCTATGCCGACCGTTCGGAATATCTCGGTGATCCTGACTTCGTCAAAGTGCCGTGGCAGGCGCTGACCAGCAAAGCTTACGCTAAAGCGATAGCCGCTGAGATCGACGTCAACAAGGCGAAGCCTTCCAGCCAGATCCGCCCGGGCAAGCTGGCGCCGTATGAAAGCAACCAGACCACCCACTTCTCGGTGGTCGATAAAGACGGCAATGCGGTGGCGGTGACTTATACGTTGAATACCACCTTTGGTACCGGCATCGTGGCCGGCGACTCCGGCATTATACTCAACAACCAGATGGATGATTTCTCGGCGAAACCCGGCGTGCCTAACGTCTATGGGCTGGTGGGCGGCGACGCCAACGCGGTAGGGCCGAAAAAGCGTCCGCTGTCGTCGATGTCGCCAACTATCGTGGTAAAAGACGGGAAGACTTGGCTGGTGACCGGTAGCCCGGGCGGTAGCCGAATTATCACCACCGTGCTGCAAATGGTGGTCAACACCATTGATTTTGGGATGAACGTCGCGGAGGCCACCAATGCGCCGCGCTTCCACCACCAGTGGCTGCCGGACGAGTTGCGGGTGGAGAAAGGTTTTAGCCCGGATACCGTGAAATGGCTGGAAGCAAAGGGGCAGAAAGTCGCGCTGAAAGAGGCGATGGGCAGTACCCAGAGCATTATGGTGGGGCCGGACGGCACGCTGTATGGCGCTTCCGATCCGCGTTCACCCGGTGATTTGACCGCAGGGTATTAAGGTGTTGCCCGGTGGCGCTGCGCTTACCGGGCTTACAATTGCACAAAAGTAGGCCGGGTAAGGCGAAGCCGCCACCCGGCAACACGCTACTTCATTCTCGCCATATAATACGCATCCACATACTCGCCGTTGCGCAATGCGTAACCCTTGGCGGTGCCTTCGATCTCAAAGCCGTACTTCTTATACACCGCGACTGCCGGGGCGTTATCGGCGAACACCGTCAGCTCAATGCGCTCGACGCGCAGCCAGTTGTCGCACATATCAATCATGGTGCGCATCAGCGCGCTGGCGACGCCGCGGTTATGCCAGCGCGAATCCACGCTGATACCAAAATCGGCAACGTGACTACGGCGAGGGCGTTGGACGACGGCAATGCATAAATGCCCCACGACTTGCCCATCGATACAGGCCACCAGCTGCTTCACGCCGGGCGTATCGGTTAGCCGCTCCCGCCACATATGCTCGGATGGATGAGGGACCTGTAGCGTGTTGTGATACACCTCCGGCTGGGCGTGAATTTGACGAATCGCGTCAACATCTTTCGGTTCAGCATGGCGTATCACGATGTCACTCATTCCTTGTTCCTCATTTGGTTGAAAAGACCCTTTAAACATCACTGACTCCGGCGTTCGAGTCAACACGCATTAATTGCAAAAAAAAGTAGACAAGTGCGAATGAGAATGATTATTATTGTCCTGCATTCAGGGAGACCCTTGCGGAAAGCCTGAAAGCACGACATTGCTCACATTGCTTCCAGTATTACTTTAGCCAGCCGGGTGCTGGCTTTTTTTTTGCGCTCATTTCAGGCGTGTTGCGATTTTACGGGTTTCGTTCCTTCTTCCGGGATCAGGCCGACGATATTGCTTTTGTTTTTGCTTTCCGCCGCGGCCAACACCTCCGCGCTGCCGGTAAACAGGCCGCCCTTTTTAATCGCCAGCGCGCGATAGGCGAGGGTGCCGTCGATGTTGCCATGTTCCTCAATAGCGATGCTATCGCCACGGCACTGGCCGTGTACTTTGCCGTCGACGATCAGCTCGCGGCAGTGGATATTGCCCTCAACCTGACCTTCGCGCATCACCTTAATCAGATGTTCTTTGGCCTCAATGTTGCCGGTGACCTGGCCGTGGATATAGACATGGCCGTAGGCGACGATGTTGCCGACGAAATGCACGCCGCTGGCGATCACCGTGGTTTCCTGTTTTTTGACGCTTGCTGTTTCTGGCTCTGTTGTCGCCACGGTTGGCGCAGCGACTTCAGTAGCCTGCGCTTCGGTTTTATTTTTCTTCATAAACATAGCGTTAATTTTTCCCTTTGGGTATGAATAAGGAATGCGAAGAGGGTACAGGCGGCCGCAAGGCGCGCTAGCGCAATCTCATCGCTAAACCAGGCGATCAAAGCGAGAAGCCAGAAACACATGGCACAGTTTATGGCGAGGTACTTTTTTTCCATCAGCAGCGGCTGGCTACTCCGTTAGTCTTTAGCAACGTCCTGGTTGCCCCTCACTTATGCGCAGTTTTGCCATCGAAAGCAAGCATTTTAGTAGAGAAAATGAAAAATATTTATTTATTAATCAATTACTTATCAATAATTATATATGGGTGGTAGCCGAGATATTTTATTGGTGAATTCTCCTGGCTGGCGGAAAGGGGGATGAAGTGAGCCCCCGGCTTGCGCTATGGTTAAAGGCAGCACATCAACTAAGGACAGCGTTATGATTCTGCACTGCGCATTTATTGGCTTCGGTAAAAGCACGACCCGCTATCACCTTCCTTACGTCCTGCATCGCAAAGACCGCTGGCACGTCGCGCATATTTATCGCCGCAGCGCCAGGCCGGAAGAACAGGCGCCGGCGTATTCCCATATCCACTTCACCAGCGACCTCGATGAAGTGCTGAACGACCCGCAGGTCAAACTGGTGGTGGTCTGCACCCATGCCGATAGCCACTTCGAATATGCGAAGCGGGCGCTGGAAGCGGGGAAAAACGTACTGGTCGAAAAGCCCTTTACCCCGACGCTGGCAGAGGCGAAAGCCCTGTTTACGCTGGCGAAAAGCAAAGGGTTGACGGTGACGCCTTATCAGAACCGCCGCTTCGACTCCTGTTTCCTGACCACCAAAAAGGTGATTGAAAGCGGTAAGCTCGGCGAACTGGTGGAAATTGAAAGTCATTTTGATAACTACCGACCGGTGGCGGAAACCATCCAGGGGGGACCACAAAGCGGCGATTTCTATGGCCTCGGGGTGCATACCATGGACCAGATCATTTCGCTGTTTGGTCGCCCGGATCATGTTTCCTACGATCTGCGCTCACTACGTAATAAAGCCAATCCCGATGACACGTTTGAAGCTCAACTGTTTTATGGCGACCTGAAAGCGATCGTCAAAACCAGCCATCTGGTGCAGATTGACTACCCGAAATTTATCGTTCATGGCCATAAAGGCTCGTTTGTGAAATACGGCATTGACCAGCAGGAGACCAGCCTGAAGGCCAACATTATGCCGGGCGACGCGGGGTTCGGCGCTGATGACAGCGTAGGGCAACTGGTCTACATCAACGAGGCGGGCGTGGAGGTACGTGAAGAGGTGCCGCTGGAAACCGGCGACTACGGACGAGTGTATGACGCGCTGTATGACACCCTCGTTAACGGCCAGCCGAATTACGTCAAGGAATCTGAAGTTCTCACCAATATGGAGATTCTGCAGCGCGGCTTTGAACAACCTTCTCCGGCTACTATTACCCTCGCAAAATAAGAAAATCTGGCTCCTCGCCGCTTGTTCATATTTTTTGAACAGAGGAGTCAATTTTCACCCTCTATGATCGCCGGCGGAATGGGTCCACACTTACTCCATCGAAAACATACGGGGGTGCAACATGATCTACTTACGCAAAGCTAACGAACGTGGCCACGCTAACCATGGCTGGCTGGATTCCTGGCATACTTTCTCTTTCGCCAACTACTACGACCCGAACTTTATGGGTTTCTCCGCGCTGCGCGTGATTAACGATGACGTAATCGACGCCGGCCAGGGGTTTGGCACCCACCCGCACAAAGACATGGAAATCCTGACTTATGTGCTGGAAGGCGCGGTTGAGCACCAGGACAGCATGGGTAACAAAGAGCAGGTTCCGGCTGGCGAGTTCCAGATCATGAGCGCGGGTACCGGCGTGCGTCACTCTGAGTACAACCCGAGCAGCACCGACCGCCTGCGTTTGTATCAGATCTGGATTATTCCAGAAGAAACCGGCATTACGCCGCGCTACGAGCAGCGCCGCTTTGATGCCGCGCAGGGCAAACAGCTGGTGCTGTCGCCAGATGCGCGCGAAGGGTCGCTGAAAGTGCATCAGGATATGGAACTGTATCGCTGGGCGCTGCTGAAAGATGAGCAGTCGGTTCACCAGATTGCCGCGGAACGTCGCGTGTGGATCCAGGTAGTGAAAGGCGAAGTGACGATTAACGGCACCAAAGCCACCACCAGCGATGGTCTGGCGATTTGGGGCGAGCAGGCGATTTCGGTTCACGCCGACAGCGATAGCGAAATTTTGCTGTTCGATCTGCCGCCGGTTTGATACGCGTCATCCTTCAAGCCGCATTTTTGTTGGCTCTCCTCACTCACCCCGGGCGCGTACCCTCTGTACGCTTCCGGGGATTCGTTGCGTTGCCGCCTCAATGCAACTTGAATGATTTTGCGTATCAACTCTAAATAAATCTTTTGGCCCTTTTTTCTCCGGGAAGGTTGCGCTTTGTCCGTGATAAACTGAGAAAATGTTTCCCAGCCGATCACAGTCAGGACGATGAAAAAGAAAAGACCCGTACTTCAGGATGTAGCCGATCTTGTCGGCGTGACCAAAATGACGGTCAGTCGCTATTTACGTAACCCGGAACAGGTTTCTGAGGCCCTGCGTGGCAAGATTGCCGTTGCACTCGATGAGCTGGGTTATATTCCCAATCGCGCTCCTGATATTCTCTCCAACGCCACCAGCCGCGCCATCGGCGTACTGCTGCCCTCGTTAACCAACCAGGTCTTCTCGGAAGTGCTACGCGGCATTGAAAGCGTCACCGACGCCTTCGGTTATCAAACCATGCTGGCGCACTACGGCTATAAGCCGGAAATGGAAGAGAAGCGTCTCGAATCGATGCTCTCCTGGAATATTGACGGCCTGATCCTCACTGAACGTACCCACACGCCGCGCACGTTGAAAATGATTGAAGTGGCGGGGATCCCGGTGGTTGAGCTGATGGACAGCCAGTCGCCGTGCCTCGACATTGCCGTCGGTTTCGATAACTTCGAAGCGGCGCGGCAGATGACGGCGGCGATTATCGCCCGCGGTCACCGCCACGTTGCTTATCTCGGCGCGCGTCTGGATGAACGTACTATCATCAAACAGAAGGGGTACGAGCAGGCGATGCTCGATGCCGGCATGACGCCCTACAGCGTGATGGTGGAGCAATCCTCTTCCTACTCGTCAGGGATTGAGCTGATGCGTCAGGCGCGTCGCGAATATCCGCAGCTCGACGGCATCTTCTGCACCAACGATGACCTCGCGGTCGGTGCGGCGTTCGAGTGCCAGCGTCTGGGGCTGAAAATCCCGGACGACATGGCGATAGCCGGTTTCCACGGTCACGATATCGGTCAGGTGATGGAGCCGCGTCTCGCCAGCGTACTGACCCCGCGTGAGCGCATGGGGCGCATCGGCGCCGAGCGTCTGCTGGCGCGCATCCGCGGTGAGACGATTACCCCTAAGATGTTAGATTTAGGTTTCACATTGTCACCGGGTGGATCTATTTAAACCGACAAGTTTGAAGTAGATCACACATATTCACATCTGGCACGAATGGTTATTGCTTCTCCCAGGGTCCGGCATGACAATGTTACCGATAACAGTTACCCGTAACACTTGCCCGTAATCATTAACCAGTACGCCGCTTTCGCGCTGTATCAGTCAGCCCCGGCGCGGCGTACCAGTCCAGTGGGAGGACGCTTTGAGCACGACTAACCATGATCACCACGTCTATGTCCTGATGGGCGTTTCCGGCAGTGGTAAATCCGCCGTCGCCAGCGAAGTGGCGCATCAATTGAAAGCCGCGTTTCTCGATGGCGATTTTCTGCATCCGCGCAGCAACATCACCAAGATGGCTTCCGGCGAGCCGCTGAACGACGATGATCGCACCCCGTGGCTGCAGGCGTTGAATGACGCGGCATTTGCCATGCAGCGCACCAACAAAGTTTCGCTGATCGTCTGCTCAGCGCTGAAAAAAAGCTACCGCGACATTCTGCGCAAGGGCAACCCGAACCTCTCCTTTATCTACCTGAAAGGCGACTTCGACGTGATTGAAAGCCGTCTGAAGGCGCGTAAAGGGCACTTCTTCAAAACCCAAATGTTGGTGACGCAGTTTGAAACACTGCAGGAACCAGGCGCTGACGAAAGCGATGTGCTTATCGTCGATATCGACCAGTCACTGGAAGGCGTGGTCGCCAGCACCATTGAGGTGATTAACAAAGGCAGTAACTAGTGAGTACTTTAACGCTTGTTTTAACAGCAGTCGGCTCGGTATTGCTGCTGCTGTTTTTAGTCATGAAGGCGCGTATGCACGCCTTCGTGGCTTTGATGGTGGTTTCTATTGGCGCAGGTCTCTTTTCCGGTATGCCGCTGGATAAAATCGCGGCGACGATGGAAAAAGGGATGGGCGGCACGCTGGGCTTCCTGGCGATAGTCGTCGCGCTGGGCGCGATGTTCGGTAAAATTTTGCATGAAACCGGCGCGGTCGACCAAATTGCGGTGAAAATGCTGAAGTCCTTCGGCCACAACCGCGCGCACTATGCTATTGGCCTGGCCGGCCTTATCTGCGCGCTGCCGCTGTTCTTCGAAGTGGCGATCGTGCTGCTGATTAGCGTCGCGTTCTCCATGGCGCGCCATACCGGCACTAACCTCGTGAAGCTGGTGATCCCGCTGTTCGCCGGCGTAGCCGCCGCCGCGGCATTCCTGCTGCCGGGGCCCGCGCCGATGCTGCTGGCTTCGCAGATGCACGCCGATTTCGGCTGGATGATCCTGATTGGTCTCTGCGCCGCTATTCCGGGGATGATTATCGCCGGCCCGCTGTGGGGTAACTTCATCAGCCGCTACGTTGAGCTGCACATTCCTGACGATATCAGCGAACCGCATCTCGGCGAAGGTAAAATGCCGTCCTTCGGCTTTAGCCTCTCGCTGATTCTGCTGCCGCTGGTGCTGGTCGGCCTGAAAACCATCGCCGCGCGCTTTGTGCCGGTGGGATCCACCGCCTATGAATGGTTCGAGTTTATCGGCCACCCATTCACCGCGATTCTGGTTGCCTGCCTGGTAGCGATTTACGGCCTGGCGGTACGTCAGGGGATGGCGAAAGATCGCGTGATGGAGATCTGCGGCGCGGCGCTGCAGCCGGCGGGTATTATTCTGCTGGTGATTGGCGCAGGCGGCGTCTTCAAGCAGGTGCTGGTGGACTCCGGCGTCGGCCCGGCGCTCGGCGAAGCGCTGACTGGTCTGGGTCTGCCGATTGCGATTACCTGCTTCGTGCTGGCGGCTGCCGTACGTATTATTCAGGGCTCCGCGACCGTGGCGTGTCTGACGGCGGTCGGCTTGGTGATGCCGGTCATTGAGCAACTGAACTACAGCGGCGCGCAAATGGCGGCTCTCTCCATCTGTATCGCAGGTGGTTCGATTGTAGTGAGCCACGTGAACGATGCCGGCTTCTGGCTGTTCGGTAAGTTTACCGGCGCCAGCGAAGCGCAGACGCTGAAAACCTGGACGATGATGGAAACCATCCTTGGCACCACCGGCGCCATCGTCGGGATGATTGCCTTCCAGCTGCTGAGCTAAGCAAAAATAATTTCCCCGGACACCACCACGGTATCCGGGGAAAAATCAGGGTAATGCCGCTTATCCTGAATTCTCTTCGTTAACACGCTTTTTTCCCCTCTTTTCCACTTCCTTCTGCCGTGAATATCAGCGCTACGACAATGATCGTATCGCTCGTCAGGCCTTGCGACACAAGGCTTTATCCGTTTTTTTTCGCAAGCGTGAAAGCGATATTTTTCGTGCTGAATCCATAATCAGGATCAATAAAATAGCGACGGAAAATATTCCATTACGCGGGTTATTTGCCCGATAATCTTTACGCTTTTTATGACTACCAGCGACGGTGGGCGGAGTGTGGGATAAGTTGCTTTTCTGATTGGCGCGCAATCATTGATTAATTTCACTTGCGACTTTAGCTGCATTTTGTAATGTGAAGGACATCCCAGTTGGAAACTGGCCTGGCACTAACAGCACACACCTCGCAGGAATACGTTATGAAAAATGTTGGTTTTATCGGTTGGCGTGGAATGGTCGGCTCTGTTCTCATGCAACGCATGGTGGAAGAGCGTGATTTCGACGCCATTCGCCCTGTTTTCTTCTCCACCTCTCAGCTGGGTCAGCCCGCGCCGTCATTCGGCGGCAGTACCGGGGGGACGCTTCAGGATGCATTCGATCTGGAAGCGCTGAAGGCGCTGGACATTATTGTTACCTGCCAGGGCGGCGATTACACCAACGAGATTTACCCGAAGCTGCGCGAAAGCGGCTGGCAGGGGTACTGGATTGACGCGGCGTCTTCGCTGCGCATGAAAGACGATGCGATCATTATTCTCGACCCGGTTAACCAGGATGTCATTACCGCTGGCCTGAATAACGGCATCAAAACCTTCGTCGGCGGCAACTGTACGGTGAGCCTGATGCTGATGTCCCTCGGCGGCCTGTTTGCCCATGACCTGGTGGAGTGGGTCAGCGTGGCGACTTACCAGGCGGCTTCCGGCGGCGGCGCGCGTCATATGCGCGAACTGCTGAGCCAGATGGGCCAACTGCATGGCCACGTGGCAAGCGAGCTGGCGAACCCGGCTTCCGCGATTCTCGATATCGAGCGCAAAGTGACGTCGCTGACCCGCAGCGGCGATCTGCCGGTCGATAACTTTGGCGTGCCGCTGGCGGGCAGCCTGATCCCATGGATCGACAAACAGCTTGATAACGGCCAGAGCCGCGAAGAATGGAAAGGCCAGGCGGAGACGAACAAAATTCTCGCCACCGCGTCGCCGATCCCGGTCGATGGTCTGTGTGTGCGCGTCGGCGCGCTGCGCTGCCACAGCCAGGCGTTTACCATCAAGCTGAAGAAAGATGTTTCTATCCCGACCGTTGAGGAACTGCTGGCCGCGCATAACCCGTGGGCCAAAGTGGTGCCAAACGATCGCGACATCACCATGCGCGAGCTGACCCCAGCCGCGGTGACCGGCACCCTGACCACCCCGGTAGGGCGCCTGCGTAAACTGAACATGGGTCTTGAGTACCTGTCGGCCTTTACCGTCGGCGACCAGCTGCTGTGGGGCGCCGCCGAACCGTTGCGCCGCATGCTACGACAGCTGGCGTAAACGCAGGACAAACGATAAGGGGTGTGGATACACCCCTTTTTTTTGCGTAATACAAGGAGTAAACGCGGATGTTGGATTTTTCCCCACGGAGGTAACGCAGCCTTGGCTATGCTTTAAGTAAGGAGTTCCTTACCTGAAGGTGGGACGGAGCAGGAGGATGCACGTTGGTGCTGCGCCGTTCAGGTCAAAAAAGTCGCCGGTTACAGGAAAGGGCGACACTTACAACAGGATGAAAGCATGTCGAATCGAATCGATAGAGACGTGATTAATGCGCTGATTGCAGGTCATTTCGCGGATCCCTTTTCCGTGCTTGGCATGCACCGTACCGAGGCGGGGCTGGAAGTTCGCGCATTATTACCAGATGCCACCGAAGTGTGGGTTATTGAACCGAAAACCGGGCGTAAAGTCGGCAAACTCGAATGCCTCGACTCGCGCGGATTCTTTAGCGGCCTGCTGCCGCGGCGTAAAAACGCTTTTCGCTACCAGCTGGCCGTCACCTGGCATGGACAGCAAAACCTGATTGACGACCCTTACCGTTTCGGCCCGCTGCTGCAGGACGTTGATGCCTGGCTGTTGTCCGAGGGAACGCACCTGCGCCCTTACGAAACCCTGGGCGCGCACGCCGACACTATGGATGGCGTCACCGGTACACGCTTTTCGGTCTGGGCGCCAAACGCCCGCCGGGTCTCGGTGGTGGGGCAATTTAACTACTGGGATGGCCGACGCCATCCCATGCGCCTGCGTAAAGAGTCCGGTATCTGGGAACTCTTCATTCCCGGCGCGCTTAATGGCCAACTGTATAAATTCGAGCTGATCGACGCTCATGGCAATCTACGCGTCAAAGCCGATCCTTACGCCTTTGAGTCGCAGATGCGCCCGGAAAGCGCGTCGCTTATCTGCGATTTGCCGCCGAAAGTCGAACAGCCGGCGGCGCGCAAAGCCGCGAACCAGTTTGATGCGCCGATCTCTATTTATGAAGTGCACCTCGGTTCCTGGCGCCGCCATACCGACAATAACTTCTGGCTTAGCTACCGCGAACTGGCAGACCAACTGGTGCCATATGCAAAATGGATGGGCTTCACCCACCTCGAACTGCTGCCGGTGAACGAACACCCGTTCGACGGTAGCTGGGGTTACCAGCCGACCGGCCTCTACGCGCCGACACGCCGCTTCGGCACCCGTGAAGATTTCCGCTATTTCATCGATGCCGCCCACGCCGCAGGCCTTAACGTGATACTCGATTGGGTTCCGGGTCATTTTCCGGCGGATGATTTTGCGCTGGCCTCATTTGACGGCACCTCGCTGTATGAACACAGCGATCCGCGCGAAGGTTATCACCAGGACTGGAATACCCTTATCTATAACTACGGCCGCCGCGAAGTCAGCAATTACCTGGTGGGTAACGCGCTGTACTGGATCGAGCGCTTCGGCATTGATGCGCTGCGCGTCGACGCGGTGGCGTCGATGATCTACCGCGACTATAGCCGTAAAGCGGGCGAGTGGATCCCCAACGAATACGGCGGGCGGGAAAATCTCGAAGCGATCGAGTTTCTGCGTAACACCAACCGTATTCTCGGCGAGCAGACGCCAGGGGCGGTAACGATGGCGGAAGAGTCCACCGATTTTGCCGGCGTGACGCGCCCGCCCGCCGACGGCGGCCTCGGCTTCTGGTTCAAATGGAATCTCGGTTGGATGCACGACACGCTGGACTATATGAAGCTCGATCCTGTCCATCGTCGCTACCATCACGACAAAATGACCTTCGGCATGCTCTACAACTACACCGAGAACTTCGTGCTGCCGCTCTCCCACGATGAAGTGGTGCACGGCAAAAAATCGATTCTCGACCGCATGCCGGGGGACGCATGGCAGCGCTTTGCCAACCTGCGCGCCTACTACGGCTGGCTGTTTGCCTTTCCGGGCAAAAAGCTGCTGTTTATGGGCAATGAATTCGCCCAGGGCCGCGAGTGGAACCACGACGCCAGTCTCGACTGGCATCTGCTGGAGGGCGGCGACAACTGGCACCACGGCGTCCAGCGACTGGTGCGCGACCTGAACCACACCTACCGTCACCATAAAGCGCTGCACGAGCTTGATTTCGATCCCTACGGCTTCGAATGGCTGGTGGTCGACGATCATGAGCGTTCGGTATTTATCTTTGTGCGCCGCGATAAAGCCGGCAATGAGATTATCGTCGCCAGCAACTTTACCCCGGTGCCGCGGCACAACTACCGTTTCGGCATCAACCAGCCGGGACGCTGGCGCGAAGAATTGAACACCGACTCGATGCATTATCACGGCAGTAACGCCGGAAATGGCGGAGTGGTTGAGAGCGAGCCCGTCGCCAGCCATGGCCGTCAGCATTCGTTGTCGATTACCCTGCCGCCGCTGGCGACCATCTGGCTGGTACGGGAGGCCTGATGACGACGCTTGCCGCAGGAAAACCGACGCCTTTGGGCGCCAGCTATGACGGCAAAGGGGTGAACTTCACCCTGTTTTCCGCCCACGCCGAGCGGGTGGAGCTCTGCGTGTTCGACCATCAGGGCAACGAGCGGCGCTACGACCTCCCGGCGCGCAGCGGCGATATCTGGCACGGCTGGCTGGCCGATGCGCGTCCGGGGCTACGCTACGGTTATCGGGTGCACGGGCCGTGGGATCCGGCGCAGGGGCATCGCTTCAATCCGGCCAAGCTGCTGCTCGACCCTTGCGCGCATCAGGTGGCGGGCGAACTGCTGGACGACGAGCGTCTGCATGGCGGTATGTATGAGCCGGATGCCCGCGATAGCGCAGCCATTGCGCCAAAATCCCAGGTGGTCGATCTGCATTACGACTGGCTCGGTGATAAACCGCCGCGCACGCCTTGGGGCGAAACGGTCATTTATGAAGCCCACGTCAAAGGGTTGACCTGGCTGCATCCGGAGCTGCCGGAGGCGATCCGCGGCACCTATCAGGCGCTGGGCCATCCGCTGATGATCGATTATTTTCGCCGTCTGGGTATTACCGCGCTGGAGCTGATGCCGGTGGCGCAGTTCGCCAGCGAACCTCGCCTGCAGCGGATGGGGCTGAGCAACTACTGGGGCTACAACCCGCTGGCGCTGTTTGCGCTGGAGCCGCGCTACGCCAGCCAGCCGCAGCGGGCGCTCGATGAGTTCCGCGATGCGGTGAAGGCGCTGCACGCGGCGGGCATCGAGGTGATCCTCGATATCGTGCTGAACCATAGCGCGGAAATCGATCTTGAAGGGCCGACAGTCTCCCTGCGCGGTATCGATAACCGCAGCTATTATTGGATCAGGGACGACGGCGATTATCACAACTGGACCGGCTGCGGTAACACGCTCAACCTCAGTCATCCCGGCGTGGTGGAGTATGCCCTGCAGTGCCTGCGCTTTTGGGTTGATGAATGCCACGTCGACGGTTTTCGCTTCGACCTGGCGTCGGTGATGGGGCGTACGCCGGAATTTCGTCAGGACGCGCCGCTGTTTGAGGCCATTCGCCGCGACCCGGTATTGTCGGCGCTCAAGCTGATTGCCGAACCCTGGGATATTGGCCAGGGCGGTTATCAGGTTGGGAATTTCCCACCGCTGTTTGCCGAATGGAACGACCATTTTCGCGATACCGCGCGCCGTTTCTGGTTGCAACAAAACGTGTCGTTGGGTGACTTCGCCCAGCGCTTCGCCGCCTCCAGCGATCTCTTTGCCCGCGATGGCAAACGGCCTGCGGCGACGATCAATCTGATCACGGCGCATGATGGATTCACCCTACGTGATTGCGTCTGTTTCAATCAGAAACACAATCAGGCGAACGGCGAAGAGAATCGCGATGGGACTAACAATAACTACAGCAATAATCATGGTATAGAGGGATTAGAAGCCAATCTTGCCGTGATTGAGCGGCGGCGCGATAGCGTACATGCGCTCCTGACCACGCTGCTGCTGTCGCAAGGAACGCCGATGCTGCTGGCGGGCGATGAGCATGGCCACAGCCAGCATGGCAACAATAATGCGTATTGTCAGGACAATGCCTTGACCTGGCTGGACTGGCGGCGGGCAAATCACGGGTTAACCGCTTTTGTCGCCGCGCTTATCCACCTGCGTCGGCGCATTCCGGCATTAACCCGTAATCAGTGGTGGCAGGAGCAGGACGGCAACGTGAGCTGGCTCAATCAGCGCGGAGAACCGTTAAACGCCGACGAGTGGCAACATGGCGCCGCGCGGCTGCAAATCCTGTTATCCGATCGCTGGCTGATCGCGCTGAATGCCACCGCGGAGGTGGCGGATATGGTTTTACCCGCGGGGGAGTGGCGCGCCATTCCTCCATTCGCCGGAGAGGATAATCCGGTCATCATGGCTGTCTGGCATGGGCCCGCGCACGGAGTTTGCGTATTTCAAAGGTCGTAGTCCCTGGGGGTTTTCGGCGTGTTCATGATGAATGGGCCGTGAAGCAGGGGAATCAAAAGGAGTTAATCATGGTTGGGCTAGAAAAGAACGATCCGTTGATGCTGGCGCGTCAACTTCCTCTCAAATCGGTGGCGCTGATCCTTGCTGGCGGGCGTGGTACCCGGCTTAAGGATTTAACCATTAAGCGCGCGAAGCCTGCCGTCCACTTTGGCGGTAAGTTCCGTATTATCGACTTCGCGTTATCTAACTGTCTTAACTCAGGTATTCGCCGCATCGGCGTGATTACCCAGTATCAATCGCACACTCTGGTGCAGCATATCCAGCGAGGCTGGTCTTTCTTCAGCGAAGAGATGAACGAGTTCGTCGATCTGCTGCCGGCGCAGCAGCGGGTACACGGTGAAAACTGGTATCGCGGTACGGCCGATGCGGTGACGCAGAACCTCGACATTATTCGTCGCTATAAAGCCGAATATGTGGTGATCCTCGCCGGCGACCACATCTACAAACAAGATTACTCGCGCATGCTGATCGACCATGTCGAAAAAGGCGCGCGCTGCACCGTTGCCTGTATGCCGGTGCCCATCGAAGAAGCATCCGCCTTTGGCGTGATGGCGGTCGACGAAAGCGAGAAGATCATCGAGTTCGTCGAGAAACCGGCCAACCCGCCGGCGATGCCGAACGACGCTACCCGCTCGCTTGCCAGTATGGGCATCTATGTCTTTGATGCGGATTACCTTTATGAACTGCTGGCCGCCGACGATCTCGACGAAAACTCCAGCCACGACTTCGGCAAAGATATCATCCCGAAAATTACCGAAGCTGGCATGGCTTATGCACATCCTTTCCCGCTCTCCTGCGTGCAATCCGACCCGCAAGCCGAGCCGTACTGGCGCGATGTCGGGACACTGGAAGCCTACTGGAAGGCCAACCTCGATCTGGCCTCGGTGACGCCGGAGCTGGATATGTACGACCAGCACTGGCCTATCCGTACCCATATGGAATCGCTGCCGCCGGCGAAGTTCGTCCAGGACCGCTCCGGCAGTCACGGCATGACGCTGAACTCGCTGGTTTCCGGCGGCTGCATTATCTCGGGCTCGGTGGTGGTGCAGTCGGTGCTGTTCCCGCGAGTGCGGGTGAATTCGTTTTGTAACATTGATTCGGCAGTCTTATTGCCGGATGTCTGGGTCGGGCGCTCGTGCCGCCTGCGCCGCTGCGTGATAGATCGCGCCTGCGTCATCCCGGAAGGGATGGTCATTGGGGAGAATGCGGAAGAAGATGCCAGCCGCTTCTATCGTTCAGAAGAAGGGATCGTGCTGGTTACGCGCGACATGCTGCGGAAACTGGGGCACAAACAGGAGCGATAATGCAGGTTTTACACGTATGTTCAGAGATGTTCCCGTTGTTAAAAACCGGCGGTCTGGCTGACGTTATCGGCGCGCTGCCTGCGGCGCAGATCGCAGACGGCGTGGATACCCGCGTGCTGCTGCCGGGGTATCCGGATATCCGCCGCGGGATTACCGACGCGCAGGTCGTCACCCGCCGGGATACCTTTGCCGGGCGCATCACCCTGCTGTTCGGCCATTTTAACGGCGTCGGTATCTATCTGATCGACGCGCCGCATCTCTACGATCGTCCGGGGAGCCCGTATCACGACGCCAACATGAACGCCTATACCGACAACGTGCTGCGCTTTGCGCTGCTCGGCTGGGTGGGGAGCGAAATGGCCTGCGGGCTGGATCCATTCTGGCGCCCGGAGGTGGTGCACGCCCATGACTGGCACGCGGGCCTGACGCCGGCCTATCTGGCGGCGCGCGGCCGTCCGGCGAAATCGGTGTTTACGGTGCACAATCTCGCCTACCAGGGAATGTTTTACTCCTGGCATATGAATGAGATAGAACTGCCGTGGTCGTTCTATAACATGCACGGCCTCGAATTTAACGGCCAGATCTCGTTCCTCAAAGCCGGGCTGTACTATGCCGACCATATCACGGCGGTGAGCCCAACCTACGCGAGGGAAATTACCGAACCGCAATATGCCTACGGCATGGAAGGGCTGCTGCGCCAGCGCCAACATGAGGGCCGCTTGTCCGGCATCCTTAACGGCGTCGATGATGCTATCTGGAATCCGCAAAGCGATCTGCTGCTGGCGGCGCGCTATGACCGAGATAGCCTGGAAGAGAAAGCCGAGAATAAACGGCAGCTGCAAATCGCCATGGGGCTGAAGGTGGATGACAAAGCGCCGCTGTTCGCCGTGGTGAGCCGCCTGACCAGCCAAAAAGGGCTGGATCTGGTGCTGGAGGCGCTGCCGGGCCTGCTGGAGCAGGGCGGGCAACTGGCGCTGCTGGGCGCCGGCGATCCGGTCCTGCAAGAGGGCTTCCTCGCCGCCGCCGCCGAACATCCGGGCCAGGTCGGCGTGCAGATTGGCTATCACGAGGCGTTTTCGCACCGCATCATGGGCGGCGCCGATGTGATTCTGGTTCCCAGCCGCTTTGAACCGTGCGGCCTGACTCAGCTGTATGGCCTGAAATACGGCACCCTGCCGTTGGTGCGCCGCACCGGCGGTCTCGCCGATACCGTGGCCGACTGTTCGCTGGAAAACCTCGCCGACGGCGTCGCCAGCGGCTTTGTCTTTGAGGACAGTAACGCGGTGTCGTTGCTGCGGGCCATCCGGCGCACCTTTGTGTTGTGGTCGCGGCCATCGCTGTGGCGCTACGTTCAGCGTCAGGCGATGAATATGGACTTTAGCTGGCAGGTGGCGGCGAAATCCTATCGTGAACTCTATCAACGCTTGATGTAACCACAGGAGCTATGGCTATGAATGCACCCTTTAGTTATGCATCACCCACGCTGAGCGTTGAGGCGTTAAAGCATTCTATCGCGTATAAGCTGATGTTTATCATCGGCAAAGATCCGGCGATCGCCAACAAACACGAATGGCTGAACGCCACCCTGTTCGCCGTTCGCGACCGCATGGTCGAGCGCTGGCTGCGTTCAAACCGCGCCCAGCTGTCGCAGGAAGTGCGGCAGGTTTACTATCTGTCGATGGAGTTTTTGATTGGCCGCACCCTCTCTAACGCGCTGCTGTCGTTAGGGATTTATGAAGATGTGAATAATGCGCTGGCCGATATGGGGCTCGATCTGGAAGAGCTTATTGATGAAGAAAACGACCCCGGTTTAGGCAACGGCGGTTTAGGGCGCCTGGCCGCCTGCTTCCTCGATTCTCTGGCAACGCTGGGCCTGCCGGGCCGCGGCTACGGTATCCGCTACGACTATGGGATGTTTAAGCAGAACATTGTCGACGGGCGGCAGAAAGAGTCGCCGGATTACTGGCTGGAGTACGGCAACCCGTGGGAGTTCGAACGGCACAATACGCGCTATAAAGTGCGTTTCGGCGGCCGCGTGCAGCAGGAAGGGAAAAATACCCGCTGGATAGAGACCGAAGAGATTATCGCCGAAGCCTACGATCAGATTATCCCCGGTTTCGATACCGATGCCACTAACACCCTGCGTCTGTGGAGCGCGCAGGCCAGTAGCGAAATCAACCTCGGTAAATTCAACCAGGGCGACTACTTTGCGGCGGTGGAAGATAAGAACCACTCCGAGAACGTTTCGCGGGTGCTGTACCCGGATGACTCCACCTATTCCGGGCGCGAGCTGCGCCTGCGTCAGGAGTATTTCCTGGTCTCGGCGACGGTGCAGGATATCCTCAGCCGCCACTACCAGCTGCACCGCACCTACGACAATCTGGCGGCGAAAATCGCCATTCACCTCAATGACACCCACCCGGTGCTGTCGATCCCTGAGCTGATGCGTCTGCTGATCGATGAGCACAAATTTAGCTGGGATGAAGCCTTCGAGGTGACCTGTCAGGTCTTCTCCTATACCAACCATACGTTGATGAGCGAAGCGCTGGAGACCTGGCCGGTCGATATGCTGGGGAAAATCCTGCCGCGCCATCTGCAGATTATCTTCGAGATTAACGATTACTTCCTCAAGACGCTGCAGGAGCAGTATCCCAACGATACCGCGCTGCTGAGCCGTACCTCGATCATTGATGAATCCAATGGGCGCCGGGTGCGTATGGCGTGGCTGGCGGTTGTCGTCAGCCATAAAGTCAACGGTGTGTCAGAGCTGCATTCGCGCTTAATGGTCGAGTCGCTGTTTGCCGAGTTTGCGAAGATTTTCCCGATGCGCTTTACCAACGTCACCAACGGCGTCACGCCGCGGCGCTGGCTGGCGTTGGCGAACCCGCCGCTGTCGCAGGTGCTGGATGAGAATATCGGCCACACCTGGCGCACCGACTTAAGCCAACTAAGCGATCTGCAGCAGCATATTGATTATCCGACGGTGAACCAGGCGGTGCGCCGCGCCAAGCTTGAGAATAAGCAGCGGCTGGCGAACTATATCGCCCAGCAGTTGAACGTGGTGGTCAATCCCAGGGCGCTGTTTGATGTGCAGATCAAACGCATCCACGAATATAAACGCCAGCTGATGAATATCCTGCACGTCATCACCCGCTACAATAGGATCAAAGCCGATCCGCAGGCGGAGTGGGTGCCGCGGGTGAATATCTTCGCCGGCAAGGCCGCGTCGGCTTACTACATGGCGAAGCATATTATTCATCTGATCAACGATGTAGCGGCGGTGGTAAACAACGATCCGCAGATTGGCGATAAGCTAAAAGTGGTGTTTATCCCCAACTACAGTGTGAGCCTGGCGCAGCTGATTATCCCGGCGGCGGATCTCTCCGAGCAGATTTCGTTGGCGGGAACGGAAGCGTCCGGTACCAGCAATATGAAGTTTGCGCTCAACGGGGCGCTAACCATTGGTACGCTGGATGGCGCTAACGTTGAGATGCTGGAGCACGTCGGCGAGGACAATATCTTTATCTTCGGTAATACCGCGGAACAGGTAGAAGCCCTGCGCAGCAACGGCTATAAACCGCGCGACTATTATGAGCAGGATGAGGAGCTGCATCAGGCGTTGACGCAGATTGGCACCGGCCTGTTCAGTCCTTCGGAGCCTGGCCGCTACCGCGACCTGCTGGATTCGCTGATCAACTTTGGCGACCACTATCAGGTACTGGCGGACTACCGCAGCTACGTTGATTGCCAGGATAAGGTGGACGAGCTGTACCGCCATCCGGAGGAGTGGGCCAATAAAGCGATGATGAACATCGCCAACATGGGCTATTTCTCATCCGATCGCACAATCCAGGAGTACGCCAAACATATCTGGCATATCGACCCGGTTCGTTTGTAATCGGTTAAGCATCAGTAAAACGGGGCCCAGTAGGCCCCGTTTTTGTGTGTGCGGTGATGTAGCCCGGGCCAGGCGTCAGCCGCAGCCCGGGGTATGTCAGGACGCTAACGACAGTTCAGACTTTCCCGTATGTTGCGCCAGCCACTCGCTGATACGCGTCTGCTGCTCGGCATTCAGCCACATCCCCTGTTTGGTACGGCGCCAGATAGCGTCATCCAGGCTGCGAACCCACTCGTGTTCGACCAGGTACTTCAGCTCGGCTTCATAAAACTCGTGGCCAAAATCTTCTCCCAGATCGGCAAGCGAAGTCGCTTCGCCAAGGATCCACTCGCTGTTGCTACCGTAGGTGCGGGCGTAGTGGCGGGCCATTGATTCGCTGATAAACGCGAAGCGACGGCGCAGTTTCGCCGCGTAGTCGTCGCGGTCGCCGCCGATATCGCCGCCGGGCAGAACGGCGGTTTTGGTCCACGCCGGGCCAATCCCCTGATAATACGGCGTCAGTTTTTCCAGCGCATGTTCCGCCAGTTTACGGTAGGTGGTGAGCTTGCCGCCGAATACCGACAGCAGCGGCGCCTGACCGTTCTCATCGTGAATATCGAGGGTATAGTCGCGGGTAATCGCCTGCGGCGAGTCGGATTCATCGTCGCACAGCGGACGCACGCCGGAGTAAGTCCAGACGATATCGTCGCGCGACAGCGTCTTTTTAAAGTGCGCGTTGTAGACGTTCAGCAGGTAGTTGATCTCTTTATCATCGATCGCCACCTCTTTTGGATCGCCGTTGTACTCGACGTCGGTGGTGCCGATAATTGAGAACTCATCCATCCACGGGATGACAAACACGATACGTTTATCTTCGTTTTGCAGGATATAGGCCTGCTTCTGGGTGTGCACGCGCGGCACCACGATATGGCTGCCTTTGATCAGACGGATGCCATACGGCGAGCGCAGATGCATGCCTTCGTCGAAGAAATGTTTCACCCACGGGCCGGTGGCGTTAACCAGGCCGCGCGCGTGCCAGGTGAATTTTTCGCCGCTATCGATATCTTCCGCTTCCACCACCCACAGGCCGTTTTCGCGTTTTGCCGAGATAGCGCGGGTGCGGGTGCGAACCTCGCCGCCTTTACGTACCACCATCTGGGCGTTGGCAAGAACCAGACGCGCATCGTCGACCCAGCAGTCGGAATATTCGAAACCGCGCACGATTTCCGGCTTAAGTACCGATTCCGCGCCAAAGCGCAAACCGGTCGAGCCCGGCAGGCTGGTACGTTTGCCGAGGTGATCGTATAAAAACAGACCGATACGAATCATCCACGCCGGGCGCAGATGCGGGCGATGTGGTAAGCGAAAGCGCATCGGGAAGGCCAAATGCGGCGCCATTTTTAATAACACCTCGCGCTCCGCCAGCGCTTCGCTGACCAGGCGGAATTCGTAGTGTTCCAGGTAGCGCAGGCCGCCGTGAATCAGTTTTGAGCTGGCGCTCGAGGTGGCGCAGGCAAGGTCTCTCGCTTCCAGCATCAGCACGGATAAACCGCGCCCGGCGGCGTCTGCCGCGATACCGGCACCGTTGATGCCTCCGCCTATCACAATCAGATCTTTGATTTCCACGCTCGCACCTCGTTCACTTTCGTTTAAGCTCATAAATGTTCGATATCGCTCACTATAGCAAACAAACGCGCTTTTGGTAACATCAAAAAAACATTTCAGAGTGATGCATGTAACATATTGGCGTTTATTTACCGCCTGACGGTACACTAGCGGGTAAAATCAGGGTCGGTCACCGCCCGTCATGAAGTGCAATAGAGAAGAGAACCATGGAACAATTTGAATGTATCAATGTAGAAGAAGCGCATCAGAAACTGCATCAGCAGAAGGCGGTGCTGGTCGATATCCGCGATCCGCAAAGCTATGCCATGGGGCACACGCCGGGCGCGTTTCATCTGACCAACGATACCCTGGGCGCTTTTATGCGCGATAACGATTTTGAGACGCCGGTGATGGTGATGTGCTACCACGGCAACAGCAGTAAAGGCGCCGCGCAGTATCTGCTGCAGCAGGGCTTCGAGAACGTCTACAGCGTCGATGGCGGTTTTGACGCCTGGCATCGTCATTTCCCGGCGGAAGTCGCGCACGGCTCGCTATAAGCGCGGTACGGTATATACTAGCCCCCTTTGTGTGGAATAAGCGATCCGCTGTATGTTAATGATTACCTCTTTTGCCAACCCGCGCGTGGCCCAGGCGTTTGTCGACTATATGGCGACGCAGGGGGTCATCCTGACTATCCAACAGCACACGCAGAGCGATGTCTGGCTGGCTGATGAAAGCCAGGCCGCGCGGGTGCAGGCCGAGCTGGCCCGTTTTCTCGAAAACCCGGCCGACCCGCGCTATCTCGCCGCCAGCTGGCAATCGGGGCATACCAATAGCGGATTGCATTATCAACGCTTCCCGTTTTTAGCTACCTTGCGTAACAACGCCGGGCCGTTTACGTGGGCGATTTTGCTGGCCTGTATCCTGGTCTTCATACTGCAAAACGTTCTGGGCGATCAGACGATGATGATCTGGCTTGCCTGGCCCTACGATCCATCGCTGAAATTCGAAGCCTGGCGCTATCTTACCCATGCTTTCATGCACTTCTCGCTGATGCATATTCTGTTTAACCTGCTATGGTGGTGGTACCTCGGCGGTGCGGTGGAGAAGCGCATCGGTAGCGGCAAACTGGTGGTGATTACCATTATCAGCGCTCTGCTGAGCGGATTCGTCCAGCATCAGGTTAGCGGCCCGTGGTTCGGCGGTTTGTCGGGAGTGGTCTATGCATTAATGGGCTATGTCTGGCTGCGTGGCGAGCGCGACCCGCAGAGCGGTATTTATCTGCAACGCGGTCTGATCCTCTTCTCTTTAGTGTGGTTAGTGGCTGGATGGTTTGATGTTTTCGGCATGTCGATCGCCAATGGCGCGCACGTGGCGGGCCTGGCAGTCGGGCTGGCGATGGCGTTTGTCGATACGCTAAATGTGCGAAAACGAACGTAGAGATTCCCAGGGATATTTCATGAAACAAACACAACGTCATGACGCGATTATCGAGCTGGTAAAAAAACAGGGATACGTCAGTACCGAAGAGCTGGTGGAGCAGTTTGCCGTCAGCCCGCAGACTATTCGTCGCGATCTGAATGATTTAGCGGAACAAAAAATGATCCTGCGCCACCACGGCGGCGCGGCGATGCCTTCAAGCTCGGTCAACACCTCGTGGCACGACAGGAAAGCGACCCAGACGGCGGAAAAAGAGCGCATCGCGCGGAAAGTGGCGAGCGAAATACCCGACGGCGCAACCCTGTTTATCGACATTGGCACGACGCCGGAAGCGGTGGCCCATGCGTTGCTCGATCATAATGACCTGCGGATTGTGACCAACAATCTCAACGTCGCGAATACGCTGATGGTGAAAGACGATTTTCGCATTATCCTCGCCGGTGGCGAGCTGCGTAGCCGCGACGGCGGGATCATCGGCGAAGCGACGCTCGATTTTATCTCCCAGTTCCGCCTCGACTTCGGCATTCTCGGTATTAGCGGTATTGATAGCGACGGTTCGCTGCTGGAGTTTGATTACCATGAAGTGCGCACCAAGCGGGCGATTATCGAAAACTCGCGCCACGTGATGCTGGTGGTGGATCACTCGAAGTTTGGCCGTAATGCGATGGTGAACATGGGCAGCATTAGTCTGGTCGATGCGGTTTATACCGATATCATGCCGCCCGCAGGCGTGCTGAAGGTGATTAAAGACAACAACCTGCAGCTGGAGCTGTGCTAAACGGCGTTATACGCCGTATCCCATCATTTTGAGCAACCGCTGGGCATGCTGAACGGCATCCTGGCGGTGCGCGACGCCCAGTTTCTGATATAGATTGCGAATATGCGTTTTAATCGTGGTGGCCGCGACATCCAGTTCGCCGGCGATCTGCTCGTTGCTGTAACCGGAATAGATAAGCCCTAACACCTGCCACTCGCGCTGGGTCAGCGGACTGGTGCGGATAAGCTCCGGCACTTCCGGGTGGTTCAGCAGCCGTTCGACGAAGCTCTCGTCGAAATGGGCGAATTTATGTCGATGATGCTGGTTAATATCGCGTAGGATGCGCTGGGCGCGGTGCTGCTCCAGCTCCGGCAGCGTATTCAGTTGAATCAGCTGACGCAGCTGCTGGGCCATGGCTTCGCCTTCAATCACGAAGTGGTTGATAAAGCCGGTGCGGTTAGCGAGGGTTAAGGCTTCCATTAACACTTTTTGCGCCTCGCCCTTGCGCTCCGCCTGCCAGTACAGCTGGTTCAACAGCAGCAGGTTACGGTTGATATCGCTCATCAGCCGCAGCGAGCGGGCATTTTCATTTAACTCTTCCAGTACCATTTCGGCGGAATCAAAATCACCGAGCAGGATCTGTGCGCGGGCAATGTTGCGCCACTGGCTTTGCAGGAAGTGGTTATTGGCGAATTCAGGTTTCGGCGTCTGGCGCAGCCAGTTGGCCGCTGCGGTTTTATCACCGGTCATCTGCCAGTAGATCACCCGCACTTTGTCGGCGTTAGAGACCCAATCGCTGTGATAGTGGCCGTTGCCCAGCAGATTTTCCAGGCGGTTTAATAAGCTGCGGGCGTTGTCGAGATCGCCGCGCGCCAGCGAGCACTGCACCATCAACGCCAGGCACTGCAACTGCTGCTGCGGCTGGTAGTTTGCCAGCACAGCGATGCCGCTGCGGGCGCTTTCTTCTGCTTCATCAAGACGCGCCCACGCCCACAGCAGCTGCGCGCGGATGCGCAACAGGAACTCATGCATCGGCAGCTGTTCAAGATGCTGATCGCGGATAAGCTGGAAAGCTTTATCCTGAATCTCCCATGCCGCCTGCAGGAAGCCCTGGGCAAACAGAATCTCGCTCTGCTGGATCATGCTCCACAGGGCGTAGTGCCAGACGTCATGACGGCGAGCCATCTGTTCTGTTTGCTGCATCACCGCCAGCGATTTGCTCAGATGGCCTTTGCAGTGCAGCACTTCGCCGTGAACGGAAGTGGCGACGATGCGGCTGTAATAGCTCGCCAGCGGCAGTTCATCCAGCGCCACCATTGCCAGACGCTCGGCTTCGTCCTGATCGCCGGCGTTGATTGCGACCTGCGCGCGCAGGGCGTTGAAATCGCCGTGCATCGCGGTATCCATTTCGACATCCATCTCCTGCTCGGCGCGGGCCAGCAGGGTATTCACTTCGCTATAGCGATGCTGGCTCTGCATCAGCCAGGCCTGTAACAGGATCAGCCGCGGGTTTTCCAGCAGGTTCGACCACGGCAGCGCCGCCAGCGATTGTTCCAGCAGACCCAACTCGCTATGGTTGAACATGCCCCAGGCGTGGTTGAGCAAAATATCGCGCAGCATGGCGGCATCGCCGGCGGCAAGCGCATGATGGATAGCTTCGGTGGGGAACCCCTGCGCCATCCACGCTTCAGCGGCGGCGCGGTGAATTTCCGGTAGCTCGGTGGCCATTTCCCACTGACAGCGCTGGCGCAGGAAGTTGCCGAATAGCGGGTGATAGCGGAACCACTCGCCGGAGTCATCCATCCGGTGCAGGAACAGCCCCTGACGTTCGATCTCTTCCAGTTGCATCTGGCCGTTCTCTTCGCCGGTGACGCGGACGATAAGCGCGTCATTCATCGAGCGCAGCAGCGAGCTTTTTAACAAGAAGCTGCGGGTACGGGCATCGACGTTATCCAGCACTTCATCGACCAGATAGTCGGAAAGGTGGCTGGCGTTAATCCCGGCGAGACGACGGGCGGAGTGCTGGGCTGAGGTGTTTTTCTGCCGGGCGGAGAGGGCGATGAGCTGCAGGGCGGTGGCCCAGCCGGCGACGTCATCGCACAGGCGACTGCTGTCATCGGCTTCAATGGGGGAGGCGAGGCGGCAGTCAAAGAACTGTTTCGCCTCCTGATGAGTAAAAGCCAACTGTTGGCTGCCGATTTCCAGTAACTGCTCGCGCACCCGTAGGTTGGCGATCCCCAACTGCGGCAGGTTGCGCGACAGCACTACCAGCGTCATGGTCTCTGGCTGATGGCGCAAGAAGAAGCGCATGGCATCGTGGATCACCGGATTGGTAATCAGGTGATAATCATCAATGACCAGGTACAGCGGACGCTGCCAGTCGGCAAGCTCAATAAACAGCTGCGCAAACAGCGACGGCAGGCTGGCGTACTGGCGCTTTTGCACCATGGCTTCGCTGGCGGCGCAGTGGCCGCCTGTCGCCTGTTGAATCGCCGCAATCAGATAGCTGGCGAAGCGCTCTTGTTGATTATCGCCTTCATCAAGCGAAAACCAGCCAAGGTCATGTTTACCCGAAGCCCACTGCGAAACGAGCGTGGTTTTGCCGTAACCTGCCGGGCTGGTCACCAACGCGAGACGATAATTGTTCGCGCCGGAAAGTTTCGCCAGCAACCGTTCGCGAACCACAGTGTGTTCAAGACGGGATGGACGACTTAATTTTGACGGAATCAACATAGTTCACTTTTTCGCTGTGCAAGAAAGGGATGGGGATTTTTTTTGCGCTTCGTAATTAATGACTCCTAAGGTCGGCGATAATGAAAGTTATTGCAAGTTATGTCCAAAATTGATGCTCTTGAATTTGCTCTCGGTCACAATTTCTCGCTTCGGTTTTTAATTAGCTTTAAACCGGTACCAGAACGCGTCATGCCTCGGTTTACGACGGTTTCGTCCGGGACGAAATTACTTTACCCGGCATTTTTTGTAGTTGATTGTTTTTATTAAATTATCGTCAGTGGATTCTTAGGTTTAATCTATTTCACGTATTTTTGTCATGGCATCTTTTTATTCTGTCAGTAGTTTATTTTTTATTTCACGATAATGGCCTGTGCGAATTTTGCTTTGCGCTATGAATTGCGCTGTAACAAATTTGCCGTTCGTTGCGCTGGCGAAATTATTGTTCTACACGCGCAATAGGGCGGCGAATTCCCGTCGACGAGCTAACGTTAAAGTGGCCGCGATCACAATTTTCGCTCATCCCCGCTACTCCTCCCTGTCTAATCCCCCTCGGGAGGAGGCAGCGGCCTCGGGAGGTCGGCACACTAAGGCTAACGTTTTAGTAAAGGACCAGGATTTCTTATGTCACAGACTTCTTTTAACCAGGCTCAGTTTCAGGCTGCACTGACGCGTCAGTGGCAGCGTTTCGGTTTATCGTCAGCCGCAGAGATGACCCAACGCCAGTGGTGGCGTGCGGTCAGCGGCGCGCTGGCGGAGCTTTTGGCGGCGCAACCGGCGGCGGAAACCGTTAAAGGACAGCGCCACGTTAACTACATTTCGATGGAGTTCCTGATCGGTCGCCTGACCGGTAATAACCTGCTCAACCTGGGCTGGTATGAAGGAGTGAGCGAGACGCTGAAGGCGTACGACATCCAGTTGACCGACCTGCTGGAAGAAGAGACCGATCCGGCGCTGGGCAACGGCGGCCTGGGCCGTCTGGCGGCCTGCTTCCTGGATTCTATGGCCACCGTCGGCCAGTCGGCAACCGGTTACGGCCTGAACTACCAGTACGGTCTGTTCCGTCAATCCTTCGCTGACGGTCAGCAGATGGAAGCGCCGGATGATTGGGGACGCGGCAGCTATCCGTGGTTCCGCCACAACGAAGCGCTGGATGTGCAGGTGGGCATCGGCGGTAAAGTCAGCAAAAGCGGCGAATGGCAACCGGCTTTCGTGATTACCGGCGAAGCCTGGGATCTGCCGGTGCTTGGCTATCGCAATAACGTCGCGCAGCCGCTGCGTCTGTGGCAGGCAAAACATGCCCATCCGTTCAACCTGACCAAATTCAACGACGGCGATTTCCTGCGCGCGGAGCAGCAAGGTATCGACGCCGAAAAATTGACCAAGGTGCTGTATCCGAATGACAACCATCTGGCGGGGAAAAAACTGCGCCTGATGCAGCAGTACTTCCAGTGCGCCTGCTCGGTGGCCGATATTCTGCGTCGTCACCATCTGGCTGGCCGCAAGCTGCATGAGCTGGCGGATTATGAAGTGATCCAGTTGAACGACACCCACCCGACCATCGCCATCCCGGAGCTGCTGCGCGTGCTGCTTGATGAGCACCAGATGAGCTGGGACGATGCGTGGGCCATCACCAGCAAAACCTTCGCTTACACCAACCATACTCTGATGCCGGAAGCGCTGGAGTGCTGGGATGAGAAGCTGGTCAAGGCGCTGCTGCCGCGCCACATGCAGATAATCAAAGAGATTAACGACAGATTTAAACTGCTGGTGGAGAAAACCTGGCCGGGCGATAAGCAGGTGTGGGCGAAGCTGGCGGTGGTCCATGATAAACAGGTTCGCATGGCCAACATGTGCGTGGTGAGCGGCTTTGCGGTGAACGGCGTCGCGGCGCTGCACTCCGATTTGGTGGTGAAGGATCTGTTCCCGGAATATCACCAGCTGTGGCCGAACAAATTCCATAACGTGACCAACGGCATTACGCCGCGTCGCTGGATTAAACAGTGTAATCCGGCGCTGGCTGCCCTGCTTGATAAGACGCTGAAGAAAGAGTGGGCCAACGATCTCGACCAGCTGATCAAGCTGGAGAAGTACGCCGACGATGCCAAATTCCGTCAGGTTTATCGTGACATTAAGCAGGCGAATAAAGTGCGTCTCGCTGAGTTCGTGAAGCGGCGTACCGGTATCGACATCAACCCGCAGGCGATTTTCGATATCCAGATTAAGCGCCTGCACGAATACAAACGCCAGCATCTCAACCTGCTGAATATTCTGGCGCAGTATAAAGAGATCCGCGAAAACCCGCAGGCCGACCGTGTACCGCGCGTCTTCCTGTTTGGCGCTAAAGCCGCGCCGGGCTACTACCTGGCGAAGAATATTATTCTGGCGATCAACAAAGTGGCCGAGGCGATCAATAACGATCCGCTGGTGGGCGATAAGCTGAAAGTGGTCTTCCTGCCGGATTACTGCGTATCGGCGGCGGAAATGCTGATCCCGGCGGCTGACGTCTCCGAGCAGATTTCCACGGCGGGTAAAGAGGCCTCCGGTACCGGCAACATGAAGCTGGCGCTGAACGGCGCGTTGACCGTCGGCACTCTTGACGGCGCCAACGTTGAAATCGCTGAGCAGGTTGGCGAGGACAATATCTTTATCTTCGGCCATACCGTGGAAGAAGTTAAGGCGTTGAAGGCGAAAGGCTACGATCCGCTGAAATGGCGCAAAAAAGATAAGCTGCTGGACGCGGTGCTGAAAGAGCTGGAAAGCGGTAAATATAGCGGCGGCGACAAACACGCCTTTGATCAGATGCTGCATAGCCTGCTGCAAGGCGGCGATCCTTACCTGGTGCTGGCTGACTTTAGCGCTTACGTCGCGGCGCAGAAGCAGGTAGACGAACTGTATCGCGACCAGGAAGCCTGGACCCGTGCGGCGATCCTCAACACCGCGCGCTGCGGCATGTTCAGCTCCGACCGCTCTATTCGTGATTATCAGCAACGTATCTGGCAGGCAAAACGCTAAGGACAGGCCTATGGAGAATAAACGCCTTGATAATGCCGCGCTGGCGGCGGGGATCAGCCCCAGCTATATCAACGCGCACGGCCAGCCGCAGTCGATCGCGGCGGCCACCAAACAACGTTTGCTGGATGCTATGCATCGTACGTCTACTGCCGCGAAAGCGGCAGTAGAACCGCTGCCCAGCGTCAAGGTTTTTACCCACGGTAAAAAAATGCAGTTGCCGGTAGCGGGAAGCGGCGCGTTTCACTGGCTGCTGACGACCGAAGAAGGTAAGCAGTATCAGGGTGAGACGCGCGGCGGCGAAACGCTCGCTTTGCCTGGGCGATTGCCGACGGGCTATCACACCCTGACCCTCACGCGGGACGGCGAACGCTGGCACTGCCGGGCGATCGTCGCCCCGGCGCGCTGCTACGAACCGCAGGCGCTCAAAGAGGGCAAAAAGCTATGGGGCGCCTGCGTCCAGCTCTACACCCTGCGTTCTGAGGACAACTGGGGCATTGGCGACTTCGGCGATCTACGCGCCATGCTGCCGGAAATCGCCCGTCGCGGCGGCGCGTTTATCGGCCTCAACCCGATTCACGCGCTCTATCCGGCGAACCCGGAGAGCGCCAGTCCGTACAGTCCGTCCTCGCGCCGCTGGCTTAACGTCATCTATATCGACGTCAACGCGGTGGAGGATTTCCAGCGTAGCCCTGCCGCGCAGGCATGGTGGCAGCTTGCGGAAACCCAGCAGGCCTTGCAGGCCGCGCGGCAGACCGCTGATGTCGACTATACCGCTGTCACCGCGCTGAAGTTGACCGCGCTGCGTCTGGCGTGGGCCGAGTTTTCTACGCGTGAAGATGAGCAAATGGCGGAGTTCCGTCAGTTCGTGCTGCGCGAGGGCGAAAGTCTCTACTGGCAGGCGGCGTTTGATGCGCTGCATGCCTGGCAAAGCCGTCAGGATCCGATGCGCTGGGGCTGGCCGGCATGGCCGGAAGCGTATCAGAGCACGAGCAGCCCGCAGGTGAAAACCTTCTGTGCGGAGCATGCCGATGAGGTGAGCTTTTATCTATGGCTGCAGTGGCTGGCATATACGCAGTTCGCCGCCTGTTGGCACACCAGCCAGCGGGACGGGATGCCGATTGGCCTGTATCGCGATCTGGCGGTCGGCGTCGCCGAAGGCGGATCGGAGACGTGGTGCGATCGCGAGCTGTATTGCCTCAAGGCTTCCGTCGGCGCGCCGCCGGATATCCTCGGCCCGCTGGGACAGAACTGGGGCCTGCCGCCGATGGATCCGCATGTAATGGTTGCCCGCGCCTACGAGCCGTTTATCGAACTGCTACGAGCGAATATGCAAAACTGCGGCGCATTGCGTATTGACCACGTGATGTCGGTGCTGCGTTTATGGTGGATACCGTATGGCGAAACCGCCGACCATGGCGCCTATGTGCAGTATCCCGTGGATGACCTGCTGGCGATCCTGGCGCTGGAGAGCCAGCGGCACCGCTGCATGGTCATTGGCGAAGACCTCGGTACCGTACCGGTTGAAATCGTCGGCAAGCTGCGCAAAAGCGGCGTTTACTCGTATAAAGTGCTCTATTTCGAAAATGGCCCTGATAAAACGTTCCGCGCGCCGAAGGCTTATCCACAGCAGTCGATGGCGGTCGCAACGACCCACGATCTCCCGACGCTGCGCGGCTATTGGGAGAGGGGTGATTTGACGCTCGGGAAGACGCTGGGTCTGTATCCGGATGAAGTGGTGCTGCGCGGCTTATATGCCGATCGCGAACAAGCAAAGCAGGGGTTGCTGGATGCGCTCCATCGGCACGGCTGTTTGCCGAAGCGCGCCGGACATAAAGCCTCGCTGATGGCGATGACCTCAACGCTCAATCGCGGGATGCAGCGCTACATCGCCGACAGTAACAGCGCCCTGCTTGGGCTGCAGCCGGAAGATTGGCTGGAGATGGCTTCGCCAGTCAACATCCCGGGCACCAGTACCGAGTATCCCAACTGGCGGCGTAAGCTTAGCGTGACGCTCGAGCAGATGTTTGCCGATGCGCAGGTGAATAAGCTGATTAAAGATCTGGATAAGCGCCGCAAAGCCCGTTAATCCAGCGAGAATTCCCCGGTGGCGCTGCGCTTACCGGGGCTACGGTTGAGAGCCGAAGAACAAAAAAGGAACGAGGATTACACCACCATCCCCAGGACCGTAGGTCGGGTAAGCGCAGCGCCACCCGACAAAAACGGCACCGCGGGTAGCCCGGATAAGGCGCTTTGCGCCGCTATCCGGGAAACGAAGAACAAAAAGGCCGGGGCGCATGATGCGCACCCGGCCTTTTTTATCTCAGGGAACGAAGGTTACACCACCATCCCCAGCAGCAGACAACCAACCAGGCCGCACACGGAAATGATGGTTTCCAGTACCGACCAGGACTTGATGGTCTCGCCAATGGTCAGGTTGAAATACTCTTTGAACAGCCAGAAACCTGGGTCGTTCACGTGGGAGAAGATAACGCTACCGGAACCCACGGCGATGACCATCAACTCCGGGCTAACGCCGGTGGTGGCAATCAGCGGCGCGGCGATACCACCTGCAGTGATAGCGGCAACGGTAGCTGAGCCCAGCGCAATACGCAGCACCGCAGCGATAGACCACGCCATAAACAGCGGTGACATATTGGATTCGTGCATGATAGAAGCGATGTACTTATCCATGCCGCTATCCACCAGCACCTGCTTGAAGGCGCCGCCGCCGCCGATGATCAACAGCATCATGGCGATGATTTTGATAGAGGAGGTCAGCGTATCGTTGATCTGCTCCATGGAACGGCCGCGATTGAGGCCGAAAGTGAACAGCGCGATCAGCACCGCAATCAGGGTCGCCATCACCGGGTCGCCGAAGAACTCGGCAACGGGCAGGAAGGCGTGGCCCTTCGGCAGAACCATCTCGGCGACGGCGCGCATCGCCATCAGGATCACCGGTACCAGAGAGGTCCAGACGCTGACGCCAAAGCCCGGCATCTCTTCTTCAGTGAAGGTTTTCGGGTTGTGCAGGCCTTCCGGGATCGGTTTATCAATACCTTTCAGGAAACGGGCGAAAACCGGGCCGGCGAGAATAACCGTCGGGATAGCCAGAATTGTCCCGTAGAGCAGCGTTTTGCCCATATCGGCGTGGAAAATTGTCGCGATAGCGGTCGGGCCCGGGTGCGGCGGCAGGAAACCGTGGGTGACGGAGAGCGCCGCGGCCATCGGTACGCCAACGTACAGCAGCGGGATACGCGCGGAAGCGGCGATGGTAAAGACCAGCGGCAGCATCAGCACGAAACCGACTTCATAGAACAGGGCGAAACCGACGGTGAAACCGGTCAGTACAACGGCCCATTGAATATGTTTTTTACCGAATTTATCAATCAGGGTAGTGGCGATACGCTGCGCGCCGCCGCAGTCCGCCAGCATTTTACCGAGCATAGCGCCGAAGCCCATGATCAGTGCGAGGCTGCCGAGCGTGCCCCCGACGCCGTTTTTGATGGATACGATGACTTTATCCAGAGGCATACCCTGCATTAATCCGACGGCGAGCGCCACCAGAACCAGAGCGATGAAGCCGTTCATTTTGAAACGGATCATCAGCAACAATAACAGGGCAACCCCGATAGCTACGATGACTAATGGCATGATTTACCTGGCCTTAACTTGTTATGGGTAACGTTAAAGTCTGAACATCTACAGTATCCGTTCCGCAGAGGAACAAGGATGTCTTGCACCGTAAAGCTGGCTTATTCCTGACCCAGAGAAAGGATAGCTGGCTATTTTTTGTCGGTGGTGCTTGCTGTGGATGATACGGGTAACATGTGAGCTTTGAGAATGCCCTGCGCGGGGTAAATTTTAAATATGAGACTTAAGTCATACTCTCTGCCGGGTTTTTGCCGTGATGGCTAGTCAGAAATGTTGTGCGGTAACATGCTGAAGGGAGAAGTCGCCCGGCAAACGGATTGTTGCCGGGCGAGAGGAGGAAGCTTAGTAGTAGGAGTGCTCGCCGCGCTGGTGTTCGGTCAGATCGCGCACACCTTTCAGCTCCGGGAATTCGTTCAGCAGCTGCTTTTCGATCCCTTCTTTCAGGGTCACATCGACCATTGAGCAGCCGTTGCAACCGCCGCCGAACTGCAGGATAGCCAGACCGTCTTCGGTGATTTCCATCAGCGAAACGCGACCGCCGTGACCGGCCAGCTGTGGGTTGATCTGCGACTGCAGCAGGTACTCCACGCGCTCCATCAGCGGGGCATCGTCGGAAACCTTACGCATTTTGGCGTTAGGCGCTTTCAGCGTCAGCTGGGAACCGAGCTGGTCAGTGACGAAGTCGATTTCAGCATCTTCCAGATAAGGTGCGCTGAGTTCATCAACATACGCGGTCAGCTGTTCAAATTTCAGCGCCGTGTCGGTGTCTTCCACCGCATCCGGTGGGCAATAGGATACGCCGCACTCAGCGTTTGGGGTGCCGGGATTAATCACAAATACGCGAATTTGCGTCCCTTCTTCCTGATTTGCCAGCAGTTTGGCAAAGTGCGCTTGTGCAGCATCGGAAATACGGATCATAGCGTTGGCCTAATAGTTGACTATTTTACTGGGTTATAATACGCCCATCAGCGGGGGTCTACAAGGTACGGCACAAACACCATACCTGAACCGTCGCGGCGCCGTTTCGCAAAAGCAGGCGGGAAATCTCGGCGACGGTGCTTCCGGTTGTGACGACATCATCCACAATGGCGATATGGAGGCCCCGAACGGATAATTCAACCTGGAAAGCATTTTTCAGGTTCTGCTTACGTAATCTGGCGCTTAACTGATGTTGCGTTGCGGTACGCCGGCTTCGCGTCAGCGCATCGCCGCGCCAGGCGCAGCCCATCCAGCGCGCCAGCGGGCGACATAGCGCCTCGCTTTGGTTAAATCCCCGACGCCAATGACGGCGCTGCCAAAGCGGCACGCTGACAATCCGATCCACTGGCGGCAGCCCGCAATTAAGGCGCAGGCGTAAAAGAAGCAGTCGCGCCAGCGCCGCCGCGAGTTCCGGATGACGGGCAAACTTAAACTGGTGTACCAGCCCGCTTAGCGGTGGGGCATAGCTATTCACCGTCACCAGCCGCTGCCAGGGCGGTGGTTTTTGCAGGCAGCGTCCACAGGGCAAGGCGGGCGCCAATGCCGGTAAACCGCACTGCGGGCAGAGCGATGGCGTGACGAGCAGCGAGGCGGTGCAGCGCGAGCACATCCCCCAGTGAGCCATGGCCAGCGGCAATTGGCATAGCCAGCATAAGCTGTGTGCTGTTAGCATAATTCCCCTCATAGTGATGGAAAGAGAACAGTAACTGATGAATGACATCTGGTGGCAAACCATGGGCGAAGGAAATTGTCATCTTGTGCTGCTGCACGGCTGGGGGCTGAATGCCAATGTATGGGATTGCATTACGTCGGAACTGGCTACGCATTTTACCCTTCACCTGGTGGATCTACCGGGCTATGGCCGCAGCGGTGGTTTTGGCGCCTTAACGCTTGAAGAGATGGCGCAGCAGGTCGTTGCAAAAGCGCCGGAGCAGGCTATCTGGCTTGGCTGGAGCCTGGGCGGGCTGGTAGCGAGCCTGGTGGCGCTGCAGCACCCGCAACGCGTGCAGGCGCTGGTGACCGTCGCTTCTTCGCCGTGTTTTGGCGCGCGCGACCAGTGGCCGGGGATTAAACCGGAAGTGCTGAGCGGCTTCCAGCAACAGCTGAGTGAAGATTTCCAGCGTACCGTCGAGCGTTTTCTCGCCCTGCAAACCATGGGCACCGAAAGCGCGCGCCAGGACGCCCGGGCGCTGAAAAGCACCGTTCTGTCGCTGCCGATGCCGCCTGTCGAGGTTCTCAACGGCGGGCTGGAAATCCTCAAAACCGCCGATTTGCGTCAACCGCTCGCCGCGCTAACCATGCCGTTTTTGCGCCTCTATGGCCGACTGGATGGGCTGGTGCCGCGTAAAATCGTTCCTCTGTTGGATGAGCTGTGGCCGCAAAGTGAGTCTGTTGTCTTCGAAAAGGCGGCCCATGCGCCGTTTATTTCGCATCCCCAGGCATTCTGTGAGCCTCTCATCGCGCTGAAAAACCGGCTGAATAATTATTTTTAGCGCCGCGTGGTAAATCATCAGGATCGGGCAATACTTAGGTTGTTGCGGTGGTTGATTATTTCGTTTTTGCCGCCGCAAACTAAAAATAACAACCTTATGGAGAGTAAAGGCTATGAAACTTGTTACAGGTATTGTTGCATCTCTGGTGATAGGCTCCCTCTCTTTTGGCGCGTTCGCGGCGAAAGAGATTCAAAAAGATGAAGTCGCGAAGATGAATCTGACCAAGGTCGGTAGCATCACGACTTCCCGTACCACGTCGCCGATGGACGCGAAGCGCGATCTGTCGAAGAAAGCGGATGAGTTGGGTGGTAAGTACTTCGTAGTGATTGCCGGCGAGAAGAACGAGAAGACGGTTCACGCGAACGCCGACGTGTATAAGTAAGCCTGATTTTCCCTGCCAGCGCTGCGCCTGGCAGGGCTAGCAAATCGCACCGCAGATAGCCCGGACAAGGCGCAACGCGCCGCCATCCGGGATGTCTTATTCAGCGCAAAGACCACCACTCCCGCAGACAGGCTTTCCCTTCCGGGCAACTTTTACAGCTGCCGGAAAGGCAGCCATCGGCATCTTCGGTCATCTTGACCACTTTTCCCATCGCTTCCAGGCGGCTTAACATGGCGTCGATCAGCGGCCGTGGCGTATGCAGGCGGGCGCTCAGCTGAGCGGCTTCCATGCGCCCCTGCAGGGCCAGCATATCGCGAACGTCAATTAACGATGCCATGATGATTGCTCCTTAGTGGCAGTCGCCGGCTGGGCTCTGGCAGCAGGACGTTGGGGTTTTACGCGTCGCCAGCAGGGAAACATCCACCCGGCTACGCGCCCGACGCAACAGGCCAAAGACCACGACGTTAAACAGAATTACCGCCAGAATGCATACCAGGCTGTAGCGCGGGTGTTGGCTAAAGCTCACGGTCTGGTAGTACAGCGTCGATAGCGAGTAGGCGATATTCAACCCCCACAACACCGAGAACATCATCCAACCGCGGCTGGACTCGCGGGCAATTGCTCCCATCACGGAAATGCATGGAATATAGAGCAGGACGAAGATCAGGTAGCTGTACGCGGCGGCGGCGCTGCCGAATTTACTGCCCATCACCCCCATGGCGCCGGTTTCCATTTCGCCATCGCCTTTGCTTGCTTCAATCGGGTTCGCCAGCACGCTCAGGCTAAAGGTGTCTTTCAGCCCCTGCCAGGTTTCATCGACGGCGGCTAACAGCTCATCGCCAAGGCTAAACTCCTGTGGATTAAACTCTTCATTCTGGATATCTTCCGCGGTGTAGAGGGTGTTCAACGTACCGACCACCACTTCTTTCGCCATCGCGCCGGTAAACAGGCCGACGGTTGCCTGCCAGTTATCTTCGTGCACGCCAATGGGCTTAAACACCGGGGTAATCACCCGACTAACCGAAGCCAGCGCCGAGTCGTTGATGTTATCGACCACTTTGCCGCTGAGCGAGAAGCTGTTCAGCGCGCTGAGGAAAATACTGACGATGACAATCACCTTACCGGCGCGCAGGACGAAGCCTTTCAGGCGCTGCCAGGTCTGGATAACCAGGCTCTTGATGTGCGGTACGTGATACACCGGCAGCTCCATCACGAACGGCGAGGCTTCGCCGCGCATAATGGTGTATTTGAGCATCAGGCCGGTGAGAATCGCCATCACGATGCCCAGCACGTACAGTGAGAAGACCGCCAGCGCGCCGTTCTGGCCGAAGAAGGCGGCGGCGAAGACCGCGAAAATCGCCAGTCGGGCGCCGCAGGACATAAATGGCGCCATCATGATGGTCATCAGGCGTTCACGCGGCGCATCCAGCGTACGGGCGCCCATAACGGAAGGCACGTTACAGCCGAAACCGACGATCAGCGGCACGAAGGATTTCCCCGGCAGGCCTAACGCCTGCATCAGGCGGTCCATTACGAAGGCCGCGCGCGCCATATACCCGGAGTCCTCAAGGAAAGAGAGGAACAGGTACATCATGCCGATTTGCGGCACCAGCGGCAGCACGGTGTTGATACCGCCGCCCAGCCCTTGCGCGAGGAACACGGTCAGCCAGTCCGGGAAGTGCAGGGTGTAGCCCAGCCACTGGATGCCGTGAATGAAGATAGCCACCGAGCCGGCGTCGAAAATCGGCTGCAGGGCGCCGCCGATGTTGATAGCCAGCAGGAACATCAGGTACATCACGAACAGGAAGATCGGTAAGCCGAGGAAGCGGTTAAGGATAATTTTATCCATCGCCGTGGTGAAGCGGCTTGGCTCAGCGGTCAGGGTGTTACTGACGGCATCGCATACCGCGGCGATACTTTGATAGCGGGCATCGGCGATATACAGCGCCGGATCGTCCATCTCGCCGCTCAGGTTGGCCAGCGCCAGATCCAGTTTGTCGGCGGCGTTGCCGGCAAAGGCGCGGCTATAAATATCGCCTTCCAGCATCTGCAGCCCCAGCCAGCGGCGCTGACGCAGCGGCATATCAGCAGGCATCGCCTGCGCCAGCATATCGGCTTCGCGCTGCAGGGATTGCGGATAGTGCACCAGTTCCAGCGGCTGATTTTGCTCATGGCGGTCAAGCGCCATTTTCAGCGCTTCGATGCCGCGACCGCGGGTGGAGACCAGCGGAATCACCGGGCAGCCGAGACGGGCCGCCAGCGCGTCGACGTCGATGCGGATTTGCTGTTTTTCGGCAATATCGAGCATGTTTAGCGCGACGACGCAGGGAATACCCAACTCCAGCAGCTGCAAAGTCAGATAGAGGTTACGTTCCAGGTTCGAGGCGTCGATGACGTTAATCAGCAGGTCGGCATCGCCGCTGAGAATATAGTGACAGGCAATTTGTTCATCGAGCGATGTTTGCGAGGAGATGGTGGTCAGCGAATAGGTGCCCGGCAGGTCAACCAGAGTAACCTGGTGGTCGGTGGTGGTGAAGGCGCCTTCTTTACGCTCAACGGTGACCCCCGCCCAGTTACCCACCCGCTGGCGCGCGCCGGTTAGCTGATTAAATAACGTTGTTTTGCCGGAATTAGGATTACCAATTAAACCAACGGTTAATTTTTTCATTTTTCAGACTCTTAGTGCCGGGTCAGGTGTTATTGCGCAACCGCTTCCAGTTCAATTAACGCGAGGTCTTTTTTACGTAATACCAGGCTCACGCGCCGGGTCTCAATATGAATAGGATCGCCCAGCGGCGCCACGCGCACGACATGAAACGAAGAGCCGGGCAACATTCCCAGGGAGAGCAGTTTCTGCCGATAAGCCGGGCTAATATCGCGGGAAAAACCGGTGATTTTCCACGCACTATCAGGAGTGAATTGCATAGGGCCTACTTGTTATCGCTAACCGAAAAGAGAATTTCCAGGCGCGGCTATTAAAGCGGCGCTGGGGACTATAGCCAACGAAGAAGAATAAAACTTAACTAATAACGATGATAATGAGAATGGTTTGTATCATCAATACATGGCATGGATAATAAATGCGGTTTTCCGGGGTATTTGCTTATTTTTTGATATGACGCAAGAACCCTGTTGTAGCCAAAAATAAGTCAAAAATTAATTTATTCACTTAATGTTTAATAAAGGTTTCATTGGTTAACAGAATGAAACTTTATAAATTTCGAACTTATTAAAAGGTTACTGGAATATATTAATCGAGGCTCAGGCATTAAAAAGCGGAAAATTGCCCCTCGTAGAGAGGGGCAGGGAAGGATTAGCGTTTTTTGCCCATCGCGGCGGCCAGCGCATCCATCATCGCACTGTTGCCGGCTGGCTGAGCATCGCGACCGCGCGGCTTCGCCGCTTTTGCCGCCGGGCGGTTACCCTGCGGGCGATCGTTGCCGCCGCCGCGGCGCGCGTTGCTGTCGCCCGGTTGTTCATCGAGGCGCATCGTTAACGCGATGCGTTTACGCGGCAGGTCCACTTCCATCACCTTCACTTTGACGATATCGCCCGCTTTGACCACGGTATGCGGGTCTTCAACGAACTTATTCGACAGCGAAGAGATGTGGACCAGGCCATCCTGGTGCACGCCGATATCGACGAAGGCACCAAAGTTGGTAACGTTGGTAACCGCACCTTCCAGAATCATCCCCGGCAGCAGGTCGTTCATCGTCTCAACGCCGTCGGCGAACTGGGCGGTTTTAAACTCAGGGCGCGGATCGCGGCCTGGTTTTTCCAGCTCTTTGATGATATCGGATACCGTCGGCACCCCGAACTTATCATCGGTAAAATCAGAGGCTTTCAGGTTGCGCAGCTCGCTGCTGTTGCCCATCAGATCTTTCAGCGCCTGCTGGGTAGCGGCCAGAATACGCTCGACCACCGGGTAGGCTTCCGGGTGAACGGTCGAGGCGTCCAGCGGGTTGTCGCCGTGGTTAATGCGCAGGAAGCCGGCGCACTGTTCAAAGGCTTTTGGCCCCAGACGGCTTACCTTCAGCAACTGCTGGCGGTTGTGGAACTGGCCGTTCTCGTCGCGCCAGGCGACGATATTCTGCGCCATCATACGGGTCAGGCCCGCGACGCGGGTCAACAGCGCCACCGAGGCGGTGTTAAGGTCGACGCCAACGGCGTTTACGCAGTCTTCTACTACCGCATCCAGCTTACGCGCCAGCTGCGTCTGGCTAACGTCATGCTGATACTGGCCGACGCCGATTGATTTCGGATCGATTTTCACCAGCTCGGCCAGCGGATCCTGCAGACGGCGGGCGATAGAGACCGCGCCGCGTAGGGAAACATCGAGGTCCGGGAACTCTTGCGCCGCCAGTTCGGAAGCCGAGTAGACCGACGCGCCGGCTTCGCTGACGATCACCTTCTGGGCGGTCACTTTCGGGAACTGTTTTTGCACGTCGAGGAAGAAACGCTCGGTCTCGCGGGAAGCGGTACCGTTGCCGATAGCCACCAGCTCAACGTTATGTTTTTCGCACAGCGCCGCCACGACGACGGCGGCTTTAGCCGCCTGGCCGGTATGCGGGTAGATGGTATCGGTGGCCACCAGTTTGCCGGTGCCGTCGACTACCGCCACTTTGACGCCGGTACGCAGGCCTGGGTCAAGTCCCATGGTGGCGCGCAGGCCGGCAGGCGCGGCCATCAGCAGGTCATGGAGATTACGGGCGAATACGTTAATCGCTTCGTCTTCCGCGCGTTCGCGCACGGTGCCCATTAATTCGGTTTCGAGGTGCATCAGCACCTTGATGCGCCAGGTCCAGCTGACGACGCCTTTGCGCCAGCTGTCCGCCGGGGCGTTATTCAGGCGCAGGCCGAGATGATCGATAATGATCTGCTCGCAGTGGCTCTCTTTCGGTGGCTCATCAAACTGCGGGTCGGCGTTGAGCGACAGCTGCAGCACGCCCTCATTGCGCCCGCGGAACATCGCCAGCGCGCGGTGCGACGGCACGGAAGCGATCGGTTCATGGTGGTCGAAGTAATCGCGGAATTTAGCGCCTTCTTCTTCCTTGCCGCTGACGACGCTGGCCACCAGATGGGCGTTTTTCCACAGATAATCACGTACTTTCGCCAGCAGGGCGGCGTCTTCCGCGAAGCGTTCCATCAGGATATAGCGCGCGCCGTCGAGAGCGGCTTTGCTATCCGCCACGCCTTTATCGGCATCGATATAGTTTGCCGCTTCGGTTTCCGGATCGTGGGAAGGCTCATTCCACAGCAGATCGGCCAGCGGTTCGAGACCGGCTTCAATGGCGATTTGCCCGCGGGTGCGGCGTTTGGGTTTGTACGGCAGGTAGAGATCTTCGAGCTCGGTTTTGCTGAGGGTGGCGTTGATGGCTTTTTCCAGCGCTTCGCTGAGCTTGCCCTGTTCGCCGATCGATTTGAGGATCGCCTGGCGGCGATCTTCCAGTTCGCGCAGATACCCGAGGCGAGTTTCCAGATTACGCAGCTGCGTGTCATCCAGACCGCCGGTGACTTCCTTACGATAACGTGCAATAAACGGCACGGTGTTCCCTTCATCAAGCAGGCGAACGGCAGCTTCTACCTGTTCGGCTCTGGCCTGAAGTTCACCCGCAATAATGCGGCAGAGCGAATCATTCATCATCGGTTTTATTCATCATTAGGGTCAAAAATCAGGGGATAGTTATACGGGCTGCCAGGCTAAAATGCCAGCCGCGACCGGGTTCTCTCGGAATGTTCCGGCGCTATTTCACGTATTCAATTTCATTGACGTACCAGCTGGCTTCGCCAGCCGGAGTGTTAACGATAGCCAGGTCGCCCACCTCTTTCTTCAGTAAAGCGCGCGCCATTGGCGAATCGATGGAGATATAGTCTTTGCGGCCGAAGATTTCATCGTAGCCGACAATGCGAAAGCGCTTGGTATCGCCATCGTCGTTCTCGATCTCCACCCACGCGCCGAAGAACACTTTGCCTTCCTGCTGCGGGGAATAATCGACGATTTTGAGATTTTCCAGACACTTGGTGAGATAACGCACCCGGCGGTCAATTTCGCGCAGGCGCTTTTTATTGTACTGATAATCGGCGTTTTCACTGCGGTCGCCAAGACTCGCCGCCCAGGTCACTTTCTTGGTGACTTCCGGGCGCTCTGTACGCCACAAGTAATCCATCTCTTGCTTCAGTTTTTCATACCCTTCACGGGTGATCAGCGGCGTTTTCATCTGTGGTTCATCCAAAATAATCTCGTCCCGCCGTACCTTAACCAGCCGTTTCGGCAAGGTAAAGCGCCAGGCGCAGAAATCACGGCTACTGGCTGCGGGTAAAAATGGTAATCACCTGATCAATATGATTTTTCATTGCTTTCTTTGCCGCACGTACGTCGTGGGCCTCAATGGCTTCAAGGATCGCGCGATGCTCCTGTTCCGAGCGATGCGGCATATCGTCCGGGGTGTAATGGCGCTGCAGCATGCGGAACATACTGCCGTAGCGGTGGCCGAGCAGGTGGCCGATGATAAACGCGTACGCCGGGTTGCCGCTGGCCTGAGCGATACGGATATGGAACAGGCGGTCGCCGGGATGGGTGGTTGAACCGGCACGGTTATCGCGACAGTTTTGCTCAAAGGCCTCGCGGATAGCGGCCAGCTCTTCGGGGCTGGCGTGGCGTGCCGCCAGCGCGGCGGTTTCCGGTTCGATTAACAGGCGCGCCTGCAGCAGAGAAAAGGGCGGTAGTTCGGCGTTAAAATCGAGGTCTATGTCGAGTTCGTCGTCGATCTCCGTCCACTGGTCGCGGCCGGCCTGCGCCATCACTGGCTCTTTGGTGGCGACGAGCGGCGTTTGCGATTTGACGATTACCCCGTTGCCGACGCGCACGTCCACCAGGCCAATCACCTCCAGCGCAATCAGCGCTTCGCGTACCGATGCGCGGCTGACGTTCAATTGCTGGGCTAAATCTCGCTCAGACGGAAGACGACTGCCGGGCGGAAATTCGTTGTTCTCAATTAATCGCTTGAGTTGGTCTGCTATCTGTCTGTAAATCCTTGGGTTTTCCAGTCTGGTAATCGGCATGTTTCACCTTTGCTCATGCGATAGACAGTGATAAAGCGCACAAATATTGGCCAGCACACTTGAGTGTTTGTTAGTCGAGTGTAATTAATTGGTTAACCAATGTGCCGTTTGTGGCCGTTTTTGCAACATCTAAGCTTCACGATAGCGGGTTATGCCTGACTTGTCATGCGAAAGGTCAGGCCTTTGACTACCACCAATGGCCTGACCATTAGTCCTTTAGACCAGGGGAGAGAAATGGAACTAACCGGAAAACGCGTTCTGATTACCGCCGCAGGGCAGGGGATTGGCAATAGCTGCGCGCGGCTATTTGCCGCCGCCGGCGCGGAAGTGATTGCCAGCGATATCAACATTGCCGGATTGAGCGATATCCCCGGCGTACAGCCGCTGCAGCTGGATGTCACCCGCGCGGATGCGATTGCCGCCGCCGCGGAAACGCTGGGCCCGCTGGATGTGTTGTTCAACTGCGCCGGGGTGGTGCATAGCGGCAGCATTCTTGAATGTAGCGAGCGGGAGTGGCAGTTCGCCCTCGATCTGAACGTCACCGCCATGTTCCACACGATTCGCGCCTTTTTGCCGGCGATGATCGCCCGCGGCGGCGGCTCGATTATCAACATGTCATCGGTAGCTTCCAGCGTGAAAGGAGTACCAAACCGCTTCGCCTACAGCGCCAGTAAAGCGGCGGTCATTGGCCTGACCCGCTCGGTAGCGGCGGATTTCGTCACCCAGGGCATTCGTTGTAATGCGATTTGTCCGGGTACCGTCGATTCACCTTCCCTACGCGGACGTATTGCCGAGCAGGCGCGCGAGCAGGGGCTGAGCGAAGAGGCGGTTTATGAGGCGTTTGTCGCCCGCCAGCCCATTGGCCGCATCGGCAAGCCGGAAGAGATCGCCCAACTGGCGCTGTACCTGGCTTCCGACGCCAGCGCCTACACCACCGGCACGGTGCAGATTATTGACGGCGGTTGGAGCAACTAACCGCGCGGCGCTTTATTTCACTATCAGGAAAACGCATGAAATTACTTCGTTTTGGCAATCCCGGCAGCGAGCGTCCGGGCGTACTCGATAACGACGGCCGCTTGCGCGACCTATCGCAATATATTAACGATCTGCGCGGCGACGCGCTGCTGCCGGAGAGTCTGGCGCGTCTGCGCCAGCTGGATCTCTACAGCCTGCCGCTGGTTGAAGGCAATCCGCGTATTGGCGCCTGCGTCGGCGGTATCGGTAAGTTTATCTGCATCGGCCTGAACTATGCCGATCACGCCGCGGAGACCGGCGCCGATATTCCGCAGGAGCCGGTGGTATTCAGCAAGTGGACCAGCGCGGTGGTCGGGCCTAACGACAACGTGATTATCCCGCGCGGTTCGCAAAAGACCGACTGGGAAGTCGAATTAGGGGTAGTGATTGGCAAAGGCGGGCGCTATATCGACGAGCGCGACGCCATGCAGCACGTTGCTGGCTACTGCGTGATTAATGACGTCTCCGAACGTGAGTATCAAATCGAGCGCGGCGGCACCTGGGATAAAGGCAAAGGCTGCGACACGTTCGGGCCGACCGGCCCCTGGCTGGTCACCGCCGATGAAATCCCCGATCCCAACGCGCTTAACCTGTGGCTGGAGGTCGACGGCAAGCGCTATCAGGACGGCAACACCCGCACCATGATTTTCAAAGTGCCCTATATCATCAGCTACCTGAGCCGCTTTATGAGCCTGCAGCCGGGCGATGTCATCTCCACCGGTACGCCGCCGGGGGTGGGTATGGGCCAGAAACCGCAGCCGGTTTATTTACGCGCCGGCCAGACTATTCGTTTGGGCATTGAAGGGTTGGGCGAACAGCAGCAGCTGACCGTGGAGGACAAACAATGACGCAAATTACCGCCCTGCGGGTAGAGGATATTCGTTTCCCCACTTCGCAGCAGTTGGACGGCTCCGATGCGATGAATCCCGACCCGGATTACTCCGCCGCCTACGTGATCCTCGAAACCGACAATCCTAAGCTCACCGGTCACGGGTTGACCTTCACCATTGGCCGCGGCAACGAAATTTGCTGCGCGGCGATTCAGGCGCTGGAGCATTTAATCGTCGGCGAGCAACTCGAGACGATCGCCGCCGATATGGGCGCCTTCTGGCGGCGCTTTACCAGCGATAGCCAGCTGCGCTGGATTGGCCCGGACAAAGGGGCGATTCACCTGGCGACCGGCGCGGTGGTCAATGCGGTGTGGGATCTGTGGGCGAAGGCCGAAGGCAAACCGGTCTGGCGACTGGTCGCCGATATGAGCCCGGCCGAGCTGGTGCGCTGTATCGATTTTCGCTACATCACCGACTGCATTACCCCGGAGGAGGCGCTGCGCCTGCTGGAAAGCCGTGAGGAGGGCAAAGCCCAGCGTCTCGAACAGCTACAGGCGCAGGGTTATCCGTGCTACACCACCTCAGCGGGCTGGCTGGGATACGGTGATGAAAAACTGCGTCGCCTTTGTCAGCAGGCGGTGGACGCCGGTTTCTCGCATATCAAGCTGAAGGTCGGGCGCGACATTGAAGATGACATCCGCCGCGTGCGCATCGCCCGGGAAGTGATTGGCCCCGAGCGGAAATTGATGATTGACGCCAACCAGGTATGGGAAGTGGACGCCGCCATTCCATGGGTCAAAGCGTTGGCCTTCGCCAACCCGTGGTTTATCGAAGAGCCGACCAGCCCGGATGATATCGAAGGCCACCGCAAGATCCGCGAAAACATCGGCGCGGTGAAGGTCGCCACCGGCGAGATGTGCCAGAACCGGATTATGTTCAAACAGTTCATTATGCGCGGCGCGATTGACGTGGTGCAGATCGATGCCTGCCGGTTAGGCGGCGTCAACGAAGTGCTGGCGGTGATGCTGATGGCGGCGAAGTACAACCTGCCGGTTTGCCCGCACGCCGGCGGCGTCGGACTGTGCGAATACGTCCAGCACCTGTCGATGATTGACTATCTGTGCATCGCCGGTACCCATGAAGGGCGGGTGATTGAGTTTGTCGACCATCTGCACGAGCACTTCCTGCACCCTTGCGAAATCCGCGGCGCAGCTTATATGCCGCCGCAGGCGCCGGGCTACTCGATTGAAATGCATCAGGCTTCTATCGAGCAGTACCGCTACCGTGGAGAAGTGCATGTTGCGCATTGACGCCCACCACCACTACTGGCGCTATCAGCCACAGGATTACCCGTGGATTGATGACGACATGCCGCAACTGCGCCGGGATTTTTACCCTCCGCAGCTCCAGCCGCTGCTGGCGCAGCACCGGCTCGATGGCGCGGTGGTGGTGCAGGCGCGTCATGATGAAAACGAAACCGCCTGGCTGGTGGCGCAGGTTTCTCAGGCGGTTGGCGTATGCGGCGTAGTGGGCTGGCTGGATATTACCGCCGCGGATCTCGAGGACAAGCTGACGCAGTGGCGCGACCAGCTGTGCGGGTTGCGCCATCAGGTGCAGGATGAAGCCGATCCGGCAGCGTGGCTTGAGCGCGAGGCGGTCTCGCGAGGAATGCAGCAGTTGCAGCGCCAGGGCTATAGCTGGGATCTGTTGGTTACCCATCGTCATCTCGCGGCGGCGGCACGCTTTGCCGCCCGCCACGATGATCACTGGCTGGTACTCGACCATTTCGGCAAGCCGGATATCGCGCGCGGCGCGGCCTACTGGGCTGAACAGGCGCGGCCGCTGGCGGCGCTACCGCACGTGGCGCTTAAGCTATCTGGTCTGGTGACCGAGGCCGCGGGTGGATGCTGGACCGAGCAGCAACTGCTGCCTTTCTTCGACGCCGCGCTGGAGCTGTTTGGCCCGCAGCGGCTGATGTTTGGTTCCGACTGGCCGGTATGCCTGCTGGCGGCGGAATACCGCCAGGTTTACCAGCTGTGCGAAACGGCACTGGCCCCGCTGACGGAAACGCAGCGGTCAGCTATCTGGGGCGGCACTGCCTGTCGGGTTTATGGTTTAACGGAGGCGAAGCGTGGATCTATTTCTTAAAGGCAAAGTGGTTATCGTCACCGGCGGCGGCTCGGGGATCGGTGCGGCCGTGACGCAACTGCTGGCGGAAGAGGGGGCGGTGCCGCTCATCGTCACTAATGCCCAGCCAGAGCAGGGGTTTATGGATAGGCTGAAGCAAATCGCGCCGAAAAGTGAGCTGATTATCGCCGACCTGTGCCAGGAGGCTGAATGTGCCGGGGCGGTAGGCCAGGTGCTGGCGCGCTTTGGCCGCATTGATGCGCTGGTGAATAACGCCGGAGTGAACGATGGCGTAGGGCTTGAGGCCGGGCGTGAGGCGTTTCTCGGATCGCTTGAGAAAAACCTGATCCACTACTACCAAATGGCCCACCTGTGCCGTGAGGCGCTGGAGGCGGCGCGGGGGGCTATCGTCAATATCGCCTCGAAAACCGCGCTCAGCGGCCAGGGCGGCACCAGCGGCTATACCGCGGCGAAAGGGGCGGTGCTGGCATTAACCCGTGAATGGGCGGTATCGCTGCGCGAGAGCGGCGTGCGGGTCAACGCGGTGGTGCCGGCAGAAGTGCTGACGCCGCAGTACCAGCGCTGGATAAATACCTTCCCTGACCCGCAGCGGCAGATGGCGGCGATTAACCAACGCATCCCGTTGGGCAAACGCATGACCACGCCGGAAGAGATCGCCAATACCGTGGTGTTTCTTATCTCCTCGCGCGCGTCGCACACTACCGGGCAGTGGTTATCGGTGGACGGCGGATATTTGCATCTCGATAGGGCGCTGTCATGAGCGTTACCGCCGCGCGGCGGCGACTGTGTCAGGCGTTGGATTTGGTCGATTCGGCAGAGAAAATTGCCGAATACCAGCGTCTGCATGAACGTATCTGGCCGGAAGTCGCCGGGCATCTGCGCGCCCATGGCGTGCTGGATATGGAGATTTACCGGCTTGGCACGCGGCTGTTTATGGTGATGGAGGTCGCCGGGGATTTCGATGGCGAACGCTTTGCTCAGCACAGCCTGAACCACCCGGTCATTCAGCGCTGGGAAGCGCTGATGTGGCAATACCAGGTTCCCACCCCCTGGACGCCGGCAGGCGAAAAATGGGTGTCGATGGAGCGCATATTCTCTTTGCAGGATCAATAAAACAACTCTGTACTCTACTGAGGATCTCACCATGCTAGTGAATAAAACGGCGGAGCCGCTGGCGTCCCGCGCCGGGGCGACCCCTAATCTGCGCTGGGCATTTATGCTGGTCACCAGCCTGTTCTTTATGTGGGGGCTCTCTTACGGCCTGCTCGATGTTCTCAATAAACATTTTCAGGAGACCCTGCACGTCACCAAAGCGCAGTCCGGTTTACTGCAGGCGGCCTATTTTGGCGCCTACTTCCTGGTGGCGCTGCCCGCCGGCTACTTTATGGATAAACGTGGTTATAAAGCGGGGATCCTGGTCGGCTTGTGCCTGTATGCGCTTGGCGCGCTGCTGTTTGTGCCGGCGGCGAGCGTGAATAGCTTTGCGCTGTTCCTGTTCGCGCTGTTTGTGATTGCCTGTGGATTAGGTTGCCTTGAGACCGCGGCGAACCCTTATGCGACGGTACTTGGCGATAGTAAAGGCGCCGAGCGGCGGTTGAATCTGGCGCAGTCGTTTAACGGACTGGGGCAATTTATTGGCCCGCTGATCGGCGGCACGCTGTTCTTTTCAGCTACTCAGGGCAATACCGGCGATCAGAGCTCGGTAAAAATCACCTATGTCGCTATCGCCGTGCTGGTGCTGTCCATCGCGCTGCTGTTCCGCCGCACGCCGATGCCGGATATTCGCGAAGAGGAGGGCAGTCAGCAAGAAGCGGCGCAGGGGCTGTGGCAGCATCGCCACTTTACCGGCGGGGTTATCGCCCAGTTCTTTTATGTTGCCGCGCAGGTCGGCGTGGGTGCGTTCTTTATCAACTATGCGACCGAGCACTGGCATGGCGTGACAAACCAGCACGCTTCCTATCTGCTGTCGATTGCGATGATTAGCTTTATGGTCGGTCGTTTCTTCAGTACCTGGCTGATGGGGCGGGTGCAGGCGGCGACGCTGCTGATGGTGTATTCGTTGGTCAATATCGTGCTCTGCGGTCTGGTGATGATGAGTATCGACGGCGTGTCGGTGGTGGCGCTGATTGCGGTCTTCTTTTTTATGTCGATTATGTTCCCGACCATTTTCGCGCTGGGCGTTAAAAATATGGGCAGCCATACCAAACGCGCCAGCTCGTTTATGATTATGGCCATCGTCGGCGGGGCGATTATGCCTTACTTTATGGGGGCGCTGGCCGACCGCTACAGCACCGCGCTGGCCTATGGGTTGCCGCTGCTATGCTTCCTGGTGGTGCAGTGGTACGGCATGAGCCAACGACGCGCGTAAGCGGCAAAATTAGCTAAAAAGGCGGAGGAGACCCTCCGCCTTTTTCTTTTTTGTCGCGCCGGTGGTAAATTTTGCTCAGAATGACGGGTTTACCCTAAATAATTCGAGTTGCAGGAAGGCGGCAAGTGTGTGAATCCCCAGGAGCATAGATAACTATGTGACTGGGGTGAGCGCACGCAGCCAACGCACGTGCAACTTGAAGAATGACGGGTATAAATTGCTGTTTAATATGCTTTGTAACAATTTCGACTAGAATATATACCAGATTTGGCTGGTCGTATTAGCGTGGGTTTTTAAGAATACGCACTAACGATTGCAGTGAACCTTTGGGAGTACAAACAATGCAAGAGAATTATAAGATTCTGGTTGTGGATGACGACATGCGCCTGCGCGCGCTGCTGGAACGTTATCTGACCGAGCAGGGCTTCCAGGTTCGTAGCGTGGCGAACGCTGAACAGATGGATCGCCTGCTGACCCGTGAATCCTTCCACCTGATGGTGCTGGATCTGATGCTGCCGGGCGAAGATGGTTTATCTATCTGCCGCCGTCTGCGTAGCCAGAGCAACCCGATGCCGATCATTATGGTAACGGCGAAAGGGGAAGAAGTGGACCGTATCGTGGGGCTGGAAATCGGCGCCGATGACTACATTCCTAAACCGTTTAACCCGCGCGAACTGCTGGCCCGTATCCGCGCCGTGCTGCGCCGCCAGGCGAACGAGCTGCCGGGCGCGCCATCGCAAGAAGAAGCGGTGATCGCTTTTGGCAAATTTAAACTGAACCTCGGCACCCGCGAGATGTTCCGTGAAGATGAGCCGATGCCGCTCACCAGCGGTGAGTTCGCGGTATTAAAAGCGCTGGTTAGCCACCCGCGTGAACCGCTGTCCCGCGATAAGCTGATGAACCTTGCCCGCGGCCGCGAGTACTCGGCGATGGAGCGTTCCATCGACGTACAAATCTCCCGCCTGCGTCGCATGGTGGAAGAAGATCCGGCGCATCCGCGCTACATCCAGACCGTTTGGGGACTGGGCTACGTCTTCGTGCCGGACGGTTCTAAGGCATGAAGCGCGTGCGTTTTTCGCCGCGAAGCTCATTTGCCCGCACCCTGTTACTGATCGTCACCCTGCTGTTCGTCAGCCTGGTGACGACCTATCTGGTGGTGCTGAATTTCGCGATCCTGCCGAGTCTGCAGCAGTTTAATAAGGTGCTGGCATACGAAGTCCGTATGCTGATGACCGATAAACTGCAGCTGGAAGACGGCACCCAACTGGTGGTTCCGCCGGCGTTTCGCCGCGAAATTTACCGCGAGCTGGGGATTTCGCTCTATTCCAATGAGGCGGCGGAAGACGCAGGGCTGCGCTGGGCGCAGCATTATGAATTCTTAAGCCAGCAGATGGCGCACCAGCTTGGCGGGCCGACCGAAGTGCGGGTTGAGGTCAACAAAAGCTCGCCGGTGGTGTGGCTGAAGACCTGGCTGTCGCCGAATATCTGGGTGCGGGTACCGCTGACTGAAATCCATCAGGGCGATTTCTCGCCGCTATTCCGTTATACGCTGGCGATAATGCTGCTGGCCATTGGCGGCGCGTGGCTATTCATCCGTATCCAGAACCGACCGCTGGTCGATCTGGAGCACGCCGCGCTGCAGGTCGGACGTGGGATTATTCCGCCGCCCCTACGCGAATACGGCGCGTCGGAAGTGCGTTCGGTGACCCGCGCCTTCAACCATATGGCCGCCGGGGTCAAACAGCTGGCGGATGACCGTACGCTGCTGATGGCCGGGGTCAGCCACGATTTGCGCACGCCGTTGACGCGGATCCGGCTGGCGACGGAGATGATGGGCGAACAGGACGGCTATCTTGCCGAGTCGATCAATAAAGATATCGAAGAGTGCAACGCCATCATCGAGCAGTTTATTGATTACCTGCGCACCGGCCAGGAGATGCCGATGGAGCTTGCGGATCTCAATGCCGTTTTAGGCGAAGTGATCGCCGCCGAAAGCGGCTACGAGCGGGAAATCGCCACCGATCTGCAGGCCGGAGAAATTCCGCTGCGCCTGCATCCGCTATCGATTAAACGCGCGTTAGCCAATATGGTTGTGAACGCCGCTCGTTACGGTAAGGGCTGGATTAAAGTCAGCAGCGGCAGCGAAGCCAGCCGCGCCTGGTTCCAGGTGGAAGATGACGGCCCGGGAATTAAACCGGAACAGCGCGAACATCTGTTCCAGCCGTTTGTGCGCGGCGATAGCGCCCGTAGCACCAGCGGCACCGGGCTGGGGCTGGCGATAGTGCAGCGTATTATCGACAATCATAACGGTCGCCTGGAGATTGGCACCAGCGAACGCGGCGGCCTGCTGATCCGCGCCTGGCTACCAATTCCGGTGCATCGCGCGCTGTCGCCGGCGAAGCCTGCGAAAGAGAGTTGATTAGCGTATAAAAATAAAAAAGCCGGGCATCGCCCGGCTTTGTTGTCTCTATGACCTGATTAACGCTTCGGACCGGCCGCAACCAGCGCAGCGCCGGCCGGGGTATCGGTATACTTCTCGAAGTTCTCAATAAACAGTTTCGCCAACTGATCGGCTTTCTCCTGCCACTGCTCCGGAGAACCGTAGGTATTACGCGGGTCGAGGATATGGGTATCGACGCCCGGCAGCTCGGTTGGGATCTGCAGGTTGAACATCGGCAGGGTGAAGGTTTCGGCGTTATCCAGCGAACCGTCGAGGATGGCGTCGATAATCGCGCGGGTATCTTTAATTGAGATACGTTTACCGGTACCGTTCCAGCCGGTGTTGACCAGGTAAGCCTGGGCGCCGGAAGCCTGCATGCGTTTCACCAGCACTTCAGCGTACTGCGTCGGGTGCAGCGACAGGAACGCGGCGCCGAAGCAGGCGGAGAAGGTTGGGGTCGGCTCGGTGACGCCGCGCTCGGTACCGGCCAGCTTGGCGGTAAAGCCAGACAGGAAGTGGTACTGAGTCTGGTCAGCGGTCAGGCGTGAAACCGGCGGCAATACGCCAAAGGCGTCGGCGGTCAGGAAGATAACCTTGGTGGCGTGACCGGCTTTCGACACTGGCTTAACGATATTTTCGATATGGTCGATCGGGTAGGAGACGCGGGTGTTCTCGGTCTTCGAACCGTCATCAAAATCGATGGTGCCGTCAGCCCGTACCACGACGTTTTCCAGCAGCGCATCGCGGCGGATCGCGTGATAGATATCCGGCTCGTTGGCTTCCGACAACTTAATGGTCTTCGCGTAGCAGCCGCCTTCGAAGTTAAATACGCCGTCATCATCCCATCCGTGCTCGTCATCGCCAATCAGGCGGCGTTTCGGGTCGGTGGAGAGGGTGGTTTTACCGGTGCCGGAGAGGCCGAAGAACACGGCGACATCGCCTTTTTCGCCGACGTTAGCGGAGCAGTGCATCGAAGCGATGCCCTGTAGCGGCAGCAGGTAGTTCATGATCGAGAACATCCCTTTCTTCATTTCGCCGCCGTACCAGGTGCCGCCGATGAGCTGGATGCGCTCGGTCAGGTTGAAAGCCACGAAGTTTTCGGAGTTCAGACCCTGCTCTTTCCACTGCGGGTTGGTGCACTTCGCGCCGTTCATGACGATAAAGTCCGGCTCGAAGGCTGCCAGTTCTTCTTCGCTCGGGCGAATGAACATGTTCTTAACAAAGTGTGCCTGCCAGGCGACTTCAGTAATGAAGCGCACGCTGAGGCGGGTGTCGGCGTTGGCGCCGCAGAAGGCGTCGACGATAAACAGGCGTTTGCCCGACAGCTGGTGAGTCACCAGGCCTTTCAGGTGCTGCCAGGTTTCCTGGGAGAGCGGCTTGTTGTCGTTCTTGCCATTGCCTTTATCAGACCACCACACGGTATCGCGAGTGGTATCGTCACGGACGATATATTTATCTTTCGGCGAACGGCCGGTGAAAATGCCGGTATCGACGGCGATGGCGCCAAGATTGGTTAATACGCCACGCTCATAACCTTCCAGTTTTGGGTCGAGCTCTTCCTGATACAGCGTATCGAAGCTCGGGTTGTGGACAATTTCCTGGACGTCATTGATACCGTAAGCCTTGAGATCCTGCGGGGTTAAACTATTAACGCGCATGTCACTGCTCCTTAGCCAATATGTACTGCTTTAAATTGTAGGGTTTCTTTCAGGGAATAGACCGCGACCAGGCTCATAGATTTACGTATCTCGACAAACGCCTTTCTTACGAAAAACACAGTGACTCCTGTCACGAAGTGCGCGTGATTATCTCAGGAAAACGGCCGCAGGTGGCGATAGATGTTTCCGAATGGTTAAAAAGTAATTAAAAAAACTACTGAAATGTGAATGTAATCGCTTTCTTGAAAGAAAGTTACGTAACTCTTTCAGTGAAAATCGATTCAACACGCGGTCGAAATAATTGACGCCAGGCGCGGCGGGTTAGAAAAACCCGGCAACGCCCGGCGAGAGGGGCGATTAGTGTACCTGCGGATCCGCCGGCGAGGCGTTATTGCGGATCTCGGCGATATCCATCGCGTTGAACAGGTAATGATTGCCGCAGTAGTCGCAATGCATATCAATTTCGCCTTCGTCGGCGAGGATGCTGTCGACTTCTTCATCCGGCAGCGTCTTCAGCGCATCGGCGCAGCGCTGGCGAGAACAGGTGCATTTGAACTCGACGTCTTGCGGGTCGTATACCGTCACCTCTTCCTCATGGTACAGGCGCCATAATACATCGGTCGCCGGCAGGGTGAACAGCTCTTCCGCCTTGATGGTCTCGGTCAGGGTCGCCAGATGCTCGAAGTCGTTAAGCTGCGCGTCCTGAGCCGGCATCACCTGCAACAGCATGCCGCCAGCCACCGCTTTACCGTCGTGCTCGCCGGTACGAATGAACAGTCGGGTCGGCAGCTGTTCGGAACGCTGGAAGTAATCTTCCAGGCATGCCGCCAGGGTATCGCCTTCCAGGCCAACAACGCCCTGATAGCGCTCGCCTTCCTGTGGAGAGATGGTAATGACCAGGTAGCCGTTGCCGACCAGCGTTTTCAGGTCCGCGCCTTCCGGGATTTCGCCCTGAACGCGAGCGACGCCGCGCAGCTGCTGCTGGTTATTGCCGTTGATTACCGCCAGCGAGAGCGGGCCGTCGCCCTGCAGCTGAACGGTAATATCGCCGGCGAACTTCAGCGTGGCGGTCAGCAGGCTGGTGGCGACCAGCAGCTCCGACAGCACGGTTTTAACCGGCTGCGGGTAGCTATGGTTGGCCAGGATCTGTTCCAACGTGTCCGATACGGTGACCAGTTCACCGCGCACGGCATAGTTTTCAAACAGATAACGATGTAATTGATCGTGTTGAGTCATAATCATCTCTCTTGCTGGCGGCAGCGCTATTCGCTGTCGCCGTGTTTAAATCTCATCAGGTCGCGGCGCTCTTTTTTGTCCGGACGTCTGTCTGGGTGCGGCATCGTGAGCGCATTCAGCTTACGCGCCAGCGCCACTTTCTCGCGTTTCTCGATACTCTCCGCCGTCTCTTCGTACAGCATGACGGCTTCGCTGGCTGGCCTGCGCTGTTCGGTAACGTTTTTGACGATAACGGTACGCTCGTCGTTGCCCTGACGCAGGGTCAGGGTGGCATTCAGCTCGACGATTTTGCTCGGCTTACTACGTTGTCCGTTGTAGTGCACTTTGCCGCCTTCAACCATCTCGCGCGCGATGGCGCGGGTTTTATAAAAGCGGGCTGCCCAAAGCCATTTGTCCAGCCTGACGCTTTCTGCGGGCTTATCTTTCATGGCCTCTCCTCCGGAGTCAGGGAAGGGATCAGCCGCCGGTAATCGTTCACGCCGGGATGGCGGGTATACTGTTTTTCCGCCAGGCCTGAATCCGGATTGGTGACGCCCAGGCAATAACGAATACCGAACTGCGCCGCCGCGTCCAGGATAGCCTCGCTGTCATCGACAAACAGCGTTTTGCGCGCATCAAGGCCGGTTTCTTCCGCCACCGCGCGCCACAGGCGCTGATCCTCTTTCGGATAACCAAATGTGTGGGTGGAAAGTAATAAATCAAGGTGCGCGTCCAGACCGGTGTGCTTGAGCTTCACCGCCAGATTATGCGGGTGCGCATTGGTCAACAGGATGCGGCGCTTGCCGCTGGCCCGCAGCGCATCAAGGAATGGCACGGTATCTTCCCGCAGTTTTGCCCGCGGCCCCTGCTCGCTGGTCATCGCACAAATATCCAAACCCAGTCGCTCGCTCCAGTAATCAAGACAGTACCAGTTTAGCGTATGCTGCACGGCGTGATACTCCTGATGCATTGCCGCTTTGGCTTCCTGCAGGTTGAGTCCGCGCGCGGCGCCCCAGGTTTCCGGGACCAGTTTTTGCCAGAAGTAGTTGTCGAAGGCGAGGTCGAGCAGCGTGCCATCCATATCCAGCAGAACGGTATCAACCTCCTGCCACGCGATATTGATTTGCATGGTGAATCTCCAGCGAGGGGGGAAATGCGCGACAGGGTATCACACCCTGCCGCGTAGGAATTAATCTTGATGATCCGGGGAAGGGATGAGAACCGGATTCAGGCAGCTTTCATAATATTTTTGAATTTCTTCCATGCGCTGACGCTGGCGCTGATAGCGGCGGATCGCCTGCACGCCGTGCCACGACATACAGCCAAGCATCGCCAGCAGCAGCAGAGTGGTGCCAAGATAGCGCCACAGCCCGCTGCGATCGGGAATGCGGTGCAGGTTGATATGCTGGGTGCCATTGGCGTCGGTATAAAGATTGGTGACAATCCCCTCCGCATGGAATGGTGTATGCATCAGCATACCCGCCAGACGCTGCAGCTCGCCCCACTGCTCGTGGGCGGGATAATCGTACAGGCTGATAGCCGGCCACGGCTGATTGACCAGTTCGCTGCCTTCATCGCTGGCGATCAGGAATCCGCCAGGGGCCGGGCTATTTAGCGCCTGCGCCGCGCGGGAGGTTTCACGCATCACAAACGGCGCGGTTGAGGTGGTCACCAGATTCTCCAGCGATTCGGCGCTCACCGGCCGCAGCAACACGTTTACCCCATCGAGCTTACCGGCAGTGGCGCGTTTGGTTAGCGCTTCCCAGTTGCGGGTATTGCCAAGGTTGACCAGCGCGTTCTTCAGACGCACGCAATCATCTTTCGCCGAACAGAGCTCGTTGGTTTTCAGCACGATATCGCCGAAGTCATCCAGCAGTACCATTCCTGATTTTTGAATTGCCGAACGTAATGCCGGGCTAACGTGTGAATCGTCGTCCGGGTCAGGATGCAACTGGCGCTGTACCGCCTGGACCAGCGCCGTGGCTTTACCGACGATATCGGACTCCGGCAGCGGCAGGGGAGGCGCGTCGTTCCAGATGATCTGCGAACAATCGAACGGCGTAAACGGTGAGGCTTCTTTCGCGCTCCAGGCGCCCGGCGTACGGATGTTGCACATTCCGGTACCTTTTAACTGCAGCGTGTCGCCGATGCGGACTTTCGCCTTCTCAAGCTGGCCGACGGTGGTGGCTTCGATGGTCTGCGCCCCCTTAAGCCAGGAGAGCGTGAATTTAAAGGGCATATTCAGCGGGACGCTAATCCACAGCATGATGACGACCAGCAGCGCGCCGGCGGCGATAATCGCGCTGCGTAGCCAGTACTGCAGCGGGAAGTTTTTCACTTCATCGTGCAGCGACAGGAAGCGCCCCTGGCGAACCACATGGCGGTTAAGATAAATATCAATATCGGTTTGCTGCCCCAGGTCCTGGGCGATCCACGGTTGCCAGTGGCGCGGATAGATAAGGTCGATAATCCCCAGCGAAATATTATTGACGTGTTCCTGATCGTTCTCGCCAAACAGTCCCCAGCGTTTCGGCATTCCGCGCAGGCAGTGGATCTCGCGTAGCGAACCGGCCAGCGGCGGCGCATAGATGCCCCATAAGCCCGCTGCCAACAACAGTACGCCGCCGCCGAGCAGCCACGGCGCAAAGACGTCAGGGGAGATCAGGCAGCAATAGAACAGCAGGAAGGCTGCGACGATCATAATCCCTTCGCGCAGGCTGTCAGGACGGCTGAGAGCATGCTCTTCCTGAGTTTCCTGGCGGATGTTCAGCAGCTCGACCTGCTCGCTCTCCTCACCGCGAATCGACGCCTGGGTAGCCGATGCGCGTTCAAGCGCGTAGCTGCGGGCTTCCTGCGGATAGTCGCGCAAGGTGTGGTCATTGAGAACAATCACCAGCGGCAGGCTGTCGGTTGGGATCAGCGAGACGCTGTTCTCGTCGTTGATATGCTGTTCCCAGAACGGCGGCAGGTGAACCTCCACCGAGTCGAGGAAGTATCGCCATTTGTTGGGCTCATCAGACGAAATGCCATAGCGGGTGACGGCGCGGGTGACGGTATAAACGGTGTCGCTCTGCTCATTCAGTTTCAGGGCGACAGGCGCGACGCTGGCGCCGGTCGCCGGTACCTGTTGCGACTGGCTGAGGCCATCGAGATACTTTTCGACCGCCTGGCGTTCATCATCAGAAAGCTTGCGGGTCGTCGCGTCGCTAAAGGCTTGCAGTAAGGGGAGGCGACGACGTCTGGCATGAGATCGATACCACCACCCGATAAGCAAGACACAGAGTAGCAGAGCTGTGAAAAAGGTCAGAAAGGTGCCCATGCCCATCCCATCGTCATAGTAATTTTAATTGTTTATCGGCACATGTTGTCTAATGCAGGAAATTTTATTGTGCAATGCAGCAGCATGTAAGCTTATCAAAAACGGGAAAACTCAGGAATCGGTAAATTCTCAAAACAAATTCAACCTATTGACTTTTTTATCTTTATGAATCTTTGCATTGCAAGCAAAACGTTGCAACTATGTAAATTAGTGGCAATTTGGATTGCCGAAACCGTGCTGCGTATCGCACAATGACTTCTGTAATCACAGCATAGACCGATGACAATGAGCAAATCATTACAAAAACCCACCATTCTCAACGTTGAAACGGTAGCGCGTTCGCGTCTTTTTAATGTTGAAAGCGTGGACCTGGAGTTCAGCAACGGCGTGCGTCGCGTTTATGAACGCATGCGGCCCACCGCGCGTGAAGCCGTAATGATTGTGCCGATTGTTGACGACCACATTATTTTAATCCGCGAATATGCGGTCGGTACCGAATCCTACGAATTGGGTTTCTCCAAAGGGCTTATCGACCCCGGCGAGACGGCCATGGAAGCCGCCAACCGCGAGCTGAAAGAAGAGGTGGGTTTCGGCGCCCGTCAATTGACCTTCCTGAAGAAGCTCAGCATGGCGCCATCTTATTTCTCCAGCAAAATGAACATTATGGTGGCGGAAGATCTCTATCCGGAATCGCTGCCGGGCGATGAGCCGGAACCGCTGCCGCAGGTGCGCTGGCCGCTGTCGCAGCTGATGTCGCTACTGGAAGAAGAAGACTTCAATGAAGCGCGTAACGTCAGCGCGCTGTTTCTGGTGCGTGAATGGCTACAGGCGCAGGGGCGTTTGTAAGCGGCTAACATTGTTGTCGCCATCGTCAAAGCCATTTTCGCTGAAAGTGGCTTTGACTTAAACCTGCTGGAAACATTGCTGGCGCTTTACTGATGGTGAAGAAAACGAAAGTTATGCCAAACTTAGTACGTGAATAATTGAAGCGGTAATACAAGGAATAAGAACTAACATTACAGATGTCTTCCAGAAAAAACAGAATTTCTTCATCCATTCTATTGATAACGTTGGTTTTTGTAAGAAGAATGAATATGCGTTGCTTTCTTTTGTGATGAAAAGGATTTTTTTATTTTCTTTTAATCCCAGAAAGAAACGTGATACAGGATAAGCTCCAAAAAAACCAGTCATCGATTGGATGTTGTATAGCATTGGAAATTCAAGCTTGCTTGCTAAATAACTTTCTAAGATGGCACTATATTCTTTTCTGTGTGAAATGAATATGAAATACGAGACGATCATTAACAGGATGCCTATCACACAACAAATCAATAACGCATAGCTCAGGTATTGCATATTACTAGTATCCTGTTAATTCCAATATTTTTTTTGACGAGTACTCGCCGAACTTACCACCTATATATCCTCCGGCAAGACCCCCGATAATCGCGCATGGCAATGCCCCCGTTCCAGCTGTTGCTAGCCCTACGCCCACGCAAAGGGCTACTGTGCCGGTGGAGCCATAAGCACCTCCGGCTAAACCTAACGTCGTGCTTGCACCAAAGTTAAAATATTCTTTAAATTCTGTATTACCACATTCACTTTCTCTTCCAGTAGTACAAGATTTTATAACGTTATTTGTTGCCCCAGCAAACGAAAATGCAATGCCAATATATCCGCCATACTTTAAAAAACGGGCCGCTCTGGCAGCATTACCGGTATAGGTGGAATATCCAGGGATAGCACCTACTCCAACCGTTGACCATTCATGGACAATTGAACGACTGGATAGGTTTAATGCTCTTCGCATATCCTCATATGGCCGGAATTTGATTGAGTGTTTTGCTAAATATTTAATAATAGGTTTATTAACTAATATTTTAAGTTCAGCCAGTAGTTGATTTCTCTCAACAAAAAACTGTTGTCCTATAAGCGTACCTTGCGTCCGAAACTGATTTTGATAGCTGGCCTCTATTTTTTTTAGCGTGGTTTCTATAGCTTTGAAGTATTTTTTCTCCAGCATCCCCGATAGCGCCAAAAATTTTATCTCCTGCAGTCGTTATTCCGGCAATCATTCCATAGTTTCTTTGAAGAAAACTGGCCTCATCAGTACTGACTCCTACCAGATTGTTATTTACCTGTTGTTTTGCCTGATGGAGCAAACGGAGTGTCTGTTCTGTCATCATGCTATTTGGGTCGGCGACAATGAGTATTTGCCCAGGTTTGACCCAAGGCGTACCTGCATTTAGCTGTTCAAAGTAACGCGCGGCACTGCTATTGCGGTTTCGGAATAACAACCCAGCCTGAAGAGATATAGAGCCCGGCTGTTCGACGATACAGTAACCAGGAGCTAGTTTTCTTGACATAAAAAATCCTTGTCTTAGTTGTTTCCATGGAAAGGGACATCGGAAGTTTTTTAGAACAGTAAGCCTTTTTTTGTCTGAGATAGCAATGATAGAAGGTCATCATCAACCTGAGCCTGCTGGAATTCTTTGCTCATAAAAAACTGCACCTTACTTCGTTGGGTGTCCAACTTTTTGGGTGCAGTTCATTTCGGTGGTTTTTTTGCTGCTCTCAAGCCACCTTTTAGAAGGTGGCTTGCATTAGAACAACTCGTGGGTTTCGCCACCGCTGTCGGTAATGGTGGTGCCAACTTCGCGCACCGCCTGATGGGTAGGCTGCGTGCCCTCGATGAAGTACTCGGCGCGGCTGTTGCCGCCGTTAGCCAGTTGACCTGTGCTGCGGTCGATATTCACCGTCACAATACCCGGCGGCGGCGTTAACGGCTCTTCTGGCACGCCTTCAAGTACCCGTTTCATAAAGTCATCCCAGGCCGGTTGGGCGCTTTTAGCGCCGCCTTCATAACCCGAAATCTGATCTTTAATCGCGCCGGAAGCGGTGGTACGGCCCAAATCGCGGCGGTGGTCATCGAAGCCAATCCACACCGACGTCACGACGCCAGGACCGTAGCCGGAGAACCACGCGTCTTTTGAGCTGTTGGTGGTACCGGTTTTGCCGCCGATATCATGACGCTGCAGGTCGCGGCCCGCACGCCAGCCGGTGCCCATCCAGCCCGGTTCGCCGAAAATATTGGTATTCAGCGCGCTCTTAATCAGGAAGGCCAACGGCGTGTTGATGACATGCGGGGCATACTCCGGCGCGCCGCTTTGCGCGACCAGCGACTGATTAGCCTGCTCAAGCTGCGGCTGCGGCGGAACGTCGCCGTTTTGCGGCTCCTGAGAGGTGGCGACCTCTTCAACATCCTGGTTTTCCAGCACATTGGATTTCGGCGTATCGCCGTAGATCACTGGCGAATTACACTGCGGACAGGCGATCTTAGGCCGCTCTTCAAACAGCACGCCGCCCTGATCGTTCTCAATCTTGCTAATAAAGTACGGATTAATCAGGAAGCCGCCGTTGGCCATTACCGAATAGCCGCGGGCGACCTGTAGCGGGGTAAAGGAAGCAGAACCCAGCGCCAGTGATTCGGTATGGACGATGTTCTGCGCCGGGAAGCCGAAACGCTGCAGATACTCTGCCGCATAATCGACGCCCATTGCGCGCATCGCGCGCACCATCACCACGTTCTTCGACTGGCCTAATCCCTGACGCAGACGAATAGGGCCGGCGTACTGCGGCGGCGAGTTTTTCGGCCGCCAGTCGGAGCCCGCGCCGGCATCCCAGCGGGAGATCGGCACATCGTTAAGCATACTGGCGAGGGTTAAGCCTTTGTCCATCGCCGCGGTATAAAGGAACGGCTTGATATTGGAGCCAACCTGACGCAGCGCCTGGGTAGCGCGGTTGAACTTACTCTGATTGAAGTCAAAGCCGCCGACCAGAGCGATAATCGCGCCATTTTGCGGGTTGATAGATACCAGCGCGGAGTTTACTTCCGGCACCTGCGACAGCCACCATTTGTCGCCCTCTTTGCGCACCCAAATTTGCTGCCCGGTCTGAATGACGTCGGTCACTTTGCGCGGCGTCGAGCCTTGTTGCGTATCGGAAACGTAGCGACGCGCCCAGCGGACGCCATCCATCGTTAACGCCACCGACGTGCCGTTGCCCAGCAACGCGACCGCTTCCTGCGGGTTCGCGGAGGTGACTACCGCCGGGGCCAGCGGGCCGACGCCCGGCAGTTTTTTCAGCGTATCGAGGATTTTTTTGTTATCCCACGGGGTCTCGCCAACTTTCCACAGCACATTGGCCGGGCCACGATAGCCGTGTCGCATGTCGTAATCGAGCACGTTTTTACGCACCGACTGCTGGGCGGCCTGCTGGTTTTTACGCGTGATGGTGGTGTAGACGCGATAGCCGTCTTCGTAGGCCTGCTCGCCGTAGCGGTTGACCATCTCCTGACGCACCATTTCGCTCAGATACGGGGCGGAGAAGGCGATTTCCGGCGTATGGTAGCTGGCGTCAATCGCTTCGCTGCGCGCCTGATCGTACTGTGCCTGAGTGATATAGCCTTCGCTTAACATTCGCGACAGCACCACGTTGCGACGCGCGGTCGCGCGGTCCAGCGAATAGAGCGGGTTAAAGGTGGAAGGCGCTTTCGGCAGACCGGCGATAACCGCCATTTCGCTCAGCGTCAGCTGATCGACTGATTTACCGAAGTAAACCTGCGCGGCGGCGCCGACGCCATAGGCACGGTAGCCGAGGTAAATTTTGTTGAGGTAAAGATCGAGAATTTCGTCTTTATTCAGCAGCTGTTCGATGCGGATTGCGAGGAAAACTTCTTTGATCTTACGCGTTATCGTTTTTTCCGGACTGAGGAAAAAGTTACGTGCGAGCTGCTGAGTGATGGTACTGGCGCCCTGCGAGGCATGGCCTGAGAACATCGCCACGCTGGCGGCGCGGAAAATCCCCACCGGATCGACGCCATGATGCTCATAGAAGCGGCTATCTTCAGTCGCGATAAACGCTTTTATCAGCTCCGGCGGCATCTGCTGCAGAGTGACGGGGATGCGGCGCTTTTCGCCATATTGCGCAATAAGCTCGCCGTCCACGCTATAAACCTGCATCGGGATCTGCAAGCGCACATCCTTTAAGGTCGCGACATCGGGGAGTTGCGGCTCTATAAATTTGTAGAGGCCATAAATCGAGCCTGCTCCCAGCAGAACGCAACAAACTGCAAGGATAAAAAGATACTTTACGAACTTCACCGGAGAATTCCCATTTAGTTTTATTTGGGCAGTTTATAAACAAACGCGCGGTAGTATAAAGGCAAGCCAGGAGCATTGATATACCCCCACGGGGCGGCTTGCTGGCGCTATGCTTTCCGGACGGCGTGTCGATCGACGCTAAAAGCCCCCATTTCGCCACATGGTATATCCAGGCTGCTCCTTGAATCGCAATCGCGGATAAGGAGATCTAAGCATGACTTTCAGAAATTGGCGTATAGGAATTCATATTCAACAGGATAGCGTCGCCATCGTGGCGCTGTTGTACGAACGCGGGCGCTGGGCTTTGCGTCGCTGGTGGCGAATTCCGCTGCCGCCCGGCCTGGTGGTGCAGGGCAGCATCGTTGACATCAATGAGGTGGTGAAGCGGTTACGTGCATGGCGCCGCGAGCTGCCGTTACAGCATCAGGTGTGCATTGCGCTTCCTGCCAGCCGTACGCTGCAAAAGCAGTTGCCCGCGCCACAGGTGTCGCTGCGGGAAAGCGAAAGAGCGACATGGATAGCGGGCACGATGGCGCGTCAGCTGGAAATGCCTGCCTCTTCGCTGTGTATCGATTACGCCGCCCGCGCGGCAAACGATGGCTGGCAGGCGACGGCGGCTCAGCGTTTGGATATCGACGCCCTGCGTCAGCTGGCGCGGAGGCTTAAGCTGCGCCTGGCGGCTATCGTACCGGATGCGGCTGCTCTCACTTCTTTTTTTCCCTGGCTTACTGACGCGACTCAGGGCCTGGTCTGGCAGGGGGACGCGCAGTGGTTATGGGCGACCCAGGAGCGCTGGGGCTATTGTCCTTGCGCTGAAGCCCCCTCTTTCTCGCACTTAACCTCGCGCCTCAATGATGAACAGTTCCAGCTCTGTAGCAGCCTGCCGTTGGCGGAAAATAGCTTTGATTGCTGGAGCGTGATCCACCGCCTGCAGCCGCCGCTTCCCGCCTGCGGCGATCGCTTTGCTATCGCGCTTGGTTTGGCGCTGGGAGGTAAATAACTATGGCGCAGCAGATTAATCTTCTGCCGTGGCGCGAGACGCGACGGCGGCAATGCTTGCGCTTGGGCGGGCTGCTGGCGGCGGCGATGGCGCTAAGCATCGCCACCCTGACGATAGCGACGCGCACGTTACGTCAGATGGATGTGACGCAGCAGGTAATGCGCACCCAGGCCGACAATCTGCTTTATTCCGCGCTGTTGCAACGCGAGCGGGAGATGCGTGAGGAAATACAGCGCGGTGAGCGGCAGGCACGGCGAGCGCAGCGGAGGGCGGCGACGCATGCCTGGCAGCCGCGACTGTTATCGCTGGCTGCACTATTGCCGGAGCCGCTGTGGCTGACCAGGCTGGACTACCAGCCGCAGGGAATCACCCTCAACGGCCTGGCGCTGAACCTCAAGGCGGTGGCGGCGCTGGAAAAAGCGCTCAGCAAGCTGGAGGATTTTCAACCGGTTACGCCAGGGGCGACGCGGCGTGATGCACAGGGGCGCTGGTCATTCAGCTTTTTCCTTGCAGGAGAAACCACCGATGCGGGTAGCGATTGAACGCCTGCTGGCGCTGCGTGGGTGGTCGTTGACGTTACTCTGCGGTGCAGTGTTGGCTGCGGCAATGTGTCTGGCGTTTTCGCTTGCTGCTGTCAGCGTTTCACCGCCCGCGAATGTGCCGCTACAGGCGCAATGGCGGCGAATATTGCCGCTGCGCGCCACGCTGCAGCAACGGGTAGTCCATAGTTGGACTACCCGGCGTTTTTCGCCGCTGGAGCCGCCTGTCGCCGGCGTCGCCTTACAGGCCTGGCAACCGAGGGGGCGCGGTGGCGAAATGCTTGCTGTGGTTGACTGGCAGGCGGTGCCGCCGCTGTTTGCCTGGCTTGCCGATTGCGGGGTACATCCTGGCGCTTTTTCATTGAATGCCGAAAAAGGAGCGTTGCAGTTGTCGCTGCAGCTGGAGAGGGACGATGAAACATAAAGGATACATGCTGCTGTTGGTTTGTCCTCTGCTGACAGGGGCGCGGGATCCTTTTTTACCCGTCGAGGATCGCTGCCAGACCACGCCACTGACACAGTGGCGCTACGGCGGCGGAACTGGCCACCCGGCGCTGTGGCTGGCTCTTATTCAGGATCACACCGGTCAGTGGCGGCGTGTACGACGCAACGACGTTTTGCCCGGCGGCTGGCGAATTCGACAGCTAACGGCAGAAACATTAACTCTGGAGGCCAGTGCCGGGTGTGAACCCGCACGCTGGGTCTGGTCACGTAAGGGAAGCCAACATGATGCGAAGGATAAGCCTGCTACTTCTGCTGCTGCCGTTGCTGGCCGCGGCGACGAAAAAAGAACCGCCGGTGTCGCTGGTGGTTGATGATGTACCAGTGGTCCAGGTACTGCAAAGCCTGGCGGAAATGCAAAATCTTAATGTAATCGTGGCGCCGGAGGTCAGTGGTACATTGTCGCTCCACTTAAACAGCGTTCCCTGGCGACAGGCGCTCCAGTCGGTTGTCGATAGCGCCGGGCTGACAATGGCCCGGCAGGGCACGGTGTTGTACATCCATACACAGGCGTGGCAGCAAGCAAAACGGGCGCAGCAGGAAGCCGAGCAGGCCAGACGCTGGCAGAATCTGCCATTACGTAACCACAGTATCCCGCTGCGCTATGCTGACGCAGACGAACTGGCGAAGTCCGGGGGCAAGCTGTTGAGCGCCCGCGGCACGATGACTGTCGATCGGCGTACTAATCGTCTGCTAATCCGCGACGACGATCGTCATTTGCCGGCGCTGAAGGCGTGGGCTGAAGAGATGGATCTGCCGGTCGGGCAGGTGGAACTGGCGGCGCACATTGTGTCAATGAGCGCGACCAGCCTGCGTGAGCTTGGCGTGAAGTGGAGCCTGGCGGAGGCCAGCAGTACGCCGGGGATGGGGAAAATTACTAATCTGAGCAGCAATCTGGCGGTGTCAGACGCAACCACCCGCGGCGGCTTTAATATCGGCCGGATCAACGGGCGATTACTGGAGCTGGAGCTTTCCGCGCTGGAGCAAAAGCAGCAGGTGGACATCATCGCCAGCCCGCGCCTGCTGGCGTCGCATATGCAACCCGCTAGTATCAAACAGGGCAGCGAAATCCCCTATCAGGTCTCCAGCGGAGAAAGCGGCGCCACCTCGGTCGAGTTTAAAGAGGCGGTCCTGGGGATGGAAGTGACGCCGACGGTGCTACAGCAGGATCGCGTTCGCCTGAAGCTGCGCATTAGCGAAAATACGCCAGGCCAGGTACTGCAGCAGGAGAATGGCGAAGCGTTGGCAATTGATAAGCAAGAAATTGAAACCTTAGTCGAGGTGAAAAGCGGCGAGACCCTGGCGCTGGGCGGTATTTTTTCGCAAAAGAATAAGTCGGCGCGCGACAGCGTGCCGTTGCTTGGCGAAATCCCCTTGCTCGGGCAGCTGTTTCGCCATGATGGTAAAGATAATGAACGACGTGAACTGGTTGTCTTCATCACGCCGCGTATTCTGGCAGTACATTAAGCGGGTTTTTCATGCTAAACACGTTTCAGGTGTTTGACGCGGGGACGGATTTAGCATACAAGGGGTACCGATTTGAGAGTCGGGTACGACATCAATCCTCCCTTTATGTCCGGCGATTTTATTCTGTTGCCAAACCAGCCGGAGTATTGAGATAATTTTTAGTCTGACTCTCGCTCTATTGCATATGAGGTTTCAGTTCATGTCCTGCTGCGCTGGGTGTCTGCGAAGCGGGTTTATCATTAACGAATAGTCTTAGTAGTACCGAAAAAATGGCAGAGAAACGCAATATCTTTCTGGTTGGGCCTATGGGTGCCGGCAAAAGCACTATTGGGCGCCAGTTAGCCCAACAGCTCAACATGGAATTTTACGATTCTGATCAAGAGATTGAGAAACGCACTGGCGCAGACGTCGGCTGGGTCTTCGATGTCGAAGGCGAAGAAGGCTTCCGCGATCGTGAAGAAAAAATCATCAATGAGTTGACGGAAAAACAGGGAATCGTACTCGCCACTGGCGGCGGCTCAGTAAAATCCCGTGAAACGCGTAACCGTCTCTCCGCCCGCGGCGTGGTGGTCTACCTGGAAACAACGATCGAAAAACAACTTGCTCGTACGCAGCGCGATAAAAAGCGTCCTTTATTACAAGTAGATGCGCCGCCACGTGAAGTTCTTGAAGCGTTGGCAGATGAACGTAATCCACTGTATGAAGAGATCGCCGATGTCACTATCCGCACCGACGATCAAAGCGCGAAAGTCGTTGCAAACCAGATTATTCATATGCTGGAAAGCAACTAATTCTGGCTTAATAAAGTGCGTCAGAGTAAAGCAACTGAGGTGGACGTCGCGTTATGGAGAAGCTGACTGTAACTCTCGGGGAACGTAGTTACCCGATTACCATCGCGGCTGGTTTGTTTAACGATCCAGCTTCTTTTCTGCCACTGAAATCAGGCGACCAGGTTATGCTGGTCACCAATGAAACGCTGGCGCCGCTTTATCTTGATACCGTTCGCTCCGTACTGGAGCAAGCGGGTGTCAATGTCGACAGCGTGATCCTGCCGGATGGCGAGCAGTATAAAAGCCTGGCGGTGATGGATACGGTATTTACCGCGCTGTTGCAAAAACCACATGGCCGCGACACCACACTCGTGGCGCTCGGCGGCGGCGTGGTTGGCGATTTAACCGGTTTTGCCGCGGCGAGCTATCAGCGCGGCGTACGTTTTATTCAAGTTCCCACCACGCTGCTTTCGCAGGTGGACTCTTCGGTTGGCGGCAAAACGGCCGTAAACCATCCCCTCGGTAAAAATATGATTGGCGCCTTCTGGCAGCCGGTTTCCGTGGTCGTCGACCTTAATTGTCTCAAAACATTGCCGAAGCGTGAGCTCTCCTCCGGCCTGGCTGAGGTTATTAAGTACGGCATTATCCTCGACGGCGAGTTCTTCTGCTGGCTTGAAGACAACATCGATGCGCTGATGGCGCTGGATGAATCAGCGATGGCGTACTGTATTCGCCGTTGTTGTGAGCTAAAAGCCGAAGTTGTCGCTGCCGACGAGCGCGAAACCGGGTTACGTGCTTTACTGAATCTGGGACATACATTTGGCCATGCTATCGAAGCTGAAATGGGCTACGGTAACTGGCTACATGGCGAAGCTGTGGCGGCAGGAATGGTCATGGCGGCGCATACGTCCGAGCGTTTAGGGCAGTTTAGCGCGCAGGATACGCAGCGTATGATTGCGCTGTTGCAACGTGCAGGGTTGCCGGTACGCGGGCCGCAGGAAATGTCTGCAGAAGCGTATTTGCCTCACATGATGCGTGATAAAAAGGTACTGGCAGGCGAAATGCGCCTGGTATTACCGCTCGCTATAGGAAAGAGCGAGGTCCGCGGCGGAGTGTCGCACGATGTAGTTCTTGGCGCGATTGCTGATACTCAGCAGGCGCAACAATAAGAAGGTCTAGCCGCGTCCGCGCGGCGTTATCATTTCGGGCAACATGCAATAATCGTGAGCATAAGCCTTTTAGTGGGGTGTTAAATGGATGATTTCAAACCAGAAGACGATATGAAAGCCGATCGCAACGATCGTCGTGCTGGTCGTTCCCGTCAGTCTTCCGAGCGTGACGCCGATCCGCAGATCAATTTCGACGATCTCGATCTTGAGGCCGATGAAGGCCGTCCGACGCGCGCGAACAAAGCCCGTCGTGAACGCGATGAAGAAGAGTACGAAGAGGACCTCGAGTCCGAAGAAGAAGCAGAAGAAGAGCAGCAGGTTGAACGCCGCCCGCGTAAACGCAAAAAGGCCCCTGCTAAACCGGCTTCCCGCCAGTATGTCATGATGGGCGTCGGGGTGCTGGTACTCCTGCTGCTGATTGTCGGAGTGGGTTCGGCGCTGAAATCGCCATCTTCTTCCAATGAATCCGCTTCTGGTGAGAAGAGCGTTAATCTGTCAGGCGATCAAAGCATGACCGCTGACCAGAACAACAATGCTGCGCAGCCGGTCGATCAAACTGCGGGCAACACCAACCAGCAACAGCCGCAGGACGTTTCTCTGCCGCCGATCGCCTCTAATCCGACTCAGGGTCAACCCGCCTCCGAGCCGCAGGGCCAGCAGCGTGTGGAAGTTCAGGGCGACCTGAACAATGCGCTGACTCAACAGCAGGGTCAACTGGATAGCGCCGTTGCTAACTCCACCTTACCGACCGAACCTGCGACCGTTGCGCCGGTGCGTAATGGCGCCGCGCCGCGTCAAACGACCGAACGCCAGACGGCCGCCACGCCGCGTCCTGCCGAGCGTAAACAGGTGGTGATTGAACCGAAACCGCAAAGCAAGCCGCAGGCGACCGCCAAAGCGCCGGTTGAAACCAAACCTAAGCGCGTAGAGAGCGCGCCGGCGGCTACCGCCAGCAAGCCTGTCGCCACTGCGCAGACTAAACCGGCTGCGACAACCGCGCCAACGGCTACCGCGACTGCGCCTGCCGCAACGACCTCCACCCCGGCGGCCACCGCGCCTGCGGCGACCGCAGCGGCTGGCAGCAAAACGGCTGGCGATGTTGGTTCGATGAAGTCTGCGCCGTCTGGCAACTATACGTTGCAGCTCAGCAGCTCCTCTAACTACAACAACCTGAATAACTGGGCGAAGAAAGAGAAGCTGGAAAAATATGTTGTCTATGAGACGACTCGCAACGGTCAACCGTGGTATGTGCTGGTTAGCGGCATCTACGCTTCAAAAGATGAAGCGAAACGTGCTGTCGCCACGCTCCCTGCGGATGTTCAGGCGAAAAATCCATGGGCAAAACCGCTGCACCAGGTACAAGCTGACCTGAAGTAATGCCGCGAGTAGTCTTAAGCGCAGGATGCTGTCGGAGCGATTTCTCCACAGCCGGAGAAAGTGTAATTAGTTAGGCAGCATGAAAAAGAATCGCGCTTTTCTGAAGTGGGCAGGGGGGAAATACCCCCTGCTTGACGATATTAAAAAGCATTTGCCGGAAGGTGAATGCTTGATTGAGCCCTTCGTGGGCGCCGGGTCGGTATTCCTGAATACCGACTTTTCTCGTTATATTCTCGCGGATATCAATAGCGATCTGATCGGTCTGTATAACATCGTCAAATTGCGCACCGACGAATACGTCAGCGCGGCACGTGAGATGTTTACGCCGGAAAATAACGCCGCGGAGCGCTACTACCAGTACCGTGATGAATTCAACCAGAGTCAGGATCCCCTGCGTCGCGCGGTGCTGTTCCTGTATCTGAATCGTCATGGCTACAACGGCCTGTGCCGCTACAACCTGCGCGGCGAGTTCAACGTGCCGTTTGGCCGCTACAAAAAGCCCTATTTCCCCGAGGCTGAGCTCTATCACTTCGCCGCCAAGGCGCAGAACGCCGAGTTTTACTGCGAATCTTATGAAGAGTGTATGAAGCGCGCCGATAGCCGGGCGGTGGTCTATTGCGATCCGCCGTACGCGCCGCTGACGGCGACGGCGAATTTTACCGCCTACCACACCAACAGCTTCAACCTTGATCAGCAGGTACTGCTGGCGAAAAAGGCGGAATCGTTGATGAAAAAGCGGATCCCGGTGCTTATCTCAAACCACCGCACGCCGCTGACGCAGGAGTGGTATAAAAACGCGGCGGAAACGCATATTGTGAAGGTTCGGCGCAGCATCAGCAGCAATGGTGGTACGCGTAAAAAGGTGGACGAGCTCTTAGCGCTGTACCGTCCACCGAAGACCAAATAAATTTCAAGGAGATGCGGATGAAGCAGTATTTGATTGCCCCTTCGATTCTGTCGGCTGATTTTGCCCGTTTGGGCGAGGATACCGCTAAGGCACTGGCGGCGGGTGCGGATGTCGTACACTTCGACGTCATGGACAACCACTATGTGCCGAATCTGACGATTGGCCCGATGGTACTGAAGTCGCTGCGCAACTACGGCATTACCGCGCCGATCGATGTGCACCTGATGGTAAAGCCGGTCGACCGCATCATTCCTGATTTTGCCGAAGCCGGCGCCAGCATTATCACTTTCCACCCGGAAGCCTCTGAACACGTCGACCGCAGCCTGCAGCTTATCAAAGAGCATGGCTGTAAAGCGGGGCTGGTATTCAACCCGGCGACACCGCTAAGTTACCTCGATTATGTTATGGATAAGCTGGATGTGATCCTGCTGATGTCGGTTAACCCAGGCTTTGGCGGCCAGTCCTTTATTCCGCACACCCTTGAAAAACTGCGTCAGGTGCGTCAGCTTATCGATCAATCCGGCTACGACATTCGCCTTGAAGTCGATGGCGGCGTGAAAGCCAGCAATATTGGTGAAATTGCCGCCGCCGGTGCGGATATGTTTGTCGCGGGTTCGGCGATCTTCGGCCAGCCGGACTACAAAAAAGTTATTGATCAAATGCGTAGTGAATTAGCGAAGGTTAGTCATGGATAAATTACAGGCCATCCGCGGCGTGGCATTCGACCTGGACGGTACGCTGGTCGATAGCGCGCCGGGTTTAACCGCCGCCGTTGATAGCGCGCTTTACGCGCTGGAACTGCCGGTGGCAGGTGAAGAACGCGTCGTGACCTGGATTGGCAACGGCGCAGACGTCCTGATGGAGCGGGCGCTGAACTGGGCTCGCCAGGAGCGCGCCACGTTACGCGCGGCGATGGGGAAACCTTCCGTCGACGATCATGATATACCGCAAGACGAACAGCTACGCGTTTTGCGTAAACTGTTCGACCGCTATTACGCCGAAGCGGCGGAAGAAGGTAGTTTCTTGTTCCCGGCGGTGGCCGATACGCTCGGCGCGCTGCATGCCAAAGGCCTGCCGCTGGCGCTGGTCACCAACAAACCAACGCCGTTCGTGGCGCCCTTGCTCGAGGCGCTGGATATCGCGAAATACTTTAGCGTGGTGATCGGCGGCGACGATGTGAAGAACAAAAAGCCGCATCCGGATCCGCTGCTGCTGGTGGCGCAAAAGCTCTCTCTGACGCCTGCCGAACTCTTGTTCGTCGGGGATTCGCGCAATGATATTCAGGCGGCGAAAGCGGCAGGTTGCCGCTCTATCGGTCTGACTTTCGGCTATAACTACGGCGAGCCGATAGCGCTGAGCGAGCCGGATTTTATCTTTGACCAATTTAATGAACTCTTGCCCGCTCTTGGGCTACCGTACAGTGAAACTCAGGAATTAAAAAATGACTAAGCCCATCGTTTTTAGTGGCGCACAGCCCTCAGGTGAATTGACCATTGGCAACTATATGGGTGCGCTGCGTCAATGGGTAAACATGCAGGATGACTATCACTGTATTTACTGCATCGTTGACCAGCACGCGATCACCGTGCGTCAGGATCCGCAGAACCTGCGTAAAGCAACGCTGGATACGCTGGCGCTGTATCTGGCCTGCGGTATCGATCCGCAAAAGAGCACCATTTTCGTCCAGTCTCACGTGCCGGAACACGCACAGCTGGGCTGGGCGCTCAACTGCTACACCTATTTCGGCGAACTGAGCCGCATGACCCAGTTTAAGGACAAGTCCGCGCGCTACGCCGAGAACATCAACGCCGGTCTGTTTGACTACCCGGTACTGATGGCCGCTGACATCCTGCTGTACCAGACCAACCAGGTACCGGTAGGCGAAGATCAGAAACAGCATCTTGAGCTGAGCCGCGACGTTGCGCAGCGCTTTAACGCTATCTATGGCGATATCTTTAAAGTGCCTGAGCCGTTTATTCCTAAGTCCGGCGCGCGCGTCATGTCGCTGCTGGAACCGACCAAGAAGATGTCCAAGTCCGATGACAACCGCAACAACGTCATTGGCCTGCTGGAAGACCCGAAATCGGTAGTTAAGAAGATCAAACGCGCGGTGACCGATTCCGACGAGCCGCCGGTTGTCCGTTACGATGTGCAAAACAAAGCGGGCGTTTCCAACCTGCTGGATATCCTCTCCGCCGTCACCGGCCAGAGCATTCCGGAGCTGGAACAGCACTTTGAAGGTAAAATGTACGGCCATCTGAAAGGTGAAGTCGCCGAAGCCGTTTCCGGGATGCTGACCGAGCTGCAGGAGCGCTATCACCGTTTCCGCAACGACGAAGCGTTCCTTAATCAGGTGATGAAAGAGGGCGCCGAGAAGGCCAGCGCGCACGCTTCTAAGACTCTGAAAGCGGTATATGAAGCGATTGGCTTTGTCGCTAAGCCGTAATAAGGCTCGCTGAAGGTAAAAAAACCGGGATTATCCCGGTTTTTTTGTCTTTGTCAGAGCGCATTAGCTTAATGGTGAGAAAACCAGTTCAGCTTGTCGCGTAGCGCCACCACGCGGCCCACGATAATCAACGCCGGGCTGGCCATCTGCTGCGCCAGGATATCCAGCCGATCCAGAGTGCCGGTGACGACCTTCTGGTTGACCGCGGTGCCGTTTTCGACGATAGCGGCCGGCATATCCGCCGCCATGCCGTGGGCGATCAGTTTTTCGCGGATCGCCGCCGCCTGGTTTAGCCCCATATAGAACACCAGCGTCTGTTTTTCCGCCGCCAGATTTTGCCAGTCGAGATCGCTACCGGTTTTCAGATGGCCGGTGATCAGGCGTACGCCCTGGGCGAAATCGCGGTGGGTGAGCGGAATGCCGGAGTAGGCCGAGCAGCCGGAGGCGGCGGTGATCCCCGGCACCACCGAGAACGGAATACCTGCCGCGCAGAGGGTCTCCAGCTCTTCGCCGCCGCGGCCAAAAATAAACGGATCGCCGCCTTTCAGACGTACAACACGTTTGCCGCTTTGCGCTTCGCGCAGCAGGATTTGGTTAATCTCCTCCTGCGGCACGCAGTGATAGCCTGCACGTTTGCCGACAAACACCCGATCGGCGTCACGGCGCACCAGGTTCATAATGTCGTCGGAGACCAGTCGGTCATAAACCACTACATCGGCCTGCTGGATCTGCTGCAGTCCCTTGAGGGTGAGCAGCCCGGCATCGCCCGGACCGGCGCCCACCAGCACCACTTCGCCGCGATGTTCCAGCGGCTCATTCAATAACTGTTCCGTGGTGTCGGCAACGGCCTGACGATCATCGTTCGCCAGCGATTGGGCGAGACGATCGTTAACAAACAGCTTTTCCCAGAAGCGGCGGCGCTCGCCGACGGTAGCGAACTGTTTTTTCACCCTTGAGCGCAACTGCCCGGCATAGCGGGCGATTTGCCCGAGGTGCAGCGGCAGCAGCGATTCGAGCTTTTCACGCAGCAGGCGCGCCAGCACCGGGGAGGTACCGCCGGAAGACACGGCGACCATCAGCGGCGAGCGGTCGATAATTGACGGCATGATAAAGCTGGCCTGACGGGGCGCATCCACCACGTTGCAGAAAATACGCCGTGATTCAGCGGCCTCGCTGACCTGCTGATTAACGACATCATCGTCGGTGGCGGCGATCGCCAGCCAGCAGTTATCGAGCAGCGCAGGATTGAAATCGCCCTGCGCCAGCGTCAGCATTTGCGCCTCGGCCCACACCTGAAACTGCGGAGTAAACTGGCGTGAGTTCACCGTTAACCGGGCGCCTGCGTCGAGCAACAGACGCGCCTTGCGTTCAGCGACATCGCCGCCGCCGACCAGCAAGCAGTCGCGATCGCGTAGTTGGCAAAAAATAGGTAAGTGGTCCACGGCAGATCCTCACGGCAAGGGGGGAAAGGGAGTGCGGTCGTAGCATAGCAGCAGAGGGAATCACGGAGATATGAATTTTGCCGCCTCTACTTATTAGTGGTCATAAGCTGATGATATGGTTCCCCCCGCGGCGCGGAGGGAACCTTGCGGCATCAGGCTTTCAGCTGCACTTTGCCATCTTTAACACGGGCTTCGTAGTGGGCGATGGAGTGGCTCTCATCTTCCATGCACAGCCCGTCGCTGAGGCGGAAGCGCTGCTTTTTCAGCGGGCTGGCAACCCACAGCGCGCCGTCATGCTCAGCGATAATCCCGCGGGACAGCACGCTGGCATTGAAGAACGGATCGATATTGCTGATGGCGAACACTCTGTCGTCATGGTACGGACGGAAGATAGCTACCTGCTGTTGCCCCAGCAGCGCACAGACGCCGGTCGCCGGCAGGATGTCGTCAATTTTGCAGATGTTTACCCACTGGCTCATACGTTTTCCTCCACCAGCGTGACCGGGATGCGCTCATAGGGCGTGGCCGGGCGATGCTGGTCACGTTCCGGCACCACCTGAACGTTCGGGTCGCGCTGATCGCTGTTGATAAAGTGTTTGAAGCGCGTCTGTGCCGCCGGGTTATTGACGGTCTCGGTCCATTCGCAGGCAAAAGCGGCGCGCAGGCGAGCCAGCTCTTCTTCAAGGTGATCGTTCAGGCCCAGCTTATCGTCGATGATGACGCTGCGCAGATAGTCGATGCCGCCTTCCATGTTGTCCAGCCACGGCGCGGTACGGGTCAGCTTATCGGCGGTGCGGATGTAGAACATCATAAAGCGGTCGAGATATTTGATGAGCGTATCGCGATCGAGGTCCGCGGCCAGCAGATCGGCGTGGCGTGGTTTCATCCCGCCGTTACCGCACACGTACAGGTTCCAGCCTTTCTCGGTGGCGATGATCCCAACGTCTTTACCCTGCGCTTCCGCGCATTCACGGGTACAACCGGAGACGCCGAACTTCATTTTGTGCGGGGTACGGATACCTTTATAGCGGTTTTCCAGTTCTACGCCGAAGCCGACGCTATCGCCGACGCCGTAGCGGCACCAGGTACTGCCGACGCAGGTTTTCGCCATACGTAACGCTTTGGCGTAGGCATGGCCGGTTTCGAAGCCGGCTTCAATCAGTTGACGCCAGATTTCCGGCAGATCGTCTTTTTGCGCGCCGAACAGGCCGATACGCTGGGAGCCGGTGATTTTGGTATACAGATTAAATTCGCGCGCGATGCGACCGACGGCAACCAGGCCTTCTGGCGTAATTTCGCCGCCTGCGGAGCGCGGGATAACCGAGTAGGTGCCATCTTTCTGGATGTTGGCGAGGAAGTTATCGTTGGTGTCCTGCAGCGGCGTGTGCTGTGGTTTGAGGATGTACTCATTCCAGCAGGAGGCCAGCAGGGAACCGACGGTCGGCTTACAGACTTCACAGCCGTAGCCCTGACCATGTTTTTCCAGCAGTTCGTCGAAGGTTTTGATGCCTTCGACGCGGATCAGGTGGAACAGCTCCTGGCGAGAGTAGGCGAAGTGCTCACACAGATTGTTGTTCACTTCGATACCCTGTTTCGCCAGCTCGGCGTTGAGCACCTGCGTCACCAGCGGAATACAGCCGCCGCAGCCGGTTCCGGCTTTGGTTTCCGCTTTCAGCGCCGCCACGGTGTGGCAGCCTTTATTGATAGCGGCGATCAGGTCGCCTTTGCTGACGTCGAAGCAGGAACAAATCTGCGCGCTGTCCGGCAGTTTATCCACGCCGATGGATGGCTTGCCGCTGCCGGCGTGGGCCGGGAGGATCAGCGAATCCGGGTTTTCCGGCAGCTCGATGGCATTCAGCACCAGCTGCAGCAGGTTGCCGTAATCGCTGGTGTCGCCGACCAGTACCGCGCCAAGCAGGGTTTTGTTATCTTCGCTGACAATGAGCCGTTTGTAGACTTCTTTGCTTTCGTCGAGATAGACGTAGCTACGCGCGCCCGGCGTGCGCCCGTGGGCGTCGCCGATACCGCCAACGTCCACGCCGAGCAGCTTCAGCTTGGCGCTGAGGTCGGCGCCGGTGAACAGATTGTCGTTGCCGAGGATATGGTCAACGGTAACCTGCGCCATTTTGTAGCCCGGGGCGACAAGACCGTATACGCGGTTATTCCAGCTGGCGCATTCGCCGATAGCGTAGATATCCGGATCGGAGGTCTGGCAGCTATCGTTGACCATGATGCCGCCGCGTTGGGCGACGGCGAGACCGCACTGGGTAGCCAGCTTGTCGCGCGGACGGATACCGGTAGAGAAGACGATGAAATCGACCTGCAGTTCGCTACCGTCGGCGAAGCGCATCGTTTTGCGCGCCTCGGTGCCCTGCTGAACGATCTCTTTGGTGTTTTTGCTGGTGTGAACTTTCACACCCATGCTTTCAATCTTACGCTTCAGCTGCTCGCCGCCCATCTGGTCGAGCTGCTCGGCCATCAGCATCGGCGCAAACTCGATCACGTGGGTTTCCACGCCGAGATTTTTCAGCGCGCCAGCCGCTTCCAGGCCGAGCAGACCGCCGCCGACCACCGCGCCGCGTTTGCTGCGACGGGCGCAGGATTCGATGGCGTTAAGATCTTCAATAGTACGATAGACGAAGCAATCCTGGGTTTCCGCGCCTTTAATGGGCGGGATCCACGGGTATGAGCCAGTCGCCATAATCAGCTTGTCGTAGAAAACGGTACGGCCAGCGCTGGAGTGGATCACCTTTTCCTGACGGTTGATGGTAATCGCGCGTTCGCCGACCAGTACCTTGACGCCGTGTTTCTCATAGAAACCTTCGCGTACCAGCGACAGCTCTTCCGCAGTGTGATGGGAGAAGTAAGACGACAGGTGGACACGGTCATAGGCGATACGCGGCTCTTCACAGAACACGGTAATGTCGAATTGTCCGGCAGGCGCCTTATCAAGAAGCTCTTCGATAAAGCGATGGCCGACCATGCCGTTACCGATAATAGCGATTCTGACTTTGCTCATTTTTGCCTCGATTTCTTTTCTATTACCGCCTACCTTAACGATTCAGCTACTACACTCATTGATACAAATCAATTTAGAACTTACCTACCACTTAATGGGTATATTTATGATTTATAATGATTTTTCTAAGTGATGGAAAAATCAGGCTTTTCCGTTCTGTTCTTTTTATGTACAAAGGCAGCGGAAGAAATAAGCAATATTCAGGGGGGCAAACTATGTCGACAACGCCACTGTGGTTAATTCAGAACGTCCATCTGCCAAAGAAGGAAGGGCTGTGGCAGATTGCGATTGATAAAGGGCGATTCGGCGACATTACGCCGATGGGAGAGGCGCGCAGCGAGAGCTACGAAGTGCTTAACGCCCGCGGCGGATTGGCCATCCCGCCGTTTATCGAACCGCACATTCATCTCGATACCACGCAGACGGCGGGAGAACCGAACTGGAACCAGTCCGGAACGTTGTTCGAAGGGATTGAGCGTTGGGCGGAGCGTAAAGCGCTGCTAAGCCATGAGGATGTGAAAGCCCGTGCGTGGAAAACCCTGCGCTGGCAAATTGCTAACGGCATCCAGTTTGTCCGCACCCATGTCGATGTTTCTGACCCGTCTCTGACGGCGCTGAAAGCGATGCTGGAAGTCAAACAAGAGGTAGCGCCGTGGGTCGATTTGCAGATAGTCGCCTTCCCCCAGGAAGGGATTTTATCCTACCCCAATGGTGAGAGTTTGCTGGAGGAGGCGTTACGGCTGGGCGCCGATGTGGTTGGGGCGATCCCGCATTTCGAATTTACTCGTGAATACGGAGTGGAATCGCTGCATATCGCTTTCCGTCTGGCGCAGAAATACCAGCGTCCGCTGGATATCCACTGTGATGAAATTGACGATGAACAGTCGCGCTTTGTCGAAACGGTCGCCGCGCTGGCATTAAAAGAGGGAATCGGCCCACGGGTGACCGCGAGTCATACGACCGCGATGCACTCCTACAATGGCGCTTATACCTCGCGGCTGTTCCGCCTGTTAAAACTCTCGGGCATTAACTTCGTCGCCAACCCGCTGGTCAATATTCATCTGCAGGGGCGCTTTGATGACTACCCGAAGCGGCGCGGCGTGACGCGGGTCAAGGAGCTGATGGCGGCCGGCATTAATGTCTGTTTTGGCCACGATGATGTGTTCGACCCATGGTATCCGTTGGGAACCGGCAACATGCTACAGGTACTGCATATGGGGCTACACGTTTGCCAGTTGATGGGCTATCAGCAGATTAACGACAGTCTGCAGCTGATTACCCACAACAGCGCCAGAACCTTTGGGCTCAATGATTACGGCATTGCTACCGGCAACCCGGCCAATCTGGTGATCTTGCCGGCGGAAAACGGTTTTGAAGCCGTACGCTGCCAGGTGCCGGTACGGTGGTCAATTCGTCAGGGAAGGGTCATTGCGACTACGCAGCTGGCGCAGACGTGGATACAGACCGATAAAGGTGGCGAGGAGTTGTTTTTTACCAAAAATAGCCCCTTTGCCGAAGCAAAGGGGCCTAAGGCTTAGTGCGCCGACGCGTTCTGACGGTGGCGGGAAACGAAGCCAAGGAGCAGACACATCACGAATACCACGGCATAGAGGCCGTTCGCGGTGTGCAGCGCGGCCAGCGGGCCGCTGGCCGCGACGATCGGCCCGGTCACCACGAAGGTCAGCATGGTGCCGATAGTGCCGCAGGTCAGAATGAAGTTCACCAGCTTCGGTGAAGCGACTTTAGTCTGCTGCGAGCCCAGAGTAATGATCGAGGTATAGATGGCGCTGGAGAAGAAGCCAAGGGTCAGGATGAACCACGGCATATGCTCCGGCGAACCGTTAATGAACAGATACATCAGGACTGTCGCCAGGCCCGCCAGCACGGTCAGGATGCGCTGCAGGTCGAAGAAGCGCAGGATGAAGCTGAACGACCACATGCCGATCATATAGGACATCCAGAAATCGCTGACCAACTTACCGGCGTCGCCGAGGCTCATGCCGAGGCCTTTGGCATATTCCGGTACCCAGGAGATAAAGCCCAACTGGCCGAGGATGTAGCACAGCGCGGCGATGGAAAGGAACAGCACGCCGATGCCCCATTTCTCTTTCACTACCGGCTGGCTGTTTTCCGCCAGCGCTTTGTTGCCAAGCACCGGGAACTCACAGCCGAAAGTCAGCACGAAAATAGCAACGTAGACCAGGCCGATACAGGCGTAAACCCAGTACCACTCGATGCTGCGCGCTAGCAGAACGGCGGCGACCATCGGGAAGATCATCCCTGCCATGCTGAAGAAGGAGTCCGTGAACAGCAGACGCGCGCCGCGCTGGCGGCCTTCATACATGTGGGTAATCAGGAAAGTACCGATCGACATGGTGATCCCGCTGACCAGACCGAGCACGAACATCGACGCGGAGAACAGCGTCAGGCTGTGGCCGAACATCAGTCCGGCGATAGCTAACAGCATCAGGATAAAGCCGAAGCGCAGCTGGGTTTTCAGCGGCACGATCTCCATCAGCCAGGCATTGAGGAAGATAGAAATCAGAATACCGGCATTGAGGAAGGTAAAGGTGTTACTCATACTGGACACCGGCAGATGGAAATAATCCGCGATGTTCCCCATCACCATCCCGGTGACGATCACCAACGCGCCGGTCAGGGCGTAGGAGAAAAAGCTGATCCATGTGAGCTTGATACGATTGCTGTTAGTCATGACAGGCCTGTGAATAGATAGGTAAAGCGCGTTGACGCTGCGCCGGGCGCACAGATTTTATTCATTCAAGTGATGAAGGCAAACGTTTATATTGAAATGTAGAGCTTATTGCATGATTTTATGTGATCTTTGTCACATTAATATGTTTGCTCACCCCTGAGTCAGTTCGTAACAAGTGTTTCAGCTAAGTAAAATTAGGTAAAAGGCTAGCCCGCTATGCAAAGGCTCTTTAGAATCAAGGCACTTGCTTTTTACTCTGCTCCGTTAAGGAATTTCCATGCTCAAATCCACTCTGGCGGCGATGGCTGCCGTATTCGCCATTTCAGCATTCTCCCCCGCCATGGCGGCCAAGGGCGACCCGCACGTACTGCTGACCACTTCTGCTGGCAACATCGAGTTGGAGCTGAATAGCCAGAAGGCGCCGATTTCTGTCGATAACTTCCTGAAGTACGTGAACAGCGGTTTCTATAACAACACGACCTTCCACCGGGTGATCCCAGGCTTTATGGTGCAGGGCGGTGGCTTTAACGAGCAGATGCAGCAAAAGCAGCCGAACCCGCCGATTAAAAACGAAGCCGACAACGGCCTGCGTAATACCCGCGGGACAATCGCCATGGCGCGTACCGCCGATCAGGACAGCGCGACCAGCCAGTTCTTCATCAACGTGGCTGATAACGCTTTCCTCGACCACGGGCAGCGTGATTTTGGCTACGCGGTATTTGGTAAAGTGGTGAAGGGAATGGACGTCGCCGACAAAATTTCTCAGGTTCCGACCCACAACGTCGGCCCATACCAAAATGTTCCGTCCAAACCGGTCGTTATTCTCTCGGCGAAAGTGCTGCCGTAATCCTCTTCTGGCGCGGGCGGTCCGCCTGCGCCCTGCTTGCCTCTCTGCGTAACCTGAAATTGCTGCTTATACTTGTGGCACACAGGGGACGATAAGGGAGGCGACCATGCGTTTACTCACCGATAAACAAAAATCCCGGCTCTGGGAACAGACCCGCAATGCCAATTTTCAGGCCAGCCGACGCCTTGAAGGCGCGACGGTACCGCTCGTTACCTTGACGGCTGAGGAAGCGCTGGCGCGTCTTGCCGAGCTGAGGAGGCGTCATGAGCGCTAAATATGGCGACGATCGCGACCCCTATCTCTATCCGACGCTGGATGTGTTGCGTAATCGGCTGGGTATTCGTCAGGCGCAGCGGCTGGAACAAACGGCATGGGAATTCACTTCGCTGCGCGCGGCGACGATCCCGTTGGGCCCACGCGGCCGCGGCTTACCGCATCTGTGCGCCATTCACCGGCAACTTTATCAGGATCTCTTTGACTGGGCGGGCAAACTGCGGGAAATCGATATCTACCAGGGCGATACGCCGTTTTGCCACTTCGCGTGGATAGAGAAAGAGGGCAACGCGCTGATGCGCAAGCTGGAAGAAGAGGACTATCTGTGTGAACAACCCCGGGAGACGTTCGTCGAGCGACTGAGCTGGTACTACGGCGAAATCAATGTCCTGCACCCGTTCCGCCTTGGCAACGGCCTGACGCAAAGGATCTTCTTCGAACAGTTGGCCATTCACGCCGGCTACCTGCTTGACTGGCGGGGCATCGATCCGGATGCGTGGAGCCAGGCTAACCAGCTGGGCGCAATGGGCGACCCGGAACCGCTGGAGCGGATCTTTCGTAAAGTGGTAAGCGAAGCGCGGGAATCTGAGTAGAATAGCCCGGTTTTGTTTTTTCCGGAGCCGCTATGATCCTGCTAATTGATAACTATGACTCTTTCACCTGGAATCTGTACCAGTACTTTTGCGAACTGGGGGCGGAGGTGCTGGTTAAGCGTAACGATGAGTTAACGCTGGCAGAGATAGCGTCGCTGGCGCCGGAGAAAATCGTTATTTCGCCGGGCCCCTGCACGCCCGATGAGTCAGGTATTTCGCTGGACGTTATCCGCCGCTATGCCGGAAAAACCCCGCTGCTCGGCGTGTGTCTGGGTCATCAGGCTATCGCCCAGGTCTTCGGCGCCGCCATCGTACGCGCCGCTCAGGTCATGCATGGTAAAACGTCGCTTATTGAGCACAACGGCGAGGGCGTTTTTAAGGGGTTAAACAACCCGCTCACCGTTACGCGTTACCATTCGTTAGTTATCGACCCGCCAACCCTTCCCGCGGATTTTATCGTTACCGCCCGCAGCGCCAGCGGTGAAATCATGGGTATCCGCCATCGCCAGTGGGATCTCGAAGGCGTGCAGTTCCACCCGGAGAGTATTCTTAGCGAACAGGGACACCAACTGCTGGAAAACTTCCTTAAACGCTGATTTGTAGTTGCCATGGGTTGATTTATTATGCATATTTTGTGATTAAAACATCGCAATCATTGCACGTTACACAGAAGGATGGGCATCACATGGCAACAGAGCAACCGGCAATCACCCGCGCCACATTCGATGAAGTCATTCTGCCGATTTATGCACCGGCGGAGTTTATTCCGGTGAAGGGGAAAGGCAGCCGCGTTTGGGATCAGCAGGGCAAAGAGTACGTTGATTTTGCCGGCGGGATTGCGGTGACCGCGCTGGGCCACTGCCACCCGGCGCTGGTGGCGGCGCTGCACGAGCAGGGCGAAACCCTGTGGCACACCAGCAACGTTTTTACCAACGAGCCGGCGCTGCGCCTGGGTCGCCAACTGGTGGACGCTACTTTTGCCGAACGCGTGGTGTTTATGAACTCCGGTACGGAAGCCAATGAAACGGCGTTCAAGCTGGCGCGTCATTACGCAATCACTCGCCATAGCCCGTACAAAACCAAAATCATCGCTTTCCATAATGCCTTCCACGGACGGTCGCTGTTCACCGTCTCGGTTGGTGGTCAGCCGAAATACTCTGACGGTTTCGGGCCGAAACCGGCAGATATCGTGCATGTCCCATTTAACGATCTCGAGGCGGTGAAAGCGGTGATCGATGACCATACCTGCGCGGTGGTGGTTGAGCCGATTCAGGGCGAGGGCGGGGTGATGGCGGCGACGCCGGCGTTCCTGCAGGGGCTGCGCGAACTGTGCGACCAGTATCAGGCACTGCTGGTATTTGATGAAGTGCAGTGCGGTATGGGCCGTACCGGTTCGCTGTTCGCCTATATGCATTACGGCGTGACCCCGGATATCCTGACCAGCGCGAAAGCGCTCGGCGGCGGTTTCCCGATTAGCGCGATGTTGACCACCAATGAAATTGCCAGCGCCTTCCATGCCGGTTCCCATGGCTCCACCTACGGCGGCAATCCGCTGGCCTGCGCGGTGGCGACCGCGGCTTTCAACCTGATTAACACGCCGCAGGTGCTGGAGGGCGTGAATGCCAAACGGGCGCTGTTTGTCGAACACCTGCAGCAGATCGATGCGCAGTTTGATCTGTTCAGCGACATCCGCGGCATGGGGTTGTTAATCGGCGCCGCGCTTAAGCCGCAGCATCATGGACGCGCGCGCGATTTCCTCTATGCCGCGGCGGAGGCCGGGGTGATGGTGTTAAACGCCGGGCCGGACGTAATGCGCTTTGTGCCGTCGCTGGTGATTGATGATAGCGATATCGCCGAAGGGATGGCGCGCTTTGCGCAGGCGGTTAAAAACGTGCTTAGCGCCTAGTCGTGCGTAGCCAGATGCCGTGATGCGGACGCTGACGCCATGCCACCGACGAAATGGTGTGCATGGTGTTCAGATGGCCGAGGATCCGCTGCAGATGCTGCTCAAGGGTGCTGAGCGGCCCACGCAACACTTCCCCGTCCTGGGATTCCATAATATTCACATCGCCCGCGCTGCCCGGCCCGTCTGAATCCAGACGCTGCTGACAGCGCTGCAGGGCAATTTCACAAGACTCCAGATACCGCTGCGCCAGGTCAGGCGTTAGCATCGTATGCTCGCGTGCCAGCGTGGTCATGGCGTTGATATGCTCAACGATAAACTGGCTATGGGTTACCCACAGCTTCATATCTTCCAGATAGTGCGAGTTAAAGCCCGGTTCCTGCATCGCCTGGTTAAGCGAGTTATACAGGGCGTTGTGCGCCTGGTTGACGCGCATACGCTGGTAGGCCAACGCCGGGGCCTGCGGATCGGCGCTAAGGATCAGCCGAATAGCCTCCTGATCGGCCTCCAGGGCATCGTGGGCGTTTTTACGCAGCAGGCCGCTCTGCCATTGCGGCCATAGCCAGACCATCCCGCCAAAGGCGATCAGACAGCCAATGATGGTATCGATAAAGCGGGCGACGATGAACTGCTCGCCGTTAAGCGTAAGCAACTGCAGGGTATATACCGCGGTAACGGTAAAGCCCACCATCGCCCAGCCGTAGTGTTTACGGATGATGAGATAGCTCAGCAGCGTGATGAACAACATACCGCTTAACGTATAGCTCTCCGGTACGTGGAAGTGTAGGGTCAGCCAGGCGATCACCAGGCCCGCCAGGGTGCCTGCCGCCCGGTGGACAATCCGCACGCGGGTGGCGCCGTAACCGTTTTGCGTCACGAACAGCACGGTCATCAGGATCCAGTAAGGCTTCGGCAGGTGCAGGGCGCTGCCCATCAGGCTGGCGATGCTCAACATTACGCTGATGCGCGCGGCGTTGCGCAGCGCCGGGGATTTCAATGACAGGTAGTTCTTCAGCGCCGGTAGCAGCGGCAGGCGTCGTTCTTTGTCCGCCATCAGGTTACGTGCGTACAGCGGGCGCTGAGTACGTAGCACGCGGGCGATACGACTGAAGTGCCAGGCGCAGAACTGGCCAACTGGGTTATCGGGATGCTGATAGGCGATTTTTTCCAGCGCGCCGATTTGCTTATCCATCTGAAAGCGACGCGGGTAGCGGTGGTAGAGAATATCATCCGCCAGCACCCGCAGACGAGCGGCGACGGTCTGCGCGTTCCAGCGGATGACCGCTTCCGCATGGCTGCGCTCCACCAGTTTTTGCACCTCTTCCGGCTGGTGCAGGCTCACTGAAATATGTTCCTGCAGATCCAGCCCAACCTGGAACGCGCGCAGCAGTCGCTTATGATCGCTACGCTGGTTGGCGGCTAACATATGCATCTGCTGATAGCACTGGGTAATTAAATCGACCACCTTCTGCTGGCGGGTAAGCAGCGGCGGCAGGGAGGTCGTCGGGTCAGTGTGCTGCGTCAGGAGGCTATATTTGGCCTCGCAATAATTAGCCAGTTCGCGGTAAAGCAGGCTTAACGACTCGCGCAGCGGCTGCTCTCGCCAGAGCCAAAACCAGAACCAGTTAAAGAGTCCGTACCACAAGGTTCCCAGCGCATAGATAAGCAGCGGCTCCCAGATGGGCATATTGCCAGCCAGGCTTAAGGTAAAAATGGCGGCGATAAGCGATGCCGGCAACAGGCGAGCGTGTAGCGAGCTGATTTCCGCCGTCACGCCGAGAATCAGCGCCAGCACGCTGAGGATAAGCGGCAACGGGATGTCGCGCGCCAGAAGCAATTGCACAATCAGGCTGCTGCCGGCAAACAGGCAGCCGCCAACGATCAGGCGTTTGAAAAAACGTTTATGCGGGGTGTCGAGACCGGCAATATTGCAACAGGCGGGAACTAAAGAGTACAGCAGCCCTTGCTGCAGATGGCCGAGCAGAAGCCCGATGGCCACAGGTAGACACAGCACCAGCGTTTGCCGCAGTGCATAGTTGACTTCCGGGTGGTAAATCAGCCTGCGCCACATGGGAGAAACAAAAACGGCGTACTGCGCGGAGCAATACGCCGTTTAGCGACTTAACGGGTACCGTAGACGACGATAGTTTTACCGTGTGCCGAGATCAGGTTTTGATCTTCCAGCATCTTCAGAATACGGCCGACGGTTTCACGAGAGCAACCGACGATCTGGCCAATTTCCTGGCGGGTGATTTTGATCTGCATCCCGTCCGGGTGAGTCATGGCATCAGGCTGTTTCGCCAGATTCAGTAAGGTCTGAGCGATACGGCCCGTCACGTCGAGGAAAGCAAGGTTACCGACTTTCTCGGAAGTGACCTGCAGACGACGCGCCATCTGCGAGGAGAGGCGCATCAGGATGTCCGGGTTCACCTGGATTAACTGACGGAATTTTTTGTAAGAGATCTCGGCCACTTCACATGCGGTTTTCGCACGTACCCAGGCACTACGTTCCTGACCTTCTTCAAACAGGCCTAATTCACCGATGAAATCGCCCTGGTTGAGGTAAGAGAGGATCATCTCTTTACCTTCTTCATCCTTGATGAGTACAGCCACGGAGCCTTTTACGATGTAGTAAAGCGTTTCCGCTTTCTCACCCTGGTGAATCAGCGTGCTCTTTGATGGGTACTTATGAATGTGGCAATGAGACAAGAACCATTCAAGGGTAGGGTCTGTTTGCGGTTTGCCAAGCACCATGCGCGGTTATCCTCTGTTATAAGCTATCTCCGGACGCCGACACTACACGGCATCCGGGCATGCAATCGTATTTTTCCCTATGCCTGGGAAGCTGGCTGCTCAATTTATGCAGCCTGTAATGTGAACTCCTCAGCATACATGCGGTACATCAATGTATTACTGTAGCATCCAGACTGTTTTAGCATAGCTTTCACCGCATGTCTCCTGGTGTCTCGCTTCAGCATGACCCAGGTCGCCTTCCGTTGCGAGATTTGTTATGTGCGCGTAATCTGTCAGGAAAATTGCAACAGCGGAGTTAAATTTTATGCAAGCGCGTGTGAAATGGGTGGAAGGTCTAACCTTCATCGGTGAGTCGGCCTCCGGCCACCAGATTTTAATGGATGGCAACTCCGGAGACAAAGCGCCCAGCCCGATGGAGATGGTGTTAATGGCGGCGGGCGGCTGTAGCGCAATTGACGTGGTGTCTATCCTGCAAAAAGGGCGTCAAAACGTCACTAACTGCGAAGTGAAGCTGACCTCCGAACGCCGTGAAGAGGCGCCGCGCCTGTTCACTCATATCAATCTGCACTTTATCGTCACCGGTAAAGAACTGAAGGATGCGGCGGTGTCCCGTGCGGTGGATTTATCCGCGGAGAAGTACTGCTCGGTGGCGTTGATGCTGGAAAAGGCGGTCAACATCACCCACTCTTACGAAGTCATCGAAGCCTGAGGCGAATTGACGTAGCGGGACACTAACCCCGGCAGCACGGCGACCGGGGTTTTATTTTGCCCTTAACTAATGGTTTTGCCTTCCATCAAGCGCTCGACCAGCGGCGCCATAATGAGCTCCATCGCCAGCCCCATCTTACCGCCCGGCACCACCAGGGTGTTCATATGCGAGATAAACGACCCCTGTAACATCGCCAACAGCCAGGGATAATCAATCCCCTGCAAATTGCGGAAGTGAATCACCACGAAGCTTTCGTCGAGCGATGGAATACCTTTGGCGGCAAACGGATTCGAGGTATCCACCGTCGGCACGCGCTGGAAGTTGATATGGGTACGTGAGAACTGGGGGGTGATGAAATTGATGTAGTCCTCCATCGAACGCACCACTGAGTCCATCACCGCTTCGCGCGAATGGCCCCGTTCGCTGGTATCGCGAATGAGCTTCTGAATCCATTCGAGGTTGACGATCGGCACCACGCCGACCAGCAGGTCGACATGTTTCGCCACGTCATGCTGCGGCGTCACCACGCCGCCGTGCAGCCCCTCATAAAACAGCACGTCGGTCGGTTCAGGCAGCGGCTGCCACGGGGTAAAGGTGCCGGGAACCTGATTCCAGGGAACCGCTTCATCATAGGTATGGAGATATTTTCGCGACTGGCCCTTGCCGAATTCGCCGTACTCTAAAAAGGTGCGTTCAAGCAGGCTGAAGTCGTTGGCTTCCGGGCCGAAGTAGCTGATGTGTTTGCCCTGATCGCGCGCTTTGCGGATCGCCATGTCCATTTCCGGGCGAGTATAGCGATGGAAGCTATCCCCTTCGACCTCCGCGGCATGCAGGTTCAGCTGCGAGAAAATTTTGCGAAACGCGAGGCTGGTGGTGGTGGTGCCCGCGCCGCTGGAGCCCGTGACTGCGATCACTGGATGTTTGGCAGACATAACAACTCCCTGATTAAGTGATGGTGTGTCGCCGTATCGCGCCAGGCTCTCGCGGTTAGAGGGGCATGGCGCTTAGCCGTTAAACATCTTGCGGGGCATGATGTTGACCGTCTCGTGCAGTTCTGACCACACCAGTACGGCCTCCCCGGTTTTAAGCTGCTGTTTTACATCGGCGACTTTATCGGCAAGCGAACGTTCATGTTCACCATAATCGGTGCCTTCGCGCAACACAAAGCTTTCAATCAGATTATCCAGCGTTTCGGGATCGAGATCCTGCCAGGGAATAATCATGCTTGTCCTCCCAGCCAGCGGGTTAACCAATCCGGAATACGTTGCTCCAGCCACATTTGCGGTTTTCGCAGCGTACCGCCGACAAAGCCAACGTGGCCGCCTTGTTCCGTGAGCTGATATTCGACATTAGCCGGCAGCTGTTCCTGCGGCGGTATTGAATGATGGTCCATAAATGGATCGTCTTTTGCGTGAATGATCAGCGTCGGCTTGGTGATATCGCTTAAGCGCGGCATCGCGCTGCACTGTCGGTAATAGTCTAGCGCATCGGCGAAACCGTGGATTTTGGCGGTGATCATGTCGTCGAATTCGCGGATGCGGCGCATGCTTTTGAGCTGGCGAAGATCCACCGGCAGCGAGCCTGGATAGGCTTTCAGCTTGCGCGAGGCGTTGGCTTTCAGCAGGTTGAGCAGGTAACGCTGATAGACGCGCGAAAATCCTTTATCCATATGGTAGCTGCAGGCTTCCAGCATAAAGGGCGCCGAGACAATGACGGCCGCATCGAGCGGAATATTGTCGCCTTCTTTCGCCAGCAGACAGCCCAGCATGTTGCCGCCAAGCGAATAGCCTACCGCCGCCGTCGGCGCGGCGCCGAATTCACGCCGCAACCAGTGCAGGAACCAGGTGCCGTCTTCCGTTTCGCCAGAGTGATAAATACGACTGTTGCGATTCGGCTCGCCGCTGCAGCCGCGAAAATGCATCACCACCCCGAGCCAGCCGCGCTGCATGGCGGCGTGAATTAAACCGTGGGCGTAAGGGCTGTGCAGGCTGCCTTCCAGACCGTGAAAAACCACCAGCCGCGGTTTGTGGCGCGCGCCGGCGGGATCTTCGCTCCAGGCCAGATCGACGAAATCGCCATCCGGCAGCTCAAGGCGCTGCCAGTGCGGCGTAAATCGGAGCTTGCGGCGGATGATCCGCGGCAGCATGGTTTGCAGATGACGATTGCCCACGCCGCGCATCGGATGGAATTCGCGCGAATCGTTATCGGGGGGCGTCACTGCTGTCGGGGTTATTTCAACCATAGTACCAGGATTATTAAGAAACTTTTAGAACACTATACCGCGCATAAAAGTGGGCGGTTAGCCAATATGTGGTCTTGCGGGTAATCGGTATAGATTACATGAAAATGATTCAAGAGAATGGCTGAGCCATGAATTTCGGAAAGTCTCCCGGGATACTTAAGCAGAAAGTCCCGACGATGAATTTTCTCTCACCGCCGGGCGGTTACTCATTAACCTTCCTGCAGCATCCGCTCCAGCTGTTCCTGCGCGTCCAGCCACGCCATTTCACACTCTTCGAGCCCTGATTTGGCGCTCGCCTGCTGCTGCAGGCACGCGGTTAATTCCGCTTTGCGCGAGGCGTCATATAACTCGCTGTCGCCCAGTTTCTCTTCCGCCTGCGCCAGCTGCGCGTTGAGTTTATCCATCTCTTTTTCCAGCCGGGCGATCTCTTTACGCAGCGGTTGCGTTTGCGTGCGCAGTTCGGCTTCGCGACGTTTTTGATCCTTACGCGCCTGCGCGCTGTTGCCGTTATCCTTCGGCGCTTCAGAGGCCTGGTTTTCCTGCTTCTGCGAATCACTCAGCCACTGCTGATAATCTTCCAGATCGCCATCAAACGGTTCAACTTTACCGTCGTGTACGAGGTACAGATCGTCAGTGGTGGAGCGGATCAGGTGACGATCGTGCGAGACCACGACCAGCGCCCCTTCGAAGTCGATCAGCGCTTCGGTTAAGGCCTGACGCATATCAAGATCAAGGTGGTTGGTCGGTTCATCGAGCAGCAATAGGTTAGGGCGCTGCCAGACGATTAACGCCAGCACCAGGCGCGCTTTTTCACCGCCGGAGAAACGGCGGGTCTCTTCGCTGACTTTATCCCCCTGGAATCCAAAGCCGCCGAGGTAGTCGCGCAGTTTTTGTTCCAGCTCCTGCGGCGCCAGGCGGGCCAGATGCTGTATCGGCGACTCATCGGCGCGCAGGAATTCGAGCTGATGCTGGGCGAAGTAACCGAGCTTAATCCCTTTCGCCAGGCCAATTTCACCGGACAGCGGCTGTAATTCACCGGCCAGTAGCTTAATCAGCGTTGATTTACCGGCGCCGTTGCGCCCCAGCAGACCGATACGCGAACCGGGCACCAGGTTCAGCTTGATGGAGTCGAGAATAATCCGTTCGCCGTAGCCGGCGCTGACTTTTTCCATCTTGAGTAACGGGTTCGGCAGGCTTTCCGGCGCGCGGAAGCTGAAGTGGAACGGGTTATCGACGTGCGCCGGGGCGATAAGCTCCATGCGCTCAAGCATTTTGATACGGCTCTGCGCCTGCTTCGCTTTGGTGGCCTTGGCGCGGAAGCGGTCGATATAGCTCTGCAAGTGGGCTACGCGCTGCTGCTGGCTTTCATACATGGCCTGCTGCTGCGACAGGCGGGTCGCGCGCTGGATTTCAAACGAGCTGTAGTTACCGGTGTATTCGAACATCGTTTGCTGTTCGATATGAATAATTTTATCGACGATCGGATCGAGGAAATCACGATCGTGGGAAATCAGGATCAGCGTACCGGTATAGCCTTTCAGCCATTTTTCCAGCCAGATCACCGCATCAAGATCGAGGTGGTTGGTCGGTTCGTCGAGCAACAGCAGGTCGGAACGGCAGATCAGCGCCTGCGCGAGGTTTAAGCGCATACGCCAGCCGCCGGAGAAATCACTGACCGGGCGCTCAAGCTGCTCGTTACTGAAACCAAGGCCGTGTAGCAGGCTGGCGGCACGGGAACGAATCGTCCAGGCGTCAATGGCATCCAGCTTACCGTGGACGGTAGCGATGGCGTGGCCATCGTCGCGCTCATTGGCCTGCTGTAAATCGGCTTCCAGCTTGCGGAACTCGCGATCGCCATCAATAACATAATCAATAGCCGGTTGCGGCAGGGCCGGCGTTTCCTGATTAACCCACGCCAGCTGCCAGTTGCTCGGGAAGGTCATGGAGCCGCCGTCGGCGCTTATCTCGTTTTTCAAAAGCGAAAGCAACGTAGATTTACCGCAGCCGTTTTTACCCACCAGACCGACCTTCTGGCCAGGATTGATGGTGGCGGTGGCGTTGTCCAGCAGGACGCGTACGCCGCGACGAATTTGTAACGAGGAGAAAACAATCATAAGGCGCCGTATGTTCAGACTATGTTAATTTGTCTTTATGATAATGTAGTGTGGAAGCGAAACGCTCCATAGGGCCGCAATGGTAGCCCAAAATGAAGATGATAGACAAAGTCATTCTGGTTGCGTCGAGACGCAGCCGCTTCGCAAGCCGCCAGATGACGTTCGGGAGGGGAATGATGTCTCAGACAGCGAAAGTGTTGCTGCTGTATGCCCACCCAGAATCTCAGGATTCCGTGGCCAACCGGGTTTTGCTTGAACCGGCCTTACAGTTGCCGAATGTCACCGTGCACGATCTTTATGCGCACTATCCGGATTTTTTTATTGATATCGCCCATGAGCAGGATCTCCTGCGTCAGCATCAGGTGATTGTTTTCCAACATCCACTGTATACGTGGAGCTGCCCGGCATTGTTGAAAGAGTGGCTGGACCGGGTGCTGAGCCGCGGCTTCGCCAGCGGCGCGGGAGGAAATCAACTGGCGGGAAAGTACTGGCGTAGCGTGATCACCACCGGCGAGCCGGAGAGCGCTTACCGCCGCGATGCTAATCGCTATCCGATGAATGATATTCTGCGCCCTTTTGAGTTAACGGCCGGCATGTGCCGCATGCACTGGCTGAGTCCGATTATTGTCTACTGGGCGCGCCGACAGCGGCCGGAAGATTTGCAAAGCCACGCCCGCGCATATCGCGATTGGCTCGCGAATCCTGTTGCTACAGGAGGCGTCAATGGCGGGAGCTGATTTGCTATTAGCAGGTGTACTGTTTTTGTTTGCCGCCGTGGTGGCGGTACCGCTGGCGGCCCGGCTGGGCATTGGCGCCGTGCTCGGCTACCTGCTGGCCGGGATTGCAATTGGCCCGTGGGGGCTTGGCTTTATTAGCGATGTGGATGAAATTCTTCACTTTTCCGAGCTTGGCGTTGTATTCCTGATGTTCATCATCGGCCTTGAGCTTAATCCGGCCAAACTGTGGCAACTGCGCAACTCGATATTCGGCGTCGGCGCGGCGCAGGTGCTGTTTAGCGCGGCGATCCTCGGCGGATTGCTGGTGGTCACCGGGTTTTCGTGGCAGGCGGCCGTGGTGGGCGGTATTGGGTTAGCAATGTCCTCTACCGCGATGGCGCTGCAGCTGATGCGCGAGAAGGGAATGAGCCGTAACGAATCCGGCCAGTTGGGCTTTTCAGTACTGTTATTTCAGGATTTAGCGGTGATCCCGGCGCTGGCGCTGGTCCCGCTGCTCGCCGGACACGGCGACGATAACTTCAACTGGATGTCGGTGGGGATGAAGGTGCTGGCTTTCGCCGGCATGCTGATTGGCGGCCGTTTTCTGCTGCGCCCGGTTTTCCGCTTTATCGCGGGTTCCGGCGTGCGTGAGGTATTTACCGCTGCCACGCTGCTGCTGGTGCTGGGCTCCGCGCTGTTTATGGACGCCCTGGGGCTGTCAATGGCGCTGGGGACGTTTATCGCCGGCGTGCTGCTGGCGGAAAGCGAATATCGCCACGAGCTGGAAATCGCTATTGAGCCGTTTAAAGGCTTGCTGCTGGGGCTGTTTTTTATCTCCGTCGGCATGGCGCTGAATCTTGGCGTGCTCTACACCCATTTGCTGTGGGTCGCGCTAAGCGTTGCCGCTCTGGTGGCGGTTAAAGCGCTGGTGCTTTATGTATTGGCCCGGCTATATGGTTTGCGCAGCTCCGAGCGCACGCAGTTCGCCGGAGTATTGAGCCAGGGCGGCGAGTTCGCCTTTGTTCTCTTTTCCATGCCGGCTTCGCAGAAGCTGTTCCATAACGATCAAATGGCGCTGCTACTAGTTACCGTAACCTTATCGATGATGACCACGCCGCTCCTGATGAAGGTCATTGATAAAGTGCTGTCGCGACGGCTTAACCCGGCGGAGGATGCCGATGAGGCGCCATGGGTCGAGGATGATAAGCCGCAGGTGATTATCGTCGGCTTCGGGCGTTTTGGTCAGGTGATTGGGCGCCTGCTGATGGCCAATAAAATGCGTATTACCGTGCTTGAACGCGATATCAGCGCGGTCAACCTGATGCGCAAATATGGCTACAAAGTCTATTTCGGCGATGCGACGCAGCTTGAGCTGCTGCGTTCGGCGGGGGCGGAAGAGGCGCAGTCTATTGTGATTACCTGCAACGAGCCGGAAGATACCATGAAGCTGGTGGAGATGTGCCAACAGCATTTTCCCCACCTCCATATTCTGGCGCGTGCGCGGGGGCGCGTAGAGGCGCATGAGCTATTACAGGCCGGCGTGACGCAGTTCTCGCGAGAAACCTTCTCCAGCGCCCTGGAATTGGGGCGCAAGGCGCTGGTGACCCTGGGAATGCATCCGCATCAGGCGCAGCGCGCGCAGTTGCACTTTCGACGCCTCGATATGCGAATGCTGCGCGAGTTAATGCCGGTGCATACTGATACCGTACAGATATCCCGCGTGCGGGAAGCCCGGCGCGAGCTGGAAGAGATTTTTGAGCGTGAAATGCAGAAAGAAAGCCGGCAGCTGGACGGCTGGGACGAGTTTGAATAGAAGGTAGAGCAAAATGGCGGTACGTAAACGTTTTATTGCCGGCGCAAAATGCCCGGCGTGCCAGGCGCAGGATTCACTGGCGATGTGGCGCGAGAATAATGTCGATATTGTTGAGTGCGTTAAGTGCGGACATCAGATGCGCGAGGCCGATAAAGAGGTCCGTGAGCACGTTCGTAAAGAAGAGCAAGTGATCGGCATTTTTCATCCGGACTAGCGTTATCTGTCGCCTTTTTTTAAGCTAAAGGGTACACGGCTGCAGAATTCCGCTACAATCTGCGCCACTATTCTTCCCATGCTCAGGAGATATCATGAAAGTAGCAAAAGACCTGGTGGTCAGCCTGGCCTATCAGGTACGTACAGAAGACGGTGTGTTGGTTGATGAGTCTCCGGTGAGTGCGCCGCTGGACTACCTGCATGGTCACGGTTCCCTGATTTCCGGCCTGGAAAACGCATTAAACGGCCACGAAGTGGGCGACAAATTTGATGTCGAAGTCGGCGCGAATGACGCGTACGGCCAGTATGACGAAAACCTGGTTCAGCGCGTTCCTAAAGACGTTTTCATGGGCGTTGACGAACTGCAGGTTGGCATGCGCTTCCTGGCTGAAACCGACCAGGGTCCGGTACCGGTAGAAATCACCGAAGTCGGCGACGATTTCGTGGTGGTTGACGGCAACCACATGCTGGCTGGCCAGAATCTGAAGTTCAACGTAGAAGTTGTCGCCCTGCGCGAAGCCACTGCAGAAGAGCTGGAGCACGGTCACGTACACGGCGCTCATGGCCACGATCACGATCATGACCACGGTCATGACGGTTGCTGCGGCGGCCACGGCCACGATCATGGTCACGACCATGAACACGGCAAAGGTGGTTGCGGTAACGGTGGTTGCGGTTGCCACTAATGGCGTCGCGTTCGCGCGAATAGCCAAAAAAGCGGGGAAACCCGCTTTTTTTACGTCTCAATAATGCGGAGGCGGCGTCTCTTCAGACTGTGACGCGATGTGCGACGGCTGTGTCGCTTTCAATTTTTCGATTACCAAGCGCATATGTTCGCGCATTTTGGCCATTTCTATTTCATGCGCCGTGACGGTTTTGTTGAGGTCCTCGATGGTGATCTCCTGAAACGCCAGTCGGCTTTCCAGTTCCGCCAGACGCGTCTCCATTGTGCTATCGTTCATAGGTCGCCTCTTCTGTCTTGTTTGCGGGCGGATTCTACTCAAGTTTCCGCGTTAACGCAGCATCGTAACGTCAGAGAGGAAACTAATTCATACAAAAATAGTCTGAAATGAGGCGATATTCAGGTAGGTCTGTATGTAGATTTGTTCTGCAACGTTCTATAGTACGTTTTTTGCTTTTTATGATAACCCTGGGGTGAGATGCCCCGGCCCTGGAGAAATGGATGAAATCACTGTTTAAAGTAACGCTGCTGGCGACCACGATGGCCGTTGCCCTGAATGCACCGCTGACCTTTGCTGCCGATACCGCAGCGAAAGCTGCACCGGCGGCGGACAGCAAATCGGCATTTAAAAATGACGATCAAAAATCCGCTTATGCGCTGGGTGCATCCCTCGGCCGTTACATGGAAAACTCCCTGAAAGAACAAGAGAAGCTGGGTATCAAACTGGATAAAGACCAGCTGATCGCCGGTGTGCAGGATGCGTTTGCCGATAAGAGCAAACTGTCCGACAAAGAAATTGAAACCACTCTGCAGTCCTTTGAGACCCGCGTGAAAACCGCCGCTCAGCAGAAGATGGAAAAAGATGCGACCGAGAACGATGCCAAAGGCAAAGCGTTCCGTGACGCCTTCGCTAAAGAGAAGGGCGTGAAAACCTCTAAATCCGGCCTGATGTATAAAGTCGAGAAAGCCGGTACTGGCGATGCGCCGAAAGACAGCGATACCGTCGTGGTGAACTACAAAGGTACGCTGATCGACGGTAAAGAGTTCGATAACTCTTACACCCGCGGCGAGCCGCTCTCTTTCCGTCTTGATGGCGTTATTCCTGGCTGGACCGAAGGCCTGAAAAACATCAAAAAAGGCGGCAAAATCAAGCTGGTTATCCCACCAGATCTGGCCTACGGCAAAACTGGCGTTCCGGGTATCCCGGCTAACTCTACGCTGGTATTCGATGTAGAACTGCTGGACATCAAACCGGCTCCGAAGGCTGATGCTAAGCCAGAAGCCGCTGCCGAAGCACCGGCTGCAGACGCTAAGAAGTAATCTGCTATAAGCCGCCGCCTTCAGGGGCGGCGGCTTTTTTATTGGCTGCAGATATAATTAAAACTGGAAAATTCCTCAGGCGCTGTATTACTTTAGATAGCTTAATAATGATGATGAGCCTGCCCTGACGATAACGACAGGCTCCTGAAAAGGAGTGCTTTTTTACATGTCCAGGTCGCTTTTAACCAACGAAACCAGCGAGCTTGACCTGCTGGATCAACGTCCTTTCGACCAGACCGACTTCGATATCCTAAAATCCTATGAAGCGGTGGTGGACGGGTTAGCGATGCTCATTGGTTCCCACTGTGAAATCGTGCTGCACTCACTGCAGGATTTAAAATGCTCCGCTATTCGTATCGCTAACGGTGAACACACCGGCCGCCAAATTGGCTCGCCGATTACCGATCTGGCGTTACGTATGCTGCACGATATGACGGGAGCGGATAGCAGCGTATCGAAGTGCTATTTTACCCGCGCGAAAAGCGGTGTGCTGATGAAATCGGTGACTATCGCCATTCGCAACCGGGAACATCGGGTGATTGGTCTGCTTTGTATCAACATGAACCTTGATGTTCCGTTCTCGCAGATTATGAGCACTTTCATTCCGCCGGAGACGCCGGAAGTCAACTCGCAGGTCAACTTCGCCTCGTCGGTGGATGATCTGGTGGCGCAAACGCTGGAGTTCACCATTGAAGAGGTGAATGCCGATCGCAACGTATCGAATAACGCGAAAAACCGCCAAATCGTACTGAATCTATACGAGAAAGGCATCTTCGATATCAAAGATGCGATTAACCAGGTAGCCGATCGCCTGAATATCTCTAAACACACGGTGTACCTCTACATCCGCCAGTTTAAAAGCGGAGATTTCCAGGGGCTCGATAAGTAATGCGTTTTGCCATCACCGTAACCGGGCCTGCCTACGGTACTCAGCAGGCCAGTAGCGCGTGGCAGTTTGCGCAGGCGGTTATTAACGCAGGACATGAACTGGCCTGCGTATTTTTCTATCGTGAAGGAGTCTACAACGCCAATCAGCTGACGGCTCCCGCCAGCGATGAGGTAGACCTGGTGCGTCACTGGCAGCGCCTGCATGATGAACATGCCGTTGCGCTGCACATTTGCGTGGCAGCGGCGCTACGCCGCGGCGTGACCGATGAACGCGAAGCGCAGCAGCTTGGTTTGCCGGCGCATAATCTGCAGACGGGATTTACCTTAAGCGGGTTAGGCGCGCTGGCTGAAGCGTCGTTAACCTGCGATAGAATGGTGCAGTTCTGATGAAACGCGTGGCTTTCGTATTTTCTTCCGCGCCGCACGGCAGCGCAGCCGGCAGGGAAGGGCTGGACGCCTTACTGGCGACCTCGGCGCTTACCGACGACCTCGGCGTCTTTTTTGTCGGCGACGGCGTGTTTCAGATTATCCCTGGCCAGCAGCCGGGAAAAATCCTCGCCCGTGATTATATCGCCACCTTCAAGCTGTTATCGCTGTATGACATCGAACAGTGTTGGTTATGCGCGGCGTCTGCCCGCGAGCGCGGCCTGGCCGCCGATACGCCGTGGGTGGTGGATGTAGAAAGCCTCGAGCCAGAAGCGCTGCGCGCCCGGCTTGATGAGTTCAACGTGATTCTACGATTCTGAGGCCCAGATGCTCCACACTCTAAGCGTCTCTCCCTGGCATGTCGATATCGACGCGATGCTGCGTCTGGTGAAGCCAGGCGACGATCTGCTCCTGCTCTCCGATGGCGTGGTCGCGGCGATTGACGGCGGCCGTTTCCTTGAAATCCTGCAATCCGCCCCCATAACCCTACATGCTCTGCAAGACGATATCGAAGCCCGCGGGCTGGCTGGTCAAATTGCGGACAGTGTCGTCAGGGTTGGCTATACTGATTTCGTCAGTCTTACGGTCAAACATGAAGGTCAGTTGGCCTGGTAATGGCGGGATCGTTGTATATTTCTTGACACCTTTTCGGCACCGCCCTAAAATTCTGCGTCCTCATATTATATGAGGCGATTTATTACGTGTTTACGAAGCAAAAGCTAAAACCAGGAGCTATTTAATGGCAACAGTTAACCAGCTGGTACGCAAACCACGCGCGCGCAAAGTTGCAAAGAGCAACGTGCCGGCGCTGGAAGCCTGCCCGCAGAAACGTGGCGTATGTACTCGCGTATATACCACCACTCCTAAGAAACCGAACTCCGCACTGCGTAAAGTTTGCCGTGTGCGTCTGACTAACGGTTTCGAAGTCACCTCCTACATCGGTGGTGAAGGTCACAACCTGCAGGAGCACTCCGTGATCCTGATCCGTGGCGGTCGTGTTAAAGACCTTCCGGGTGTTCGTTACCACACCGTTCGTGGTGCGCTTGACTGCTCCGGCGTTAAAGACCGTAAGCAGGCTCGCTCCAAGTACGGCGTGAAGCGTCCTAAGGCTTAATGGTTCTCCGTTAAGTAAGGCCAAACGTTTTATATTAATGTCAAACTAAACTCTTTGAGTTTTGGACAATCCTGAATTAACAACGGAGTATTTCCATGCCACGTCGTCGCGTCATTGGTCAGCGTAAAATTCTGCCGGATCCGAAGTTCGGATCAGAACTGCTGGCTAAATTTGTAAATATCCTGATGGTAGATGGTAAAAAATCTACTGCAGAAACTATCGTATACAGCGCGCTGGAGACCCTGGCTCAGCGCTCTGGTAAAACTGAACTGGAAGCCTTCGAAGTTGCGCTCGAAAACGTGCGCCCGACTGTCGAAGTTAAGTCCCGCCGCGTAGGTGGTTCTACTTATCAGGTTCCAGTTGAAGTACGTCCGGTTCGTCGTAATGCCCTGGCAATGCGTTGGATCGTTGAAGCTGCTCGTAAACGCGGTGATAAATCCATGGCTTTGCGCCTGGCGAACGAACTCACTGACGCTGCAGACAACAAAGGTACTGCAGTTAAGAAACGTGAAGACGTTCACCGTATGGCCGAAGCCAACAAGGCGTTCGCACACTACCGTTGGTAATCCCTTCGGAGTCATAGTCACCAGGCGGGCGTTTCAGATGAGTCGCCCGCTCTGGATAACTTAACTGAACGCCTAAAGAAATAAACGAGGAATCAAATGGCTCGTACAACACCCATCGCACGCTACCGTAACATCGGTATCAGTGCGCACATCGACGCCGGTAAAACCACTACTACCGAACGTATTCTGTTCTACACCGGTGTAAACCACAAAATCGGTGAAGTTCATGACGGCGCCGCTACCATGGACTGGATGGAGCAGGAGCAGGAACGTGGTATCACCATCACTTCCGCTGCGACTACTGCATTCTGGTCTGGTATGGCTAAACAGTATGAACCGCACCGTGTAAACATCATCGACACCCCGGGGCACGTTGACTTCACTATCGAAGTAGAACGTTCCATGCGTGTTCTTGATGGTGCGGTAATGGTTTACTGCGCAGTTGGTGGTGTTCAGCCGCAGTCTGAAACCGTATGGCGTCAGGCAAACAAATATAAAGTTCCACGCATTGCGTTCGTTAACAAAATGGACCGCATGGGTGCGAACTTCCTGAAAGTTGTTGGTCAGATCAAAACCCGTCTGGGCGCGAACCCGGTTCCGCTGCAGCTGGCAATTGGTGCTGAAGAAGGTTTCACCGGTGTTGTTGACCTGGTGAAAATGAAAGCCATCAACTGGAACGAAGCTGATGCAGGCGTTACCTTCGAATACGAAGATATCCCGGCTGACATGCAGGAACTGGCTGACGAATGGCACCAGAACCTGATCGAGTCCGCTGCGGAAGCTTCCGAAGAGCTGATGGAAAAATACCTGGGTGGCGAAGAACTGACTGAAGAAGAGATCAAAAAAGCTCTGCGTCAGCGCGTTCTGAACAACGAAATCATCCTGGTAACCTGTGGTTCTGCGTTCAAGAACAAAGGTGTTCAGGCGATGCTGGATGCGGTAATTGATTACCTGCCATCCCCGATCGATGTTCCGGCAATCAACGGCATCCTGGACGACGGTAAAGATACCCCGGCTGAGCGTCACGCAAGCGACGAAGAGCCGTTCTCTGCACTGGCGTTCAAAATCGCTACCGACCCGTTCGTTGGTAACCTGACCTTCTTCCGTGTGTACTCCGGTGTGGTTAACTCTGGTGATACCGTACTGAACTCCGTGAAAGCTGCACGTGAGCGTTTCGGTCGTATCGTTCAGATGCACGCTAACAAACGTGAAGAGATCAAAGAAGTTCGCGCGGGCGATATCGCTGCCGCTATCGGTCTGAAAGACGTAACCACTGGTGACACCCTGTGTGACCCGGATGCGCCGATCATTCTGGAGCGTATGGAATTCCCTGAGCCGGTAATCTCCATCGCCGTTGAGCCGAAAACCAAAGCTGACCAGGAAAAAATGGGTCTGGCTCTGGGTCGTCTGGCTAAAGAAGACCCGTCATTCCGCGTATGGACTGACGAAGAGTCTAACCAGACCATCATCGCCGGTATGGGTGAGCTGCACCTCGACATCATCGTTGACCGTATGAAGCGTGAATTCAACGTTGAAGCGAACGTCGGTAAACCTCAGGTTGCTTACCGCGAAGCGATTCGCCAGAAAGTTACCGATGTTGAAGGTAAACACGCCAAGCAGTCTGGTGGTCGTGGTCAGTACGGTCACGTTGTGATCGACATGTACCCGCTGGAGCCGGGCTCTAACCCGAAAGGTTACGAGTTCATCAACGACATTAAAGGTGGTGTAATCCCTGGCGAATACATCCCGGCCGTTGATAAAGGCATCCAGGAACAGCTGAAAGCTGGTCCGCTGGCTGGCTACCCGGTAGTTGATATGGGTATCCGTCTGCACTTCGGTTCTTACCACGACGTTGACTCCTCTGAGCTGGCGTTTAAACTGGCCGCTTCTATCGCCTTTAAAGAAGGCTTTAAGAAAGCGAAACCAGTTCTGCTTGAGCCGATCATGAAGGTTGAAGTAGAAACTCCGGAAGAGAACACCGGTGACGTAATCGGTGACTTGAGCCGTCGTCGCGGCATGCTGCGCGGTCAAGAATCTGAAGTAACTGGCGTTAAGATCCACGCTGAAGTTCCGCTGTCTGAAATGTTCGGATATGCAACTCAGCTGCGTTCTCTGACCAAAGGTCGTGCATCATACACCATGGAATTCCTGAAGTATGATGATGCGCCGAACAACGTTGCTCAGGCCGTTATTGAAGCCCGTGGTAAATAATCCACAGGATTAAAACCTAAGTCCCGTGCTCTCTCCTGAGGGGAGAGCACTATAGTAAGGAATATAGCCGTGTCTAAAGAAAAATTTGAACGTACAAAACCGCACGTCAACGTTGGTACTATCGGCCACGTTGACCATGGTAAAACTACTCTGACCGCTGCAATCACCACCGTACTGGCTAAAACCTACGGCGGTGCTGCTCGCGCATTCGACCAGATCGATAACGCGCCGGAAGAAAAAGCTCGTGGTATCACCATCAACACTTCCCACGTTGAATATGACACCCCGACTCGCCACTACGCACACGTAGACTGCCCGGGCCACGCCGACTATGTTAAAAACATGATCACCGGTGCTGCTCAGATGGATGGCGCGATCCTGGTTGTTGCTGCGACTGACGGCCCGATGCCGCAGACTCGTGAGCACATCCTGCTGGGTCGTCAGGTAGGCGTTCCGTACATCATCGTGTTCCTGAACAAATGCGACATGGTTGATGACGAAGAGCTGCTGGAACTGGTTGAGATGGAAGTTCGTGAACTGCTGTCTCAGTACGATTTCCCGGGCGACGACACTCCGATCGTTCGTGGTTCTGCTCTGAAAGCGCTGGAAGGCGACGCAGAGTGGGAAGCGAAAATCATCGAACTGGCTGGCTTCCTGGATTCTTACATCCCAGAACCAGAGCGTGCGATTGACAAGCCGTTCCTGCTGCCGATCGAAGACGTATTCTCCATCTCCGGTCGTGGTACCGTTGTTACCGGTCGTGTAGAGCGCGGTATCATCAAAGTTGGTGAAGAAGTTGAAATCGTTGGTATCAAAGAAACCGCGAAAACCACCTGTACTGGCGTTGAAATGTTCCGCAAACTGCTGGACGAAGGCCGTGCTGGTGAGAACGTAGGTGTTCTGCTGCGTGGTATCAAACGTGAAGAAATCGAACGTGGTCAGGTACTGGCTAAGCCGGGCAGCATCAAGCCGCACACCAAGTTCGAATCTGAAGTGTACATCCTGTCCAAAGACGAAGGCGGCCGTCATACTCCGTTCTTCAAAGGCTACCGTCCGCAGTTCTACTTCCGTACTACTGACGTGACTGGTACCATCGAACTGCCGGAAGGCGTAGAGATGGTAATGCCGGGCGACAACATCAAAATGGTTGTTACCCTGATCCACCCGATCGCGATGGACGATGGTCTGCGTTTCGCAATCCGTGAAGGCGGCCGTACCGTTGGCGCGGGCGTTGTAGCTAAAGTTCTGGGCTAATTCGTTAGCTTTGAATTAAAAAGGGCGCTTCGGCGCCCTTTTTGCTGTCTATGATTTGGTGATAAGCCGCGATGGTATAAATATTCATAAAGTGCGCCGCCAGGGATAATTAATAAACAGTCTATTGTAATCATAACTATTCTCATTTAAACTTTGTGCATAAATTGAACGGGAGTTTATATGTACGTTTGTTTGTGCAATGGCGTAAGCGATAAAAAAATCCGTCAGGTTGTGCGTCAATTTCAACCGCAATCTTTTCAACAATTACGCAAGTTTATTCCCGTTGGAAATCAATGCGGTAAGTGCGTCCGCGCGGCACGTGAAGTGATGGAAGATGAATTAACCAGCATGCCGGAATTCAAAGAAATCGCCTGATCGCGACTCTTCTCTTTTTGACATCCTTATAGCCCGGACTACGCTTCAATAAGTGGAAGCGGAGGGACTTTATAATGAAAGGTGATGTCAAAATCATAAGTTATCTCAATAAATTATTGGGAAACGAACTGGTTGCTATTAACCAGTATTTTCTTCATGCAAGAATGTTCAAGAACTGGGGCCTGATGCGCCTCAACGATATTGAATATCATGAATCTATCGATGAGATGAAACACGCCGATAAGTACATCGAGCGTATTTTGTTTCTTGAAGGGCTGCCTAACCTGCAGGATCTTGGCAAACTTGGCATCGGTGAGGATGTCGAAGAGATGCTGCAGTCTGACTTACGGCTGGAGCTCGAAGGCGCGCAAAACCTGCGTGAGGCAATCGCCTATGCCGACAGCGTTCATGATTATGTCAGTCGCGATATGATGATTGAAATCCTTGCCGATGAGGAAGGCCATATTGACTGGCTGGAAACCGAGTTAGATCTGATCGGCAAAATCGGTCTGCAAAATTACCTTCAATCGCAGATCAAAGTGTCAGACTAGCGAACGTCTGCCACCCGCACCAAAAACCCGCTGCAGTCAGAAATGGCCCAAACGGCAGCGGGTTGTTCAAACCCCATCGTTGTTGCTTACTCCTCCTGAACAACGCCAATATCACCCATGCCATCCCGGCAAGCAGCGATGCGGCCAACACCAGTTGCGGCAACCTCTGCCAGCCGTGCCAGGCGCCGAGGGCGGCAAGATATTTAATGTCGCCGTATCCTAATCCCTCATAGCCGCGAAACACCCTATATAGCCAGTAGAGCAGGGCAAAAATGAGATAGCCTGCAATTGCCCCCCAGACGGCATCCTCTAGCCGCTGCGGCGCCAGACACAGGTAAAAAACAAAACCGCTCCACAGCAGGGGACAGGTGAGGCTGTCAGGAAGAAGACCGCGAAGCAGGTCCTGCCGGCATAACGCCAGGGTTAATCCACAATAACAAACTAAGAAGGGGAGGACGGTAAGCATGGAACACTCCTGTTCGGGGATAATGCGCTCACTTTGCTTATCGTCGCGCGTTAGCGCAAAGCGCATTTGTGCAAGATGGATGGCTGCTTCCTGACTTATTTATCGTGTTATTGCATTGCCGAGCGCCTGGGCGAGAAGACGCGCAAATTGTGGTGATGATTTTCTAATCAGCACTTGCGTCGCGCCTGAATTTGCGTATAATGCGCGGGCCTGTCAAAATTGACGGCCGGTTCGATATGAGCCCTGGTAGCGCAGTTTGCTACCTAACAATGTTCCCAATCGGGGAACTCTGTAAGAACGGTTACACTCTCCCATCAATCGTAATGGGTATGAGGAGTAATCATTTCGTCTATAAAATAATTGGAGCTCTGGTCTCATGCAGAACCAAAGAATCCGTATCCGCCTTAAAGCGTTTGATCATCGTCTGATCGATCAATCAACCGCGGAAATCGTCGAGACTGCTAAGCGCACTGGTGCGCAAGTCCGTGGTCCGATCCCGCTGCCGACCCGCAAAGAGCGTTTCACCGTTCTGATCTCTCCGCACGTCAACAAAGATGCGCGTGATCAGTACGAGATTCGTACTCACAAGCGTCTGGTTGACATCGTTGAGCCAACTGAAAAAACCGTTGATGCTCTGATGCGTCTGGACCTGGCTGCCGGTGTAGACGTGCAGATCAGCCTGGGTTAATCAGGTCATCGAGCGATTGAGAGGTTGATACAATGATTGGTTTAGTCGGTAAAAAAGTGGGTATGACCCGCATCTTCACTGAAGATGGCGTCTCTATCCCAGTAACCGTTATCGAAGTTGAAGCAAACCGCGTTACTCAGGTCAAAGATCTGGCTAACGATGGCTATCGCGCTATTCAGGTTACCACTGGTGCTAAAAAAGCTAACCGTGTAACTAAGCCGGAAGCTGGTCACTTTGCTAAAGCTGGCGTAGAAGCTGGCCGCGGCCTGTGGGAGTTCCGTCTGGCAGATGGTGAAGAATACACCGTTGGTCAGAACATTAGCGTTGAACTGTTTGCTGACGTTAAAAAAGTTGACGTAACCGGTACCTCTAAAGGTAAAGGTTTCGCTGGTACCGTTAAGCGCTGGAACTTCCGTACCCAGGACGCTACCCACGGTAACTCCTTGTCTCACCGCGTTCCGGGTTCTATCGGTCAGAACCAGACTCCGGGCAAAGTGTTCAAAGGCAAGAAAATGGCAGGTCAGCTGGGCAACGAACGCGTTACTGTTCAGAGCCTGGACGTAGTACGTGTTGACGCTGAGCGCAACCTGCTGCTGGTTAAAGGTGGTGTTCCGGGTGCAACCGGCTGCGACCTGATCGTTAAACCAGCTGTGAAGGCGTAAGGGGATAGCAATGGAATTAGTATTGAAAGACGCGCAGAGCGCGCTGACTGTTTCCGAAACTACCTTCGGTCGTGATTTCAACGAAGCGCTGGTTCACCAGGTTGTTGTTGCTTATGCAGCTGGTGCGCGTCAGGGTACTCGTGCTCAGAAGACTCGTGCTGAAGTAACTGGTTCAGGCAAAAAGCCATGGCGCCAGAAAGGTACCGGCCGTGCGCGTTCAGGTTCTATCAAGAGCCCGATCTGGCGTTCCGGTGGCGTAACCTTCGCTGCTCGTCCGCAGGACCACAGTCAAAAAGTTAACAAGAAGATGTACCGCGGCGCGCTGAAAAGCATTCTGTCCGAACTGGTACGTCAGGATCGTCTGATCGTTGTCGAGAAGTTCTCTGTAGAAGCGCCTAAAACTAAGCTGCTGGCTCAGAAACTGAAAGACATGGCTCTGGAAGATGTGCTGATCATCACCGGTGAGCTGGACGAGAACCTGTTCCTGGCCGCACGTAACCTGCACAAGGTTGACGTACGCGATGCGACTGGTATCGACCCGGTTAGCCTGATCGCCTTCGACAAAGTCGTAATGACTGCTGATGCTGTTAAGCAAGTTGAGGAGATGCTGGCATGATTCGTGAAGAACGTCTGCTGAAGGTGCTGCGCGCACCGCACGTTTCTGAAAAAGCGTCTACTGCGATGGAAAAAACCAACACCATCGTTCTCAAAGTTGCTAAAGACGCGACCAAAGCAGAAATCAAAGCTGCTGTGCAGAAACTGTTTGAAGTCGAAGTCGAAGTCGTTAACACCCTGGTAGTTAAAGGGAAAGTTAAACGTCACGGACAGCGTATCGGTCGTCGTAGCGACTGGAAAAAAGCTTACGTCACCCTGAAGGAAGGCCAGAATCTGGACTTCGTCGGCGGCGCTGAGTAAGTCGGAGGAGTAATACAATGGCAGTTGTTAAATGTAAACCGACATCTCCGGGTCGTCGCCACGTTGTTAAAGTGGTCAACCCAGAGCTGCACAAGGGCAAACCTTTTGCTCCGCTGGTTGAAAAAAACAGCAAATCCGGCGGTCGTAACAACAATGGCCGTATCACCACTCGTCATATCGGTGGTGGTCACAAGCAGGCTTACCGTATTGTTGACTTCAAACGCAACAAAGATGGTATCCCGGCAGTTGTTGAACGTCTTGAGTACGATCCGAACCGTTCCGCGAACATCGCGCTGGTTCTGTACAAAGACGGTGAGCGCCGTTACATTCTGGCCCCGAAAGGCCTGAAAGCTGGCGACCAGATTCAGTCTGGCGTTGATGCTGCAATCAAAGCAGGCAACACCCTGCCGATGCGCAATATCCCGGTTGGTTCTACCGTTCATAACGTAGAAATGAAACCAGGTAAAGGCGGTCAGCTGGCTCGTTCCGCTGGTACTTACGTTCAGATCGTTGCTCGTGACGGTGCTTATGTCACCCTGCGTCTGCGTTCTGGTGAAATGCGTAAAGTCGAAGCAGACTGCCGCGCTACTCTGGGCGAAGTTGGCAATGCTGAGCATATGCTGCGCGTTCTGGGTAAAGCAGGTGCTGCACGCTGGCGTGGTGTTCGTCCTACCGTTCGCGGTACTGCGATGAACCCAGTCGATCACCCACATGGTGGTGGTGAAGGTCGTAACTTTGGTAAGCACCCGGTATCCCCGTGGGGCCTGCAGACCAAAGGTAAGAAGACCCGCAGCAACAAGCGTACTGATAAATTCATCGTACGTCGCCGTAGCAAATAATTTTAGAGGATAAGCCATGCCACGTTCTCTCAAGAAAGGTCCTTTTATTGACCTGCACTTGCTGAAGAAGGTAGAGAAAGCGGTGGAAAGCGGAGACAAGAAGCCCCTGCGCACTTGGTCCCGTCGTTCAACGATCTTTCCTAACATGATCGGTTTGACCATCGCTGTCCATAATGGTCGTCAGCACGTTCCAGTCTTTGTTTCCGACGAAATGGTTGGTCACAAACTGGGTGAATTCGCACCGACTCGTACTTATCGCGGCCACGCTGCTGATAAAAAAGCGAAGAAGAAATAAGGTAGGAGGAAGAGATGGAAACTTTAGCTCAACATCGCCATGCTCGTTCTTCTGCTCAGAAGGTTCGCCTTGTAGCTGACCTGATTCGCGGTAAGAAAGTGTCGCAGGCCCTGGATATTCTGACCTACACCAACAAAAAAGCTGCTGTACTGGTCAAGAAGGTACTGGAATCTGCCATTGCTAACGCTGAACACAACGATGGCGCTGACATTGATGATCTGAAAGTTGCGAAAATTTTCGTAGACGAAGGCCCGAGCATGAAGCGCATTATGCCGCGTGCTAAAGGTCGTGCAGATCGCATCCTGAAGCGCACCAGCCACATCACTGTGGTTGTGTCCGATCGCTGAGACTCTGGAGACTAGCAATGGGTCAGAAAGTACATCCTAATGGTATTCGCCTGGGTATTGTCAAACCATGGAACTCTACCTGGTTCGCGAACACCAAAGAATTCGCTGACAACCTGGACAGCGATTTTAAAGTACGTCAGTTCTTAACTAAAGAGCTGGCTAAAGCGTCTGTATCTCGCATCGTTATCGAGCGTCCGGCTAAGAGCATCCGTGTGACCATTCACACTGCTCGCCCGGGTATCGTTATCGGTAAGAAAGGCGAAGACGTAGAAAAACTGCGCAAGGTCGTAGCGGATATCGCTGGCGTTCCTGCACAGATCAATATTGCCGAAGTTCGTAAGCCTGAACTGGACGCTAAATTGGTTGCTGACAGCATCACTTCTCAGCTGGAACGTCGCGTTATGTTCCGTCGTGCTATGAAGCGTGCTGTACAGAACGCAATGCGTCTGGGCGCTAAAGGTATCAAAGTTGAAGTTAGCGGCCGTCTGGGCGGCGCGGAAATCGCACGTACCGAATGGTACCGTGAAGGTCGCGTACCGCTGCACACTCTGCGTGCTGACATCGACTACAACACCTCTGAAGCGCACACCACTTACGGTGTAATCGGCGTTAAGGTATGGATCTTCAAAGGTGAGATCCTGGGTGGTATGGCTGCTGTTGAACAACCGGAACCGGCTGCTCAACCTAAAAAGCAGCAGCGTAAAGGCCGTAAATAAGGAGCGTCGCTGATGTTACAACCAAAGCGTACAAAATTCCGTAAAGTGCACAAAGGCCGCAACCGTGGTCTGGCGCAGGGTACGGATGTTAGCTTCGGCACTTTCGGTCTGAAAGCTGTTGGCCGTGGTCGTCTGACTGCACGTCAGATCGAAGCAGCACGTCGTGCTATGACCCGTGCAGTTAAGCGTCAAGGTAAGATCTGGATCCGTGTATTCCCGGACAAACCGATCACCGAGAAGCCGCTGGAAGTTCGTATGGGTAAAGGTAAAGGTAACGTGGAGTACTGGGTTGCCTTGATTCAGCCGGGTAAAGTCCTTTATGAAATGGACGGCGTACCGGAAGAGCTGGCCCGTGAAGCATTCGGCCTGGCAGCAGCGAAACTGCCGATCAAAACCACCTTTGTAACTAAGACGGTGATGTAATGAAAGCAAAAGAGCTGCGTGAAAAAAGCGTTGAAGAGCTGAACGCTGAGCTGCTGAACCTGCTGCGTGAGCAGTTCAACCTGCGTATGCAGGCTGCAAGTGGCCAGCTGCAACAGACTCATCTGCTGAAGCAAGTGCGTCGTGATGTTGCACGCGTTAAGACTTTACTGACTCAGAAGGCGGGTGCGTAATGACCGATAAAATCCGTACTCTGCAAGGTCGCGTAGTTAGCGACAAAATGGAGAAATCCATTGTTGTTGCTATCGAACGTTTTGTGAAACACCCGATCTACGGTAAATTCATCAAACGTACGACCAAACTGCACGTACATGACGAGAACAACGAATGTGGTATCGGCGACAAGGTTGAAATCCGTGAATGCCGTCCACTGTCCAAGACTAAGTCCTGGACGCTGGTTCGCGTTGTAGAGAAAGCGGTTCTGTAATAGAGTACGCATTCTCAATACGAATAAACGGCTCAGCGATGGGCCGTTTATTTTTTCTACCCATATTGCAGAAGCGGTGTTATAATGCCGCGCCCTCGATATGGGGCTTTTTAACGACCCAGCTTTTGGGTCCCAGTAGTAGTTGACATTAGCGGAGCACTAAAATGATCCAAGAACAGACTATGCTGAACGTCGCCGACAACTCCGGTGCACGTCGCGTAATGTGTATCAAGGTTCTGGGTGGCTCGCACCGTCGCTACGCAGGCGTAGGCGACATCATCAAGATCACCATCAAAGAAGCAATTCCGCGTGGTAAGGTCAAGAAAGGTGATGTGCTGAAGGCGGTAGTGGTGCGCACCAAGAAGGGTGTTCGTCGCCCGGACGGTTCTGTCATTCGCTTCGATGGTAATGCATGCGTTATTTTAAACAATAACAGCGAGCAACCTATCGGTACGCGTATTTTTGGGCCGGTAACTCGTGAACTTCGTAACGAGAAGTTCATGAAAATTATCTCTCTGGCACCAGAAGTACTCTAAGGAGCGAATCATGGCAGCGAAAATCCGTCGTGATGACGAAGTTATCGTGTTAACCGGTAAAGATAAAGGTAAACGCGGTAAAGTTAAAAATGTCCTGTCTTCCGGCAAGGTCATTGTTGAAGGTATCAACCTGGTTAAGAAACATCAGAAGCCGGTTCCGGCCCTGAACCAACCAGGCGGCATCGTAGAGAAAGAAGCAGCTATTCAAGTCTCTAACCTTGCTATCTTCAACGCGGCAACCGGCAAGGCTGACCGTGTAGGCTTTAGATTCGAAGACGGCAAAAAAGTCCGTTTCTTCAAATCTAATAGCGAAACTATCAAGTAATTTGGAGTAGTACGATGGCGAAACTGCATGATTACTACAAAGACGAAGTAGTCGCTAAACTCATGACTGAGTTTAACTACAATTCTGTCATGCAAGTCCCTCGGGTCGAGAAGATCACCCTGAACATGGGTGTTGGTGAAGCGATCGCTGACAAGAAACTGCTGGATAACGCAGCAGCTGACCTGACAGCAATCTCCGGTCAAAAACCGCTGATCACCAAAGCACGCAAATCAGTTGCAGGCTTCAAAATCCGTCAGGGCTATCCGATCGGCTGTAAAGTAACTCTGCGCGGCGAGCGCATGTGGGAGTTCTTTGAGCGCCTGATCACTATTGCTGTACCGCGTATCCGTGACTTCCGTGGCTTGTCCGCTAAGTCTTTCGACGGTCGTGGTAACTACAGCATGGGTGTCCGTGAGCAGATCATCTTCCCAGAAATCGACTACGATAAAGTCGACCGCGTTCGTGGTTTGGATATTACCATTACCACTACTGCGAAATCTGATGAAGAAGGCCGCGCTCTGCTGGCTGCCTTTGACTTCCCGTTCCGCAAGTAAGGTAGGGTTACTTAATGGCTAAGCAATCAATGAAAGCACGCGAAGTAAAGCGCGTGGCTTTAGCTGATAAATTCTTCGCTAAACGCGCTGAACTGAAAGCTATCATCTCTGATGTGAACGCAACCGACGAAGATCGTTGGAACGCTGTTCTCAAGCTGCAGACTCTGCCGCGTGATTCCAGCCCGTCTCGTCAGCGTAATCGCTGCCGTCAAACAGGTCGTCCGCATGGTTTCCTGCGGAAGTTCGGGTTGAGCCGTATCAAGGTCCGTGAAGCCGCTATGCGCGGTGAAATCCCGGGTCTGAAAAAGGCTAGCTGGTAATTGTCACCAATTGAATCACGGGAGTAAAGACAGATGAGCATGCAAGATCCGATCGCGGATATGCTGACCCGTATCCGTAACGGTCAGGCCGCGAATAAAGCTGCGGTCACCATGCCTTCCTCCAAGCTGAAAGTGGCAATTGCCAACGTGCTGAAGGAAGAAGGCTTTATTGAAGATTTTAAAGTTGAAGGCGACATCAAGCCGGAACTGGAACTGACTCTTAAGTATTTCCAGGGTAAAGCTGTTGTAGAAAGCATTCAGCGTGTCAGCCGCCCAGGTCTGCGCATCTACAAACGTAAAGATGAGCTGCCGAAAGTTATGGCGGGTCTGGGTATCGCAGTTGTTTCTACCTCTAAAGGTGTTATGACTGATCGTGCAGCGCGCCAAGCTGGTCTTGGTGGCGAAATTATCTGCTACGTAGCCTAATCGGAGGAAAAAATGTCTCGTGTTGCTAAAGCACCGGTCGTTGTTCCTGCCGGCGTTGACGTTAAAGTCAACGGTCAGGTTATTACGATCAAAGGTAAAAATGGCGAGCTGACTCGTACTCTCAACGATGCTGTTGAAGTTAAACATGCAGATAATGCTCTGACCTTCGGTCCGCGTGATGGTTACGTAGACGGATGGGCTCAGGCTGGTACCGCGCGTGCCCTGCTGAACTCAATGGTTATCGGTGTTACCGAAGGCTTCACTAAAAAGCTTCAGCTGGTTGGTGTAGGCTATCGTGCAGCGGTTAAAGGGGATGTAGTAAACCTGGCTTTAGGTTTCTCTCATCCTGTTGAACATAAGCTGCCGGCCGGTATCACTGCAGAATGCCCGACTCAAACTGAAATCGTGCTGAAAGGCGCTGATAAGCAGGTGATCGGTCAGGTTGCAGCAGATCTGCGCGCCTACCGTCGTCCTGAGCCTTACAAAGGCAAGGGTGTTCGTTACGCCGACGAAGTCGTGCGTACCAAAGAGGCTAAGAAGAAGTAAGGTAACACTATGGATAAGAAATCTGCTCGTATCCGTCGTGCGACCCGCGCACGCCGCAAGCTCCAGGAGCTGGGTGCAACTCGCCTGGTGGTACATCGTACCCCGCGTCATATTTACGCACAGGTAATTGCTCCGAATGGTTCTGAAGTTCTGGTAGCTGCTTCTACTGTAGAAAAAGCTATCTCTGAACAACTGAAGTACACCGGTAACAAAGACGCGGCTGCAGCTGTGGGTAAAGCTGTTGCTGAACGCGCTCTGGAAAAAGGCATCAAAGATGTTTCCTTTGACCGTTCCGGGTTCCAATATCATGGTCGTGTCCAGGCACTGGCAGATGCTGCCCGTGAAGCTGGCCTTCAGTTCTAAGGTAGAGGTGTAAGATGGCTCACATCGAAAAACAAGCTGGCGAACTGCAGGAAAAGCTGATCGCGGTAAACCGCGTATCTAAAACCGTTAAAGGTGGTCGTATTTTCTCCTTCACAGCTCTGACTGTAGTTGGTGACGGTAACGGTCGCGTAGGTTTTGGTTACGGTAAAGCGCGTGAAGTTCCAGCAGCGATCCAGAAAGCGATGGAAAAAGCCCGTCGCAATATGATTAACGTCGCGCTGAATACTGGCACCCTGCAGCACCCGGTTAAGGGTACTCACACGGGTTCTCGTGTATTCATGCAGCCGGCTTCCGAAGGTACCGGTATCATCGCCGGTGGTGCAATGCGCGCCGTTCTGGAAGTCGCTGGGGTTCGTAACGTTCTGGCTAAAGCATATGGTTCCACCAACCCGATCAACGTGGTTCGTGCAACTATTGATGGCCTGGAAAATATGAAGTCTCCAGATATGGTCGCTGCCAAGCGTGGTAAATCCGTTGAAGAAATTCTGGGGAAATAAACCATGGCAAAGACTATTAAAATTACTCAAACCCGCAGTGCAATCGGTCGTTTGCCGAAACACAAGGCAACGCTGCTTGGCCTGGGTCTGCGTCGTATTGGTCACACCGTAGAGCGCGAGGATACTCCTGCTGTTCGTGGTATGGTCAACGCGGTTTCCTTCATGGTTAAAGTTGAGGAGTAAGAGATGCGTTTAAATACTCTGTCTCCGGCCGAAGGCTCCAAAAAGGCGGGTAAACGCCTGGGTCGTGGTATCGGTTCTGGCCTCGGTAAAACCGGTGGTCGTGGTCACAAAGGTCAGAACTCTCGTTCTGGCGGTGGCGTACGTCGCGGTTTCGAGGGTGGTCAGATGCCACTGTACCGTCGTCTGCCGAAATTCGGCTTCACTTCTCGTAAAGCAATGATCACTGCAGAAGTTCGTCTGTCTGATCTGGCTCACGTAGAAGGCGATGTGGTAGACCTGAACACGCTGAAAGCGGCTAACATTATCGGTATCCAGATCGAGTTCGCGAAAGTGATCCTGTCTGGTGAGGTAACTCGTCCGGTAACTGTTCGTGGCCTGCGCGTGACTAAAGGCGCTCGTGCTGCTATCGAAGCTGCTGGCGGTAAAATTGAGGAATAAGTAGCAGATGGCTAAACAACCGGGATTAGATTTTCAAAGTGCCAAAGGTGGAATTGGCGAACTGAAACGCAGACTTTTGTTTGTTATCGGTGCGCTGATTGTGTTCCGTATTGGCTCTTTTATTCCGATCCCTGGTATTGATGCCACTGTACTTGCCAAACTGCTTGAGCAACAGCGAGGCACCATCATTGAAATGTTTAACATGTTCTCTGGTGGTGCTCTCAGCCGTGCTTCTATCTTTGCTCTGGGGATCATGCCGTATATTTCGGCGTCGATCATTGTCCAGCTGCTGACCGTTGTTTATCAACCGCTGGCAGAACTGAAGAAAGAAGGGGAGTCTGGTCGTCGTAAGATCAGCCAGTACACCCGCTACGGTACTCTGGTGCTGGCTATATTCCAGTCGATCGGTATTGCTACCGGTCTGCCGAATATGCCTGGTATGCAGGGCCTGGTGATTAATCCGGGCTTTGCATTCTATTTCACCGCTGTTGTTAGTCTGGTCACAGGGACTATGTTCCTGATGTGGCTCGGCGAACAGATCACCGAACGCGGTATCGGAAACGGTATCTCGATCCTGATCTTCGCCGGGATCGTTGCGGGACTCCCGCCGGCCATCGCCCATACTATCGAGCAAGCGCGTCAAGGCGACCTGCACTTCCTCCTGTTGCTGTTGGTTGCAGTATTAGTATTTGCAGTGACCTTCTTCGTTGTATTCGTTGAACGTGGTCAACGCCGCATTGTGGTAAACTACGCTAAGCGTCAACAGGGTCGTCGTGTCTATGCTGCACAGAGCACACATTTACCGCTGAAAGTGAATATGGCGGGGGTAATCCCGGCAATCTTCGCTTCCAGTATTATTCTGTTCCCGGCGACCATCACGTCATGGTTCGGGGGCGGTACTGGTTGGAACTGGCTGACAACAATTTCGCTGTATTTGCAGCCTGGGCAACCGCTTTATGTGTTACTCTATGCGTCTGCAATCATCTTCTTCTGTTTCTTCTACACGGCGTTGGTTTTCAACCCGCGTGAAACAGCAGATAACCTGAAGAAGTCCGGTGCATTTGTACCAGGAATTCGTCCGGGAGAACAAACGGCGAAGTATATCGATAAAGTAATGACCCGCCTGACTCTGGTCGGTGCGTTGTATATCACTTTTATCTGCCTGATCCCGGAGTTCATGCGCGATGCAATGAAAGTGCCGTTCTACTTCGGTGGAACCTCGCTGCTTATTGTTGTCGTCGTGATTATGGACTTTATGGCTCAAGTGCAAACTCTGATGATGTCTAGTCAGTATGAGTCTGCATTGAAGAAGGCGAACCTGAAAGGCTACGGCCGCTAACTGGTCGCCCGAGAAGTTACGGAGAGTAAAAATGAAAGTTCGTGCTTCCGTCAAGAAATTATGCCGTAACTGCAAAATCGTTAAGCGTGATGGTGTCATCCGTGTGATTTGCAGTGCCGAGCCAAAGCATAAACAGCGCCAAGGCTGATTTATTCGCATATTTTTCTTGCAAAGTTGGGTTGAGCTGGCTAGATTAGCCAGCCAATCTTTTGTATGTCTGTACGTTTCCATTTGAGTATCCTGAAAACGGGCTTTTCAGCATGGTACGTACATATTAAATAGTAGGAGTGCATAGTGGCCCGTATAGCAGGCATTAACATTCCTGATCAGAAACATACCGTAATTGCTTTAACTGCAATTTTTGGTATCGGCAAGACCCGCTCTAAAGCCATCTGCGCTGAAACGGGTATCGCTGAAAATGTTAAGATCAGTGAGCTGTCTGAAGAACAGATTGATTCTCTGCGTGAAGCAGTAGGTAAATTTGTCGTTGAAGGTGATCTGCGCCGTGAAATCACCCTGAGCATCAAGCGTCTGATGGACCTTGGTTGCTACCGTGGTTTACGCCATCGTCGTGGTCTTCCGGTTCGCGGTCAGCGTACTAAGACCAACGCACGTACCCGTAAGGGTCCGCGTAAACCGATCAAGAAATAATCGGGGTGATTGAATAATGGCAAAGGCACCAGTTCGTGCACGTAAGCGTGTAAGAAAACAAGTCTCTGATGGCGTGGCTCATATCCATGCTTCTTTTAACAACACCATCGTTACCATCACTGATCGTCAGGGTAACGCGCTGGGTTGGGCAACAGCCGGTGGTTCCGGTTTCCGTGGTTCTCGCAAATCCACTCCGTTTGCAGCTCAGGTTGCAGCAGAGCGTTGCGCAGAAGCCGTAAAAGAATACGGCATCAAGAATCTGGAAGTTATGGTTAAAGGTCCGGGTCCAGGTCGCGAATCTACTATTCGTGCACTGAACGCCGCTGGTTTCCGCATCACTAATATTACTGATGTGACTCCGATCCCTCATAACGGTTGTCGTCCGCCGAAAAAACGTCGCGTATAACGCCTCGTTTCTAGGATTGTTGGAGAAAGAAAATGGCAAGATATTTGGGTCCTAAGCTCAAGCTGAGCCGTCGTGAGGGCACTGACTTATTCCTTAAGTCTGGCGTTCGCGCGATCGATACCAAGTGTAAAATTGAACAAGCTCCTGGCCAGCACGGTGCGCGTAAGCCGCGTCTGTCTGACTATGGTGTGCAGTTGCGTGAAAAGCAAAAAGTTCGCCGTATGTACGGTGTGCTGGAGCGTCAGTTCCGTAACTACTATAAAGAAGCAGCACGTCTGAAAGGCAACACCGGTGAAAACCTGTTGGCTCTGCTGGAAGGTCGTCTGGACAACGTTGTATACCGTATGGGCTTCGGCGCCACTCGTGCTGAAGCACGCCAGCTGGTTAGCCACAAGGCTATCATGGTAAACGGTCGTGTTGTTAACATCGCTTCTTATCAGGTAAAAGCGAATGACGTTGTTAGCATCCGTGAGAAAGCGAAAAAGCAATCTCGCGTGAAAGCCGCTCTGGAGCTGGCTGAGCAGCGTGAAAAGCCAACCTGGCTGGAAGTTGATGCTGGCAAGATGGAAGGTACGTTCAAGCGTCAGCCGGAGCGTTCTGATCTGTCTGCGGACATTAACGAACACCTGATCGTCGAGCTTTACTCCAAGTAAAGCTTAGTACCAAAGAGAGGACACAATGCAGGGTTCTGTGACAGAGTTTCTAAAACCGCGCCTGGTCGATATCGAGCAAGTGAGTTCGACGCACGCCAAGGTGACCCTTGAGCCTTTAGAGCGTGGCTTCGGCCATACTCTGGGTAACGCACTGCGCCGTATTCTGCTCTCATCGATGCCGGGTTGCGCGGTGACCGAGGTTGAGATTGATGGTGTACTGCACGAGTACAGCACCAAAGAAGGCGTTCAGGAAGACATCCTTGAAATCCTGCTCAACCTGAAAGGGCTGGCGGTGAGAGTTCAGGGTAAAGATGAAGTCATCCTTACTTTGAATAAATCTGGCATTGGCCCTGTGACTGCAGCCGACATTACCCACGACGGTGATGTCGAAATCGTCAAGCCGCAGCACGTGATCTGCCACCTGACCGATGAGAACGCATCTATTAGCATGCGCATCAAAGTTCAGCGCGGTCGCGGTTATGTGCCGGCTTCTGCCCGAATTCATTCGGAAGAAGATGAGCGCCCAATCGGCCGTCTGCTGGTCGACGCCTGCTACAGCCCTGTAGAGCGTATTGCCTACAATGTTGAAGCCGCGCGTGTTGAGCAGCGTACCGACCTGGACAAGCTGGTCATCGAGATGGAAACCAACGGCACAATCGATCCTGAAGAGGCGATTCGTCGTGCGGCAACCATTCTGGCTGAACAACTGGAAGCTTTCGTTGACTTACGTGATGTACGTCAGCCGGAAGTGAAAGAAGAGAAACCAGAGTTCGATCCGATCCTGCTGCGCCCTGTTGACGATCTGGAATTGACTGTCCGCTCTGCTAACTGCCTCAAGGCAGAAGCTATCCACTATATCGGTGATCTGGTACAGCGTACCGAGGTTGAGTTGCTGAAAACGCCGAACCTGGGTAAAAAATCTCTTACTGAGATTAAAGACGTGCTGGCTTCACGTGGTCTGTCTCTGGGCATGCGCCTGGAAAACTGGCCGCCGGCAAGCATTGCTGACGAGTAACCGGATCACAGGTTAAGGTTTTACTGAGAAGGATAAGGTCATGCGCCATCGTAAGAGTGGTCGTCAACTGAACCGCAACAGCAGCCATCGCCAGGCTATGTTCCGTAACATGGCAGGTTCGCTGGTTCGTCATGAGATCATCAAGACGACCCTGCCGAAAGCGAAAGAACTGCGTCGCGTAGTTGAGCCGCTGATTACTCTTGCCAAGACTGATAGCGTTGCTAATCGTCGTCTGGCATTCGCCCGCACTCGTGATAACGAGATCGTGGCAAAACTGTTTAACGAGCTGGGCCCGCGTTTCGCGAGCCGCGCCGGTGGTTACACTCGCATTCTGAAGTGTGGCTTCCGTGCAGGCGACAACGCGCCGATGGCATACATCGAGCTGGTTGATCGTGCTGAGCTGAAAGCAGAAGCTGCTGCAGAGTAATCTGTAGTAACGTAAAAAAACCCGCCCCGGCGGGTTTTTTTATATCCACCGCAATCCCACTTCACTACACTATCTGTACTCTTTTTGTTCATCCCTGGGAGCCGTATAATGTGGTTACTGGACCAGTGGGCAGAACGCCACATCCTCGACGCACAGTCTAAAGGCGAGTTTGATAATCTGACCGGCAGCGGCGAACCGCTGGCGCTGGATGATGATTCACACGTGCCCCCTGAACTGCGCGCCGGTTATCGCTTATTAAAAAATGCCGGCTGTTTGCCACCGGAGCTTGAGTTACGTAGAGATGCCATGGCGTTGAGCGACTTACTCAAGACCGTAGAGCATGATGATCCGCGGTATGCCGAGTTAAACCGTCGCTTGACTCTGTTTGAACTGAAATTACGTCAGGCGGGTATGAATACCGATTTTCTACGCGGTGATTATGCCGACAGACTGTGGCACAAAATTAACGAGGAGTAGCTATGTATCGGATTGGCGAACTGGCCAAATTGGCTGATGTCACCCCGGATACCATCCGCTATTACGAAAAGCAGCAAATGATGGATCATGATATTCGTACTGAAGGCGGTTTTCGCCTCTATTCGGATAACGATCTGCAGCGGCTGCGCTTTATCCGTTATGCCAGGCAATTAGGCTTCACTCTGGAGTCGATCCGCGAATTATTATCGATCCGCATCGATCCAGAACATCATACTTGTCAGGAGTCTAAAGGGATCGTCCAGGCCCGCCTGAGTGAAGTCGAAGCGCGTATCAAAGAATTGGAAACGATGCGGCGTTCTTTACAGCGGCTGAATGATGCCTGCTGCGGCACGGCGCACAGTAGCGTTTACTGCTCGATACTCGAAGCCTTAGAACAAGGCGCCAGCGGTAGCCATGCCGGGCGTTGATTTTTTCCGCGCGCGGATCTACACTCGCGCCGAATTCATACATTGACTGGAGTTACTATGAGTCGCTATCAGCATACCAAAGGGCAAATTAAAGATAATGCGATTGAGGCATTACTGCATGACCCATTATTCAGACAGCGGGTTGAGAAAAATAAGAAAGGGAAAGGAAGCTATCAACGTAAAGACAAACATGCAGGGCGGAATGACCGGGAGGCCAGTGGCAAGCAAGCGAATCGCTTTTTTACCACTGGCCTTCTGCTTTCTGTGTGCTGATTAAGAACGGTTGTTTTGTTCTTTTAACAGATCGCGAATTTCACTCAGTAGCACTTCTTCTTTGCTCGGTGCCGGAGCGGCAGGCGCTTCTTCTTTCTTACGGTTCAGTTTATTCATCAGTTTGATCGCCATGAAAATCGCGAAGGCAACGATGATGAAATCGAAGACGTTCTGAATAAACACACCATAATGCATGACAACGGCTGGGACATCCCCCTGCGCATCGCGTAGCGTAACGGCGAACTGTTTAAAGTCGATCCCGCCAATGAGCAAACCCAGCGGAGGCATAATAATATCGGCCACTAAAGACGATACAATTTTACCAAATGCTGCACCAATGATGACACCCACTGCCAAATCGACAACATTCCCGCGCATCGCGAATTCGCGGAATTCTTTTAACATACCCATTTTACTCTCCTTGAGCCAGCTGACATTGATAAGTTTATCAAATGTATTTCCATTTTCCATTGCTGTTGAATAATTGCTGGAAAATATTATCCATTGATAAATAAGGGATAATAAAAAGGCGTCTGCGCGACGCCCATTGTAATTACAGGAAGAACGGACTCGGCTGGAATAGTCTCTCAACATCGGAGATAAATTTCTTGTCGGTCAGGAACATAATTACGTGGTCGCCTTGCTCAATACGTAAATTATTATTGGCGATCATTACGTCATTGCCGCGCACCACCGCGCCAATAATTGTGCCTGGCGGCAGCTTAATTTCATCAATTGAACGGCCGACTACCCGCGAGGTGCTTTCATCGCCATGCGCGACGGCCTCAATGGCTTCGGCAACGCCGCGGCGTAGCGACGAAACACCGACAATATCAGCTTTACGTACGTGGCTCAGCAAGGCAGAAATCGTGGCTTGTTGCGGTGATATCGCAATATCGATCACGCTTCCCTGAACCAGATCAACATATGCGCGACGCTGGATCAGCACCATGACCTTCTTCGCACCCATCCGCTTGGCTAGCATTGCCGACATGATATTGGCTTCGTCATCGTTGGTGACGGCAATAAAGAGATCGACTTGATCGATATGCTCTTCCGCCAGTAACTCTTGATCCGATGCATCGCCATAAAAGACGATCGTATTCTGCAGCTTTTCGGCAAGTTCAGCGGCACGCTGTTGATCGCGCTCGATCAACTTCACGCTGTAGTCTTTCTCCAGCCTGTGAGCGAGGCCCGCGCCGATGTTGCCGCCGCCGACCAGCATAATGCGTTTGTAGGGTTTCTCCAGACGTTGGAGTTCGCTCATTACCGCGCGAATATGTTGCGACGCGGCGATAAAGAAGACTTCGTCGCCCGCTTCTACGATGGTTGATCCCTGCGGGCGAATCGGCCGATCGTGGCGGAAAATTGCCGCAACGCGCGTGTCGATGTGCGGCATATGTTCGCGCATCGTGGAAAGCGCATTACCGACCAGCGGGCCGCCATAATAAGCCTTCACAACGGCCAGGCTTACTTTTCCTTCGGCGAAGTTCACTACCTGCAGCGCGCCCGGATATTCGATCAGGCGGTAGATATTATCGATGACTAACTGCTCCGGAGCGATCAGATGGTCAATTGGCACCGCTTCTGAATGAAAAAGTTTATCGGCATCGCGAACGTAATCGGGCGAACGAATACGGGCGATGCGATTCGGCGTATTAAACAGCGAATAGGCGACCTGGCAGGCTACCATGTTGGTCTCATCCGAACTGGTTACGGCGACCAGCATATCGGCATCATCGGCACCAGCTTCGCGCAGCACGCGCGGATGCGAACCGTGGCCCTGAACGACGCGGAGATCGAACTTATCCTGCAGGCCGCGCAGACGGTCGCCGTTGGTATCGACCAGGGTAATATCGTTGTTTTCGCCAACGAGATTTTCCGCCAGCGTGCCGCCTACCTGTCCGGCGCCAAGAATAATAATCTTCATCAGCAGTGACCCATTAATTGCGCTTTTTGATTAGCTTAGCGTAAAAGAAGCCATCGCCTTCTTCCGCCCCAGGCAGATTTTGCTGACCCGGGGTTTCCGGCGTTCCCGTTTCATGGAGTTCGGCATCTTGGGTACGGGTCAGGAAAGCGGCGATTTGTTGGCTGTTCTCTTCCGGCAAAATAGAGCATGTCGCATAGACCAGCGTACCGCCAGGCTTAAGATGAGCCCAGGTGGCATCGAGAATTTCTGCCTGTAATTGCGCCAGCTCGGCGATATCGCGATCCCGGCGCAGCCATTTAATATCCGGATGGCGACGGATAACGCCGGTGGCCGAACATGGCGCATCCAGCAAAATACGATCGAACTGCTCATCGCCGCACCACTGTTCAGGATAGCGACCATCGCCCTGTTTTACTTCTGCTTTCATGCCCAGACGTTTCAGGTTGTCATAGACGCGGGACAGGCGCTGCTGGTCGATGTCGACCGCCATCAGACTCGCCTGCGGCGCGACTTCCAGAATATGCGTCGTCTTGCCGCCCGGCGCCGCGCAGAGATCGAGAATGCGCTCGCCGTTTGCCGGTTGCAAGTAGCGCATGCAGCCCTGGGCTGAGGCGTCCTGAACGGTTACCCAGCCTTTATCAAATCCTGGTAACGCATGGACCGGGGCTGGGGTCGCAAGACGGACGGCATCCGGATAGTCCGGGTGAGTGAAACCCTGTAAACCAGCGTCTTCCAGCAGTGCGAGCCATTCATCTCGCGAATGATGATTGCGATTCACACGCAGCCACATTGGCGGACGTAGATTATTGGCTGACACAATATCCTGCCATTGTTGCGGCCAGGCCTGCTGCAGACGTTTAAGCAGCCATTTAGGATGGAGATAACGGTTCTCGTGCTGGGCGAATTCGGCCAGCAGCTCTTCCTGCTGGCGCTGAAACTGGCGTAATACGCCATTGATAAGCCCTTTAAGCTGCGGACGTTTAATTGCCACCGCGCCTTCCACCGTTTCCGCCAGCGCGGCGTGTGGGGGAATTCGCGTATAAAGTAGCTGATACAGGCCGACCATGATCAGGAAATGTACGGTACGCTGTTTGCCGGTCATCGGGCGGGCCATCAGCTTACCGATTAGCCACTCGAGTTGGCTGAGAGTGCGCAAAACGCCGAAGCACAGCTCCTGCAGCAGCGCTTTGTCTTTCTCGCTCACTTTTTGCTGCAGCGGCGGCAGAACATTGCTTAAAGACTGGCCTTTCTCTACGACCTGCTCAATAGCCTGGGCTGCCAGGCTGCGTAAATTAATATTCTTTTTCATAAGCGCAAAAATAAAAATGCCCGGCGAACCCGGGCTTTAGAAGAGAAGTGCGTCAGGCAAGACGGTTTCCGGGGATAAACCATTCCCGGCGAGAGTTCAATAAATCCTGGGCACTCATCGCTTTTTTCCCTGCTGGCTGCAGCGATTCCAGATTCAGAATCCCGTTGCCGGTGGCGACCTGGATCCCTTGCTTGGTTGCTGCGACGATCGTACCTGGCTCAGCGTTGGCGGACTCCGTAATAACGGATGCGCGCCATACCTTCACTGGTTGTTCATCGATTTCCAGCCAGCTCATCGGCCAGGGATTAAATGCGCGGATGCAGCGTTCGAGCTGTTCTGCGGAAAGCGACCAATCAATACGAGCCTCTTCCTTACTCAGCTTCTCGGCATAACTGACCCGCGATTCGTCCTGAACTTCAGGCTCTGCGCTACCATCCGCCAGTTGCGCTAAGGTCGCCAGTAGACCCTCTGGTCCAAGGTTGGCCAGTTTATCGTACAGGCTGCCGCTGGTATCTTCCGCGGTAATCGGGCAGGAGAGTTTATACAGCATGTCACCGGTATCAAGACCGACGTCCATCTGCATGATGGTTACACCGGTTTCGGCATCGCCAGCCCATAGCGAACGCTGAATCGGCGCAGCGCCACGCCAGCGAGGAAGCAGGGAGCCGTGAACGTTAATGCAGCCCAAACGCGGCATTTCAAGAACCGCTTTCGGCAGGATCAGTCCATAAGCCACGACGACCATAACATCGGCGTTAAGGTCGGCAACCAGTTGCTGATTTTCCTGCGGACGTAGGGAGGATGGCTGGAAGACCGGTAGATTATTGGCTTCAGCCAGCACTTTTACCGGGCTCGGCATCAATTTTTTGCCGCGACCAGCAGGGCGGTCGGGCTGAGTAAATACGCCGACAACCTGATGTTCAGACGACAACAGCGCGTCAAGGTGACGCGCTGCAAAGTCGGGGGTTCCAGCGAAAATGATACGTAGTGTTTGTGACACGTTAATCCTTGTTATCAGGCACGGGCGCGTAAACGATCCAGTTTTTCAACTTTCTGGCGGATGCGCTGCTGTTTGAGCGGCGACAGATAGTCAATGAACAGCTTACCGACCAGGTGATCCATTTCATGCTGGATACAAATAGCCAACAAGCCATCAGCTTCCAGTTCGAAAGTCTTACCTTCACGGTCCAGCGCGCGGATTTTTACGGTTTCGGCTCGTGGAACCAGCGCACGTTGTTCCGGAATTGACAAACAACCTTCTTCAATGCCGGTTTCGCCGTCTTTTTCGAGTAGCTCTGGGTTGATGAGCACCAGACGCTCTTCACGGTTTTCCGAGACATCGATAACGATAATGCGCTGATGGATATCCACCTGCGTGGCGGCCAGACCAATACCTTCTTCAGCGTACATCGTGTCGAACATATCATCGACGATACGCTGAATTTCTGCATTCACTTCTTTGACCGGCTCGGCGACTTTGCGAAGGCGCTCGTCCGGAATATGTAACACTTGCAAAACTGCCATAAAGATCCAGAGTCGTATTCAGTAGTTGATAAGATTATTACCTCTATTCTAGACAAAACCCCCTCTAATTGACAGTCTCGCTAACCAATCACAAGGATTGGCTGAGCCGCTAATGGCAGGGGGGAACGGATGACGCCCACGGAGATTTGGTTGCGCCTGATGCGGGTGAATAACCTGTACGGCGATGAAATGGTATTGATTGCACGACGGCTAGGATGTACAGGCCAGCTGAATACTGAAACGTTGCGGGCTGCGGGTTTAACTAAAGCGCAGGCAACACAGTTTCTTGCCCTCAACCAACAGCAAATTGATGTTTCACTGCAATGGTTAGAGCAACCAGAACATCATCTGATCACGGCGGATCACGCGCTCTATCCGCCGCAGCTACGCGCTATCGATGATTATCCCGGCGCGCTGCTGGTCTGCGGTAACGTCGATCTCCTGTGTAGCCGGCAGCTGGCTATCATTGGGAGCCGTGCACACTCGTGGTACGGCGCGCGGTGGGGAAAAGCATTCAGTGAAGCGCTTGCTCAGTATGGCTTGACCCTTACCAGTGGTCTGGCGTTGGGGATTGATGGCATCGCCCACCGCGGGGCATTGGCGGCAAAGGGAAAAACCATCGCCGTATTAGGCAACGGTCTCTCTGATATCTACCCGCACCGGCATCGGGCTTTAGCAAAGCAGATCGTGGAAAGCGGCGGCGCGCTACTTTCCGAATTTCCTCTCTCTGCGCTACCGTTACCAGGGAATTTCCCGCGCCGCAACCGGATTATCAGCGGGTTAAGCGCTGGGGTTCTGGTGATAGAGGCCGCCTTGAAAAGCGGTTCTCTGGTAACTGTCCGTTGCGCGCTGGAGCAGGGGAGAGATGTTTTTGCCCTGCCTGGGCCAATTGGCAATCCTGGCTCTGAAGGGCCGCACTGGCTAATAAAGCAGGGAGCGGTTCCCGTTACCGTGCCGGAAGAGATCCTTGAGTATTGGCAATATGAGCTTTCAGCGCGGGAAGAGACCGCTGATTTGCTAAATAATTACGCAGATCAGCCTCCTGTAGCATTGCCATTTCCAGAGCTCCTGGCTAACGTAGGAGATGAGGTAACACCTGTTGACGTTGTCGCTGAACGTGCCGGCCAATCTGTGCCAGTAACCGTAGCCCAGCTACTTGAACTGGAGTTAGCAGGCTGGATCGCAGCTGTACCCGGCGGCTATGTCCGATTAAGGAGGGCAAGCCATGTTCGACGTACTCATGTATTTGTTTGAGACTTATATCCATAACGAAGCAGAAATGCGCGTGGATCAGGACAAACTGACGCGGGATCTGACCGATGCGGGTTTTGAGCGGGAAGATATCTATAACGCGTTAATGTGGCTCGAGAAACTGGCTGATTATCAGGAAGGTCTCGTTGAACCCATGCAGCTCGCCTCCGACCCGCTCTCTCTTCGGGTATACACCGATGAAGAGTGCCAGCGTCTGGATGCCAGCTGTCGAGGATTTTTACTCTTCCTCGAGCAGATCCAGGTGTTGAACCTCGAAACGCGAGAAATGGTGATAGAGCGCGTACTGGCGCTGGATACGGCAGAGTTTGAACTGGAAGACCTGAAATGGGTGATCCTGATGGTTCTGTTTAATATTCCAGGCTGTGAAAACGCCTATCAGCAAATGGAAGAATTACTCTTCGAAGTAAATGAAGGTATGCTGCATTAATCTTATTGCAGCAACATCGAGTTGTTATGACCAAATCAGCACTGTTTTCGGTGCGTAAAAACGAGCCCTGCCCGCAGTGCGGGGCCGAACTGGTGATTCGTTCCGGGAAACATGGCCCGTTTCTCGGCTGTTCTCACTATCCGGACTGTGACTATGTCCGTCCCCTGAAAAGTCAGGCGGACGGCCATATCGTCAAGGTGCTGGAGGGGCAAGAGTGCCCATCTTGCGGCGCTGTCATGGTGTTACGCCAGGGGCGTTTTGGTATGTTCATCGGCTGCAGTCGCTATCCCGAATGCGAACATACCGAGCTGATTGATAAACCTGATGAGACCGCTATCGCGTGTCCGCAATGCGGACAGGGTCATCTGGTGCAGCGTCGCTCCCGTTTCGGTAAAACCTTTCATTCCTGCGATCGCTACCCTGATTGCCAGTTCGTAATTAATTTTAAACCGGTGGCGGGCGAATGCCCTGAATGCCATTACCCGCTATTAATAGAAAAGAAAACGGCACAGGGTGTTAAACGCTTTTGCGCCAGTAAACAATGTGGAAAGCCGATCCCGGCGGAACAAATAAGTGAATAAAAACCTGCCCTCAGAAACCGTCGCACAGGCTGTGGCGGTACTGAATAATGAACATGTTATCGCCTATCCAACCGAAGCGGTATTTGGCGTTGGTTGCGATCCGGATAGCGAAACGGCCGTGATGCGTCTTCTGGCGTTAAAACAGCGCCCTGTTGAAAAGGGACTGATTCTTATCGCCGCTAGCTTTGAACAGTTGAAACCGTATATTGATGATTCCCGGTTAAGCGACGCCCAGCGTGAAGCTATCTTTTCCTGTTGGCCCGGCCCGGTGACGTTCGTGTTCCCGGCGCGTCCGGATACCCCACGCTGGCTGACGGGGCGCTTTGATTCGCTGGCCGTGCGCGTTACCGATCATCCACTGGTAATTGAATTATGTGAAGCCTACGGAAAGCCGCTGGTCTCAACGAGCGCCAACTTAACCGGTCAGCCGCCGTGCCGGACTACTGCTGAAGTACGTGCCCAGTTTGGCGATAGTTTCCCGGTGGTGGATGGCGCAACGGGCGGGCGGCAAAACCCATCTGAAATCCGTGATGCCCTGACGGGTGAACAGTTCCGCCAGGGGTAATTTATGGAAACTTATGCCGTTTTTGGTAACCCTATAGCGCATAGCAAGTCGCCTTCCATTCATCAGTTGTTTGCCGAACAGTTACATATTGCGCACCCCTACGGTCGGGTACTGGCGCCATTAGATGATTTTGTGAATACCCTGGACGCTTTTTTCAACACGGGCGGTAAGGGCGCTAACGTGACCGTTCCCTTTAAAGAGGAAGCTTTTGCCCGTGCCGATGAACTCACTGAACGCGCCGCGCTGGCTGGTGCAGTCAATACGTTGAAGCGCCTGGAAGATGGCCGTCTGCTTGGCGACAATACGGATGGCATTGGGTTATTAAGCGACTTAGAGCGTCTGGGCTTTATCAAGCCTGGTATGAGGATTTTATTGATTGGCGCAGGCGGCGCATCTCGCGGCGTATTGTTACCGCTGCTCTCTTTAGATTGCGCGGTCACCATCGTTAACCGTACTTTTTCCCGCGCTCATGAGCTGGCAACGCTATTTGCTCATACCGGCAGCGTTAGCGCGTTATCGCTGGATAAACTGGGAGGCCATCAGTTCGATCTCATTATTAACGCGACGTCCAGCGGAATAAGCGGCGATATCCCGGCAATACCTTCCTCGTTAATTCATGCCGATGTTTACTGCTATGACATGTTTTATCAGAAAGGAAATACGCCATTTCTGCATTGGTGCCAACAGTATGGCGCTAAAAAAATGGCAGATGGATTAGGTATGCTGGTGGCTCAGGCCGCACATGCCGTTCTGCTCTGGCACGGTAGACTACCGGAAATTGCCCCGGTGATTGCTGTTTTACATCAGGAACTGAATGCGTGAACCAGGCGATCCAATTTCCCGATAGAGAAGAGTGGGACGCTGAACGGCAGTGCATCGTTTTCCCCGCGTTGGTCAATGGCATGCAGTTAACTTGCGCGATTCGGGGTCAGACACTGCAGCAACGGTTCGGTGGCGATGAGCCAGCGCGATGGCTGGCTCTCTTTAGTGAACATCGCTGGGATTTGGAAGATGAAGCGGAAGCGTTGATTCGCGATCGGCAAGAAGATCATCAGGGTTGGCTCTGGCTTTCCTGATCCAGGTAGTCGTCTTTCCACTTCACGTAGTTGTTGGCTGAATACTTCAGGCCAGCATATTCCGCCTCCGTCAGGGGGCGGATTTGTTTTACCGGGTTGCCAAAATAGAGATAACCGCTTTCCAGACGCTTGTTTTGCGGCACCAGGCTGCCGGCGCCGATCATCACGTCATCTTCTACCACCACGCCATCCAGCAGAATTGACCCCATTCCGACAAGAATGCGATTGCCGATAGTGCAGCCGTGCAGCATGACCTTATGCCCGACGGTGACATCTTCTCCTATGAGTAGCGGATTACCCTCAGGGTTATAAGAAGACTTATGGGTGACATGCAGGACGCTACCGTCCTGAATATTCGAACGTGCGCCGATAGACACATAATTCACGTCGCCGCGGATGGCGACCAGCGGCCAAATGCTGACGTCATCGGCAATTCTGACATCGCCGATCACAACGCTGCTGGGATCCACCATCACCCGCAGACCGATTTGAGGGAATAATTCTTTATAAGGACGTAAATAACTGGACATGACTGCCTCAACATCAGGGTAGATAACCAGACTTTGGTAGCTTTCAGGCGCTCCCGCAACCCCTTTTTCTGATAAAAATTGAGCTATTTGAGCAATAACAGTGCGAAAAGCGCGAAAAATCATCATTCAGAAAAAAAGATCGAAAAAAGGCTTGTGCAAAAAAATGGGATCCCTATAATGCGCACCCACTGACACGGCAGATGTGAATCACTTCACACAAACAGCCGGTTCGGTTGAAGAGAAAAATTCTGAAATTCAGGGTTGACTCTGAAAGAGGAAAGCGTAATATACGCCACCTCGCGACAGAGCGCTAAAGCGCGTCGCAACTGCTCTTTAACAATTTATCAGACAATCTGTGTGGGCACTCAAAGTGACATGGATTCTTAATGTCTTCGGACAATAAATGAATACCAAGTCTCTGAGTGAACATACGTAATTCATTACGAAGTTTAATTCACGAGCATCAAACTTAAATTGAAGAGTTTGATCATGGCTCAGATTGAACGCTGGCGGCAGGCCTAACACATGCAAGTCGAGCGGTAACACAGAGAGCTTGCTCTCGGGTGACGAGCGGCGGACGGGTGAGTAATGTCTGGGAAACTGCCTGATGGAGGGGGATAACTACTGGAAACGGTAGCTAATACCGCATAACGTCGCAAGACCAAAGTGGGGGACCTTCGGGCCTCATGCCATCAGATGTGCCCAGATGGGATTAGCTAGTAGGTGGGGTAATGGCTCACCTAGGCGACGATCCCTAGCTGGTCTGAGAGGATGACCAGCCACACTGGAACTGAGACACGGTCCAGACTCCTACGGGAGGCAGCAGTGGGGAATATTGCACAATGGGCGCAAGCCTGATGCAGCCATGCCCGCGTGTATGAAGAAGGCCTTCGGGTTGTAAAGTACTTTCAGCGAGGAGGAAGGCGTTAAGGTTAATAACCTTAGCGATTGACGTTACTCGCAGAAGAAGCACCGGCTAACTCCGTGCCAGCAGCCGCGGTAATACGGAGGGTGCAAGCGTTAATCGGAATTACTGGGCGTAAAGCGCACGCAGGCGGTCTGTCAAGTCGGATGTGAAATCCCCGGGCTCAACCTGGGAACTGCATTCGAAACTGGCAGGCTAGAGTCTTGTAGAGGGGGGTAGAATTCCAGGTGTAGCGGTGAAATGCGTAGAGATCTGGAGGAATACCGGTGGCGAAGGCGGCCCCCTGGACAAAGACTGACGCTCAGGTGCGAAAGCGTGGGGAGCAAACAGGATTAGATACCCTGGTAGTCCACGCCGTAAACGATGTCGACTTGGAGGTTGTGCCCTTGAGGCGTGGCTTCCGGAGCTAACGCGTTAAGTCGACCGCCTGGGGAGTACGGCCGCAAGGTTAAAACTCAAATGAATTGACGGGGGCCCGCACAAGCGGTGGAGCATGTGGTTTAATTCGATGCAACGCGAAGAACCTTACCTACTCTTGACATCCAGAGAACTTAGCAGAGATGCTTTGGTGCCTTCGGGAACTCTGAGACAGGTGCTGCATGGCTGTCGTCAGCTCGTGTTGTGAAATGTTGGGTTAAGTCCCGCAACGAGCGCAACCCTTATCCTTTGTTGCCAGCGGTCCGGCCGGGAACTCAAAGGAGACTGCCAGTGATAAACTGGAGGAAGGTGGGGATGACGTCAAGTCATCATGGCCCTTACGAGTAGGGCTACACACGTGCTACAATGGCATATACAAAGAGAAGCGACCTCGCGAGAGCAAGCGGACCTCATAAAGTATGTCGTAGTCCGGATTGGAGTCTGCAACTCGACTCCATGAAGTCGGAATCGCTAGTAATCGTAGATCAGAATGCTACGGTGAATACGTTCCCGGGCCTTGTACACACCGCCCGTCACACCATGGGAGTGGGTTGCAAAAGAAGTAGGTAGCTTAACCTTCGGGAGGGCGCTTACCACTTTGTGATTCATGACTGGGGTGAAGTCGTAACAAGGTAACCGTAGGGGAACCTGCGGTTGGATCACCTCCTTACCTTAAAGAACCTGCCTTTGTAGTGTCCACACAGATTGTTTGATAAATAATAAATTTCAAAATGTACTGTTAAGTGCATTGTGAAATTTTGCTCTTTAAAAATCTGGATCAAGCTGAAAATTGAAACGACACACAGTTAATGTGTGTTCGAGTCTCTCAAATTTTCGCGACACGTGGGTGTTTTACGAAACATCTTCGGGTTGTGAGGTTAAGCGACTAAGCGTACACGGTGGATGCCCTGGCAGTCAGAGGCGATGAAGGACGTGCTAATCTGCGAAAAGCGTCGGTAAGGTGATATGAACCGTTACAGCCGGCGATGTCCGAATGGGGAAACCCAGTGCAATTCGTTGCACTATCGTTAACTGAATACATAGGTTAACGAGGCGAACCGGGGGAACTGAAACATCTAAGTACCCCGAGGAAAAGAAATCAACCGAGATTCCCCCAGTAGCGGCGAGCGAACGGGGAGCAGCCCAGAGTCTGAATCAGCTTGTGTGTTAGTGGAACGGTCTGGAAAGTCCGACGGTACAGGGTGATAGTCCCGTACACCAAAATGCACAGGTTGTGAACTCGAAGAGTAGGGCGGGACACGTGGTATCCTGTCTGAATATGGGGGGACCATCCTCCAAGGCTAAATACTCCTGACTGACCGATAGTGAACCAGTACCGTGAGGGAAAGGCGAAAAGAACCCCGGCGAGGGGAGTGAAAAAGAACCTGAAACCGTGTACGTACAAGCAGTGGGAGCACCTTCGGGTGTGACTGCGTACCTTTTGTATAATGGGTCAGCGACTTATATTCTGTAGCAAGGTTAACCGTATAGGGGAGCCGCAGGGAAACCGAGTCTTAACTGGGCGTTAAGTTGCAGGGTATAGACCCGAAACCCGGTGATCTAGCCATGGGCAGGTTGAAGGTTGGGTAACACTAACTGGAGGACCGAACCGACTAATGTTGAAAAATTAGCGGATGACTTGTGGCTGGGGGTGAAAGGCCAATCAAACCGGGAGATAGCTGGTTCTCCCCGAAAGCTATTTAGGTAGCGCCTCGTGAACTCATCTTCGGGGGTAGAGCACTGTTTCGGCTAGGGGGTCATCCCGACTTACCAACCCGATGCAAACTACGAATACCGAAGAATGTTATCACGGGAGACACACGGCGGGTGCTAACGTCCGTCGTGAAGAGGGAAACAACCCAGACCGCCAGCTAAGGTCCCAAAGTCACAGTTAAGTGGGAAACGATGTGGGAAGGCACAGACAGCCAGGATGTTGGCTTAGAAGCAGCCATCATTTAAAGAAAGCGTAATAGCTCACTGGTCGAGTCGGCCTGCGCGGAAGATGTAACGGGGCTAAACTGTGCACCGAAGCTGCGGCAGCGACACTATGTGTTGTTGGGTAGGGGAGCGTTCTGTAAGCCTGCGAAGGTGGCCTGTGAGGGTTGCTGGAGGTATCAGAAGTGCGAATGCTGACATAAGTAACGATAATGCGGGTGAAAAGCCCGCACGCCGGAAGACCAAGGGTTCCTGTCCAACGTTAATCGGGGCAGGGTGAGTCGACCCCTAAGGCGAGGCCGAAAGGCGTAGTCGATGGGAAACAGGTTAATATTCCTGTACTTGGTGTTACTGCGAAGGGGGGACGGAGAAGGCTATGTTAGCCGGGCGACGGTTGTCCCGGTTTAAGCATGTAGGCGGAGGTTCCAGGTAAATCCGGTACCTTATTAACGCTGAGGTGTGATGACGAGGCACTACGGTGCTGAAGTAACAAATGCCCTGCTTCCAGGAAAAGCCTCTAAGCATCAGGTAACATTAAATCGTACCCCAAACCGACACAGGTGGTCAGGTAGAGAATACCAAGGCGCTTGAGAGAACTCGGGTGAAGGAACTAGGCAAAATGGTGCCGTAACTTCGGGAGAAGGCACGCTGATATGTAGGTGAAGCCCCTGCGGGTGGAGCTGAAATCAGTCGAAGATACCAGCTGGCTGCAACTGTTTATTAAAAACACAGCACTGTGCAAACACGAAAGTGGACGTATACGGTGTGACGCCTGCCCGGTGCCGGAAGGTTAATTGATGGGGTTATCCGTAAGGAGAAGCTCTTGATCGAAGCCCCGGTAAACGGCGGCCGTAACTATAACGGTCCTAAGGTAGCGAAATTCCTTGTCGGGTAAGTTCCGACCTGCACGAATGGCGTAATGATGGCCAGGCTGTCTCCACCCGAGACTCAGTGAAATTGAACTCGCTGTGAAGATGCAGTGTACCCGCGGCAAGACGGAAAGACCCCGTGAACCTTTACTATAGCTTGACACTGAACATTGAGCCTTGATGTGTAGGATAGGTGGGAGGCTTTGAAGCGTGGACGCCAGTCTGCGTGGAGCCAACCTTGAAATACCACCCTTTAATGTTTGATGTTCTAACGTTGGCCCCTAATCGGGGTTGCGGACAGTGTCTGGTGGGTAGTTTGACTGGGGCGGTCTCCTCCCAAAGAGTAACGGAGGAGCACGAAGGTTAGCTAATCCTGGTCGGACATCAGGAGGTTAGTGCAATGGCATAAGCTAGCTTGACTGCGAGCGTGACGGCGCGAGCAGGTGCGAAAGCAGGTCATAGTGATCCGGTGGTTCTGAATGGAAGGGCCATCGCTCAACGGATAAAAGGTACTCCGGGGATAACAGGCTGATACCGCCCAAGAGTTCATATCGACGGCGGTGTTTGGCACCTCGATGTCGGCTCATCACATCCTGGGGCTGAAGTAGGTCCCAAGGGTATGGCTGTTCGCCATTTAAAGTGGTACGCGAGCTGGGTTTAGAACGTCGTGAGACAGTTCGGTCCCTATCTGCCGTGGGCGCTGGAGAATTGAGGGGGGCTGCTCCTAGTACGAGAGGACCGGAGTGGACGCATCACTGGTGTTCGGGTTGTCATGCCAATGGCATTGCCCGGTAGCTAAATGCGGAAGAGATAAGTGCTGAAAGCATCTAAGCACGAAACTTGCCCCGAGATGAGTTCTCCCTGAGACTTTAAGTCTCCTGAAGGAACGTTAAAGACGATGACGTTGATAGGTCGGGTGTGTAAGCGTAGCGATACGTTGAGCTAACCGATACTAATGAACCGTGAGGCTTAACCTTACAACGCCGAAGGTGTTTTGGCGATTTGAGATGATTTTCAGCCTGATACAGATTACTCGATGCGTCCTGAGGACGTGTTGAAAACAGAATTTGCCTGGCGGCGATAGCGCGGTGGTCCCACCTGACCCCATGCCGAACTCAGAAGTGAAACGCCGTAGCGCCGATGGTAGTGTGGGGTCTCCCCATGTGAGAGTAGGGAACTGCCAGGCATCAAATTTAGCGTGCTGATATGGCTCAGTTGGTAGAGCGCACCCTTGGTAAGGGTGAGGTCCCCAGTTCGACTCTGGGTATCAGCACCACTTTTTAGGTTAAAGTTCGGCACTTGTAAAGAATTTGCCTGGCGACGAGAGCGCGGTGGTCCCACCTGACCCCATGCCGAACTCAGAAGTGAAACGCCGTAGCGCCGATGGTAGTGTGGGGTCTCCCCATGTGAGAGTAGGGAATTGCCAGGCATCAAATAAAACGAAAGGCTCAGTCGAAAGACTGGGCCTTTTGTTTTTGTGTTTTGCGGCCAGACGCGCCGCCATCTTCCCTGGTGGCGCTGCGCTTACCGGGGCTACAGACCCGTAGCCCGGGAAAGGCGCATCGCGCCGCCCCCGGGAAAATGACCATATCAATATAAATGAAAGGCCCAGTCGTGAGACTGGGCCTTTTGTCTTTCTGGCGGCTAAGCCAAAGGGAACGCATCCCGGCTTACGCATTTGTGGAGAGGTATCACTAACGCGTAAGCGCCACGATTCCTAACGTGAGACCGGCAACCGCTGCGGCCCCACCGGCGATTGCGCCAGCGGTTTCCCAGTTATCCTGAGTTGTGCCTTTTACACAGGTATTGGTATGCACCAGTCGGCCCTGCGAGTCATAGACCGGCACGCACGGGGAATCATGGGCACAGCCAGCAAGCAACGTTGCTAACAATGTCACTAATATTAATTTTTTCATGGTATTACCTCTAAATAACCGTTTGCAGTCAACGATGTCAACACATAACGGAATAGCTTATTTTACCACCGCAATGACCCAGGCCCGGAAGGGGAAATAATCTCAAATTATGAGCAGAGTAAATATCGTGAAGAGAAATGAGAAATAATGAAGAAAATATGTAGAAAGGGATATTTTCAATGCGTCAGGCGTGGATGGGAATTAGTATTTCTACTAACTTGTTGTTCTGATAGAAATAAAAAAGGCGCCGGTTGGCGCCTTGATAATCATAGTCGATTATTCTACGTGGCGGGTAAAGCGACGCCTTACAACCACAAAGAACACCGGCACGAAGAAGATGGCCAGCAGCGTTGCGGTAAGCATACCGCCCATCACGCCGGTACCGACAGCGTTTTGCGCGCCGCTACCAGCGCCATGGCTAATTACTAACGGCATGACCCCGAGAATAAAGGCTAATGAAGTCATTAATATAGGGCGCAGACGCATACGGGATGCTTCCAGGGTCGCCTCGATAATACCTTTGCCTTCTTTATCCATAAGGTCTTTGGCGAACTCAACAATAAGAATGGCGTTCTTCGCAGATAAACCAATAGTTGTTAACAGGCCAACCTGGAAATAAACGTCATTATTCAATCCTCTAACTGAGGCTGCTAATAATGCGCCGATAACTCCTAATGGCACAACCAGCATAACGGAGAATGGAATAGACCAGCTTTCATAGAGTGCTGCCAGACAGAGGAAGACGACTATCAGCGAAATAGCATATAGCGCTGGCGCCTGGTTACCTGATAAACGTTCCTGATAAGACAAGCCCGTCCAGTCATAACCGATACCTGCTGGCAGTTTACTGGCCAGTTGCTCCATCAAGGCCATGGCTTCCCCGGTACTCTTACCCGGAGCCGCTTCGCCGAGGATTTCCATCGAAGGCAGGCCGTTGTAACGTTCGAGACGCGGAGAACCATATACCCAACGTGAAGTAACAAATGCCGAGAACGGCACCATTTCACCGTTAGAGCTGCGGACATACATGTTATTGATATCACCGGGTAGCATACGGAAACTGGCATCGGCCTGAACATAGACTTTCTTCACGCGGCCGCGGTCAATAAAGTCATTCACATAATAGCCGCCCAGTGCAGCTGATATCGTTTCGTTAATGTCGGATAACGAGACGCCCAGCGCCTGCGCTTTCTCTTGATCGACGTCGAGTTTAAACTGCGGTGTATCTTCAAGGCCATTAGGGCGAACGCGTACCAGCTGTTCCGGATGCTGTTTTACCATCCCCAGAAGCTGGTTTCGTGCCTGAGTTAGCTGTGTGTGTCCTAAGCCACCCTGGTCAATCAGCTCAAAGTCGAAACCGGTCGCGGTACCTAACTCGATGATGGCCGGCATGTTGAACGGGAAGACCATTGCATCTTTAATCTGGCTAAATGCGGCGGTGGCACGCTTAATAATGGCTTCAACGCCGTTTTCCGAACCGCTGCGCTCTTCCCATGGTTTCAGACTGACAAACGCCATACCGGAGTTTTGTCCTTGTCCGCTGAAGCTAAAGCCGTTAACGGTGAACACGCTCTCAACATTAGCTTTCTCTTTCTGTAGATAGTAGTCGCTGACGGAGTCGAGCACCTTTTGCGTACGCTCTTGCGTAGCGCCAGCAGGTAACTGAACCATGGTCAGGAACACGCCCTGGTCTTCATCAGGCAGGAAGGATGTAGGCAAGCGGACAAACAGCATTGCCATGCCGATAACGATCAGCAGATAGATAACCAGGTAGCGCCCGGTGCCGCGCAGGATCCCGCTTACGCTGTTGGTGTAGTGGTTAACGCTTTGGTCGAACCTGGCATTAAACCAGCCGAAGAACCCCTTTTTGCCATGATGGTCTGCGGATGCTGGCTTTAACATGGTTGCGCATAGCGCCGGGGTCAGTACCAGCGCGACCAGTACAGACAGCGCCATCGCGGAAACGATAGTGATGGAGAACTGACGATAAATCGCCCCGGTCGAGCCGCCAAAGAAGGCCATCGGGACGAATACCGCCGAGAGCAGCATGGCGATACCAACCAGCGCCCCCTGAATCTGCTCCATTGATTTCTCTGTGGCTTCAACGGGGGAAAGCTTGTCCTCGACCATGACGCGCTCAACGTTCTCTACCACCACGATGGCATCGTCGACCAGTAGCCCTATCGCCAGCACCATGCCAAACATGGTTAGCGTGTTGATGGAGTAGCCGAACATCGCCAGCACCGCAAAAGTACCCAGCAAGACGACCGGCACAGCGATCGTCGGGATAAGCGTTGCGCGAATGTTCTGCAGGAACAGATACATCACGAGGAAGACGAGGATAATGGCTTCAAACAGCGTTTTGACCACTTCGTGAATGGAGATTTTAACGAACGGCGTGGTGTCGTAGGGATAAACAACTTTCATCCCTTGCGGGAAGAAGGGCTGCAGCTCGGCAAGTTTCGCTTTAATCGCCGTAGCGGTATCTAACGCATTGGCGCCGGTCGCCAGCTTGATCCCCAAACCAGAGGCGGGTTTGCCATTAATGCGCGCGACAACGTTATAGTTCTCGCCGCCCAGTTCAATGCGCGCGACATCCTTCAGGCGAACCACGGAACCATCGGCGTTAACCCGCAGCGTGACTTTACCGAATTCCTCAGGATCTTTCAGGCGAGTCTGAGCAATGATCGAGGCATTAAGCTGTTGACCTTTAACCGATGGTGTACCGCCAAGCTGTCCGGCGGCGATCTGATCGTTTTGCACTTTCAGCTGGTTGATAACATCAACCGGCGTGAGGTTATATTTATTCAGCAGGTTGCCGTCGAGCCAGATACGCATGGCATATTGCGCACCGAACAACTGTACATCGCCCACGCCGTTAAGGCGGCTGATAGGGTCTTTGATGTTGGAGGCAACGTAGTCGGAAATATCATCCTGGGTAGTGCTTTGATTATCAGAAATAAATCCGGCAACCAGCAGGAAGCTGCTACTGGATTTCTCAACGCTAATACCTTGCTGCTGTACTTCCTGTGGCAGCAGCGGCGTCGCCAGTTGCAGTTTGTTCTGCACCTGCACCTGGGCGATATCCGGATCGGTGCCGGATTGAAAAGTGAGCGTGATGGTCACGCTACCGGATGAATCACTGGTAGAGGACATGTACATCAGATTATCGATACCATTCATGTTCTGTTCGATAACCTGAGTGACGGTGTCCTGCACGGTTTGCGCATCTGCACCCGGGTAGGTTGCCGAGATGGCTACCGCGGGCGGCGCAATCGTGGGATATTGCGCAATAGGGAGCTGCATGATGGCGAGGCCGCCGGCAATCATCATGATGATCGCCAGCACCCATGCAAACACCGGTCGATGAATGAAGAACTTAGACATAGCGATTCATACCTTATTGTGCGGCGGAGGCAGTGGTATCTTCCGTCGCCTTCACGGTGACGCCTGGGCGAACCTTCTGTAACCCACTAACGATGACTTTGTCGCCGTTTTGCAGGCCGCTGGTGATTAACCATTTATTGCCTATCGCCTGGGCGGCGGTGACTTCACGGTTTTCCACCTGGTTCTGCGCATTAACGATTAACACAGTGGCATCGCCGCGCGGCGTGCGGGTAACCCCCTGCTGCGGTACCAGAATTGCTTGCGGATTGACGCCTTCATCGATACGGGCGCGGACAAACATGCCCGGCAGAAGAGTGTGTTGCGGATTAGGGAATACCGCGCGCAGCGTAATGGATCCGGTGCTTTCATCGACGGTCACGTCAGAAAATTGCAGCGATCCCTTCAGGGAATAGGGTTGGCCATTTTCCATAATCAGCTGCACGCTTTTACTGTCATCACCGCGCTGCAGGCTTTCCTGTTTCAGGCGCATAAAATCGTTGCTGGATTCGGTTACGTCGACATAGATCGGATCGAGTTGCTGCACCGTCGCCATGGCGTCCGCCTGGCCGTTGGTCACCAGTGCGCCTTCGGTTACGCTGGATTTACCAATCCGCCCGTCGATGGGCGAAGTCACCTTGGTGTAAGCCAGATTGATACGGGCATTTTCGACCGCGGCTTTAGCCGCCACGACATCGGCATCGGCCTGACGCGCGGTAGCGACGGCCTGATCGTATTCCTGCTGACTGATGTACTGAGTTCCAAGCAGAGGAACATAACGTTTCACCGTCAGATGGGCGATAGCCGCTGCGGCTTCGGCTTTTGCCTCGTCGCCTTTGGCGCTGTTCCAGGCCGCCTGGTAAGTAGCGGGGTCGATTTGATAGAGCGATTCACCGGCCTTGATATCGCTGCCCTCGACAAAGTTGCGTTTCAGGATAATACCGCTGACCTGAGGGCGAACTTCAGCGACACGGAAGGCCGATGTTCTCCCTGGGAGCTCAGTGGTGACGGAAAGCGGTTCGCTGTGTACTACATGTACGCTAACCTGCGGCGCCTGCGGCTGTGCCTGCTGGTCGCCTGAATTATCGCAACCGGTAAGCAACAAGGCGGAGATAATTAGGCTGGATAAAAGAGATACTCTGGCATGACTCGTCATTGCTGTTCCTTATAGATTACGGGCCGGATAGGGCGGCGAATCTGCGAAGAAATAATGAATTTTAAAGCGGTTCGTTATCCTACAAATAAACACCGGTGGATGTAAGGAATAGTTATTTTGGGGCAATGAACAAGGCACGCAAAAACAAAAAACAGGCGATTGATTTAGCTCCTCTTCCTTTAATATTTATTTTGTGAATGTATTCTTATTTTATATTTATCGCATGTATTAAATTCTCGTGTAATTAAATGTCAGTATCTGCATTTTTGCTAAATAATATTTTTTATGGAATGCTAAATTGGCTGGTGTATCAGTCAATTCTGTATTCACCGTTAGGTAGCGAGTGGGAAAAGGTTATGGCCAGAAAAACCAAAGAGGACGCCTTAAGAACGCGTCAACTCCTGATTGAGTCCGCCATTCAGCAGTTCGCGCAGCGCGGCGTTACCAATACCACGCTGACCGATATCGCTGACGCCGCGGGCGTCACGCGTGGAGCGGTGTACTGGCATTTTTCCAGCAAGGCGGAGTTATTTAATGAGATGTGGCAGCAGCAGCCGCCGCTCAGAGAGCTACTGCCCCATCAACAGTGGGAGCTGGATAACCAAAATCCGTTAACAGGGTTACGTAAAAAATTTATTACCGGATTACAATATATCGCTGAGAATCCCCGACAGCAGGCACTACTACAAATTCTTTATCATAAATGCGAGTTTACCAGTGACATGCTGCCGGAAAGCGAAATCCGCAAACGAATTGGCTTCAATTACGCCATAATCCGTGACGTCCTGCAATGTTGCGTAAGAAATAGATTATTGCCGGCGGAAACAAATATCGAAATTACGTTGATAATATTACACGGCGCTTTTACAGGAATTATCAAAAACTGGTTAATGGATCCTGAACAATTCAATCTCTATCAGCAGGCGCCCGTGCTGGTAGACAATATTATGTCGGCGTTATCGCTGCAACAACCTGACCATAGCGTGTGGTCAATAGCTGCCGTGGGGCAGTAGTTCAGTATAAAAATCAGGTATAAAAAAAGGCGCTTCCCCATGCCGAAGAGCGCCTTTTTAATTCAGCAATTTACTGATTAATATCAGTTCATGCCGTATTTTTTCAGTTTCTTACGCAGAGTACCGCGGTTGATACCCATCATCAGGGCAGCGCGGGTCTGGTTACCACGGGTGTATTGCATCACCATGTCCAACAGTGGCTGTTCAACTTCAGCCAATACCAGCTCATACAGATCATTAACATCCTGACCATTCAGTTGAGCAAAATAGTTCTTCAGTGCCTGTTTAACCGAGTCACGCAGGGGCTTTTGAGTTACCTGATCCTGAGAGTTAACGGTAGAAACGGTCAGTACGTCAGAATTTACGCGTTGTTCGAACATAGTTCTGTCAGCTCTTTATTTCTATTACGCAAAATTTTCGAAGTATGCCTCCAACGCCTCCAGCTGTTCGCTGGCATCCTCAATGGCGTTGAATGTGCGCCGAAACTGGTCATTTGGAGCATGCTCCTGGAGATACCAGGAGACGTGTTTACGCGCGATTCGGTACCCTTTTGCCTGACCGTAAAAGTCATGCAGTTCCCGAACGTGCGCGCAAAGCAAGCGCTTAACCTCTGCCAACGGCAGGGGGGGCAGCAACTCCCCAGTGTCCAGATAATGCTGGATTTCCCGAAAGATCCAGGGTCTTCCCTGAGCCGCACGGCCTATCATGAGAGCGTCAGCTCCCGTGTAGTCGAGCACGGCTCTGGCTTTAAGCGGGTCAGTAATGTCGCCATTCGCGATAATCGGAATGGAAACTTTCTGCTTAACTGCCCGAATACTGTCGTATTCAGCTTCTCCGTTAAACAAGCAGGCGCGAGTGCGTCCGTGAATAGTCAGAGCCTGAATGCCACATTCTTCAGCCAGTTGGGCAATCTCTACACAGTTACGGTGTTCCGGTTCCCAACCGGTGCGAATCTTGAGAGTCACCGGAACGTCCACTGCCTTGACGACCGCGGTCAGGATTGACTTCACCTGATCGGGATACTGCAAGAGGGCTGAACCAGCAAGCTTACGATTCACCTTTTTAGCCGGGCACCCCATATTGATATCAATAATCTGGGCGCCGCTTTCCACGTTAATACGGGCGGCTGCGGCCATCTCTTCCGGTACGCTACCGGCGATTTGCACGGTACGAATACCGGGCTCATCAATGTGCACCATTCGTAACCGGGACTTGTCGCTCTCCCATACCTGCGGGTTGGAGGACATCATCTCGGAGACGGTTAAACCTGCTCCCATCTCGTAACACAGCGTCCTGAATGGTCTGTCAGTGATGCCAGCCATAGGTGCTGCGATCAGGCGATTTCTGAGCTGGTGGTGTCCGATGCGCATGAGTTAAGAAATGACCATACTGTGACTGCAAGGCGGCGTATATTACGCATTTTTTGCGCGAGATGAAAGGCCAAACTTTGACCAATCCTCTGTTACAGATCAATGAATCCAGGAGTAACGTAATAGCCATGAATAAATTATCATATTAATCATTATGTTATTACCAACGGGATAATTTGTGTCCAATTATAAAATCACAAAACTTCTCGATTTTTCTGAGATGAAAGCGATACGAGACGGGATAAAACGCTGTTTTTGTAGCCAAAAAAGGGCATCGTAATGCGATCCGGCTCTCATTTCCTGGCAATATTCGGCGGTTACTGGAAACAAAAATGCGGCCCGTAGGCCGCAGTCTTACTTAGTTTTTCTGTCCGGTAATTCGGCACCACTCCTCTTTCTCCACCACCGGGTCGAGGGTGAAGAGCGGGGCGTAGGCTTCGCAGACGCTTTCCGCCTGGCTTGCCAGGATTCCGGAAAGGCCCAGCAGGCCGCCTGTAACCGGCAGGACGCTGATTAAAGGGGCCAGCTCACGCAACGGGCCTGCCAGGATGTTTGCGACCACCACATCGGCTTTCATGGCTTCTGGCTGATCCTGCGGCAAATACAGTTCAAGGCGTTCGGAGACGCCGTTACGCTGGGCGTTATCACGACTGGCCTGAATGGCCTGCGGATCGATATCAATACCGATAGCTTTGGCGGCGCCCAGCTTCAGCGCGGCGATCGCCAGGATGCCGGAACCGCAGCCAAAATCGATAACCGTTTTGCCCTGCAGGTCAAGGCCGTCGAGCCATTGCAGACACATCGCGGTCGTTGGGTGAGTGCCGGTACCAAAGGCCAGTCCTGGATCAAGCATCACATTGACTGCATTCTCATCAGGAACATCGCGCCAGCTCGGGCAAATCCACAGGCGTTCGCCGAAACGCATCGGGTGGAAGTTATCCATCCACTCGCGTTCCCAGTCTTTATCTTCCAGTTGTTCAATTTTATGCGCGAAGCCGGCGCCGAGCAGCGGATGCTGCTCAAGGATAGCAACCGCTTCGTTCATGTCGCTTTCTGCGTCGAACAGACCGATAACGTCGGTATCGCCCCACAAACGGGTTTCACCCGGCAGCGGTTCGAACACCGGCGTGTCGTGGGTGTCCTGGAAGGTAATCGAGACCGCGCCGGCCTCCATCAGCGCGTCGCTCAGTTCTTCCGCGTGAGCGCCGGTCGTATTCAGTTTTAGTTGGATCCAAGGCATGGCAAAACTCTTTATTTATCAGTAGTCATAATAGGGGCTGGTGGTACGGGTTGACCGAAGCGGTTCCCGACGACAAAAGCCAACAAACTTAGCAGCAGCGAGGGCACGATAGGGTGGAAGCCCAGGTACTGAATGTTAAACGTCGCGAGCACGGCATACAGTATGCCGCCCACTAACATCGCGCTGAGCGCGCCGGCAGCGTTTGCCCGCTCCCAGTAAAGGCCCAATACCAGCGGCCATAAGAACACGGCTTCCAGGCCGCCAAAGGCCAGCAGATTAAGCCAGATAATCATTTCCGGCGGCCGCCAGGCGGCCAGCATCATAAGTATGCCGAGCACTAAGGTGGCGATCGTTGAGATCCGCTTCAGCTTCTGCTCGTTACGCTTTTTCGTCGGCTGAGCGCTGAGCCACAGATCTTTAATGATCGTAGCCGATGCCTGCAGTAAATGGGCGTTAACGTTAGACATAATCGCGGCCATCGGCGCCGCTAAAAACAGCCCTGCGGCCCACGGCGGCAGCACTTGAACCATCAACGTCGGGATCACCTGATCGGGCACAGTGAGGCCCGGCAGGACGGCGCGGCCAAGAGCGCCGGCGAGATGCATACCGAACATCAGAATCGCCACGACGATGGTGCCAATAACGATCCCGCGGTGTACGGCCTTGCTGTCTTTATAGGAGATACAGCGTACGGCGGTATGCGGCAAGCCGATGACGCCGAAACAGACCAGCACCCAGAACGAGGTCATAAAGGTTGGCGTGAGGATATCATCGGCGCCGTGGGGCGACACCAGCTGCGGGTCGATTTGCTGGAGTGTTTCTACCGCCTGATGCAGGCCTCCGGCGGCATGCACTACACCAACCAGCAGGACGATCGTTCCGATCAACATCACCATCCCTTGCATGGTATCGTTGAGTACGCTGGCGCGGAAACCGCCAAAAGCGGTGTAGAGCGCAATTGTGATACCAAATATCAATAGTCCGGTTTCGTACTTGATCCCGGCGGCGGTTTCCAGCAGGCGCGCGCCGCCGATAAACTGCACCGCGATGGCCCCAACAAAGGCCACCAGCAAGCTGACGCTGGCAATCCATACCACCGCGCGGCTTTGGTAGCGCGCCTGCAGCATATCGTTAAGGGTAATGGCATTGTAGCGGCGCGCCAGGATCGCGAACTTCTTGCCGAGGATCCCGAGAGAGAGCCAGATCGTCGGTACCTGGATCATCGCCAGCAGTACCCAGCCCAGCCCATATTTGTAGGCGGCGCCAGGGCCGCCGATAAACGAGCTGGCGCTAATATAGGTGGCGGTGAGGGTCATGGCTAATACAAAGCCGCCCATCGATCGGCTGCCGAGGAAATACTCGCTCAGAAAGTTCCCGGTACTGCGTTTACGCATCGCGTAAAGAGACAGCCCGAAAACGACAAACAGATAAGCGATCAGCACCACGATAATCTCAAGCTGCATCGTTATCCTCCAGAGAGATATCGCGGAAGATAAAGCGCACCATCGCCCAGCACAGCAGGACGAACAGCAGCGGCACCAGCAGGCAGGCCAGTTCGAACCAGTGCGGCAGGCCGGTAAAGCCGATACCGACGCCAGGCAGATAGGCCGCAGCCAGCCACGCGGCAAGATAGAGAAGGGTCAGCCACAGCGCCCAGCGCGCTTCTTTATGGGCCTGAACAAATCTTTTGTCCATTTTTTGTCCCTTGAGGATGAAGAAAGCGGGGATTGTACCGCATGGAAAAGTCGAGGGGAGAGAAAAAGAAAAAAGGCCGGATTATCCGGCCTTTTGCAGCGAGTACAGGATTATTTTTCCTGCAGTCCGAGTTTTTTCTCCAGATAGTGGATATTGGTGCCACCATGCTGGAAGTTCTCGTCGCTCATAATGCGCATCTGCAGCTCAACGTTGGTTTTGATGCCATCGATGATCAATTCCTGCAGCGCGTTCTTCATGCGGGCAATCGCCACATCACGGCTTTCGCCGTAGCAGATCAGTTTACCGATCATTGAGTCATAGTACGGCGGTACGGTGTAACCGGCGTAGATATGAGACTCCCAGCGCACGCCAAAACCGCCCGGCGCGTGGAAGCGGGTAATTTTACCCGGGCTCGGCAGGAAGGTATTCGGGTCTTCGGCGTTGATACGGCATTCCACCGCATGGCCGCGAACCTGCACTTCTTCTTGCTTGATAGACAGCGGCTGACCCGCCGCGATGCGCAGCTGTTCTTTGATCAGGTCAACGCCGGTGATCATTTCGGTAACCGGGTGTTCTACCTGAATACGGGTGTTCATCTCAATGAAGTAGAACTCGCCGTTTTCAAACAGGAACTCAAAGGTACCCGCTCCGCGATAGCCGATATCCACACAGGCTTTCGCGCAACGTTCGCCGATGTAGCGACGCAGTTCCGGGGTAATGCCCGGCGCCGGCGCTTCTTCGACGACTTTCTGGTGACGACGCTGCATGGAGCAGTCGCGTTCCGCCAGATAGATAGCGTTGCCCTGGCCGTCCGCCAGCACCTGAATCTCGATGTGACGAGGATTTTCCAGGTACTTCTCCATATAGACCATGTCGTTGTTGAAAGCCGCTTTCGCTTCCGCTTTGGTCATGGAGATGGATTGCGCCAGTTCAGCGTCGCTGCGCACGACGCGCATGCCGCGACCGCCGCCGCCGCCGGAGGCTTTGATGATAACCGGGTAGCCGATGCGTTTGGCATGCGCGCGGTTAGCGTCCATGTCGTCGCCCAGCGGGCCATCAGAACCTGGAACGGTCGGAACGCCAGCTTTCTTCATTGCGGTGATGGCGGACACTTTGTCGCCCATCAGGCGGATAGTGTCGGCTTTCGGGCCGATGAAGATGAAACCGGAGCGCTCAACCTGCTCGGCAAAGTTAGCGTTCTCGGAAAGGAAACCGTAACCCGGGTGAATCGCTACCGCGCCGGTGATTTCCGCCGCGCTGATGATAGCCGGGATGTTCAGATAGCTTTTTACGGACGGAGCCGGGCCGATGCAGACCGTCTCATCCGCTAATAATACGTGTTTTAAATCGCGATCCGCGGTGGAGTGCACAGCAACGGTCTTGATGCCCAGTTCTTTACAGGCACGCAGGATGCGCAGTGCGATCTCGCCACGGTTAGCGATGACAATTTTATCCAGCATGTTCGCCTCGTTACTCGATGACAACCAGCGGCTCGTCGAATTCTACAGGTTGGCCGCTTTCGATCAGAATGGCTTTAACCACGCCGGCTTTGTCGGCTTCGATCTGGTTCATCATTTTCATCGCTTCTACGATGCACAGGGTGTCGCCCACGTTAACTTTCTGACCGACTTCCACAAAGGCTTTCGCGTCCGGGCTCGGGGTGCGGTAGAAAGTACCGACCATCGGGGAACGTACGATGTGACCACTGATTTCCGCTTTCGCTTCAGCGGCAGGTGCTGCTGCCGGCGCTGCGGCGGCTGGCGCCTGAGGCTGGGCGATTGGCGCAGCATAGGCTTGCTGCATTACCGGATAGCTAGCAGCCGGCGCTGCACGGCTGATGCGTACAGACTCTTCGCCTTCAGAAATTTCCAGTTCGGAGATGCCTGATTCTTCAACCAGCTCGATCAGTTTTTTAATCTTACGAATATCCATGAGTGGGTTCCGTACTCTTTGTTTAGTGTGTTTGTGACAGGCGTTTTACCGCCGTCTGTAAAGCGTATGAATAGCCGTCCGCACCTAATCCGCAGATCACGCCCGAGGCGACATCAGACAGATACGAGTGGTGACGGAACGGCTCGCGCGCATGCACGTTGCTCAGGTGGATCTCGATAAACGGGATACTCACGGCAAGCAGCGCGTCGCGGATGGCCACGCTGGTATGCGTAAACGCGGCCGGATTGATCAGGATATAGTCCACAGAGTCTTTAGCCTGATGAATTCGGTCGATGAGCGCGAACTCCGCATTGGATTGCAGGTGGTCGAGCGTCACGTTTAGCGCTTCCGCTTCTGCGGTTAAACGGTTAACAATTTCTGCCAGTGTTAGCGAACCATACTTCTCGGGTTCACGGCTGCCGAGCATATTAAGGTTTGGTCCGTTCAAAAGCAAAATGCGAAACTTGTCAGCCATTGTGCAGCTATCTCCTGCTAACCTCGGGTAAAAGACAAAATATACCTTCGATACGCGCTTGTCACCTTTTCAGGGTTCGAAAACCCCTTCAGGAAAACCAAAGTCGCACATTATAACGATTTCGTAGCAATTGGCAGCTAAATACTGGTCTTATCAGGGAAGATTATCAACCGCTATCGTAAAAAGAGTCGCGGTTGATAAACGTTATGCGGGGAACTGCACATATCCGGAGATTAGCGCCACCACTGGCGAAACTTCTTGTAGCGGCTGGCTAAAAGTACCGTTGCCAGCCCGGCATAAATCAGCGGCTGCGGCGATATAATCTTCACCGACCACAGATAATGTATAGGGGCGAGGATCGCCACCAGATAGACGAAGTTGTGCAATGTTTGCCAACGACGGCCTAATTTTCGTTGCATGTACTGGGTTGACGTCGCCGCCAGCGCCAGTAAAACCAACCAACTGATTAAACCAAGCGTGAGATACGGACGGTTGATTATCTCGGAACCGAGTAGCGCCAGATTGTTAATGCCGAGCTCCAGCAGCGTATAGCTGGTGAGGTGCAACGTGGCCCAGGCAAAGCACCATAACCCTAATAACCGGCGGGTGCGTATCAATAATGGCTGTTTAGCGTAGCGCGCCAGCGACGTAATAAGCAAGGTGGCGAGCAAAAACTTCAGCGCCATCCGTCCGGTAAAATGCTGGATATCCTTTGCCGGATCGGCGCTGAAATAGCCCTGATGTCCGGCCCAGAACAGCCAGACAAGCGGTAAAAAACCGGCTAAATGCAGCGCAACTTTCAGCCAACCTATCTGTTTAACGCTCAGACGCACTAGAAATTCTCCCGTAAGTTAAGCCCGCGATACAGCGAGGCGACTTCCTCGGCATAGCCATTAAACAGCAACGTTGGCTGGCGTTTTACGTCGAGTACGCCGCCGGCGCCGATAAACCGCTCGCTGGCCTGCGACCAGCGCGGATGATCGACGTGCGGGTTCACATTGGCATAGAAACCGTATTCATCCGGCGCCGCCAGATTCCAGGTGGTCGGCGGCCGCTCGCGGGTTAATTCGATGCTCACGATAGATTTAATCCCTTTAAAGCCGTACTTCCACGGCACGGTCAGGCGGATGGGGGCGCCGTTTTGCGGCGGCAACGCTTTCCCGTAGACGCCAACGCTCATCAGCGTGAGCGGGTGCATCGCTTCATCAAGGCGCAACCCTTCAACATAGGGATAGGCCAGGCCGCCGCCGATGAAGCGATCTTTTTGTCCAGGCATTTGTTCTGGCGCATACAGCGTTTTGAAAGCGACGTAGCGGGCGTTGCTGGTGGGCTCCACCAGCGCGAGTAGTTTATGCAGCGGGAAGCCGACCCACGGCACGACCATCGACCAGGCCTCCACGCAGCGCATCCGATAAATACGCTCTTCCAGCGGGAAACGACGGGTCAGGTCGTCGTGATCGAGCGTCAGGGGTTTGGCGACTTCGCCGCCGATGGTAAGCGTCCAGGGGTCAGTGCGCAGGCTGCCTGCGTTAGCGGCCGGATCGGCTTTATCGAGGCCGAATTCATAAAAGTTGTTGTAGCCGGCGACTTTATCTTCCGGGGTGAGGGCGAGCTTACTTTGCCATGCTGCGGGTTTATCAAAGGTCAGCGCCTTTCCGGCAGGCGCCGGCGGGCGATCGTGGCCTTTAAACCAATCGAGCAGGTCGGCATGGGCCTTCGTTGAGAGCGACATCGCCGTCGCGCCGATACCGAGCATTTTCAGCACCTGGCGGCGCTGTAGGTTAAATACCGATTCCGCCGTTACGTCGGCTTCCGTCAGTTTTCTGGTTTTCATGGCGTCCTCCGTCATACTTTTTCCTAAGCATGACGGAGGCGCAGCGCGATCGCGAATATGTCACGAAAAATTGCAGATTAGCCGATTTTGACCAGCGTACGTCCCTGGATCTGGTTGTTCATGATTTTATCGGCGAAGGTCGGGGCATCGGCCAGGGTTATTTCGGTCGCGCTTTGCGCGTAAAAAGACTCCGGCAGATCGCGCACCAGCCGGCACCAGGCTTCTGCGCGGCGCGCGGGCGGGGTCATTACCGAATCGACGCCCTGCAGGCGTACGTTGCGCAGGATAAACGGCATCACGGTGGTCGGCAGCGCGAAACCGCCCGCCAAGCCGCAGGCCGCGACGCAGCCGCCGTAGTTCATTTGTGCCAGTACTTTAGCCAGCACTTTATCGCCGACGGTATCGATAGCACCCGCCCAGATTTGTTTTTCCAGCGGACGGCTCTCAGCGAACTCGTCGCGGCCCAAAATACGCTGCGCGCCGAGGCTTTTCAGATAGTCATGGGTACTTTCGCGCCCGGAAACCGCCGCCACCTGATAACCCAGATGATGCAGCAGAGCGACTGCCGTGCTGCCGACGCCGCCGCTGGCGCCTGTTACGACGATCTCGCCATCCTGCGGACGCACGCCGGCGTCTTCCAGCGCCATCACGCATAGCATGGCGGTAAAACCTGCGGTACCGATCGCCATCGCTTTGCGTCCGTCGAGACCTTCAGGCATGGCCACCAGCCATTCGCCTTTGACGCGGGCGCGCTCGGCCAGGCCGCCCCAGTGATTTTCTCCCACGCCCCAACCGGTGAGTAATACCTGCTGGCCAACGTGAAAACGCGGATCTTCGCTGGCGTGGACGGTACCGGCAAAATCGATACCAGGAATCATCGGAAAGTTGCGGATAATTTTTCCTTTGCCGGTAATGGCCAACGCATCTTTATAATTGAGGCTCGACCAGTGAATATCGACAGTCACATCGCCTGGCGGCAACAGGTTGGCATCGATGTTTTGCACCGAGGAAAGGGTTTTGCCATCCTGCTGTTCTAAAATTAATGCCTGCATATGTGGTTCCTCGCGGTTTGAAGATTGGAAAAATTATTCTGCAGACTATACTCGCTAACGGCATTATTACGTGGATGTAACGCAATAAATTGCCAGATACGCCAGCTTTGGTAGTATGCGTCGCTTCAGAAAGTTAGTACTTACTTAAGAAAAAGTCTCAAAAGGGGCCCGAATGCCCATCGGGTAGTTATTCACACGCGGAGTTAACACAGGGATGCGATTAACGACGAAATTCTCAGCATTTGTTACGCTGCTCACCAGCCTGACGATTTTTGTCACGCTGATCGGCGCGTCGCTGAGCTTTTACAACGGCATTCAGATTAAGGTTGAGAATCGCGTACAGGCGGTGGCGACGATGCTGGATAGCCGCCTGGTGACCACCTCTTTTGAGAAGCTCGAACCGCAAATGGACGAGCTGCTCACGCCGGTAGAAGTCGAACATATTGATTTTCTGCTCAACGGCAAATCGCTTTACAGCCATACCCGCGGTGATAGTTACCGTCCGCTGGGCAGTAACAATCAGTATCGTGAAATGACGGTACCCTCGCTCAAACATCCCGGAATTTCGATTCGTCTGGTCTACATGGACCCGATGGTAAATTACTTCCGCTCGCTTCACGTCACCGCGCCGCTCTCCTTCGCCATCGGCTTCATGGTGCTGATTATCTTCTTTTCGATTCGCTGGATCCGCCGCCAGCTGGCGGGGCAAGAACTACTGGAGCTGCGCGCGCGACGCATTCTCAGCGGCGAGCGCGGGCCGCAGGTGCGCGGTTCGGTTCATGAATGGCCGGCCAGTACCAGCAGCGCGCTGGATATGCTGCTCTCGGAGCTGCAGTTCGCCAGCGATCAGCGCAGCCGCATGGATACCCTGATTCGCTCCTACGCCGCCCAGGATTCCAAAACCGGCCTTAACAACCGCCTGTTCTTTGATAATCAACTGGCGACGCTGCTGGACGATCAGGAAAAAGTGGGGGCGCACGGTATCGTGATGATGATTCGCCTGCCGGAGTTTGATCTGCTGCGCGACAACTGGGGACGGGCGGCGGCGGAAGAGCATTACTTCACGCTAATTAATCTGCTGTCTACTTTTATTATGCGTTATCCCGGCTCGCTACTGGCGCGCTATCACCGTAGCGATTTCGCCGTCTTATTGCCGCATCGCACTCTTAAAGAGGCCGATAGTATCGCCGGGCAGTTACTGAAGGCGATGGATGCGCTGCCGTCAACGCGGGTGCTGGATAAAGACGACACGATGCATATCGGCATCTGCGCCTTCCGCAGCGGCCAGTCCACCTCTCAGGTGATGGAACACGCCGAAGCCGCCACCCGCAACGCCGTGCTGCAGGGGAGTAATAGCTGGGCGGTTTACGATGATTCGCTGCCGGAGAAGGGGCGCGGTAACGTGCGCTGGCGAACGCTTATCGAGCAGATGCTCAGCCGCGGCGGCCCGCGCTTGTATCAGAAACCGGCGGTCATGCGCGATGGGCGGGTACATCATCGCGAGCTCATGTGCCGCATCTATGACGGTAAAGAAGAGGTGATTGCCGCCGAGTATATGCCAATGGTGCAGCAGTTTGGCTTAGCCGAAGAGTACGATCGCCTACAGATTACGCGTTTGCTGCCGTTATTAAGTTATTGGCCTGATCAAACGCTGGCCCTGCAGGTGACCGTGGAGTCGCTGATTCGCCCGCGTTTCCAGCGCTGGCTGCGCGATACCATGATGCAGTGCGAAAAATCACAACGTCGGCGGATTATTTTTGAACTTGCAGAGGCGGATGTTTGTCAATATATCGGCCGTTTACACCCGGTTATGCGGTTGATAAACGCGCTGGGCATTCGCGTCGCTGTGGTTCAGGCCGGGTTGACGCTGGTTGGCACCAGTTGGATCAAGCAGCTGGACGTAGAAGTGATCAAGCTGCATCAAGGGCTATCGCGCAATATTGAAAAACGCAGCGAGAACCAGTTACTGGTTCAAAGTCTGGTGGAAGCCTGTAAAGGGATGCCGGTACAGGTTTTTGCGACGGGAGTACGCAGTCGCAGCGAGTGGCAGGTGCTGTCGCAATGCGGCGTGACCGGCGGTCAGGGGGAATTTTTTGCCGCCTCACAGCCACTTGACACAAATGTGAAAAAATATTCGCAAAGATACTCGGTTTGATCTGCCGTTTGGCGTGATTTCACGTAGAATAACGCGCGCCATAGTAAAGGGGGTGTGCTTGTCTACCCGCCGGAATGTCGCAACTTACGCAAGACTGACCTTTGACAGGTACAAACAGAGCACGGAGCGCTGCTGATTTATTCAGCGCCGAAGGGACTTCGTAAATGTTTGTAACAAAGGAAATGAACTGCACTAATTTTCACCGTAGCAGATGATTTTTGCGCCTTGTCGCTGCTGCGTGTGGTTGGTAAAGTAAGCGGATTTTGTTTTCCGCCCCAGCTTTCAGGATTATCCCTTAGTATGTTAAAAAAATTTCGTGGCATGTTTTCCAATGACCTGTCCATTGACCTGGGTACCGCGAATACCCTTATTTATGTAAAAGGACAAGGCATCGTATTGAATGAGCCTTCCGTTGTGGCCATTCGTCAGGATCGTGCCGGTTCGCCGAAAAGCGTTGCCGCTGTAGGTCATGAAGCGAAGCAGATGCTGGGCCGTACGCCGGGCAATATCGCGGCGATTCGCCCGATGAAAGACGGCGTTATCGCCGACTTCTTCGTGACTGAAAAGATGCTGCAACACTTTATTAAACAGGTGCATAGCAACAGCTTTATGCGTCCGAGCCCACGCGTGCTGGTGTGCGTGCCGGTTGGCGCGACCCAGGTTGAGCGTCGTGCTATCCGCGAATCCGCGCAGGGCGCTGGCGCTCGTGAAGTCTTCCTGATCGAAGAGCCGATGGCGGCCGCGATCGGCGCAGGCTTGCCGGTTTCTGAAGCGACCGGTTCTATGGTTGTTGATATCGGCGGCGGTACTACCGAAGTCGCAGTTATCTCCCTGAACGGCGTGGTCTACTCTTCTTCCGTACGTATCGGCGGCGACCGTTTCGACGAAGCCGTGATCAATTACGTGCGCCGTAACTACGGTTCCCTGATCGGCGAAGCAACCGCTGAGCGTATCAAACACGAAATCGGTTCCGCTTACCCGGGTGATGAAGTACGCGAAATCGAAGTGCGCGGCCGTAACCTGGCTGAAGGCGTTCCACGCGGCTTCACCCTCAATTCCAACGAAATCCTCGAAGCGCTGCAGGAGCCGCTGACCGGCATCGTCAGCGCCGTTATGGTCGCGCTGGAACAGTGCCCGCCGGAGCTGGCATCCGATATCTCCGAGCGCGGTATGGTCCTGACCGGCGGCGGCGCGCTGCTGCGTAACCTTGACCGTCTGTTAATGGAAGAGACAGGGATCCCTGTCGTAGTTGCAGAAGATCCACTGACCTGCGTCGCTCGTGGCGGCGGTAAGGCGCTGGAAATGATCGATATGCACGGCGGCGACTTGTTCAGCGAAGAGTAGTCAGCCTGAAGGTCTGGGGCAGCTTAAGGGCTGCCTCTGGTCTTTACTGACACGAGAATACGCATAGCCTATGAAGCCAATTTTTAGCCGTGGCCCGTCGCTACAGATTCGCCTTATTCTGGCGGTTTTGGTGGCGCTTGGCGTCATTATCGCCGACAGCCGCCTGGGTACGTTCAGCCAGATTCGAACGTACATGGATACAGCCGTCAGTCCTTTCTACTTTATCTCAAATGGTCCCCGGGAACTGCTCGACAGCGTATCGCAATCGCTGGCGACCCGCGATCAGCTCGAACTGGAAAACCGCGCGCTGCGTCAGGAACTGCTGTTGAAAAACAGCGATCTGCTGATGCTGGGTCAATACAAACAAGAAAACGCCCGTCTACGTGAGCTGTTAGGCTCGCCGCTGCGTCAGGATGAGCAGAAGATGGTGACCCAGGTTATTTCGACGGTTAACGATCCCTACAGCGATCAGGTCGTTATCGACAAGGGCAGCGTCAATGGCGTTTATGAAGGCCAACCGGTCATTAGCGACAAGGGCGTTGTCGGCCAGGTGGTGGCGGTAGCGAAAATGACCAGCCGCGTGCTGCTCATTTGCGATGCGACCCATGCCTTGCCGATCCAGGTGCTGCGTAACGATATCCGCGTCATTGCTGCCGGTAACGGTTGTACTGATGATTTACAGCTTGAACATCTGCCGGCGAATACCGATATTCGCGTCGGCGATGTGCTGGTGACCTCCGGGCTCGGCGGACGCTTCCCGGAAGGGTATCCAGTTGGGGTAGTCTCCTCGGTACGTCTGGATACTCAGCGTGCATACACGGTGATCCAGGCCCGTCCGACCGCCGGACTGCAGCGTTTGCGCTATCTGCTGCTGCTGTGGGGCGCCGATCGCAACGGCGCTAACCCGATGACTCCGGAAGAGGTGCACCGCGTTGCCAATGAGCGCCTGATGCAAATGATGCCGCAGGTGCTGCCTGCGCCTGATGCGATGGGGCCGCAGATGCCGGCGCCGGCGACAGGCCTGACGCCGCCGCCGTCTGCGCAACCTCTGCCAGCAGGGGGGCAATAGTGGCAAGTTATCGTAGCCAGGGACGCTGGGTTATCTGGCTCTCGTTTCTTATTGCGCTATTGCTGCAGATTATGCCCTGGCCGCAGGACATCACCGTCTTCCGGCCAAACTGGGTGTTGTTGATTCTGTTGTACTGGATCCTCGCGCTGCCGCACCGGGTTAACGTCGGTACCGGATTTGTGATGGGGGCGATTCTCGACCTCATCAGCGGTTCGACCCTCGGCGTACGCGCGCTGTCGTTAAGTATTGTCGCCTATCTGGTCGCTTTAAAATATCAGCTGTTCCGTAATCTGGCGCTCTGGCAACAGGCGCTGGTGGTCATGCTGTTGTCTCTTGCCGTTGATATCATTGTTTTCTGGGCAGAGTTTTTAGTGATCAACGTCTCTTTCCGTCCGGAAGTGTTCTGGAGTAGTGTAGTAAACGGTGTGCTCTGGCCGTGGCTATTCCTGCTAATGCGTAAAGTGCGTCAGCAATTTGCGGTTCAATAAAGGTTGATATGACAACTCTGTATCTGGCTTCTGGTTCCCCGCGTCGGCAGGAACTGCTAACTCAGCTTGGTCTCTCTTTCGAACGTCTGGTTCCGGGTATTGAGGAACGACGCGGCCCGCAGGAGAGCGCTGCGCATTACGTTGTGCGTCTGGCGCGCGAAAAAGCGCTGGCTGGCGTGGCGATGGCGCCGCGCGATCTGCCGGTGTTGGGCGCGGATACGATTGTCATTCTTAACGGCGAAGTGCTGGAAAAGCCGCGCGACGCCGGGCACGCCGCAGAAATGCTTCGCATGCTTTCCGGAAAAACCCACCAGGTGATGACCGCGGTGGCGTTGGCGGATAAGCAGCAAACGCTGGATTGCCTGGTGGTGACGGAAGTGACCTTCCGTCTGCTCTCCGAGCAGGATATCGCTACCTACGTAGCCAGCGGCGAACCTTTAGATAAAGCAGGCGCATACGGTATTCAAGGGTTGGGTGGTTGTTTTGTCAGGAAGATAAATGGCAGCTATCACGCCGTAGTCGGCTTACCGCTGGTGGAAACGTATGAGTTGCTGAGTAACTTTAACTCACTGCGTGAAGAAAAGGGATAAAGATGACGGCTGAATTATTAGTTAACGTAACGCCATCCGAGACGCGCGTCGCGTATATCGATGGCGGGATCCTGCAGGAAATTCATATTGAGAGAGAAGCGCGGCGCGGAATCGTAGGCAATATCTACAAAGGTCGTGTCAGTCGTGTGTTGCCTGGAATGCAGGCGGCTTTTGTAGATATTGGCCTGGATAAGGCCGCCTTTCTGCATGCTTCCGATATCATGCCGCACACCGAGTGCGTGGCGGGTGAAGAGCAGAAGCAGTTTACCGTTCGCGATATTTCCGAGCTGGTGCGTCAGGGCCAGGACCTGATGGTGCAGGTGGTGAAAGACCCGCTGGGTACCAAAGGCGCGCGTCTGACCACCGACATTACCATACCTTCCCGCTATCTGGTCTTTATGCCGGGCGCTTCGCACGTCGGCGTATCGCAGCGTATTGAAAGCGAGGCCGAGCGCGAACGTTTGAAAAGCGTGGTCACCGAATATTGCGACGAGCAGGGCGGGTTTATTATCCGCACCGCGGCGGAAGGCGTGCATGAGCAAGAGATGGCGGCGGATGCGGCCTACCTTAAGCGCGTCTGGACCAAAGTCATGGAGCGCAAAAAGCGCAACCAGACCCGCTATCAGATGTACGGCGAGCTGGCGCTGGCCCAGCGCGTGCTGCGCGATTTCGCCGACGCTCAGCTTGACCGCATTCGCGTGGATTCGCGCCTGACCTACGAGGCGCTGCTGGAGTTCACCGCGGAATACATTCCGGAAATGACCAGCAAGCTGGAACATTACAGCGGCCGCCAGCCGATTTTCGATCTCTTTGACGTTGAGAACGAAATCCAACGCGCGCTGGAGCGTAAAGTCGAGCTGAAGTCAGGCGGCTATCTGATCATTGATCAGACCGAAGCGATGACCACCATCGATATCAATACCGGGGCGTTTGTTGGCCACCGTAATCTCGACGACACCATCTTCAATACCAATATTGAAGCCACGCAGGCTATCGCGCGCCAGCTGCGTCTGCGTAACCTGGGCGGCATTATCATCATTGATTTTATCGATATGAATAATGAAGATCATCGTCGTCGGGTACTGCATTCCCTGGAGCAGGCGCTGAGTAAAGACCGGGTGAAAACCAGCATTAACGGCTTCTCGCAGCTGGGGCTGGTCGAGATGACCCGCAAGCGCACCCGCGAAAGCGTGGAACATGTGCTGTGTAACGAGTGTCCTACCTGTCATGGGCGCGGCACGGTAAAGTCGGTCGAAACGGTCTGCTATGAGATCATGCGCGAAATAGTTCGTGTGCATCATGCGTATGACTCAGACCGCTTCCTGGTCTATGCTTCACCTGCCGTCGCGGAAGCGCTGAAAGGGGAAGAGTCCCACGCGCTGGCGGAAGTCGAAATCTTTGTCGGCAAGCAGGTCAAAGTGCAAATTGAGCCGCTCTATAATCAAGAGCAGTTCGATGTGGTAATGATGTAATCATTCAGCCTGTCGCTCCCGATGGCGTCGGGGGCGGTAAACAGGCGGGCTGAAGGATAAAGCGTAACAGGCTGACAAGGAGAGATGCGTTGAGGCGATGGCCCGGGATATTACTGCTCACCGTGGCAACCGTGGTGGTGATTGTTGCGCTACTGGTGAGTGGCCTGCGTCTGGCATTGCCGCAGCTAAATAACTGGCGTCCCCAACTGCTGGAGAAAATTACCGCGGTATCCGGGGTCGCGGTTGATGCCTCACAGATCAACGCCAACTGGGAAAACTTCGGCCCGACGCTGGACGTTCGCGATATTAAAGCCACCTTGAAAGACGGTGGCGAAATGACGATCAAACGGGTTACCCTTGCCCTCGACGTCTGGCAAAGTCTGCTGCATATGCGCTGGCAGTTCCGCGACCTGACCTTCTGGCAACTGCAAATTCACACCAATACCCCCATCCAGACTAACGACGACGGCGCAAGCCTGAAGACCGATCGCATCAGCGATCTGTTCCTGCGCCAGTTTGACCACTTTATTCTCCGTGATAGCCATTTGAGCTTCCTGACGATTTCCGGTCAGCGTGCTGAACTGGCGATCCCACAGCTGACCTGGCTTAACGGTAAAAATCGCCACCGCGCCGAGGGGCAGCTGAGCCTTTCGAGCCTCACCGGCCAGCACGGCGTCATGCAGGTGCGGATGGATTTACGTGACGAGAATGGCCTGCTCAACAAGGGGCGCCTCTGGTTACAGGCCGACGACATCGACGTTAAACCCTGGCTCGGGCGCTGGATGCAAGACAACATCGCCCTGCAGAGCGCGCGCTTTAGTCTCGAAGGCTGGATGACCATCGATAAAGGCGATGTCGCCAGCGGCGATGTATGGCTGAAAAAAGGCGGCGCCAGCTGGCAGGGCGATAAGCATCTGCATCAGCTGTCGGTGGATAACCTGACGGGGCATATCACGCGTGAAAATCAAAGCTGGGCATTTCACATCCCCGATACGCGGATCTCGATAGACGGCAAAGCCTGGCCGCGCGGCGAGCTGGCGATGGCGTGGATCCCGGCGCAGGAAGTGGGTGGCAATAACAATCAGCGCAGCGATGAGCTACGCATCCGCGCCAGCAATCTCGAGCTTGGCGGGCTAACCGGTCTGCAACCGATGGCCGATAAGCTGGCGCCGAGCTTTGGCGAAGTGTGGCGAACCACCCAGCCGAGCGGCAAAATCAACCTGTTGGCATTGGATATCCCGCTGCAGGCAACGGAAAAGACCCGTTTCCAGGCCGACTGGAGCGATCTGGCGTGGAAGCAGTGGAAGCTGCTGCCGGGAGCCGAGCACTTTTCCGGCAGCCTGAGCGGCAGCGTGGAAAACGGCGAACTGCGCGCGCATATGACCCAGGCGAAAATGCCTTATGAAACGGTCTTTCGCGCACCGCTGGAGATAGCCCAGGGCGATGCGACTCTAAGCTGGGAAAGGAACAGCAAGGGCTTTATGCTGGATGGCCGCGATATCGACGTGCAGGCAACCGGCGTTCGCGCGCGCGGCGGCTTCCGCTATCTGCAGCCAGCAGGCGATGAGCCGTGGTTAGGCATCCTGGCGGGTATCAGTACCAATGATGGCGGCCAGGCGTGGCGCTATTTCCCGGAAAATCTGATGGGCAAAGCGCTGGTGGATTACCTGAGCGGCGCAATTAAGGGCGGCCAGGCCAGCAATGCCACCCTGGTTTACGGCGGCAACCCACATCAGTTCCCCTATGAGCATAACGAAGGCCAATTCCAGGTCTCGGTACCGCTGAAGAACGCGACTTTCGCCTTCCAGCCGGACTGGCCGGCGCTGACCGGACTGGATATCAACCTTAACTTCGTCAATAACGGCCTGTGGATGAAGGCGGATAAAGCGATGCTGGGCAACGTTACTGCCAGCAACCTTGACGCGGTGATCCCCGACTATTCCCATGAAAAACTGTTTATCGATGCCGATGTTAACGGCCCTGGTAAAGAGGTCGGCCCTTATTTCAAACAGACCCCGCTGAAGGATACGCTCGGCTCGGCGCTGGATGAACTGCAGCTTGATGGTAATGTGAGCGCTCGCTTACATCTTGCTATCCCGCTTGATGGCGAGATGACCACCGCCAAAGGCGATGTGCGGCTGAAAAATAACGATCTGTTTATCAAGCCGATTGACGCGACGCTGAAGAATCTCAATGGTCAGTTCAGCTTCGAAAACGGAGATTTAAAAAGCGGGCCGCTAAGCGCGACCTGGTTTAATCAACCGTTGAACCTCAATTTCACCACCACTGAAGGGGCGAAAGCCTTCCTCGTTGACGTCGGCATGAACGCTAACTGGCAGCCGACGCGTACCGGCCTGCTGCCGAAAGCGGTCAATGATGAACTCAGCGGCAGCATCCCCTGGGACGGCAAAGTGGCCATTGAGTTACCGTATCGCGGTAGCGCGAGCTACAAAGTCGATATCAACGGCGATCTGAAAAATGTGAGTAGTCACTTACCTGCGCCGGTGAATAAATCGGCGGGTGAGCCGTTGCCGGTGAAAATCAACGTGACCGGCGGCTTAAGCAGCTTCGATTTGACCGGCAACATCGGCAGCAAGAACCACGTCAATAGCCGCTGGTTACTGAATAACAAGCTGACGCTCGATCGGGCGATTCTGACCTCCGACAGCAAAGCGATTCCGTCGCTGCCTGAAGCATCAGGCGTCGAGCTCAACATGCCGGCGATGGATGGCGCGCAATGGCTAGCGTTGTTCCAGCAAGGCGCCGTCAACGAAGTGAGCAGTAATATGGCTTTCCCGGAGCGCGTGACGCTTCGTACACCGTCGCTGGCCTTCGCCGGGCAGAACTGGAATAACGTCAGTCTGGTCTCTCAGCCTGACGGTAGCGGCTCGAAGGTGGAGGCGCAGGGGCGTGAAATCAATGCCACGTTGACGATGCATAAGAATGCCCCCTGGCTGGCGGCTATTCGCTACCTCTATTACAACCCTTCCAGCGATAACAGCGGTACGGCGAAAAAAGAGAGCGGCCCGCTGGCTGATACCCGTCTGGATTTCCACGGCTGGCCGGATTTACAGCTGCGCTGTAAAGAGTGCTGGCTGTGGGGGCAAAAATATGGACGAATCGACGGTGACTTCGATATCAAGGGCGATACGCTCACCCTCAGTAATGGCCTGGTGGATACCGGCTTTGGCCGACTCACTACCGATGGCGTCTGGGTAAATGCGCCGGGCGGCGTACGTACCTCGCTGAAAGGCAAGCTTCACGGCAATAAAACGGACGACTTCGTCAACTTCTTCGGTGTCTCGACGCCGGTGAAAGGGTCGTCGTTTGATGTCGATTACGATCTGCACTGGCGCGCGCCGCCATGGCAGCCTGATGTCGCTTCGCTGAACGGGATCCTCAAAAGCCGCCTCGGCAAAGGCGAGTTTACTGACCTGAGCACCGGTCATGCCGGTCAGTTGTTAAGGCTATTGAGCGTTGACGCGCTGCTGCGTAAGCTACGCTTCGATTTCAGCGACACCTTCCAGGAAGGGTTCTGGTTTGATTCGATTCGCAGTACGGCGTGGATTAAAGACGGCGTGCTGAATACGGATGATACGCTGGTGGATGGCCTTGAAGCCGACATTGCGATGAAAGGTTCGGTCGATCTGGTGCGCCGTCGTTTAGATTTACAAGCGGTGGTGGCGCCGGAAATTTCGGCCACCGTCGGCGTAGCGGCGGCATTCGCCGTCAACCCGATCGTCGGCGCGGCGGTGTTTGCCGCCAGCAAGGTGCTTGGGCCGCTGTGGAACAAAGTGTCGATTCTGCGCTATCGCATTACGGGTCCAATCGATCAGCCGGAAATCAATGAAGTGCTGCGCCAGGCGCGCAGTAACAAAAAGCAATGATTTGACGAGTACGGGGAATTATCGCACTCTCAATAGAGGGCATTTTATCCCCGTCATCTTTTTCGCCGCGTGGCATTCCCCTGTGTCAGGCGGCAACAAACGAGTAGCGTAACGATGAGTTTGAACCTGGTAAGTGAACAATTACTGTCGGCAAATGGCCTGAACCATCAGGACCTGTTTGCCATTCTTGGCCAACTGGCTGAGCGCCGTCTCGATTACGGCGATCTTTATTTTCAGTCGAGCTATCACGAATCCTGGGTTCTGGAAGACAGCATCATTAAAGATGGGTCGTACAATATTGACCAGGGCGTAGGCGTCCGGGCGGTAAGCGGCGAGAAAACCGGTTTTGCCTATGCGGACCAAATCAGCAAACTGGCGCTTGAACAGAGTGCCCAGGCGGCGCGTACTATCGTCCGCGACCATGGCGACGGCAAAGTGCAGACGCTCGGCGCGGTGGAATACAGCTCTCTCTATACCAGCGTCGATCCGCTGCAGAGCATGAGCCGCGAAGAGAAACTGGATATCCTGCGCCGCGTTGATAAGGTGGCGCGTGCTGCCGATAAGCGCGTGCAGGAAGTTTCCGCCAGCCTGAGCGGCGTCTACGAGCTTATCCTGGTGGCGGCAACGGACGGGACGCTGGCCGCTGATGTCCGTCCGCTGGTTCGCCTCTCCGTGAGCGTGCTGGTGGAGGAAGACGGCAAACGCGAGCGCGGCGCCAGCGGTGGCGGCGGGCGATTTGGCTATGATTATTTCCTTGCGCCGCTGGATGGCGACGTACGGGCGGATGTCTGGGCGCGTGAAGCGGTACGTATGGCATTAGTCAATCTGTCCGCGGTTGCCGCGCCAGCCGGAATGCTGCCGGTAGTTCTTGGCGCGGGCTGGCCTGGCGTGCTGCTGCATGAAGCCGTCGGCCACGGTCTGGAAGGTGACTTTAACCGTCGCGGCACCTCGGTCTTCAGCGGTCACATGGGCGAATTAGTCGCCTCTGAACTGTGCACCGTCGTGGATGACGGCACCATGGCCGATCGCCGTGGCTCGGTCGCGATTGATGACGAAGGTACGCCGGGTCAATACAATGTGCTTATCGAAAACGGTGTCCTGAAAGGTTATATGCAGGATAAGCTCAACGCGCGTTTAATGGGCGTTGCGCCGACCGGTAATGGTCGCCGTGAATCCTATGCGCATCTGCCGATGCCGCGGATGACCAACACCTATATGCTGGCCGGTAAGTCGACGCCGCAGGAGATTATCGAATCGGTCGATTACGGTATCTATGCGCCGAACTTCGGCGGCGGCCAGGTGGATATCACCTCCGGTAAATTTGTCTTCTCGACCTCGGAAGCTTATCTGATTGAAAAAGGCAAAGTGACCAAGGCAGTCAAAGGCGCGACGCTAATCGGTTCCGGTATCGAAGCGATGCAGCAGATTTCTATGGTCGGTAACGACCTGAAGCTGGATAGCGGCGTTGGCGTATGCGGTAAAGAAGGGCAGAGCGTGCCGGTCGGCGTCGGCCAGCCGACGCTGAAAGTCGACAACCTTACCGTTGGCGGCACTGCCTGATAACCCCTGGTCCCGGCGGCGCGAAGCCGCTGCCGGGATGTCAATTAACGGGTCATCCCGCGCCCGTGCATTCCCTGATAGATCTTCGCCACCTCGACAAAATAATCCGTCAGATAGTTAATACATACCTGCACCTTCAGCGGCAGTTTGTCTTTTTCGGTATACAGCGCATAGACCGGCCGCGGATCCGATTGATAGCTCGGCAGCAGGATCTCCAGTTCACCGCGATTGATCTCGTCGATCGCCCACATCAGCGGAACGTAGGCCACGCCAACGCCGGCAGTCAGCCAGCGGATCAGCGTCATCGGATCGTTAGTGACGAAACGCCCTTGTGGGATCAGGCGTGTTGAGATCCCCTCCGGGGCGATAATTTCGAACTCATTATCTGGCCGTACGCTATATTCCAGCCACGAGTGGCTGGCGAGATCCGCCGGTTTTTCCGGGCATCCCGCGTGCTGAAGATAGCTTTTCGCCGCGCAGAGCACCATCGGCATCGAGCCCAGCCGCCGTGAGAAGAGGCTGGAATCCTGCAATGCGCCGACGCGTATTACCACGTCGAGGCCATCGGCAATCAGGTCTGGCGCAGGGATGCCGGTCACCAGATTAATCGATAAACCCGGATATTCTTTGAGCATTTCGGCGGTTATGCGCGCCAGCACATTCTGTGCCATAGTTGAAGAGCTACCGATGCGCAGCGTGCCGATGGGAGTATTGTTGAAGGCATACAGCTGTTCATGGACGTCCTGCGCTTCAAAGAGCATTCTTCGGCAGCCCTGGTAATAAATTTTACCCGCTTCTGTTAAGCCCAGGCTGCGGGTGCTGCGGTTGAGCAGCTTTACCTGTAGCTCGTCTTCCAGTTTAGCAACGGTCTGGCTGATAGATGAAACGCTCATCTGGAGCTGGCGTGCGGCGGCGGTGAAAGAGCCCAGCTCAACCACTTTGGCGAACACCGACATGCGTTTTAGTCGTTCCATTATTCACTCTGGCTTAAAAGTGATTTAGATCACATATTATAGATAAGGCTGCAATTGTTACGTTAATATATAGTTAGCTACATAATAAACGCATCACGCTACCACCTGTACGCTTCTTATCAAGGTCATCATGAGTCTGTTTCCTGTCATAGTGATTTTCGGCTTATCGTTTCCGCCGATCTTCTTTGAGCTGCTATTGTCGCTAGCTATCTTCTGGCTGGTGCACCGTTTGCTGGTTCCGACCGGTATTTATGATTTTGTCTGGCACCCTGCACTGTTTAATACTGCGCTGTATTGCTGTCTGTTTTATCTGATATCGCGCTTGTTCGTTTGAGGTCGATGTGAAAACACTAACAAGAAATATCCTGCGTACTGCCATCACTGTGATACTGGTTATTCTGGCGTTTATCGCTATTTTTCGCGCATGGGTGTACTACACCGCGTCGCCGTGGACGCGCGATGCGCGCTTTAGCGCCGATATCGTCGCCATCGCCCCGGATGTGTCTGGGCTCATTTCACAGGTGAATGTCAAGGATAACCAACTGGTTAAGAAAGACCAGGTATTGTTCGTTATTGACCAACCTCGTTACCAAAAAGCGCTGGCGGAGGCGCAAGCTGATGTCTCCTATTACCAGACGCTGGCTCAGGAAAAACGCGTTGAAGCCGGGCGCCGTAACAAGCTCGGCGTGCAGGCGATGTCGCGCGAAGAGATTGACCAGGCCAACAACGTGCTGCAAACCGTAGAGCATCAGCTGGCGAAAGCGGTGGCCAGCCGCGATTTAGCCAAACTGGATCTCGAACGCACGGTGATTCGCGCGCCGGCCGACGGCTGGGTGACCAACCTGAACGTCTACGCCGGCGAATTCATCACCCGCGGTTCGACCGCGGTCGCTTTGGTGAAACAAAATACCTTCTACGTGATGGCATACCTGGAAGAGACTAAGCTGGAAGGCGTGCGTCCGGGCTATCGCGCCGAAATCACTCCGCTCGGCAGTAGTAAGGTGATAAAAGGTACCGTTGACAGCGTTGCCGCGGGCGTGACTAACGCCAGCAGCAGCAGCGATACAAAAGGGATGGCCTCTGTTGACTCCAACCTTGAGTGGGTGCGTCTGGCGCAGCGCGTGCCGGTACGTATTCGTCTTGACCAGCAGCAGGGCAACCTCTGGCCGTCGGGCACCACCGCAACCGTCGTCATTACCGGTAAAGAAGATCGCGACGCCAGTCAGGCCAACTTCTTCCAGAAAGTCGCCATGCGCTTACGTGAGTTTGGTTAATCGCCATGGGGACCTATACCATTGCTCCCCGGCATCTCCGCTTTGCCATTAAGCTTGCATGCGCGGTGGTGCTGGCGCTGTTTGTCGGCTTTCATTTTCAGCTTGAGACGCCGCGCTGGGCCGTACTGACCGCAGCTATCGTGACCGCCGGCCCGGCATTTGCCGCCGGCGGTGAACCCTATTCCGGGGCGATTCGTTATCGTGGAATGTTGCGTATTGCCGGGACGTTTATCGGCTGTATTGCCGCGCTGGCGATCATTATCCTCATGATCCGCGCGCCGCTGTTGATGATGCTGGTCTGCTGTCTCTGGGCCGGTTTCTGCACCTGGATCTCCTCGCTGGTGAAGGTGGAAAACTCCTACGCCTGGGGGCTGGCGGGTTATACGGCGCTGATTATCATCATCACCATTCATACCGACCCGATGCTGGCGCCGCAGTTTGCCGTCGAGCGCTGTAGCGAAATCGTCATCGGGATCGTCAGCGCCATCGTTGCTGATCTGCTATTTTCCCCGCGCTCCATCAAAAAAGAGATCGACCTCGAACTGGATAACCTGCTATTGGATCAGTATCGCCTGATGCAGCTTTGTGTCGCCCATGGCGATAGCGAGGTGGTGGACAAAGCCTGGGGAGCGCTGGTGCGCCGTACTGCCGCGCTGGAAGGAATGCGCGGCAATCTGATCATGGAATCTTCGCGCTGGTCGAAGGTCAACCAGCGGCTAAAGGCGATCAACACGCTATCGCTGACGCTGATTACTCAGGCCTGCGAAACCTATCTGATCCAGAACTCACGCCCGGAGATGGTGACTGACGACTACCGCGAGCTGTTCGCTGAGCCAGTGGAAACGGTACAGGATGTGCATCAACAGCTTAAGCGTATGCGCCGCTTCCTGACATGGAAAGGTGAACACAATACGCCGGTCACTATTTATAGCTGGGTCGGCGCGGCGACGCGTTACCTGCTGCTCAAGCGCGGCGTGGTTGGCAACACCAAAATCAGCCGTATTGAAGATGAAGTTCTACGCGGCGAGACGGTGGTGAAGGTTGAGTCCGCCGAACGTCACCACGCGATGGTTAACTTCTGGCGAACCTCCATTTCCTGTATTCTCGGCACCCTGTTCTGGCTATGGACCGGCTGGACATCCGGTAGCGGGGCGATGGTCATGATTGCCGTGGTGACCGCGCTGGCGATGCGTCTGCCTAACCCGCGGATGGTGGCCTTAGACTTCCTCTATGGCACCCTTGCCGCTTTACCGCTCGGCGCGCTGTTCTTCCTTGTCGTCATGCCTGCGACGCAACAGAGCATGCTGCTATTGTGTATCAGCCTTGCCGCGATGGCGTTCTTTATTGGCATTGAGGTACAAAAGCGGCGGTTGGGATCGCTGGGGGCTTTAGCGAGCACCATCAACATTTTGGTGCTGGATAACCCGATGCAGTTCCAGTTTAGCCAGTTCCTCGATAGCGCCCTGGGGCAGATTGTCGGCTGTTTCCTCGCGCTGATGGTGATTCTGTTAGTGCGTGATAACTCGCAGGCACGCACCGGACGGGTGTTATTGAACCAGTTCGTCTCGGCGGCGGTCTCTTCGCTCACTACTAACAGCGCAAGGCGAAAAGAGAACCATTTGCCGGCGCTGTATCAACAGCTGTTTTTACTGCTGAACAAGTTTCCCGGCGATATCGCCCGCTTTCGCTTAGCGTTGACGCTGATTATCGCGCACCAGCGTCTACGCGATGCCCCGGTGCCGGTAAACGAGGATCTGTCGGCCTTCCACCGTCAGCTGCGGCGAACCGCCGATCACGTTATCTCCGCCGGCAGCGATGATAAGCGCCGCCGTTACTTTACCCGTCTGCTGGAAGAGCTTGATGTTTATCAGGAAAAACTCCTTCACTGGCAGGCGTCGCCCCAGGTTACTGAGCCGGTGCGACGGCTGGTGGATATGCTGAAAAAATATCAGCACGTGCTCACCAATAGCTAACCTGCGAACCGACGCCCCGGCGTCGGTTTTTTTATCGCTATACTTATTTGGTGTAGAGGGACAGAGCGGAAGGGGCGCCGGGCAATGACTATTTATACCTTTGATTTTGATGAAATAGCTGAGCAACAGGATTTCTATCGTGAGTTTTCCCGCGCCTTCGCGCTACCGGATAAGCAGGTGGATAACCTTGACGCGCTGTGGAGCGCGGTGACGGGAGGGCGCCTACCGTTCCCGCTGGAGATTGAATTTGTCCATCTGGATGAAAAACAGCGTCGTCGCTTTGGCGCGTTAATTTTGCTGTTCGATGAAGCGGAAGAGGAGCTGGAAGGACAACTACGTTTCAATGCCCGTTGGGCATAAAAAAGCCCCCGGCAGGCGGGGGCAAGTCGTCGGATAAGACGACGAGGGTTTATTTGTACAACTCAGCAGTCGCGTGCCAGCTGTCGCCGGTACGAGCTTCAATAATGCGGTAGCTACTGGCGCCTTCTTTCTCGGCTTTAGCCGCCAGTTCCTGGCGCATATCCATTGGCGCGCTACCTACTTGCGATACAGAGATAGTGCCCATTGGTTGCAGGTTTTGTGCTTGATCGGCGTTCACTTGCTGTACGGCTGCGCTTGCGCCGAAAGAGAGAACAGATGCCAGACCCAGGGATGCGATGATAATTGCGCTTTTCATAATCTTGACTCCAACCTTATGTGCAGCGGCGGGAGATTTCGTATGAACCCAGGCCGCTGAAGAGATACTGTTTCAGTTAATGACCGACAATCGTTAAAGCTTATTTATAAAGTTCAGCAGTGGCGTGCCAATGGTCGCCGGTGCGAGCTTCGATAATGCGATAAGAAGAAGCACCTTCTTCTTGTGCTTTTTTGTTCAGCATTTCATGCATATCCATCGGGGAAGAACCTACCGCGCCGATAGATACGGTGCCCAGTGACTGGCGGCTTTCCGCTTGAGTGCTGTTGATTGAATCAGCGGCGAAAGCGCCAAAGGACAGTACGGATAGCATGCTGAGTGCGGCTACAGTGGTTTTGATTTTCATGATGTTCACCTCGTCGAATTTTATTATTAGGGGGCTTTGTTTCGTGACCCTCATCACAAAATCAAGTATACACTAATCACCAAAAATATTAATACCATGCTAATTGTTTTCAGTGTAAATAATTTCCAAGAAATGTCGTTTTTATAACGTATAAGAATTAGAAATGTCATTCATGGGGTGAATATCATGATTATTTATATTTAAATCAAATAGATATTGCGCTTTGATCTTTTGTGCGCTTTAGCCGTTATCATTCGGTAAAGGAATGTATAGAGGTGGAAAACCACACTAAATGTTAAAAAAATGCTGCTTTATTTGAAGGTTTGGGGGATAGCATTTTGCGGGGAAGAACCCTCTGGCAGGAACCAGAGGGGGAGCGCTTAGAGTTCCTGTTCGAACAGGACCAGAATCGCGTCGTAGAGATCTTTAACGGAAAAACCGCGGGCAGGGGTGGTAAAGATAGTGTCATCACCCGCGATACTACCCAGAATACCTTCGGCTTTGCCTAAGGAATCCAGCAGGCGTGCGATTAGCTGCGCCGCGCCGGGGCTGGTGTGAATCACCACCACCGCATCGTTATAATCGATGTCCAGCACCAGATTTTTCAGCGGGCTGGAGGTCGTCGGCACGCCGAGTTCGGCAGGCAAACAGTAGACCATTTCCATTTTGGCGTTACGCGTGCGAACGGCGCCAAACTTTGTCAGCATGCGGGAAACTTTCGATTGGTTGATGTTCTCGAAACCTTCTTCCTGCAGCGCCTGAACGATTTCGCCTTGCGAGCTGAATTTTTCTTCTTTAAGCAGCGATTTAAACGCTTTAACCAGTTCTTCTTGTTTTGCCGAACTACGCATAAGTCACCCAGATTATGGTGGTAAAAACAACATCATTATGCATACAAGTGCATTTTTATGCAAATAATCCGCAAAGGAATAGCGTAAATAATGTTATGAAAGGCGCATATTTTAGCAAATAACCCTGATGAGGAACATGCCTGCATCACAGCGGGTAAATTGCTGTAAAAGTGAAATAAATGTTATGAAATTGATATTGTTTTGCCGAGTGAGCTGGGTGTATTGTAACCAATAGTCGATCCGGTACTACGGCTTTGCTGGATGGCCAGTCTCAGGAAGAAAAATGCGAATTTGCTGCATCATTGCGCGTACCCCGCATTCTTCAGCCATAATTATTGTAATTGTTCATCTTGTGAATTAAGGTCCAGGCGACGGAATAACGAAAGACTATATTAACCATAATAAGGAGTTTAGGATGAAAGTTGCAGTCCTCGGCGCCGCTGGTGGAATCGGCCAGGCGCTTGCCCTACTACTTAAGACCCAACTGCCTTCAGGTTCAGAGCTCTCGTTGTACGACATCGCTCCGGTTACGCCGGGCGTGGCGGTAGATCTAAGTCATATTCCCACAGATGTAAAAATCAAAGGTTTCTCCGGTGAAGATGCCACCCCGGCGCTGGAAGGCGCTGATGTGGTGCTGATTTCCGCCGGCGTCGCGCGTAAGCCCGGCATGGATCGTTCCGACTTATTTAATGTTAATGCCGGTATCGTTAAAAACCTGGTGCAGCAGATCGCAAAAACCTGTCCGCAGGCCTGCATCGGTATTATCACCAACCCGGTAAATACCACCGTCGCTATCGCCGCCGAAGTGCTGAAAAAAGCCGGTGTGTACGATAAAAACAAACTGTTTGGCGTTACCACCCTCGATATCATTCGTTCTAATACTTTTGTCGCCGAGCTGAAAGGCAAGTCGGCAACAGAGGTTGAAGTTCCGGTCATTGGCGGCCACTCTGGCGTCACTATTCTGCCTTTACTGTCGCAGATCCCTGGCGTCAGCTTTAGTGAGCAGGAAGTCGCGGATCTCACCAAACGTATTCAAAACGCCGGGACGGAAGTCGTGGAAGCGAAAGCGGGCGGCGGATCGGCGACGCTGTCGATGGGCCAGGCCGCTGCGCGTTTCGGGCTCTCACTGGTGCGTGCAATGCAGGGTGAAAAAGGCGTGGTTGAATGTGCCTATGTCGAAGGTGACGGCCAGTATGCCCGTTTCTTCTCGCAGCCGCTGCTGCTGGGCAAAAATGGCGTGGAAGAGCGCCAGTCCATCGGTAAACTTAGCGCTTTTGAACAGCAGGCGCTGGAAGGCATGCTGGATACGCTGAAGAAAGATATCGCCCTCGGCGAAGATTTCGTGAATAAGTAATGTCTACTTAGCAGAAAAGCCGGAACCGTCGTTCCGGCTTTTTTATCGCCTCATATCCCTGCCGAATGCGCCGCCTGGCGGCTAAATCTGCTAAAATCCCCGCGTCTTAAGCCCTAAGCAATGAGGACGTTGTGAAAAAGATCGAACGAAAGCAGACCAGGGACCACATTACGCAAATCATTCGCTATCAAATTCTGTCCGGAGCGATGAAAGCGGGAGATGAGCTGGCGCAGGAGAGTATTGCCGAGCAGCTAGGGCTTTCACGTATGCCGGTTAGAGAAGCGTTGCAGTCCCTTGAGCAAGAGGGCTTTCTGGTGCGCTTGCCTAACCGCCATATGCAGGTATCAAAACTGGTGCCTGATGATGTTAGCCAAATTTTTCGCGTGATCGCGGTGATGGCTGCCGAATTGTTCACTCTGGTGCCGGCAAACCAGGGGGAATTGCTGCTCGGGCGCGCACAAGCGCTGGCGCAGCCTGGCGACAAAACTCGCGAACTGGAATTTCATCAGTTGCTGATTTCCTATCTTGATAACCGCTATCTGGCGAAGGCTTATCAGCAATTTTTGGATGGATATATCTCTTATGTCATCCTGTATCTGAAAGACGATAGCCAGGAATCGGCACTGATACTACATGAACTGGCCGGAGCCATTAGCCGCGGCGATGCGGGCAATATTGCTCAGGCAACACAGCGTTATTTCCTCATGCTTGCGGAAATTATGCGTCAACATATGAAGGATTGGGAAAGTGCAGAAGCCTAAATTAGGGAAAATTAAGCTTCTTTCGGCGAAAGAGCAGGTCGCGGCGGTATTACGCAAAGCGATTCTTTCGCGGGATTTAGTGGAAGGGCAGGAGATAACTCTCGAAGGCATTGCCCGTATGGTCGGCGTTTCCAGCATGCCGGTACGCGAAGCGTTTCAGATTTTAGCCGCCGATGGCCTGATTAAAGTCCGCCCCAATAAAGGCGCGGTGGTGTTGGGGATCAACGAGCAGACGATCCGCGAGCATTATGAAATTCGCGCGCTGCTGGAAAGCGAGGCGGTGGCGAAAGCTTCCCGTCCCGGCACGGATATTTCGCGCATTGCCCAGGTACACTACTCAGCGGAAAAAGCGCTGGCCGATAATAACTTCACTGAATATTCCGACCTGAACCAGGCTTTCCATATGGAGATCTGGAACGCCGCAGGCAACGAAAAAATGAAGATGCTGCTTTGTAATATGTGGAACGGACTGTCGATGGGGTACAAGGTGACCGAAGCGGAGTATGCCGCTATCTCCATCCACGAACATAAAGAGATTTTACAGGCACTTGAGCAGCATAATGAAGAGCTGGCGCGCCAGCGTATGCGCAAGCATATTATCCGCTCGATGGAGAACATGTTAACGCGCTACCTTCCTGATACTACCGTGTAACGCCAATTGCCTGTGTAGCAACTGCAGGCTTTTTCTTATTGATCATCGTTATTAATCACTTCTTGTGACGATCTGCGCAGGATCTTGATGCAGATCGCACTGCGCGATCTTTCCTCAAAAACGCATTGACTTACTTTTTGCATGGGAATAATTTCTCCCTCGTCAATATTGGATACAATATCATATATCATTGATAGGGATAATTATAAGTATGGAACCGATTACCATCACCTTATGTTTGCTGGTGTTCGCTATCGTCATGTTCGTCTGGGAGAAGGTGCCTTTGGCAGTGACTTCCATGGTGGTCTGCGTGGCGTTAGTACTCACCGGCGTGTTGGATCTAAAACAAGCTTTTGCTGGTTTTATCGACTCCAACGTCATTCTTTTTGTCGCCATGTTCGTCGTCGGCGGGGCGTTATTTGAAACCGGGATGGCCAATAAAGTCGGCGGGGTGATCACTCACTTTGCCAAAACCGAAAAACAGCTGATTTTCACCATCATGGTGGTGGTCGGCGTGATGTCGGGCTTTCTTTCCAACACCGGTACGGCGGCGGTGCTGATCCCGGTGGTGATTGGCGTCGCGGCGAAATCGGGTTTTGCCCGCTCTCGTTTACTGATGCCGCTGGTATTTGCCGCCGCCCTCGGCGGCAACCTGTCGTTGATTGGCGCGCCCGGCAACCTGATCGCGCAATCGGCGTTACAGAATATTGGTAGCGGCTTTGGCTTTTTTGAGTATGCGAAAGTGGGTTTACCGATGCTGCTCTGCGGCATCCTCTATTTCCTGACAATTGGCTATAAATTTCTGCCTGCTACCGGGAATAGCGGCGAAGTCGGCGGCGTCGGCGAACAGCGTGATTACAGCGACGTTCCGCGCTGGAAACAGATCCTGTCGCTGGTGGTGCTGATCGCCACGATCCTCGGCATGATTTTTGAGAAACAGACCGGCATTAGCCTGACGGTTGCAGGCTGTATCGGTGCGTTGGTACTGGTGTTTACCGGCGTGCTGACGGAAAAGCAGGCTTACAAAGCGATTGATTCACAAACTATTTTCATTTTTGGCGGCACGCTGGCGCTGGCAAAAGCGCTGGAAATGACCGGCGCGGGCAAGCTGGTTGCCGATCATGTCATCGGCATGCTGGGCCAGAACTCTTCCCCGTTCATGTTGATGGTGGTGGTCTTTGTACTGTCCGTCATCATGACCAACTTTATGTCCAATACCGCTACCGTCGCGCTACTGGTACCGGTGAGTTTGTCGATAGCGGCCGGTATGGGCGCCGATCCGAAAGCGGTCCTGATGGCGACCGTTATCGGCAGTTCCTGCGCCTACGCGACGCCGATCGGTATGCCCGCCAACATGATGGTGCTCTCGGCCGGCGGCTATAAGTTTGTCGATTACGCCAAATCCGGCCTCCCTCTGATTATTGTTTCGACCATTGTCAGCCTCGTACTGCTGCCAATTCTTTTCCCTTTTCACCCGTAATTTACGGACGCTGTTCTGACTAAGGAGCCTTTATGAGCAAAAGCGAACAGATATCCCGAATGACCGATATTATGGCCAAATTCGTGGGATATACCGGCAAAGTATTGCCTGATGACGTCACTGCAAAACTGAAAGAGTTGCATAAAAAAGAGACCAGCCAGCTGGCTGACGTCATCTTTACCACCATGGTTGAAAACCAGCGTCTGGCCAAAGAGCTGGATCGTCCCTCCTGCCAGGACACCGGCGTGATTCAGTTTTTGGTTGAGTGCGGCGCCAACTTCCCGCTGATTGGCGAACTGGAAGCGCTGCTGCGCGAATCGGTGATTAAAGCCACCGTGGATTCTCCGCTGCGCCATAACAGCGTGGAGACCTTTGACGAATACAACACCGGTAAAAACGTGGGTAAAGGTACGCCGACGGTATTCTGGGAGATCGTCTCCGATTCCGACCAGTGCAGCATTTACACCTATATGGCCGGCGGCGGCTGCTCGCTACCGGGTAAAGCGATGGTGCTAATGCCGGGCGCCGGTTACGAAGGCGTAACCCGTTTCGTACTGGATGTGATGACCAGCTATGGCCTGAACGCCTGTCCGCCGCTACTGGTTGGCATTGGCGTCGCGACCTCCGTTGAAACCGCGGCGCTGCTGTCGAAGAAAGCGCTGATGCGCCCGGTGGGGTCGCGTAATGAGAATGAACGCGCGGCATCGCTGGAGAAAATGCTCGAAGACGGCATCAACAAAATTGGCCTTGGCCCGCAGGGGATGTCCGGTAACACCTCGGTGATGGGCGTCAATATCGAAAACACTGCGCGCCATCCTTCCACCATCGGCGTGGCGGTCAACGTCGGCTGCTGGTCGCACCGCAAAGGACATATCGTTTTCGATAAAGATTTGAATTACACCATTACGTCTCACACAGGAGTGGCTTTCTGATGACTAAAAAAATACTCACTACGCCAATTAAAGATGAAGATTTAGCTGATATTAAAGCGGGCGATATTATTTATCTCAATGGTCATATTGTTACCTGTCGTGATGTAGCTCACCGTCGTTTAATTGAAGGCGGTCGTGAATTACCGGTCAACGTTGCCGGCGGCGCGATATTACATGCCGGGCCCATTGTGCGGCCGATTAAAGGTACGGAAGATAAATTTGAAATGGTTTCTGTTGGGCCAACCACCAGTATGCGCATGGAGAAATTTGAAAAAGAATTTATTGCTAAGACCGGTGTGAAATTAATCGTCGGCAAAGGCGGCATGGGTAAGGGGACCGAAGAGGGCTGTGCCGAACATAAAGCGCTCCACTGTGTCTTCCCGGCCGGCTGCGCGGTGGTCGCCGCGGTATGTGTTGAAGAAATTGAAGACGCCCAGTGGCGTGATTTGGGTATGCCGGAAACCTTATGGGTTTGCCGGGTGAAAGAATTTGGTCCGCTTATTGTGTCGATCGATACCCACGGAAATAACCTATTTGAGCAGAATAAGGTGATATTTAATCAGCGCAAAGAAATTGTCGCCGATGAAATCTGCCAGCACGTAAGTTTCATTAAATAATTCCCGGTTAAATATCTTGCGCAGTAATGGCGAGAATTAATTTCCGCGATAAAGAGGCTTCTGACTATGTGGTCTGGGGAAATCCACTCGGCTATCGCGGTTGTTCATCACGCCATTATTGCGCTCCTCCAAAGGCTATTTTATGACTGATGCCGTTCTGTTAGGCGAAGGCTTCACCCTGATGTTCCTCGGCATGGGCTTCGTGCTGGCGTTCCTGCTGCTGCTCATTTTCGCCATCCGGGGAATGTCTCTCGCCGTTACCCGTCTGTTCCCTGAGCCGCCTGCCGCGCCCAAACCGGCGCCTGCGGCCGTCGCGCCCGCCGACGACTTCGCCCGTTTAAAGCCGGCGATTGTCGCCGCCATTCACCACCATCGCCGCCTTAATTCTTAATTCACGGAGGAATTCATGACCGTTGCCATTACCGATGTCGTCCTGCGCGACGCCCACCAGTCCCTGTTCGCCACCCGTCTGCGTCTCGACGATATGCTGCCCGTTGCGGCTGCGCTCGACGACGTCGGCTACCGCTCCCTCGAATGCTGGGGCGGCGCCACCTTTGACGCCTGCATCCGCTTCCTCGGCGAGGACCCGTGGGTCCGCCTGCGCGAGCTGAAAAAGGCGATGCCGAAAACCCCGCTGCAGATGCTGCTGCGCGGCCAGAACCTGCTCGGCTACCGCCACTACGCCGATGACGTGGTGGAGCGCTTTGTCGAGCGCGCCGTCAAAAACGGCATGGACGTGTTCCGCGTCTTTGATGCCATGAACGACCCGCGCAACATGCAGGCCGCCCTGCAGGCGGTCCGCCGCCACGGCGCCCACGCCCAGGGCACCCTCAGCTACACCACCAGCCCCGGCGCACACCCTGCAGACCTGGCTCGACCTCACCGAACAGCTGCTGGAGACCGGCGTCGACTCCATCGCCATCAAGGACATGTCCGGCATCCTCACCCCGCATGCCGCCTTTGAGCTGGTCAGCGAAATCAAAAAACGCTATGACGTCACCCTGCACCTGCACTGCCACGCCACCACCGGCATGGCGGAGATGGCGCTGCTGAAGGCCATTGAAGCCGGCGTCGACGGCGTCGATACCGCCATCTCCTCGATGAGCGCCACCTATGGCCACCCGGCCACCGAAGCGCTGGTGGCCACCCTCGCCGGCACGCCGTACGACACCGGCCTCGATATCCACAAGCTGGAGAGCATCGCCGCCTACTTCCGCGAGGTGCGCAAAAAATACCACGCCTTCGAAGGCCAGCTGAAAGGCACCGACAGCCGCATCCTGGTCGCCCAGGTGCCGGGCGGGATGCTCACCAACCTTGAAGGCCAGCTGAAGCAGCAGAGCGCCGCCCACCGTCTGGATGAGGTACTGGCGGAAATCCCCCGCGTGCGCGAGGACCTCGGCTTCATCCCGCTGGTGACCCCGACCTCGCAGATTGTCGGCACCCAGGCGGTGCTCAACGTGCTGGGCGGCGAACGCTACAAAACCATTGCGAAGGAGACCGCCGGTATTCTGAAAGGCGAATACGGCCACACTCCGGCCCCGGTTAACGCCGCCCTGCAGGCGCGGGTGCTCGACGGCGCCGACGCCGTCACCTGCCGCCCGGCGGATTTACTCAAGCCGGAGCTGGCGGAGCTTGAAGCCGACGTCAAACGCCAGGCGCAGGAGAAGGACATCACGCTTGCCGAAAACGCCATCGACGACGTGCTCACCGTGGCGCTGTTCCCGCAAATCGGCCTGAAGTTCCTCGAAAACCGCCACAACCCGGCGGCCTTTGAGCCGGTGCCGCAGGTGGAAGAAGCAAAATCTGCCGCGCCGGCAAAAGCCGCCGCCTCCGGTATCTACACCGTCGAAGTGGAAGGCAAAGCCTTCGTGGTCAAGGTCAGCGACGGCGGCGACGTCAGCCAGCTGACGACGGCCACCCCGTCTTCCGCACCGGTTCAGGCTGCCGCCCCGGCCGGCGCCGGCACCCCGGTGACCGCGCCGCTGGCGGGCACCATCTGGAAGGTGCTGGCCAGCGAAGGCCAGGCGGTGGCGGAAGGCGAGGTGCTGCTGATTCTGGAAGCCATGAAGATGGAAACCGAAATCCGCGCCGCGCAGGCCGGTACCGTACGCGGTATCGCGGTGAAATCCGGCGATGCGGTGGCGGTCGGCGACACCCTGCTGCAGCTGGCGTAAGGACGAGGAGCGCAAATGGAAAGTCTGAACGCCCTGATTCAGGGCATGGGGCTGATGCACCTGGGGGCCGGCCAGGCGGCGATGCTGCTGGTCAGCCTGCTGCTGCTGTGGCTGGCGATTGCTAAAAAGTTCGAGCCGTTACTACTGCTGCCGATTGGCTTCGGCGGCCTGCTCTCCAATATCCCGGAGGCCGGGCTGGCGCTGAGCGCGCTGGAAAACCTGCTGGCCCATCACGACCCGGTCCAGCTGGCGGTGATTGCCGCGAAGCTCAACTGCGCGCCGGACGTCCACGCCATCAAGGAAGCGCTGGCGCTGGCCCTGCCGTCGGTACAGGGGCAGATGGAGACGCTGGCGGTGGATATGGGCTACTCCTCCGGGGTGCTGGCCATCTTCTATAAGGTGGCGATTGGCTCGGGTATCGCGCCGCTGGTGATCTTTATGGGCGTCGGGGCGATGACCGATTTCGGCCCGCTGCTGGCCAACCCGCGCACCCTGCTGCTGGGGGCGGCGGCGCAGTTCGGGATCTTCGCCACCGTGCTCGGGGCGCTGACGCTGAACTACTTCGGCTTCATCCACTTCACCCTGCCGCAGGCGGCGGCCATCGGCATCATCGGCGGCGCCGACGGCCCGACGGCTATCTACCTGTCGAGCAAGCTGGCGCCGGAGCTGCTGGGGGCCATCGCGGTGGCCGCCTACTCCTATATGGCGCTGGTGCCGCTGATCCAGCCGCCGATCATGAAGGCGCTGACCAGCGACAAAGAGCGGAAGATCCGCATGGTGCAGCTGCGTACGGTGAGCAAACGCGAGAAGATCCTCTTCCCGGCGGTGCTGTTGCTGCTGGTGGCGCTGTTGCTGCCGGACGCCGCGCCGCTGCTGGGGATGTTCTGCTTCGGCAACCTGATGCGCGAAAGCGGCGTGGTGGATCGGCTGAGCGATACGGTGCAGAACGCGCTGATTAACATCGTCACCATCTTCCTCGGGCTGTCGGTGGGGGCCAAACTGGTGGCGGACAAGTTCCTGCAGCCGCAGACGCTGGGGATCCTGCTGCTGGGGGTGATCGCCTTCTGCGTGGGCACCGCCGCCGGGGTGATCATGGCGAAGCTGATGAACATGTTCAGTAAACACAAGATCAACCCGCTGATTGGCTCGGCAGGGGTGTCGGCGGTGCCGATGGCGGCGAGGGTGTCCAACAAGGTGGGTCTGGAAGCGGACGGGCAGAACTTCCTGCTGATGCACGCGATGGGCCCGAACGTGGCCGGAGTGATCGGCTCGGCGATCGCCGCCGGGGTGATGCTCAAGTACGTGCTGGCGATGTAAGCCGGCATCCTTCCCGGATGGCGGCTGGCGCCTTATCCGGGCTACCGGTCCGCTCCGGTTTGTAGCCCCGGTAAGCGCAGCGCCACCGGGGAGAGGTTCCCGGATGGCGGCTGGCGCCTTATCCGGGCTACCGGTCCGCTCCGGTTTGTAGCCCCGGTAAGCGCAGCGCCACCGGGGAGAGGTTCCCGGATGGCGGCTTGCGCCTTATCCGGGCTACCGGTCCGCTCCGGTTTGTAGCCCCGGTAAGCGTAGCGCCCCCGGGGAGAGGTTCCCGGATGGCGGCTTGCGCCTTATCCGGGCTACCGGTCCGCTCCGGTTTGTAGCCCCGGTAAGCGCAGCGCCACCGGGGAGAGGTTCCCGGATAGCGGCTGGCGCCTTATCCGGGCTACCGGTCCGCTCCGGTTTGTAGCCCCGGTAAGCGCAGCGCCACCGGGGAGAGGTTCCCGGATGGCGGCTGGCGCCTTATCCGGGCTACCGGTCCGCTCCGGTTTGTAGCCCCGGTAAGCGCAGCGCCACCGGGGAGAGGTTCCCGGATGGCGGCTGGCGCCTTATCCGGGCTACCGGTCCGCTCCGGTTTGTAGCCCCGGTAAGCGCAGTGCCCCCGGGGAGAGGTTCCCGGATGGCGGCAGGCGCCTTATCCGGGCTACCGGTCCGCTCCGGTTTGTAGCCCCGGTAAGCGCAGCGCCACCGGGGAGAGGTTCCCGGATAGCGGCAGGCGCCTTATCCGGGCTACCGGTCCGCTCCGGTTTGTAGCCCCGGTAAGCGTAGCGCCACCGGGGAGAGGTTCCCGGATAGCGGCAGTCGCCTTATCCGGGCGACCGGTGACCCCGTAGCCCGGCCGGGCGCCGCACGAGCCGGGAATTTTCCCTGAGGAGGCTTTGATGAATGAAACGGTAGCATTACATCCTGGCAGCAGGTCATCGGCAAAAGAGGGGGTCATTGATGACACTCTGGCGTCGCTGGAGGAGCTTGAACAACTGCATCCGGCGCTGAATCTGCTGGCGCACCCGCCGGTCGTCCGTGGCAGCCATGATTTCTTTGTCTGTTGTTATGACGCAGGTGTACAGCATGCGCAGACCGGGAAGGCTGAAACGGTAGCGGCGTTGCTGGGTTCGCTGACGCATGAGCGGCAAAGGAGCGGCCTGCTTTGCGCCGCCGCAGGGCATCTGGATGCGCTGCGCCAGCCGCTGACGCATAATCGTTTATGCGATCTCGCCGGGCAGATGTGCGCCAGCGTGGCGCAGGCTGATAGTGAATCGCGCAGTGGTTTCTACAGCGTACGCAGTATCTCGCTGCCGGTGTATCGACGATTGTTGCGGGACAACCATTCGCACAGCGTTTGCTTACAACAGTCGCTGCTGCATTTGCTGGCCTGGAAGAGTGAATCGCCATGGGCGCGGCAGCAGGCGCAACGGCTGCTGTGGCAGGGCGGGGTTCTCGGCGAGAGAGGGGAGTTCGCGTTACTGACGCTGGATGATGAACTGCGGGAGCGGCAGATCTGCTGGCCATCGTTGCGGTCGTTACTGGCGGTGACCGGGTTTCTGGCCAGATTCCCGGCCGGACCGCTGTTTGTTGATTAATCGCGCTCCGATAACGGAGCGCTAATCGTTAATTTGTCGCCGGATATTCTTGTACCGCCACGTGCAGGGTGATTTTCTTATCATCACGCATGATGACCACCGGGATTTCTGAACCCGGGCGAATTTCTGCGACCTGGTCCATGGTTTCCAGCGCCGAAACCGCTGGTTTATCGTTCACCGAGATGATCACATCATTGGCGCGGATCCCGGCCTGCGCCGCTGGGCCGTCAGGTGCGACGTCATTAACGACGATCCCCTGGATCTGATCCATGCCGCCGCTCTGCGCATGCATCGGCGCGATCTCGCGGCCGCTGATCCCGATGTAACCGCGGATCACCCGGCCGTCGCGGATCAGTTTATCCATGATTTTGGTCGCCAGCTGGAACGGGATGGCAAAGCCGATCCCTTCCGGCGTTTCGCCGTCATTGCTCTTATCAAACGACAGGGTGTTAATACCCATCAGTTCACCCAGCGAGTTGACCAGCGCGCCGCCGGAGTTGCCGTGGTTGATAGAGGCGTCGGTTTGCAGGAAATTCTGTCGCCCGGTGGGGTTCAGGCCGATACGACCGGTCGCGCTGATGATACCCTGGGTGATGGTTTGCCCAAGGTTATACGGGTTGCCTATCGCCAGTACCACATCGCCGATATGTGGAACGCGTTTCGGGTTAATCGGGATAACCGGCAGGCCGCCGCTGGCGTTTATTTTGAGCACCGCCAGGTCAGTCAGGGTATCGGAACCGACCAACAGGGCTTCAAATACCCGTCCATCCTGCAAGGCGATGATTATCTGATCGGCATCGTTGATGACGTGCTTGTTGGTGAGGATATATCCGCGTTGGTCCATGATAACGCCGGAGCCGAGCGTCAGCTGGTTATGGCTGGTGCTGTTCAGCGCGCGGTTATAGACGTTGACCACCGCCGGCGCGGCGCGTCTTACCGCAGCATTATAGCTGGCGGGCGATTCGTCAGCGGTATCGCTCGGCGTCGCCGACGAGAGCTGCCACTGGCGCAGCGAAGGCATCGCCGCCAGCAGGATGCCGCCGACGATTAAACCGATAAGGACTGAACGTAAAAGCTTTCCTGGCATGATGCGAATATCGTTAATTAATGGGCAGGCGCAGCATAGCATGACTTATCCGGACATCGCACGACGCGCGATGTCCGGATGCAGCCGTCAGCGTAGCAGCAGATAAATGCTTTCGTTACCGCGCAGCACATTCAGCGCGATGACGGCCGGTTTGGTTTCCAGCACTTTACGTAGCTCGGCGATGGAACGCACGCGCTGGCGGTTGAGGCCGATAATGAGATCGTCTTTATGCAGGCCAACCTGAGCCGCCGCGCTGCCTTTATCGACGTTATCGATGCTCACGCCCTTAGTGCCGTCTTTTAACTGGCCATCGCTTAGCGCCGCTCCCTGCAGGGCCGGGATAATCAGCTCGGCGCTGGCGGTGGAGGAGGTGCTCTTATCCAGCGTGACCTCGACGTCCAACGGTTTGCCGTCGCGCAGTAGCCCCAGTTTTACTTTTGTGCCAGGGGCGGTAGTGGCGATACGCGAGCGCAGCTCGGCGAAGCTGCTTAGCGGCTTGCCGTTCATGCTGACGATAACGTCACCGGATTTAATCCCAGCTTTTGCGGAGCCTGAATTGGCCAGGACTTCGCTTACAAAGGCGCCACGCTGAGCGTTGATATTCATCGCTTTGGCGATATCCGCGCTCATTTCCATGCCTTTAATGCCCAGCAGGCCGCGTTTGATTTCGCCGTATTGAATAAGCTGATCGGCGAGGGTCTTCGCCATGTTGCTCGGGATGGCGAAGCCGATACCGATGCTGCCGCCGCCCGGCGCCAGAATGGCGGTATTAATGCCGATAAGTTCGCCGTTGAGATTCAGCAGCGCGCCGCCGGAGTTGCCGCGGTTAATTGAGGCATCGGTCTGAATAAAGTTTTCCAGCCCTTCGAGATTAAGGCCGCTACGACCCAGCGCGGAGATGATGCCGGAAGTAGCGGTTTGCCCGAGGCCGAAGGGGTTGCCGACGGCAACGGCGAAATCGCCGACGCGCAGCTTGTCGGAATCCGCGATGGCGATTTGCGTTAAATTGCTGGGTTTTAAAACCTGCAGCAGGGCTATATCGCTCTGTTCATCGCTGCCGACCAGTTTGGCATCGAACTCGCGGCCATCGTTCAACTGAATGCTGATTTTCTGCGCCTGGCTTATTACGTGGTTGTTGGTCAGCACATAGCCTTTGGCGGCGTCGATAATCACCCCTGAACCGAGGCCTTCAAACGGCTGCGCCTGCTCTTGCGGCGCGTTGTCGCCGAAGTATTTTTTCAGCTCTTCCGGCATATTCTGCACCGGCGAGGCGGTGCCTTCTACCTGCACGCTGACCACCGCAGGCAATACTTTTTCCAGCATCGGCGCGAGGCTCGGTAGCGCGCCCTGGCCTGGAACCTGGGTCGGCAGCGATGCCGCCGCCGGAGGCAGGACCGACAACGATAATCCAATGCTTAACGCTAACGCACTCAACAGCAAAGTCTGTTTCTTCATTAGATGCTGGCTCTCGTAACCTGAGGTGTATGGAAAATACGTCTGAATGGTTTGATGTTATTGAATTTTCGACCGGCTAACAATGCGGTCCGTGCTTAAATTGTAGCTGGGATGCAGGGGGAAGACGGGCGCGGAAGGCGCGCCCGGTAAATATTTTTACGCAGACAGCGGGATCAGTCGCGTTTCGCGCCACCGCGCAGTAGGCCGGATGCACCTTCAGAATAATCGCGCGGCATCTGTACCGGCGCCTGATCGTTGCTGGCTTCGGACTCCGCCAGGCGATTGCGGAACGGATTGGCTTCCGCCATCGCGTCCGGCAGCAGGCTGCTGGAGCTTTTTGCCATGTGCTGATACAGCTGACGGTAGTCATCCGCCATGTTGTCCAGCAGTTCTGCGCTGCGCGCAAAATGGCTGACCAGCTCTTCGCGATACTCTTCAAGCTCTGCTTTATTCTTTTCCAGTTCGAACTGCAGCGCTTGTTGCTGACGCAATTTGCGGTTACCAAAACGCATGGCGACGGCACCGATGATGATACCGACGACTAATCCAATTAGCGCGTATTCCCAGGTCATGAACATCTCCCGTTGTTTTGTGGTTCCGTAGGGTGGCTGTTAGGCTCTCCGCCTGCGCCCGATAGTGCCACTATAACCGCTAATTCCACAGAAGTGGAATCCTGGCGTATCATCGCGTACTGTAGAACCGCCTTTTTTTCGTCAATCGTGGGCCACGGCGCCACGGTTTTCAAGGAATAACAATAAGATCATGCAAAGCCTGTCCCCAACATCGCGTTACCTTTTAGCTCTCAAAGAGGGCAGCCATCAACCCGACGACGTGCAACAAGAAGCGGTCAGTCGCCTCGATACCATCTATCGTGAACTGCAGGAAAAACCTGTAGCCGCAGCGCCTGCTGGCGGCGGGCTGCGGGCGAAATTCAGCAAACTGCTCGGCAAACGCGAACCGGCGGCGGAAGCGACCGCCGTACGCGGCCTGTATATGTGGGGCGGCGTTGGGCGCGGCAAAACCTGGCTGATGGATATGTTTTATCAAAGCCTGCCGGGCGAGCGTAAACAGCGCCTGCATTTCCATCGCTTTATGCTGCGCGTACACGAAGAGTTAACTACCTTGCAGGGGCATAGCGACCCGCTGGAGATCGTTGCCGATCGCTTTAAAGCGCAAACCGATGTGTTGTGCTTTGACGAGTTTTTTGTCTCCGACATCACCGATGCCATGCTGCTCGGCGGCTTAATGAAAGCGCTGTTCTCGCGTGGGATTACGCTGGTTGCTACCTCAAACATCCCGCCGGACGAGCTCTACCGCAATGGTCTGCAGCGTGCGCGTTTCCTGCCGGCGATAGACGCCATCAAACAGCATTGCGACATTATGAACGTCGATGCGGGGATTGATTACCGCCTGCGCACATTAACCCAGGCGCATCTGTGGCTGTCGCCGCTCAATGGCGAGACCAGCCAGCAAATGGATAAACTCTGGCTGGCGCTGGCGGGAGCCAAACGCGAGCAGATGCCGACGCTGGAAATTAACCACCGGCCGCTGCCGACGTTAGGCGTGGAAAACCAGACTTTGGCGGCGTCGTTCGACACGCTGTGCGTGGATGCGCGCAGCCAGCATGATTACATCGCGCTGTCACGCCTGTTCCATACCGTGATGTTGTTCGATGTGCCGGTGATGACGACGCATCTTGAGAGCGAAGCGCGGCGCTTTATCGCGCTGGTGGATGAATTCTACGAACGTCACGTAAAACTGGTGGTTAGCGCGGCGGTGCCGCTGTATGAGATCTATCAGGGCGAACGCTTGAAGTTTGAGTTCCAGCGCTGTTTATCGCGCCTGCAGGAAATGCAAAGCGAAGAGTATCTGAAACAACCGCACATGCCCTGAATCCAGCCTTCTTCTCACATTGAGAAAAACCTGCTGCAAATCACATAAAGGGGTCGATCTTTGTCCCCTACTTCTCTATAATCTTGCGACCCCACGTTACGAGAAGGTTTTTTTTCCCGAAATCTTCTATGTGCTGGCATAGGCTATTCGAAGGGGTAGGTTTGCCGGACTTTGTCGTGTGAACCTCAACTGACTAAACGTTTGGGTGTTCACCAACGTGTAACTTATTTATTTGGGTAAGCTTTTAATGAAAACTTTTACAGCTAAACCAGAAACCGTAAAACGCGACTGGTATGTTGTTGACGCGACCGGTAAAACTCTGGGCCGTCTGGCTACTGAACTGGCTCGTCGCCTGCGCGGTAAGCACAAAGCGGAATACACTCCGCACGTTGATACTGGTGATTACATCATCGTTCTGAACGCAGAAAAAGTTGCTGTAACCGGCAACAAGCGCGAAGACAAAATGTACTACCACCACACCGGCCACATCGGTGGTATCAAAGAAGCGACCTTTGAAGAGATGATTGCCCGCCGTCCTGAGCGTGTGATTGAAATCGCGGTTAAAGGCATGCTGCCAAAAGGCCCGCTGGGTCGTGCTATGTACCGTAAACTGAAAGTTTACGCTGGTAACGAGCACAACCACGCGGCACAGCAACCGCAAGTTCTTGACATCTAATCGGGATTATAGGCAATGGCTGAAAATCAATACTACGGCACTGGTCGCCGCAAAAGTTCCGCAGCTCGCGTTTTCATCAAACCGGGCAACGGCAAAATCGTAATCAACCAGCGTTCGCTGGAACAGTACTTCGGTCGTGAAACTGCCCGCATGGTAGTTCGTCAGCCGCTGGAACTGGTCGACATGGTTGAGAAACTGGATCTGTACATCACTGTTAAAGGTGGTGGTATCTCTGGTCAGGCTGGTGCGATCCGTCACGGTATCACCCGCGCTCTGATGGAGTACGACGAGTCCCTGCGTTCTGAACTGCGTAAAGCTGGCTTCGTTACTCGTGACGCTCGTCAGGTTGAACGTAAGAAAGTCGGTCTGCGTAAAGCACGTCGTCGTCCGCAGTTCTCCAAACGTTAATTGTTTTCTGCTCACGCAGAACAATTTGCGAAAAAACCCGCTTCGGCGGGTTTTTTTATGGATAAAACGGCTGTTATCCACAAAGAAATGGTCTGTTCTTACCACTTTTTCAGCATTTCCAGAATACCCTCACCACAACGTCCGCAAAATCTGGTAAACTATCATCCAATTTTCTGCCCAAATGCTGGTGGTTGTTCATTTTTTAGTTAATCAATGAACATATCGTCGCCGTGCGAATGGGGTTTATACATCTGGCTGGCCATGCGTGGTCGGCAGCAGTAAAAATTCTGAATATACCTGGAGGTTTTCATGGCTGTCGCTGCCAACAAACGTTCGGTAATGACGCTGTTTTCTGGTCCTACTGACATCTATAGCCATCAGGTCCGCATCGTGCTGGCCGAAAAAGGTGTCAGTTTTGAGATAGAGCACGTGGAGAAGGATAACCCGCCTCAGGATCTGATTGACCTCAACCCGAATCAAAGCGTCCCGACGCTGGTGGATCGTGAGCTCACTCTGTGGGAATCCCGCATCATTATGGAATACCTGGATGAGCGTTTCCCGCATCCGCCGCTAATGCCGGTTTACCCGGTGGCGCGTGGTGAAAGCCGTCTGTACATGCAACGTATCGAGAAAGACTGGTATTCGCTGATGAATACCATCCAGACCGGTACCGCGGCCCAGGCTGATGCCGCTCGTAAGCAGCTGCGTGAAGAACTGCAGGCGATTGCGCCGGTCTTTACTCAGAAGCCTTACTTCCTGAGCGACGAATTCAGCCTGGTCGATTGCTACCTGGCTCCGCTGCTGTGGCGTTTGCCGGTTCTCGGCGTAGAACTGGTGGGTGCTGGCGCGAAAGAGCTTAAGGGCTATATGACTCGCGTCTTCGAACGTGATTCTTTCCTCGCTTCTTTAACTGAAGCCGAGCGTGAAATGCGCCTCGGCCGGGGCTAAATAATGGATGTCTCACAGCTGACGCCGCGTCGCCCGTACCTGCTGCGGGCGTTCTATGAGTGGCTGCTGGATAACCAGCTGACTCCGCACCTGGTCGTCGATGTGACGCTGCCAGGCGTTCTCGTGCCGATGGAGTACGCTCGCGACGGCCAAATCGTTCTGAATATTGCGCCACGTGCGGTGGGCAATCTGGAACTGGCGAATGACGAAGTGCGCTTTAATGCTCGCTTCGGCGGCGTACCGCGCAACGTTTCCGTGCCGCTGGCTGCGGTACTCGCTATCTATGCCCGTGAGAACGGCGCAGGAACGATGTTTGAACCTGAAGCGGCCTATGACGAAGATGTCAGCAGCCTCAACGATGATGACGTCGTGTCTGAGAGCGAAAACGAAACGGTGATGTCGGTGATTGATGGCGATAAGCCGGATAATCACGATGACGATCCAGACGACACGCCGCCGCCGCCGCGCGGTGGTCGTCCGGCGCTGCGCGTTGTGAAGTAATGCCTGACAGGCCCTCCGGGGCCTGTTTTTTTTGCTCCTGCTTAACCACGATCAAGCATAAAAAAGCCCGATAGCGTTAACCATCGGGCTTTTCTGCGTTGAGACTCAGGGTCTAATCAGACTTCAAGATAGTTGAGGATCCCGTCCGCCGCTTTACGGCCTTCGGCAATCGCCGTTACCACCAGGTCTGAGCCGCGAACGATATCGCCGCCGGCAAAGATTTTCGGGTTGCTGGTCTGGAACGCGTTGTCGCTGCCTTCCGGGGCGATGATGCGGCCCTGAGAATCCAGCTCGACGCTATGTTTCGCCAGCCATTCCATGCTGTGTGGACGGAAACCAAACGCCATCACCACCGCGTCTGCCGGCACCACGTGCTCGGAACCGGCGACGATTTCCGCGCGACGGCGGCCTTTCGCATCCGGCTGGCCCATTTCGGTGCGCGCCATTTTCACGCCGCACACTTTGCCGTTGGCATTCACTTCCACGCCCAGCGGCTGGACGTTGAACTGGAATTCGACACCCTCTTCACGCGCGTTTTTCACTTCGCGTTTGGAACCCGGCATGTTTTCTTCGTCACGACGATAGGCGCAGATAACGTGCGCCGCCCCCTGACGAACCGAGGTCCGCACGCAGTCCATCGCGGTGTCGCCGCCGCCGAGAACCACCACGCGTTTGCCTTCCATACTGACGAACGGTTCGTGCGCCGTTTCGCCAAAGCCCATGATCTGTTTGGTGTTGGCGATAAGGAACGGCAGTGCGTCATACACGCCGTTGGCATCTTCGTTTTCCAGTCCGCCGCGCATGGACTGGTAGGTGCCCACGCCCAGAAATACGGCATCGTACTCTTTCAGCAGATCGTCGAGTTGGACGTCACGGCCCACTTCGGTATTGAGCCGGAACTCAATCCCCATGCCGGTGAAGATCTCACGGCGGCGGGTCATCACCTCTTTTTCCAGCTTAAACGCCGGGATGCCGAAGGTCAGCAGACCGCCGATTTCCGGATGACGATCGAAAACGATCGCCTTTACGCCGTTACGGGTCAGCACATCCGCGCAGGCCAGGCCTGCCGGACCGGCGCCGATAATGGCGACGGTTTTACCGGTTTGCTTCACGCCGGACAAGTCCGGACGCCAGCCCATCTCAAACGCCTTATCGTTGATATAGCGTTCAATGTTGCCGATGGTCACCGCGCCGAACTCATCGTTCAGGGTACAGGAACCTTCGCACAGGCGGTCCTGCGGGCAGACACGTCCGCAGACTTCCGGCAGGGTGTTGGTCTGATGCGACAGTTCCGCCGCTTCAAAAATGCGCCCCTCGTTGGCCAGTTTCAGCCAGTTAGGGATGTAGTTGTGCACCGGACATTTCCATTCGCAGTACGGGTTGCCGCAGGAGAGGCAGCGATCTGCCTGCGCCTTGGCCTGGCCTTCTGAAAACGGCTCGTAAATTTCTACAAATTCAATTTTACGGATCTTCAGCGGTTTCTTTGGCGGATCAACGCGCTGCAGGTCGATAAATTGGTATACGTTCTGACTCATCTTAACCCCTTACTGCGCCTGCACCCGCAGCTCAGCTGCGGAACGACTACGGTGACCCAACAGTGCTTTAACATCGCTGGACTTCGGTTTAACCAGCGCAAACTTCGCCGCGAAGGCCGGCCAGTTGGCGAGGATCTCTTCGCCGCGCTGCGAACCGGTAAGCTGAACGTGTTCGGTAATTAAGCCACGCAGGTGCTCCTCATGGATAGCCAGCGTGTCCACGTCCAGAACTTCCACCAGTTCAGGGTTAACGCGTTTACGGAAGTCGCCATCTTCATCCAGGACGTAAGCAAAGCCGCCGGTCATACCTGCGCCGAAGTTCACGCCGGTTTTCCCCAGGATACAGACGATGCCGCCGGTCATGTATTCACAGCCGTTGTCGCCGATGCCTTCCACCACGGTGATGGCGCCGGAGTTACGTACCGCAAAGCGTTCGCCCGCGCGTCCTGCCGCGTACAGACGACCGCCGGTCGCGCCATACAGACAGGTGTTGCCAATGATACTTGCTTCATGGCTACGGAAGGCGGAGCCGACCGGAGGACGAATCGACAGCAGACCGCCCGCCATGCCTTTCCCCACGTAGTCGTTGGCGTCGCCGGTCAGGTGCAGCTCAACGCCGCCGGCGTTCCAGACGCCGAAGCTCTGGCCCGCGGTACCGCTAAAGTGGGCGGTAATCGGGTCGGCGGCCAGCCCCTGGTCGCCGTGAGTCTGGGCGATATAACCGGACAACGACGCGCCAACGGAACGGTCGGTGTTGCGAATATCGAACCAGAACGTTTTGCTCTGTTTGTTATCCACATACGGCTTCGCCTGCTGCAGCAGCTGCGCGTTGAGCACGCCGTTATCGAACGGCGGGTTGCTCTCGGTGCAGTACAGCGCTTTGCCCGGCAGCGGCTCAGCGGTTTCCAGCAGTTTGCCGAGCTCCAGTTTCTGCTGTTTCGCCGTAAAGCCTTCCAGTTCTTTCAGCAGGTCGGTGCGGCCGATCAGGTCCACCAGACGCTTCACGCCCAGCTGCGCCATCAGCTCGCGGGTTTCGCGGGCGATGAATTCAAAGTAGTTGGTCACTTTGAACGGCAGGCCGTGGTAGTGGTTCTTACGCAGTTTGTCGTCCTGGGTCGCTACGCCGGTGGCGCAGTTGTTCAGGTGACAGATACGCAGGTATTTACAGCCCAGCGCGACCATCGGGCCGGTGCCGAAGCCGAAGCTTTCCGCGCCAAGGATCGCCGCTTTGATGATATCGAGGCCGGTTTTCAGGCCGCCATCTACCTGCAGGCGAATTTTATGACGCAGGCCGTTGGCGACCAGCGCCTGCTGGGTTTCCACCAGGCCAAGTTCCCACGGACAGCCGGCATATTTCACCGATGAAAGCGGGCTCGCCCCGGTACCGCCATCGTAGCCGGCGATAGTGATTAGGTCTGCGTAGGCTTTCGCCACGCCGGTGGCGATGGTGCCGACACCCGGCTCGGAAACCAGTTTGACGGAAATCATCGCCTTCGGATTGACCTGCTTGAGGTCGAAAATCAGCTGCGCCAGATCCTCGATAGAGTAAATATCGTGGTGCGGCGGCGGGGAGATCAGCGTCACGCCAGGTACCGAATAACGCAGTTTGGCAATATAAGGCGTCACTTTGTCACCCGGCAACTGTCCGCCTTCACCGGGTTTCGCGCCCTGGGCGACTTTAATCTGGATCACGTCGGCATTCACCAGGTAGGCTGGGGTAACGCCGAAACGACCTGAAGCCACCTGCTTAATACGCGAGACTTTGTTGGTGCCGTAGCGCGCCGGGTCTTCACCGCCTTCACCGGAGTTGGAGAAGCCGCCGATGCTGTTCATCGCTTCCGCCAGTGATTCGTGCGCTTCCGGGCTCAGCGCGCCGATCGACATGGCCGCGGTATCGAAGCGTTTAAACAGCTCTTTCGCTGATTCCACTTCATTGATGCTTATGGCTTCATCGCCTGGGTTGAGCGCCAGCAGATCGCGCAGCGTGGCTGCCGGACGTTCGTTAACCAGCTTCGCGTATTCCTGATAATCACGGTATTCGCCGCTCTGAACCGCCTGCTGCAGGGTGCGAACGACGTCCGGGTTGTAGGCGTGATATTCGCCGCCGTGGACATATTTCAGCAAACCGCCCTGAGCCAGCGGTTTACGCGCCAGCCATGCGCGTTTCGACAGATTCAGCAGGTCCTGCTGGAAGTCATCGAAACCGGCGCCGCCGATGCGGCTCACTACGCCCTGGAAGCAGAGGTCGGCCACGTCGCGATGCAGACCGACCGCTTCGAACAGCTTCGAGCAGCGGTAGGAGGCGATGGTCGAGATCCCCATCTTCGACATGATTTTGTACAGGCCTTTGTTGATGCCGTTACGGTAGTTCAGCATCACCGTACGGTATTCTTTATCGATAGCTTTGCTATCCACCAGCTTCGCCAGGGTTTCATAGGCAAGATATGGATAGATAGCCGTCGCGCCAAAGCCCAGCAGCACCGCAAAGTGGTGCGGATCGCGGGCGCTGGCGGTTTCGACGATGATGTTAGCGTCGCAGCGCAGGCTCTTATCGACGAGGCGCGTCTGGATGGCGCCAACGGCCATCGGCGCCGGTACCGGCAGACGGTCTTTCGCGATGTTGCGGTCGGACAGCACCAGCAGTACGGTGCCGTTACGTACCATCTGTTCCGCTTTATCGCACAGCGCTTTTACCGTCTCGGCCAGCGTGGTTTCGTTGGCATCAAAGGTAATATCCAGGGTGTCGGCGCGATAGTGCTCCTCCTCCATGGTGGTCAGCTGTTTAAAGTCGGAGTACAGCAGGATCGGCGATTTGAAGCTCAGGCGGTGCGCCTGGCCTTCCGCTTCGCAGAAGACGTTCATTTCACGGCCGATGCTGGTGGCCAGCGACATCACGTGCGCTTCACGCAGCGGATCGATCGGCGGGTTTGTCACCTGGGCGAACTGCTGGCGGAAATAATCATAAATGATACGCGGCTGGCTGGAGAGCACGGCGAATGGGGTATCATCGCCCATCGAACCGACCGCTTCCTGGCCGTTTTCCCCCAGGACGCGCAGGACGGAGTCCAGCTCTTCGGCGCTGTAGTTAAACTGTTTCTGGTAGCTGGCGAGCGTGTCATCATCCAACTGACGGCTGCCGACTTCTTCTTCCGGCAGGTCTTCGAACGGCACCAGACGGCGGACGTTTTTCTCCATCCACTCTTTGTACGGATGGCGGCTTTTTAGATCGTTATCGGTTTCCGCCGAGTGCAGAATGCGCCCGCTGCGGGTATCGATGACCATCAGCTCGCCAGGCCCAACGCGGCCTTTTTCCATCACCTCATCAGGCTGGTAGTCCCAGATACCGACTTCAGACGCGCAGGTGATGAGTTTATCTTTGGTAATGACGTAGCGCGCCGGACGCAGACCGTTACGGTCGAGGTTACAGGCGGCGTAGCGACCGTCGGACATGACGATGCCCGCCGGGCCGTCCCACGGCTCCATATGCATGGAGTTAAAATCGAAGAACGCGCGCAATTCCGGATCCATGTCCGGGTTATTCTGCCAGGCTGGCGGTACCAGCAGGCGCATCGCGCGGACGATATCCATCCCGCCTGCCAGCAGCAGTTCCAGCATATTATCCATCGAGCTTGAATCAGAGCCGGTTTCGTTGACGAACGGCGCGGCGTCATGCAGATCGGGGATCAGCGGAGTCTGGAATTTATAGGTACGGGCGCGGGCCCACTGGCGGTTACCGGTGATGGTATTGATTTCACCATTGTGCGCCAGATAGCGGAAAGGCTGCGCCAGCGGCCAGCGCGGCACGGTATTGGTGGAGAAGCGCTGGTGGAACAGGCAGATGGCGGATTCCAGACGCAGGTCCGCGAGGTCCAGGTAGAAGCGCGGCAAATCCGCCGGCATACATAGACCTTTATAGATATTAACCAGGTTCGACAGGCTACAAACGTAGAAATCTTTGTCTTCCTGCAGGCGCTTTTCAATGCGGCGGCGCGCGATGAACAGACGGCGTTCCATATCGCGCGGACGCCAGCCTGCCGGCGCGTTAACAAAAATTTGTTCAATACGAGGCAGCGAGGAGAGGGCGATTTCACCGAGCACGCCTTCATTGGTTGGCACATCGCGCCAGCCAACGATAGACAATGTTTCGCGTTGCAGCTCTTCTTCAACGATACGGCGCGCAGCGCTTGCCAGCTCGGGGTCTTTATTCAGGAACAGCATCCCGACGGCGTAGTTTTTGGCTAAGCGCCAGCCGCGCTCTTCCGCCACAATCCGGAAGAAACGATCGGGTTTTTGTAACAGCAGGCCGCAACCGTCGCCGGTTTTACCATCGGCCAGGATCGCGCCGCGGTGCTGCATTCGGGCCAGTGCGTGTATAGCGGTGCGCACTACCTTGTGGCTAGGTTCGCCTTCTATGTGGGCGATCAGGCCGAAACCACAGTTATCCCGCTCAAGGGATTTGTCGTACAACATATCAGTGAACCTCCCCAGGCTCTACGGGACGCCCCCTTAATCGATTGCGCGCAAGGCACAGCAAGAGCATGGCGACGGGGTAAGGGCATCTTTGCCTACCTCGCATTCGCCCTCTTTAAATCCTTTTCGCATCGGTACACAAGTTTGAGGACTTGCTATTAAGAGGGAATCTCAATTACTGCATAAATATGATGAGCAGAGCGCTCATCCAGAAAGCTTCCAGCGGATTCCCAACTTAGCGAGAATCCACACTTACGTCAAATGGCAATCTTATTTATACAAAAGTGTGCTAAGAGGTGTTTAATTTTATGATTTTAAAAGGATTGTTGTTTTTTTAAAGGCATATAAACTCTCAGGGATGCGTAATCTAGTGTGATCTGTCTCACTATATCCGTAGCCTAAGATTACCTTTCTGTGCTGAATTGTATTTTTATGGCGGAATATTTGACTGCTGGTTGTCTTAATGGCAGGAAATAAAACTGTTTTTTGCTGCGACAAAGATAATTGAAACTCAGCATTGAAGTATAAGTAAATGTTATTACCGCGGGTGTGAATGAAACCGCGTTTATTTTGATTTAATATGCAATGAGGTAAGCGGCCGCGCTGACGATTGATCCAGGTCATCGCCGTCGGAGGCTAAAAATGGCAGGCTTGGCCCCTTTCTTGAGGCCGGTCTATCAGATTATGCAGTTACAAAAATTAGTCAACATGTTTGGTGGGGATCTTACGCGCCGCTACGGCGAAAAGGTTCATAAACTGACGCTGCATGGTGGATTTAGCTGCCCGAACCGGGATGGCACAATTGGCCGCGGCGGCTGCACATTTTGTAATGTCGCCTCCTTCGCCGACGAGGCCCAGCAGTACCGTTCGATTGCCGATCAGCTGGCGCACCAGGCGCAGTTGGTTAACCGAGCGAAACGCTATCTTGCTTATTTCCAGGCCTACACCAGCACCTTTGCCGAAGTACAGTTGCTGCGTTCAATGTATCAGCAGGCGGTGAACCAGGCGAATATCGTGGGGCTGTGCGTCGGCACCCGCCCCGACTGCGTTCCCGATGCGGTGCTGGACCTGCTCAGCGAATATCGGGAGCAGGGCTATGAAATCTGGCTGGAGCTGGGATTGCAGACCGCGCATGATAAAACGCTGCATCGTATCAATCGCGGCCATGACTTTGCCTGCTACCAGCGCACCACCCGACTGGCGCGCGAGCGCGGATTAAAGGTCTGCGCGCATCTTATCGTCGGCCTGCCGGGCGAAACCCAGCAGCAGTGCCTGCACACCCTGCAACGGGTGGTCGACACCGGCGTCGATGGCATCAAACTGCACCCGCTGCACATCGTGACCGGCAGCATCATGGCGAAAGCCTGGCAGGCGGGTCGCCTGAACGGTATTGCGCTGGATGATTATACGATCACCGCCGGTGAGATGATTCGCCATACCCCGCCGGAGGTGATTTACCATCGCATCTCGGCCAGCGCCCGCCGCCCGACGCTACTGGCGCCGCTGTGGTGCGAAAACCGCTGGACCGGTATGGTCGAGTTGGACAAATACCTTAATACCCATGGCGTTCAGGGGTCGGCATTGGGGACGCCGTGGATCCAGCCTGCCTGATGTTCCACTTCCTTAACGGCTGATTACCGCCGCATTTTTTTCACAACTTACAGCGTAATGTTCAGAATTGGGTATTATTGTGCGGAGTTGGCGATAAGGAATCCCTCATGAAGCAAATTCGTATGCTGGCGCAGTACTATGTCGACCTGATGATGAAGTTAGGTCTGGTGCGCTTTTCAATGCTGTTGGCTCTGGCGCTGGTGGTGCTGGCTATCGTGGTGCAGATGGCCGTCACGATGGTGCTGCATGGACAGGTGGAGAGTATCGATGTCATCCGCTCTATCTTCTTCGGGCTGCTGATTACCCCCTGGGCGGTCTATTTTCTGTCAGTGGTGGTCGAACAGCTGGAAGAGTCGCGCCAGCGACTCTCGCGGCTGGTGGAAAAGCTGGAAGAGATGCGCGAGCGCGATCTTAAGCTTAACGTACAGCTCAAGGATAATATCGCCCAGTTGAACCAGGAAATTGGCGAACGTGAAAAAGCGGAAGCGGAGCGCGAAACCACGCTGGAACAGCTGAAAATAGAGATGAAAGAGCGCGAAGAGACGCAAATTCAGCTAGAGCAACAATCCTCTTTCCTGCGCTCTTTCCTTGATGCCTCACCGGATCTGGTTTTCTATCGTAACGAAGATAAAGAGTTCTCCGGCTGTAACCGGGCGATGGAGCTGTTGACCGGTAAAAGCGAAAAGCAGTTGATTCACCTCAAGCCGCAGGATGTCTATAGCGAAGAAGCCGCGGTGAAAGTGCTGGAGACCGATGAGAAAGTCTTCCGCCATAATGTCTCGCTGACCTACGAACAATGGCTCGATTATCCCGATGGGCGTAAAGCCTGCTTTGAGATCCGCAAGGTCCCCTACTATGACCGCGTGGGCAAGCGCCGTGGTCTGATGGGCTTTGGCCGCGATATTACCGAGCGTAAGCGCTATCAGGACGCGTTGGAGCGCGCCAGCCGGGACAAGACCACCTTTATCTCAACCATCAGCCACGAGCTGCGTACGCCGCTCAATGGCATCGTTGGGCTCAGCCGCATCCTGCTGGATACTGAATTGACCAACGAGCAGGAAAAATATCTGAAAACTATCCATGTTTCAGCGGTGACGCTGGGGAATATCTTCAACGATATTATCGATATGGATAAGATGGAGCGGCGCAAAGTTCAGCTTGATAATCAGGAGGTGGATTTTACCAGCTTCCTTGCCGATCTGGAGAACCTCTCAGGCCTGCAGGCGCAGCAGAAAGGTTTGCGCTTTGTGATGGAGCCAACCCAGCCGCTGCCGCATAAGGTGATAACCGATGGCACGCGTCTGCGGCAGATCCTGTGGAACCTGATCAGCAATGCGGTGAAGTTTACCCAACAGGGCAATGTCACCGTGCGCGTCCGCTATGACGAAGGCGATATGCTGCACTTCGAAGTCGAGGACTCCGGTATCGGTATCCCGCAGGCGGAGCAGGACAAAATTTTCGCCATGTATTATCAGGTGAAAGACAGCCACGGCGGTAAACCGGCAACCGGTACCGGTATCGGGCTGGCGGTATCGCGCCGGCTGGCGCGCAATATGGGCGGCGATATCAGCGTGACCAGCCAGCCGGGGCAGGGGGCGACGTTTACCTTGACCGTACACGCGCAGGCGGTAGCTGATGAAGTTGAAGATACGCTGGCCGAAGACGATATGCCGCTGCCGGCGCTGAATGTGCTGCTGGTGGAAGATATCGAACTGAACGTGATTGTCGCCCGTTCGGTGCTGGAAAAATTGGGCAACAGCGTGGACGTGGCGATGACTGGTAAAGCCGCGCTGGAGATGTTCGAACCCGGCGAATACGACCTGGTGCTGCTGGACATTCAGCTACCGGACATGACCGGCCTCGATATCTCGCGACAGCTAAAACAACGCTATGCCGCCGATGAGTTGCCGCCGCTGGTGGCGCTGACCGCCAACGTCCTGAAGGACAAAAAAGAGTACCTTGATGCCGGCATGGATGATGTACTGAGCAAGCCGCTGTCGGTACCGGCGTTAACCGCGATCATCAAGAAATTCTGGGATGCGCCGGAAGACGATGGCCATGAGCCGCCTGCGGTGGATGTGGCGAAATCGGCATCGGTACTGGATACCGACATGCTGGAACAATATATTGAGCTGGTGGGGCCGAAGCTGATTACCGACGGGCTGGCGGTGTTCGAGAAGATGATGCCGGGCTACATGTCCGTGCTGGAATCGAATCTCACCGCGCGCGACCAGAAAGGTATCGTCGATGAAGGCCATAAAATTAAGGGCGCGGCGGGGTCGATAGGCTTGCGTCATATCCAGCAATTAGGGCAGCAGATCCAAACGCCAGATTTACCCGCCTGGGAAGACAACGTCGGCGAGTGGGTGGAAGAGATGAAATCCGAGTGGCAAAACGATGTTGCGGTACTGAAGGCCTGGATTGCGGCGGCGGATAAAAAATGACCCCGGATAAACCGGGGTGCGCGAATACTGCGCCAACACCAGGGAACTGGTTGTTGAGCCAGGATTGTTCGAGTGATTTTTTTACACGGCGCAACCTGAGGATTTGGCTTGCTCGCTCATTAAGATAGCAAACCATAAATATTTTGTTACGTGAATCGGTAAAATATGTGAAGCATAGCGAGTAAATCAAAATTATTTACTTGTTTCATAGAGTTGCGCTAAGGGGTTAGCAAGATGAAGAAGATTGGCGTGGTACTAAGCGGCTGTGGCGTTTACGACGGCGCAGAAATCCATGAAGCGGTCATTACCCTGTTGGCCATTGCGCGTCGCGGCGCGCAGGCGGTTTGCTTTGCGCCGGATAAGGCGCAAACCGACGTGATCAACCATCTGACCGGCGAAACGATGGCGGAAAGCCGCAACGTGCTGATTGAAGCGGCGCGCCTGGCGCGCGGCGCTATTCAGCCTTTGGCCAGCGCCCGCGCGGACGAGCTGGATGCGCTGATTGTGCCAGGCGGCTTGGGCGCGGCGAAAAACCTGAGTAATTTTGCCGCCCAGGGAAGTGAATGCGTTGTTGATCGCGATCTGCAGGCGTTAACGCTGGCGATGCACGAAGCGGGTAAGCCGCTGGGCTTTATGTGTATCGCGCCGGCGCTGTTGCCGAAGATTTTCCCGACGCCGCTGCGGATAACCATCGGTACCGATCCGGATACTGCCGAGGTGCTGGAAGAGATGGGCGCGGAGCACGTGCCGTGCCCGGTTGACGACATCGTGGTCGATGAAGACAACAAAGTGGTGACCACGCCTGCTTATATGCTGGCGCAGAATATTGCCGAGGCAGCCAGCGGTATTGAGAAACTGGTCGATCGCGTACTGGTTCTCGCTGAATGAGTAAGCGTGTTGCGCCGCTGGCGATGATTAAGCGCCTGCTGCTGGTCTGTGTGGTGTTCTGGGGCGGCGGTATCGCCGTATTCAGCGTCCTGCCGGTGCCGTTCTCAGCGGTGATGCTGGAGCGCCAGGTTAGCGCCTGGTTCTCCGGTGATTTCCATTATGTCGCCCATTCTGATTGGGTTGGCATGGACGAGATTTCCCCCTGGATGGGGCTGGCGGTGATTGCCGCCGAAGATCAGAAATTCCCCGACCACTGGGGTTTTGACGTGCCGGCAATCGAAAAAGCGCTGGCGCACAACGAACGGAATGAAAATCGTATTCGCGGCGCGTCGACGCTCTCTCAGCAGACGGCAAAAAACCTGTTTTTATGGGATGGCCGCAGCTGGTTGCGCAAGGGGCTGGAAGTGGGCTTGACCGTCGGCATTGAAACGGTCTGGAGCAAGAAGCGCATTCTTACCGTGTACTTGAATATTGCCGAGTTTGGCGACGGTATTTTCGGCGTAGAAGCGGCGGCCCAGCGCTATTTTCATAAGCCGGCCAGCCGTTTGACCCCTGCAGAGGCCGCGCTGCTGGCGGCGGTATTACCGAACCCGATTCGTTTTCGCGCCGATGCGCCATCAGGCTATGTTCATAGCCGACAGGCGTGGATCCTGCGCCAGATGCGTCAGTTAGGCGGCGAAGGCTTTATGCAGGCCAATAAGCTGCATTAACCGCGATCCCGCCGGGAGATGATTAGTCTTCATCAAACCCGGCGTTGAACAGCGCAATCACCGCCGCCAGCGCTTCGACTTCCTGCGGGCCGCTGGCCTCAACCTCAATTTGGCGTCCTTTGGCGGAATCCAGCATCAGCAGGGCGATAACGCTGTTGGCTTCCGCTTCGGTGCCTTCGTCGTTGCGTAGCAACACTTCCGCATCGAAATTCTGCATCAGCTCGAAAAGCTTCATTGCCGGGCGCGCGTGCATGCCCAGCTTGTTGGTGATTTCAACGGTTTGCTTGACGGTCATGATTTACGTTTTTCCAGCGTCCGGTGACGAGATTGCACGTTCTTACCGCGCGAACGGAAGTAGTCAGCCAGCTGTTCGGCAATATAGACCGAGCGATGCTTACCGCCGGTACAACCAATGGCTACCGTCAGATAGCTGCGGTTATTGGTTTCCAGCATCGGCAACCATAGCTCCAGATAGCTACGCGTCTGGTAAATAAAGTTATGCACTTCCGTATGGCGATCGAGGAAGGCGGCAACCGGTTTATCGAGGCCGGTCATGGGGCGCAGCTTCGGATCCCAGTGCGGGTTTGGCAGGAAGCGGACGTCAAACACGTAATCGGCATCGATAGGGATACCGTGTTTGAAGCCGAATGATTCAAAGACCATCGTCAATTCACGCTCGCGTTTACCTAACAGGCGGGTACGCAGCATCTCGGCCAGTTCATGCACCGACATTTCGGAAGTATCGACGATCAGATCCGCACGGGAGCGCAGCGGCTCAAGCAGATCGCTCTCTTCGTCGATCGCGCTTTCAAGCGACAGATTCTTGCTGGAGAGCGGATGTAAGCGACGGGTATCGCTGTAGCGGCGGATCAGGGTGTTGCGGTCGGCATCAAGGAACAGCAGCTGCGGGGAGAAGGATTCCGGCAGATTCTGCATCGCTTGTTCAAAGATTTCCGGTGATTCCGGCATATTGCGCACGTCAATGCTGACGGCCGCAGAGATATCGCGGTCGGCCAGCGTTCGCGCCAGCTCAGGCAACAGCACTACCGGCAGGTTATCCACACAGTAGAAGCCCATATCTTCCAGCGCTCGCAGGGCGACGGATTTCCCCGAGCCAGAGCGGCCGCTGACGATCATCAGTACCATGTACCGTTTCTCCTCAGTACGATAAAGGTTAAGACGCGACTCACGTTAAGCGTCATCGCTGCTTCCTGCTTCGGTGATGATCTCATACAACTCTTCATCGCTCACCGCAGCGCGCAGGCGACGGCAGATGGTTTTGTCCGCCAGACGTTTGGCGACCAGCGAGAGCGTATGCAGATGGGTTTTGGTTTGATCGGCCGGCACCAGTAGCGCAAACAGCAGATCGACCGGCTGATTGTCGATCGCATCGAAGGCGATCGGCGTTTCCAACTGCACAAATACGCCAACGGCGCGCAGGGTATCCTCTTCAAGCTTGCCGTGAGGGATCGCAATGCCGTTGCCGATCCCGGTACTGCCCATTTTTTCACGGGTCAGGATCGCTTCAAAGACCACCTGAGGCGGTAAACCTAGCTGCTTCGCCGCCAGTTCGCTGATAATTTCCAGCGCGCGTTTCTTGCTCTGGCAGTGAACCTGGCTACGGGTACAATCCTGGTTAAGGACATTGCTCAGTTGTAGAGCGGAATCGTTGTTCATCATAATTTCACCTGAGCTGCCCTTATCCGCGGGCTGCGGATAAGGGCGATCGCCCGGACAATTAGTGTTGTTTCAGTTTATCTTTATGTTTTGTTAACTGTCTTGCCAGCTTATCGATAAGACCATCGATAGCAGCATACATATCCTGCCCTTCCGCACTGGCATGGATTTCGCCACCGTTGACATGCAAATTGGCGTCCGCGATTTGCGTCACCTTCTCTACTTTTAACACAATATAGACCTGGTTGATCCTATCGAAAAACTGCTCCAGTTTGCTGAACTTCGTAGTGACGAAGTCGCGCATGGCGGGAGTGATCTCGACGTTGTGTCCTGTAATGTTGAGCTGCATAGTGTCTTCCTTATCGGTTGTGTCAGACCAGTTGTTTGCGCTGGTTTGACGGCGGAATGGATAAAGACTCTCGGTACTTAGCAACAGTGCGCCGCGCCACCATAATACCCTGATCGGAGAGCATGGTGGTGAGCTTGCTGTCGCTCAACGGCTTCGCGGGGTTCTCCGCGGCGATTAACTTCTTCACCAGCGCACGAATGGCGGTAGACGAGGCTTCACCGCCGCCTTCGGTATTGACGTGGCTGGAGAAGAAATACTTCAACTCAAAAATACCGCGTGGACTGTGCAGATATTTTTGCGTGGTAACGCGTGAAATGGTTGATTCATGCATCTCGACGGCCTGGGCGATATCCGCCAGCACCATCGGTTTCATAAATTCTTCACCCTGTTCAAAGAAGGCCTGCTGTTGTTCGACGATGCAGCGGCTGACCCGCAGCAGGGTATCGTTACGGCTCTCAAGGCTCTTAATCAGCCAGCGGGCTTCTTGCAGGTTGCTGCGGATAAACTGGCTGTCGGCGTCGTTGCGCGCATTATTGCCCATCGCCGCGTATTGCTGATTAATCTTCAGCCGCGGAATGCTGTCGGAATTGAGCTCGACGACCCAGCGGCCGTTAACCTTGCGCACCAGTACATCCGGGATCACGTATTCCGGCTCGCTGGTTTGAATGGACTGACCCGGGCGCGGATCCAGCGACTGGATCAGGCAAACCGCCTCTTTCAGAACGTCTTCTTTCAAGCGAGTGACGCGCATCAGGCTACGGAAATCGTGGTTGGCCAGGAGATCAAGATGCTCGCTGATAATCAACCTGGCTTCTTCCAGCCACGGCGTCTCTTTGGCAAATTGTGAAAGCTGGATCAGCAGGCAGTCACGGAGATCCCTGGCGGCGACGCCGACCGGATCGAAACGCTGTACGCGCTTGAGTACCGCTTCAACTTCCTCAAGACCAATTTCATCATCTTCGATACTGTCGACAATGTCCTGAATGGAAATAGTGAGGTAGCCGGTATCGTCAACGGCATCGACGATGGAGGTGGCTATCGCGCGGTCGGTATCGGTGAATGGCGTGAGCTCGACCTGCCACATCAGATAATCCTGCAGGCTTTGGGTGGTCTCACCCTGATAGATCGGCAGTTCATCGTCCTGGTAGTCGACGCCATTACCCGACGGCGTGCCGGCGGTGTAGATTTCATCCCAGCTGGCGTCCAGCGGGAGCTCGTCCGGCATCTCTTTTTGTTCGAGCGCGTCGACGGTATCCAGAGACTCGCGGTCCTCGGCTTCTGTGGTTTCAACCTCTTCGTGAAGATCGGTTTGCTCAAGCAACGGGTTACTCTCCAGCGCCTGCTGGAGTTCTTGCTGGAGTTCTAACGTGGACAGCTGCAACAAGCGGATGGCCTGCTGCAGTTGGGGCGTCATGGCAAGCTGTTGGCTTAGCCTTAATTGCAAACCTTGCTTCATGTTCAGGGTCAATATCTCCGGCTAAAACGTCTATAACCTCTACCCTATCAGAGTCTGAAGTCTTCCCCAAGGTACACGCGTTTAACCTGCTCGTCTTCAAGGATTTGCTGCGGGGTGCCGTGGGCGATGAGATGGCCCTGGCTCACGATATAAGCTCGTTCACAGACCGCCAGCGTCTCCCTGACGTTATGGTCAGTAATGAGTACGCCCAGCCCGCTGTCGCGCAGGTGTTCGATGATGCGTTTAATATCGATAACAGAGATAGGGTCAACCCCGGCGAACGGTTCATCCAGCAGGATGAATTTCGGGTTCGCCGCCAGCGCGCGGGCGATTTCGACGCGGCGGCGTTCACCGCCGGAGAGCGCCTGGCCCAGGCTATCGCGCAGGTGTTCAATGTGGAACTCTTCCATCAGCTCTTTAGCGCGATCTTCACGCTGCTCGCTGCTGAGATCGTCGCGGATCTGTAGCACCGCCATCAGATTATCGTAGACGCTCAGGCGGCGGAAAATAGAGGCTTCCTGCGGCAGGTAACCGATGCCGCGGCGCGCGCGGGCATGTAGCGGCAGCAGGCTGATATCTTCATCGTCAATGATGATGTTGCCGGCGTCGCGCGGCACGATGCCTACCACCATATAAAAGGTGGTGGTCTTACCGGCGCCGTTCGGGCCCAGCAGGCCGACGATTTCACCGGAGTTGACGGTCAGGCTGACGTCTTCCACCACGCGGCGGCCTTTGTAGGCTTTGGCGAGATTTTTTGCAGTTAATGTTGCCATAACGGATTACTTACCTTTCTTCTGCTGATCGCCGCTTTTGTCCTGCAACTGCGAAGGTACCAGCACCGTAGTCACGCGACCGCCTTTGTTGCTGAAGGCCTGCATTTTCTGCTCTTTCACCAGATAGGTGATTTTGTCGCCCTGAATATTGCTATCCAGCTGTTCCAGATGCGCGTTGCCGGTCAGTACCACGAAATCGTTCTGCAGTTCATAATGCATTTTCGACGCGCGGCCTTTCACCGGCTTGCCGTTGTCCTGCATCTGATAGAAGGTGGCCGGATTGCCGAAACCGTCGATCACCTCTTTGCCTTTTTCACCGCCAGGGCGGGTAACCACGACTTTGTCGGCATTGATTTTAATGGTCCCCTGGGTGACGACCACGTTGCCGGTGAAGGTCACGACGTTGCCCTGCATATCCAACGACTGCTGATCGGACTCGATGTGAATCGGCTGATCGGTATCGCCGGTTTTTGCCAGAGCCGGCAGGCTGGCGGCCAGAAGCGCGCTTGCGAGCGCAATGTTAAGGCTGAGTTTGTTTGTTCTGAATTTCATAAGAGGTTCTAACCTTTTCAATCAGCTCGGCATTTTTGCTGCGTAGGTTCCCGCGCATTTTCAGGCCGCTGGAATTAAATGTTGTTCCGTACAACGTCACCATATCGTCAGAGGTTACATCCTGGGTCACCAGGTTTACCTGCGCGTTATCGGTGGTAATTTTGCGCAGTTGAGAGTCGGGGCTCAACGCGTCGACCTCAACATGGCCGTAAAGATACAGCATACGGTCGTTGGTTAACTTGGCTTTATCCGCTCTGATTGACCAGGTCGGAACCTTATTGGTATCAAAGGTGGTCATCACCGGATTGGTGAACCACGATACTTCTTGTTCGGAAAAGTATTCGACATGCTCGGCTATCAGACGATAGCTCAGCGCGCCTTCCGGGCTGTACACCACGGTATCGGTATGCTCGCTTTTATACGTCGGATCGTTAGGATTGACCGCGACGGTCGCGGTGTCGTCCGTACTTGCCAGGTTCAGGCCGATCAGGATCAACGCGACCAGCGATAGTAAGATGATAACCCAACGTCTGGTTTTACTCATATTGATTGCCCTTTGGCCTCATCAAGCTTGCCCTGCGCCAATAGTAACAAATCGCAGACTTCGCGTACCGCGCCGCGTCCGCCGTTAATTCGCGTGACGTAATTCGCCCGCGGGAGTAGCAGCGGATGCGCATCGGCGACGGCGACGCTTAAACCGACTTCCGCCATTACCGGCCAGTCGATCAGATCGTCGCCAATATAAGCGACTTCATCCGGGCGAACCGCCAGTTTGCTTAATAATTCACGAAACGCCAACAGCTTATCGGACTGACCTTGATACAGATGCGTAATGCCCAGCGTCTGGCAGCGGTCTTCTACCAGTTTAGCTTTTCGCCCGGTAATAATCGCGACTTCAATACCGGAAGTCAGCGCGCAGCGGATCCCGTAGCCATCGCGGACGTTAAACGCTTTCAGCTCTTCGCCGTTGTTGCCCATATAGATAAGACCGTCGGAAAGCACGCCGTCGACGTCGAGGATCAGTAAACGGATCTTCGCCGCCCGGTCGATAAACTCCTGGCTTACCGGCCCGTAGCAGGTGTCGACCTGGGCATCAGCATTATTCATTATTTTATCCTTACTTACACTACGCCAGCGCGCAGCAGATCGTGCATATGTACCACACCTAGCAGCCGGTCGCCATCGGCAACCAGCACGCAGGTGATATGGCGGGACTGCATCAGGTTGAGCGCATCTACCGCCAGCATGCCTGGACGAATGCGGATCCCGCCTGGGGTCATGACTTCAGCGATGCTGGCGTTGCGCATATCGACGCCGGTATCGAAGACGCGGCGCAGGTCGCCATCGGTGAAGATGCCGATGATATTCATCTCGTCATCGCAGATGGCCGTCATGCCCAGATTTTTGCGGGTGATTTCCAGCAGCGCGTCGCGCAGGGTAGCCTGCAGGCCGACGTGGGGGATCTCGTCGCCAGTATGCATAATATCATTGACCCGCAGCAGCAGCTTACGACCGAGTGCGCCGCCGGGGTGCGACAGGGCGAAATCTTCGGCGGTAAAGCCGCGCGCTTCGAGCAGCGCCACGGCGAGGGCGTCACCCATCACCAGCGCGGCGGTGGTGCTGGAGGTCGGCGCCAGCCCTAGCGGACAGGCCTCTTTCGGCACTTTCACACACAGATGAATATCGGCGGCGCGCGCCATGCTGCTATCCGGACGGCTGGTGACGCAGATAAGCGGCACCTGCTGGCGTTTAAGCACCGGAATCAACGCCAGGATTTCATTAGATTCACCGGAATTAGATAACGCGATGACCACATCCTGCGGCGTCACCATCCCCAAATCGCCGTGAGCGGCTTCACCGGGATGGACAAAAAAAGCCGAGGTGCCGGTACTGGCGAAGGTCGCCGCCATTTTGCGCCCGATATGCCCGGATTTGCCCATACCCATCACTACGACCTTACCGCCGCAGCGGAAAATCGTCTCACAGGCGCGGGTGAAATCTTCATTAATATACTGATCGAGCTGGGCCAGACCTTCACGTTCAATTTCCAGAACCTGACGTCCTGCCTGTTGAAAGTCAAAATCCGTTGGCAAATCTATTTGCGACATGATGTTACCCCAATTCATTCAACGAAGTACGGCGCTGAACAGAACAGCACCGCCAACCAAACCATAAAGCCGCCGACCAGCAAGGCGCCCGCTACGCGCCCCGGCTGCCGTTTACGCCGCCAGCACAGCAGCGCGAAGATCGCGCTGACCAGCAGCATCACGCTGTAGTCGCGCGTAAAAGCTTCAGCAGGGAAGGCGCCAGGGGCGATTAACGCCGGCAGCCCGAGCACCAGCACGAGATTAAGGATATTGGCGCCAATGATATTCCCGATGGCGATATCGTCTTCCCCTTTTCGTGCGCCGGCGATAGCGGTGGCCAGTTCCGGCAGGCTGGTGCCGATAGCAATGACCGTTAAGCCCACCGTCAGTTCGCTAATGGCGAAATAGTTCGCCAGCACCGTGGCGTTATCCACCACCATACGGGTGGCCATCGGCATGACGATCATCGCCACCCCAAGCCACAGCAGGGCGACGGGTAGCGAACCGCCGCGCGGTAGCTCCGCCAGCTGTTCCCGGGTCAGGCTATCGCTACCCTGACGTTCCGCCAGGCGCGCTATTTTTAGGGTAAACACCAGCCACAGTATGGCCAGTGCCAGTAAAAACAGCCCGTCCAGACGCGAGAGCTGGCCATCATAGAGCACAAATCCCGCCAGTAAACTGACCAGCAACATTAGCGGCAATTCGCGGCGCAGGATATCAGAATGCACGGTAAATGGATGGAGCAGGGCGGCAAGACCGAGAATTAATAGAATATTCGTAATATTGGATCCCAACGCCGTACCGATCGCCAGATCGGTTTGCCCGTGAAGGGAGGCGGCGGTGGAAACGATGATCTCCGGCAGGCTGGTACCGATGCTCACGACCGTCATGCCGATGATGAGCGGCGGGATCCCCATCATGCGACACAGTATTGAAGCGGCGTATACCAGACGATCGGCGCTGTAAACTACCAGCAGTAAACCAATTATTAACAGAGCCGTTGCTAAGAGCATCTAAAGTCCTTTCTTCAGGTATAATCGTCGCCTCGCTGGCCGTCCGTACGCAGCGTAACGAATTCTTAATTTTGACTTTATGTGTGGCAAAAGTAAAACAAATGCCAGCTTTCGCTAACCCGGGCAGGTAAGATTCTGTAAAAATGTTGGGTTTGTGGTGAAAGAAAGCGCCATGCTTAGCCCGAAGGTTTAGTAAGGATGATTTTATGAGCCAAACTCTGGCGAATTTAGTCGAGGTTCGCGGCATTCGTTTCTCTCGGGGCGACCGCGTCATCTTCGATGATATCTCGCTATCGGTGCCTCGCGGCAAGATTACCGCCATTATGGGGCCATCGGGGATCGGCAAGACGACCCTGCTGCGTTTGATCGGCGGCCAGATCCCGCCGGACAGCGGCGAGATCCTGTTTGACGGCGAAAACGTTCCGCAAATGACGCGCTCGCGGCTGTATACCGTGCGTAAACGCATGAGCATGCTGTTTCAGTCCGGCGCGCTATTCACCGATATGAACGTGTTTGATAACGTAGCTTACCCGCTGCGCGAACATACTCAGTTGCCGGATGCGCTACTGCACACCACCGTCATGATGAAGCTGGAGGCGGTTGGGCTACGCGGCGCGGCGAAACTGATGCCTTCGGAACTTTCCGGCGGGATGGCGCGGCGCGCGGCGTTGGCGCGGGCGATTGCCCTTGAGCCGGATCTGATCATGTTTGATGAACCTTTCGTCGGACAGGATCCCATCACCATGGGCGTATTGGTTAAACTTATCTCAGAGCTGAATAGTACCCTGGGAGTGACCTGCATTGTGGTATCGCACGACGTACCGGAAGTGCTGAGCATTGCGGATTACGCCTACATCGTGGCGGATAAGAAAATCGTTGCCCACGGCAGCGCGCAATCGCTGCGTGAAAATAGCGATCCGCGCGTGCGCCAGTTCATTGATGGCATCGCTGACGGCCCGGTGCCGTTCCGCTATCCTGCGGGCGATTACCACCATGATTTATTAGGCAAAGGGAGCTAAACGACTCATGCTATTCAATGCGTTGGCAGCGCTCGGACACCGCGGCATCAAAACCACCGCGACCTTCGGGCGCGCCGGATTAATGCTGTTTAATGCCGTGGTGGGCAAGCCGGAATTTCGCAAACATGCTCCGCTGCTGGTGCGCCAGCTGTATAACGTCGGCGTGTTATCGATGCTGATTATTATCGTCTCGGGGCTGTTCATCGGTATGGTACTGGGGCTGCAGGGCTATCTGGTATTAACGACCTATAGCGCAGAGACCAGCCTGGGTATGCTGGTGGCACTGTCGCTGCTGCGCGAGCTGGGGCCGGTGGTAGCCGCACTGCTTTTCGCCGGGCGAGCCGGTTCGGCGTTAACCGCCGAGATTGGCCTGATGCGGGCGACCGAGCAGCTCTCCAGCATGGAAATGATGGCGGTGGATCCGCTGCGCCGGGTGATTTCGCCGCGCTTCTGGGCCGGGGTTATCTCGCTTCCGCTGTTGACGATCATATTCGTCGCCGTAGGCGTCTGGGGCGGTTCGCTGGTTGGCGTCAGCTGGAAAGGCATCGACGCGGGGTTCTTCTGGACCGCGATGCAAAATGCCGTCGACTGGCGAATGGATCTGGTTAACTGCCTGATTAAAAGTCTGGTTTTTGCCGTTACGGTAACCTGGATTGCGTTATTCAATGGTTATGACGCTATCCCCACTTCCGCTGGAATTAGCCGGGCAACGACGCGCACCGTGGTGCATTCGTCGCTGGCGGTTCTGGGGCTGGATTTTGTGCTGACTGCGCTGATGTTTGGGAATTAAGTTCATGCAAACGAAAAAAAATGAGATCTGGGTAGGTGTGTTCTTACTGGCGGCGCTGCTGGCGGCGCTGTTTGTCTGTCTGAAGGCGGCGAACGTCACCTCGTTGCGTACCGAACCGACTTACCGTCTTTATGCGACCTTCGATAACATCGGCGGCCTGAAAGCGCGTTCACCGGTGCGCATCGGCGGTGTGGTGGTCGGTCGCGTCGCGGATATCACCCTCGATCCAAAAACCTATCTGCCGCGCGTTGCCATCGATATCGACGAAAGCTACAACCACATTCCGGATACCAGCTCGCTGGCGATTCGTACTTCTGGTTTGCTCGGGGAACAGTACCTGGCGCTGAACGTCGGTTTTGAAGACCCGGAACTGGGCACCGCGATTCTTAAAGACGGCGGTACGATTCAGGACACCAAGTCCGCCATGGTGTTGGAAGATCTGATAGGCCAGTTCCTCTATAACAGCAAGGGCAGCGATAATCAGAATTCTGACAATGATAAGGCGGCGGCTGAGGGTCATACTGACGCTACGCCGCAGGCCGGCATGACGCATTAATTTCAGGAGAGACAAGATATGTTTAAACGCTTACTCATGGTCGCCATGCTGGTGATTGCTCCACTAACAGCCGCGCATGCCGCGGATCAAACTAACCCGTATAAGTTGATGGACGAAGCGGCGCAGAAGACCTTCGATCGTCTGAAGAACGAACAGCCGAAGATCAAAGCCAACCCGAACTATCTACGTGATATCGTCGATCAGGAACTGCTGCCTTACGTGCAGGTGAAATATGCCGGCGCGCTGGTGCTGGGCCGTTACTACAAAGAGGCGACGCCTGCACAGCGTGAAGCCTATTTCGCCGCCTTCCGCGAGTATCTGAAACAGGCTTACGGTCAGGCGCTGGCGATGTATCACGGCCAGACTTACCAAATTGCGCCTGAGCAGCCGCTGGGCAGTGCAACCATCGTGCCGATTCGCGTGACCATCCTCGACCCGAATGGCCGTCCTCCGGTACGTCTGGACTTCCAATGGCGTAAAAATACCCAGACCGGCAACTGGCAGGCTTATGACATGATCGCCGAAGGCGTCAGCATGATCACCACCAAACAAAACGAGTGGAGCGACCTGCTGCGCACGAAAGGTGTTGATGGTCTGACCGCGCAGCTGAAAGCTATTTCTGCCCAGCCTATCACTCTGGATCAGAAGAAATAATGAGCGAACAACTGAGCTGGAACCGCGACGGTGAACGCCTGGCGTTGCGCGGCGAACTGGATCAGGAATTTATACTGCCGCTGTGGAATGCACGCGCGCAGGCGACCGACGGCGTATCCACTATCGACCTCAGCGACGTTTCACGGGTCGATAGCGCCGGGGTAGCGTTGCTGGTTCATTTTGTCGCGCTGGTACGTCGGCAGGGCAAAACGGCGCAAGTGGTAGGGAAAAGCGAAAACCTGCAAACGCTGGTTAGTCTTTACAACCTTCCGGCGGACATGATCCCGTAAATTTTTCAGTAGGTTAATGCTGAAGCTATTCTGAAAGCCCCATCAATCTGTTCGATGGGGCTTTTTGCTTGTTTAAGACAGCGCCACTTTCCTCTAAGATGTTGGGCTGTTTTCACACTCAGAAAAATGTGATCCCATGGAAAATCATGAAATTCAGACCGTGCTGATGAACGCACTCTCCCTTCAGGAAGTCCACGTCTCTGGCGATGGCAGCCACTTTCAGGTTATCGCTGTGGGTGAGATGTTTGACGGCATGAGCCGGGTAAAAAAACAGCAGGCTATCTACGCGCCGCTGATGGAATATATTGCCGACAATCGCATTCATGCGCTGTCGATCAAAGCGTTTACCCCGCAAGAATGGGCACGCGATCGCAAACTTAATGGCTTTTAAGCTGTAGGGATGTTCCCTACAGCGTTGATGAATTTTTAACCGAGAACAGAATCAATGGATAAATTCCGTGTTCAGGGGCCGACTCGCCTGCAGGGCGAGGTCACCATTTCCGGCGCTAAAAACGCTGCCCTGCCAATCCTCTTTGCCGCGCTGTTAGCCGAAGAGCCGATTGAAATCCAGAACGTACCGAAGCTGAAAGATATCGATACCACCATGAAGCTGCTGAGCCAGCTGGGCGCGAAGGTCGAGCGCAATGGTTCCGTATGGATCGATGCTGGCCCGGTAAATGTTTTCTGTGCTCCGTACGATTTAGTGAAAACCATGCGCGCTTCCATCTGGGCGCTGGGGCCGCTGGTGGCGCGTTTCGGCCAGGGCCAGGTTTCTCTACCGGGCGGCTGCGCTATCGGCGCGCGTCCGGTCGACCTGCACATTACCGGCCTGGAACAGCTGGGTGCGGAAATCAAACTGGAAGAAGGCTATGTGAAGGCGTCGGTTAACGGGCGTCTGAAAGGCGCGCATATCGTGATGGATAAGGTCAGCGTAGGCGCAACCGTAACTATCATGAGCGCGGCGACGCTGGCTGAAGGCACCACCGTGATTGAAAACGCCGCGCGCGAGCCGGAAATCGTCGATACCGCTAACTTCCTTAACGCGCTGGGCGCGAAGATTACGGGTCAGGGTTCCGACCGTATCACCATTGAGGGCGTTGCGCGTCTGGGCGGCGGCGTTTATCGCGTGCTGCCGGACCGTATCGAAACCGGTACCTTCCTGGTCGCTGCGGCGATCTCCGGCGGTAAAATTATGTGCCGTCATGCGCAGCCTGATACCCTGGATGCGGTACTGGCTAAGCTGCGTGAAGCTGGCGCGGACATCGAAGTCGGTGAAGACTGGATTAGCCTCGATATGCACGGCAACCGTCCGAAAGCGGTCAACGTGCGTACCGCGCCGCACCCGGGGTTCCCAACCGACATGCAGGCGCAGTTCACCTTGCTGAACCTGGTGGCTGAAGGAACGGGCGTTATCACCGAAACCATCTTCGAGAACCGCTTCATGCACATTCCGGAACTGATCCGTATGGGCGCACACGCGGAAATCGAAAGTAATACCGCGATTTGCCATGGTGTCGCGAAGCTGTCCGGCGCACAGGTCATGGCGACCGACCTGCGTGCATCTGCAAGCCTGGTGCTGGCGGGTTGTATTGCGGAAGGGACGACCATCGTCGACCGTATCTATCATATCGATCGCGGCTATGAGCGCATCGAAGATAAACTGCAGGCTCTGGGCGCGAATATCGAACGCGTCAAAGGCGAGTAATTCTGCTGCGGTAGCAGCCCTCTGACGTCCGTCCGGGGGCTGTTATCGATCTCTCCTTCACGTTAGGTCTTATGTCTCTTCTGACGCATCATCTGCGTTCTGTCGATAAACTGATGGGTAATGGGGTCGTGGTAACGCGATGGCCAGATAACCCACGGATCGGTTCCCAGCGCGTTTGCGATAATCAATTCGCCTTTAGGCCACGGACGGGTTAGCGCGTTGGCAAGCGTAGAAGAGCTTAATCCGTGACGTCGTGACTCAGCTGCGAGGGACGTCCCCTTTTTGCGAAGGCCGGCAATAATATCCGCTGAATGCCAGTCGATGAACTTATCCATAAATTCTCCCGGTGATAACTGTCTGCGCGTCAATACGGACGGCCGAAATACTATACCCTGGTTCTTATATGGTTTTAACAAGTTCCCGTATCGTTCTTGTATATTCAGAATATATTAAGGTTTCTGGCATTATTTGAAGAATATTGGATTTTATTGGAACTCTCCCGCGCGGTGAGCACGGGAGAGAAGGAGGGGATTAGTGGTCGCGCTGAACGGCGATATGCGCAAGGCCGATGAGGGCATCGCGCCATGGCGTATCCGGCAGAACCTGCAGTGCGGCGATAGCTTTATCGGCTTCTTCTTCCGCACGTTTCTGCGTCCACTCCAGCGAACCGCAGGCCGCCATGGTTTCAAGTACCGCGTCAAGCAGATGACGCCCGTTACCCTGCTCGATAGCGCCGCGAATCATTGCCGCCTGATCCGGGGTTCCGTGATGCATCGCGTGTAGCAGAGGTAGCGTTGGTTTGCCTTCGTTCAGGTCATCACCGACGTTTTTGCCAAGGCGTTCGCCATCGGAACTGTAATCCAGCAGATCGTCAATCAACTGAAACGCGGTGCCGAGGTAACGGCCATAATCCTGCAGCGCCTGTTCTTCTTCCGCGCTGCAACCAGCCAGGATACCGGAACACTGCGAAGCGGCTTCAAACAGACGGGCGGTCTTACTGTAGATGACCCGCATATAATTCTCTTCCGTGATATCCGGGTCGTTGACGTTCATCAACTGCAGGACTTCGCCTTCGGCAATGACGTTTACGGCTTCCGACATCACCTCCAGCACCTTCAGCGAACCGAGACGAGTCATCATCTGGAAGGCGCGGGTGTAGATAAAGTCGCCCACCAGTACGCTGGCGGCGTTACCAAACGCGGCGTTGGCCGTCGCTTTGCCGCGGCGCATATCGGACTCGTCGACGACGTCGTCATGCAGTAGGGTCGCGGTATGAATAAATTCGATCAGTGCGGCGATGTTGACGTGCGCATTCCCCTGATAGCCGACCGCGCGAGCTGCAAGCACGGCGATCATCGGACGAATACGTTTTCCGCCTCCGCTGACGATGTAGTAGCCTAACTGATTGATAAGCTGAACATCTGAGTTGAGCTGCTCAAGGATTGCCGCATTGACACCCGCCATATCCTGCGCGGTTAACTCATTGATTTTTTCTAAATTCATCGCAAAAGCCGGGCCAAATGTCCTGTTACCGCGAATCCAGGTGGGATCACAGAAGGATTAAGATAGAATTAAAAGAAGATATGATTGTACTGAAAAATCAGCGCAGATAAACGTTAGCGTGAAAGTTGTGTTTTTTTTCTGCGTTGATCGATGATCGCTCTTGTCAAAGGGTCGCGTTTTGCGTAATATTCGCGCCCTATTGTGAATATTTATAGCGCACTCTGAATCACACGAAGAGGTGCGCGGAAGCGGAGTTTTATATGTACGCGGTTTTCCAAAGTGGTGGTAAACAACACCGAGTAAGCGAAGGTCAGACCGTTCGCCTGGAAAAGCTGGACATCGCAACTGGCGAAGCTGTTGAGTTCGCTGAAGTTCTGATGATCGCAAACGGTGAAGAAATCAAGATCGGCGTTCCTTTCGTTGAGGGCGGCGTAATCAAAGCTGAAGTTGTTGCTCACGGTCGTGGCGAGAAAGTTAAAATCGTTAAGTTTCGTCGTCGTAAACACTATCGTAAGCAAGCAGGCCACCGTCAGTGGTTCACTGATGTGAAAATCACTGGCATCAGCGCCTAAGACTTGAGGGAGTAGATTTAAATGGCACATAAAAAGGCTGGCGGCTCGACTCGTAACGGTCGCGATTCAGAAGCTAAACGTCTGGGCGTAAAACGTTTCGGCGGTGAAGCAGTTCTGGCAGGTAGCATCATCGTTCGTCAACGTGGTACTAAATTCCACGCTGGCACCAACGTTGGTTGCGGCCGTGACCACACTCTGTTCGCTTTGACTGACGGTAAAGTCAAGTTCGAAGTTAAAGGCCCGAAAAACCGTAAATTCATCAGCATCGTTGCTGAATAAGTTTTTCGCATCCTGGTGACGGATGAAAGCCCCGCAACACGTTGCGGGGCTTTTTACATTAGAATCCCGGAAAAAATTTCTGCAGGGAAAACGGGCATCATGAAGCAGCAGGCCGGCATTGGCATTCTTTTGGCGCTAACCACCGCGATGTGTTGGGGAGCACTGCCAATTGCAATGAAGCAGGTTCTTGAAGTGATGGAGCCGCCAACGGTGGTCTTTTATCGCTTTTTGATGGCCAGTATTGGTCTTGGCGCGATCCTCGCCATCAAAGGCAAACTGCCGCCGCTGCGAATTTTTCGCAAGCCGCGCTGGTTGGTTTTATTAGCGATTGCTACCGGCGGTCTGTTCGGTAACTTCATTCTGTTCAGCTCTTCCCTGCAATATCTCAGTCCAACGGCCTCCCAGGTCATCGGCCAGCTATCGCCGGTCGGCATGATGGTGGCAAGCGTTGTGATTCTGAAAGAGCGCATGCGCGGTACCCAGGTTGTAGGGGCGCTGATGTTGCTCAGCGGGCTGGTGATGTTTTTCAACACCAGCCTGATTGAAATCTTTACCCGTCTCACGGACTACACGTGGGGGGTAATTTTTGGTGTCGCAGCGGCAACGGTGTGGGTAAGCTACGGGGTCGCGCAAAAGGTGTTATTGCGGCGCCTGGCATCACAGCAGATACTATTTTTGCTGTACACTTTATGTACTATCGCATTACTGCCACTCGCTAAACCGGGGGTAATATCCCAACTGAGCGACTGGCAACTGGCTTGCCTGATTTTTTGCGGGCTGAATACCCTGGTCGGCTACGGGGCGCTGGCGGAAGCCATGGCGCGCTGGCAGGCGGCGCAGGTCAGCGCGTTAATTACCTTAACGCCACTGTTTACGCTACTGTTTTCTGATTTATTATCAATGGCCTGGCCCGATGTTTTCGCCAGACCGATGTTAAACCTGATTGGTTATCTCGGTGCGTTTGTCGTGGTTGCGGGCGCGATGTATTCCGCCATTGGCCATCGTCTTTGGGGACGCTGGCGCAAGCGAGAAGCGGTTGTACCGCTGCCCCGCTCAGGCGAATGATTTACGGAGAGTAAAATGAAGTTTGTAGATGAAGCAACGATCCTGGTCGTAGCAGGTGACGGCGGCAATGGTTGCGTTAGCTTCCGCCGCGAAAAATATATTCCGCGAGGCGGCCCGGACGGCGGCGATGGCGGTGACGGCGGCGACGTTTGGCTGGAAGCTGACGAGAACCTCAACACCCTGATCGACTATCGATTCGAAAAATCTTTCCGCGCAGAACGCGGACAGAACGGTCAGAGCCGCGACTGCACCGGTAAACGCGGTAAAGATGTCACAGTGAAAGTGCCTGTAGGGACCCGTGTCATCGACCAGGGAACCGGCGAGACCATGGGCGATATGACCAAGCACGGTCAGCGTTTAATGGTCGCGAAAGGCGGTTGGCACGGTCTTGGCAACACGCGCTTCAAATCATCCGTTAACCGTACCCCGCGTCAGAAAACTATGGGTACGCCGGGCGATAAGCGCGATCTGCAGCTCGAACTGATGCTGCTGGCCGACGTGGGGATGCTGGGGATGCCGAATGCCGGTAAATCCACCTTCATTCGCGCGGTCTCCGCGGCGAAGCCGAAAGTGGCCGACTATCCATTTACCACCCTGGTGCCGAGCCTGGGTGTGGTGCGTATGGATAACGAGAAGAGCTTTGTGGTCGCCGATATTCCGGGGCTGATTGAAGGCGCGGCGGAAGGCGCTGGCCTTGGTATTCGCTTCCTTAAGCACCTCGAGCGCTGCCGCGTGCTGCTGCACCTTATCGACATCGAGCCTATCGACGGTTCCGATCCGGTTGAGAATGCGCGCATTATCATCGGCGAACTGGAGAAATACAGCGAGAAGCTGGCCTCTAAACCGCGCTGGTTGGTCTTCAACAAGATTGACCTGATGGACAAAGCGGAGGCTGAAGCCAAAGCGAAGGCCATCGCCGAAGCGCTGGGTTGGGAAGATAAGTTCTACCTGATCTCTGCGGCCAGCCAGCAGGGCGTTAAAGAACTGTGCTGGGACGTGATGACCTTTATCATCGAAAACCCAATCGTGCAGGCGGAAGAAGAGCAGAAGCCGGAGAAAGTCGAGTTCATGTGGGACGACTATCACCGTCAGCAGCTTGAAGAAGCCGAACTGGAAGAAGATGACGAAGACTGGGATGACGACTGGGACGAAGACGACGAAGAAGGCGTCGAATTCATCTACAAACGTTAATCCTGAGTAATAAGGGCCGCATCATCCAATGCGGCCCTTTTGTTTTAGTTGTTCTGGTACAAATCTTTATACAGTCGGCTTTCGAAGCGCACCAATGGTATGCGGCGGTTGCGCTGGTCGCCCGGCGGCACTGCATAGCCGGAGAGGTACTGTACGAAGGCCATCTTTTGGCCGCTGGCGGTGGTAATGAAACCTGCCAGGTTATATACCCCCTGCAGCGAACCGGTCTTCGCCGAAACCTTACCGTCAACGCCCGCCTGATGAAGACCGGCACGATACTGCAGCGAACCATCGTGCCCGGCAAGCGGCAACATCGAGATAAAGTTGAGTTCATTGTCGTGCTGAGCGATGTACTGCAATACCTGCATCATCGTTGCCGGCGCGATCAGGTTGTGCCGGGACAGGCCTGAGCCATCGGCGATAATCGTGTTACCGAGGTCAATACCCGCCTGCTGGCGCAGGATTTGCCGTACCGCGTCGGAGCCGGCGCGCCAGGTTCCCGGCACGCCCATTCGCGCGTGGCCGATAGTACGAAACACCGTATCGGCAATCATGTTGTCGGATTTCTTCAACATGATACGCAGAAGATCGTGCAACGGCGCCGATTGAGTCGTCGCCAGCACAGTGCCGGGATCGTTGGCCAGCGTCTGGCGCAGAAGAGTACCGCTGTAGGTGATCCCCGCATCGGCGAGCTCGGCTTTCAGGATCGCGCCTGCATAGCCTGCGCCATCCTGAATGGCGAACGCCAGCGGCAGCGGCTCGCTGCGCTGCGGCAGGCAGCCGGTGAGGGTATAGCGGTTGAGATCGCCCGGCACAACGTCCAGCTCGCAGTACTGCGCTTCTGCGGAGCCGCGCGCCAGCGTCCGCACCTGGCTGAACATGGTGACCGGATAGTAAGACGCCACGCGGATGAAGGCCAAATCGCCCGCTTTCTGTGCGCTATAGAGCGAGACGGAGAAACAGTTGCGATCAACGATCGCCGCCGCTGGCGGGGCGCTGAAGCACTGCGTCATATCGTTCCACGGCCAGCCGGGAGCCTTATCGTGGCTGGCGAAAACCGAGGTATCGATAAGCACATTGCCTTCAATACGCTGCACACCGGCTTTTTTCAGCGACGCCACCATGTTGCGGATATCCTGACGCTTTAGCGTCGGATCGCCGCCGAAGCGGGCAATCAGGTCGCCTTTCAGCACACCGCCGTCAAGGGAGCCTTTGGTTTCCAGCGTCGTGGTGAAGCGGAAATCCGGCCCCAACTGCAGCAACGCGGCCAGCGCGGTGATCACCTTCTGGGTACTGGCAGGCAGCGCCATCTGCTGGCTGTGAAAGTCTATCTCCGGCGTCGGGGAGCCAACCTTCTGCGCCATAAAGGCAAGGTTCGCGCCGGCAGGAAGCTGGCTGATGTACTCGTCAATATTCGCGGCCTGAGCGCTAAGCGCTATACCGGCAGTCAATCCGATGATAAATCTGGGAAATCGCATAATCTCGCGCTAACAACCTGAAACCAAGCCGTCATACTACGGTGCATCACCCTGTAAAGTAAACGATGACCCATAGTGAACTTCAGGGTAAAATGCGTATCAAATTGAAAATTGCTGCTGACCTGGGGAGTGTTTCCCGGGTCGGTTTTCTTTTTGCTTCGGCCATGGCTAAGACGTGACCGATGGCGGAACGACTCCGTCCGTTCCATGAAGGAATGATAAAGAGGTATAACAAATGCAAGCTATTCCGATGACCTTACGTGGCGCAGAAAAACTGCGCGAAGAACTGGATTTCCTGAAGTCCGTACGTCGTCCAGAAATTATTGCTGCTATCGCTGAAGCGCGTGAGCACGGCGATCTGAAAGAGAACGCGGAATACCACGCGGCCCGCGAACAGCAGGGCTTCTGCGAAGGTCGTATCAAGGATATCGAAGCAAAACTGTCGAACGCGCAGGTTATCGATATCACTAAGATGCCGAATAATGGCCGCGTGATTTTTGGCGCCACGGTCAGCGTGCTGAACCTGGATAACGACGAAGAGCAGACTTACCGCATCGTGGGCGATGATGAAGCTGATTTTAAACAGAATCTCATCTCTGTGAATTCACCGATCGCCCGCGGCCTGATCGGCAAAGAGCAGGATGACGTCGTCACTATCCGTACCCCGGGTGGTGAAGTGGAATACGAAATTATCAAGGTTGAATACCTGTAAGGCGTATTTCCCGCTACGATGTTTATAGATTGTAAAGAAAGGAAAAAGGCCGCATAGCGGCCTTTTATCAACGTCAGGAGCATGGCATTTTGCTCGCCTGGCCACAGAAATCCCTCGTTTTACACAATGTTGTGTCGGGATTCAGGATATTCTTAGCGTGGCAGCGAGATTTTACGCTCTGGCGTTGGGCGGTACAGAACCAGCGTTTTACCGATGACCTGTACGTTACAGGCGCCGGTTTCACGCACGATGGCTTCCACGATCAAGGCTTTAGTTTCGCGATCTTCTGAGGCGATCTTCACCTTGATGAGCTCATGGTGCCCTAACGCTTGTTCGATCTCGGCCAGTACCCCTTCGGTCAAACCATTATTGCCAAGCATAACTACCGGCTTGAGCGGATGTGCCAGACCTTTCAGGTGCTGTTTTTGTTTAGTACTCAGATTCATCGTATTTTTTTGCTTACGTTGGGATTGAAAACGGGTCATTCTACCGCCATCTCCCATATATCGCCAAACTACCGCGTCGATTTTTACGCAGTAAAGTACGATGAACCCGAATGGGAATGTTAAATGACAGGTAAAAAGCGTTCTGCCAGCTCAAGCCGCTGGCTTCAGGAACACTTTAGCGATAAATATGTTCAACAGGCACAGAAAAAGGGGTTACGTTCCCGTGCCTGGTTTAAACTTGATGAAATACAGCAAAGTGACAAGATTTTTAAGCCGGGAATGACGATAGTCGATCTCGGCGCTGCTCCCGGTGGCTGGTCGCAGTACGCGGTTACGCAGATCGGAAACAGCGGCCGCATCATCGCTTGCGATCTTTTACCAATGGATCCAATCGTCGGTGTGGACTTCCTTCAGGGCGATTTTCGTGATGAATTAGTCCTGAAAGCGTTACTTGAGCGAGTAGGCGACAGTAAAGTACAAGTTGTCATGTCCGATATGGCGCCGAATATGTGCGGAACACCGGCGGTGGATATTCCCCGGGCCATGTATCTGGTAGAACTGGCGCTTGAAATGTCTCGTGATGTATTAGCGCCAGGTGGTAGTTTTGTAGTGAAGGTGTTCCAGGGCGAAGGCTTCGATGAGTATCTTAGAGAAATTCGCTCCCTGTTTACGAAGGTCAAAGTTCGTAAGCCGGACTCTTCCCGCGCTCGTTCGCGTGAAGTGTATATTGTAGCGACCGGGCGTAAACCATAACCGGTAGATTTCAAACGAAAGTTTGAAAGACGCTGGATATAGAGTATCCTGACGCTGTTTTTAACACAGTTGTAATAAGAGGTTAATCCCTTGAGTGACATGGCGAAAAACCTAATACTCTGGCTGGTCATTGCCGTTGTGCTGATGTCAGTATTCCAGAGCTTTGGGCCCAGCGAGTCGAATGGCCGCAAGGTGGATTATTCTACCTTCCTGCAAGAGGTCAATCAGGACCAGGTTCGCGAAGCGCGTATCAACGGACGTGAGATCAACGTTACCAAGAAAGATAGTAACCGTTACACGACTTACATTCCGGTTAACGATCCGAAGCTGCTCGACAACCTGTTGACTAAAAACGTCAAAGTGGTTGGCGAACCGCCGGAAGAACCGAGCCTGCTGGCTTCCATCTTCATTTCCTGGTTCCCGATGCTGCTACTGATCGGCGTCTGGATATTCTTTATGCGTCAGATGCAGGGCGGCGGCGGAAAGGGCGCGATGTCCTTCGGCAAGAGCAAGGCCCGAATGCTGACCGAAGACCAGATCAAAACCACCTTTGCTGACGTTGCCGGTTGCGACGAAGCGAAAGAGGAAGTGGGCGAGCTGGTTGAATATCTGCGCGAACCGAGCCGTTTCCAGAAGCTGGGCGGTAAAATCCCGAAAGGCGTCCTGATGGTCGGCCCTCCGGGTACCGGTAAAACGCTGCTGGCGAAAGCTATCGCCGGCGAAGCAAAAGTGCCGTTCTTTACTATTTCCGGTTCTGACTTCGTAGAAATGTTCGTCGGTGTCGGCGCGTCTCGTGTACGCGACATGTTCGAACAAGCTAAGAAAGCAGCGCCTTGCATCATCTTTATCGATGAAATCGACGCCGTCGGTCGCCAGCGTGGCGCCGGTCTTGGCGGCGGTCACGATGAGCGTGAGCAGACCCTGAACCAGATGCTGGTTGAGATGGATGGTTTCGAAGGTAACGAAGGTATCATCGTTATCGCCGCGACTAACCGTCCGGACGTTCTGGACCCGGCATTGCTGCGTCCAGGCCGCTTCGACCGTCAGGTTGTCGTTGGTCTGCCGGATGTTCGTGGTCGTGAGCAGATCCTGAAAGTTCATATGCGTCGCGTACCGCTGGCGCCGGATATCGATGCGGCAATCATTGCCCGTGGTACTCCTGGCTTCTCCGGTGCTGACCTCGCGAACCTGGTGAACGAAGCTGCCCTGTTTGCTGCCCGTGGTAACAAACGCGTCGTCTCGATGGTTGAGTTCGAAAAAGCGAAAGACAAAATCATGATGGGTGCGGAACGTCGCTCCATGGTGATGACGGAAGCGCAGAAAGAATCGACCGCGTACCACGAAGCGGGCCACGCGATTATCGGTCGTCTGGTTCCGGAACACGATCCGGTACACAAAGTGACGATTATCCCGCGCGGCCGTGCGCTGGGTGTGACCTTCTTCCTGCCGGAAGGCGATGCTATCAGCGCCAGCCGTCAGAAACTGGAAAGTCAGATCTCCACTCTGTACGGCGGCCGTCTGGCGGAAGAGATTATCTACGGTGCTGAACATGTTTCTACCGGCGCGTCCAACGATATTAAAGTTGCGACTAACCTGGCGCGTAACATGGTCACCCAGTGGGGCTTCTCCGACAAACTCGGCCCGCTGCTGTATGCCGAAGAAGAGGGCGAAGTGTTCCTCGGCCGTAGCGTCGCGAAAGCGAAGCATATGTCTGATGAAACCGCGCGTATTATCGACCAGGAAGTGAAATCACTGATTGAGCGTAACTACGGTCGTGCTCGCCAACTGCTGAACGACAACATGGATATTCTGCACGCGATGAAAGATGCGCTCATGAAATATGAGACCATCGATGCGCCGCAGATTGACGACCTGATGGCTCGTCGCGATGTTCGTCCGCCGGCGGGTTGGGAAGAACCAGGTTCTTCTAACAACTCAGGCAACAATGGCACCCCGACGGCGCCGCGTCCGGTTGATGAGCCGCGTACGCCTAACCCGGGCAATACCATGTCGGAACAGCTGGGCGACAAATAAGTCTCCACGCTTTGCTAAAGCGCTCTGACTAATAAGGGCCGCAGCCTAATCCGCTACGGCCCTTTTGTTTTTATGCGTCCGTTTGCAGCGGTTGGCTATGAGATCCTCTTTCGGAACATAGCTATGACGATGGCGTGCTATCGTCCATCGCGTAAAATGTTTTCGGGATGGTGGCGGCTTCAACACGCGCGGATGCGCCGTCTGTCTGATAATATTCATTTTTTGAATATTTAAACGCCGGGGCTTCATTATCCTGTTGAGGAATTGAATGATGTCACCGCCAGAATCTCTAAGATGGTGCGGGCCGAGCCCTGTCCGTACTACAACTGTACAAAACCATAGCGGAAAGAAAACATGCAATTACACGCCCAGGGGTCAACGCTCGATCTCTCCCATCCGCATGTGATGGGGATCCTTAACGTCACGCCAGATTCCTTCTCCGATGGCGGCAGTCATAATTCGTTGATAGAGGCGGTTAAGCACGCCAATCTGATGATTAACGCCGGGGCGACTATTATTGATATCGGTGGTGAATCAACCCGTCCTGGGGCGGCGGATGTCAGCGTCGAGGAAGAGCTGGCGCGGGTGATCCCGGTGGTAGAAGCGATTGCACAGCGTTTTGAAGTTTGGATCTCGGTTGATACCTCGAAAGCCGAGGTAATCCGCGAATCCGCGCGCGCTGGCGCGCATATCATTAACGATATTCGCTCATTAACCGAGCCCGGCGCCCTGCAGGCCGCCGCGCAAACCGGGCTACCGGTGTGCCTGATGCATATGCAGGGGCAGCCGAAAACAATGCAGGAAGCGCCGAAGTACGACGATGTTTTTGCCGAGGTTGACCGTTTTTTTGCTGAACACATTGTGCGCTGCGAACAGGCGGGGATCGCAAAAGAAAAATTGTTGCTCGACCCGGGATTCGGATTCGGTAAAAATCTTTCCCATAACTATGAACTGCTTGCCCGACTTGGGGAGTTCCATCATTTTGGCCTCCCGCTGCTGGTGGGGATGTCGCGTAAGTCGATGGTGGGTCAGCTGTTGAACGTGGGGCCGTCGGAACGGCTGAGCGGCAGCTTGTCCTGCGCAGTCATTGCTGCAATGCAGGGCGCGCAGATAATTCGCGTCCATGATGTCAAAGAAACGGTAGAAGCGCTGCGCGTGGTGGAAGCCACCCTGGCCGCTAAGGAAAATAAACGTTATGAGTAACCGCAAATATTTTGGCACCGATGGTATTCGTGGCCGCGTTGGCGACGCACCTATTACGCCTGAGTTCGTGCTGAAGCTGGGTTGGGCGGCAGGTAAAGTGCTGGCGCGCCATGGTTCACGTAAAATTATTATCGGTAAAGACACGCGAATTTCTGGCTATATGCTGGAATCCGCGCTGGAAGCTGGCCTGGCGGCTGCGGGCTTGTCCGCTTCGTTTACCGGCCCTATGCCGACGCCGGCAATCGCCTATCTGACCCGCGCCTTCCGCGCTGAAGCGGGAATCGTCATCTCTGCCTCTCATAACCCTTTCTATGACAACGGTATTAAATTCTTCTCTATCGAAGGCACTAAGCTTCCGGATGACGTCGAAGAAGCGATTGAAGCAGAGATGGAAAAAGAGCTGACCTGCGTTGATTCCGCTGAGCTTGGGAAAGCCAGCCGTATCGTCGACGCCGCCGGCCGCTATATTGAGTTTTGCAAAGGCACCTTCCCGAATGAGCTGAGCCTCGGCTCGCTGAAGGTGGTGGTGGATTGCGCCCACGGCGCGACTTACCACATTGCGCCAAATGTATTCCGCGAATTGGGCGCGCAGGTTATCGCGATGGGCTGTGAACCTGATGGGCTGAACATTAACGAAGAGGTCGGCGCAACCGACGTACGCGCGCTGCAGGCTCGCGTGATGGCGGAAAAAGCCGATCTGGGTATTGCCTATGACGGTGATGGCGATCGCGTCATTATGGTTGACCATGAAGGCAACAAAGTCGATGGCGATCAGATCCTCTATATTATCGCCCGTGAAGGCTTGCGCCAGGGCCAGCTGCGCGGCGGCGCAGTCGGCACGCTGATGAGCAACATGGGGCTTGAGCTGGCGCTGAAGCAGCTTGGCATTCCGTTTACCCGCGCGAAAGTGGGTGACCGTTACGTGCTGGAAAAACTGCAGGAAAAAGGCTGGCGCATTGGCGCGGAAAACTCCGGCCATGTGATTCTGCTGGACAAAACCACCACCGGCGATGGCATAGTCGCCAGCCTGCAGGTCGTGGCGGCGATGGTGCGCAATCATATGAGCCTGCACGATCTGTGCAGCGGAATGAAAATGTTCCCGCAGATTCTGGTCAATGTGCGCTTTACCGAAGGCAGCGGCAATCCGCTGGAGCATGAAAGCGTGAAAGCAGTGACTGCCGAAGTAGAAGCTGCGCTGGGGAACCGTGGACGCGTGCTGCTGCGTAAATCCGGTACTGAACCGCTGATCCGCGTGATGGTTGAAGGCGAGCATGAAGCGCAGGTGAAGGAATTTGCCCACCGTATCGCCGATGCGGTTAAAAGCGTATAACTATCGCAGCTAAGTGATTAAAAAGGCGGCTCTTGCTGCCTTTTTAAGCATATAAAAACGCTTTTTGCTGTTTTTTTCCGCAGTTGATACAATACGCCAAAATTGCCCTTGCGAAGGTTATTCGCTTTGGTTAGTATTCACACCCGCTTCAGTGGGAAATATTAAAACGTCCCGCTTTATTGGTGAAGCACTTGGTATGCGGCGAATCCGCAAGGAACAGGTTGATTATGTACGAAGCTCTTTTAGTAATTTTCCTTATTGTAGCGATTGCCCTTGTTGGCCTGATCATGCTGCAGCAAGGTAAAGGCGCTGACATGGGAGCCTCCTTCGGAGCAGGCGCTTCCGGCACGTTGTTTGGTTCTAGCGGTTCTGGTAACTTCATGACCCGTATGACCGGCATTCTGGCCGCGCTGTTCTTCATCATCAGTCTGGCGCTGGGTAATATCAACAGCAACAAGACCAATAAAGGAAGTGAGTGGGATGATCTGAGTGCGCCGAAGTCTGAGCAGACTCAGCCAACCGCACCGGCTCAGCCGGCCAGCGATATCCCGCACTAAGTATTCTGTACCGAGGTGGTGGAATTGGTAGACACGCTACCTTGAGGTGGTAGTGCCCTAACGGGCTTGTGGGTTCGAGTCCCATCCTCGGTACCAATATTCCAGAGAAAAGACGCTGAAAAGCGTCTTTTTTTGTTTTTGTTCCCTCTATGCGTTGTTTATTTATAAACAACACTCCGCTGGTTTTGATCCCCGAGAAATCGCTAAAGTCGCCCTCATCAATTTTGACGAGGTTCAGTGACGCCATGCGTACTTTAAAAGTAGTTATCATTGCCGGTGTATTGGGCCTGGCCGGATGCAGCAGTCATTCGTCGCCAGAAACAGTAGACACGTTGAATACCCTGCAGGTGCCGGTTATAAATAATTCCGCGGCCGCGCCGGAATCATCAACGGTCGTTAACTATTTTCAGGATAACAGCCTGCTTATCAGCAAGTTAAGCCAGTCGCTCAAAAGCAACTATTTACAGGATGTAGATAAACGGGATGTCTTTGATAAAGATAGCGAGGCGTATCAGGTTTACGGGGCGTTAACCAAACTTGAGCAAATGGCTTCGATGAACGACGTCTACCGTAAAGAGAACAATATTGCGGGCTTGCAGGAAATTAATAAACTGCTGAAAACCATACCATCTCTTGCATAAAAAGAGGGATTGCCGGCAGGCAATCCCGTTTGCCGCGCTTAGAAACGGAAATTGAAACCCGCATAGGCGCCATCCGCCAGGACGTTATCGCGGTGGTCATGTTTCCCCGCCATATCAATGTAGCGATAGCCCGCTTCGATGCTCATGGATTTGATGATATTCACGCGTAAGCCGGCATTGGCTTCGAGATATTCATCAACGCCGCTGGACATGGAATCCGGGGAATAATAAGCCTCACCGAACAAGGTAAAGAAATCGCCAAGCGGTAGTTGAGCGCCGCCGCCGAGGGCAATCGCATAGCCTTCATCGCCATCGTTCGGATTCAGATATACCGCTTTACCGCCAGCCGTCAGCAGGAACGGACCGAGATCAAAGTTATAGCCCATGCCCAATCCCACCGTATCGCCATCGTTATCGCTATGCGCCCAGTTACCGTTAAAGGTCATTCCGGGAGCCTGCGGGTTAAAGCTGGCTGATAAGTTGGTGAATTCTGAACCGGCTTCACCGTGAAGATTAACGGAAGCGAAGGCGGCGCTGCTGGCGCTCAGGGCCGCGATAAGCAGGATGGATTTCAATCTGAACATGCTCATTATTCATATTCCTTCGGGTAAAAAAATGCCCGATACGAGCGCTCGGGCAAAATTAACGGGTTTCTGGTTTAATAGTTATGTGCAGAATAGAAGCATTTATCGCCCGCCGTTACCGTTTATATGTTTAATTTTAAACAATGGCCGAGGGCGATAAGTTGCTGGTCAAGCGGGGACTAAAACTTCTCAGGCAGGGAGGTGATACTCTGTAAATAACCACCGCGGGCAAACTCGATATAGCCGCCCTTTTTCAACGCTGATAACACATTCAGAATACTGCTGCGCGACAGATGTGTGCGGTCCTGAATATATTCCAGCATGGATACCCGCGAGCGGGTCTCTTCAGGAAGCAGTAACATTTCCATTAAATGATTACGAATGACCGAATAAGTCCGCTGTTGTAATACTAAATCGTCGCGATACACCAAATAAGAGGTGTGGTAAGCCAGCAGCCGGGTGACCTCTTCCCACATGTTATGCTCACTGAAGAGTTGCATGGCTTTATCGCTGTCAATCCGCAGGATTTCCGTATCGATTTCCGCACGAAGGCCGTGGCTACGGCTGGGCTGCAGCATTTCGGCTACGCCAAACAGGTGCGGCTCATAGACGGTGACCATAAGTAATCTGTCCGATGAGCGAAAAATGGATAGCTCACCTTTCTTAAACAGATAGAGCTGGATTTTGCCTTTATATTCCCAGCTAAGCCTTTTCCTTGCGACCATATTTATTGGCGTGGCATGCGGTTCCAGCAACGACATCAGACGATTGATCGCGTCTTGCGGCCGAACGGGAGGTTTAATATTCATTGCGATCCTCTCGGTATAAGAGTACAGGTATTCGATAAATTATAGATGGTGATTATTAAAAATAGTGATGTCATAAACTATAACGATAAAGCAGAGTTGTTATTTAGGATTTATTGCGGAAATAAAAAAGCCGGCGGGTTAGCGCCGGCTGGAGAGTTTGGCTTCGCGGTTTATTTATCGCGATTTTCCAGGTTTTCAACCTGTGGCAGACCGGTGGCGGAAGACGCGCTGAGTAGCCCGGATTGGGCATAGCCGAATAGCTTCTCACGGGTATCGGTAATGTCCAGGTTGCGCATGGTCAGCTGGCCGATACGATCTTCAGCGGTAAACATGGAATCGCCTTTTTCCATAGTCAGACGCTCTGCTTTATAGGTCAGGTTGTCTGAAACGGTATTCAGGATTGAGTAGTCGTTGCCGCGACGCAGTTCCAGAGTCACTTCGCCGGTGATCTGACTGGCGACCCAACGCTGCAACGAATCGCGCAGCATCAGCGCCTGGGAATCGAACCAGCGACCCTGATAGAGCAGGCGACCCAACTGACGGCCATGAGCATGATATTGCTCAATGGTATCTTCGTTGTGGATACCAGTCAGCAGGCGCTCGTAGGCGATATGCAGCAGTGCCATCCCCGGTGCTTCATAGATGCCGCGGCTTTTCGCTTCGATGATGCGGTTTTCAATCTGATCGCTCATGCCCAGACCGTGGCGACCGCCGATGCGGTTAGCTTCCAGCATCAGTTCGACGTCATCGCTGAACGTTTTACCATTCAGCGCAACCGGATGACCCTGTTCAAAACGCACGGTCACTTCTTCAGCGGCGATTTTTACGCTTTCATCCCAGAACTTCACACCCATAATCGGGTTGACGATTTTCACGCTGGAATTAAGGAATTCGAGATCTTTTGCTTCGTGCGTCGCGCCCAGCATGTTGGAATCGGTGGAATAGGCTTTCTCGACAGACATTTTGTAGTCGAATCCGCAGGCTATCATAAACTCGGACATTTCATGACGGCCGCCCAGTTCATCAATGAAATCGCTATCCAGCCACGGCTTGTAGATCTGAAGTTCCGCATTGGTCAGCAGGCCGTAGCGATAAAAACGCTCGATATCGTTGCCTTTATAGGTGCTACCGTCGCCCCAGATGTTGACGCCATCTTCTTTCATTGCGGCAACCAGCATGGTGCCGGTCACGGCTCGGCCCAGCGGCGTGGTGTTGAAATAGGTTAAGCCGCCGGTGGTGTTATGGAATGCGCCGCACTGAATCGCTGCGATGCCTTCCGCCACCAGTTGTTTACGGCAATCAATCAGACGAGCGCCTTCTGCGCCATACTCTTTCGCACGACGCGGAATGGCCTCGTAGTCGTCTTCGTCAGGCTGGCCCAGATTCGCGGTATATGCATAAGGAACCGCGCCTTTTTTACGCATCCACAGCAGGGCGGCGCTGGTATCCAGCCCACCGGAGAAAGCAATACCAATACGTTGACCAACCGGGAGATGCTTAAGAATCGTCGTCATAAAATAAAACCCTGCTAGATAGACTGTGGTGAGTTCGACTCAACAACAAATTTGCATTTTTATGCACTAATTGTGAGTTTTCATTTAATCATCTTTTGCTGGCGACAGGAAGAGCCTGATGGTGATTTTGCTAAAAAAGCCTGAAATGCCAGCATAAACGGCAAGCGGGTGGTGTAAAATGGATGTTGACAAAATATATGATTTATCGATACAATTCACCACGATTTTATGTCCCGTCCTCGGTACCAAATCCCAGCAGTATTTGCGTCTTTTACTCAGAAAGAGTAAAATATGCCACGTTTCAGGCGCGGGGTGGAGCAGCCTGGTAGCTCGTCGGGCTCATAACCCGAAGGTCGTCGGTTCAAATCCGGCCCCCGCAACCACTTTCCCATTAAGTACTTTTTCAAATATACTGTGAGGACTAGGTCCTTCGTAGCCGGATTTGAAAGAATTCTTCTGGAAGGTGTTCCAGATCGCAATTGCGGTCTCAGGGTTCAGTTATCTAAAGCCCCGATTTATCGGGGTTTTTTGTTATCTGACTTCAGAATAACTGGGCTATACGCCCTTTTTTTATGTCTTGGGGGTGGGTTTGTCCACATTAGAGCAAAAATTAACAGAGATGCTCACTGCGCCAGTTGAAGCGCTTGGCTTTGAGCTGGTCGGCATCGAATTTATTCGCGGTCGCACATCCACACTGCGCATCTATATTGATAGTGAAGATGGCATCAATGTTGATGATTGTGCTGATGTGAGCCACCAGGTCAGTGCTGTCATGGATGTCGAAGATCCAATCACCGTCGCTTACAACCTGGAAGTCTCTTCGCCTGGTCTCGACCGTCCGATGTTTACTGCTGAACACTATCAACGTTTCACCGGTGAAGAAGTTTCGCTGGTGCTACGTATGGCGGTACAGAACCGTCGTAAATGGCAGGGCATTATCAAAGCGGTAGACGGTGAGATGATCACGGTAACCGTCGAAGGCAAAGATGAAGTGTTCGCGCTGAGTAACATCCAGAAGGCGAACCTGGTTCCCCACTTTTAACAGTCTGGATTGAGGTGAAAGGCCCCGATGAACAAAGAAATTTTGGCTGTTGTTGAAGCCGTTTCCAACGAAAAAGCGCTGCCGCGCGAGAAGATTTTCGAAGCGTTGGAAAGCGCTCTGGCAACGGCGACCAAGAAAAAATACGAACAAGAGATCGACGTTCGCGTAGAAATCGACCGTAAAAGCGGTGATTTCGACACCTTCCGTCGCTGGCTGGTGGTTGAAGAGGTGACTCAACCGACTCGCGAGATCACGCTGGAAGCGGCGCGTTACGAAGATGAAAGCATGAACGTCGGCGACTACGTTGAAGATCAGATTGAATCTGTCACCTTCGACCGTATCACCACGCAGACCGCTAAACAGGTTATCGTACAGAAAGTACGTGAAGCTGAGCGCGCGATGGTTGTCGATCAGTTCCGCGAGCACGAAGGTGAGATCATCACCGGCGTGGTGAAAAAAGTAAACCGCGACAACATCACTCTGGATCTGGGCAGCAACGCTGAAGCCGTGATCCTGCGTGAAGATATGCTGCCGCGTGAAAACTTCCGTCCGGGCGACCGTATTCGCGGCGTGCTGTACGCCGTTCGTCCGGAAGCGCGCGGCGCGCAGCTGTTCGTGACTCGCTCCAAACCGGAGATGCTGGTCGAACTGTTCCGCATTGAAGTGCCGGAAATTGGCGAAGAAGTGCTGGAAATCAAAGCCGCAGCCCGCGATCCGGGTTCTCGTGCGAAAATCGCCGTGAAAACCAATGACAAGCGTATCGACCCGGTTGGCGCTTGCGTAGGTATGCGCGGTGCGCGCGTTCAGGCGGTTTCTACCGAGCTTGGTGGCGAGCGCATCGATATCGTCCTGTGGGATGATAACCCGGCGCAGTTCGTGATTAACGCCATGGCGCCGGCTGACGTCGCGTCCATCGTGGTGGATGAAGATAAACACACCATGGACATCGCGGTAGAAGCAGGCAACCTGGCGCAGGCGATCGGCCGTAACGGTCAGAACGTCCGCCTGGCATCGCAGCTCAGCGGCTGGGAACTCAACGTCATGACCGTTGATGACCTGCAGGCTAAGCACCAGGCTGAAGCCCATGCCGCTATCGATACCTTCACCAAATATCTCGATATTGATGAAGATTTCGCAACCGTACTGGTTGAAGAGGGCTTCTCCTCGCTGGAAGAACTGGCCTATGTGCCGATGAAAGAACTGCTGGAAATCGACGGCCTTGATGAAGCGACCGTTGAAGCACTTCGTGAGCGTGCGAAAAACGCACTGACTACACTGGCGCTGGCTCAGGAAGAAAGCCTGGGAGACAACAAACCTGCCGACGATTTATTGAATCTGGAAGGTTTGGACCGTGCTCTGGCGTTTAAGCTGGCTGCCCGTGGTGTTTGTACGCTGGAAGATCTCGCCGAACAGGGCGTTGATGACCTGGCTGATATCGAAGGTATGACCGACGAGAAAGCTGGTGAACTCATCATGGCTGCTCGCAACATTTGTTGGTTCGGCGACGAAGCGTAATAAACTGTAGCAGGAAGGAACAGCATGACAGATGTGACTATTAAAGCGCTGGCCTCAGAAATTCAGACCTCTGTGGATCGCCTGATACAGCAATTTGCTGATGCAGGCATTCGCAAATCGGCTGATGATTCTGTGACCGCGCAAGAGAAGCAAACCTTGTTAACGCACCTGAACCGTGAACACGGCTCGGCGCCTGACAAGCTGACGTTGCAGCGTAAAACGCGCAGCACGTTAAATATTCCAGGTACCGGTGGAAAGAGTAAATCGGTACAAATCGAAGTCCGCAAGAAACGCACCTTTGTGAAACGCGATCCGCAAGAGGCTGAACGCCTGGCCGCGGAAGAGCAGGCGCAGCGTGAAGCGGAAGAGCAGGCCCGTCGTGAAGCTGAAGAAGCAGCTAAACGCGAGGCGCAATTAAAAGCTGAACGTGAGGCCGCAGAACAAGCTAAACGTGAAGTCGCTGATAAAGCGAAACGTGAAGCCGCGGAAAAAGACAAAGTGAGCAATCAACATACCGACGAAATGACCAAGACCGCCCAGGCTGAAAAGATCCGCCGTGAGAACGAAGCAGCGGAGCTGAAGCGCAAATCGGAAGAAGAAGCACGCCGCAAACTTGAAGAAGAAGCGCGCCGTGTAGCGGAAGAAGCACGCCGTATGGCTGAAGAAAATGAAAAAAACTGGAGTGAAACTCCGGAAACCCCAGAAGAAACGACCGACTACCACGTAACCACCTCTCAGCATGCGCGTCAGGCTGAAGATGATAACGATCGTGAAGTTGAAGGCGGTCGCGGCCGCGGCCGTAACAGCAAAGCTGCGCGTCCGGCGAAGAAAGGCAACAAACACGCTGAATCCAAAGCTGACCGTGAAGAAGCCCGTGCGGCCGTTCGCGGCGGTAAAGGCGGCAAACATCGTAAAGGTTCTTCTCTGCAGCAGGGCTTCCAGAAGCCGGCTCAGGCCGTTAACCGTGATGTTGTGATCGGCGAAACCATCACCGTTGGCGAGCTGGCCAACAAGATGGCGGTCAAAGGCTCTCAGGTCATCAAAGCGATGATGAAACTGGGCGCGATGGCGACCATCAACCAGGTCATCGACCAGGAAACCGCACAGCTGGTTGCCGAAGAGATGGGCCACAAAGTTATCCTGCGTCGTGAAAACGAGCTGGAAGAAGCAGTAATGAGCGACCGTGACACCGGCGCTGCGGCTGAACCGCGCGCACCGGTAGTGACCATCATGGGTCACGTTGACCACGGTAAAACCTCTCTGCTGGACTACATTCGTTCTACTAAGGTTGCCTCCGGCGAAGCGGGTGGTATTACCCAGCACATCGGCGCGTACCACGTAGAAACCGACAACGGCATGATCACCTTCCTGGATACCCCGGGCCACGCCGCGTTTACCTCTATGCGTGCTCGTGGCGCGCAGGCGACGGATATCGTGGTTCTGGTGGTGGCGGCAGACGACGGCGTGATGCCGCAGACTGTGGAAGCTATCCAGCACGCCAAAGCGGCGCAGGTGCCGGTAGTGGTTGCAGTGAACAAGATCGATAAGCCGGAAGCGGATATGGATCGCGTGAAGAACGAACTCTCCCAGTACGGCGTGATGCCGGAAGAGTGGGGCGGTGAAGCGCAGTTCATCCCAGTATCAGCGAAAGTCGGTACCGGTATCGACGACCTGCTGAACGCAATCCTGCTGCAGGCTGAAGTTCTCGAACTGAAAGCGGTACGTAACGGTATGGCGAGCGGCGCGGTCATCGAATCCTTCCTGGATAAAGGTCGCGGTCCGGTAGCTACCGTTCTGGTTCGCGAAGGTACTCTGCATAAGGGCGATATCGTACTGTGTGGCTTTGAATATGGCCGCGTACGTGCGATGCGTGACGAACTGGGTCGCGAAGTGCTGGAAGCGGGTCCGTCCATTCCGGTGGAAATCCTCGGTCTGTCCGGCGTTCCGGCGGCGGGTGATGAAGTTACCGTTGTTCGTGACGAGAAAAAAGCGCGTGAAGTTGCGCTGTATCGTCAGGGTAAATTCCGTGAAGTTAAACTGGCTCGCCAGCAGAAATCTAAACTGGAAAACATGTTCGCTAACATGACCGAAGGCGAAGTTCACGAAGTGAACATCGTGCTGAAAGCGGACGTGCAGGGCTCTGTCGAAGCGATTTCCGATTCCTTACTGAAACTGTCTACCGACGAAGTTAAAGTGAAGATCATCGGTTCCGGCGTAGGTGGTATCACCGAAACCGACGCGACCCTGGCTGCCGCTTCCAACGCGATTCTGGTTGGCTTCAACGTTCGTGCCGATGCTTCCGCACGTAAAGTTATCGAGTCAGAAAGCCTGGATCTGCGTTACTACTCCGTCATCTATAACCTGATCGACGAAGTGAAAGCAGCGATGAGCGGCATGCTGTCTCCGGAACTGAAACAGCAGATCATCGGTCTGGCTGAAGTGCGTGATGTCTTCAAATCGCCGAAATTCGGCGCCATCGCGGGCTGTATGGTTACCGAAGGTACGATTAAACGTCACAACCCAATCCGCGTCCTGCGCGACAACGTGGTTATCTATGAAGGCGAGCTGGAATCCCTGCGCCGCTTCAAAGATGACGTTAACGAAGTCCGTAACGGCATGGAATGTGGTATCGGCGTGAAGAACTACAACGACGTTCGCGTTGGCGATATGATCGAAGTGTTCGAAATCATCGAAATCCAGCGTAGTATCGATTAATCGTCAGATAGCTAAGCGTAGGCCGGGTAAGCGAAGCGCCACCCGGCAATAATTTTAAAAAGGGGCTTTTGGCCCCTTTTTTGTCTTTATTCTGGAGAATTTATTATGGCGAAAGAATTCGGTCGCCCGCAGCGCGTGGCCCAGGAGATGCAAAAAGAAATTGCCATCATCCTGCAGCGTGAAATCAAAGACCCGCGTCTGGGCATGATGACCACCGTTTCCGGCGTAGAAATGTCCCGTGACCTGGCCTATGCCAAAGTGTATGTCACCTTCCTCAACGACAAAGATGAAGCCGCGGTGAAAGCGGGCATCAAAGCGCTGCAGGAAGCCTCTGGCTTTATCCGCTCTCTGCTGGGCAAAGCGATGCGCCTGCGCATCGTGCCGGAACTGACTTTCTTCTACGACAACTCGCTGGTCGAAGGGATGCGCATGTCCAACCTGGTTACCAGCGTGGTGAAACACGACGATGAGCGTCGTGTGAACCCGGACGACAGCAAGGAGGACTAATGAGTCGTCCTCGTCGTCGCGGCCGCGACGTGCACGGCGTATTGCTGCTGGATAAGCCTCAGGGCGCCTCCAGCAACGATGTGCTGCAGAAAGTAAAACGTATTTATAATGCCAACCGCGCTGGCCATACCGGCGCGCTGGATCCGCTGGCGACCGGTATGCTGCCGGTCTGCCTTGGCGAAGCGACTAAGTTTTCCCAGTATCTGCTGGATTCTGATAAGCGTTATCGCGTGATCGCCAAACTTGGTCAGCGTACGGATACCTCCGACGCCGATGGCCAGGTGGTGGAGGAACGCCCGCTAACCTTTAACGAAGAACAGCTGGCGGCGGCGCTGGATAGCTTCCGCGGCGAGACTCAGCAGGTGCCGTCGATGTACTCGGCGCTGAAATATCAGGGTAAAAAGCTGTACGAATACGCTCGTCAGGGCATTGAGGTTCCGCGTGAAGCCCGGCCGATTACGGTCTATGAGCTGCTGTTTATTCGCCATGAAGGCGATGAACTGGAGCTTGAGATCCACTGTTCGAAAGGTACCTACATCCGTACGATTATCGATGATTTGGGCGAGAAGCTTGGCTGCGGCGCGCACGTGATTTTCCTGCGTCGCCTGGCGGTGAGCAAATACCCGGTCGAGCGGATGGTGACCCTGGAGCAACTGCAGGCGCTGGTCGAACAGGCGGCGGCAGAGGATATTCCCGCCGCTCAACTGCTTGACCCGCTGCTGATGCCGATGGATAGCCCCGCGTCGGATTACCCGCTGGTTCATATTCCGGAAACTTCCGCGGTCTACTTTAAAAACGGCAACCCGGTTCGTCAGTCAGGCGCGCCGCTGAACGGGCTGGTGCGAGTGATGGAAAGCGAGTCCGGTAGGTTCCTCGGTATGGGCGAAATCGACGATGAAGGCCGCGTCGCGCCTCGTCGTCTGGTGGTGGAATACCCACAGTAAGCGCTTTTGTTGCGATAAAAGCCTGCTACGAGTAGAATATCGCCGCTTAACGTCCGCTAAAGTGTTTTAACATTTTCGGGCGTTGCATCAGGGGTTGCTGAATTAGAGATCGGCACCCTTTCTTTACTTATAATTTTGGAGTTTGAAAATGTCTCTAAGCGTTGAAGCTAAAGCACAAATCGTTTCTGAGTTCGGTCGTGGCGCAAACGACAGCGGTTCTACTGAAGTTCAGGTTGCACTGCTGACTGCACAGATCAACCACCTGCAGGGTCACTTTGCAGAGCACAAAAAAGATCACCACAGCCGTCGTGGTCTGCTGCGCATGGTTTCTCAGCGTCGTAAACTGCTCGACTACCTGAAACGTAAAGATGTTGCACGTTACTCTTCGCTGATCGAGCGTCTGGGTCTGCGTCGCTAATTCTGCGAGTTTCAGAAAAAGGGGCCTCACGGCCCCTTTTTTCGACCAGGCGGCAGCAATTCATTAAAAACTCATGTATTGTTGCTATTAATGATCTTCATGCAGAGGTTCGCGCGGCTAATGAGAGGCTTCATCCGCAGGGGCGGGTAAAGGTTGTCATTAGTCGCGAGGATGCAGAGGATCGGGTCATCAGGCGCGATATCGTAGATATGGCGTCATTTTTAGATAAAAGGATAGAATTTTGCTTAATCCGATCGTTCGTAAATTCCAGTACGGCCAGCACACCGTAACCCTGGAAACCGGTATGATGGCGCGCCAGGCAACGGCCGCTGTGATGGTTAGCATGGATGACACCGCGGTATTCGTTACCGTTGTGGGTCAGAAAAAAGCGAAACCGGGCCAGGACTTCTTCCCGCTGACTGTTAACTACCAGGAGCGTACTTACGCTGCCGGTAAAATCCCGGGTGGCTTCTTCCGTCGTGAAGGCCGTCCAAGCGAAGGCGAAACCCTGATCGCGCGTCTGATTGACCGCCCGGTTCGTCCGCTGTTCCCGGAAGGCTTCGTTAACGAAGTTCAGGTTATCGCGACCGTTGTTTCCGTTAACCCGCAGGTTAACCCGGATATCGTCGCGATGATCGGCGCATCCGCCGCGCTGTCGCTGTCCGGTATTCCGTTCAATGGCCCAATCGGCGCCGCTCGCGTGGGTTACATCAACGACCAGTACGTACTGAACCCAACCCAGGAAGAGCTGAAATCCAGCAAACTGGATCTGGTGGTTGCCGGTACCGAAGCGGCCGTACTGATGGTTGAATCCGAAGCTGAACTGCTGAGCGAAGACCAGATGCTGGGCGCGGTGGTCTTTGGCCACGAGCAGCAGCAGGTTGTTATTCAGAACATCAACGACCTGGTGAAAGAAGCCGGTAAACCGCGTTGGGACTGGCAGCCGGAAGTGGTTGACGCCGCCCTGAACGCGCGCGTTGCTGCGCTGGCTGAATCCCGCCTGAGCGATGCTTACCGTATCACCGACAAACAAGAGCGTTACGCTCAGGTTGACGTGATCAAATCTGAAACCATCGCGACGCTGGTTGCCGAAGATGAAACCCTGGACGCCAACGAACTGGGTGAAATCCTGCACGCTATCGAGAAAAACGTCGTCCGTAGCCGCGTACTGGCAGGCGAGCCGCGTATCGATGGCCGCGAAAAAGACATGATCCGTGGTCTGGACGTTCGTACCGGCGTATTGCCGCGTACTCACGGTTCCGCACTGTTTACCCGTGGCGAAACTCAGGCGCTGGTTACCGCGACTCTGGGTACCGCACGCGACGCGCAGAACATCGACGAACTGATGGGCGAGCGCACGGACTCCTTCCTGTTCCACTACAACTTCCCTCCGTACTCCGTAGGTGAAACTGGCATGGTTGGTTCTCCGAAGCGTCGTGAAATCGGTCACGGTCGTCTGGCTAAGCGCGGCGTTCTGGCCGTAATGCCGACAATCGACGAATTCCCGTACACCGTTCGCGTGGTATCTGAAATCACCGAATCCAACGGTTCTTCTTCCATGGCTTCCGTCTGTGGCGCATCTCTGGCGCTGATGGACGCTGGCGTGCCGGTGAAAGCCGCCGTTGCGGGTATCGCAATGGGTCTGGTGAAAGAAGGCGATAACTTCGTCGTACTGTCCGACATTCTGGGTGACGAAGACCACCTTGGCGATATGGACTTCAAAGTTGCGGGTTCTCGCGACGGTATCTCTGCGCTGCAGATGGATATTAAAATTGAAGGTATCACCAAAGAAATCATGCAGGTTGCTCTGAACCAGGCTAAAGGTGCGCGTCTGCACATCCTGGGCGTGATGGAACAGGCGATTAACGCGCCGCGCGGCGATATCTCCGAATTCGCACCGCGTATCCACACCATCAAGATCAACCCGGACAAGATCAAAGACGTTATCGGTAAAGGCGGTTCTGTTATCCGTGCCCTGACCGAAGAAACCGGCACCACCATCGAAATCGAAGATGACGGTACCGTGAAGATCGCAGCGACCGACGGTGACAAAGCTCAGCACGCTATCCGCCGTATCGAAGAGATCACCGCTGAGATCGAAGTTGGCCGTATCTACAATGGTAAAGTGACCCGTATCGTTGACTTTGGCGCATTCGTTGCCATCGGCGGCGGTAAAGAAGGTCTGGTTCACATCTCTCAGATCGCTGACAAGCGCGTTGAGAAAGTGACTGATTACCTGCAGATGGGTCAGGAAGTACCGGTTAAGGTTCTGGAAGTTGACCGTCAGGGCCGCGTACGTCTGAGCATTAAAGAAGCAACTGAGCAGGCTCAGCCAGCTAACGCGCCGGAAGCTCCGGCCGCAGAGCAGGGCGAGTAAGGTTGCCGATTGCCCTCCGCTTCGGCGGAGGGTCTATTCCGGGCAGGATGCCTTTTTGCAGCCGGGGAACTGGACGTTCATCCAATCGTTGTCTTCGGGAGTGGGAAATGAAGCCTTTTCTGCGCTGGTGTTTCGTGGCGACAGCTCTCACGCTGGCAGGATGCAGCAACTCTGCCTGGCGTAAGGACGCCGTCCTCGCGGTACCATTGCAACCGACTTTGCAGCAAGAAGTGATTCTGGCGCGCATGGAACAAATTCTTGCCAGTCGGGCTTTAACCGATGACGAACGCGCACAGCTTTTATATGAGCGCGGAGTGTTGTATGATAGTCTCGGTCTGAGGGCATTAGCGCGAAATGATTTTTCACAAGCGCTGGCAATCCGACCCGATATGCCTGAAGTATTCAATTACTTAGGCATTTATTTAACGCAGGCAGGCAATTTTGATGCTGCCTATGAAGCGTTTGATTCTGTACTTGAGCTTGATCCAACTTACAACTACGCGCACTTAAACCGCGGCATCGCTCTGTATTACGGTGGCCGTGCTAAGTTAGCGCAAGATGATCTGCTGGCGTTTTATCAAGACGATCCCAATGATCCTTTCCGCAGTCTGTGGTTATACCTCGCCGAGCGTAAGCTTGATGAGAAGCAGGCGCTTGAAGCACTGAAACAGCACTTCAACAAGTCGGACAAAGAGCAATGGGGATGGAACATTGTCGAGTTCTACCTTGGCGACATTAGCGAAAAAGAGCTGATGACCCGTCTGAAGGCAGACGCAACGGATAACACCTCGCTCGCTGAGCATCTCAGTGAAACCAACTTCTATTTAGGTAAGTACTACCTAAGTCTGGGGGACAAGGACAGCGCTACGGCACTGTTCAAACTGGCGGTCGCTAACAACGTTCATAACTACGTTGAGCACCGATACGCATTGTTGGAATTATCGCTCTTGGGCCAGGAGCAAGATGACCTGGCAGAATCGGACCAGCAATAGCTGACGAACACACATCAGCCCTTTTTTTGATTGCCATCACCTTCGCGGGTGAGGGCGTTGTTGTTCGTTAATACACCTACTTTGAGCCGGTTCACACTTTTCAATGAAAATTACTCTAAATTTTCACGATGAGTTATGTAGACTGGCCGCCATTAATTTTGAGGCACACGTACTACATGGCTGAATTCGAAACCACTTTTGCAGATCTGGGCCTGAAGGCTCCTATCCTTGAAGCGCTTAACGATCTGGGTTACGAAAAACCATCTCCGATCCAGGCTGAGTGCATTCCGCATCTGCTGGACGGCCGCGACGTTCTGGGTATGGCCCAGACCGGTAGTGGTAAGACCGCAGCGTTCTCTTTACCGCTGCTGAACAACATCGATCCTGAGCTGAGAGCACCGCAGATTCTGGTGCTGGCGCCGACCCGCGAACTGGCGGTACAGGTTGCTGAAGCAATGACGGAATTCTCTAAACATATGCGCGGCGTAAACGTGGTTGCCCTGTACGGCGGCCAGCGTTATGACGTGCAGCTGCGCGCCCTGCGTCAGGGGCCGCAGATCGTTGTCGGTACCCCGGGTCGTCTGCTGGACCACCTGAAGCGCGGTACGCTGGATCTCTCTAAACTGAGCGGTCTGGTACTGGACGAAGCAGATGAAATGCTGCGCATGGGCTTTATCGAAGACGTAGAAACTATCATGGCGCAGATCCCGGAAGGTCATCAGACCGCTCTGTTCTCCGCCACGATGCCGGAAGCGATTCGTCGCATTACCCGCCGCTTCATGAAAGAGCCGCAGGAAGTGCGCATTCAGTCCAGCGTCACCACGCGCCCGGACATCAGCCAGAGCTACTGGACTGCTTACGGCATGCGTAAAAACGAAGCGCTGGTGCGTTTCCTGGAAGCGGAAGACTTTGATGCGGCGATTATCTTCGTGCGTACCAAAAACGCGACCCTGGAAGTGGCAGAAGCGCTGGAGCGTAGCGGCTATAACAGCGCCGCGCTGAACGGCGATATGAACCAGGCGCTGCGTGAGCAGACTCTGGAGCGCCTGAAAGACGGTCGTCTGGATATCTTGATCGCCACCGACGTTGCGGCCCGTGGCCTGGACGTTGAGCGTATCAGCCTGGTTGTTAACTATGACATCCCGATGGATTCCGAATCTTACGTTCACCGTATCGGCCGTACCGGTCGTGCGGGTCGTGCGGGTCGCGCGCTGCTGTTCGTTGAGAACCGTGAGCGTCGCCTGCTGCGTAACATCGAACGTACGATGAAGCTGACGATCCCTGAAGTAGAACTGCCGAACGCAGAACTGCTGGGCAAACGTCGTCTGGAGAAATTCGCCGCTAAAGTTCAGCAGCAGCTGGAAAGCAGCGATCTGGACCAGTACCGTGCGCTGCTGGCGAAAATCCAGCCGACCGCGGAAGGCGAAGAGCTGGACGTGGAAACGCTGGCCGCTGCGCTGCTGAAAATGGCCCAGGGCGAACGTTCTCTGATCGTTCCGCCGGATGCGCCGATGCGTCCGCGTCGTGAATTCCGCGATCGTGATGACCGTTTCGAACGTCGTGGCGACCGTAATGACCGCGGCCCGCGTGGCGATCGTGAAGATCGTCCGAAGCGTGAGCGTCGTGACGTGGGTGAAATGGAACTGTACCGCATTGAAGTGGGCCGTGATGACGGCGTTGAAGTTCGTCATATCGTTGGCGCGATCGCTAACGAAGGCGACATCAGCAGCCGCTACATCGGCAACATTAAGCTGTTCGGTTCTCACTCCACCATCGAATTGCCGAAAGGTATGCCGGGCGAAGTGCTGCAGCACTTTACTCGTACCCGCATCCTGAACAAGCCGATGAACATGCAGCTGCTGGGCGATGCGCAGCCGCGCACCGAACGTCGTGGCGGCGGCGAGCGTCGTGAAGGCGGTCGTGGCTTCGGCGGCGAGCGTCGTGAAGGCGGTCGTAGCTTCGGTGGCGAACGTCGTGAAGGCGGTCGTGGTGAAGGTCGTCGTTTCAGCGGCGAACGTCGTGAAGGCGGCCGCGCGCCGCGTCGTGACGATGCTTCCGCGCCGCGCCGTGATGATTCCGCGGGTCGTCGTCGTTTCGGTGGCGATGCGTAATAAGCGCAATCCCTTAGCGTAAAGTAAATAATACAGCCCCGATCGTCATGATTGGGGCTTTTTTTATTTCTTTTGTACTCGTGTACTGGTACAGTGCGTCATGCTCAACGTGAGCGAAGTATTTTCGACTGGAGATTTCGGCAAATGGCGACACTAACCACTACGGCCACCCGACCGTCTTTATTTGGCGGCGTGGTGATTATCGGCGGCACAATTATTGGCGCGGGCATGTTCTCGCTGCCGGTGGTCATGTCCGGCGCGTGGTTTTTCTGGTCGCTGGCGGCGCTGGTTTTTACCTGGTTCTGCATGCTGCACTCCGGTTTGATGATTCTGGAAGCCAACCTTAACTACCGGATTGGCTCCAGCTTCGACACCATTACCAAAGACCTGCTCGGCAAAGGCTGGAACCTGGTGAACGGCGTGTCGATCGCCTTTGTGCTGTATATCCTGACCTACGCCTATATTTCTGCGAGCGGTTCGATCCTGCACCACACCTTCAGTGAAATGTCGCTGAACGTACCGGCGCGCGCTGCGGGCTTCGGCTTTGCGCTGCTGGTGGCCTTTATCGTCTGGATGAGCACGAAAGCGGTGAGCCGCATGACGGCTATCGTACTGGGCGCTAAGGTGATTACCTTCTTCCTGACCTTCGGCAGCCTGTTGGGGCACGTTGAGCCGACGACGCTGTTTAACGTCGTGGAGAAGAATGCCTCCTATGCGCCATACCTGCTGATGACGCTGCCGTTCTGCCTGGCCTCGTTTGGCTATCACGGTAACGTGCCGAGCCTGATGAAATATTATGGTAAGGATCCGCGCACCATTACCCGCTGTCTGATTTACGGTACGCTACTGGCGCTGGGTCTGTATGTGGTCTGGCTGCTGGTGACGATGGGGAATATCCCTCGTCCGCAGTTTATCGGTATCGCCCAGAAGGGCGGCAACATTGATGTGCTGGTGCAGGCGCTGAGCGGCGTGCTGAATAGCCGCGGTCTGGATCTGCTGCTGGTGGTGTTCTCCAACTTTGCCGTCGCCAGTTCCTTCCTCGGCGTGACGCTGGGGCTGTTCGATTATCTCGCTGATCTGTTTGGCTTTGACGATAGCGCGATGGGACGCTTTAAAACCGCGCTGTTGACCTTTATCCCGCCGATGATCGGTGGGCTGGTGAAACCAGATGGTTTCCTTTACGCCATCGGCTATGCCGGCCTGGCGGCGACGGTATGGGCGGCGATTGTGCCGGCGCTGCTGGCTCGCGCTTCGCGTAAACGCTTCGGCAGCCCACAGTTCCGTGTTTGGGGCGGAAAACCGATGATTGCGCTGATCCTGCTGTTCGGGCTCGGCAACGCGGTGGTGCATTTCCTGTCGAGCTTTAATCTGTTGCCGGTTTATCAATAACCGCATTGCCCGGTGGCGTGACGCGCACCGGGCTTACCACGTCGCTAACCTAACAATTCCTCTTTCACCTGCATCGCTAAATCAAACGAATGCAGGCGTGCCTGGTGGTCGAAGATCTGGCCGTTGACCATGATTTCGTCCGCTTCCGTTTCGCGAAGAATCGACGCTAACCCATGGCGAACTTTGGTCTTATCGCCAACCAGCGACATGCTCAATGCCTGCTGTACACCATACTGCTCGGACGCTGACCACAGTTGATGCATATTTTCCACCGGCGGCGGCAACTGCCCGGTTTCACCGCGGCGCAGTTTAACGAAGGCCTGCTGCATCGAGGTAAAGAGGAACTCCGCATCGCGATTACTATCGGCGGCGATAATATTGATACATACCATCGCGTACGGTTTTTCGAGCCGCGCCGAAGGTTTGAAGTTGCTGCGGTACAGATGCAGCGCCTGGAATAGCATGTCCGGCGCGAAGTGAGAGGCGAAGGCAAACGGCAGACCAAGCTGCGCCGCCAGCTGCGCGCTGTACAGGCTTGAGCCCAGCAGCCACACCGGAATTCGTTCGCCATAGCCGGGAACCGGGCGCACCTGCGGATTAGCCTCGCGGGCGTCAAACCAGTCCACCAACTCCGCCACATCGCGCGGGAAATTATCGACATCACCGCTCATATGGCGACGCAGCGCGCGCATGGTCGGCTGATCGCTGCCCGGCGCGCGGCCAAGGCCGAGATCGATACGTCCGGGATACAGCGTATTCAGGGTGCCGAACTGTTCGGCGATCACCAGCGGCGAGTGGTTTGGCAACATTACGCCTCCGGATCCCAGATGCAGGGTGGTGGTATTGGCGGCAAGATAGCCAATCAACACCGAGGTCGCCGCGCTGGCAATACCCACCATATTATGGTGCTCAGCCAGCCAATAACGGTGGTAGCCGCGGGATTCCGCCAGTTGGGCGAGAGCGAGAGAATGGGAAAAGGCTTCTTTAGCAGAAGATCCCTGCGGGATCGGCGCCAGATCGAGCACCGAGAACGGAATGGTTTTATCAGTCATAACAGCTCACTTTGTCGACGGTGAATCTTTTAATAGTGCATTAAAAATTAATAACCGTTGTTAACAAAGTGAGCTTTTACACTTCACCTTACGCCTGCAGCTCCAGCCCGGCCAGCCGTTTCCAGTAGCCATTGCAATCGCTGTTAGCGGTGAGATCCAGCGGCGCAGCGCCATTTTCATTGGCGCGGAAGGCGTCGAGCATGGCGAAGGTCTCGCTACCCATCGGCGACAGGCGCACCATATCCACCAGACCGTGCATCGAGGTTAACTCGTTGCCAAGGTTATAGACGTAGCCGCTCATCGTCTGAATGCCGTTAAGCACAAACACCTGCTGGTTCTCCTGCGACAGCATGCTGCGCCCGGTTGGGTACTTGATGCAGCAGGTTTCGCATTCGTCTTTTGGCCGGTCTTCCGAGCGGGCGGTAAAGCAGCGCGCGGAATAGGCCAGCGGCAGATGGCCGTAGCTCAGCACTTCGACTTCAAACTGGTTGCGAATACCCAGCTCTTCGCACTGGGTCAGCAAATTAGCCAGCCAGTCGCGGGAGAGTTCAACCGGCATACACCAGCGCACCATGCCCTGTTTCAGCAGCAGGCGCAGGGTGACGGCGTTGTAGCAGTTCAGCGCATGACCCGCGACGAAGGGCAACTTGCGTTCGGCACAGAGATTGACCACGCCGAGGTCGCTGGCTTCAATCAGGAATTCGCCGTTCTCGACATAGCGCTTCAGCTCGCCCAGTTCGGATGAGGCCTGCACCAGCGCGAGGGTGGAGAGCACCACCTGCTTGCCGCTACCGGCCAGCGCTTTCGCCATTTCGATCCAATCGCCGACTTTGGTCGCGCGGCGCTTGCTGCATACCGCTTCGCCCAGATAAATGGTGTCAGCGCTACATTTTGCCGCCTGCTGGTAAAAATCTGCCAGCGTCTCTTTTGGCCAGTAGTACAGCACCGGCCCTAATGAATATTTCATGTTTCTCACTGCCATTTACGGTGATAGGCGCCAAGGGTGGTTTGCGTTCCTTCGGACATCGAACCAAGGGTTTCCATCCATGCAGATTGCGGCACGAAGTTCTGCGGATCGGCTTTACAGCGATCGATCGCCTGACGCCAGACTTTCGCTACCTGGGTGACGTATGCCGGGCTGCGCTGGCGGCCTTCAATTTTTACCGAAGCGATATTGGCGGCCATCAGTTCTGGCAACAGTTCCAGGGTGTTGAGGCTGGTGGGTTCTTCCAGCGCGTGGTAGCGCTCGCCGTCGACCAGGTAGCGGCCTTTGCACAGCGTCGGATAACCGGCATTCTCGCCATCCTGATAGCGATCGATCAGCACTTCGTTAAGGCGTGACTCCAGCCCCTGCGGTGTTTGCTGCCAGCGGACGAAGCGCGCGGGCGAACAGGCGCCGACGGTATTTGGCGATTCGCCGGTGAGATACGACGAGAGATAGCAGCGGCCTTCCGCCATGATGCATAAGCTACCGAAGGCGAAGACTTCCAGTGGAACCGGCGTGGCGCGCGCTAACTGTTTCACCTGGTGAATGGATAACACCCGCGGTAGTACGACGCGGGCGACGTCAAAGTTGCGGTGATAAAAACGTATCGCCTCTTCGTTAGTGGCGGACGCCTGCACTGAAACGTGACGTTCAATGTGCGGATAGCGTTCCGCAGCGTACTCCAGCATGGCGATATCGGCGAGGATGAGCGCGTCGGCGCCCAATTGCGCGGCCATATCCACAGCACGCTGCCAACGGGCATAACCGTCGGGATGGGCGAAGGTGTTAATCGCGATATGTAGCTTGCGGCGATGCTGGTGCACAAAGCTGACGGCTTCCTGTAATTTCTTTTCGGTGAAATTAAGGCCGGCAAAGTGGCGGGCATTGGTGTCATCTTTCAGCCCGATATAGACGGCATCGGCGCCGTTTTCGATGGCCGCCTTAAGTGCCGGGAGGTTACCGGCGGGGCAGAGCAGCTCCATAATTTTTCCTGAAAAACGCGGCCGGTCAGGGACGCAAAATGGTTAACGAGCTGGGATTTTAGTTAACCTTCTGGTGACAATTTTTGATTTGAGGCAGTTAAAAGCGTATTGGTGGGCTCAATAGCTGGCGGCCATCATCGCGATTTTGTTGATTTACGCCGCTATGTCGTTTATTTGATATGGCACAATAGCGAAACTATTGCATGCATGGAGTGAAGCTTGTGTTGGATGAACTGCGTTCCCGGCTGGTCCGTTTTGGCCCGTCTTTAATGAGCGTGCCGGTTAAGCTGGCGCCTTTTGCCCTCAAGCGCCAGGTGCTGGAACAAGTATTGAGCTGGCAATTTCGCCAGGCGCTGGCGGATGGAGAACTGGAGTTTCTCGAAGGTCGCTGGTTAAGTATTAATGTGCGCGATATTGGCCTGCTGTGGTATACCTCGGTAGTCGACGGTCGTCTGGTGGTTAGCCAGCAGGCTGACGCCGACGTCAGCTTTAGCGCCGATGCCAGCGATCTGCTGATGATTGCCGCGCGTAAACAGGATCCGGATACGCTATTCTTCCAGCGTCGTCTGGTGATTGAAGGTGATACCGAGCTGGGTCTATACGTGAAGAACCTGATGGATGCCATCGAGCTGGAGCAGATGCCGAAAGCACTGCGCGTCATGCTGCTGCAGATGGCGGATTTTGTCGAAGCAGGCCTGAAGAGCCCGCAGAAACCTGAACAGACATCGGTAGGTGAGGCATGCTGATTCGAGTGGAAATTGGGATTGATGCGCCGGGTATCGACGCGCTGCTGCGCCGTACGTTCGGCAGCGACGCGGAAGCGAAGCTGGTGCACGATCTGCGTGAAGATGGTTTGATCACGCTGGGCTTAGTCGCCACTGACGATGAAGGCCAGGTGGTGGGCTACGTTGCCTTTAGCCCGGTCACCGTCGAAGGCGAAGAGCTACAGTGGGTAGGTCTGGCGCCATTGGCGGTAGATGAAAGCTATCGCGGCCAGGGTATCGGCCGACAGCTGGTCTACGAAGGGCTGGATTCATTAAATGAGTTTGGCTACGCCGCGGTGGTCACGCTGGGCGAACCGGCGCTGTATGGCCGTTTGGGCTTTGAACCCGCCGCCGCGTTCGATTTACGCTGCCGTTGGCCGGACACCGCTGAAGCCTTCCAGGTGCACCGTCTGGCGGATGACGCGCTGCAGGGCGTACACGGTCTGGTCGAGTACAGCGATCATTTCAATCGCTTCTGAGCCCCTCCAGCAGGGTCTCGAACGAACCATCCCCGGCAACGAGGCGCTCTTTCTGGCGCTTCGTTAGCTGCTTGATGCGATACTCCAGCCGCAGAGCGAGTGAGTGGTCACCAACTTTCTGACTAAACGCCAGCGCCAGTTCGCCTTTGCCGCGCAGCGCTTTCGCTCCTTTGCCTTCCTGATGCTGAAGAAAGCGGCGCGGAACATCGGTGGTAATGCCGGTATACAGGCGGTTATCAGCGGTTCGAATAAGATAGAGAAACCAGCACACGGTAATAACGTCAGTCTGTTAGGGTGTGTGCACCATAGCATAATGGAGAATAAAGATGGATACGCTTGCCGCGATTAGCCGCTGGCTGGGTAAACAGCACGTCATCACCTGGTGCGTCGCGCGTGATGACGAGCTGTGGTGCGCCAATGCGTTTTACGTTTACGACCCGGATAACGTCGCCTTTTATCTGCTGAGCGACGAAAAAACCCGCCATGGCCAGATGACCGGCGAACACGCGAAGGTTGCCGGGACGGTTAACGGCCAGCCAAAGACCGTTGCCTTGATCCGCGGCGTGCAGTTTAAGGGTGAGATCCGCCGCCTTCACGGTGACGAAGAGGCTGAAATGCGCAAGCGCTACGTCAAGCGCTTCCCGGTCGCCCGCATGCTGTCGGCGCCGGTGTGGGAGATCCGTCCCGACGAGCTTAAATTTACCGACAACACGCTGGGTTTTGGCAAAAAGCTATATTGGCTGCGCGACTCAAGCCCCGAGCAGGCGTAGCGCCTCGCGATTGAACGCCGGCAGATCGTCTGGGGTTCGGCTGGTGACTAACTGATCGTTATCAAGCACCACTTCCTGATCGTAAAACTCACCGCCGGCGTTTTTTACGTCGACCACGATAGGTTTAACCGCCGTGAGTTTACGCCCGCGAATGACATCTGCGCTGATGAGTAGCTGCGGGCCGTGGCAGATGGCAAAGACCGGCTTACCGCTATTCACGAAGTCGCGAGTAAAAGTGACGAAGCGCTCATCACCCCGCAACTGGTCCGGTGAATAGCCGCCAGGCAGCAACAACGCGTCAAACTGCGCCGGCGTCACGTCATCTATTGCTTTGTCGATCGCCACTTCAGCCTCGCCTTGTTTCCCTTTTACCGTTTTTCCTGCCTGTTTCTCAATCGTCACGACCTGATGCCCGGCAAGTTTAAAGGCCTCGGCAGGTGAGGTGAATTCAGAATCTTCGAAGTCGTCGGTGATTAGTACGGCAATCTTTTTACTCATTCTTCCTCCGATCTTTTGGCAGTGAATGAGGCATTTCCATGATGATGGTGGATACTTACCTCGTAAGCTATTAAGCCTGGAACATGTGGGGCAAAGTGCAAGGCAGACAATTCTGCAAAGGAGATTCGATGAGTCAGGTATTACTAACCGGCGCGACTGGTTTGGTTGGTGGGCACTTACTTCGCCTGCTACAGACTGAGCCGGGCATTAGCGCGATTACTGCGCCAACGCGCCGTCCCCTTGCTGTGGCGGAGGGGGTATTCAATCCACACGATCCGCAGTTGACCGATGCACTGGCGCAGGTGGTTGATCCTGTCGATATCGTTTTCTGCTGCCTGGGCACCACGCGCCGGGAAGCGGGGAGTAAAGAAGCGTTTGTGCATGCTGACTATACGCTGGTGGTAGATACGGCGCTGGTCGGGAAGCGTCTCGGAGCGCAACATATGCTGGTGGTCAGCGCGATGGGCGCTAATGCGCATTCGCCCTTCTTCTATAACCGCGTGAAAGGAGAAATGGAAGAGGCGCTGATGGCGCAGGACTGGCCGCGGCTGACCATTGCCCGTCCTTCGATGTTGCTGGGGGATCGGGAGCATAAACGCGCCAATGAAACGCTCTTTGCACCGCTATTTCGTTTTCTGCCTGGAGACTGGAAAGCTATTCAGGCCCGCGATGTAGCGACTGCCCTGCTCGCGGAGGCGCTGGCGCCGAGCCATGAAGGCGTCCAAATCCTGACCTCGTCTCAGCTACGGGAGCGCGCTGCCCGGCAGGCGGATTAACCATTTTCAAATTTGGACGGCAGGCGTAGTATTCACCTCCTTATTTGTTATCACTTCTCCCTGGGGAATGCTATGGCTGGTCAGTCTTCATCTCAGGCGGCATCACCATTTCAATGGTGGAAACCCGCGCTGTTCTTTCTCGTCGTTATCGTTGGTCTGTGGTACGTCAAATGGCAGCCGTATTACGGTAAAGCCTTTACGGCCGCCGAAACCCACAGTATCGGTAAATCTATTCTCGCGCAGGCTGATGTAAACCCGTTGCAGGCGGCATGGGATTACGCGATGGTTTATTTCCTCGCGGTCTGGAAAGCGGCGGTGCTCGGCGTGCTGCTTGGTTCGCTTATTCAGGTGTTGATCCCACGCGACTGGCTGCAGAGGACGCTTGGGCAATCTCGTTTTCAGGGCACGTTGCTGGGAGCGATTTTTTCGCTGCCGGGGATGATGTGTACCTGCTGCGCCGCGCCGGTCGCCGCCGGTATGCGTAAACAGCAGGTGTCGATGGGCGGAGCGCTGGCGTTCTGGATGGGCAACCCGCTGCTGAACCCGGCAACGCTGGTCTTTATGGGTTTCGTGCTCGGCTGGCAGTTTGCTCTGATCCGGCTGGTGGCCGGGCTGGCGACGGTGCTGGTGGTGGCGACGCTGGTGCAAAAATGGGTAAAAGAGGCGGCGACGCAGCCGGTAGCGGCAGAAGACGTTAGCCAACTGCAGCGCGATGAGGGCAGTTTTATCAGCCGCTGGCTACGCGCGCTGTGGTCGCTGTTCTGGAGTACGATCCCGGTTTACATCCTCGCGGTGCTGGTACTGGGCGCGGCGCGGGTCTGGCTGTTCCCGCACGCCGAGGGCGCGGTCGATAACACGCTGTTCTGGGTGATCGCAATGGCGATAGCCGGTTGCCTGTTCGTTATCCCGACGGCGGCGGAAATCCCGATTGTGCAGACGATGATGCTGGCTGGGATGGGCACCGCGCCGGCGCTGGCGCTGCTGATTACCTTGCCGGCGGTGAGCGTGCCGTCGCTGATTATGTTGCGTAAGGCGTTTCCGGCTAAAGCGCTGTGGCTAACCGGTGGGCTGGTGGCGTTATGCGGGACGATCGTCGGCGCGCTGGCGCTGGTGTAATTTATCCGGAGCGGGGCTGTGGCCCCGGCGCCGGATTTTGCGCCGGGTGGCGGCTAACGCCTTACCCGGCCTACGGTTCGTGCGGCCTGCCGTTAATTTATACTGCCGGTGTTGGTGGCCTCAAAATCCCCCCGGTGGCGCTGTCGCTTACTGGGGCTACAGCGCTTTGCGATTTGGTAGCCCGGAGAAGGCGCAACGCGCCGCGTCCGGGAAAACCCCTTAAAAAAGTTGCCAACCGATAACAGTATCTACAACGGATACAGGGCGTTTATTTAATATAGGTAAACGCGGTGGTGACGCGGCTCACGCCGCTAACCCGGCTGGCGATATCCGCCGCCGCGCGGCCTTCGCGGTCGGTGACAAGGCCCATCAGGAACACTTCGCTATTTTCGGTCGTCACTTTCACATTGGAAGACTTCACCTGATCGCTGCCCAGCAGTTGGGAACGAACTTTGGTGGTGATCCAGGTATCCGACGACGCGGTGCCTAAGCCAATCGGCTGGCCTTGACGCACTTCATTGAAGACTTCGGTAGTCCCTTCAACCCCCATCGCGATTTGTTTGGCGCGTGAGGAGAGATCGGCGGTCGGCGACTGGCCGGTCAGCAGGACCTTGCCCTGATAAGCGGTGACGTTAATACGCGCTTCTTTCTTAATCTGTTCATCTTTCCCTAAGGCGCTGTTAACGCGTAGCTCCAGGGTGCTGTCATCAACCTGCGTACCGACCGTACGTGGGTCCGTTGCCGCTTTGGTGCCGACGGCTGCCGTACCGACTACCGCTGCGGCGACGCAGCCCTGTAGCAGTAGCGCAGAAAGCAGGATGGCGAGGGGCGAGAGAGCCTTCATGTGTTCTCCTTATTCGTCCTGGTGTGGAAAAAGCGTGTTATCAATCAAATCGCACAGACAATTGACGGTGAGCATGTGCATTTCCTGGATCCGCGCGCTGCGGTGTGAAGGAATGCGGATTTCAACGTCCTGCTGACCTAACAGGCCAGCCAGCTCGCCGCCGTCGTAACCGGTTAACGCCACGATAGTCATATCGCGGGTGACCGCCGCTTCCACGGCTTTCACGATATCCCGGCTATTGCCGCGCGTAGAAATCGCCAGCAGTACGTCGCCGGCGTGTCCCAGCGCGCGCACCTGTTTAGCATAGATTTCATCATGCAGGCGATCGTTGGCGATTGCGGTTAAGACCACATTATCGGTATTTAGTGCAATGGCGGGTAAACCAGGGCGCTCTGTTTCGAAACGATTGATCATGCTGGCAGCAAAATGCTGTGCGTTGGCGGCGGAGGTGCCATTACCACAACAGAGGATTTTGTTGCCGTTAAGCAGCGACTGAACGAGCGTCATAGCCGCGCGCGAGATGGCGTCCGGGAGCGCTTCCGCGGCGGCGATTTGGGTTTGAATGCTTTCGGTAAAGCAGGCTTTAATTCTGTCGAGCACGGGATCCCTTAAATCTGATAATACGCTATTCGCCAAAGGCGTTTTTCAGCCATTGGATGTCGTTGCCGGTGAAGGCTACCACATCGAAACGGCAATCCACAGTATCAAAACTCCCATTCTGTCGGGAGAGCCACAGGCGAGCGGCCTTGAGAAGGCGTTGTTGCTTTTGCGGCGTGACGCTGGCGGCGGCATCGCCGTAGCTGGCGTTGCGCCGGTAGCGCACTTCGACGAACACGATAACCGCGCCGTCGCGCATAATAAGGTCGATCTCGCCGCCGCGCTCGCGGGCGTTGGCGGCGATAAAACGCAGTCCATGCCGTTCTAACCACCGACGCGCCTGGCTTTCCCAGGCGTCGCCGGTCTGTTTACTTAGTTGGCTGCGACGATTTGTCCCTGTTGGTACTTGAGCCATGATAACTTCCTGTTAATCACGCAGTCCGGCGTAGCCGTCAGATCGCCCGTATTGCCGTTCAGCTCGTAACCTGGGCTCTGGCGCATTTGCGCGAAATGATTCGCCAGCGACCAGGCGTCGGCGCCCATTGCGTACAGCCGCGCCAGCGAGTAGTCGTTACGCACCGCGGAGAGCGCCTGCTGCATCAGCGCCGGGTTACTGCCGGCCAGCATCGGGATTTCGCTATATTGCAGGCCTTCCATCTCCAGACGGAAATCCGGGCCGGAGGTGCCCTGGGCGCTACGGGAACTGGCGTACAGGGTGACGTTGCTCTGGCTGCCGTTGCGCATCGCGATCAGCGGCTTGATATAACCAATTTGTTCCGGGGTGGCGACGATATAGGCGGCATCGATGCTGCCGCCGCTGCTGACCGGAACGTCGCCTGGGTTGCCGAGCGAGCTATCTACAGATGAGGGCTGCGTCGATACCGGGCTGCCGGTCAGCGAGATGCCGCCGCCGTTGACGCCGGATTTCAGCTCCGCCGTCGATCCCAGACGCTGCTGCAGCACCGTACCGCCGCCCAGCTTCAGCCACTCGTCGGCGAAAGCGCTGACCACGCGGTCGCCAAGCGCGCCGCGCGGCACCAGCAGTAGCGGCGTTTGTTTGCCCTGATCATGAATATGACGCGCTGCGTCGCGGGCTTCATCTTCCGGGGAGAGCGCGAAGTAGCACAGGTTCGGGCGGTTCTCGACTTTCCCCGGCTGGTTAAGTGCCAGCACGTTTAGCGAGGTGTTGCTTTTCATCACCTCTTCGACGTTTTCTTTCAACAGCGGGCCAACCACGATGGTGGCGCCGTCCTGCTGTACCTGCGCCAGAAGCTGGCTCATCGGCTGGCTGGTGGTATCGTAAATTTTCAGCTCAGCAGCAGGATTGGTGGTCGCTACCTCGGGCTGCGGCTGCACGGCTGGCGCGTTCACCGGTTGTGCTGCCGGTTGTGCTGCCGGCGTTGCGGCAACCGGGGCGGGTAGCGGAGCGGCTGCTGGTTTTGCGGCAGGCGCGGCCTGGCTGCCGGTGGCGGTGAGATCGCCGACTTCCGCCTGCGAAGGGCTCACCACATCATTATTGCCGGCAACATTCGCCGCCTGGGCGACCTGCGCCGGCACTGCGCTGCCCTGGACCGCTGGGGCGCCATTCTTCGCCGCTTCAAAACCCTGCTGGATAGTGCGGCCGAAAATCGCCGCCTGGCCGTTCAGAGGCAGCAGCAGGGCGATTTTATTGGTCGAGGCCGGTTTATAGTTTTGCATATTCACCAGCGCAGTGGGCAGCATCTGCGCCCCCGGGTTCTGCGGATAACGGATTTGCCAGTCTTTGACGCCCGCTTTCAGCATTGCCGGATCGTTACGGTTGTCGAACCACATCCGCTGCAGATCCAACCAGCCCTGCAGCACGTTTTCGTCGGCATTAATCACCAGTGCGTTGGCCTGCTGCGGAGTCATCGCCGTCAGCGCTTTCCACGTGGCGTCGATATTTTGTTGTTTTTGCTTCGCCTGGCTTAGTAGGGGCTGCTGGGCAATCAGCGCGCGCAGCAGGGACAGAGAGGGCTGCCCCTGGCTGGCGTCAATTTGCGCCTGCCAGTAGCGCGGCTGCTGATTTTTTTCAAAACTGAGAGGATCGAGTTTGCTCAGCAATGCCTTCGCGCCCTGGTAATCACCTTGCGCCAGTTTGACTTCCACCGCCAGCAGCGACTGTTCGCGGGCCTGCGTGCTGTTCAGGTTCGACGGCAGTTGGTTGTACAGGTCGATAGCCTGCTGCTTCTTACCTTCCTGCAGCAGTGCACGAATGGCGAGTAATTGCCAGTTGGTCTTGCTATCATTCGTGCTTTGCTGCATCTGCTGTAGGTAGAAACTGGAGTTGGCCTGCGACGTACCCTGCATAAACGCCGTGCTTTGATCCTGCGTGTGGGTGCCGCAGCCAGCAAAAAGAAGAGTCGCCAGCAATACGGGCAGACAGCGCGCGGGCTTAGAACGAAGAAATGTTGACGGTACCATATGTATCCAGTGATATTTTTTTGGCTCAATGCTCAATATTAAATCGGCAATACGGACGAGACAATGAAACAACACGAATCAGCGGATAATTCTCAGGGGCAACTGTACATTGTGCCCACTCCGATAGGGAATCTGTCTGATATCACGCAGCGCGCACTGGAAGTGTTGCAAGCTGTTGATTTAATTGCTGCTGAGGATACCCGCCACACCGGTTTGCTGCTGCAGCATTTTGCGATCAACGCCCGTTTATTTGCCCTTCACGACCATAACGAGCAGCAAAAGGCCGAAACACTTTTAGCGAAATTAAAAGAGGGGCAGAACATCGCGCTGGTGTCCGATGCCGGCACGCCGCTGATTAACGATCCCGGCTACCATCTGGTGCGCACCTGCCGTGAAGCCAATATCCGCGTCGTGCCCCTGCCGGGCCCTTGTGCCGCGATTGCCGCTCTGAGCGCCGCCGGTTTGCCGTCCGATCGTTTCTGCTATGAAGGTTTCCTGCCGGCGAAATCGAAAGGCCGCCGCGATACCCTGAAGGCGCTGGAAGAAGAACCGCGCACTCTCATCTTCTATGAGTCTACGCACCGCCTGGTGGAGAGCCTGGAAGATATCTGCGCGGTTCTGGGCGAATCCCGCTACGTGGTGTTGGCGCGCGAGCTGACCAAAACCTGGGAGTCTATCCACGGCGCGCCGATTGGCGAGTTGGTGGCATGGGTGAAGGAAGACGAAAATCGCCGCAAAGGCGAGATGGTGCTGATCGTCGAAGGTTTTAAGGCCCAGGAAGAGGCGCTGCCGGCAGCCGCGCTGCGGACTCTGGCGCTGCTGCAGGCGGAACTGCCGCTGAAGAAAGCCGCCGCGCTGGCCGCGGAAATCCATGGCGTGAAAAAGAATGCGCTGTATAAATACGCGCTGGAGCAGCAGGGATAATCACTGCGCCCGGGGGTAACCGGGCGCGGCTGGCTATTTTATCGGCGTCGCTTCGAAAACCAGCGTTTGCAAGGGTTGTAGCGTAACAATAGCCGCTTGCTGATAGTCAGCAGGGAATGTCGCGTTACTGCCGTAAACGCTTTTTAACGTAAAGCGCGACGTCTCTCCCTGCGGTATCTCGAAGGCTTTAGCGAGATCGAGATAAAATTGCTGTGGTTTATCTGATGGGTTACGCAGGCCTAAAATCGCCTTATCTTTATTCCATGAGGCCCAGCCGTAAACTTCCAGTGCGGTAGGATCGCCGCCGACCCAATGGGTATCCACCAGCACGTCGGCATTTGCTCTCGACCATTTTGCCGCCTGCGCCAGGGTGTCCCACTTCACTTTGTTAAGTAGCGACGGCGTGATGTACAGCTCCTGTAATTGCGTACCTGTCGCGAAATAGCTCCAGACCTGATCGGCAAAATCGCTATCGGTTTGCGGTTTTTCCAGCCCGTAATAGGCATTTTCAGCACTGACAATACCATGATACATCAGTGAGTTAAGCGGGAAGAGCGGCCCTTTACGCACAATCGAACGATAAGTCTCGGCATCCCGATAGGTTATCCATTGCTGCACCGGCGTCCCCGGCCCGTAAAGATTGATATCGTCGCCCTGGCGCCATATCGCGTCGGCATAAAAAAGCCAGGAAGGACTGGCATTGGTCCCGGTGGTTAAATTAATAAATTGGTCGGGATTGGCGCTGCGCATGTTATGCAGTAAGGCAATCGATGCATCAAAATCGGAAGCAAACTGGCTACCCGGAATATGTGAATTCGCGTTGCCCATACCATCAAGCTTAAAAGAGGTAATATGTTCGTCTTTAATCAGCTTAATAATCTGTTGATTGAAGTTATTGAAATAGTGTCGCCCGGATAGGGCGAATTTGCCATCAACCGTTTCAAAACCATACTCTTTGGCGTGAGAGACGCGGATATCTCTGGGCTTATTATAACCACCCCATGGTGAAAGCCACAGCCCCACTGAACTTTGCATGCTGGCTGCTTTTTCCCGAACCTTACTGAACCCCTGGCTGAAAGCGGGGCCAAAGAGCCATCTGCCAGTACGATCGTCCCAACCATCATCCAGAAGAAAGGCATCTAATGTGACGCCGCGTCCGGTGATAAATTCCTTATTCCACTCATCCATCCGGCGTAGAACATCCTGCTCGCTATAGGTGGTGAAGAAGCCGATATCCATCCAGCTGTTATAGTGCAGATAGGGTTTATAGGGGCGGGGACGCAGGGCATTAATAAAGAGGTTTACGCTGCGACGAAGCTGATTGGTTGCTGGAAAGGTGCCGAAGTAGGTCGTATAGCTGAGCGGTGTGGCAGGGTCGATAGCGGTTTTTAATTCTACATTCAGATTCGTGGTTGCCTCATAAGCCCAGGTATTTACGATAGGTTTATCGGGCAGTATAAAAAAGGAATCAGCAACGATCGGTGAACTATTAATAGCGCCATCGACATAGGGTGCCTGAGATTGTTTTTTAGTTGGGAAAAAGGTTATTTTCGCTACGTCTCTCGATTGGCCCACCGCCGCGATAGTGTAATCAATACTCGCGTAGTTTCCCTTTATCAAGTTCATCTTAACCGTGACATTAAAATCCGGGCGGGTGTAGTCGACGACAATAGAATCATTATGTTTCTCGACGTGCTTTATTTTAAAATCAGCGGTGTGGATGATGGTTTCATCAGGTAGTGTGAGAAAAAACAGTTCCTGCGGTGAAAGCTGATGGGCGGATTTTTCATCTTTTACCATCGTTGCTGAGTTCGCATCGTTAAATGAAAGCGCCATCGACGCGTTATTTAATGTGTATTCAGCGGCGGCGGCGCCTTGAGAAATCAGCAGGGCCAGTAACGAAACAGTGAGCGCTTTTTTCATAAGAGAGATCCTTGTTGTCGTTCTATCAGAGGTCAATAACGTTAGCCCTATCGGGCTAACGCGTTTTAATATCGTATGATGTTCAGGCTTCTGCGGCCTGTAATAGTCGGTTAGCGGAACCGCATACGTTAATTTTACTTTTCACGATTTCTTTCATCGCATCCATGCCAACACGCATGTAATAACGCGGATCGTTCCCTTGCGGGTTTTCAGCAAACCATGTTTTCACCGCGGCGGCGAACGCGATTTTGAGTTCTGTGGCGACATTGACCTTGCAAATTCCCAGTGTGATAGCGCGGCGGACATAGTCATCCGGTACATCGCTTGCGCCATGCAGCACCAGGGGGACATCAACCACTTCCCGAATTTCTGCCAGCCGTTGGAAATCGATTTTAGGCGTTTTTTGATATAGCCCATGAGCGGTACCGATCGCCACGGCGAGGCTGTCGATACCGGTCAATTCGACAAAGCGTTTCGCCTCTTGCGGGTCTGTGAGAAATGCGCTTTCCGCATCAACGTTAAGATCGTCTTCCATCCCGCCAAGCCGTCCCAGTTCTGCCTCAACGCTGCAATCCAGCGCGTGGCAATAATCGACGACCGATTTCACCAGCTTCACATTCTCTGCAAATGGAAAATGGCTGCCATCGATCATCGCGCTGCGGACCCCGGCATTAACCTTACGACGAATATCCGCCAGCGATTCATGATGGTCGAGATGTAGCGCAATTGGCATCGCGTAGGTGGCGGAGTAGGCCTGGCAGAGTGCGTAAATTTCCTCGAGCGCGATATGCTTAAAGGTTCCCGGCGTGCCGGCAAGGATCACCGGCGATCGCATTTCACTGCACGTTTCAAGGATCGCCTGGATCGTTTCGGCGTTGTGAATATTAAATGCAGGAACCGCATAACCTTTACTCTGTGCATCCTGCAGAAGATATTTGGTGGAAATAATGCTCATGGCGCGCTCCTTTTAAGCCTGCCAGGGATGAATAACAACACCTTGTACGACGCGATTAACGGTACCGCTGGCGGAAGGTGTATCCGGAGTGTTACCCACGGCGAGAGATTGGTTAAGCGCGAAGATCTGGGCATACATCAGGAAGCAGAAAGCCAGTTCGACATCGCTGAAACGGCGTGATGGCGGGATGATGATATGCGGGCCTGCCTCGATAACAGGATCGGTTCCTGCGGCGATGGCCACTATCCACATGGCCTGGCGATCGCGACGCAACTCAGCGAGAAGATCCAGATCGTACTGGCGGGTATAAGGGTGGTTGGAGATAAACATCACCACCAACGTTTCGTTATTCACCAGTGATTTAGGGCCGTGACGGAAGCCGGTAGGCGAGTCATAAAATGCGGTTAGCTTACCTGCCGTGAGCTCAAGTACTTTCAGGGCGGATTCGCGCGCAGCGCCCTGTAGCCCGCCACTACCGAGGTAAACGATCCTTTTCCACGCTTCGTTGCCGAAAACCCCAGCGTTAACATCGAGCAGCGAGTTAAGAATCGTCTGGCAGCAGTCAGCGACATCGCTGAATGTATGGCTATTAATGAGGTTGGGTGCAAACACTGCAAGGCAGCTGGCCATCATGGTGGTAATACTGCTGGTCATCGCAAAGCCGCGATCGTGAGTTTCTGGCGGCATTAATAGCGGCAGAGCGTTGTCGCTATCCAGCGCGGTTTGATACAGGCTACCTGCTTCGTTGCAGGTAATGGGTAAGTGATAACACTCTGTAACAAACTGATTCGCCAATTTCACTGCGGCCACGCTCTCCGGGCTATTACCTGAACGGGCGAATGAGACCAGCAGCAGTGGATGTGCGGGATCCAGATAATCCATCGGATTGGTCACCAGATCGGTAGTTGGAACGGCGCTAAAATTTTTACCGCTATGACGGGATAACCATGGCGCAATGATGTCGCCAATAAATGCTGAAGTTCCAGCGCCGGTAAGGACGATACGGAGATCGTTTTTTCGTAGTAGCGGCGTGAGAAAGCCGTCAATCTCCGCTCGTAAACGATCGATATGCTTTAAAGATTGGATCCAGCTGCCTGGTTGCTGGCGGATCTCTTCTTCGGTCCAGGTACCAGTGGTTGATGGCGCAGGGGTGTATCTTTCTGACATAACGCAATCCTTATGGTGATGATTTCCGCTTTCGGTGTGGGCTAATGCAAGTCTTTCGTTTCGTTTCACTTTGACTTGCTTTTAATGTGTTAAAATTTACATGAAAGAAATCGAAAGCTCAATGATGTGATTAACAATAAAACGAAAATAGCGATGCTTTGGCGTTATTTTTTACGTAACAAATTGAAATCATATGGTTTTTATTTGGATATGCTGTGAACTAAAAAGAAAGGAAAAGAAAGGTCTGCAGGCAAGCTGCAGACCAGAGGAGATAAGTGAACTTAAAGCGAAAACGCTTCGCCGCGGATCCAAATGTTTTCCACCCGCAGCTCGTTATCAACTGCAATCATGTCGGCCATTTTTCCCGGCTGTAACGATCCTAATTGCCGATCCAGCCCTAATAGACGCGCCGGGTGTAGAGAAGCCATATGTATAGCCCGTTCAGCCGTCATCCCGGGTAATGAACTGATGGTGCGCACGGCGGAATCCAGTGACAGGGTACTCCCCGCCAGGCTACCGCTGAGGGTACGAACGATCCCATCACGCATTTCTACCCTTTCGCCACATAAGGTGTAATTACCGTCAGGCATACCCGCCGCCTGCATAGCGTCGGTTATCAGCACGATACGATCTCCAGCGCAACGGCAACATAGCTGCATTGCCGCAGGATGTACGTGATGACCGTCGGCAATAAGTTCAAGCCAGGCGCGGTTATCGGTTAATCCAGCGCCGACCATGCCAGGTTCGCGATGATGTAAACCGCTCATGCCGTTGTAACAATGCACCAGGCCATCTGCACCGGCATCGAAGGCGGAACAGGTTTGTTCCCAGGTTGCCGCACTATGACCCAGCATCACCCGTACACCTTGCCGTTTGAGATGACGGATCGCCTGCAGTGCCCCCTCTTTTTCCGGGGCAAGGGCGACGACGCGTAGCGTCTCGCGAGAAACCGCAATCAACCGATCGAATTCGGCAAGATCCAGTTCTCTGAACCATTGTGCCGGATGAGCGCCTTTATGCGGCGGCGTGAAGTAGGGGCCTTCAAGATAGCTGCCAAGAATTTGCGCTCCCGGACCGCCTGCGTGAACGCGTCGCGCAATACGTTCCAGCGTCGCATGGATTTCCGCTAACGGCGCGGTGACGGTGGTCGGCAACCAGTTGGCGACCCCCTCACGCGCTTTATGTTTCGCAAGGAGGTCTAACGTATCCGGTGCGTCATCCATGACATCTACGCCTGCGCCGCCGTGGACATGAATATCGATATATGCGGGACACAGCAGCTCGGCGTCGCGAGTGAGAACACCCGCGGGGATCGGCTCCAGCGCCACGATAACGTCATTTTCAAACCGTAGCTGATGGTCATCAAGCCAGCCTTGCTCTGTGAGTAAGCGCCTGGCGCGCAGTATGCGGCTCATATACCTTCCTCAACAGCATGATCTTCCCGGCAGCGTCCCAGCTCATCGACCAGACAGGTTAATCCGCGATGACCGCATTCCAGTGCCTGAAGACGAAAGGCTTCGCTGGTTAATCCTTCTCGTTCCAGCACCATCTCCAGCAGTAGCTGCAGGTTAGTGCCGGTAATGACTTCTCGTCCGCGTTTTTGCATCGCCAGCGTGGAGGCGACGCGAAATGGCGTGCCGCCAAGTAAATCAGTCAGAAAAACAATATCTTCTTCGCCATCCAGCTCGTTTACCGCCTGCTCCAGCTGTGCGGTCAGCAGGGCGGTCGTGGAGGATTCAGGAAAATCTATCGCAATGAATTGCGACTGTTCGCCAAGGATCTGTTTCATTGCCTTTTCCATGCCGCTGGCAAATCCGCCATGCCCGGTCAAAATGATTCCTAACATCGAAAACCTCTTAGCGTTACAGGAAGTGACAGAATTTACCTACAATGCCCAGCGCGACGGTGATGCCGATAAGGCGGAGCGGGCTCCAGCCGCGGCGCACCAGCCAGAACATCACCAGGGTATAAACTAGCGGTAAAAAGGCGGGCATCAGCTTATCGATGACATCCGTTTGCAGTTTAACCACGGCATCGCCGGCAGTGATTTCAAGCGTTGTGCTTAAACGAACATAAGTCGCTACCAGCGCGCCAATCACCGTCATCCCGACGATAGAGGCGGCATGGCCGACTTTTTTGGTATTGGCTTTAATGAGCGGAATCGCCGCTACCCCCATTCGGTAGGCATAGTGCGCCAGACCGAAGCGCAGGCCGAGATGGACCACGTTGAACAGAACGATAAAAACAACCGCGCCGAGGATCGACCCTTGTAGCGCCAGGCTGGCGCCAATGCCGCCGCAAATCGGCAATAGCGTTAACCAGAACATAGCATCGCCGATACCGCCGAGCGGCGCGCCAACGGCGATTTTGGTGTTCTGGATACTGTTAACGTCCTGCTTCGAGCGCTCCATCGCCAGAATTATGCCGATGACAAAGGTCACGAGGAACGGATGGGTATTAAAGAAGCCCATATGTCCTTTCATTGCCCGTGCCAGATCGCGCGGATTAGTGTGGATTTTCTTTAATGCCGGCAATAGTCCGTACAGCCAGCCGGAAGCCTGCATACGTTCGTAGTTGAAGGACGCCTGTAATAGCATTGAACGCCAGGCCACCCGATTAATGTCTTTTCTTGTCAGGTCGGCCCCAATGCTTTGATCTTCATAAACGTTTTCATTAACGCCAGTGAGCAGCGTCGTTTCGCTTTCGGCCACGTTGGGCAGCGTGTGTTGATTAGATGCCATCTTCGAATTCCTCTTTAGGCGCAGCAGGTTGAGTCGGTTCGGGAGATTTGCGTAGCAGGTCGATAAGCGCCATGGCCAGCGCGGCGGCAGCAATGGCTAACACCGGGAGCTTGAGCCAGGCCGCCGCGACGAACCCGATGATGAAATAGGGGATATAGACGTTTTTCATCATGATTTTTAGCAGTACGGCAAAACCGATTGCCGGCATGATGCCGCCAGCGACGCCAAGGCCATCGATTAGGCGCTCAGGGAGCACATCTATTGCGGTTTTGGCGTGTTCTGCGCCGAAGTAGATAGGCAGAAAAGCACAGAGAAAATAAAAGGTACCTAATGCCAGCAACGCCAGGTAATTCACACGCTCAATACCGCGGGTATCGGCATTTGCCGCCATGCGATCGCAGCGCGACATAACCCCTGACATCACTGAGAAAAGGAACGTTATCCCCATCTGAACCGCGACGGCGAAGGGGACCGCAACGCCGACGGCGACGTCGGGTTTAACGCCGGTGGTAATAGCGAAGGTGGTGCCGACAATGGTCCCGATAATGACGTTCGGCGGTTGCGCGCCAGCCAGTGGCGCCAGACCCATCCACACCAGCTCCAGCGTGCCGCCGGTTAATATACCGGTATGAAGATCGCCGAGGATCAGGCCCACTAAGGGGCCAAGGACCACCGGACGATGCATATGGGTTAAACCGTTGAACATATCCAGACCGGCGATAAAGGCAAGGATACCCAATGCAATGGCTTGAAAAAGCGAAATTTCCATGGCGAGCCCCTTAGAGCAGTTTATAAAGATCCATTGCCGGTTCTGTCGGAACTCCTTGAATGAAGCACTCAACGCCGGCGGATTTCAGACCGTTAAAGGCGGCAATATCATTGCCGTCGACAGAGACGGTTTTGGCAATTTGTCGTTTCCCGTCGGCGTAGTGCATATTGCCGACGTTGATGCGCGATACCGGCACCCCGCCGGAAACCAGCGTCAGAAAATCGGCGGGCGATTTACATACCAGCAATATTTTTTGCCGATCGGCGGCGCGATGAATGTTGTCGATGACTTTTTGCAACGACCAGAAGCGCACGGCAATCCCCTCTGCCAGCACCATCTCCATCAGGTTCTGTTGTACGGGGTCTTCAGCAACCTCGTCATTGGCAACAAGGACCAGATTCGCCCCCGCGAAACCGACCCACTGCACACCAACCTGGCCGTGGATTAAACGTTCATCAATGCGACTTAACACAATATTTGGCATCGCCGTTTCCTCTTCGTTGTTATCCGTTATGAGATGTCATGCCCTGACAGGCGTCATGGTATTGCTGCAAGATGTCCTGGACGTGGCTAATGATGAGTTCATGCGGCGTAGCGCTGAGCGCCCCCTCGCGAACTTTTACGTACTGTAAAGGCAGATACTGGCTAATGAGCGGAAGCGGAATGGCTTCATCGGCCAGATTGCGCACCAGATGCGCTAAAGCGGTGTCTATCTGGCTGTCCGGCCAGTAGTAGCGAACGCGATCGGAATAGCTGTAGCCGCGTGCTAACCGCCGTGCGTGGCCATCGCCGTGGTAGTGGCTTTGCCAGTATTCCGGACGATCGAGCATGACGTTTTCCAGTACCATGCGTAATCCCGAACAGGATTTTGCCGGTACGATTTCTTCTTCAATCGCTGCTAAAGCGAAAAGCGCTTCACGCAGCGCGAAAGTCAACGCCGGGCCGACTTTCAAAATCGCGAAATGATCGACTACCAGTTGGCGTAGCGCATGCGGGGTCTGATAATCCGTGGAATGCGCTTCAAAGAGCAATGTGGCATAGTCTTCTACCATAGCGCTGAGGGATTTTGCTTTTTCAGATTCGTAATCAATGACTTGTGCATGATCGAATTCCACGCCAGGCTGTACCACGAGCGCGATAATTCGCGGCCAAATACCCTCAAGCCCCACACTGGTAAAGGCGACCCTGTGTGCATCGAGAGTGGCGCGAGCCGCATCCGGGGTGGTGACTTGTAGGGTGTTGAGGGTTTCGTGAGCGCCACCGGGCACGGGAACCTCAGTGCCGATAACGTAAACGAGATCCGATTTGCCTTTCAGGGCAATACAGGTTTCTTCTGCGATTTTTGCCAGCCTTGCGGCGCGTTCAGCGACAAGGTCATCGGTTAAGGGAATGGGATCGTCTTTGCATGACATACTGCAATCGAGGTGGATTTTTTTAAACCCGGCGGCGACATAGCTTTTAATCAGATCGTCGGCGTGGGCCATGGCTTGTGCGACCGGAAGATGTTGCCAGCGGTTTGGCCCCAGATGATCGCCGCCGAGGATGAGCCCGTCGCGGGGGAACCCCAGTGTATCGGCAAGATGATAGATAAAGCCGCAGAAATCAGCGGGGGTCATACCGGTATAACCGCCAAACTGATCAACCTGATTGGAGGTCGCTTCAACGAGCAGGGGCGTATGGTTTGCCTGGGCAAAACGAATGGCGGACTCCAGTACCAGTGGATGCGCGGAGCACACCGCGTAAATACCATTCGCTTCACCCTGTTTGTGTCGCACCACCAATTGTGTAAGATGTTTCACTTTCCTCTCCAGGTCAGAAATCAACGATTCGATCTTTCGTTTTGTTTCGCTTTATAGTGCTTCAGCGTGCTTTAAAAATAAAACGAAAGATAATAGTTTTCCGATCTGTTTCACAAAAGAAACATAATGAAAGCTTTCAGCACGGTGTGGTTCCTTTTTTGCCGTGCCAATAGCGCTTGCATTCTGCTAAAAGAAAGGCGTTAATAGTCAAAACGAAATGAAACGAAAGATACAGCCAAGGATATTGTTATGAACAGCAGCGAGTCATCTGCCGAAAAGCGCATTGCGGGAACAAGTGAAAGGCGTGAGCAGATCATCCAGCGGTTGCGACAGCAGGGAAGCGTCCAGGTTAATGACCTGGCGGAGGCGTATGGTGTATCGACGGTCACGATACGCAACGATCTGGCGTTTCTGGAAAAACAGGGCATTGCGGTGCGAGCATACGGCGGCGCGCTGATTTGCGATAGTCATACTCCAGGCGTTGAACCTTCAGTTGAAGATAAAAGCGCGCTTAATACGGCCATCAAACGCCAAATTGCCAGCGCCGCCGCTGAGCTGATAAAACCGGGACACCGAATTATTCTCGACTCAGGCACTACCACCTGTGAAATCGCGCGCCAGCTCCGACAGCATAGCGATGTTATCGCGATGACTAATGGAATGAATGTCGCCAACGCGTTGTTAGAAGCTGAAGGCGTAGAATTACTGATGACGGGGGGGCACCTGCGTCGCCAGTCGCAGTCATTCTATGGCGATCAGGCTGAGCAGTCCTTGCAGAACTACCACTTTGATATGCTTTTCCTCGGGGTGGATGCGATAGATCTGGAACGTGGGATCAGCACTCATAATGAGGATGAAGCCCGCCTGAACCGTAAAATGTGCGAAGTCGCGGAGTGTATCGTCGTTGTGACTGATTCCAGTAAATTCAATCGTTCCAGTTTACATAAAATCATCGATACGCAGCGCATTGATATCATTATTGTCGATGACGGGATTCCGCAAGAAAGTCTGGAGGGGTTACGTAAGGGCGGTATTGACGTTATTCTCGTCAAATCATAATTCGGTGTAAGTTGCCAGCCGGGGTATGCTCTATAACCCGACTGGCGATAGACGCTGACTTTTAGGGTCACGTCACCGGCGCCGGGTTAAACACCGCCAGCTGGTTATGCAGACCCCATTGATCGGAGAAGGTTTTCTTACGTCCGCTGGCGACGTCGAGAATGAACTCGAACAGTTTCTGCCCAACCTCCTCAATCGTCTCTTCGCCGGTCGCGATAGTACCGGCATTGATATCCATTAAGTCGTACCAGCGGTTGGCAAGCTCGGTACGGGTCGCCATTTTTATCACCGGTACCGCCATTAGGCCGTAAGGGGTGCCGCGCCCGGTGGTGAATACCTGAACGGTAATGCCGGAAGCCACCTGTTGAGTGCCGCAGACAAAATCGCTGGCCGGCGTCGCCGCATAGATAAGCCCGCGTTTCGTCGGGCGCTGACCCGGCGAAAGGACTTCGACGATGGCGCTTTTACCTGATTTGGCAATCGAACCCAATGCTTTTTCCACTACGTTCGCCAGACCGCCTTTCTTATTACCCGGTGACGGGTTGGCGCTGCGGTCGGTTTTCCCCAGCTCCAGATAGTTATCGTACCAGGCCATCTCTTCCAGCAGGCGCTTGCCGACTTCTTCGTTGATGGCGCGCGGTGTTAACAGATGGATAGCATCGCGAACCTCGGTCACTTCCGAGAACATTACTGTCGCGCCGCAGCGTACCAGCAGATCTGAGGCATAGCCCACCGCCGGGTTGGCGGTCACGCCGGAGAAGGCGTCGCTGCCGCCGCACTGCATACCGACCACTAAGTCCGAAGCCGGGCAGGTCTCACGCTGACGAGCATTGAGTTTGGCCAGGTGGCGCTCGGCAACCTGCAGAATATCATCGACCATCGATTTAAAGCCGACATGCTGTTCGTCCTGCAAACGCACTACGCTTGCGCTATCGACGGCGATCGGCTGCACGTCTTCGGTTCCCTGCAGCAGACGTTCCGGCTGCAGCTTTTCACAGCCCAGACCAATCACCATCACCTCACCGCCAAAGTTGGGGTTCAGCGCGATATTGTGGATGGTGCGAATCGGTACGATCGCCGCCGGGGCGTTAATCGCCACGCCGCAGCCGTACAGATGGTTTAGGCCGACCACGCCGTCGACGTTGGGGTATTTTGGGAGCAGATCGCGTTCGATGATCTTGACCACATAATCCACCACACCGGCGACGCAGTGCACGCTGGTGCTGATCCCCAGCAAATTCTTAGTTCCCACGCTGCCATCGGCATTGCGATAGCCTTCAAAAGTGTATCCTTCCAGTGGCGGCAGCGGTTCCGGGACTTTGGTCGCCAGCGGTAAGGTGTTGAGCGGCGGCGCGGTCGGCAGCTCAACCAACGACTCATCAATCCAGCTTCCCTTTGGTATATCGCGAACGGCGAAGCCAATCACTTCGCCGTAGCGGATGATTTCACCATGGGCAGGAATATCGACAAGGGCGACTTTATGACCTTGCGGGATATGTTCAACGAGGGTCAGGCCATCCGGAAAACGCGTTCCGGCGGGTAAACCGCGATCGTTAACAATAATCGCCACATTATCGGTAGGGTGCACTTTTATATAAAACGCCGTCGGCGACTGTTGTCGAATCTCAATCTCAGCCATTGTCCAGTGTTCTCCAGAACGGTGCTAATAATAAAAATAAAACGTTAATTCAGCTTGTGCCTATCAGAATGATGAAATACAGAATGTCAGGAGTTATAGCAGCAAAATGTGATCTTGGTCACTGCTTGCGGTGACGGTTGCCAGCATTGAACGGCAATCCTAAGAACTGTGGATTAGCGCCCATAACCTATGGCATTTGCATAACGAAAATGATTATTAAAGCGCTTATATTGTGATTATGCATAGTGCCTGGTCACGGTGGGATGATTATACTGAGTCATGTTTTGCGGTGTTCGATATGAGAATAAATAGCCCGCTTAAAAAATAATAAAGGTATTCTTTTTCAGAAAAATATCTAAATGTTCAAGGGTAAAAGAAAATAGGCATCGGTTCGCTATTTAATTCTGCAAATTATATTTGTGGTTGGCGAGATTAAACGTATAGAACAGCAGAAGTAAGCAACGATTAACCCAAGGTAAAATCATGGATAACGCAATTTTCCCGAACAAATTTAAGGCCGCGCTGGCGGCCCACCAGGTACAAATCGGCTGCTGGTGCGCTCTGGCGAATCCGATTAGCACCGAGGTATTAGGGCTTGCTGGTTTCGACTGGCTGGTGCTTGACGCGGAGCATGCGCCGAATGATGTGACCACACTTATCCCGCAACTGATGGCGTTGAAGGGCAGCCACAGCGCGCCGGTGGTCCGCGTGCCGACCAATGAACCGATTATCATCAAGCGCATGCTGGACATCGGTTTCTACAACTTCCTCGTGCCGTTTGTCGAAACCGCTGAACAGGCGGCGCAGGCGGTAGCATCGACCCGCTATCCGCCGGAAGGCATCCGCGGGGTCTCCGTTTCTCATCGCGGCAATATGTTCGGCATCGTACCGGACTACTTCACTCAGTCGAATAACAACATCGCCATTCTGGTGCAAATTGAGAGCCAGACCGGGGTGGACAATGTCGACGCGATCGCCGCGACCGAGGGCGTTGATGGCCTTTTCGTGGGGCCAAGCGACCTGGCCGCAGCATTAGGCCATCTGGGCAATGCCGCACATCCTGACGTCCAGCGCGCCATCCAGCATATCTTCGCCAGCGCGAAGAAACACGGTAAGCCGAGCGGCATTCTTGCACCGGTGGAAGCCGATGCGCGCCGCTATCTGGAGTGGGGCGCGACCTTCGTCGCCGTCGGTAGCGATTTAGGTGTCTTCCGTTCAGCAACCCAGAAACTTGCTGATTCTTTTAAAAAATAATCACCAGGATGAAGAGAGAGAACATTATGACAATCAAAGTGGGTTTTATTGGTCTTGGCATCATGGGCAAGCCGATGAGCAAAAATTTGCTGAAGGCGGGTTATTCGCTGGTGGTATCCGACCGTAACCCCGAAGCCATTGCTGACGTGATTGCCGCGGGCGCAGAGACTGCGAGCACGGCGAAGGCCATTGCTGAGCAGTGCGATGTAATTATCACCATGCTGCCAAACTCTCCGCACGTGAAAGACGTTGCGTTGGGTGAAAACGGCATTATCGAAGGCGCGAAACCGGGCACCGTGGTGATTGATATGAGCTCCATTGCGCCGCTGGCGAGTCGCGAAATCAGCGAAGCGCTGAAGGCCAAAGGCATCGATATGCTGGATGCGCCGGTGAGCGGCGGCGAACCCAAAGCGATCGACGGCACCCTGTCGGTGATGGTTGGCGGCGACAAGGCGATTTTCGATAAATACTACGACCTGATGAAAGCGATGGCGGGATCCGTGGTGCATACCGGCGAGATTGGCGCAGGCAACGTCACCAAGTTGGCCAACCAGGTGATTGTGGCGCTGAACATCGCGGCAATGTCGGAGGCGTTAACTCTGGCCACCAAAGCCGGCGTTAACCCGGAACTGGTTTATCAGGCGATTCGTGGCGGCCTGGCAGGTAGCACCGTGCTCGATGCTAAAGCGCCGATGGTGATGGATCGCAACTTCAAACCGGGCTTCCGTATCGATCTGCATATTAAAGATCTGGCCAATGCGCTGGATACGTCTCACGGCGTCGGCGCCCAGCTACCGCTGACGGCGGCGGTGATGGAGATGATGCAGGCGCTGCGCGCGGATGGCCTGGGCACCGCTGACCATAGCGCTCTGGCGTGTTACTACGAAAAACTGGCGAAAGTGGAAGTGACTCGTTAACAAGAAGGGCGTGTTCCCGCGCCCTGTCATTCTTGCCTTGCGCGGCACAGTCAGGCGACATAACTATGAAAATCGTAATTGCCCCAGACTCTTATAAAGAAAGCCTTTCTGCCAGCGAGGTAGCTCAGGCGATAGAAAAAGGATTTCGGGAAATTTTCCCCGATGCGCAATATGTTTCTGTTCCGCTTGCCGATGGCGGCGAGGGAACGGTTGAAGCCATGATTGCCGCCACGCAGGGTACGGCGCATACGGCGCTGGTCACCGGGCCGCTGGGGGAAAAAGTGAATGCCCGCTGGGGCATGTCCGGGGACGGCAAAACCGCATTTATTGAGATGGCCGCGGCCAGCGGGCTGGGACTGGTGCCGCCTGAGAAACGTAATCCTCTGATCACCACTTCTCGCGGTACCGGCGAGCTGATTTTACAGGCGCTGGAGCACGGCGCGACCAGCATCATTATCGGCATCGGCGGTAGCGCGACCAATGACGGCGGCGCCGGGATGATGCAGGCGCTGGGCGCAAAGCTCTGTGATGCCAACGGCAGCGACATCGGTAATGGCGGTGGTTCCCTTAACTGCCTGAATTCAATTGATGTTTCGTCCATGGACCCACGTCTTAAACACTGTGCTATTCGCGTGGCTTGCGACGTGACAAATCCGTTGATTGGCGAACAGGGGGCATCGCGCATTTTTGGCCCACAAAAAGGGGCGACCGAAGCGCTCATTGTCGAGCTTGATAATAATCTTGCCCACTACGCCTCGGTTATCAAAAAATCGCTGCGCGTGGAGGTGAAAGATGTCCCCGGTGCCGGAGCGGCGGGGGGAATGGGGGCCGCGCTAATGGCTTTTCTGGGGGCTGAACTGCGCAGCGGGATTGAGATTGTGACGACGGCGCTTAATCTGGAAGAACATATTCACGACTGCACGCTGGTGGTAACCGGCGAAGGGCGACTCGATAGCCAGAGCATCAACGGCAAAGTACCGGTTGGCGTAGCCAATGTGGCGAAGAAATACCATAAACCGGTGATTGCTATTGCCGGCAGTCTGACCCGCGATGTCGGCGTGGTACATCAATATGGCATCGAAGCGGTGTTCAGCGTACTGACCAGCATCGGCTCGCTGGAAGAGGCATTCCGCGGCGCATTCGACAATATTTATCGCGCTTCGCGAAATATTGCCGCGACGCTGGCGATCGGAATGCGTTGTGCGGGGTGACAAAGGCGCGCGAACCCTCTATACTTCGCGCCGAAGCTGACCAGACAGTCGCCGCTTCGTCGTCGTCCTCTTAGGGGGAGACGGGCGGAGGGGAGGAAAGTCCGGGCTCCATAGGGCAAGGTGCCAGGTAACGCCTGGGGGGTGTCACAGCCCACGACCAGTGCAACAGAGAGCAAACCGCCGATGGCCCGCGCAAGCGGGATCAGGTAAGGGTGAAAGGGTGCGGTAAGAGCGCACCGCGCGGCTGGTAACAGTCCGCGGCACGGTAAACTCCACCCGGAGCAAGGCCAAATAGGGGTTCATAAGGTACGGCCCGTACTGAACCCGGGTAGGCTGCTTGAGCCAGTGAGCGATTGCTGGCCTAGATGAATGACTGTCCACGACAGAACCCGGCTTATCGGTCAGTTTCACTCCTTAGAAAACCCCGCCTCGGCGGGGTTTTTGCTATCTGGAGGTTGGAACAAAAATGAATGACTGTCCACTTTTAAACAGCTTTCTGGCTGCATTGCAGGCCGCGCTCGTTGATACTGTCACGCTTTGAAAATGTATCTTCTATCCATTAATCTCAATCCCTCATTTGCAGCGGTCATCATTCAGCTTAATGGATAGCAGGTTTTACGTGTTATCCAGACAGGGGCGGTGGACGTGAAAAATGTAGTGTTATTCCCTCAACTCAAAACGGCAATAGCATGGCTGGTTGGGCATGGCGAGACGATTATGCAGTTTGCCTGGAATATCGTGGCGGCGCTGATTATTCTTTTTATCGGGAGAATGCTTGCAAAAGTCCTCGCCAAAACCTTCGAGAAAATTCTGCTGCGACGCAACGTAGATGCGACAATCGTCCACTTCTTCGCCGCGCTGGTGCGCTATATCACCATGGCTTTTGCGATTGTCGCCGCGTTAGGTCGAGTAGGGATTGAAACTTCTTCCATCATCGCGGTTATTGGTGCGGCGGGTCTGGCCATTGGCCTGGCGCTGCAGGGCTCGCTGTCAAATTTTGCCGCTGGCGTACTGCTGGTGACTCTGCGTCCATTCAGGGCGGGTAATTTCGTGCAGGTTGGTTCGGTATCAGGGATGGTGCAATCGGTACATGTTTTTTCTACGACGCTGCTTACTGTAGATAATAAAGAAGTCATTATCCCGAACGGTAAAATTATTGCCGATAGCATCGTTAACTACTCCCGCCATCCCTATCGCCGCATCGATCTTACGCTCGGCGTAGCGTGTCATAGCCAAATATCGCACGTTAAACAGGTTATCCAGACGCTTATCGATGATGAAAAGCGCATCGATCATTCTCGCGGTACCACCGTTCGCCTGATTGAGCTGGCGCCCGGTTCGCTTAACTTTACCATTCGCGTATGGGTGAAAAATGCTGAGTATTGGGATACCTATTTCGATTTTCTGGAGAATATCAAAAATACGCTTGATGAAAATAATATCTTGCTGGCCGCGCCACGCATGGATATTAATTTAACATCAGCGGATTTAGCACGTGTTCAATAAGGAAGAAGAATTTTATATTTTATACAATTCATTTGGTGAATATATTATCTGAATATTTACACTGGTGAACATGATTTTTTACATATCGTCATTATTGTTCAGGGAATAATAGGTCGTCTTATCACTACGTACTTATTCAGGATAACAAGATGAACAAACTTTCTCGGATGGTATTAATGACGGCTGTAGCCGCAGGGTTCTCCATGGCGGCACAGGCCGCTGAGGTTACCGCCGCGCCGGCGCCGGCTCAGGATCCTATCGTTCAGCATTTAAAATTGAGCCAGGATCAGGTCGCAAAAATTAAGAGCCTGCATCAGGAAATGGAAAAGAACGTCCAGCAGATTTCACAGAAAGATATTAAAGATGGCGTGTTATTTGACGTGATCGATTCTGGTAAGTGGAATGAAAAAGCGGTTAAAGATCAGCTGGCGGCCTTTAGCAAGGTTGAGCAACAGGTGCGCTATTATCGCGTGAAGTACTATTTCGGCGTAAATCAGGTACTGACACCGGAACAACGTACTCAGGTGAAAAAAGATCTCTCTCAGGCATTGAGCGAGTAATAAAGTCGGCCCCGCTATGGGGCCGATTTCTTCAGGCGGCGTTATCTTCATCCTGCAACCGCGTTTGCGCATCTTCCACGATGGCTTCCAGTTCACTCAGCATCTCTTCATAGCCAAAGCCGATTGGGCTCATGGTTTCCACAGCGACTGGCTGGTCTAACGATTTTGCCTTTTTGCTTTTTTTCTTGCTCACTCACAAACTCCCGGGCTTCCTTGTTACACCGGTAAATCTATCAGCAAAGCGCGCAGCGGCGTATCGGCGACGAGGGTAATGTTAGCTTCGTCACGAATAAACGCGCCATCGCCGCAGGTTAATGCCTGTTTCTCTTCCTTTTTTGCCACGGCATGTACCGTCCCGTGAATCGACTGCAGATAGGCGCGCGGGCCGTGCAGTTGAACGTTGATCTCTTCGCCCTTCGCCAGCTGCAGATGATGGATCCACACCTGCTGACGCAGCTGTAAGCTGTCGCCGCTGCCGTCCGGTGAGGCTAATAGCTGAATCGGCGAATCGCCAACCGTCATTTTCTGTACCAGCGGGTTTTCGCGCTCCGGACAGGCGTCGAGCCACAGCTGCATGCGCGTCAACGACTGCTCTTTACTGAGATTATGCTCGCTGTAGCTGACCCCCGGTTGGGTGGAGAGCAGCAGGGCTTCTCCAGCTTTTGCCTGTATGTGGTTGCCGTCGCTATCGCGGTATTCCGCTTCACCTTCCAGAATCAGATTCAGGATATCGACCTTTGGGTAGGTACGCGGCTGAAATGACGCGCCCGGCGCCAGCACTTCTTGATTGAGTACGCGCAGCGAGGCGTAACCCAGCAATTTAGGGTCGAAGTAGTGGCCAAAGGAAAAGGTGTAGCGGGCCTGCAGCCAGCCGAAGTCTGCTTGACCGCATTGTTTGGCTGTTCGGGTTGTAATCATTTTCTTGACCTCTCTTTACACTAAATCAATGGTAAAGGTATGGACGCTGTATTGTTAGCCAGATATTCTGCCCGGTATGTTCAAAATTCCTGAATGAGAGCGAAATGGCGAAAGAGAGAGCATTAACGCTGGAAGCGTTACGCGTAATGGATGCAATAGACCGACGCGGGAGCTTTGCCGCTGCGGCTGACGAGCTGGGGCGCGTGCCTTCGGCCCTAAGCTACACCATGCAAAAACTGGAAGAAGAACTGGATGTGGTGTTGTTTGACCGTTCCGGCCATCGCACAAAATTTACGAACGTTGGCCGCATGCTGCTGGAACGCGGCCGCGTGCTGCTGGAAGCGGCGGACAAGCTGACCACCGATGCCGAAGCGCTGTCGCGCGGCTGGGAAACTCACCTGACCATCGTGACCGAAGCGTTAGTTCCTACCACCGATCTGTTTCCGCTGATTGAGAAACTGGCGACTAAATCCAATACCCAGCTGTCGATTATTACCGAAGTGCTGGCCGGTGCCTGGGAACGGCTGGAGCAGGGACGTGCTGATATTGTCGTCGCGCCGGATATGCATTTTCGTTCATCGTCAGAAATTAACTCGCGTAAGCTCTATTCGGTGTTAAGCGTTTATGTTGCCGCGCCGGATCACCCGATTCATCAGGAGCCAGAACCGCTTTCTGAGGTGACGCGGGTGAAATATCGCGGCGTCGCGGTGGCGGATACCGCGCGCGAGCGTCCGGTTCTGACGGTGCAGCTGCTGGATAAGCAGCCGCGTTTAACCGTCAGCACTATTGAAGATAAACGCCAGGCGCTGCTGGCGGGGCTTGGCGTGGCGACCATGCCGTATCCGTTGGTTGAGAAGGATATTGCCGAAGGGCGCTTGCGGGTCGTAAGCCCTGAATATACCAATGAAATCGATATCATTATGGCCTGGCGCCGCGACAGCATGGGCGAAGCCAAATCCTGGTGTCTGCGGGAGATCCCGAAACTGTTTACCGGCAGATAACGGGAAGATGCGCTCCTCCGCCGCGAGGAGCGCGTAAATCAGTAGGAGTAGGGTTTTGGATTTGGCCCAAAGCGATTGTTGCCGGGCGTGCCGTTCTGACAATTGAAAATCAAAATCACCAGCCAGCCGATGACCGGGATCAGCAGCAGCAGTAGCCACCACGCCGAGCGGTCGGTGTCATGCAGGCGACGAAACTGCACCGCCCACCAGGGTAAAAAAACCAGCACGCCGTAAATGGTCGTCAGGATGCCTTCACCCCCAGCACGTTGCCAGCCGAGCATCTTATCAATGATGCTTAGCACTGCGGTGAGAATGATGTTGACCAGAATAAACATCCAGTACTCTTTGCGCCGGGCGCGACCGCCAAAGCCAATATAGTTTCGTAATACTTTTAGATACCAGTCCATTTTCTCACGCCTTAGTTAACCATTAATCACTTGTTTTTAAAGCGATCAAAATAATCATAGGCGTGAATATCAAACTGGTAAATATCCGTTATCTGAATAAAAGGCGCCTTTCGGCGCCTTATTGATCAGCGGGAAAAGCGATCCCGCCCGTGCGGTTCGTTGAGATCCTGCTGCGGGCCCACGGAGATGATCCCCGTCGGGTTGATGGTTTTGTGGCTGCGATAATAGTGATTGCGGATATGTGGGAAATTCACCGTTTCCGCAATCCCCGGCATCTGGTAGATATCGCGCAGGAAACCGTACAGGTTGAGATAGTCGCTGATACGGCGCTTATCGCATTTAAAATGGGTAACATACACCGGGTCGAAACGGACCAGCGTTGTCCACAGGCGGATATCCGCTTCCGTTAACTGGTTCCCGGTCAGGTAGCGGTGCTGACCGAGGATCTGCTCAAGGCGTTCGAGCGAAGTAAACAGCGCAGCAACGGCTTCGTCGTAGGCCTGCTGGCTGGTGGCGAAACCGGCTTTATATACCCCGTTGTTAACGTTGTCGTAGATCCAGCTATTGAGATCGTCGATCTTTTCTCGCAACGCCGGCGGATAATAGTCGCCCGCACGCGCCCCCAGGCCATCAAACGCGGTATTGAACATGCGGATAATTTCAGCCGACTCATTGCTGACGATGGTCTGTTGTTTTTTATCCCACAGCACCGGAACGGTCACCCGGCCGGTGTAATGCGGATCGGCCTGCAGATAAAGCTGATAGAGGAACTGATGATGATAGAGCTGGTCGCCGGTCGCATCCGGGAAATCGTCGGCGAAGGTCCAGCCGTTTTCCAGCATCAGTGGATTCACCACTGAGACAGATATAAAGGGCTCTAATCCTTTCAACTTGCGCAGAATCAGGGTGCGATGGGCCCACGGACAGGCCAGTGAAACGTACAGATGATAGCGGTCTTTCTCTGCGGCGAAGCCACCTTCGCCCGCAGGGCCTGGCGCGCCATCGGCGGTGAGCCAGTTGCGGAAGGCTGAAACGGAACGCTTGAACCGTCCTCCGGTGGATTTGGTGTCATACCAGGTATCTTGCCAGACGCCGTCGACTAATTGTCCCATTACTTCCTCCTTCAGATAGCAAAAGCGAGGAGATAGCCCCTCGCTTTTTTAGATTTTTACTCAGTATAGTGCGCTTACCACTTTTTATTCAGCACGCGGTCGATGCTGAATGCGCCCGGACCCGTCACGGCCAGCAGTAGATAACCACCAGCGATGGTCAGGTTTTTCATGAACATCAGCGAGTTCACGCCTTCAGCAAAGTTGCTGTGGAACAGGAACGCGGTCAGCAGGGTAAAGCCTGCGGTGAACAGCGCGGTAGTGCGAGTCAGGAAACCGAACAGAATTGCCAGACCGCCGCCAAACTCAAGCAGAATAGTCAGCGGCAGCAGCGCTCCCGGAACACCCATCGCTTCCATATACTGCTGCGTACCTGCATACCCGGTGATTTTTCCCCAACCAGCGGTAATGAACAGAATCGGCATCAGAATACGCGCTACCAGTACACCAACATCTTCTAATTTTTTCATTTCTTACTCCAGAAAACCCAAAGGGCGGCGATTTCGTTTTTTAGAGCAATCCTGCGTGGTTACGCGGGCTTGCTGTCGATGGAGAGGATATTAGCGAGCTTGAGAGGGGATTGTTAGCAAGGAAAACTGTAGTTCTTTTTCAAAGTTTCTGAGCAATTGGTGCGATCGGTGAAAATATTTTCCGAGGCGCCTCGCAGCGTGCGTGGCTATTGATTGTTTTATCACCAGAGGCATCTTATCCTTGCCCGTTCCGGCCAGTTGACTAGCCCTGGCAGATTTTTTCGTCAACTGGCGCAGGGAATGCCTGAACATAAGGAGCAACTGATGACATTAGCAGAATGGTTTGAAGAGCGTGGGCGCACAAAGGGAAGAAAACAGGGTCGTGAAGAAGGTAGAGAAGAAGGCGAACGTCAGGCGACGCGTAAAATAGCTCTTGCGATGCTTCGTAACGGCGTTGATAGCGCGCTGGTCAGTAAAACCACCGGTTTAAGCGAACAAGAGCTCAGCGCGCTGGCGCACTGAGCGAGCAATTAACGCGATGCGGACTGACGCAGAATCCCTTTGACCATCCGCCAGGTGCTCCAGATGCCGAGGCCGCGTTTGCCCCAGCGGATTAAAAAGCGCGGATGGCGCACTGACCAGATAGCCATTACCCCGCTGCCGACCATCGCCCATGAACGCAGGTGTTTCAGCGTTTGCCAGCCGCGATCGATAGGCGAGGTGGCTTCCAGCCAGTGACGATGGCTGGCGGCCAAATCCAGCCGCTGTTGCTGGATTTGGCGCAGCAGCAGCGCTTTTCGCTGGTCGCGTTCCTGTTGGCCGCTCATCGACGATCGTCCTCAAGCAGCGCGCGATCGTTCGCCAGTTCGTCGCGGGTATGACGTAAAAACGTTGAGCGGCGAGCTTTCCTGAGGGTCCAAATTCCCCCTATTAGCGAGGCGAGCAACAGGACGCTGGTGGTCGCGATCATTACATGCAGACGGTACTGCGGATCGACGGCCCAGATGATCAGCACTAGCAGGCTCATCAGCCCAAAAGCGGCGAATAGCAGCGTTAGCCCGAGCATCAGCAACAGCTGGAAGAGGTTCGCTTTCTCCTCTTCCAGCTCCACGACGACCAGGCGCAAACGCGTTTCCACCATTTCGACCAGCAGCGTAATGATCCGCTGGCCGATGCCGAATACGCTCTGTCCCGGGCCCTGCGTGTGTTGAGAGTTTGCCATAATTAACGGCGCGACAGCAGTACGCCGACCACCAGCCCGACAGCTGCGCCAATACCCACGCCGGTCCACGGATTCTCGCGAACGTACTCATCGGCGCGAGCAGCGGTTTCACGCGTCTGCTTAACGATGGCATCGCTGGTGTCGCTGAGACGCACACGGCTGTCTTTCAGCACGCTTTCCGCTTTGCTACGCAGTTTGCCGAGTTCTTCTTTTGATTTATCGGTTGAGGAGTTCAGAACTTCTTCCAGCGTATCAGCCAGATTTTTCAGCTCAGCGCGTAGATCTTCTGCAACGTTATCTTTAGCCATCTTGTTCTCCTGTAGCGTTTACCAATTAATAATCGCGTGACTCAAGCGCTTTCAGTTCCTGCTGCGCTTCATCCAGTTTGCGTTCCCGTTTGCTAATTTTGTCTGCATCGCCTTTCTGCTTCGCCTCGCTCAGATCGCGCTGACGTTCGGCAACTTCGGCCTTCTGTTTAGCGATTTTCCGCTGATGATCAGCCCTGACTTTACTGTCGCTGCAGTTAGCGCGAACTTCCTGCAGCGCTCTGTTCAGGCCGTCAATGCGATGCTGATTATGGTGTTTTTCGGCATAGCTGATCTCCCGTTGGATACTCTGTTCTTTTTCCTGACAAGGAGAGGCTGCGAAGGCGCTGGCGCTAAGTGAGGTCAGTGCCAGTAATAGTGCGATGCGGTATTTCATGGATTCTACCTTCCATTGTGTGAGGGGATATCGGTGATATACCCAATCCAGTCAACAATACGAGCCAGGCGGTTCCCGCAGTCTTAATAATAGACACGAAAGCGGGACATCACCAAACCGTACGAAAAGATTCGGAATTTTTGACGCGTTATCCAAAACGGCGCGGAGCATCGCGCAGGCGGGATAACCAGGCGGTGGCAGAATTTTCTTCATCCACCAGAGCAATAATATAACCGTGAGGCAGAGCCCGGCCCAATACTTCTTTTGCCGCGGCGCCCTGAGCGTTGGAATCGAATTTGATCAGCAGGCCGTCTTTTTGCGGGGTGATGCTCTTAAAACGGATGCCGTTGGCGTCAAGATGATGCCAGACGGAAAAACCGTCCGGCATAGCGACGCCCTGGCTGACGGGACGGATGGCCAGAGTGGACTCATGCTGACTGACGGTCAGCCACAGCCAGACGATGGCGCAAAGCAGCAGTGAGCCGCCCAGCATCCACCGCAGCTGGCGCCAGGAAGGACGTTTGATGACCATGCTCAGCTCCGACTGCTGTGTTTTTTCTTCCACAGTACAACCAGGGAGCCGATCAGACCGAAGACCAGCAGCGCAACCGGCAGCAGCATCAGGCACGACATCAGCTGATCTTCATACTTCAGGAATACCGGTGTTTTACCCAGCAGATAGCCGAGAGAGGTAAGAATCAACACCCACAGCAGACCGCTCATCCAGTTAAAGAACTGGAAACGCGCGTTATTCAGACCGGAGATACCGGCAATCGTTGGCAGTAGGGTACGTACGAAGGCGATAAAGCGGCCAATTAGCAGCGCCGATAATCCGTGCTTGTGGAACAGGTGATGGGCTCGCTGGTGATAATGCGACGGTAAATGCGATAGCCAGTTTTGCACGATCCGCGTATTGCCCAGCCAGCGTCCCTGGATGTAGCTCACCCAGCAGCCGAGGCTGGCCGCCGCCGTCAAAAGCAGTAGCGTTTCCGGGAAGCCCATCGCCCCTTTGGCGATCAAAACGCCGACCAGCACCAGCAGGCTATCACCCGGTAAAAACGCCGCCGGCAGTAAACCGTTCTCAAGGAACAAAATCATAAATAAGACAAAATAGAGCATGCCAATCATGGAGGGATTAGCGAGCGTTTCGTAATCCTGGGCCCATAAGGCATTCAGTAATTGGGTTAGTAGTTCCATTCACGATTCCTGGTACATCGGTTAACGGTACGTCTTATACATAGCGACTAGATTATTTTTTAGAGTATGGCCGCTGTTGAGACGTTCTGATCGGATCCTTGATTAAACAGTAAGTAAACACTTACATGCAGAACGACAAAATGCATCTAATTGTAACAAACTAGCTGACTTTCCGTCAGAGAAATTGCAGTTTGTTGCTGATTGATTTTGCGGGTTGCGGGGACGAGTAGCGAGAGGATTTACACAGGCTGACACTATATATGCTTTGCTTACCCTGTCGGGTTTGCGGGCAGAAAAAGAGGTTCTGCCCGTGGAGGGGATAATACGTTATTTTGCCCCGTTCGCCGCGGTATCGAGATGAACCACCGGATTTTCGGCAAACAGGTAGCGATCGGCATTGAATTCAAAGTCATCGCTGGTTTCGTTAAACAACATCAGCTTGGTATTTTCCAGATGCTGCCACATCGCCAGCTTCGCCGCGTGAGGGTCTTTACGAATTAACGCCTTGAGGATTTGGTCATGATCGTCGCACCAGTTGTCGACGGTGCGCAGGTCGATATGATCGTGTAGTTTTTTCCAGTACGGGTTATGTACACGCTGGGTCCACATCTTCTCTACGATGGCGGCAAGCGCGGTGTTCTGGGTGGCCAGCGCGACCTGGACATGGAACTGCAGGTCCCATTCGGAATCGCGGAAGCACTTCTCGTTGCGGGCTTTCTCCTGAATTTCCATTAGCTTCATGATGTCCTGTTTGGTCACCTGAGTCGCGGCGAATTCAGCGATATTGCTCTCAATCAACTGACGGGCCTGGAGTAATTCAAACGGACCATAGTTGGCGAACTCCAGCGATTCATCCACCACCTGTTGGTATTTCGGGTGGTTGGAAATAACGTGGATGCCGGAGCCTTTGCGGACTTCAACATAGCCTTCGACTTCCAGCATGATGATGGCTTCGCGAACCACGGTGCGGCTGACGCTTTTTTCATCGGCGATGAAGCGCTCTGCGGGCAGCTTATCCCCTACAAGGTAGACGCCTTGTTCGATACGCGTCTTTAGCTCAGCGGCAAGCTGCTGATAGAGACGGCGCGGTTCACTGATTTCCATATTCGCTCCCGGAAGATGGCGACAATATTCGATTTGTTATACCACTTTTACGCGCTTTCCACCACTGGAAGGCACAAAAAAAGCCGCCTTAAAAGGCGGCTTAGTCGGTGCAAAATCATCTTGCAGTTTAGCTTTGCGTCACCGGTTTACTGGTATTGAGCGGCGTCGAGTCATCGTCGGCCGATTTGTTTTTCAGTACCGTCCAGATAACCAGCGCGCCCAGCAGGTCGAAGACCGCCAGCACCGCGAACAGCGGGCTGAAGCCGATGGTATCCGCCAGCGCGCCGACGACCAGCGCGAATAGGGTGCTGGCCAGCCATGCCGCCATCCCGGTCAGACCGTTGGCGGTCGCCACTTCGTTACGGCCAAATACGTCGGAAGAGAGGGTGATCAGCGCACCGGACAAGGCCTGGTGAGCAAAACCGCCGACGCACAGCAGCGCGATCGCCACATACGGGCTGGTGAACAGGCCAATCATGCCAGGACCAATCATCAGCAGGGCGCCCATCGTCACGACCATTTTACGTGAGACGATAAGATTCACGCCAAACCAGCGCTGGAACAGCGGCGGCAGGTAGCCGCCGACGATGCAGCCGAGGTCGGCGAACAGCATCGGCATCCAGGCGAACATGGCGATCTCTTTCAGGTTAAAGCCGTAAACCTTAAACATGAACAGCGGGATCCAGGCGTTGAAGGTACCCCAGGCCGGTTCTGCGAGGAAGCGCGGCAGCGCAATACCCCAGAACTGACGGTTACGCAGGATCTGCCACGGCGACATTTTCTTCGCGTTATTGGTCTGATGCTGAGATTCCTGGCCGCCGATGATGTAGTCACGTTCTTCATCGGTGAGTTTTTTCTGATCGCGCGGGTGTTTGTAGAAAATCAGCCAGGCCATTGCCCAGGCGAAGCTCAGTACCCCGGAAATAATAAATGCCATCTGCCAGCTGTGCATGACAATTGCCCAGACTACCAGCGGCGGAGCAATCATTGCGCCGATAGAGGAGCCGACGTTGAAATAGCCGACGGCGATGGAACGCTCTTTCGCCGGGAACCATTCGGAGCTGGCTTTCAGACCGGCAGGGATCATCGCCGCTTCCGCTGCGCCGACCGCGCCGCGGGCCAGCGCCAGGCCGCCCCAGCTGCCTGCCAGCGCCGTTGAACCGCAGAATACCGCCCAGGCGATAGCAAAGAAGGCGTAGCCAATTTTGGTGCCAAGCACATCGAGCACATAGCCGGCAACCGGCTGCATAACGGTATATGCAGCGGAGTAGGCGGCGATGATATAAGAATATTGTTGGGTTGAAATGTGCAACTCTTCCATCAGCGTCGGCGCAGCCGCCGCTACGGTGTTACGAGTCAGGTAACCCAGCACGGTGCCCAGCGTCACCAGTGCGATCATATACCAACGTAACCCTTTAATTTTACGCATGTAAAACCTCATCGTTGTTGTCTCTCCGCAGCGTATGCGGCCATCTTTCGTCCCGCCAGGGAAGGAGGATGGGGAAACGGAGGGTTCAGGACGTGAACTGAACCTTGCCATCAGTGGTTAAAGTGAAACCGGCATCCCTACCGTTTAAGCCGATGTTATTCACACCGGTAATGCATTCCGTCGGTTTATATGTTGCGACGGCAGAAAGATAACTTGTCATACAACTTTAAAAGTTGAGTACTGTCACAAAAGTGGGAAAGTTTGTAGGGACATTAATCGCGTCAATTAAAGCCAGTACTGGCGCGGCTTGCAGCGATGTTTACTCCTTTGGTGGTGCTTTTTTTGTCGACGTTTATTGATCTAACTCACGAAAAATACTTCGGCCTGTAGAAATTGGTGTGATAACTTTGTCAGCATTAGAGTCAATCATCTGATGGGCTCCTTGATGGGGCGAAGAGGACACGACAATGACACCGTTTATGACCGAAGATTTTCTGCTTGATACCGAGTTTGCCCGCCGCCTGTACCACGATTACGCCAAAGATCAGCCGATTTTCGACTACCACTGCCACCTTCCGCCGCAGCAGGTTGCCGAAAATTATCGTTTTAAGAACCTGTATGACATCTGGCTGAAAGGTGACCATTACAAATGGCGCGCGATGCGTACCAACGGCGTGGCGGAGCGCCTGTGTACCGGCGATGCTTCCGATCGCGATAAATTTGACGCCTGGGCGGCAACCGTTCCTCATACCATCGGTAACCCGCTATACCACTGGACGCATTTAGAGCTGCGCCGTCCTTTTGGTATTACAGGTAAGTTGTTGTCGCCAGCCACGGCGGATGAAATCTGGAACCAGTGTAATGAGTTGCTGGCTCAGGAGTCGTTCTCCGCCCGTGGAATCATGAAGCAGATGAATGTGAAGATGGTGGGGACGACCGACGATCCGATTGATTCACTGGAGCATCATGCGGCGGTCGCTAAAGATAGTACTTTTGATATCAAGGTATTGCCGAGCTGGCGCCCGGATAAAGCGTTCAACATCGAGCAGGCCACTTTTAACGATTACATGAGCAAGCTTGGCGAAGTCTCCGATACCGAGATTCGCCGTTTTGCCGATCTGCAAAGCGCGCTGACTAAGCGTCTGGATCACTTTGCCGCTCACGGCTGTAAAGTTTCCGACCACGCGCTGGACGTGGTGCTGTTCGCTGAAGCGAGCGATAACGAACTGGATAGCATTCTGGCGCGCCGTCTGGCGGGCGAAACGCTCAGCGAGCATGAAGTCGCGCAGTTCAAAACGGCGGTACTGGTGTTCCTCGGTGCGGAATACGCGCGCCGCGGCTGGGTACAGCAGTACCACATCGGCGCGCTGCGTAATAACAACCTGCGTCAGTTCAAACTGTTAGGGCCGGATGTTGGCTTCGACTCCATCAACGACCGTCCGATGGCCGAAGAGTTATCGAAGCTGCTGAGCAAGCAGAACGAAGAAAACCTGCTGCCGAAAACTATTCTGTACTGCCTGAACCCACGCGATAACGAAGTGCTGGGCACTATGATCGGTAACTTCCAGGGCGAAGGCATGCCGGGCAAGATGCAGTTCGGTTCCGGCTGGTGGTTCAACGATCAGAAAGACGGCATGGAACGTCAGATGACCCAACTGGCGCAGCTTGGCCTGTTGAGCCGCTTTGTCGGCATGCTGACCGACAGCCGCAGCTTCCTCTCCTACACCCGCCACGAATACTTCCGCCGTATTCTGTGCCAGATGATCGGCCGCTGGGTGGCTGCTGGCGAAGCGCCTGCGGATATCGCGCTGCTGGGCGAGATGGTGAAAAACATCTGCTTTAACAATGCGCGTGATTACTTCGCCATTGAATTGAACTAAGGCCAGAGGTCGGTTGATATGCAATACATCAAAATCCATTCGCAGGATAACGTCGCGGTGGCGCTGGCGGATATGACGTCAGGCAGCGTGGTGACGATTGATAACGATACCGTCACCCTTAGCCAGGATGTTGTCCGCGGTCATAAGTTCGCGCTGCGGGCCATTGCGAAAGGTGAAAACGTCATTAAGTACGGGTTGCCGATTGGTCATGCGCTGGCGGATATCGCGCCGGGCGAGCATGTTCATGCGCACAATACGCGTACCAATCTGAGCGATCTTGACGCGTATCGCTATCAACCAGACCTGGTTGAACAACCGGCGCAACCTGCGGATCGCGACGTCGAGATTTATCGTCGCGCCAGCGGTGAAGTCGGCGTGCGTAACGAATTATGGATCCTGCCGACCGTGGGCTGCGTTAACGGCATCGCCCGGCAGATCCAGAATCGTTTCCTGAAAGAGACCAACGACGCGGAAGGCACCGACGGCGTCTTCCTTTTCAGCCACACCTACGGCTGCTCGCAGTTGGGAGATGACCATATCAACACCCGTACCATGCTGCAAAACATGGTCCGCCACCCGAATGCCGGGGCGGTGTTGGTGATTGGTCTTGGCTGCGAGAACAACCAGGTTGATGCCTTCCGTGAAACGCTGGGGGATTTTGACCCGGAACGCGTGCACTTCATGATTTGCCAACATCAGGAAGATGAAGTGGAAGCGGGAATTGAGCATCTTCATCAGCTCTATGAAGTGATGCGCCATGATAAACGCGAAGCGGGTAAACTGAGCGAACTGAAGTTTGGCCTTGAGTGTGGCGGCTCGGACGGCCTGTCCGGCATTACCGCTAACCCAATGCTGGGGCGTTTTTCTGACTACCTGATTGCGAACGGCGGCACTACGGTGTTGACCGAAGTGCCGGAAATGTTCGGCGCTGAGCAACTACTGATGAGCCACTGTCGCGACGAAGAGACCTTCGGCAAACTGGTCACCATGGTCAATGATTTTAAACAGTATTTTATCGCCCACGACCAGCCTATCTACGAGAACCCGTCGCCGGGTAACAAAGCGGGCGGTATCACGACGCTGGAAGATAAGTCGCTTGGCTGCACGCAGAAAGCGGGTTCCAGCCAGGTGGTTGACGTTCTGCGCTACGGTGAACGTTTGAAAGTCCACGGGTTGAATCTGTTGAGCGCGCCGGGTAACGACGCGGTGGCGACCAGCGCGCTGGCGGGCGCCGGCTGCCATATGGTGCTGTTCAGTACCGGCCGCGGCACCCCTTATGGCGGTTTCGTTCCGACGGTAAAAATCGCTACCAACAGCGAGCTGGCGGCGAAGAAAAAGCACTGGATTGATTTCGATGCCGGGCAGTTAATTCACGGGAAAGCGATGCCGCAGGTGTTGGAGGAGTTTGTCGATCTGATCGTCGATATCGCCAACGGCAAGCAGACCTGCAACGAACGCAATGATTTCCGCGAACTGGCAATCTTTAAAAGCGGCGTCACGCTGTAACGACGGTGACTACCGCGGTGTTTGAAAGGTCGGATAAGCGTAGCGCCATCCGACAACATTAAACTCCCCCCGGTCGCGCTTACGCTTACCGGGGCTACCAACTGAATAGGTCCGTAGATACTGTTATCGATTTGCAACTGTTTTGGTCCGGGAAAAACAGTTGTTTTTTATTATTTCAGAGCAGATTGCGCTCCCGATATTTCTTCTGCGTTATGTCCCTCATGGCGCAGGGAGCGCACAAAGGGCGGCCAGTCGCCGCCGCCCTCTGTACTCCCGGGCTCTGGCCGCCAAAATCGCCACTTCGTGGTACCTTCGACTTATCCCTGCAGGCTTCGGGTCGGGCCGAGGCAGCGTCCCTGCAAATCACGGCCCTCAGCCCGCATCCATGCGGGCTGCCCCGGCCTTCCGGGAACGTCTCAGCGATTTTGAGGCCACCAACACCGGCAGTTTCAGCCAGCATGGTGAATAAATTAAAGGCAGGCCGCACGTACCGTAGGTCGGATAAGCGTAGCGCCATCCGACAATACGCTAACTACGCAGGGCGTTCTTCGCCAGCTGTTCGTCTTCGGCCATACAGGCCGCGGCGGTGAACAGCGCATCGGTTGACGAGTTGAGCGCCGTTTCGCAGGAATCCTGCAGCACGCCGATAATAAAGCCGACGGCGACGACCTGCATGGCGACATCGTTCGGAATACCGAACATGTTACAGGCCAGCGGGATCAGCAGCAGCGAACCGCCTGCCACCCCGGAAGCGCCGCAGGCGCACAGCGAGGCCACTACGCTCAGCAGCAGCGCCGTCGGTAGATCCACCGGAATATTCAACGTATGTACCGCCGCCAGCGTCAGCACGGTGATAGTAATCGCCGCGCCTGCCATATTGATGGTCGCCCCCAGCGGAATAGATACCGAATAGGTATCGCGATCCAGATTCAGCTTCTCGCACAGCGCCATATTCACCGGAATGTTGGCGGCGGAGCTGCGGGTAAAGAAGGCGTAGACGCCGCTTTCACGCAGGCAGGTCAGCACCAGCGGATACGGGTTACGGCGGATTTTCCAGAATACCAGCAGCGGGTTAATCACCAGCGCCACCAGTAGCATGCAGCCGATCAGCACCAGCAGCAACTGGGCGTAGCCCCACAGGGTATCGAAACCAGTCGTCGCCAGCGTTGAGGAGACCAGGCCAAAAATACCCAGCGGCGCAAAGCGGATCACCAGCTTGACGATAAAGGTCACCGCGTGCGAAACGTCGTTAATCAGGTTTTTAGTGCTGTCGTTACCGTGGCGCAGCGCGAAGCCCAGCCCCACCGCCCACACCAGAATACCGATATAGTTGGCGTTCAGCAGCGCGTCGATAGGGTTAGCCACCATGCTCATCAGCAGTCCGCGTAGCACCTCTACAATCCCCGATGGCGGGGTGATGCTGTCCGCCGCGCTGGTCAGATGCAGCGTAGAAGGGAAAACAAAGCTAAACAGCACCGCGGTGAGCGCCGCGCTGAAGGTCCCCAGCAGATAGAGAAACAGAATCGGGCGGATACTGGTTTTTTGTCCGTGCTGATGGTTTGCGATCGACGCCATCACCAGCATTAATACCAGTACCGGCGCGACGGCTTTCAGCGCGCCGACGAACAGCGTTCCCAGCAGCCCGACCGCGATAGCGGCCGGTTTCGAGACCAGCGCCAGTACCACGCCAAGTACCAGTCCCAACAGGATTTGTTTCACCAGACTGCCCTGCGCCAGGCGCTGCAGCAGCCCCGACGGGCGGGTTTGTGTTGTCATAAATCATTCCTTCCAGTGATGTAGCAGTCCATCCCGGCGACGTATTATTTGTTACGTTTATGTCCGGATGTAAATGAATGTTTGCATGGTCGAGTATACGGAAAGAACGCGAGGGAGGAAGCGTATTCTACTGTTTCTTGCACGCCGATCTTATTTTTTAACTATATATTAACGTTTTTGTGACATGGATAAAGATTATGCGCGGGAAAGCTAACGCAGGGCGGCGTATCCCGGCCAGATACGCGATATCTGGCCGGGAACAGGGGGTTATTGCAGCTGTTTCTTCTTATCGTTCTGTTTGTTCACCCAGGCGTTAATCAGCAGCGTCGCCGCCAGGATACCGCCCACCACGCCGAGGGAAACGGCGATCGGAATGTGGTAGAAATCGACGATTAGCATCTTGATACCGATAAACACCAGGATCACCGACAGACCATATTTCAGCATCGAGAAGCGTTCGGCGACGCCCGCCAACAGGAAATACATCGCACGCAGGCCGAGAATCGCAAACAGGTTAGAGGTCAGCACGATAAACGGGTCGGTGGTCACCGCGAAAATCGCCGGGATGCTATCAACGGCGAAAATCACGTCGCTCAGCTCAACCAGGATCAGCACCAGCAGCAGCGGCGTGGCGAACAGTACGCCATTTTTACGGGTGAAGAAGCGCTCGCTCTCGATTTTATCCGTCATCCGTAGATGGCCGCGGATCCAACGCACCAGCGGCTTATCGCCGATCCCGGAATCATCTTCTTTCGCCAGCGCCATTTTCACCCCGGTAAACAGCAGGAACGCGCCGAACACGTACAGTAGCCATTCGAACTGCGAAATCAGCCAGCTGCCGGTGAAGATCATAATGGTACGCAGGACAATCGCCCCGAGGACGCCATACACCAGTACCCGGCGCTGTAGCGCTGGCGGCACGGCAAAGTAGCCAAAGAGCATTAGCCAGACGAAGACGTTATCGACCGCCAGTGATTTTTCGATCAGATAACCGGTGAGGAAGGCTAACGCCTGCGGATCGGCGACGGCGCGGCCCTGCGTTTGCACCAAATACCACCAGAAAGCGGCGTTAAACAGCAGGGAGAGGGTGACCCACAGGATGGACCAACCGGCGGCCTGCTTCATGGTCATGGTATGCGCACCGCGCCTTCCCTGAAGCAGTAAATCGATCGCCAGCATGATGACCACGACTACAGCGAATCCGCCCCATAACAACGGCGTGCCGACACTATTCATTGCGTTATTCCTTACATAAAAACAAAACGGCTGTCGTCGGAAGACGGCAGCCGCTGCGCTTTTATGCATAGACCTCGCCTTCCGGCAAGGTCTCACTTACAACAAGAGCGGACATGGATCCTTGATCTTGTTGCCCGGCGACCGGATGCGGTTTTGCACGCATCGTAATGACGATCGACCGGCCAGGAAGTTACTCCCCTTTGCACGTAACAAAGTATTACAAGTTATAAAGGGCGTCAATTGAGGTCGAGGGCCCATTTACACTCCTTTACGCTATACCCGTCATACTTCAAGCTGCAGGTGCGTTGGCTGCGTGCGTTCACCCCAGTCACATAGTTATCTATGCTCCTGGGGATTCGCGCACTTGCCGCCTTCCTGCAACTTGAATTATTTAGGGTATAGGTTGAGTATCCGCCGGGAAGACCACGCCGGTCTGGCGACGGATTTCGCTAAGCAGTTTTGCCGTAATGCGGCTGACCTCAAGCCCGGGATGATCGACATCGTTGGCTTCCACCAGCCGCGCGAACGCTTCCGCTTCATACAGCATAGTATTGATGTGCTGAGGCTGGGTGAGATCCTGCGCTTTTCCGCCGCGTGGAATAAAGGCCACCTTCTGACATTCGGAGATTTTCTCAATCACCAGCGCGCCCTCTTCGCCCTGGATTTCGCTAGGGATAGTGGAGTCGCTGACCTTCGAGTGGTGCAGGGTGACATCGAAATCGCCGTAACTCAGCACTACCGTGCCCTGGCCATCAACACCGCTTGCCAGCAGGCTGGCGCTGGCATGGACCGCTTGCGGTTCGCCCCACAGCGCGACCGCTGAGGCGAGGCAGTAAAAACCGATATCCATAATCGAGCCATTGGAAAAGGCCGGGTTGAAAGTATTCGGGTTTTCGCCGTCGAGATAGCGCTGATAACGCGAAGAGTACTGACAGTAGTTGATGAAGGCTTTACGTAATTTGCCCACTTTATCGAGCGCTTCGCGCAGCAGCAGGAAGTTGGGCAGGCTGGCGGTTTTGAAGGCTTCAAACAGCACCACGTTGTTTTCTTTAGCCACGGCAATCGCCGCTTCAACCTCTTGCAGGTTCGATGCCAGCGGCTTTTCGCAAATCACGTGCTTTTTATGGCTCAGGAACAGGCGGGTTTGCGGGAAGTGTAGCGAGTTCGGGCTGGCAATATAGACCGCGTCAACGTCAGGGCTCTGCGCCAGTTCATCGAGCGAGGTAAACAGATGCTCGACCGGGTAGTCATTAGCGAAAGCTTGCGCCTGTTCAAGGCTGCGGGAATAAATCGCGGTGAGTTTAAATTTACCGGTTTCATGGGCGGCATCGACAAACTGCTTAGTAATCCAGTTTGTGCCAACAACTGCGAAACGTATCATAAACGTTGACGAACTCCGTTAAAGGGGACCTTTCGTCACTCTAGCACGCCATGATGACAAAACGAGTGCGCTATCACGCAGAACGGTTTAACGAAAGGTGCGTCAGCCACAGGCGGGTATCGAACTCTAACTGGTGATACTGCGGCTCCATATGACAGCACAGCTGATAGAAGGCTTTGTTGTGATCCTTCTCTTTTAAGTGCGCCAGTTCATGAACCACGATCATGCGCAGAAACGCTTCCGGCGCGTCGCGAAACACCGTCGCTACGCGGATTTCCGCTTTGGCTTTCAGTTTGCCTCCCTGAACGCGGGAAATGGCGGTATGCAGACCAAGCGCGTTCTTCAGCACGTGGATTTTACTGTCGTACATCACCTTATTGATTGGCGCCGCCCCGCGCAGATAGCGGGCCTTCAGATCCTGGGTGTATTGATATAACGCCTTATCACTGTTGACATCATGCCCCTGCGGATAGCGCTTTTGCAGCACCTCGCCGAGACGGTCTTGCTCGATTAAGGTGGTCACCTGCGACAGCAGCGATTCGGGGTAGCCCTGAAGGTAAGGTAGCGTGTTCATGGTGAAAAAAGTTTACTTCTCCGGAGAATTGAGCGATAACACGCGCGAATTTTAGCATTTCGGAGGGGCGATGAGCCAGGTAGAGTTAAACGGTGAGTTATTCACATTAGAGCGGTTCCCACCTAACGCTGAAGAAGAAGCGCTTCAGGCATGGGAAGCGGCGGATGAATATCTGCTGCAACAGGTGAATGACGTCGACGGCCTGACGCTCATCTTCAACGACGGCTTCGGCGCGCTCTCCTGCGCGCTGGCGGAGCGCAACCCGGTCAGCATCAACGACTCCTTTATTTCCGAGCTGGCGACCCGCCACAACCTGCGGATGAACGGTATCGATGAAGAGAGCGTGCGCTTTCAGGATAGCCTGAGCCCGCTGCCGGCCGCGCCGGCGCTGGTGCTGATTAAGGTGCCAAAACAGCTGGCGCTGCTGGAACAGCAACTGCGCGCGCTGCGCGAAGTGGTGACGCCGGAAACCCGCATTATCGCCGCGGCGAAAGCCCGAGATGTGCACAACTCGACGCTGGCGCTGTTTGAAAAAATCCTCGGCACTACCACCACCTCGCTGGCGTGGAAAAAAGCGCGTCTGATCCACTGCGTTTTCACGGCCCCCAAGCTTGCCGATGCGCCGCAAACCTACAGCTGGAAGCTGGACGGTACGCCGTGGACCATCCATAACCACGCCAACGTTTTTGCCCGCAGCGGCCTGGACATCGGCGCGCGTTTCTTCCTTCAGCACTTACCGTCTGATTTAGAAGGCGAGATCGCCGATCTCGGCTGCGGCAATGGGGTGATTGGCCTGCAGGCGCTGGCGCAAAATCCAAAAGCCAGCGTGATGTTCACCGATGAGTCGCACATGGCGGTGGCTTCCAGCCGTTTGAACGTCGAGCGCAACCTGCCGGAAGATATCGCACGCTGTGAATTCATGGTCAACAACTCGCTCTCCGGCATTGAGCCCGACCGCTTTACGGCGATTCTGTGTAATCCGCCGTTCCATCAGCAACACGCTATTACCGACCATATCGCCTGGCAGATGTTTAACGATGCCCGCCGCAGCCTGAAATACGGCGGCGAGCTGTACGTCGTCGGCAACCGCCACCTCGATTACTTCCGTAAGCTGAAGCGCGCTTTTGGTAATTGCACGACGATTGCGACGAACAATAAGTTTGTCATTTTGAAAGCAACGAAGGTGCGTAAGCAGCGCTGATTCTTGTTGTTGTTTCCCCCCGGCTTGCGGCTGTCGCCTTAGCCGGGCTACCGACTGTCGCCTTAGCCGGGCAACCGTTCGGGATTATCGTGGTAGCCCGGGGAAGGCGCATCGCGCCGCCCCCGGGACACGGCTAAATCGCCAGCGCCAGTTTTGTGCCCTGGGCAATCGCCCGACGCGCATCCAGCTCCGCCGCCACGTCGCAACCGCCGATGAGATGCACCGTTTTCCCCGCCGCGCGCAGCGGATCCGCCAGCTCGCGGCGCGGTTCCTGACCGGCGCAGATCACCACCTGATCGACCGCCAACAGTTGGCGCTCGCCGCCGATAGTGACATGTAACCCTTCATCATCGATCTTTTCATAGCTGACCGCCGGGATCATTTTCACGCCGCGCGCCAGCAGCGTCGCGCGGTGGATCCAACCGGTGGTTTTGCCGAGCCCTTCGCCCGGTTTGCTGGCTTTGCGCTGTAGCATCACAATCTGTCGCGGGCTTTTACTCAGCTGTGGGCCCTCAGGACTCAGCCCTCCCGCCGTTTGCAGGCTGGTATCGATACCCCATTCGCGGCAGAACTCGCCGATATCCAGGCTGGTGGCCGCGCCCGACTGGCTTAAATACATCGCGGTGTCGAAGCCGATGCCGCCGCAGCCGATAATCGCCACCTTCGCGCCAACCGGCGCTTTATCGCGCAAGACATCAAGGTAGCTCAGCACTTTAGGATGATCGATCCCGGCGATCGCCGGCAGGCGCGGGGCGATACCGGTGGCGAGGATCGTCTCATCGAACGCCAGCAGATCGTCTGTCGTGACGCGGGTGTTCAGGCGTAGATCGACACCATGAAGATCGAGCATGGTGCGGTAGTAACGCAACGTCTCGTGAAACTCCTCTTTGCCGGGGATCTGTTTGGCGATATTAAACTGGCCGCCGATCTCCGGGAGCGCATCGAACAACGTGACATGATGACCGCGGGCGGCGGCGTTAACGGAGAAGGCCAGACCGGCCGGCCCGGCGCCGACGACCGCCAGCCGTTTAGGCGCGTTGGCAGGCAGGACCGGCATCAGGGTTTCATGACAGGCGCGCGGGTTGACCAGACAAGAGGTGACTTTGCCGGCGAAGATCCGATCGAGACACGCCTGGTTGCAACCGATGCAGGTATTGATCTCCCTGGCGCGATCGCGCTGCGCTTTCGACATAAATTCGGCGTCGGCGAGGAACGGGCGGGCCATCGATACCATATCGGCATCGCCGCGGGCGAGAATATCCTCCGCGACCTGCGGATCGTTGATGCGGTTGGTGGTGATCAACGGGATCGACACCGCGCCCTTCAGCTCGCGGGTGACCCAGCTGAAAGCTCCGCGCGGTACCGGCGTGGCGATGGTCGGAATGCGCGCTTCGTGCCAGCCAATCCCGGTGTTGATAATTGTCGCTCCCGCCGCTTCAATCGCTGTGGCCAGTTCGGTGACTTCCGTCAGCGTGCTGCCGTCGTTGACCAGATCGAGCATCGACAGACGGTAGATGATAATGAAATCGTGACCGGCGCGCTGGCGTACCGCCTTAACCACCTCTACGGCGAAACGCATGCGCCTGACATAATCGCCGCCCCATTGGTCGTCGCGCTGGTTGGTGCGCGCGGCGAGAAATTCGTTAATCAGATAGCCTTCTGAACCCATCACTTCGACGCCGTCATATCCCGCTTCACGCGCCAGTTGGGCGCAGTGGGCAAAATCATCGATCAGCGTCAGGATCTCATCGTGGCTCAGTTCATGTGGTGTAAAACGGTTAATCGGCGCCTGTAGCGCCGAAGGGGCCACTAGCGCGGGCTGGTAGCTGTAGCGCCCGGTGTGCAGGATCTGCAGGGCGATTTTGCCGCCTTCCTGATGTACCGCGTCGGTAATATGGCGATGGTGCGCCAGATGGCTGGCATCGTTGAGTACCGCACCGCCGGCCATGGTGACGCCAGAGGGCGCCGGAGCGATGCCGCCGGTGACGATCAGCGCCACGCCGTGACGGGCGCGTTCGGCGTAAAAGGCCGCCAGCCGCTGCGCGCCGTCCGGCAGCTCTTCCAGCCCGGTGTGCATTGAGCCCATCAACACGCGGTTTTTGAGCGTTGTGAAGCCCAGCTCAAGCGGGGCGAAAAGCGACGGATAGCGGCTCATAGTGGCTTCCAATGTAAAATTATTGTTATGTGGTCGGATGAGTTACTAATTTAGCCGTCGCGGAGAAAAAGGGAAAAGGGGAGTGCGGTGATTGTGATGGGATTCAAAGAACGGAAATCGTTGTCCCTCACCCCGGCCCTCTCCCAAAGGGAGAGGGGGAAAGGCGGATCGGTACTGGTGGTTAGGGTGACGGGGAAGACGCTACGCGCTGGCGGCGCTCCAGGCCCGGTGCCTGCCACATCGATGTTGTCAGCCCGCTATCGACAAGGCCAAGCTGATCGGCGTACACCGTCTGCCACTTGCTCATCATCTCCTGATACAGCTCGCGATGCTGCGGATTTGGGGTGAACTCGCGGTGCCAGCTCACTAACCGTTCTCCTGTACTGGCCATATCGCCATACAGTCCGGCGCCGGTTCCGGCGGCGATGGCGCAGCCCAGAGCGGTGGCTTCGCGGACGACCGGCACCCGCACCGGCAGGCCGATGACGTCGCTGAGGATCTGGCTCCACAGCGCGCCTTTAGAGCCGCCGCCGGCAAACACCAGGCTCTCGAATGTCACCCCGGAGAACTGTGAAATCTGCGCCAGGTTGCAGGCGGAGACAATCGCCGCGTTCTCCTCCAGCGCGCGGAACAGGGTCGCTTTGTTGCACTTCTCCGGATCGATGGAGAGGTTAATAAACGACGGCGCGGCGTGGTACCACTGCTTAAAGTGCATGGCGTCGGAAAAAATAGGCATCACGCCATGGGAACCGGCTGGCACGCGGCTGGCCATCTCTTCCAGTAGTGAATAGGCATCAACGCCGAGCCGCTCGGCAATCAGTTTTTCTTCAGCGCAGAAGGCGTCGCGGAACCAGCGCATGGTCAGCCCGGTAAAGAAGCTGATCGATTCCGCCTGCGCCATGCCGGGAATGACATGAGGATTAACGCGAATATTCATCTGCGGATCGGTACGCACCTGCGGCAGGTTGACCACCTGCTGCCAGAAAGTGCCGCCGAGTACTGCAGTTTGCCCGGCGCGCACCACCCCAAGGCCCAGGCAGCCGAGCTGGACGTCGCCGCCGCCCATCACTACCGGCGTCCCGGCGCGCAGGCCGCTCTGCTGTGCCGCCGTTTCGGTGACGGCGCCCAGCAGGGTACCGGTCTCTTTGACCGGCGACAGCATATCGGCGCGCAGCCCGGCCATATCCAGCAGCGCCGGACGCCAGTCGCGGCTGAACAGGTCGAGCATGCCGGTGGTGCCGGCGTTTGACGGGTCGACCGCCAGCTCGCCGGATAGCTTCGCCGCCAGCCAGTCGCTGATCATGGTGATGGTTGCCGCTTTGCGGTAGATATCGGGGCGGTGGTGCGCCAGCCACAGCAGGCGCGGCATGGCGCTAAGCGCCAGGGTTTGTCCCGAGACCTCGTATACCTCGGATTCAAAACGATAGTCGTGGATCTCCTTAAGCTCCGCCACTTCGCGGCTGGCGCGGGCATCGACGTTGGCGCAGGCCCAGATGGCCTCGCCGTCGCGGTCATAGAGGACGATCCCTTCGCGCATCGAACAGCAGGCGACGGACTGAATATCGGCGGCAGAGAGCCGGGCGGCATCGAGCGCCTGGCGAATGCACTGGCAGGCCAGCTGCCAGTTGGTGGTAAGGTCGAACTCCATCGAGCCGGGGACGTTATCGACGCTCAGGTGTTTCCATTCGGCCTGGCCTACCGCCAACTGGCGCCCATTAAGATCGAAAATGATCGCCCGAATGCTGCCGGTCCCGGCATCTAACGCTAACAGGTAACTCATGACATGCGCCTCGCTGTTGTCGCGCGGCGCCAGGCCGTCAGGAGGCCAGTGCGAGCACCGCGCGTGCTGTTGTCTCTTCCGTTACCAGGCCATTAATGCGCTTGCCAATCAGAGCGGCATGAATCGCCTGCGCTTTTTGTTCTCCCCCGGCGACGCCGACAATGGTTGGCAGCTGCGCCAGCTCATCAAGGGTTATGCCGAGCAGTTCCCGATGGATCTCCAGTCCTTCTACCGGCCGGCCGTCGGCCTGCAGGAAATAACCTAAAATATCGCCGACCGCGCCTTTGCGCGCGTACATCAGCTGTTCGCCCTCGCTGATATAGCCGGAGCGTAAAATGGTGGCGTCGCGCCGCTGATCGATGGCGCCAATGCCAACCACCGCCGCGTCCGCCGCCGTCGCCGCCAGCATCACGTCGCGCACGCTCGACTCGCAGCGCAGGATCTCGGCGACCTCCGCCGAAGAGACCCGCAGCGGCGCCGGAATAATGCTGACGCTGCAGGCGGCATCAAGCTGGCCGATGCCGGTCATATAGGGGCCGACGCCGCCGGAGAGGGTCACCAGCCGCACCTGCTGCGAGCCGATAAAGCCGCTGAGATGCTGCAGGCAGCTCATGGTGGCTTCGCCGAAACCGACTGCCAATAATTGCCCCGGTTGCAGAATGCCCATCAGCGACTGCGCCGCGCCGATACCCAGCCGGGTATTCATCGGCGGGGTGTTGAGCGCCGGCAGAACGCGGGCAATCTTGAGGCCAAAACGCTGCTGGAGTTCACTTTCCAGCGCCAGACAGCCCTCATAGCGCGAGTTGATCTGCACGCGGATCACCCCGGACTGGCGGCCTTTCTCCAGCAGACGGGAAATCTTCAGCCGCGGCAGCCCCAAACGCTCGCCGATGTCATTTTGCGTCAGGCCGTCGTGGTAGTAGCACCACGCCACCCGCGCCACCAGCTCTTCCTCGGCTAACGCCAGCCCGGCGTAGCGGTTCTCTTCCGTAATGCGTTTTTCGCTCATAAATTGAACTCTTATAAAAATTTAGATCATATGTTCGCTATTGCGTGATCGGAAAGTGTGAGCCGACTGGCAAAACGGATCTTTCATCGCTGGCCCATTTTTTCCTGATGATCTAAAGCACCAAAGTGTGATCTTCGCACGGTTGTAAATATAGTTCACCGTCTACGCTTTTGAACATTATTAAATTTAAAAATCATTTGTTCAATCGAGGCGCGATGATGAAGCCACTGCTTGAAGCTCGCCAGATTTGCAAACAGTTCTCCGGCGTTGCGGTGCTCAAGGGCATTGATTTCACGCTAGGCGCGGGCCAGGTGCATGCGCTGATGGGCGGCAACGGCGCGGGTAAATCGACGCTGATGAAGATCATCGCCGGCGTCGAAACGCCGGATAGCGGTGAACTGACGATCGGCGAACGCGCGTTTGCGCGCCTCAATCCGGCGCTGGCTCATCAGTTAGGCATCTATTTGGTGCCGCAGGAGCCGATGCTGTTTCCCAACCTCAGCGTGCGCGAGAACATTCTTTTCCGCCTGCCGAAGCGGGCGGATACCGTCGCGCGGTTGCAGGACAAACTGCAGCAGTTGAACTGCCAGATCAACCTCGACGCCAGCGCCAGCACGCTCGAGGTAGCCGATCAACAGATGGTCGAGATCCTGCGCGGGCTGATGCGCGAGGCCAGGATCCTGATCCTGGATGAACCCACCGCCTCTTTAACGCCGGGTGAAACCGAGAGACTGTTTAGCCAGATCCGCGCGTTACAGGCGCTGGACGTTGGGATCGTCTTTATCTCACACAAATTGCCCGAAATCCGCCAGCTTGCCAGCCATATTTCGGTGATGCGCGACGGCGCGGTGGTGCTGAGCGGCGAGACCGCGGCATACCGCGATGAGCAACTGATTAACGCGATGACGCCGGTCAGCCGCGACCATGCGCTGAGCGACACGCAAAAGCTGTGGCTGTCGCTACCGGGCAACCGCCGTACTCAACCGCAGGACTTTCCCGTGCTGCGGGTGGAAGATCTTACCGGCGAAGGCTTTATCGATCTCAATCTGGAGATCCGCGCCGGAGAGATCGTCGGTCTGGCCGGGTTGGTGGGATCCGGGCGCACCGAATTTGCTGAAACCTTATACGGCCTGCGTACACCGCGCGCCGGGCGAATCTGGCTGGAGAACCGCGAGATTAGCCGCGACAGCACCCGCGCCAGGTTGGCCAGCGGGCTGGTCTATCTGCCGGAAGACCGCCAGGTCTCGGGGCTGTTTCTCGATGCGCCGGTGCGCTGGAACACGGTGATGTTCAATCAGCCGTCGTGGTGGCAGCAGGGGAAACGGGAGGCGGCGGTGGTTGAACGCTATCACCGGGCACTGGGGATCAAGCTGGCCGATGGCGATCAGCCGGTGCGCACTCTCTCTGGCGGCAACCAGCAAAAAGTGCTGCTGGCGCGCTGTCTGGAAGCTAATCCGTTACTGCTGATTGTCGATGAGCCGACGCGCGGCGTGGATGTCTCCGCCCGCACCGATATCTATCAACTGCTAAAAAGCGTTGCCGCGCAAAACGTGGCGGTGCTGATGATCTCTTCCGATGTGGATGAGTTCGTCGGCCTTGCCGACCGGGTGCTGGTGATGCATCAGGGCCGCTACAGCGGCGAGCTGGCGCGGCAGGCGGTGACCGTCGATCGCATGATGACCCTGGCCTTCGGAGGACAGGCATGAAAACGTTACTGAAGAATCGCGAACTGAGCGCCTTCTTTGCCATCGTGGCGCTCTTTGTCGTGCTGGTGGCGCTCAATCCAGCCTATTTCAGCCTGCAGACCCTGGCGATGATTTTCGCCAGCTCGCAGATCCTCTGCCTGCTGGCATTGGGCGCGACGCTGGTGATGCTGACCCGCAATATTGACGTGTCGGTAGGTTCGACCGTTGGGCTGTGCGCCATCGCCGTCGGCGTGGCGCTGAACTACGGTTACGGGCTGGCGACGGCTATCGCCTTCGCGCTGGCGATTGGCGCGCTGGCCGGAGCTTTTAACGGCCTGCTGGTGGTGGGGCTGCGCATCCCGGCGATCGTCGCGACGCTCGGTACGCTGGGGTTGTATCGCGGGGTGATGTTGCTGTGGACCGGTGGGAAATGGATCGAGGGTTTGCCCGACAGCCTGAAATCGCTCTCGGAGCCCGCGTTTATCGGCGTGTCGCCGCTGGGCTGGCTGGTGCTGGCGCTGCTGCTGGCAGGCGGCTGGCTGTTGTCGCGCACCGCATTCGGTCGTGATTTTTACGCCGTTGGCGATAACCTCGCCGCCGCGCGTCAGCTGGGGGTGGCGGTCAACCGCACGCGGATGCTGGCCTTTACTCTCAACGGTATGCTGGCGGCCTGCGCCGGGATCGTCTTCGCCGCGCAGATTGGTTTTGTGCCTAATCAGACCGGCAGCGGCCTGGAGATGAAAGCCATCGCCGCCTGCGTGCTGGGCGGGATCTCGCTGCTCGGCGGCACCGGCACGCTGCTTGGCGCGTTTCTCGGCGCCTTTTTCCTCACCCAAATTGACACCGTACTGGTGCTGTTCCGCCTTCCCGCCTGGTGGAATGACTTTATCGCCGGCCTGGTGCTGCTCGGTGTGCTGGTGCTCGATGGCCGCCTGCGTCAGGCGCTGGCCCGCCATCAGCGGGCGCTGAAGTACAGCCGTTTTCAGCCAGGTAACAAAGGAAGCAAACAGGTTGCCCGCTTTCCCGAACGCAAAAGCAAAGAGGTGGCTTAAATGAAGCTGAAGCTTAACTGGGAAAGCGCGCTGCTGGCGTTGCTGATCGCGGAAATCCTGCTATTCGGCACCTTGAATCCGCGCATGCTGGATATCAATATGCTGCTCTTTAGCACCAGCGACTTTATCTGCATCGGCATCGTCGCGCTGCCGCTGACGCTGGTGATCATCAGCGGCGGGATCGATATTTCGTTGGGCTCGACCATCGGCCTGTGCGCCATCGCCCTCGGGGTGATGACCCAGGCGGGCTGGCCGCTGTGGCTCGCGGTATCGCTGACGTTGCTCTTGGGGCTGCTGTGCGGGTTATTCAACGCCGCGCTGATTCACTACACCGGCATCAGCCCGCTGGTGATCACGCTTGGTACGCTATATCTGTACGGCGGCGGCGCGCTGTTGCTTTCCGGGATGGCCGGCGCGACCGGTTACGAGGGGATTGGCGGTTTTCCCGATAGCTTCACCGCCTTCGCCAATTTAACCCTCGCCGGACTGCCGCTGCCGCTGGTGCTATTCGCGATTATCACCTTTTTCTTCTGGCTACTGGCCCATCGCGGGCGCTTTGGCCGCCACCTCTTTTTGCTCGGGCAAAACCCGCGCGCCGCGCGCTATGCCGCGCTGTCGGTGAACGGCATCCCGTACGTGCTGTATGGCCTGGTTGGCGTCGCCTCGGCGGTCGCGGCGCTGGTGATGGTCTCCTATTTCGGCTCGGCGCGTTCGGATTTAGGCCGCGACCTGCTGATGCCGGCGCTGACCGCGGCGGTGCTCGGCGGGGCCAATATTTACGGCGGCTCGGGATCGATACTAGGTACCGCGCTGGCGGCATTGCTGGTGGGGTATCTGCAACAGGGTTTACAGATGGTCGGCATCCCCAACCAGGTGTCGAGCGCGCTGTCAGGGGCGCTGTTGGTTGTGGTGGTGATGGGGCGTTCGCTGAGCCTGCACCGTGAATGGGTGCGCGCGACCTGGCGGCGTCTTTTCTCGCATAAAACAATCGGAGCATAAAATGAAATTAAAACTGATCGTGCTGGCGCTGGCGATGAGCGTAGTCACCGCACAGGCGGCGGACCGCATCGCCTTTATTCCTAAGCTGGTCGGCGTCGGCTTCTTTACCAGCGGCGGCAACGGCGCGAAAGAGGCGGGGAAAGCGCTGGGCGTGGATGTCACCTATGACGGTCCCACCGAGCCCAGCGTCTCCGGCCAGGTACAGCTTATCAACAACTTCGTCAACCAGGGCTACAACGCGATTATCGTCTCCGCCGTCTCGCCGGATGGCCTGTGTCCGGCGCTGAAGCGGGCGATGCAGCGCGGGGTGAAAGTCCTGACCTGGGATTCCGATACCAAGCCGGAGTGCCGCAGCATCTATATCAACCAGGGCACGCCGCAGCAGCTCGGCGGCCTGCTGGTCGAGATGGCGGAAAAGCAGGTCAGCAAACCTGCCGCCAAAGTCGCGTTTTTCTACTCCAGCCCGACGGTGACCGACCAGAACCAGTGGGTGAAGGAAGCCAAAGCCAAAATCGAAAAAGAGCATCCGCAGTGGCAAATCGTCACCACCCAGTTTGGCTATAACGATGCCACCAAATCGCTGCAAACCGCCGAGGGGATCTTAAAAGCGTATCCGGATCTCGACGCCATTATCGCGCCGGATGCCAATGCGCTGCCGGCGGCGGCGCAGGCGGCGGAGAACCTCAAGCGTCAGGGCGTGGCGATCGTCGGCTTTAGTACTCCGAACGTGATGCGCCCGTACGTTGAGCGCGGCACGGTGAAAGCGTTCGGCCTGTGGGATGTGGTTCAGCAGGGCAAAATTGCGGTTAACGTCGCCGATCGATTGTTGAAAAAGGGCGATCTTAACGTCGGCGACAGCGTTGAGGTGAAAGATATCGGCTCGCTGAAGGTCGAACCGAATAGCGTGCAGGGCTACCAGTATGAGGCGAAGGGCAACGGTATCGTGCTGCTGCCGGAGCGCGTGGTGTTCAGCAAAGAGAACATCAACAACTACGACTTCTGACGGAGGAAAAGATGGCTGATTTAGACGATATCAAAGAGGGTAAGGACTTCGGCATCGATCGCCCGCAGCAGAATACGCTGTATACCCTGAAAGGCTGTGGTTCACTGGATTGGGGCATGCAGTCACGGCTGGCGCGCATCTTTAATCCGCACAGCAACCGCACGGTGATGCTGGCCTTCGATCACGGTTACTTCCAGGGGCCAACGACCGGGCTTGAGCGTATCGACCTGTCGATTGCGCCGCTATTTGCCGACACCGACGTGCTGATGTGTACCCGCGGCGTACTGCGCAGCCAGGTACCGGCGGCCACCAATAAGCCGGTGGTGCTGCGCGCCTCCGGCGGCAATTCGATTTTGAGCGAACTCTCTAACGAATGCGTGGCGGTGGCGATGGAAGACGCGCTTCGTCTCAACGTTTGCGCGGTGGCGGCGCAGGTCTATATCGGCAGCGAATACGAACATCAGTCGATCAATAACATCATCAAACTGGTGGATGCCGGCAATCGCTACGGTATGCCGGTACTGGCGGTTACCGGCGTCGGCAAAGAGATGACCCGCGACGCGCGCTACTTCTCGCTGGCCAGCCGGATTGCCGCCGAAATGGGGGCGCAGTTTGTGAAGACCTATTTCGTTGAGGAAGGCTTTGAAAAAGTTACCGCCAGCTGTCCGGTGCCGATCGTCATCGCCGGCGGTAAAAAACTGCCGGAGCATGAGGCGCTGGAGATGTGCTGGCGGGCGATCGACCAGGGGGCGTCCGGGGTGGATATGGGGCGCAATATCTTCCAGTCCAGCGCCCCGCGCGCGATGCTGAAGGCGGTGAAAAAGGTGGTGCATGAGAATCTGAACGCGCGCGAAGCGTATCAGTTCTGGCAGGAAGAGAAACAGGGAGAGCTGAAATGAACGTGACGCTGGTGGAGATCAATATTAAACCCGAGCGGGTGGATGAGTTTCTCGAGGTGTTTCGCGCCAACCATGAGGGCGCGCTGCGGGAACCAGGCAACCTGCGCTTTGATGTCCTGCAGGATCCCGAGGTGAAAACCCGCTTTTTTATCTACGAAGCCTATAAAGACGATGAGGCGGTGCTGGCGCATAAGAAGACGCCGCACTATTTAGCCTGCGTCGAAAAGCTGGAGGAGATGATGTCGCAGCCGCGGCAGAAGCGCAGCTTTATCGGCCTGTTACCGCAGGTGTGAGGTTCCCTCTCCCCTGTGGGGAGAGGGTTAGGGTGAGGTTCCCTCTCCCCTGTGGGGAGAGGGTTAGGGTGAGGGGAAAACGCTAGGGCTTACGGAAAAACTCGTTATACAACATATATAAATGCGCCGCGCTCCACGAGAAGTTAGGCGCCCCCTGCTGGGCGCCGGTCAGCGGATTGTAGTTCTCCTGAATAGGGCCATCGGCGGTTAAGCCTTTGGCGTGCTGGAAGAAGGCGTCCGCCAGCTTCAGCGCCTCATCGCGATGACCGTAGCGCTCCATTCCCTTCAGGCCGAACCAGAACTGATCCACCCACACCCGTCCGCGCCAGTAAATATCGGCGCCAAAGGCCGGGTTGGTCAGCGCGGCGGTACCCAGCGGCACAAAGGTGTTGAACTCTTTCGGGTCGAGCATCACCGAAACCACATCGTCAGCATGTTGCTGCGTCGCCGCACCGTTAAACAGCGGCGACCAGCCTTCCGGCCCTTTGCCGCGCTCGACGATCGGTTTACCGGCGCAGCCGTTGGCCTGCGGTTGTTCTTCGATACGAATGTCGTAATAGAAGCGAGTCTGCGGGTCGAACATGCAGGTATTGATATAATCCGCCAGCTTCGTCGCCAGCGCCTGATAGCGCTTTGCCTCTTCCGCTTTGCCAAGAATGGTCGCCATCTGCGCCAGATAATGGTTATCGCTGTACATATAGCTGGCCTGATCGACCGACTCCTGAAGCAGCGAATACCCCAGCAGGTTGCCGTTGCGGTCGCGGTTTTCGGCGAATTTCACCGTCCAGTCGCTGCGTTTGCCGCCGTTGGCGACGTATTTATCCAGCTGTTCTTTATCGATAAAACCAAATACCGCCGCATCGTCGCGCCCGGACTCCCACGACGCCGCTACCTGCGCCGGAATTTCGAGGCTGTCGTAATCGCCTTTGGCCGTCACCTGTTCGTAGGCGCGAAGGCCCGAAAGCGTCTGCTCGGTTTGCCCTTTTTTCACCGTGAACAGCATGGCGCCGTCGGCGGTGTTGTGCGCCTTATCGCGGGTCGCGCCATATTCCGGCACGCCGTTACCGTTATGGTCGCGATTGCGCAGCCACCAGTCGTGATAGGCCACCAGCTTCGGATACATCTCTTCCAGCCACGCTTTATCTTTGGTGACGTTATATACCTCCATCACCGACCAGGCCGCGAGGCTTGGCTTGGTGTTGCGTTCGTTCCAGTTGCCGCCGTCGCCGCCGCGCTCGGGGCTCAGGTTCCAGGCAATCAGATCGGGCACAAATCCAGCATCCTGCGGGCGCACCTTATCATTGGCTTTAATCTGCCAGGAGAAGACGGCGCGGATATTCTCTTTGGCGATATCCGGGTTGAAGTGGGCCATGGCGTAGGCCTGTTTCCAGGTATCCCACGGCCAGGTCTGGTTGCCGGAGAACCAGCGGCCAGTCACGGATGGAGTGACGGTGTGGTAATGCACCGCGCCGCCCGGCGCGCGCCAGTTGCCGTTGAGCGTCTCAATAGCTTTCACCGCCACGCGGGTCTGTTCGGCGGTAGCGTCGGGGTTGCTGAGCCCTTTTTGCAGATAACCGTCCCAGCGCTGTTCGGAGGCGGCGAGATAGTAAGCCGGCCGCGCCAGAATATCGCGGATCTGCGCTTTTTCCCGCCGCGCTTGCTCCGCAGTGAGTAGGTGCGAATAGGTGGTGTAGAGGGTGGTGGAGCCGCGGATCTCCGCGCTGCTGGTGAAGCGGTGGCCGTCGATACGGGTCTCGGTTGCCAGCGAACGGTGGATCTGATACTGCGATTCGCCGGAGGTCATCAGGTCGGAGGCGGCGCGAACCTTGCCAAAGCTGACCGTCAGGCCGTCGGGCGTGGCGCTCAGACGGCGCTGATAGTCCGGGAAGGCTTCATCAATGGTTTTGTTCGATAGCGCTTTACCCTCTTTGGCGGCCAGTTTTTCCAGCAGTTCGCCATCCCACACCAGCTTCAGCGGAGTGTTGCTGGTGATTTTGGTCTCCAGCAGTGAAGTGTGGGCGCTGGCGAAGCGCAGCGTCATCTCCACCTTCACGCCGGGGGCGGTCAGCGTTTGTTTCAGCGCGCCCGGCAGGCTCCAGGCCTGCAGGGTGAAATCGACCTTTTTGCCGTTCTGATACACCGTCAGGCGATCGAAGTTGGTGGCCATAAAGTTGATGTACTCTTCGGTCAGCAGCGCCGGGCCGGGGAAGCCGCCCATGGTCGCCGGGCCGTCGGGCAGCAGGTGGCCGTGCCACGCCCCGAGGTCGAAAAAGGGGTTGAAGCGCTGGTGGTCGTCGGCGTCGAAATCCTGCATATACTGCGGCGCGCCGCTGCGGTCGATGACGTTTTTAAACGCCTGCGCGGTGACGGCGTGGGCGGAAAAACTCAGCATCAGCGCGCAGGCCAGCGGCGTCAGCGTAGTGGTGAGGTTCATGGTATCTCGGCTCCTTGTTACCAGTAGAAGTATTGCATCAGGAAAATTTTGTCGCTCGGGTCGCCGCTGGTGTTGCTTGTGTAAAAACGGCTGTCGGCGGCGGTGGCGAAACGCCCGCCGCCGTATTCGTACCAGATGCCAAATTGCATAAACGCGGTGGTTTCATCAGCGGCGTGGTCCGGGCGGTGTTTGGCGTAGCTGTATGCGGTGGAGAAGTAGAGCCCGCTTAATGCTTCATACATGGCGCTGGCCATAAAGCCGGTTTCGCTGCCGGGGACATCCAGCCCTTTGGCGCGGCCGGTATGGTGCCAGGCGCGGAAGGCCAGATTGGGCGACAGAACGCCGGTCAGGAATAGCTGCCCGGTGCCGTCGGTCACTTCAAGGCCGTTCATCCAGGTGACGTCTTTGACGATGTCGTACTGTACGTAGCCGTTGATCATCGCCGGATAGGTGTACTTATCGTCATAGCGGTCATATTTGCCGAAGTGCAGCCAGGCCTTGCTTTCATCGTGATGCCCGGCCGGCGTGGCGGTGACGCTATAGCGGAAATCGCCGCTGCGGTTTTGTACCTTCAGCGCGTACATGATGTCGCGGGTATTGGGGATCACGTAACCCAGATCGGGGGTAAAGTCGCCCCACCACTGCAGGTCGTCCAGCGACGAGTCCTGGCGCAGGCTGAGCATGATCTCGGTGTTGTTATCGGTTTTATAGCCGCCATAGAGGCGGTTAAGGCCGCCTTCCACGCCGCCCCAGCTGTGGCCCGGCGTCCAGGCATTGCCCTGGCTATCGGCTTGTACCGTCCAGGCTTCGCCGTAGATCAGCCCGAACCAGTGGCCGTTTTTGACCTCCAGCCCGCCCTCGATATAGGTGCCATCGCTGTATTTATGTTTATCCTCGCCTTCTAAATCCATATATCCGCCAACTCCCAATTCGCCGTAAAAGCGATAGGAGGTGGTGGTTAATTCCGGCGTTTTGGTATCGTCGTGCTCGGCCGGATGGACAGTCTCAGCGGCCGCCGCAGGGGCGCAAAAAGCCAGGGCAACGAGTGCCCCGTATAAGTAAGAGTTAGTTTTCATTTTTTTAAGGTATTTAAGAGGTATGGGAAGCCGGAGCCGCTTCTATTTGTTGTTGTTCCTGGGTTAATCCTTTGACGTATCTGCTGTATTTCCACCACGCGAAGCCAAGGAAAATCACGATCCCGCCGACGTTGTAGAAAATGATGGTCAGGATGTTGCCGCCGGTTGGGAAGGTTGAGGCGACGAAACCGATGGCGAAAATCACAATCAGCATGGATACCACCACGATGCCGGTAGTACGCGAGCCCATGCGGAAATCGCGCGGCAGATGGTCGAGCTTGCGGCGCAGGTTGAGGTAGGCCAGCATGATGAACAGCGGCGGCAGCATGGAAGCGGCGGCGGTCATGTTGATGATGGTGTTCATCAGATCCTGCACGGTGTTGGATCCCAGCGTCGGGATAATCATCAGCGGAATGACGATCAGATACTGGATCCAGGCTGCGCGCGCCGGGACGCCGTTCTCATTGAGCTCGACGGTTTTCTTACCAAAGATGCCGGAGGGGATTTCCGAGAAGAAAATTTTAACCGGGGTGGCGGTCCACATCAGCAGCGAGCCAAACATCGCGGTAAACGAAACGAGGCCGACGAAGCGGTTCATCAGAATTTCCGGCAGGCCAAAGTAAGCCGCCAGGCCGTGGAACACCTGCACCGATCCGCCGGTAAACTTCAGCTCTTTACTGCTGACGAAGACGTTGATCAGCACGGAGGAGATCGAGTACAGCACGCCGATGAAGATCCCGGCGAGGATGATCACTTTGACGAAGGATTTCGAGCCGCCTTTCACATCGTTGACGTATACCGCCACCGATTCCGCGCCGCCCGCCGCCATAAAGATCCACGTGGTAATACCAAGGAACGCCCAGTTGAAGTTAGGGATCATCGCCTCGACGGTGATCGGATCCGCTGGCTGCACGCCGCCCACCAGCGCGGTACCGGCCAGCAAAATATAGGAGAGCGTCAGCAGCAGCATCAGCGATGAGGTAACGGAGGTGATAGGCCCCAGCATTTTCGCGCCGTTGGTGGAGATCCAGGTGGAGAAGGCGAACAGCGCCATGCTCAACACGGTGGTGGCGAACGGCGTCAGAATGTATTCGTAGCCGAGGAAGGCGTAAGAGGCATAGGCGATCACGCGCGGCAGCAGCGAGGTGAAGAAAAACAGATTTACGAACCAGTAGGTATAGGCGGTTATAAACGCCCAACGGCCACCGAGCGAACTCTTCACCCAGGCGTAAACCCCGGCCTCGGAGTTTTTATTCAGTGACACGAACTCGGCGATAATCAGGCAAAACGGAATGAAGTAGAATAGGGTAGCGAGGAAGAACATCGGCGCCGACGCCAGCCCCAGTTCGATATTGTTGTTGATGACGTTATTGAAACTGTAAACGGCGGCAAAGGTCAGCGATAACAGGCCGAACTTGCCGATGGTATTACGTTTAGTATCAGACATAACACATCTCCACACATTGTCCTTCAGAGGGTCGCTGAAGGGGGTTGTGTTGTTTGTAGGGTAGAGGTAGTTAAGAATTAATGTCGATTTTAGTAAAAGTTTTAGTAAATAGAAGTAAAGAAACCGAATAGCTTTAACTCGATCACGAAAAAGGTTGAGTAATATGTAATCAGGCGAGGGATAAAAAAATCCCGCCAGCCGACGAGGGGCTGACGGGACGACAGGAACGTTATTTACCGGCGGCGGCAGCGTTAACCGGCGCCGCGGCGCGCAGACGTTGCTGCTTTTTTTCAAAGCGGGTGAGCCACCACCACGCCAGGCCGGAGAAGACCGCGGTCATAAAGACGTTGATAAAGAAAGCGTTAACCAGATCGACGCCCGGCGGGAAGGCGGAAGCGGTCATGCTAACCACGAAAATCACTATCAGCATCGATACCACGCTCATGCCCACTTTCCTTGAGCCCATACGGAAGTCGCGCGGCGTGTCATCGTGTTTCCAGCGGAAGACGAAGTAGGCGGCCATGATGAACAGCGGCGGCAGCATGGCGGTGCCGGCGGTGAGGTTAATGGCGGTGTTCATCATCTGCTGCACGCTGGCGGAACCGAAGCCGTTAACAATCAACATCAGGAAGACGAACAGGAACTGCCACCAGGCGGCGCGTACCGGCACGCCGTGAGCGTTCAACTCGGTGGTTTTCTGGCCGTAGATACCTTTCGGGATTTCCGAGAAGTGGATTTTGACCGGCGCGGCGGTCCACATCATCATGCTGCCGAAGATGGCGATAAACAGAATGATGCCGACGAAGCGGCCCATCAGCGCTTCAGAAATGTGGAAGTAGGCGCCGAGACCGGTAAAGATTTCCACCATTCCGCCGGCGTAGGTCAGGTTTTCACGGGCAACAAAGACGTTAACCAGCAGCGAACCTAAGGCATACATACCGCCAATCAGCACCCCGGCGGTGATGATGACTTTAATAAAGGATTTCTGCCCGCCCTTGGTGTCGTTGAGGTAGGCGGCAACGGTTTCCGCGCCGCCCGCGGCCTGGAAAATCCAGCACATGATACCGAGCGTCGCCCAGTTGATGGTCGGCTCCATCGCCGCCAGGGTAATCGGCTGCGCCGGGACGTGACCGGAACCCAGTGCGGTCAGCGCGCCGACGACGTAAATCGCGAACAAAGCGAACACGCCGTAGGCCACGCATTCGGAAATTTTACCCAGCCAGGTCGCCCCCTTGGTGGATATATGGGTGGCCATGGCGAACAGCACGATGGAGATAAGCGAGGTCACCATCGGCGAGAAGGGGATCGCGTACCCGGTGATCGCGTATGAGGCGTAGGCCACTACGTTCGGCAACAGCGAGAGGAAAAAGAACAGGTTCACAAACCAGTAGAGGAAGGAACCAAGATAGGCGGCGCGGGTACCCAGCGGCTGCTTCAGCCACGCGTACATCCCGGATTCGGAGTGTTTATTGGCCGAGACGAATTCGGCGATGATAAACACGAACGGGATAAAGTAAACGATAGTGGCGAATAAGAAGATAGGCGCGGAACTGAGACCTAACTCGATGTTATTATTGACGATATTTCGCACGTTAAAGACGGCGGTAAAGGCCATCGATAGCAGCGCGAACTTGCCGATTTTGGCACGTACAGACTCGGACATACGTCCTCCAATCATTCATCTACCCGCTTTAGCGGGCTGGAACCGAAAGGCCAACGGGCGTACCCGTTGACCTCCCTTGTCGCTTAACGCGGGTTTACTTATTGAGGAAGTATCCGTCTTCAACCGTGACTCGCAGCACCACTTTTTTTACCGGCGCATCGCAGATAAAGCGGTAGGCTTCGTCGATATCGCAAATCACCATCTGCCCTTCGTGAACCTTCACCGTTTCACCGATCCCTTTCAGGTACTCGCGATCGGTTTCGTCGCGGTAGCAGGCGACGGTTTGCAGATTTTCTTTGGCGGCAAACTCGATTTTCTGCTGCCCTTGCAGGTAATAGTGCACCTCAAAGTAGCGGCGGTTGCCGACAAATAGCGCGTCGGTCGTACTATCGGTTTCCACCCGATAGGAGAGAGAATCGCCAATGGAATGCGCCACGCCCGGGCGGATGTTGTCGATGTTATTGATGGCTTCCACGCAGCGCTGCCATTTGCGGCCGCTATGATAAACCTGCTTAAACTGTTCTAAATTATCGAGAATTCTCATTGTTCAGCCTCGCTGTGTGCAACGGGGGAAAAGAAACCGGCGCCGAAGCTATGGTTCGCCAGTACCTGCGAGGTGCCGCATCCGCCCTCCAGCGGCAGCAGCGTAAAGCCATAGTTGAAGGTGTTGAGCCAGACGCGCCAGCTATCCAGCACTTCGCTGCCCCAGGAGTTGGAGCCGAGGCCGAGCAGTTGTGCATCGATATTCAGGGTGATGTCATCGCTGCGCTGCAGTTCGTTGCAGTGCTGGGCGGCGTGCAGGTTTTCTGCCGTAAAGTGCCATGCGCTGACGTTGAGCGGATTGCGCGGAACGACCAGCAGACCGCTGCCGTGGCGGTCGCTGAACGATGCCCAGCGCACGTGCTGACGATTACCGTTGTTCTGCGGGAATGGATAATTGACGAACATATCGTCGACGGTGGTATGCCAGATATCAATGATGTTGCTTTGCTGGCTGTCGGCGTAGTTCTCGCCCGGCCCGCGGCCGTAGTAGTTCACCTGGTCGAACTCACCGTTAATGCCCAGCATAAAGCCGATGCACGGGACAATGTGTGGATAGTCGCCGTAGCGCTCGCCGGCCAGCTCAACGTTGATGTGGCCCTGCGGGGTAATCTGCCAGCGATAGGTACAGCGCATACCGAAGTCGAACACCGGCGGCGCAATCACGCTGCGGGTGGTGATCACCACCGTTTCGCCCTCTATTTCAGCGCTGAATTCGCGCAGATGCTCCTGCATTATCTGCAGGTGGGCCGGCTGCCACAGTCCTTCGTATTCCTGTTTATGGTTATCAATCATTGGTTTGAAGAAGTTAATCTTCGGCTCGCGGGTTACCTGGTCGACGCCGTTGACCTGCCATTCGCTCAGTTTGCCGCTGACCTTGCTGAACACCACGCGGAAGTTATGGCCGCAGATGGTGTAGCTGAGGCGTTCATCGACAATCTGCAGCGGCGTGGCGCTGGCGTTTAACAGCGGGGTTCGCGCGGCGGTTCGCGCTTTAAGTGGGAACTGATAGACGGCGATATCGTGATTGGCTTCGCTATACGGGGTGCGCGAATCTTTGGTCACCATGATGTTGACGAACGCCTCACGCTCGTCGAGCTGCGGCAGGGCGATTTGCAGGTCGCGGCCGCTGTTCGGCGCCAGGTCTTGCACTTTCAGCAGCTGACTGGAGAGCGTTTCGCCTTCGGCGCGCACTTCAACGCGCAGGGTGTAGTCATCGAGAGTGGAGAACCACAGTTTGTTTTCCACCCGCAGTTCGCCGCGGCAGATATCCCGTGCCTGTACTTTCACCGGGGCGATGACCTGCTTGTATTCGCGCAGGCCCGGCCCCGGCGTCTGGTCGGAGAAAATCAGACCATCGAGGCAGAAGTTGTAGTTGTTCGGGTAGTCGCCGTAATCGCCGCCAAATTTGTACCACACCGTACCGTTATCGTCGCTGGCCTGGATCCCGTGGTCGCACCATTCCCACACGTAGTGGCCCTGGATACAGTCGTGCTGGTAAAAAACATTCTGATATTCAGTTAATCCGCCGGGACCGTTGCCCATCGCATGGGCGTACTCACAGATAATGCGTGGTTTTTCATGCGGATGCTCGCCAAATTCGTTCATCAGCGGCACGCGGGTGTACATGGTGGAGATGATATCCACCACCTCGGCGTCGCGATCCTCTTCGTAGTGCACCAGCCGGGTATCATCCAGCGCTTTGGTGGCGTGGTACATGGCGCGGATGTTGCAGCCATAGCCGGATTCGTTACCCAGCGACCAGATGACGATCGACGGATGGTTTTTCTGCGCGTGCACGTGGCGCACGATGCGCTCAACGTAGATGTGTTCCCAGGCCGGGTCGTCGGTGATGGCGCTGAGGTTGCCGACGTTGGCGAAACCGTGGGACTCCACGTCGGTTTCCGCCATCACGAACAGTCCGTAGATATCGCACATTTCATAGAAACGCGGGTCGTTCGGATAGTGGGCGGTGCGTACCGAGTTGATGTTGTGCTGCTTCATCAACAGCAGATCTTTTTCCACGCGATCCATGCCGACCGCGCGGCCTTTCAGATGGTCGTTATCGTGGCGGTTCACGCCGTGCAGCATTACGTAGCGGTTGTTGATGTAGAACAAGCCGTCACGCACTTTGATATCGCGGAAACCGACGCGCTGCGGAATGATTTCCAGCACCTCGCCGGCGGCGTTTTTTAACGTCAGCACCAGATGATAGAGATACGGGCTTTCCGCCGACCACTGCTGCGGCGCGCTCACATCAATCGTGAAGCCGGTGTTTAGCTGCTGGCTGACCTGCAGTTGACCGACGTTGCCCGAATAAAGCGCCTTTTCGCCGTCGAACAGGGTATATTCCAGCGTCGCCGCCGTCGTCTGCGGAGCCAGGTTTTCCAGCGTCAGCTGGCAGGAGAGGATCGCGTCGATGTAGTCATCGTTAAAATCGGTGCGCACGGTGAAGTCCTGTACGTGCAGCGGATTTTTCCCCACCAGATAGACGTCGCGGAAAATGCCCGCCGACCACCACATGTCCTGATCTTCAATATAGGTGGAGTCCGCCCACTGCATCACGCGCACGCACAGCAGGTTGTCGCCGGTTTGCACCGCCGCGCTGATATCGAACTCGGCGGTCAGGCGGCTGCCTTTGCTAAAGCCGATGTACTGGCCGTTAACGTAGACTTCGAAATAGGTTTCGACGCCATCGAATTTGATGATGGTTTGCTTGCCTTGCCAGCCGTCGCCGACGGTGAACAGGCGCTGGTAGGCGCCGGTCGGGTTATCGGTCGGGACATAGGGCACGTCGATGGGGAAGGGGAAACCTTCGTCGGTGTACTGCAGCTGGCCGTGGCCTTCCATCTGCCACATGCCCGGCACGGTAATCGGCCCCCACTCGTCCTGAAAGCGCGAGGTAAAGCTCTCCGGTACCAGCAGCGGGTTGGTGAAGAAGCGGAAGTTCCACTGCCCGCTGAGGGACAGGAAGCGGCTACTGGTTTCGCGGGCGAAGGTCCGCGCCTGGGCCAGTGAGTCGTAAGAGAAGAAATACGCCCGCGGCGGCAGCCTGTTTTCATGAGTGAGTTGAAGGTTTTCCCAGCGATTCATATCGCCTCCCTGAACGGCTTAGTAAGATAAAACTCATTTTAGTAAAACTTTTACTAAATAAAATCGCCAGGGATGATTTACTTTAACTCGATCACAAAATGAACCGCTTTGTGTCGGGTAGCGGCTTCGCCTTACCCGACCTACAGAATGGCGTTCCGGGCAGGAGCGGTAGCCCGGCCAAGCGTAGCGCCGCCGGGTAACAGGATGCGGGTATGGAGCCGCTTTTGTGTCGGGTAGCGGCTTCGCCTTACCCGGCCTACAGAATGGCGTTCCGGCCAGGACCGGTAGCCCGACCAGGCGCAGCGCCGCCGGGTAACAGGATGCGGGTAGCGGCTTCGCCTTACCCGACCTACGGAATGGCGTTCCGGCCAGGATCGGTAGCCCGGCCAAGCGTAGCGCCGCCGGGATGGGGTTGGATTAACGGGTGGTGCCGCGCAGCTTCAACACGCTGGGAACAAAAACGTTAAGCGGCAGGGCGCGGCCATCGCGGGCCTTCTCGATTAGCAGGTTCACCCCCTGGCTGCCCATCATTTCAGAGTGGATCCGCACCGTCGACAGCGGCGGGAAGGTAAAGCGCGCGGTGGGGATATCGTTGACGCTAATCAGCGAAATATCTTCCGGGATCGCCAGCCCGCGTTCGTGGATGGCGCGCAGCACGCCGATGGCGATGGAGTCCGAGGCGACAAACAGCGCCCGCGGAAACTCCGCTTGCGCCAGCATCTGCTTCGCCAGCTCGTAACCGGACGAGCTGGAAAAACCGCCGCGCCAGATATCATCGGCTGAAACCACTCCCTTCAACTGACCGTACTCCACAAACGCCACTTCGCGAATATCGGCCTTGCCGGGCTGATCCTGGCCGCCGATAAATCCAATGCGCGACGCGCCCTGCTGGATAAAGAAGTCGACCACCTCTTTGGCGATACGTACCAGGTCGATATCCACCGCATCGTACGGACTGCCGGCTTCGTGGAAATCAATAAAGCAGATATTGTCGGTCAGCGCGCTGGCGGTCTCGCGCAGCTCGCGCGTCGGCTGGCCGATAATCAATACGCCGGTGACCTTTTTCAGCTCGGGCAGGGTGTTATTGAGATAGCAGTTGGTGAGCTCGATGGCGAGCTTTTCGCACTGGGTTTCAATACCGTGGCGAATGGCGAGATAGTAAGGGTCGTTAATTTCCAGCTCTTGCTGGTAGCTGTACAGCGCCAGGATATGATGGTGGCCGACGGGTAGGACCTGCGTTTTACGCGCGCTGCTGCTTTTATATTCAAGCTTCTCCGCAATTTCGAGAATGCGATGCTTGGTCTCTTCTTTCACGTTCAGGGTGGGATCGTCGTTTAACACCCGGGAAACCGTCGCCAGCGAAACACCCGCTTCGGTCGCAATGTCTTTTAGCGTTGCCATCTTTTTCCTTTATCGGACGTTGCCCATGTTTGCCCATCTATTGTAAAGCAAGCGTCGCGTCCTGCACCTTATTTCAGTAAAAAACGCCTGCGCGCGAGGGCTGTTTTCCCCGGCGATAGCGTGACAGAAGTAGCATTATTATCAGCATTATGCAGACGAACGGCAAAAACTTGCTATCTTTTAGTAAAAATTTACTGGAGGTGAGAGATGGATACCGTAGCTTACGCTGATTTTGCCAAACTGGAGATGCGCGTTGGCAAGATTGTCGAGGTGAAGCGCCATGACAATGCTGACAAACTGTACATCGCGCGGATTGATGTCGGCGACCGCACGCTGCAGACGGTCACTAGCCTGGTGCCCTACTACAGCGAAGAGGAGCTGCTGGGGAAAACGGTGGTGGTGCTGTGTAATCTGGCGAAAGCCAAAATGCGTGGCGAAACTTCTGAGTGCATGCTGTTATGCGCGGAAACCGAGGATGAAAGCGAAAGCGTGCTGTTGACGCCGGAGCGCGTCATGCCAGCAGGCGTGCGGGTGGTATAACGTGAAAAGACCCTCTCCCGACGGGAGAGGGTCGGGTGTGAATTATGTCTCTTCGACCGAAATGCGCAGTGCCGCCAGCGCTTTGCGCGCCGCCTTCAGCACCTGTTCGCACTGCTCGAGGGTGAGCGTCAGCGGCGGTTCAACGCGGATCGTCTTGGCGTTGTTTAACGTCCCAGCGACCAGCACCCGCTGTCTGAACATCTCGCTGGCAAAGTTGTAGCCAATCTCGTTATCGACAAACTCAATAGCCATCAACATGCCTTTCCCGCGGACTTCATTCACCAGATCCGGATATTCGCGCGCCAGTTGACGGAAGCCGTCCAGCAACAGATCGCCTTTCTGCTCAGCCTGCGCCGGCAGGTTCTGCGAGAGCAAGACGTTGATCGTCGCCAGCGCCGCCGCGCAGGCCAGCGGGTTGCCGCCGAAGGTGGTGGTGTGCAGGAATGGGTTATCGAACAGCACCGAGAAGACCTCTTCCGTCGCTACCGTCGCGCCGATCGGCATTACGCCGCCGCCGAGCGCTTTAGCCAGACACAGAATATCCGGCTGCACGTTTTCATGCTCGCAGGCGAACATCTTGCCGGTGCGGCCCATGCCGGTCTGTACCTCGTCGAGGATCAACAACGCGCCAAACTCGTCGCACAGTTTACGGACCGCCGGTAAGTAACCCGCCGGCGGCAGGATCACGCCGCCTTCGCCCTGGATAGGCTCAAGGATCACCGCCGCGACGTCATCGCCGGTTTTTTTGCACTCGCTCAGTATGGAACGCATGGCGTTGATATCACCGAACGGCACGTGACGGAAGCCCGGCAGTAGCGGCATAAACGGTTTGCGGAAGGTCGATTTCGCGGTGGCCGACAGCGCGCCCAGCGATTTACCGTGGAACGCGCCGCTGGTAGCGACGAAGGTAAATTTGCCGCGCGGAGACTGATAGGCTTTTGCCAGCTTCAGCGCCGCTTCTACTGATTCCGTGCCGCTGTTGCAGAAGAAACTGTATTTGAGCTTGCCGGGCGTTAAGGCCGCCAGCGTTTTCGCCAGCATCGCCCGCAGCGGGTCCAGCAGCTCCTGGCTGTGAAGCGGTTGTTTCGCGAGTTGATTTTCGACGGCGGATACCACAACTGGATTACGGTGCCCTACATTGAAGATGCCAAACCCACCAAGGCAGTCGATAAACTCCTGTCCCTGGGTGTCGACAAGCGTATTTAACCCTCCCGCTTGCCACTCTACGGCTCCGTAATCCCCGCCGGCTGTGACCGATTTTCTATACTCCAGAAACCCCGGGTTCACATGTTCTTTAAAGTATTCTCTCACCTCCTGGTTCAGTGCTTTCATTTCGTCATGGGAGAGCGATTGCTTCTCAATGAGATTCAGTGCGTGCGCGCTGCAGGCCAGAGCCGATGCGCTGGAAGGTAACCTGTTCAAAATGTGCTCCTGGGGGGGCGTATCACATGATACTGAATTAAGTATTGCAGGGATTACGCCAGCCTGGCAGCGACGATGAAAATCGGGATAAACGCAAAGTTAAGGCGCAATTGTGCGAAATTTAATCTCATAACTTAAATATTGGCACGTTTTATTCCTGAGGCTGCAAGATAAACTGCCGTTGGGGTGTGAAGCGGTATGACGTGGGGTGGTGCAGGCCGCTGCGTGATGGAGCAGCCTGGGAACCATTGTGGTGCGAGAGGTTAATCGAGTTGGGAGATTTCCATCGCCGCGCGGTCAATCACGCCGATGATCTGTTTCAACTGCGCGTCGCTGATGCTCTGCTGGTTGACCTTCAGGTCCAGCACCGCTTTAAAGTTTTCCAGCGCGCGTTTCATCTGCGGATTTTTGCGCAATTCGCAGCCGACCATGCGTTCCTGCAGGCGCGTCTGAATTTGGCTTAACTGCTTGCCGCTTTCGGCGCACAGGCGGCGTCCCTCTTCAGTGATAGCGATTTTTTTACGCCCATTTTCCTCTTCTACGCTAATCAATCCCTGATCCTGCAGCAGGTCGAGTGTCGGATAGATAACGCCGGGGCTGGGGCTGTAATTGCCCTGCGTCAGCGCCTCAATCTCTTTAATCAGTTCATAGCCGTGGCTGGCGTTGCGCGAAAGGATATCGAGGATCACCAGGCGCAATTCGCCGTGGCCAAAGAAACGCTGGCGGCGTCCGCCGCCGCGACGGCCCTGTTCGCCGTGGCCTTCTTCGTGATGATGTCGCATCAGTTCTCCTGCATATTTTTGATATATCTAATTTATATCTAAATAGTAAAAAAAGACAATGTATAATTTATAATTGGTTGATATTAATTGATTTATTGTTGTTTTTAGCTTTGATGAAGCTTTCCTGTAATTTATATCAAAAAAAACTTGCCATTTTTATTAATGGCAATCATTATCATTTACACTGAGTTTAGATATATCTATTTACCCTTCACCAAGGCGATGACGGATGACAATAATCAAACAAACTAAATACCCGCAGCGCGTGCGTAACGAACTACGTTTTCGCGAATTAACCGTGCTGCGCATTGAGCGTATCGGCCAGGCGTTCCAGCGGATCGTGCTGGGGGGCGAGGCGCTGGATGGCTTTGTTTCACAAGGTTTTGACGACCACACCAAACTGTTTTTCCCGCAGGCGGGCAGCGTATTCACGCCGCCGGAAGTGACCGACGAAGGCATTAACTGGGGCGAGGGCGTGCGCCCGGCGACCCGCGACTACACGCCGCTGTACGATGCCGAACGCCACGAGCTGGCTTACGATTTTTATATCCACGATGGCGGTATTGCCAGCCGCTGGGCGCTGGAAGCGCAAGTGGGTGATACGCTGGTGATCGGCGGGCCGCGCGGCTCGCTGGTGGTGCCGGAAGATTACGCCTGGCAGCTTTATGTCTGTGACGAGTCGGGCATGCCGGCGCTGCGCCGTCGCCTGCTGGGATTACGTCAGCTGCCGGTGACGCCGCAGGTGACGGCCATCGTCACCGTCGCGGATGCTTCGTATAAAGATTATCTGGCGGATCTCGACGGCTTTAATATCGAATGGGTGGTAGGCCACAACCCGGCGTTCGTCGCCGAGCGGCTGGCGCAGGTTAAGGTACCGTCAGAAGATTATTTTATCTGGCTGACCGGAGAAGGCGGCGTGGTGAAATCGCTGCTGGCGCGCTTTGAGGAGCCGAGTATCGATCAGCAACTGGTGCGTTCGCAGGCGTACTGGCATAGCAAATAATCGGCAGTGTGGTAAACCCGGATGGCGGCGCGTTGCGCCTTCTCCGGGCTACCTTTCAATGGTGTTATGTCGCCCCGGTAAGCGCAGCGCCACCGGGTGAGGCTTAGTGTTCTGCCAGCGCCTTAAACACCATCGCCACCGCGTGGGCGCCGGGGTCCATATTGCCGAGCAGGCTCTCGCTGTTGAGATAGGAGGCGCGTCCGGCGCCGGCTTTGCTCGACTGGCAGGTGCGATCCGCGCCGGCCTGCGCCGCGACAAAAGCGGCCTGCAGATTATCCGGTTCGGCCAGCAGCGCCGCCAGCGCCGGCTGTAGAGCGTCAATCATCGTCCGGTCGCCCTCATCGGCGCCGCCGTAAAATTTCATCTGCCCCAGACCGGCGTTCAGCGCTTCCGCCATGCTGGCGCCTTGCTCCAGCTTCTGCCCGGCGGCGGTGAAGAAAATCGACATCAATACGCCGCTGGAGCCGCCCATCACTACCGTCAGGCGTTCGCCAATTAGCGCGAACAGCGTGGGTAAATCATTGAGCGGCAGTTGCTGGCGTTGCAATAGAGCGGCAATCTCACGCGCGCCGGCGGCGAAAGTGGAGCCGGTATCGCCGTCGCCCACTTTGGCGTCAAGCGCGTTGAGATGGGTTTCGAGGCCGGAGAGGGTGCTGGTCACCTGCGCCACGAAATCGCCCACCTGCGGGTTGGCCGATGGCGTAAAGGCGACGCGTGCGCTGGCGAGCGCGGACGGCATGATATTAACAGCCCTCGGCTGCACCGGCTTCTGCCAACTGGCGGTTTCGACATCCGACAGCAGCGCCTTTTCGATGCTCTCTTCCAGCACGATAGTGGTCAGCGAGAAGCCTTTCATATCCAGCGCCGTTACCAGCGAAGCCGGGCCAATCAACCAGTCAATGCGTGCATGGAGTGGGGTATTGGCCAGCTCGCGGGTCAGAATCGCCATCTCGGCCACCGACACGCCGCCGAGATTATTGAGCATCACCGCCAGGCGGCCGGTTTCAGGTAGGGCGGCGGTCAGCTTCTCTACCATAATCTGCATGATTTCCGCGCTGTTATGGGTCGCGATCGTCGAGGCTCCCGGTTCGCCGTGGATGCCCATCCCCAGCTCGGCGTGGCCGGGCTGATGGCGCGGCGCGCTTTCCGCTTCCTGCGGCAGGTGACAGCTGGCCAGCGCCACCCCGATGCTGGCGGTATGGTTGGCGGCGTATTGCGCTTCACGCAGGACGGTGGCGAGGTTGAAGCCGCGCTCGGCGAAATAGCCCGCTACCTTATGCACCAGAATAGTCCCGGCGATGCCGCGCGGCTGTTTATTATCCGGCAGCGAAATATCGTCGCCGACGATCAGCATCTCTACGTTATAGCCAAGACGGCGCGCTTTCTCTGCCGCGAGGCCGAAGTTAAGCCGATCGCCGGTGTAGTTTTTGACGATCAGCAGACAGCCCGCCTCGCCGGTCACCGCCTGAATCGCGGTGAGTACCGCATCGACGCTCGGCGAGGCGAACAGATCGCCGCAGACCGCAGCGGTCAGCATGCCTTTACCAATAAAGCCGACGTGCGCCGGTTCATGGCCGGAGCCGCCGCCGGAAATCACCGCCACGTTGTTTTTATTCAGATCGCGGCGTACCACTACACGGATCGCCGGGTCGCTCTCCAGCCTGGCGAGGTTGTTCCACGGGCTGGCAATAATGGTTCCCTCGATCACGTCGTTAACGAGGCTGGCGCGCTGGTTAAAAAAGAATTGAGACATAGTGGTTCCTGAAGAGTAAGCGAAAACTCACCCTCCGGAGGCGGGCCTCCGGAGTGGTAACGGTCAAAGTGGATTTAGCGACGAATAAGACGTTGCTGACGCATATCGAGCGTGATGGCTTCGCCAGGCTGAATATCATTCAGCGCTTCGCCCTGCTGGCATAGCCAGGCGATCCCCGCCGCGCGGGCGATAATCGCGCCGTGGGCCTGTTCGCTGCCGTCGCGCAGGCACAGGCCGGTGACCTGGCTGGCATCCAGTTGGAGTACAGTCGAGGGATAAATATTGTCGGCGATAATAATCGTCGGCTCACTGGCGAATGGCAGCGTCTCCTTTATACCCTGCAGATGGCGCAGCGTGCGCTGCAGAATATCGTCGATATCGATATAACGGGCCTGCAGATAGGCGTCATCCAGCTGACGATACTGCTGGCTGAGCTCCATCAGCACCTGATGCCACGCCCATTCCGCCGAGCACTGTTCGGTGAGCAGGCGATCGTTGGCGGCATCAAACAGATCTTCATCGTCGAGCAAGGTGTGATGACCGGCGAAGATCGCCGCGATATCGGCGTTAAATTTGTTTTCCGCCAGCTCGGTGAGCGCATTGAGATCGGCCAGCGTCTGGTCGATCGCCTGGCGCAGGCGCTGCTGCTCGCGAGCAACGTCGGCGGCGGCGGGGAGCGCCGGTTGGATCGGCGCCAGCGGATAAAGCAGCGCCGCGCCTTCAACACGCGCAGGTATGGCGGGTTCCGCTGTCGGCTGCGCCTCCGGCGACTCGCCGAAGTTATCGGCGGCTAGCGCCTGAAACGCCGCCAGCGCGGCATCGGCGTCCGGACCGCGGGCCAGCAGGCGCAGCTTATCGTGGCGGCGCACCTGCAGCAGAGCGATTTGATTCAGACTGTCCGGGGTGACGCATTTGCCGTTTTTCTCCAGCACCAGGTCGGCGTTAAAACCCGCCAGCGCGGCGACCAGCTTTGATGCCGGACGCACGTGCAGGCCGTTGTGATTGTTAATAATGACTGAAACCGATTTAGCATCGCCGTCGTCAGCAAGCGTTGGGGCGGCGGCGTCAGGCGTGTGCGAAGGTAAACCCAGCTGAACCCGCTTGGCTTCCAGGGCGTTCATGGCATCGGCGATAACTTTGTCGATTCCGGCGCCGGAGGCGGCGCTGACGGTGGCCGCCAGCGTCCCTTCGACCAGCGGCGCGGCGCACAGCCGCACTTTTGCCGCCATCGCCGGATCGAGCAGATCGAGTGCGGTTTCGGCGCTGAGCAGGGCGCTGCCGATATCCATCATCACCAGTACATGGTCGGTATCGGCGACGGATTCGATCGCCTCCATGACTTTAATCGGATCGGTGCCGATCGGGTTGTCGGGATCGTCGATCCCGGCGGCGATCGCCAGCTTACAGCCATCGTTCATTAACATCTGCCGGGCCAGTTCTCCGACACCTTCGCCCAGCCGGGCGCTATGAGAAACAATAACTAGGTTTACCATCGCGATTTCCTTACTCTTTGGCGGCGGCAGCCAGCATCTGAACCATAAACAGCACCGAGGTCGCGCCGGGATCCTGATGCCCGATGCTGCGCTCGCCGAGATAGCTGGCGCGGCCTTTACGGGCCTGCATGGTGATGGTGGCGTGGGCGGCGCGCTCGGCCACTTCGCAGGCGGCATCCAGCGCGGCAGGGATAGACAGATGTTGCTCGCTGGAATGACGCAGGGATTCCACCACCGGCAGCCAGACGTCGCACATCGTCTTATCGCCCGGCTCCGCTTTACCACGGTTGACGACGCCGTCCGCGCCTTCGCGGATCATCTGATAAAGCTCGTCGAGGGTCAGGCTCTGATGCGCCTGGGTGACCTGGGCGGCGCGGATAAAGAAGGTGCCGAACAGTGGGCCGCTGGCGCCGCCGACGTTGGAAAGCAGCGTCATCCCGGTATTCTTGAGAATAAAACCGATGTCTTTATCGGCGATCGACGGCAGCTTTTCGACCACTTTGCTGAAGCCGCGATGCATATTGAGGCCGTGGTCGGCGTCACCGATCTCTTTATCAAGGCCGGTGAGAAAATCGCTCTGTTTGGTGAAAATGTCGCCGCAGCGGTACAGCCAGTCGACGATTTGCGTTCTGTTCAGTGACATGTCGTGCTCCTTATTTTCCCCAGTTCAGCGCCGGGGTATGGACCGGGGCGTCCCATAACGCCAGCGTGTCATCATCCGCCTTCAGCAGGGTGATGGAGAAACCCGCCATATCCAGCGAGGTGCAGTAGCTGCCGATGAGGTTGCGTTCAATCACAATGCCGGACGCTTCGCAGCGCTGGGCGAGGCGGTTATAAACGCCGTACAGTTCTGAAAGCGGCGTGGCGCCGAGGTTATTGACCAGCGCGATAACCCGATCGCCGTTTTGCAGCGCGGTTTTGCTCTGTTTCACTTCCTGCCACGCTCCCTTGACGTTATCCCACTGGCGCAGCGTGCGGCTGTATGCGCCGTTTTCCAGCAGGGTATCGAACATCTCATCGACGGTTTGGTCGAGCGAGCTGAAGCGGCGGCGGTCGATACCCGGCTCGCCATGGATGCCGACGCCGAACTCCATCTCATCGTCTTTCAGGGTAAAGGAGGGCTGTCCGGCGGCCGGTACGGTGCAGGCGCCCAGCGCGATGCCAATCGAGTGGCCAAGGTTATTTAAACGGCGGCCCAGTTCAGCGCAGGCTTCCAGCGAGACGCCGCGTTCGGCGGCGGCGCCGACCAGTTTTTCAATCAGCACGGTATTGGCGACGCCGCGGCGTCCGGCGGTATAGAGGCTGTCTTTTACCGCCACGTCGTCATCCACCACGACGGTGGTAACCTTAACGCCACTTTCGTGCAGCAGCTCGGTGGCGGTCTCAAAATTCAGGATGTCGCCGGTATAGTTTTTGATAATCAGCAGGACGCCTTCGCCGCCGTCAATCTGCATCGCGCATTCGAACATTTTGTCCGGCGTCGGCGAGGTGAAAATTTCCCCCGGACAGGCGCCGGAGAGCATGCCCTGGCCGATGTAGCCGCAGTGCATCGGTTCGTGTCCGCTGCCGCCGCCGGAGAGCAGCGCCACTTTGCCGGCGACCGGCGCATCAGCGCGGGTGACATAGACCGGGTCCTGGTGCAGCGTCAGTTCAGGATGCGCCTTCGCCAGGCCGATAAGCTGTTCACTCAGTACATCTTCCACACGGTTAATCAGTTTTTTCATTGTTTATGCTCCGTAGGGTAGGGAGAGGTCGCCTGTCTATAAGGGTAGCCCGGCGATGTAGTGATTCTGGCTGAGCGGGCGCAAAATAAAATGCCGTCAAAATGTGTTCCATAACGGAACGTAGAAAAGAATTTTTGTTCCTTTATGGAACATTAATTGCCGATAAACAGGAGAAATGCGAGCCAGCGCTAATAATTTGTCCGTTTTTTTCTGCTATCAGAAATGGGGCAAGGATGATTTTTTTCGCCATTGTGCCGCATTGAGGCGATTTCCTGCGTTAAAGAAGGGAGACGATAGCGGCTTTTTTGCCAAAATGAGCCGATCGCGATCGCAATCCCATCGCTTTCTCAGTCACATTGTTTCAATGTGAAACGCATTATTTTTTTATCTGTTTCAGAACAGAACAAAAAAGGGAAAAATTTTTTTCGCCGCGGCTCGCCCTACAGTGGATGCATCGCTCCGGCAGCGTGGCTGTAAGCGCCATTGATATCAGGCGCCGCGGCATGACGGCCTGGGCTCACGTGTCAACATACGCACTTATTTGAGGGTGAAAGGAATGCTAAAAGTTATTCAATCTCCAGCCAAATATCTCCAGGGACCTGATGCCGCCATGCTGTTTGGCGAATACGCTAAAAACCTGGCCGACAGCTTTTTTGTTATCGCCGATGACTTCGTGATGAAGCTGGCGGGCGACAAAGTATTGAACGGCCTGCATAGCCACAATATTAGCTGCCATGCGGAACGATTTAACGGCGAGTGCAGCCATGCGGAAATCAACCGCCTGATCGCCATTCTTAAGCAGCACGGCTGCCGCGGCGTGGTGGGTATCGGCGGCGGGAAAACCCTCGATACCGCGAAGGCGATCGGCTATTACCAGAAGCTGCCGGTGGTGGTGATCCCGACAATTGCTTCAACCGATGCGCCGACCAGCGCGCTGTCGGTTATCTACACCGAGGCGGGCGAGTTTGAAGAGTATCTGATCTACCCGAAAAACCCGGATATGGTGGTGATGGACACGGCGATTATCGCCAAAGCGCCGGTACGCTTGCTGGTGGCCGGGATGGGCGATGCGCTCTCCACCTGGTTTGAAGCCAAGGCCTGCTTCGATGCGCGAGCCACCAGCATGGCGGGTGGGCAGTCCACGGCGGCTGCCTTGAGCCTGGCGCGCCTGTGCTATGATACGCTGCTGGCGGAAGGCGAAAAAGCACGCCTGGCTGCTCAGGCTGGAGTGGTGACCGATGCGCTGGAGCGTATTGTCGAAGCCAACACCTATCTGAGCGGTATCGGTTTTGAGAGCAGCGGCCTGGCCGGCGCGCACGCGATTCACAACGGTTTCACCATCCTTGAAGAGTGCCACCATCTGTATCACGGCGAAAAAGTCGCTTTCGGCACCCTGGCGCAGCTGGTACTGCAAAATAGCCCGCTGGAAGAGATCGAAACCGTGATGGGCTTCTGTGAAAAAGTCGGCCTGCCGATCACCCTTGCCCAGATGGGCGTGAAAGAGGGTATCGAAAGCAAAATCCACGCGGTGGCGAAAGCCACCTGCGCGGAAGGCGAAACCATCCACAATATGCCGTTCCCGGTCACCGCGGATAGCGTCTACGCCGCCATCCTTACCGCGGACCTGCTTGGGCAGCAGTGGCTGGCGCGTTAAGTCTTTCACAAGGTTCTATGCCGCGGCGCATTGCGGCATCAACTCCTCCCTCCGGCAGCCGCTGCCGGAGGGTTTTGTCGTTTTAACTGTGTTAACTCCAGCGGAAAAGGGATATGACAGCTCAGACTCAGGGTGCGGAAAATGAAGTTTCAGCCGTTATCAGCCAGTCGTGGCATCGCTGCAGCAAATTTATGCAGCGGGAAACCTGGCAGGCGCCGCATCAGGCGCAGGGGCTGACCTTTGAATCGATCTGCCGTCGCAAAACCGCGCTGCTGACCATCGGCCAGGCGGCGCTGGAAGATGCGTGGGAGTTTATGGCCAACCGTTCCTGCGCGCTGTTCATCCTTGATGAGTCGGCCTGTATTCTGAGCCGCTGTGGCAATCCGCAGACCCTGGAACAGCTGGCGGAACTGGGATTTCGCGACGGCAGCTACTGCGCGGAGAGCATTATCGGCACCTGCGCGCTGTCGCTGGCTTCGATGCTCGGACAGCCGGTCAACACCGCGGGCGACGAGCACTTTAAGCAGGCGCTGCGGCGCTGGTCGTTCAGTTCGACGCCGGTGTTCGATAACCATGGCCGCCTGTTTGGATCTATTTCGCTATGCTGCCTGCGCGAAGAGTGGGCCCCGGCGGATCTGTCGCTGACGTTGGCCATCGCCCGCGAAGTGGGTAACTCGCTGCTTACCGACAGCCTGCTGGCGGAATCTAACCGCCACCTTAATCAAATGTACGGCCTGCTGGAAAGTATGGACGACGGGGTGATGGCGTGGAACGAGCAGGGAGTGCTGCAGTTTCTCAACGTGCAGGCGGCCACGCTGCTGCATCTCGATACCCAGGCCAGCCAGGGGCGGAATATCAATGAGCTGTTGACCCTGCCGGCGTTGCTGCGCCGCGCGATTAAACAGGCCCGCGGGCTTAATCATGTGGAAGTGACCTTCGAGAGCCAGCATCAGTTTATCGACGCGGTGATCACCCTGAAGCCTATCGTGGAAGAGCAGGGCAATAGCTTCATTTTACTGCTCCACCCGGTGGAGCAGATGCGTCAATTAATGACCAGCCAATTGGGCAAAGTGAGCCATACCTTCGAACAGATGTCGGCGGATGACCCGGAAACCCGCAGGCTGATCCACTTTGGTCGCCAGGCGGCGCGCGGCGCTTTCCCGGTGCTGCTGTGCGGCGAGGAAGGGGTGGGTAAAGAATTACTGAGCCAGGCGATCCATAACGAAAGCGAGCGGGCGCCGGGCCCATATATTTCGGTTAACTGCCAGCTGTACGCCGACAGCGTACTGGGCCAGGATTTTATGGGCAGCGCGCCAACCGACGATGAAAATGGCCGCCTCAGCCGCCTTGAGCTGGCCAACGGCGGCACGCTGTTCCTGGAAAAAATAGAGTATCTGGCCCCCGAGCTGCAGTCAGCGCTGCTGCAGGTGATAAAACAGGGCGTGCTGACGCGTCTTGATGCCCGGCGGCTGATTCCGGTGGATGTGAAAGTGATCGCCACCACCACCGTCGACCTCGCGAACCTGGTGGAGCAGAACCGCTTTAGCCGCCAGCTGTACTATGCGCTACATTCGTTTGAGATAGTCATTCCGCCGCTGCGGGCGCGACGCGGCAGTATTCCTTCGCTGGTGCATAGCCGTCTGCGTCGGCTGGAGAAACGCTTTTCATCGCGGCTGAAGGTCGATGACGACGCGCTGGCCCAACTGACCGCCTACTCGTGGCCGGGCAACGATTTTGAGCTTAATAGCATTATTGAGAATATCGCGATGAGCAGCGATAACGGGCATATTCGCTTAAGCAATCTCCCCGAACATCTCTTCTCAACCCGGCCGGGTAGCGAGGCGTCCTCATCGCTACTGCCATCAAGTCTCTCCTTCAGCGCCATCGAGAAAGAGGCGATTATCCAGGCGGCGCGAGTGACCAGCGGCCGGGTACAGGAGATGTCGCAGTTGCTGAATATTGGCCGTACCACGCTGTGGCGCAAGATGAAGCAGTACGATATCGACGCCGGGCAGTTTAAACGCCGGGTGCAGGATAAGAGTTAAGCCAACGGCGTTAATATTTTTCCGGCAGCTCGTTGACAATATCGACGAGCTCGCCGTTTTTCATCGTGATATAGCCGCCGTTTTTCAGATCGGAAAGTACCTGAAACAGATAGCTACGCGACATTTTTGTACGTCGCAGGATAAAGTTCGCCAGGCTCGGGTCGTGTAATACACCCTCATTTTTCTGCTTGAGATAGCGATAAATCATGGAGCGAATGACAAAATAGCGGGTGCCAATAGCTCTTTCGTCATGCGCATCGAGCAAAAACGCCAGCGTGATGGCCATCATGTTCATCAGGAAGGTGAATTTATCGGGCTGAGTAAAATGTTTTTCAAAGTATTCGAGATTACAGCTGAACACTTTGACATTTTTTTTGGCGGTATAGTGCAGCTGAATACCCGGGCCATAACTTTCGACAATACCAAAAAACATTCCTTTGATGCCTTTGCCGACCTGAAACAACTTTTTCGACTGGGTTTTCGCTTTTCCTGGGGCGAGAATAAAGTTGTGCTCCTGCATCTCAACGGCAATAACGCCCTCAAGAACAATAATAATCTCGCCTGTACTCAGGGTGAAAGACGTATCATCGGCAATCTGGCGTATATTACTGCTATGACTTAATGAGTCTATCGCCTTTATATTCTTTGAAATCATCTTATTATATTCATCGATGATGTGGGAATAGGGCGTTTGAATACGACTCATCTTCTCTCCGGGCTTAACTCTACCGCTTTATTACTCTTTGCTATTTTGCAGTGGCGATACTTTATATTTTAATGGCGCGGAATTACGCCTGATACAAAATATCTAAATTTAAAAGCTGGCGCCAGATAGCAGGCATCACTTTTAGAGTCCGTTAACGGACTGATCTATCGCTCTTTTTAAAACACTCACTTAGACTGTTTTAGTGGGTAGTTGGGCTTCTTTTTTTAGTAACTAAGAATCCACTTAAATATTGAATGATAATATTGCTTTTGCGGCGGGTTTCTTTAGCGAAACGGTGATAGTGATTCGCTTTGCATTAATTAAAAATAAAACCAGAACCTGTGGATTTTTATTGCTTTCTCTACTTCACTTAAGCGGAATCGCCTCAGTAGCGACAACAACATTTGCCGATGTCGCTCATCTCATATTGAGACTTATCTAATCTGACAACGCCTGCCTGATATTAGCCAAATCGTAAGTTAAATCAGGCGCATGCTGAGCAATGAGGTTTGAAGATGAATAAAAAATACAAGGGTATCGGTGTGCTGGCTTTTGCCGCCGGTTCGTTATTACCCGGCGCGACGGCCAATGCCGCCGATCAAAATGCGGCTGGCCCCAGCGATGGTGCGGCAAAGAAGCCCAATATTATCCTGATCGTCTCTGACGATACCGGCTATGGCGACCTCGGCGTCTACGGCGGCGGCGAAGGCCGCGGTATGCCGACGCCAAACCTCGACAGAATGGCCGATGAGGGGATGACCTTTTTCGACTTCTACGGCCAGCCGAGCAGTACGCCGGGCCGCGCGGCGATGCAGACCGGGCGAATTCCCAACCGCAGCGGTATGACCACCGTGGCTTTCCAGGGGCAGGGCGGCGGTTTACCGAAAGAAGAGTGGACGCTGGCCTCGGTACTGAAAACCGGCGGCTATAAAACCTTCTTTACCGGTAAGTGGCACCTCGGCGAAGCCGATTACGCGTTACCTAATGCTCAGGGCTACGACGAAATGAAATACGTCGGCCTCTACCACCTGAACGCCTATACCTATGCCGACCCGACCTGGTTCCCGGATATGGATCCGCAACTGCGTGAAATGTTTACCCGTGTCACCCGCGGCGCGCTCTCCGGCAAGGCGGGCGAAGCGCCGAAGGAAGAGTTCAAAATTAACGGCCAGTATGTGAATACCCCGGTCGTTGATGGCAAAGAGGGCGTGGTCGGGATCCCATTCTTCGACCGCTACGTCGAGAAGGCCTCGCTGGACTATCTCGAAGCAAACGCAAAATCTTCCGAACCGTTCTTCATGAGCATCAACTTTATGAAGAACCACCAGCCGAACATGCCGGATCCGGATTACGTCGGCAAGTCGATGTCGAAGAGCAAATACGCCGACTCGATGGTGGAAATGGATGCCCGCGTTGGCCATATCATGGATAAGCTGCGCGAGTTGGGGATCGATAAAAACACCCTTGTGGTATGGACCACCGATAACGGCGCCTGGCAGGACGTCTATCCGGATGCCGGCTATACGCCATTCCGCGGCACCAAAGGCACCGACCGCGAGGGCGGCAGCCGCGTTCCGGCTATCGCCTGGTGGCCGGGCAAGATTAAAGAGCACAGCCGTAACCACGATATCGTTGGCGGCCTCGATCTGATGGCGACCTTTGCTTCGGTGGCCGGGATTAAATTACCCACCAAAGACCGTGCCGGGCAGCCGATTATCTTCGATAGCTACGATATTTCACCGGTACTGTTTGGCACCGGTAAAGATCCGCGTACCTCCTGGTTCTACTTCACTGAAAATGAGCTGACCCCGGGGGCGGCGCGCGTCGGTCACTATAAGGCGGTGTTTAACCTGCGCGGCGATAACGGCGCGAAAACCGGCGGCCTGGCGGTGGATTCCAACCTCGGCTGGAAAGGGCCGGAGTCGTATGTCGCAACGGTGCCGCAGATTTTCGACCTCTGGCAGGATCCGCAGGAACGCTACGATATCTTTATGAACAACTATACCGAGCATACCTGGACGCTGGTGACCTTCAATGAAGCCATCACTAAGTTGATGAAAACCTACGTCGAGTATCCGCCGCGTAAGCCGCAGAGCGAAGCCTACAGTGGGCCGATTACCCTGTCGCAGTATCAACGCTTTAGTAATATCCGCGAGCAGTTACAAAAAGAAGGGTTCCAGTTGGCGATGCCGACCGGTAATTAAAATGACGTTGGCCCGGGCGAGATGTCCGGGCCTTTTGCTGTTGTGAGCATTCTAGAGATAGGTTCTGGTCGATGAAAAAAAGCACCACCATTCCATTAACGCCATTACAGAACCAGGGGCGCTATCTGCCCGCCTATAAACGCCGCTATCACATGATGGCGAAACCCAGCGGCTCCACCTGCAACCTGGACTGTCAATACTGTTTTTATCTGCATAAAGAGCAGCTTTTACATCAGCCGCACGACAAAGGAATGAGCGACGAGGTACTGGAGAATTTCATTCGTCAGTACATCCAAAGCCAGGACGGCGAAGAGATTATTTTCTCCTGGCAGGGCGGCGAGCCAACCCTGATGGGACTGGAGTTTTTCGAAAAGGTCGTTGAGCTGCAAAAGAAATATCAGCCGAAGCACCAGCGCATTGAGAACGATCTGCAGACCAATGGCGTGCTGATTAACGATAAGTGGGCCGCCTTCTTGAAGGCGCATAACTTCCTGGTCGGGGTATCGATCGATGGCCCGCGCGAGATCCACGATCGCTTCCGCGTGACGCGCAGCGGCAAGCCGACCTTCGATAAGGTTATGGAAGGGATCGCGGCACTGAAGCGCCACGGCGTGCCGTTCAACGCACTGGCAGTCGTTAACCGGGTGAATGCCCGTTTCCCGCGCGAGGTATATCGTTTTCTTACCCGTGAACTCGGCGCCACCTATATCCAGTTTACGCCCTGCGTAGAGGCCGCCGAGTTTAAAACCACCGCGCCGCAGTTCTGGCGCGAAGAGACGATCCCCATCACCGGCAGCCGCCGGGCGAAACCGGGGGATCTGGATTCAATCGTCACTGACTGGTCGGTGGATCCGGACGATTGGGGGCATTTTCTGACCGAAGCTTTTGATGAGTGGGTGACCTGTGATCTGGGCCGCGTGCAGGTAAATTTGTTCGAAACCGCCGTGGTACAGACTATGGGGCTTCCATCCCAGTTATGCATCACCGCGCCGTTTTGCGGCAAGGCGCTGGCGATTGAGAAAAACGGCGACGTCTACTCCTGCGATCACTACGTCTACCCGGAATATAAGCTTGGCAATATTAAGGCGCATAAGCTGGCGCATATGGTCTTTTCCGAGCGGCAGAAAGTGTTTGGCATGGGCAAGAAAGAGACGCTGCCCGCCTACTGCAAAAGCTGCCCGCATCTGAATTTATGCTGGGGCGAATGCCCGAAAAACCGCATCGTGCGCGCCCCGGACGGCGAAGAAGGGCTCAATTATTTGTGTCCTGGCTTTCGCCATTTTTACGCGACGGTTAAACCGACGCTTGAGAAGATTGCCGCCATGCTGAAGTAGGTCTGGTTTTTGGCGGTGGAATAAGAAGGAAAAACAATGAAAAAAACAGTACTGCTCAGCATGCTGCTATTGAGCTTCACCAGCGCGGCAGCCACCGATATGCTGCCGGCATGGAAAGATACCCCTGCTAAACAGGCGATTGAGCAATGGGTGCAGGGGGCGACGCGTGAAGGCGGGGCGGACTTTATTCCGCTGGATAAGCGCTACGTGGTTTTTGATAATGACGGCACCCTGTGGCCGGAAGCGCCGCTGACTTTCCAACTACAGTTCGCGGTGGATGAAGTGAAACGGCTGGCGCCCGACCATCCGGAGTGGAAAAAGGATCCGCTGGTGGCGGCGGTACTGAACAACGATTTGAAAACGGTAGCGGCGGGCGGCGAAAAAGGGTTGCTCAAGCTGCTGGCGTTAACCCATAGCGGCATGACCACCGAAGAGTTTAGTCAGCGGGTCAGCGCATGGTTTGACAGCCATCAGGATAAACGTACCGGCTGTCGCTACGACCAGTTGGGATATCAGCCGATGCGCCAGTTGCTGGACTATCTGCGCGCCAATGGTTTTAAAACGTGGATCGTTTCAGGCGGCGGGATTGATTTTATGCGGGTGGTATCGGAAAAAATGTACGATATCCCGCCGGAGCAGGTTATCGGTTCGTTCGCGCTCAGCGAGTTTAGTCTGACGGACGATGGCACCGAGCTTCGCAAGACGATGAAAGGCGCATTTAATGATGATGCCGCGGCCAAGCCGGTGGCGATCCACCTGTTTATGGGGCAGCGCCCGGTTGCGGCTTTCGGCAACAGCGATGGCGATCTGGCGATGCTGCAGTACACCGCTGCCAACCCAAACTATAAAACCTTCGAGCTGCTGGTACACCATACCGATGCGGCGCGGGAGTATGCCTACGACAGCCATCCTTCCGCCAGCGGCAAGCTGGTGAAAGGATTGACAGAGGCGAAACAGAAGGGCTGGACGGTTGTCGATATGCAGCAGGACTGGAAGACGATATACGACCCGGCGCAGTGTCAGGCGAAATAAAAAACGCCGCCGGGCAGTCTGGTAGCCCGGATAAGGCGCAACGCGCCGCCTCCGGGAAAATCCCTGGTGGCGACGGGCCGCCCTCTGTGCGCTCCCTGCGCCACGGAAAATTGCCTAAGGGGCCAGCGGCGGCAACGGCTGCGGCTGCCAGAAACGCCGCCAGCGTCGACTAATGCCGAGAAGCGTTCGATAACACCAGCGGCGGCCAAACCATCCGCCTCCGACCGCGGCGGCGGCAATCACTATCCACATCAGGCTCTGCCAGGTGACCATTCCCGTGGTACCGCGCAGCGCTTGCTCCGCGCCGCCCTGTCGCGCCGCGGCGACGTTCAACGTTTCTCCCGCCAGCTTTGCCGTTTGCCATTGATGATTAACGGTATCCCACCAGCGCAAGCTAATCGGTGGTAGCGTCAGCGTGCCGCTATGGCTGGGCAGATAACGCAGCCGCTCCACCCGATGAGCGCCTATGATATCGCCGCGCTCGCTTTTTAATGCCTCACTGACCGGCGCCAGACGCTGGCTTTCGCTACCGTTAATGGCGTACAGCAGCGGTGGAATTTGCCCCGGTAGCGCATCCCGCGCCTCGACGGTCACGATACGGTCAACGACATCACCAACCCGCAGCGTGGCGTCTTTCCCCGCGTGGTACTGTTGAATTTGCTGGCTGAGCGTCAGCTGGCTGGCCGGTAAAAAATGGTCCGCCTGAGTGGTATTGGCCGGCCAGTTTACCGGGCGTTCCAGCGCCGGAAGATGTACCGTGACCGGCGCCTGATTGGCGGAGGTCGCGGTAATGTCGATCGCCGGCAGGCGCAGCACGCCCTGCTGCCAGGCGCTGACCTGACGTTCAAGGCGAATGCCGCTCCAGACGATCCCGTTCTTTTTGCGCGTCACCAGCTGTGAAGGCAACGCGGTATTCAGAAGTTCGCCGTTTTTGACGGCAAACTCGGGCCACTGCGGCGGCGGGTTAAACCAGCTATCGGTCCACCAGGTGATCGCCACCCGAACCGGCTGGCCGGGGACGATCTGCGCCGGCGCTTCCAGTTCACGGGTGATATCCATCGCCGCATGCGCCGGAAGCGTGGCAACCAGCAGAAAAAGTAGCGCTTTGTTCATGGTGCGGTATCTCCTGAGCCGTTGCGATACAGGCTTTTCAGTAGCCCGGTAGGCGAAACATCCAGCGCATCAAACCATTGATTAACCTGCGGACTCTCCCCGGCAATAGCGCCGATTTGCTGCTGATCGATGCCCTGGTTTTTCTGCAGGTCGTGGACCAGCTTATCTGGGCCGTCGTCCATCGCATCGCCCTGCGCCTGTTGGCGCTCGCGCTCTTGCTGGCGAATGCCCATCACAATCTGCGAGATTTTATCGCGATTTTGCAGCGCCATGGACCAGTCAGGATGTAGGTAGAGGGCGCGATCGTAGCTGTCGAGCGCCTGCTGCCACTGCTTTTGCTGAGCATAGCTGTTGCCCAGCCACAGCAAGGTTTCCGCGGTTGGCGGCGCGGCGCGAAACGCGCTGGCGGCGGCAGGATAGTCGCCCGCCCGATACCAGGCGATACCTTGCCATAACGGATCGCGATAATGCCCGGCGGCAGCGGCGTAGTCGCCGCGGCGAAAGGCGTGCTGCCCCTGAATATCGGGGCGAACCCAGGCATCGAGCCAGGCGGCATCGCTGTGCGGCGACCACAGCAGCGCGGGAAATAGTAGCGCTACCATCAGTAACTGGCGTCGCCAGAACAGCAGCAGGAACAGCATCGGCGCGATCAGCAGGTAGCCGCTGTTTTTCCAGTGCAGATCCTCGCGGGCGTTATTTTGCTGAGTCACCGATTGTTGAATGTGGCTGGCGATGATCGGCAGATCGTCGCCATCATCGCTGGCCAGCGTCACCGGGATCCCGGCGTCGCGCAACTGGCGGAAACGATCGACGTTCAGCCGGGTATCGATGCCGAGGCTGGCATACTTATCCGGCAGCGTTCCACCCGCGGCGGTGCCGGGTACCCAAATTTGCAGCGGTAGATGTTGCCCTTTCAGCCAGGTGACATCGGCAGGCGACAGGGTATCGGCAACGAGGATTAGGCTACGCGGGCTGTCTTTGTCTGTAGGCAGATTTTTTAACGCCAGTGCGACGGCCTGCGGCAGGGCGGAACCGCTACCTTCCGGCAGCAAAGAGGGCGACTGGGCGTTGAGAAATAGCTGATAAAACTGCGGATCCTGGGTTAACGGCGTGGTGAGAAAGGCCTGGCTACTGTAGACCACCAGACCGAAATGCGAACCGGGCTGCTGTTGCATCAGCGCGGCGATTTTATGCTGCATGCGCTGATGACGCGAGGGGGGAAGATCCTGGGCATACATCGCCAGATCCTGCTGCAGAATCACCATCACGTTGCTTTGCGGCGTCAGCGCCGCCGGGAGTTCGCGCTGCCAGCTTGGGCCCGCCAGTTCGATGACACCGAGTGTGAGTAGCCACGGCAGCAGCCGGGTTAACCTGCGACGGCGTTGAATAATCAACGCGCGAAAAGGTTTATCCATTAGCGTTGACCAGGCGGAAGCGCCGTAGCCAGGAAGCCAGGCCACCAGCAGACACAGCAGCAGCGCGGTTAAGCGCCACGGATAGAGGAAGTGAAAATCGCTCATGCCATTTTCTCCCTGAGGACACGGCCGCAGGCGGCCAGCAGTAGCAATAGCAGCGCGACGGCGAGCGGCCACGGATAGAGCGGCTGATGCCAGGACCAGCCGAGGCTTTTGACCTGCGCCGGAGTGAGGGCGTCGATTTGTTGCCAGACGCTATCCAGCGCGCTGCCGGAATGCGCGGCGGTCCAGCTCTGGCCGCCGGTGGTTTTCGCGATGCGCTGCAGTAGCGGCAAATCGACTTTGTCTTTGCTGGTATCGCTGAGGTCGCCGAAGGCGATGGTATGAACCCGGACATGGTGGTCGGCAGCAAGCTTTGCCGCCAGTTCAGGCGACAGCTGCGAAGCGGTATCATTGCCGTCGGTGAGTAAAATCGCCAGCTTATCGGCCTGCTTATCGGGGCCATTATCCAGCACCTTAACCGCCACGCCCAGCGCATCGCCGATAGCGGTTTGCTGGCCAATCATGCCCGGCGCCAGCTGATTGATGCGCGTTTGCAGCGCCTGTTTATCTTCGCTTATCGGGGCGAAGGGCCAGGCTTTGCTGGCGAAGATGACCATGCCGATGCGGTCGGATTGGCGGGCGGCGACAAACTTGCGCACCGATTGCTGTACCGCCTGCAGGCGCGTATTACCGCCCTGGACGTCATTTTTCGCCATTGACCCGGAGACATCGAGGATCAGCACGATGTCGCGCATCGGCCTGGTAATATATTGTGGCGGCGTCAGGTATTCCGGCCGCGCCAGCGCGCAAACCAGCAGTGACCAGATAAGCCAGAACAGCACGGCGCTGGCCCCATTTCCGCGTTTTGGCCGGGTATCGAGCTGTAGCGCGTCAATGAGTGAGGGTAAAAACGGTACCCGCACGCGCTCGTCGGTGGTTTTTGCCGGTAGCGGGAGAAAACGAGTGAGCAGCGGCAGTGCCAGCAGTAGCGCGGCCCAGGGCCAGGCGAAATCAATGTGGGCGAGCCATTCAGACATGTGGAAGCTCCTTTAGCCACTGCGCCAGCTGAGCGCGAAGCCGCGCCGTCTGCTGGTCGTTCAGGGCGTTGTCGGCCCGGCAGTAGCGGGCGATGAGCTGGTTGCGCAGGTCAGCATCCAGCGTCAACGACACCAGCACGGCTTCCGGCGCCAGCGTTTGGCTAACGGTTTGGCGCGGCTGGTGGACCAGCTGCACGCGTTTAATCAGCTGCATCCAGCTATCGACGGTATGCGGATGATTGAGCGCCAGCAGCGCTTCTCGTCGCCAGCGGTTGCGCCGCCAGCGGGCGTAGCGGATAAGCAGGAACAGCGCCGCCAGGCCTACGGCAATCGCGAGCAGAATCAGCCAGCCGATTGGTAGCGGAAACCAGCTGGGGGCGGGGGGCAGCGCGGGCGTTAGTAGCTCCGGCACCGCATAGCCTTTCTCAAACATTTAAAGCCCTTTTTGTAACTGGCGCAGCAGGTCCTGAGTTACCGTCAGATGATTAACCCGAATACCCAACTGGTTGAGTTGCTGCTGCTGACGCGCCAGCCGACCGATGATGTGTTGACGAATATCGGCGCTGAGCGCGGAGGTGAGGGTGACGCTGGCGCTGCGCCCGCCGTAGCAGGCGGCCAGCGTGCCGGAGCGCGGCAGGCGAAGGTGTAAGTCGTCGAACAGCACAAATGCGCTGACCTCGCAGCGACGGCGCAGATGCGCCAGCATGGCCTTCGCTTGGGCGTCGAGATCGTGAAAATCGCTGAGGATAGCGACCCAGGCGCCGCGTGGAATCGCGCTGGCGGCGCGTTGTAACGCCTGCGCTAGCGTCTGCGTGCGCTCAGGTTCGTGAGGATATTGCTGCGCCAGTAGCTGGTTGTAATGCGTCAGATTATCCAGCAGCGCTGGCAGCGTGCGCCGTGGCGCGCTGCATGGTTGCAGCGCCAGCGTGGTATCGTTAAACACCAGGCTGCCGAGACGATCGCCATCATGATGGCTACGCCAGGCCAGTAGCGCGGCGGTTTTGGCCGCGGCGCTCGCTTTAGTTTGCCCGCGGGTGGCGAAATGCATATCTAATCGTTGGTCGACCAGCAAAAAGACCGGGCGTTCGCGCTCTTCATTGTACTGGCGCACCCACGGCGTACGCAGACGGGCGGTCGTCTGCCAGTCGATCATGCGTACGTCGTCGCCGGGTTGATAACGACGCAGGCTGTCGAAGTTGAGCCCACGGCCCTGCTGGCGGGAGGCGCGTTCGCCGGACAGCGCGCCCGGCGGGATCTGCCCCGGCGGGTTAGCCATCAACCGCGCCTGCGGCCCGAGGTCGAGCAGCATCTGGCGATTCACGCAGAGTTCGTTCATTAGATCACCACGGCGTTCAGCAGCATGGTAATCACATCGTCGGCGCTGCAACCATCGGCGCTGGCCTGATAGCTCAGCATCAAGCGGTGGCGCATCACCGCCGGGGCGATAAAACGCACGTCTTCCGGGCGAACCGCGTCACGTCCCGCGAGCCAGGCCTGCGCGCGGGCGCAGCGCTCCAGCGCTAAGGTGCCTCGCGGGCTCAGGCCGTAAGCCAGATAGCTGGCTAACTGCTCGCTGATGTGCTGCGGCTGGCGGGTGGCGTTGACCAGTTCGACTATCCAGGTTTCGATAATCGGCGCGACGTGGATGGCGCTTATCTCCTGCCAGCAGGAGGCGATCTCCTGTTGGCTGAACCGCAGTGATTCCGCTTCCGGCGCGGGGGCGGTTTTTGCCGCTACGCCATATTTCGCCTGTTGCTCGGCGCGAACCAGCTGCATCACCTGCTGCTCATGCTCTTTTGATGGATAGTCGACCTGTACTTTCATCAGAAAGCGGTCGAGCTGGGCTTCCGGTAGCGGCCAGGTGCCTTCCTGGTCGACGGGGTTCTGCGTCGCCAGCACCATAAACACGCCCGGCAGCGGCCAGCTTTTGCCCGCCACGGTGACGTGGCGCTCTTCCATCGCCTCCAGCAGCGCCGACTGCACGCGGGCCGAGGCGCGGTTGATTTCGTCCGCCAGAATCACGTTGCCGAATACCGGTCCCGGGCGAAAACGAAACTGCTCCTCTTCGCGGCTGGCATTTTGCTGATAAATCTCGCTGCCGGTGATATCCGAGGGCAGCAGATCCGGAGTGAACTGGATACGGCGAAACTCGCCGGCGATATGTCGCGCCAGCTCGCGGACGGCGCGGGTCTTCGCCAGCCCCGGCAGCCCTTCGAGCAGGATATGCCCATCGCAGAGCAGGGCAATGAGCAGCATCCGCACAACGTTTTCCTGGCCGAGCACCTGCGCGTTCATGCGCTGCTCCAGCTGTAACATTTTATCGCGAAGGTTCATCGGCTAACTCCTTTAAAATCGCGTTTCACCAGGGTGACGATGCCCGCCAGAATCGGCTCGGCATAGTTGAAAAAGGCTTTAATGCCCGGGCAGAGATAGTTCAGCCCGGCTTCGCCGTCGGCGGTGAGCACCAGACGGTTTTTCGGGCACTCGCCGTGGCAAAGCTTCAGGTAAGGGCACTGCTTGCACTGCTGCGGCAGCGTGTCGCATTTACCCATACCGAAAGCCTGCTGACGTTCGGAGAAAGCCATTCGCGCCAGGCTGTTATCGGTAATATTGCCGATTTGATATTCGGGATAGACATAGTGGTCGCAGGAGAAAACATCGCCGTTTTTCTCGACCGCGAGCCCTTTGCCGCAAAACTCCGCGGTGGTGCAAATTTGCGCCGGCATGCCCATCATCTGGGCGACGGCGGTTTCGAACAGATTGACCTGGACGCGGCCAAGATCGTTGTTCACCCACTCTTCGAAAGTGGCGATCAGGAAGCGTCCCCAGTCGTCCGGGTCGACCGACCAGTCGGTGACGATGGAGTCTAAATCGCCGGGGCGCGCGCGGCGGCTGCCGACGGTAGGGATGCTGTCATCACGCCAGAAATGGGGCGCGGTCTGGGTAAAGTCCACCGGTTCGACGCAGGGGTTAAACTGCACGTAGGTCGCCCCCAGTTCGCGGGTAACAAAGCGGTAAACCTCTAATGGGAAACGGGCGTTGGTACGGTTGACGGTCACCAGCGCATTGAATGGTACGCCGTGGCGCTTCAGGGCGTCGACGCCGGCCATCACTTTATCAAACGTCGGTTTGCCGCTGCGGGTGATGCGATAACGGTCGTGCAGCTCTCGCGGGCCGTCAATCGACAGGCCGACAAGGAAATGATTCGCTTTGAGGAATTCAGCCCAGGCATCGTTAATCAGGATACCGTTGGTTTGCAGATCGTTTTCGATCCGCTGGCCGGGCTTTTTATATTGCTGCTGGAATTTCACCACTTTGTGGAAAAACTCCAGTCCCATCAGGGTCGGTTCGCCGCCCTGCCAGGAGAAGACCACCTGTTCGCCATCCTGTCCATCGATGTACTGGCGGATAAAGTTTTCCAGCGTTTCATCGCTCATATAGCTGCGCTTTTCCTGCTGGAGTAAGTGTTCTTTGTGCAGGTAAAAGCAGTAGCTACAATCGAGATTACAGGCGGAGCCGGTGGGTTTCGCCATCACATGAAAGCGACGTTGGTAGGCGGGGCCGTTACCCGCGTACTTTTCTGCCGAAGGTAATGCGTTAACAGGCACGGTGGTGCTGTGTTTCATAAATAACTCCCGGATTAGTCAGGTCGAGGGTAAGGCGAGGAGAAAAACAGGGCGGCGAACCGCCCTGGAGTTGATAACAGGGTTATTTGTGCGCGCCCTGGTCAAGCATCGCGCTGACATCGGAGACGGTGAAGGAGCCCGGCTTCTGACGCGGCGGGAATTCTTTAAACGTCGCCAGCATATCTTTTGCCGACTTCTGCGCGCCGCCCAGCAGGAACAGACGATCGTAGAACCAGGTGTCGTAGCCCATGCCGTCGGAACCTTTCTCCAGCGGATCGACTTTCAGATCGAAGATCAGCGGGGTACGCAGTTTGGTGAACGGATAGCGCCACAGATCGAGACCAGTGTGTTCCTGGATCATAAAGTGGATCTTCCAGCGGCCCTGACGCATCGCCAGCAGATCGCCGTCATCGCTCCAGTAGAAGAATTCGTTACGCTGGTCTTTCCCTTTGCCCTGCAGGAAGTCGAGCTGGTTATAGCCATCAAGGTGAACCTTGTAGGTGATGGACGGCGTTTTATAACCTTTCAGCATCTCTTGCTTGATGTTGCTGTCGCCGGCAGCGGCAACCAGCGTCGGGAACCAGTCGTAGCTGGCGAACATATCGTTCACCACGGTGCCCGGTTTGATGTGGCCCGGCCATTTGATCATCGCCGGTACGCGGAAGCCGCCTTCCCAGCCGGTGTTTTTCTCACCGCGGAACGGGGTTTCGCCTGCGTCTGGCCAGGTGGCGGTCATCGGGCCGTTATCGGTGGTGTAGATAACGATGGTGTTATCTTCGATGCCGAGATCTTTAATTTTCTGCAGCACCTGGCCGACGATTTTATCGTGCTCAACCATGCCATCGGCATAGGTTCCCAGCCCGGTGACGCCAACGCTGTCGTCTTTGAGGTGGGTTTTATTGTGCATACGGGTGGTGTTGAACCAGGTAAAGAATGGTTTACCGGCTTTCACCTGGCGCGCCATAAAGTCGTTGTTGGCGGCCAGGGTTTCTTCATCCACGGTGCCCATACGCTTCACGGTCAGCGGACCGGTATCTTCAATCTTGCCGTCAGCGGTACTCTTGATCACGCCGCGCGGGCCAAACTGTTTGCGGAAGTTGGGATCTTTCGGGTAATCCGGATTTTCCGGCTCTTCTTCGGCATTCAGGTGATAGAGATTGCCAAGGAACTCATCGAAACCATGTGCAGTCGGCAGGAATTCATCGCGATCGCCAAGGTGGTTTTTACCAAACTGCCCGGTGGCGTAACCCAGTTGTTTGAGGACGTTGGCGATGGTCGGATCTTCTTTCTGCAGACCCTGCGGCGCTCCCGGCATCCCGACTTTACTCATCCCGGTACGGAACGGCATCTGGCCGGTAATGAAGGCGGAACGACCCGCGGTGGAGCTCTGCTCGGCGTAGTAGGAGGTAAACTTCGCGCCCTGGGCGGCGATGCTGTCGATGTTTGGCGTCTGGTAGCCCATCAGACCCTGATTGTAGGTGCTCAGGTTCAGGTAGCCGATATCATCGCCAAAGATAACTACGATGTTAGGCTTTTTAGCATCCTGCTTCGGCGCTGCGGCGTCGGCTGCGTGAGCAACGGTCACCGCGCCGGAAGCTAATGTCAGCATACTGGCCAACATTGTTCTCTTAAAGGGAATATTTTTAAACATAGCTCGCTATCCTTTTATTTTTCCGGGTTTTTAAATGATCTGGAAAAATAGGTTGTTAACGAAGCGTCTAATTTATTTTTAAATTAGCAAGGATGTTTTCGGTTAAAAATAAATTAGACGCTTCAATGGGCAAGAAAACGTTAAACGGTTCTCGTCGGTGTTGGTATTTTATTTAGACGTATCGGTCGATACGAGAGTGGAGTCTCTAAACGGACTGAAATAAATGGCAGGATGAACTAAAAATGCTATCTTTAATTGACAGGGTTAACTTTGCCAGATTATTTTTATGCATATTTAAATAAATAGGCATTAATGAGGCAACATGAAAACGACTTATTCCGATGTTATTGATCAATATAACCATGTTGTCGCCAGCGATCTTGAGTTGATTCAACCGCTGATCTCGGCAAATCAGCCACGAATCATCAAAGATAACGGTGTGTTTAAAATAGAACCCGGCGAAGTGGTTATTGTTGTTGAAGGCATTATTGCGATAGAGGTGGAATACAACGCGGGCTTTGGTTCCGCGAGTAAACGCGGCGCGCGGAGTAAAACGCTGGACATGCTGCAGATCGGTAAGGGGATCCGCGGTATGATCTTTGGCATTATTGAAAGCTATGGTCCAGCGTTATCGCTAAAATATACGGCGAAGAAAAATGTCAAAATAGTGACCTGCGGTAAGGAAGCGTTTGAACACTATTTTATTCAACGCGATCGGTTTGCTTATCTGATGGAAATCATGGCATTTCAGCTATCGCTGATTATTGATGCGCATCACGAAAAGAATTTACCTTCACGCTATGATACGATTAAATCAATGATCTACCGTTACAAAAAACAGCAGGATGCGGGAGTATTACATGATAGAAGCCTGGCTAGCTTTATTCTGAAAAGAACCAAAATGTCGCGTAGCTACCTTTTCAAAATTCTTGCTGAGCTTAAAGAAGGGGGATATATCAAAATGGAGAACGGTGAACTGATCGATATTGCGCACGAACTGCCGGAGAAATTTTAACCTCCTGTGACTGGGCGCGAACGTCATTTCAGTGGCGCAGAGGCCGTCTAACAGATCCTGGGATTACTTTACTCTTTATTACGCTTGCCCGCTGGGCGACGAATCATGTTTGCCGAAGCCAGTTGCCGTGCGGAATCTAGCCCGTCGTGTTTCTCTTACCGCGATGAGAATGGGGAGATAGTTGCTCTACAATGACCGTTTGTAGGTTTGATTTTATTTGTGGTTATATCTAAAATGCAGTTAATTATTCTGTCATAAATTCATCCTGCTAGTGAAATAAACCATTGTTTTTTCGTTTTAAGGGATACGATTTTGCTGAGAAGGGAGGCTTCTTTGTGTTCAATGGTGCAGCGCGCTCTGACGTAAACAATTTCGTTAATATAGAAAAGGGAAGGCGCGGTAGAAAGAGTCAGCCGTTTATCTCTTTCTCCAAAAATGGGGGGCATGTCAGGATCGCAGCTTTCATTGCTCGTCACGGAGAACATGTTGATATTCAAATAGATTATTCCACCAGAACCATCAGGGTTAAGAAGGTGGAACATCACGGCGTGCGTATTAACGTCGGCGGCGTCTTTACTCGTAAGGTACTGGTGAAGCAGTTTCTGTTTGGCGAGAAGAAGACCATCCGTGTCGATCTCACCCAACAGGACGATGGCTGGTTTTATGGCGACTTGCCGGTAGAGTTCACGGCCAATTGCGCATAGTGCGTTATTGCCTGAATTAGCCATTATCCAGTTATGTTGATACAGAGATAGTGGATAATGGCTTTTTTATATCAATGAGATATAAATACGAGTCATTATAGTTTCGTATTAAAAATTTATTTTTAAGTAAATAAGTACCATTAAATCCTATTAAATAATAGTTATTTCCAATGATATCTTTGCAATAATTAAGGGAAAATAGAGACTCAAAAAAGGAAACGATAATTAATGGAACATTTACTCAGACATTGTGAACAGGTTGCCGTTGGCCCCTATAGCCGCGATGCCCGGGCGCTGGCGCATGAAGTGATCGATACCATTTCGGCGGGCGTTCCGCCGGAGCAACTGATTCTCCCCTGGATGTCGGTTAAAGAGGGGCTGCCCGACGCCAATAGCGGGCGCTACGTGTGCGCTTATACACCCGCGAAATCTCAGGACCGCCGCTATCAGCTGGTCTCCGCTGCCATGTTCCGCACCGTTTGTCGGGACGCCACCCACTGGTTTTATATGTGGGAAGCGCTGTGATGGTGGGGGTGTGGGGGGATTTGTAGTGGTTTATGCTTCAATGCATAGATTATTTTACTAGTACAGTGAATCAAACTTTAACAACGTCAATATAAAAATATTTGGTAGTTAAATCATTCGCACCGCTAAATCCTTATATAATAAATATACTATTGAGATAGTCGTTAGGGAGCAGGATTGGACTGTGGTTTTTTTTTATACAAGTTGTTGAGGGGAAGCATGATCGAAATAATAAGTGATAAGAAAATATTAAGAATCTCCGCATTTGAAAGAGAAAATACACCTAATGCACCTGCTTATGATTGGATAAAAACCTACGTCGAATATCACCTCCCTGAATTGAATGTACAATATCAAGCTTCTTTCAACGTTGGTGAACTTTCCGAACTGAAAGATAAACTTATCGCGTTACATACCCACTTAATAAATGAAAATGCCCATACCGATGTTATTTTTGAAAGCACCGAAAATCAGCTAAATCTGGTATTTACACCATCATCTTTTGGCCATGGAGCACTTATGTCGTTAACGTTGAGGCCAGAAAACCCGGCTGAAAGCGTAGTGATCAGTGATTGTTTGGGGCTTGATGAAAGCTATTTTCCCGCGCTCATTGCTGGTCTGGAAGAGATCATCAATTTACAAAGATGATGCATTAGAGTATTGATAAGTCAGATATTTAATTAGAAGCCGCCAGGATGCTACTCTATGAAATCTGCTCTTGCTAATCTATGCCAATCCATCGGGATTCAGTCCGCGAGTCTGCTGGAAGCTATCACAACCTGCCTTTGTTCTATCGCCGCGCTGGGTAGCCTTTTTGTGCTTGAAGGCTGGGGCATGAAGATGGTTGGCTTTGTCGGGTTTATGGCGCTGGCTTACGTGGTAGCCTGGATAGTGGATATAGTAAAAGGCGAAAAGTAGAGCCAATCATTTTGATTCATTACTCAGATTCTTGAGATTTGGACGGATTGGACTTATCACTATCAGAGGATCTTTTTTGCCGGAGGGTGTGAGCACATGTAAGAGGGGCTGCCAGATAAAAAATCAGCCATTTGTGCATAGCTCACATTTGAACAATTAAATGGATAAACCTTTTGATACTTAAGCAAAATATAGTCCATATTATAGCCTTGTACCGAACGTGGATATTTTAAGGATAAGAATATGTCAGCAGTAATTGATAAAGCACTGGATTTTATTAATGGCATGAACACGTCATCTTCAGCACCGCACACCATGGATGAAAGTACGGCTAAAGGCATTTTCAAGTATCTTAACGAGTTAGGCGCACCGGCCAGCGCAGCTGATGTATATGCCCGGGGCACTCAAGAGGGCTGGGATCCTGAATTTACTAAAACGTTAGCGGGATGGGCGGAACGAATTGAGTCCGGCGAGCGTATAGTTATTAAGAATCCTGAGTACTTTTCTTCATACATGCGCGAGGAGCTGCGGGCGCTGGTATAAGGCAGTTCTGCTCAATTTGAGCATCAGCTTTACAGGCGCGTTTGTACTCCGCAGTACTTGCATGCCGTTTCCTGTCGGTATCCTGGAAAAGACTAAGGGCTTACGAGTAATCGTAAGCCATTGATATTTGGTGGCCCCTGTTGGGCTTGAACCAACGACCAAGCGATTATGAGTTCCTGTCATAACAACAGAAAATCAATTATTTATGTTTAAAAACAATTTGTTATGTAGTCATGGATTATCACTGATTGTTTTGATTCTTCATTTCAATCGCCATTTTATCGACACTCATTTACAGCGAAGCTTAACCTTCTAAGATTAAGGAAGACTTTTAAGCGCAGACATCCTGTATCCCACTGTTGACCAAGCAATTTAGATCAACGATTATGTAAACTTAAGTTGCTATATACAAGCTAGGGGACATGATGGTTAACGATGGATCAAATTCTTTTGATGCTGCAGCGAATTCGCTAGCGAAAGCAATTGAGCGCTTCGGACAACCCAGTAATAAGAATAACAGAACAGGGGCATTTGTGCCGCCGCCAATTCCTTCGCCCCCACCATTACCTGTTCCTCCCCCTCTAGTTATGCGTGAGGCAGAAAGCTTGTGGTTCAATCAGAAAGACATTGTTTTGGATGGTTGGCGCTTTACATCTTGTCGATTTGATAAGTGCCGTCTTATCCTTAATTCTCAACATTTTGAACTCTTGAATTGTTTTATTGATTCTGAAACATCTATTTATTATAAAAATAATACTTTAAGCATCATTCAGCTGTTCAATAGCAGATTTGGGGTACATCCATTTGTTCCACCAGAGTTTAATGCAATTAAGAATAACGATGGAACAATCAGCATAGTGAGATAAAAATGGCCCCTAAAAATGATGCTACAGTGCCATTTAGCGCGAATGCTGCTGTAAATGTAGATGCTAAAAAAAGCCAGTCAGTGATAGTTATTCTCGGTATCATTACAGGAATTTTATGTGTGATTGGTAGTTTTTTGATTTATGTGGATAAGTCTTTGTTTTGGGTTCCGTTTCTAGCGGCGGCAGTCTCATTGTTTGCATGTGTTTGTCTTGCCCTTTTAACGCACAGAAATACCGATCTTGCGGGAGCCCATCCCACAGTGATTGAAGTCACTGGTGCCGGTGTATTTAAGTTTGTGACAGACCCGAGAGTTGAGGTTGCTTCAAAAAGCATAGCGCCATTAGTAACAATTTTGGCAAACATGCACTCCCTCCCACAAGCTAGTGGATTACTGGACGAGAATCTAAATCCAATACCAAATACAGAAGCCGAGGCAGTTGCTAAAGTTGAGATAATTAATACCGCAGCACAGGAGGCATGCGCGGATGCTCTGAGCAGTCTGAGTCCACTTCCAACCCCTGAACATATTGCTGTACCTTTCGCCGATATTCAGGAAAGTGAAATTAGCTTGCTAACACCCCAAAAATTCACTCCTTCGTAATCATCAAGGTAAGGTTTCTTTTCTTGATTGGTTTTTAGGGAAGAGTGTCTGCTAGAGGGTTTAGTTTCACTGTATCCTCTAAATGGTTAGGGGCAAAGTGCGCATAGCGCATCGTCATCTTAATGTCAGTATGTCCAAGCACACATGTAGTGTAAGCACACCTGTTTTAGTTCTACGCACTTTTTGAGAGTTCCGTTTTTCTGACCCTGGCCCAAAATCAGTGCAGTGCTAAATCAGAGATCTTCGTCTTTCTGGAGACTTCGGATAAATTCAGCCGGAGTCATGTCATTTAGTGATGAATGCGTCCTCTCATGATTATATTCCCTGCGCCACTTGTCGAGTTTGTCCTGCGCATCTTCCAGTGACAGGAACCAGTGAATGTTCAGACATTCGTCCCGCAGGCTGCCGTTAAATGACTCAATAAACGGGTTATCGGTCGGTTTCCCGGGACGGGAGAAGTCTATCGTGACACCGTGCTCATACGCCCATTTATCCAGACTTTTCGAGATGAACTCGCTGCCGTTATCCGTCTGGATACGTACCGGCAGGCGTTTATCCAGCACCCGTAATGCTTCCACTATGCTGACCACATCCTCGCCTTTCAGCGATTTTCCGGCATGGATCGCCAGACACTCCCGACTAAAATTATCCACTACAGTCAGCGCCCGAAAACGCCGCCCGTTAAACAGACTATCCGACACGAAATCCATACTCCAGCACTGCTCGATATGCGTCAGGGCCGGGCGCTGCTGGCGGCGTGCGGCACTGACATGCCTGCGGGGGCGCTTTCTGCGCAAATTCAGGCCTTCCAGACAATAAATCCGGTGTGTTTTCTTGTGGTTAATCTGCCAGCCTTCCCGCCGCAACTGGATATGAATACGCGGGCAACCGTACCGTATCCGGGTTTCCGCTATTTCCCGGATACGCAGGGTTATCGCCCGATCGTCACGCCGGCTCTGCCAGTGGTAGACAGTTCTGCTCTGCATCAGCAACCCGCATCCCCGGCGGACACTGATACGATAGGCCTCCTGCAGAAAATGCACCGCCTGGCGCTTCTGAGCCGGCCTCAGAACTTTTGTTTCAGTACCTCCTGCAGCATCTCTTTGTCCAGACTCAGGTCTGCCACCAGTTTCTTCAGCCGCTGATTTTCATCCTCCAGTTGCCGCAGACGGCGCAGTTCCGTTACGCCCAGACCGGCGAATTTCTTCTTCCAGTTGTAAAACGTGGCCTCAGAAATGCCCATCTTTCTGCAGACTTCCTCGACGCGGGTGCCGGTTTCGGCCTGTTTCAGCGCAAACGCGATCTGTTCTTCGGTATAACGGGTCTTTTTCATGGCGATGTGCCTCTCTTTGAGATGGAAGAAAGACCGGAGACTTCAGTTTAGCCTGGTACTGTTTTCAGGGAGGAGATCATTAGACATGTGAGCCCCGTAGGTGTGATAGCTAGTATTTAGTGCTAGCGGGGTTAAAAAAGTAATTTAGAGTGCTAATTTGTATATGAAATTTTACTAGAAAAACATTTTTCATTATTCCTCTAGATAGATTTACATCATGAAATTGAGAGCTAAATCTCATCTTTTGTATGGTTTTTTATCCAGTCTTAAAAAAATAACCATTACTACTCAATAGGATAATGTGATGTTCTTTTTTTTGCTTTTTATTTCAATGATTTTATCCTTTTCAAAGGGCGGAGGATGCAATATACTGATGTCCTCAGAAAAAGGAATCCTCCCATTTCACATGTTAAGGAGCCACACTCTCAGGTGTGGCTTTTCTCTTTTTAGCGCTCACCATAGTTACGCTGAGCTGATTGAAGTGCCTTATTGAGATTTTCATCAAAAGCATATTGTGCTTCTGCTAATGGATTTGAACGCCATTCTTTTGGTAGTAACCGTTTATTTGCTTCTTCAAATAAAGAACTATAAAGTGTTGTCATATAATTATAGAAAATCGATGCTCTTTCCTTTCTGAAACTTAGTCTTTTAATTACATCATTTGATGAGTTCACTATTAGTCTCTCAAAGTTCTTTAATTCTTCCCAGATCTTTTCATCGGCTATAAATGTGTCCATCATGGTGCATTCAATATATGTGAAATTGCTTATTAGCTCTTTTGTTATATACCCTCCTAATCTTGTTGGGTAATAACTTGATTTAAATTCTGGAACGTCGTGCCCAGCGGTGCTGATAAATCTTAATGTGCACAAGTCTTTTAATACACTTAGAGTGTCATCATCACCAATGCCAATTTTTCTTAAGTTTTTACGAATGTCTATTCCGTCTATGTATTGGAATGCAGGATCTGCACTATATTGTACCAGTGCCGTAAGTACAAAAAGTCGTAGTAATTGTAAGTTTGTTTTTCCTTTTCGAGAGTCGAAAGGATTTCCGACTAAAGAATATGCCTCAGAATACACGGCCTGATTTCCTAACAAAATTGCTCGTAGGGCTTCGTGTTTTGGTAATACATACGTTCCATGTTCTTTGTAAACCCTCATGGCTTTTCCGGGGTTAGTATATCCATGCTCGATGAATTCGCGAGTCATTCTTAAAGCATTGCGTATATCACCAGCAGCTAGCACTTCTAATAAATTACCAATTTCAGTCCCTAATACTGAACTTTGTAGTAGGCTGATTAGATCAGCCTTATTATCTACATGGAAACGCATTCCATTATCAGACTCGAAATCACCATCTTCTCCCTCTAACATATTTTTTGCCAAAAAAAATCTTTTTGACAGTACGGCTTCAACCTTTGGAGGTTCAATTAATATTGGATCGAAGTCGAACGCGTTAAATGCTGCGGAATTTCTGTGCTCCACATAGGTGGAACTTCGAAGAGAAATAACTAAATTACATTTTAATCTTTGGGAGAATGCTACGCAGTCAGTAAAGATTTGTGATTGCGCTTCTTCATTAAGTTGATCAACGTTATCTACGACTAAGAAAACTGAGGTGTTTTTAGCCGCATAACTTATTAGCTGGTCTGCATATGGCTTAACTTTTTCGTAGTCAGAGCTAAGCTTGTGAGTGATTAGTTCATTTATTCTTTGTTCGTCTTTGGAAATCAAAAATGCCGGGCCTTTTACAATTGATGCTATTTCTTCCTTGTAGGCATTTTGTATGCATAATTCATAATTGCTAAAGAAATCGTCGTTGATTATGTAATTTTTGATGGTGTTGTAAATATAATCAATTGGAGTGATGTCATTTGTATATTGTAGAAAATCAACTTTTATCCAATGTGGATATGGTTTGTCAGGGGATTTAGTGAAAAAATCAACTGCTGAAACGTTTCTTGTATAATGAAGGAATGTTGTTTTTCCTGCGCCAACAGTTCCTAAAATAACAATCGCTAAAGGCTTGGCGTTTCTTTTTGCGCGCATCAAAGAATCTTTAAAAGCATTCGCATCCCTTCTTTGCATTGGTCTGATAGGCGTTGTGTTAAACAGATGCTGACTTTTTGATATGTGCATGTTCACACGCCTATCAAATTTCATCCTGTCAGGTGTATTAACATAACACCTTTCAAATAAATCTGAATCTATCTCAGTTATAGTGTCTGAAAATGATGTTATTATAGCTTCTTCTACCAAAGGATATATTGGGTTTTTGGCATCGTATGAAGCGCTTTTGCGAGTGGTGTTTTTTAATCTTCGCTCTTCTATTTGGTCTTCTCTGTTGCCAAGTAATGTTACTTCTAAACTAGAATTGATTACTGCTTTTCTCGATAATAGATCATAGAATTCAGTATAGTCATCTTTCAGAGCGCTTTGGAGATTGTTAAACACAATTGCATAAGATGAGTTGAATGCAATTTGATCTGTTCTGTTTGCAGGAAATATAATCCATTGCTCTCCATTTGTTACTACGGCAAACTGTATGCTAAGTTTTCTGCAATAATCACGAGCTTGGATTACTGCATCCCCAAAGGCCCCTTCAAGATTGTTATTATTTAGTTTTAGACGTCGATCGAATTGCTTTGTATGAAATGCTTCACCTATTTTTTTAGCCTCAACTATGAATGCAGTGCTTGCAGTTCTGATTACATAATCTGCAAATGTAGTGTGACCATCCTCGCTCACTCTAGGCTCGACATTTACATCATCCTTTGTCCATTTCAAAACATCAAATAAAATACTATCGATGATTTTAAGTCGGGTTTCAGCCTCGTTTGCAGAAGCAAGTGAAAGCTTATTAGCGTCCTGGATGATTTTATTTAATATATCCATGCTTGAATTTTCCTCCAAAATGGTCTGCATGCGAGTGGTGCATGCAAATGCATTCGTTTGAGCGTGTCTTGATTGCTCGCGCAGGCCTTGTTGTTCATCGATTTTTTATAACATGCAACTGCATTAAAATCGACCGATAAAGCGGGCAGGCGTGGCGGGGAAAGCATTGCGCGCCAGCGGTGGTGCGCATTATTAAATATTATCGTCTGAGCGCGTCGTGACGGCGCTGTCGTGGTCGCTGTTGGCTCGTTGTGGTCGATTGTGGTCGTGCGCGTGTGGCGCGTCTGAGGCGTGATGATAGCGGGATATGAAAAAGCCATCATCGCGGCGGCTTGGGGATGATTATTCCGGGTTATCGAGGCTGTAATTTTTAAACCTGATGACTTCCGTGCCGAGCCAGTCGTTTACCTCCCTGAATCTGTCCTGTAGTGGCGACAGGTCGTTACGCACAAAGACTTTTGCCTCTTTCTCAACGTCACCGAGTGAACCGATATTCTCGGGCTTGCCGCCCATGAGCTGGAACGGTACGCGGTGCGCGTCCATCAGGTCGGCGGCGCTGGCTTTCTTGATGTTAAAAAAATCATCCTTTGTGGCGACTTCGCTCAGTGGCACGATTTTGATGCCGTCCGGTTTCCCGCCGGGAGCGTAGAAAAACAGGTTTTTAAAGTTGCCGAGCCCCTTCGAGTTACGCATCGCCTCGCGCAGCGATTCGACGTCGGTCGCGCTCTGCGCCGGGTCGGTCACATACAGATGTAACCTGCGTGCGCGCCGTTCTGGTAATACTTGCGGCGAAATAGTGTCGCGGATTCATTCAGCCAAGCGGAATTAAGCGCGCTGAGATATTCCGGCAAGCCGTAAATCTCCTGATTGATGTCGGGCTCCAGCAGGTGAAAAACCGTATCAGGGGCGAATTCGTGAGGCTGAGTGAAGTTTTCCACAAACCAGAAAACCGAGTCGTCGACCCCGCGCCGGGTATATTTAGCCGGTGAGGCCAGCAACCTGATTAACTGGCCGGTGACGCTGTGACGTTGCTCAAGAAAGGCGTTACCGAATACCAGATAGTCGAGCGCAAAGCGGCTGAAATCCTGACGAGACAGCAACGGGGGCGGGATATAGGTACCGGCGAGCACATTGCGCTTAACATAAATCGGTGAGCTGTGATGTACGGCAGATCGCAGGCTCTTTGCCAGCCCGGAGAAACTGACCGGCGGCTCGTACCATTTGCCGTTACTGATGCACTCGACATAATCCAGAATATCGCGCTTATCGAGTACCGGCACTGGCTCACCGAAGGTGAACGCTGTTGTTTTTGGCGGTGCGCTGGCGGTTAGTTGCTGTGACTTGCTGGCCTTTTGCGCAGCGGCTTTACGGGATTTTTGCTTACCCATTTTTAATTGAACTCCAGAATAGATTTAGGCTGCATGCCGCTACCGGCAGAAAGCGGTTCGTTTAACAGGGCATGCATGGTTGCCCATGCGATATCGGCGTGACTGGCTTCCTCGGTGCGGCTGGCCTCATAGGTGGCGCTGCTCCCGCTGCTGGTCATGGTTTTGCGGATGGACATAAACGACTGCGTGACGGCGGTTGCCCCGGCGTCATATTCCAGACAGCCGCGGCGAATGGTGTCTTTTGCCTTGAGCACCATTGCGGTTTTCATTTCAGGTGTGTAACGGATACCGCGCGCTGCCGGGAAGAATTAGAGTACCAACTGATAAACGTCGAGGCCGAGGCCGGTCGCGTCAATGCCGATGTATTCAACGTTATATTTCTCTGTCAGCTTGCGGATCCCCTCTGCCTGCGCGGCAAAGTCCATGCCTTTCCACTGATGGCGCTCCAGCATGCGGAACTTGCCACCCGAGACCACCGGCGGAGCAAGTACGACGCACCCGGCGCTGTCGCCAGTGTGTGACGGGTCGTAGCCAATCCAGACCGGGCGGGATCCGAATGGATAATCGGCGAACGGGGCAAAGTCTTTCCATGATTCCATCATGTCGACCATGCAGCGTTGTAGCTCTTCGAACGGGAACACCGACGCTTTGTCGTCGACAGATTCGCACATAAACAGATTTTTAAAGTCTTCTGTGCTGTTTTCGCGTTTGAGCTGGTTAAGGTCAAACAACGTGCAGCCACCGGCAAGCACGGTATGACTGATATTGGTACGCTCGGCGATACTGCTGCGTCCTTTGTTGAACAACTCGCCAGCCCTGTGCGGTATCGGGCAAAGGATGTGACAGAGCTTTATCATTCACTCTGGGAAATCGAGGTCGGGTTCAGAAACCTGAAAAGCAGTCTTCTGGATAATGCGCTGGTGCTGAGAAGCCGTAAAGTTGACCTGCTGGAGCAGGAGGTATGGGGAATGTTACTGGCCTATAATCTGATACGGCGTGAGTCGACAAGGGCGGCGGAGAAACACAGGAAAGCGCCCTCAGAAATAAGCTTTAAGTTCGCGTTCTAGTTTATCGCGACGAAAATGATAGTACTGGGCAATACGGTATCGCCGGGAACCATCCCGAGACGGCTGGAGCACCTGCGTGGAAATCTTGAGGTGGTATTCATAACAAAACGCCCCCGACCATCAAGGCCGAGGGCGGTTAAGATGTCAAAAACCCGCTATCCGGTGAACTCTCATGCCGCTCCGCTTAAGTGAACGGCATTGCGCCGCGTGCGGGTTTTTTATGTGCTCAGGAAAATGGCGGGAAAAAATCTACCGCCATTTCATCGCTACTTAAAAAACAGAAAACAAAAAAGCCACTCTTTCGAGTGGCTTAATTATATGATTTTAAAACTAAAATTTGGTGGCCCCTGTTGGGTTTGAACCAACGACCAAGCGATTATGAGTCGCCTGCTCTAACCACTGAGCTAAGGGGCCGTGGCGAGGGATTATAATGTAACTGCACGCTGCAATCCAGCGTAAAGCGCTCGGCTGCTGTTTTTATAAACAATGCATTTTCAATCCTTTATAATCAGCTTTTTAGTCATTCAGCCGGAGAAATTATGATTAGTGATGTCCTGGCGCCGGGGCTGCGGGTGGTCTTTTGCGGGATCAATCCGGGGAAGTCCTCCGCGCATACGGGGTTCCATTTTGCCCATCCCGGCAATCGTTTCTGGAAGGTCATTCACCAGGCGGGGTTCACCGAGCGACAGCTGATGCCGGAAGAGGAGCAGCATCTACTGGATACCGGCTGCGGTATCACCATGCTGGTTGAGCGGCCGACGGTACAGGCCAGCGAGGTTGCCCTGCTGGAGCTGCGTAATGGCGCGCAGGAGCTAATAAGCAAAATCCAGGACTATCAGCCGCAGGCGCTGGCGGTGCTCGGCAAGCAGGCCTATGAGCAGGCGTTCAGGGTGCGTGGCGCAAAGTGGGGAAAGCAGGAAGCGACCATCGGTGAAACCGAAATCTGGGTGCTGCCCAATCCCAGCGGTTTGAACCGGGCGACGCTGGACAAGCTGGTTGAAGCCTATCGCGAACTGGATGAGGCGCTGGCGGGGCGAGGGCGGTGATGGCGCCCGATAGCAGGCATAAAAAAAGCTCCCCGCGGGGAGCTTTTTACTCTCTTTGCAGCGCGACGATTAATCGTCGAGGAAGCTACGCAGCACTTCAGAACGGCTTGGGTGGCGCAGTTTACGCAGCGCCTTCGCTTCGATCTGACGAATACGTTCGCGGGTAACGTCGAACTGTTTACCTACTTCTTCCAGCGTGTGGTCGGTGTTCATGTCGATACCGAAACGCATACGCAGCACTTTCGCTTCACGAGCGGTGAGGCCCGCCAGTACGTCGTGCGTTGCCGCACGCAGGCTTTCGGTGGTCGCAGAATCCAGCGGCAGCTCGAGGGTGGTATCCTCGATGAAGTCACCCAGATGCGAATCTTCATCGTCGCCGATCGGCGTTTCCATGGAGATTGGCTCTTTGGCGATTTTCAGCACCTTACGGATTTTGTCTTCCGGCATCAGCATGCGCTCAGCCAGCTCTTCCGGCGTCGGCTCGCGGCCCATTTCCTGCAGCATCTGGCGGGAGATACGGTTGAGCTTGTTGATAGTCTCAATCATATGCACCGGAATACGGATGGTGCGCGCCTGATCCGCGATGGAACGGGTGATAGCCTGACGGATCCACCAGGTCGCGTAGGTGGAGAACTTGTAGCCACGACGGTATTCAAACTTATCTACCGCTTTCATCAGGCCGATGTTGCCTTCCTGAATCAGGTCGAGGAACTGCAGACCGCGGTTGGTGTATTTCTTGGCGATAGAAATAACCAGACGTAAGTTCGCTTCAACCATCTCTTTCTTCGCACGACGGGCTTTCGCTTCGCCGATGGACATGCGACGGTTGATATCTTTAACCTGCTCGATGGTCAGACCGGTTTCTTCTTCAATCTGCTGCAGTTTCTGCAGGCCGCGCTGAACGTCTTCTTTAACGTCATGCAGCTTCTCGGACCACGGCTTGTTCATCGCCACGGCGGCGTTGAACCAGGTTTCGCTGGTTTCGTTGCCGGTGAACAGGGTGATGAAGTTTTTCTTCGGCATTTTGCACTGTTCAACGCACAGCTTCATGATGATACGTTCTTGAGTACGAACGCGATCCATCATGCTGCGCATGCTGTTGACCAGGTAATCGAACTGTTTCGGCACCAGGCGGAACTGTTTGAAGACCTCGGACAGCTTGAGGATCTCTTCCTGCGCGGCGGCGTGGCTGCGACCTTTCGCTTTGATGGTGTCGCGAGTCAGCTCGTACTGGGTGCGCAGCTCGGCGAATTTCTCGCGGGCCAGCTCCGGGTCGATGCTGTTATCGTCATCGCTGTTGTCGTCGTCATCATCTTCTTCTTCATCTTCGTCGTCGTCCATCTCTTCCTGAGACAGCTCGGAACCGACGTGAGTGGCGGTCGGCGCCATATCTTCTTCAGCGTTCGGATCGACGAAGCCGGTGATGAGGTCAGACAGGCGAGCTTCTTCAGCTTCGACGCGATCGTACTGTTCCAGCAGATAGGTGATGGCTTCCGGATATTCCGCAACGGAGCACTGGACCTGGTTGATCCCGTCTTCGATGCGTTTAGCGATGTCGATTTCGCCTTCGCGGGTCAGCAGTTCAACGGTACCCATTTCGCGCATGTACATGCGCACCGGGTCGGTCGTACGGCCAATTTCAGATTCAACGCTCGACAGCACCTGGGCCGCCGCTTCTTCTGCGTCTTCATCGGTATTATTGGAGGTTTCAGCAAGCAGCAGATCATCGGCATCCGGTGCTTCTTCCATCACCTGAATACCCATGTCGTTGATCATTTGGATGATGTCTTCGATCTGATCGGAGTCGACGATATCTTCCGGCAGATGGTCATTGACCTCGGCATAGGTCAGATAGCCTTGCTCCTTACCACGTTGGACAAGAAGCTTCAGCTGTGACTGCGGGTTTTGCTCCATAAGACGGTATCCACACTTAATTCGTTTGATTGGTGCAGGCAGACGAACTGCCAACATTTAAAGCGAGGGCGTACTTATATTATTGCCGCTGCGCCTCAGCGCGGCTGTCGGGGGCTTCCCGATCGATATTCGGCACTTAAGCCGTTAAATTCATTTTTTGGCCAGCTCCTGGCTGATAGTCCAGAGTTCCCGGCGCTCCTCACTGCTTAAACCGTGTGTGCGATCGCGAGCTATCAACTCTTCTTGTCGCAGTTCCAGCAGTGAGTCAAACATATGGTTGAGCGAGTCGGTGAAGGTTTGTTCAGCGATATCCTTATCTGCTATATCGTCCCACATCGACAGTTTTTCAAGGGTTGCTGCTTCATTTGTCCCGCGATACTGTTCTAAAAGTTGCCCGGTGGTCAGACCTGGCTGCGCCAGACACGTATTGACCAGTTCGCTGAATAAACCAAGTCCTGGCATCTTCTGCTGATCCAGACCCGTCAAGGGCGGAACCAGCGGCGCCAGATCGGGGTTCTGCACCAGTAACCCTATAAGTATACGCATGGTCGTGCGTTTTAGCTGCGGCGCCGGGCGTTGAGCGCTATTTTCCGCCTGTTTCGGCATTAAACGTTCAAGCTGGGCGTCATCCAGAATACCCAGCTTGTTACCCAGCTCCTGACGCAAATAGATGCGCAGCGTTTCGCCCGGCACTTGGGTAATCAGCGGCAGCGCCAGCGTGCTCAGCTGCGCGCGCCCATCCGGAGTGCTCAGGTCGACCTGCGGCATCAGGCTATTAAACAAAAACGTGGAGAGCGGCTGTGCCTGCTCCATCCGCGCTTCAAACGCCTCTTTGCCCTCTTGACGCACCAGCGTATCCGGGTCTTCGCCATCAGGTAAAAACATAAAACGCAGCTGGCGGCCATCGGTCATATACGGCAGCGCCGTTTCCAGCGCGCGCCATGCCGCGTCGCGGCCAGCCCGGTCGCCGTCGTAACAGCAGATGACCTGATTGGTCGCCCGGAACAACAGCTGAATGTGGTCGGCGGTCGTCGAGGTGCCCAGCGAGGCCACGGCATAATTAATGCCGTACTGCGCCAGCGCGACGACGTCCATATAGCCTTCGACCACCAGCAGACGCTGAGGTTCGGCGTTATCCTGCTGCGCTTCATACAGGCCGTACAGCTGGCGGCCTTTATGGAAAATATCGGTCTCCGGAGAGTTCAGGTATTTTGGCAGCGCATCGCCCAGCACGCGCCCGCCAAAACCAATCACCCGGCCTCGCTTATCGCGGATCGGGAACATCACCCGTTCGCGGAAGCGGTCGTAACTGCGCCCCTGATCGTTGGTGACCAGCATGCCCGCATCAATAAGCGACTGGCGGTTTTCCTGATTGCCGCCAAAACGTTTTAAAACGTTATCCCAGCCAGGGGGAGCGAAGCCTATTGCGAAGCGGGTAATCACCTCGCTGCTTAAGCCGCGTTTTGCCAGATACTGGCGCGCGGGTTCGGCGGCGGGTTGATTCAGAGACTGTTGGTAAAACGTGTTCAGACCGTCCAGCAGCTGATAGAGATTTTGCCGCTGATGCCGTTCTATCTGGCTCGGTCCATTACCTGCTTCATAGGGCACTTCAAGGTTGTGCATGGCGGCCAGCTCTTCGACGGTTTCGACGAACTCGAGCTTGTCGTAGTTCATCAGAAAGTCGATGGCGTTGCCGTGCGCACCGCAGCCGAAGCAATGGTAAAACTGTTTTTCACCGTTGACGGTGAAGGAGGGGGTTTTTTCGTTATGGAATGGACAACACGCGTGATAATTCTTGCCCTGCTTTTTCAGCTTCACCCGAGCATCGATCAGATCGATGATGTCGGTGCGCGCCAGCAGGTCATTGATAAATACGCGTGGGATTCGTCCAGCCATATGCCCCGTAATCTATACACTGCATCCTGCAAACGGCCTCGATGTATTGCCTGAAGACAGTTTGAACGATCTCGTGTATCTGCTAATGCATAAACGAAAATAAGCCGCGCATTCCTTTCGGAAGCACGGCCTTACAACTACAACTCGGTCTGAATTGAGAGCTTCGCTCTCAACAGATTAGTACAGACGAGTGCGGCGTGCGTTTTCGCGAGCCAGTTTCTTCGCGTGACGTTTCACTGCAGAAGCTTTAGCGCGCTTACGTTCGGTAGTCGGTTTTTCATAGAACTCACGACGACGAACTTCCGCCAGAACACCTGCTTTTTCGCAGGAACGCTTGAAGCGACGCAGAGCTACGTCGAACGGCTCGTTTTCACGTACTTTAATTACCGGCATGTGCCTCTCACCTTTGATTAATTCGGTTTGCCGCTGGCCGCAATGCCAGCTTATTTCAAAATGGTGCGGAATTTTACTGCAACTACTGCTGCTTTGTAAAGCACCGGCGCCTTTTTTGAAAGGGGACTTTTATAAGGGTGAGGAGTATACACGAAGAGAACACCAGGGGTGAGCAAAGTTTTACATCGCCGGTCATTGGTCCTACACTGCGCGGTATTGAAACGAGGTAAAACAACTCATGCGTGTACTGGGAATTGAAACATCCTGCGATGAAACCGGCATCGCTATTTACGACGATAAACAAGGTCTGTTAGCCAACCAGCTGTATAGTCAGGTGAAATTACATGCTGACTACGGCGGCGTGGTGCCTGAGCTGGCGTCGCGCGACCACGTACGTAAAACCGTTCCGCTGATCCAGGCGGCGCTCAAAGAGGCGGGCCTGACGGCGAAAGATATTGATGCCGTCGCCTATACGGCAGGCCCTGGCCTGGTGGGCGCGCTGCTGGTCGGCGCGACCGTTGGCCGCTCCCTGGCGTTCGCCTGGAACGTGCCGGCGATCCCGGTACACCATATGGAAGGGCATCTGCTGGCGCCGATGCTGGAAGATAACCCGCCGGCGTTCCCGTTCGTCGCTCTGCTGGTTTCCGGCGGCCACACCCAGCTGATTAGCGTCACCGGCATTGGTCAGTATGAGCTGTTGGGCGAGTCAATCGACGATGCCGCTGGCGAAGCCTTTGATAAGACGGCGAAACTGCTGGGGCTGGATTATCCCGGCGGACCGATGCTGTCGAAAATGGCGTCCCAGGGCACGGAAGGTCGCTTCGTCTTCCCGCGGCCGATGACCGATCGTCCGGGGCTCGATTTCAGCTTCTCCGGTCTGAAGACCTTCGCCGCCAATACCATTCGTAACAACGGCGACGATGAGCAAACCCGTGCCGATATCGCCCGCGCATTTGAAGACGCGGTTGTCGATACGCTGATGATTAAATGCCGCCGCGCGCTGGAGCAAACCGGCTTTAAGCGTCTGGTGATGGCGGGGGGCGTGAGCGCTAACCGTACGCTGCGCGCGAAGCTGGCGGAAATGATGAGCAAACGCGGCGGCGAAGTGTTTTATGCCCGCCCTGAGTTCTGTACCGACAACGGTGCGATGATCGCTTACGCCGGGATGGTCCGCCTGCAGGGCGGCGGCAATGCCGGCCTCGGCGTTACCGTGCGGCCGCGCTGGCCGTTGGCGGAACTGCCGGCCGCCTGATAACCACAAAGAAGGAAAAACCACGCTTTTTCCTTCTTTGTCAGCAGTCTGAAGCCGCCCATCGAGGCGGCTTTTTTACGCGTGGATTAAGGCTGCTGATAATCCTCGGCGTCGATGTCGTAGCCCGACGGCTCCCAGCGGATAGCCAACAGCGACAATAGCCCAATCAGCGGCGCCGCGGCGATGATCCAGAAGACGCGGGTATCCAGCGCGGCGACCAGCAGCGGGAAGAGGAATAAAGAAAGCGTTGAGCTGCCGCGCATGAGCGTCTGGTTGAGCCCGACGCCAACGCCGCGCAGCGATGTCGGATAGCTTAACGAGGCGAAGGTCATGGTGTGCGCGCCGGGGCCGAATCCCTGGCCGAAAAGGAACAGTGCCAGCATCGCCACGGCAGCGACGCCTTCACCTGCGCCATCAGGGCGGCCAATCAGCGCCAGGCCGAGCAGCGCCGTCAGCTGGCAGCCATAACCCGCCAGCGACATCCGCCACGCCCCGAAGCGCGGTACCAGGCGTACCGCCAGTATCCCTCCCACGAAAGCGAACAGCAGATTCAGCGCCAGCGAAATCAAAATCGTCGTCAGCATCGATTGCACGAAGAAGCTGTAGATGATCACCGGCAGACCGAACGCGACGGCGTTATAGGCAAATGAGGAAACCACCGATAGCAGGGTAGAGAGCGTCGTGCGGCGCAGGTAGACACCGCGGAACAGGCGCAGATAGTTACTCCATTGGGCGCTACGAACTTTTGGCGCCGGTTTTTCCAGCGCGTCCTGGGCAACGTGCGCATTGATGTTGTACGCCTGGCGTAGAATAGAAGCAGCTTCACGCAGGTTACCCTGGTTGGCGGCCCACACCGGCGATTCGCTCATGTAGCGGCTACGGATAGCGATAATCACCAGCGCCGGGATGGCGCCAAAACCAAGGATAATCCGCCATAGCCAGTCGCTATGGCTTTCCGGCAGGACGGCATAAAAAAAGAGTACCAGCAGATATGAAATGCTGATCGCCGCGTACCACGTTGGGCACCACATCGCCACGCTGGCCGCCTTGTTGCCGGGACCTTTGAGCCTCGCGAATTCGCTGAGAAACGCCATCGCCACCGGCAGGTCGATCCCGACGCCCAGGCCCATCACGAAGCGTGCGCCGGTAAGGACGTATTCATTCGGCGCCAGCGCGCAGGCGATGGCCGCTACCACGAAGAACAGCATATCCGCCATAAACACGCGGTAGCGGCCAATTTTGTCGGTTAGATAACCGCCGAGCAGCGCGCCAACGATAGCGCCGAAGGTGATGGCCGAGGCGACCATCCCGGTACCGGCAGGCGTCAGGTTGAATTCCCGAGTAATATCTTTCAGGCCGAAGGCCAGCGAGCCAAGATCGTAGGCATCAAGGAAAATACCGCCGAGGGCGATTCCCATGACGATACGCGCGTTATTGCGCCCGCTGCTGCCTTCGTTGATGAGGCGCGAGACGTCCGCCGCGCTGCCGATCCATTTTACTTCCCCGCCGGGCGACGCAGAGGTTGCCGCAGGCGTCGCGTTAATTACATCAGTCATGGTGTTGTGCTTTTTTCTCTTATAAAGATCTTCAGAGTAAACAGCGACGCGGGGACGAAAAAATCACTTTTGGTTATAACTCATAACTAAGTTATTGTAGTGAAAGGATTATCTTTGGTTTTCTCATTTGCCGCTATGATTGGCTAAAAAAGTGGGAAATAGAATGCGTTTGTGGCGGCAAAAGGGCCCGGCACAGGCGGCCGGGCGCGGAGATTATTTCTGCTCTGGCGTTTTTTTCTTCTTCTTAAAGCGTGACCAGATTTTCGTTTCCTGACGGCGCCACAGACGCTGGATATTGTCGTGATGGCGTAGCAGGATCAGGCAGGAGAGCATGGAGACCGGGAAAGTATACTGCGGTTTGAACCACCAGACGTAGAAAGGGGCTACCAACGCGCTGACGATAGCGCCCAGCGAGGAATACCCGCTGAGCAGAATAGTCAGCAGCCAGGTACCGGCCATTACGCCGGTGAGATCCCAGCCGATGGGCGCGATAGCGCCAAATGCGGTCGCCACGCCTTTACCGCCGCGGAAATTAAAGAACACCGGCCAGATATGGCCTACGCAGGCGGCGATCGCCACCAGCCCGAGCCAGAAAGGCGTCAGACCGAGCGCCCAGGCGCCCCAAACCGGCAGCATCCCTTTCAGGACATCAAAAATTAATACCGTTACGGCTGCTCCCTTGCCGCCAATTCGGAGTACGTTCGTCGCCCCGGGGTTGCCGGAACCGCTATCGCGAGGGTCGGGCAAACCAGCAAGACGGCACACCAGAATGGCGCTGGAAATTGAGCCGCAGAGGTAGGCGAGGATAACTAGTCCAGGCGCGATTGCACTCATCAGCTGTTCCATTTTGAAAACGTCGTTAGAACCCCACCCATTTTCGTGTTAACAGCTTGTTGGCTTTCTCTGCGCGATAGGTTACATAGTGATGCTGCTATGTTCCCGAAATCTTGCTGCGTCGCCGCTGTCAGGGCACGTGAATTCTTTAGGGGATGTCTTTGCATCTGTGGATAATACGCATAATTCGCCGGAAGTGGTATCCGGTTTAGCCAAAAAGCAGGCAGGTCGTGATGGATATTGTATTTATAGAGCAACTTTCGGTAATCACCACTATCGGTGTTTACGACTGGGAACAGACCATCGAACAGAAGTTAGTGTTCGATATCGAAATGGCGTGGGATAACCGCAAAGCGGCCGCCAGCGACGATGTGAGCGATTGCCTGAGCTATGCTGATATCAGCGAACTGGTTATCAACCACGTTGAGGGCGGGCGTTTTGCGCTGGTCGAACGGGTGGCGGAAGAGGTAGCCGATCTACTGCTGCAAAAATTCAATTCTCCGTGGGTGCGGATTAAAGTCAGCAAGCCTGGCGCGGTGGCCCGTGCGGCCAACGTTGGCGTGATCATTGAACGTGGCAGTAATCTGAAACAAAACGTTTCTCGTCATAATGTTTAAACAAATTTGTTTTATACCGGTCTTAGTGCCTGGATTTTAATTTTACTTTTTATTTTAAGGGTTTATTGAATGGGCGATTTACACTCGCTGCTGATAGCGGCAATTTTGGGTGTGGTTGAAGGGTTGACGGAGTTTTTACCGGTTTCCAGTACGGGTCATATGATTATCGTTGGTCATCTCCTTGGTTTTGAAGGGGATACCGCTAATACTTTTGAAGTTGTAATTCAATTAGGATCTATTCTCGCCGTCGTCGTGGTGTTCTGGCGTCGACTGTTTGGCCTGATCGGCATTCATTTTGGCCGTCCGCCGATGCATGAAGGCGAAGGCAGCGGGCGCCTGTCGTTGATTCATATCCTGTTAGGCATGATCCCGGCGGTGGTGCTGGGGCTGGTGTTCCATGACCTAATTAAATCGCTGTTTAACCCAGTTAACGTCATGTACGCGCTGATTGTCGGCGGCTTCCTGCTGATCGCTGCGGAACTGTTCAAACCGAAAGAGCCGCGCGCGGTGGGCATTGATGATATGACCTATGGTCAGGCGTTTGCCATCGGTTGCTTCCAGTGTCTGGCGCTGTGGCCGGGCTTCTCTCGCTCCGGGGCGACCATTTCCGGCGGCATGCTGATGGGCGTTAGCCGCTATGCGGCATCCGAGTTCTCATTCCTGCTGGCGGTACCGATGATGATGGGCGCCACCGTGCTGGACGTCTACAAGAGCATCGGCTTCCTTAATACCGGGGATATTCCGATGTTCGCCGTCGGTTTTATCATGGCGTTCATCGTGGCGCTGATTGCGATTAAAACCTTCCTGCAGCTGATTAAACGTATTTCGTTTATTCCGTTTGCAATCTACCGCTTTATCGTCGCGGCAGCCGTCTACGTGGTCTTCTTCTAAGGCCCTGGCCCTCAGCCTTGCGGCTGGGGGCAACGTTGTTCTTTCCACTGCCCCACGGCCGCAATTCTGCGCCGCGTCAGCTCTTCGCGAATCTCCGGTCCTTTGAAACCTTCCGCTACCACCTCTTTAGTAGAGACCGACTGCGCCACTTCCCAGGCTTCAAGCAGCAGGCGCCCCTGCGGATAATCGCAGGATTCAAAACCGGTACGCCCGCGCACGTCGGCCTCGCTGGTGAGGGCGATTTGCTGTACACGCTGCGGCTTGCGCCAGGCATCGATGCTATCAAACAGCTTCACGATGGTTTTTGGCTGCAGAATCGGCAGGGTGTGGATCAGATCGTGGAATTCGGCGACCAGTCTGGCCAGATCGCGAATATCGTTCGGCACCCGCAGGCGCTGGCAAATCTGTTCCACCAGTTTTACCCCTGCCGGGCCGTGGCCATGGTGGCGCGGCCAGAACTCTTTGGGCGTTAAGCCCTTGCCGAGATCGTGGCACAGGGTGGCGAAGCGGACGTCGATGGCCGGCGATAGCATCGCCGCCATGGTGAGCGTCATCAGGGTATGAACGCCGGTGTCGATTTCCGGATGCCATTTGGCCGGCGCGGGGACACCGTACAGGGCGTCGATTTCCGGGAACAGCACCTTCAGCGCGTGGCAGTCGCGCAGGGTCTGGAAAAAGACCTGCGGATTACGCGTGCCAAGCGCGTTTTCCGTCTCTTTCCATACCCGCTCCGCGGTCAAATGCGCCAGTTCGCCGGCGTCCGCCATCGCGCGCATCAGCGCCATGGTTTCATCGGCAATGCGAAAACCGAGATGGGCATAACGTGCGGCAAAACGCGCGACGCGCAGTACGCGTAGCGGATCTTCGCTAAAGGCCGGGGAGACGTGGCGCAGCAGGCGCTGGCGTAAATCGGCCTGGCCGCCATAGGGATCGTAAATCTGACCGTCAGTGTCCTGAGCCAGCGCGTTAATGGTGAGATCGCGGCGCAGTAGATCTTGCTCAAGGGTGACGTCAGCGGCGGCATAACAGGTGAAACCGGTATAGCCGGAACCGGATTTACGTTCGGTACGCGCGAGGGCGTACTCTTCACGGCTTTGCGGGTGAAGAAACACGGGAAAATCGCGGCCTACCTGCTGGTAGCCCGCGTCGAGCAACTGCTGGGGCGTGGCGCCAACCACCACCCAGTCTCTGTCTTTGACCGGTAGTCCTAATAACGCATCTCGTACCGCACCACCGACCAAATAAATCTTCACGCCTGTTTCTCCCGCATCGACTTTTCGCAAGATGATACGTAAGTCTGGCAGAGAAGACGAATTAGTTCATCCACCGGTCTTTACGCTTGCGGCTCGGTACCAGATGCGGCAGCACCAGACCAAGGATCAGACCGACGCCAAGCACGCCGCCGCCGTACATAAACCACTGCATGATAATGGTGCGCTGTTTATCATCAAGCTGCAGATTCGCCGCGTTCACCTTTTTCTGAGCGACAACCAGCTCGTTTTTCAGCTTTTGGTTCTCTTCTTTCAGGGCATTGATCGCGCCATCGCTACCGGCGACTTTTTTCTGCATGTCGGCGGTACGCTGGTTCCAGGTGGCGTCAATATTGTTCAGCTTGTCGGTCAGCGTTTTGACCTGATTTTCCAGATCCGGCACGCGAATGCGCAGGCTGGGCTCGTTGCTCAGCTCTTTCAGCGGGATCCAGGCGGTACGGCCGTTGCTATCGCGTACCTGCGCGTAATTCGTGCTGTCGTTGGTTTGCAGAACGTCGACGGCTTCGCCGGCGTTAATGGTGCCGACCAGACGATAGTTATCGCCAGGACCGCTGCGAACCCAGGTGCTCAGCTCATCGGAAACGTAGCGCTTTTCTTCTGCGTGAACCGCCGTAGCGGCGCTAAGCGCTAGCAATGTAAAGGTAATAAGGCGTAATTTTGGCATCAGGTCATCGTTTGGTCATAAAAAGTTGAACGATAGTAGTGGCATCGCCAGAGCGACGCAAAGTTTTCCGCCACAATCGGAATCATCCAAATGCAGCTGGCAAATGCGCATTGCATGGCGATTCGCCGCAAAATACTATTTACTGACAAAAAATATCGTCATTAGTTCGCCGCATTTTCCCGGCGACGCTTATCAGGTGGAAGAATTCAGCCATGGCTCAAGAAATCGAACTGAAGTTTATCGTTGCCCACGACGGCGTTGAGGCGCTGCGCCAGCATCTCAATTCGCTGGATGCGCAGCACACGCCGGCAGGCCAACTGCTGAATATTTACTACGAAACCGCCGATAACTGGCTGCGTCGGCACGACATGGGGCTGCGGATCCGCGGCGATCGGGAGCGCTATGAAATGACGCTGAAAATTGCCGGTCGGGTGGTGGGCGGCCTGCATCAGCGTCCGGAATACAATATTCCGCTGGAAAAAGCAGAGCTGGCGCTGGATAAACTGCCGGCAGAAGTCTGGCCGCAGGGGCAGTTGCCGGCAGAACTGGCGCAAAATGTGCAGCCGTTGTTTAGCACTGATTTCCTCCGCGAAAAATGGGTGGTGAAAGAGGGCAACAGCCAGATTGAAATAGCCCTCGACCTTGGCGAAGTGAAAGCCGGTGAGCATCAGGAAGCCATTTGCGAACTGGAGCTTGAGTTGTTGAGCGGCGATACCGCCGACATTCTGGCGCTGGCGCGGCGTTTACTGGCAACCGGCGTATTGCGCCAGGGCAGCCTGAGTAAAGCGGCGCGCGGCTATCAACTGGCGCAGGGCAATGAAGCGCGTCCGGTTAAACCGTTAACGGTAGTAGGCGTGGCGGCGAAAGCCAGCGTCGAGCAGGGGCTGGAAGCGGCGCTGGAAAGCGCGCTGGCGCACTGGCTCTATCATGATGAAGTCTGGAACCAGGGCAACGCGGCAGCTAAGCGTGAAATCCAGCGGGCGATGGCTCGCGTACGCCATGCGCTGGTGTTGTTTGGCGGCATTGTGCCGCGAAAAGCCACCGTACAGTTGCGTGAATCGCTCACCGAGGCCGAAGCGGCGCTGGACGGTGCGGAGAAAGCCGAAGCGGCGTTGTTCAACCGCGCCACGGTTGGCGCCAAACTGCTGCTGACCGAATGGCTGGTTACCCGCGGTTGGCGTTCGTTCCTCAACGAGGCGGGGCAAAAGAAAATCGCCGGTTCGTTCAAGCGCTTTGCCGATATCCAGCTGTCGCGAGCGGCGGCGGAGCTGAAAAGCAACTTCCAGCAGACGCAGGACGACTACAGCGATCGGCTCACGCGTCTGGCGCGTGAGATCGACAGCATTCAATTGCTTTCCAGCGCCTATGCCGGGGTAGCCGAGGCCTGGCTGGAAAACTGGCAAGAGGTGCGCCGCGCTATCGAGAACAATGACCGCAGCGTCATCGAATATTTCCGTCGTCAGGCGCTGGCCGCGGAACCATTCTGGCTGCATAGTGGAAAACGATAATTTCAGGCCAGGGAGACCCCTATAATGGCGCTTTCTTCGCAGTTACAGCAGCACTGGCAGACGGTTGTAAACCGGCTTCCGGCAGATTTTCCCCTGCAAACATTAAGTTCGCAGGCGCAGTCGGTGATGACATTCAGCGAGTTCGTTGAACAGAGTCTGGTCGCTCAGCCGCAGTGGCTGGCTGAACTGGAAAGCGCGCCGCCGCAGGCCGACGAATGGCGCCATTACGGCGACTGGCTGGCGGAACAGCTACAAGAAGTGACTGACGAGGCCGCGCTGATGCGCGAGCTACGCCAGTTCCGCCGCCGGATGATGGTGCGTATCGCCTGGGCGCAGGCGCTGCTGCTGGTGAGCGAAGAGAGCAGTTTGCAGCAGCTCAGCGCCCTGGCGGAGACCTTAATCGTCGCCGCCCGCGACTGGCTGTACGCCGCCTGCTGCCGGGAGTGGGGGACGCCGTGCAATGCGCAGGGCGAAGCGCAGCCGCTAATGATCCTGGGCATGGGGAAACTGGGCGGCGGAGAGCTTAACTTCTCTTCCGATATCGACCTGATTTTTGCCTGGCCGGAACACGGCGCCACCCAGGGCGGACGCCGCGAGCTGGATAACGGCCAGTTCTTTACCCGTCTGGGCCAGCGATTAATCAAAGTACTCGATCAGCCGACGCAGGATGGCTTCGTCTACCGCGTGGATATGCGTCTGCGACCATTTGGCGACAGCGGCCCGCTGGTGTTGAGCTTTGCGGCGCTGGAAGATTATTACCAGGAGCAGGGGCGCGACTGGGAGCGCTACGCGATGGTAAAGGCGCGGATCATGGGCGATAACGACGGCGTGTACGCCAACGAACTGCGCGCCATGTTGCGCCCGTTCGTCTTCCGCCGCTACATTGATTTCAGCGTCATTCAGTCTCTGCGTAACATGAAAGGGATGATTGCCCGTGAAGTGCGCCGCCGCGGCCTGACAGACAATATCAAGCTCGGCGCGGGCGGCATCCGCGAAATCGAATTTATCGTTCAGGTTTTCCAGCTGATCCGCGGCGGTCGCGAACCGGCCTTGCAGCAGCGCGCGCTGTTGCCGACGCTGACGGCGATTGACGAGCTGCATTTGCTGCCGGAAGGCGATGCCGCCCAGCTGCGCGAAGCCTATCTGTTCCTGCGCCGTCTCGAAAACCTGCTGCAGAGCATTAACGACGAACAAACCCAAACCCTGCCGCAGGATGAGCTCAACCGCGCGCGCCTGGCGTGGGGGATGCGCGTCGCCGACTGGCAGACACTCAGCGCACAGCTTGAAGAGCAGATGCGCCGCGTGCGTCGCGTCTTTAACGAACTGATTGGCGACGATGAAGCGCAATCGCCGGATGAACAGCTGGAAGAGTACTGGCGCGAACTGTGGCAGGACGCGCTGGAAGAAGACGACACTACGCCGGCGCTGGCGCACCTTGATGACAACGATCGGCGCAGCGTGCTGGCGCTGATCGCTGATTTTCGCAAAGAGCTCGACCGGCGCACCATTGGCCCGCGCGGGCGGCAGGTACTCGACCAGCTGATGCCGCATCTGCTCAGCGAGGTTTGCTCACGGGCGGATGCGCCGCTGCCGCTGGCGCGAATCACCCCATTACTGACCGGAATCGTCACCCGTACCACCTATCTGGAGCTGCTCAGCGAATTCCCCGGCGCGTTAAAACACCTGATTAGCCTGTGCGCCGCTTCGCCGATGGTTGCCAGCCAGCTGGCGCGCCACCCGCTGCTGCTGGACGAACTGCTGGATCCGAACACGCTTTATCAACCGACGGCGACCGATGCGTACCGCGATGAACTGCGCCAGTATTTGCTGCGCGTGCCGGAAGAAGATGAAGAACAGCAGCTGGAAGCGCTGCGTCAGTTTAAACAAGCGCAATTGCTGCATATCGCCGCCGCCGATATTGCCGGCACGCTACCGGTGATGAAAGTGAGCGATCACTTAACCTGGCTGGCGGAGGCGATGATCGACGCGGTGGTGCAGCAGGCGTGGCTTCAGATGGTCGCCCGCTACGGTCAGCCGACCCATCTTCGCGACCGCCAGGGGCGCGGTTTTGCGGTAGTAGGTTACGGTAAACTCGGCGGTTGGGAACTGGGTTATAGTTCCGATCTCGATCTGGTCTTCCTCCACGACTGTCCGATGGAGGTGATGACCGACGGCGAGCGGGAAATCGATGGTCGCCAGTTCTATCTGCGCCTTGCCCAGCGAATCATGCATCTTTTCAGCACCCGCACCTCGTCGGGCATCCTGTATGAAGTGGACGCTCGCTTACGTCCATCCGGCGCGGCGGGCATGCTGGTGACCACCGCCGATGCCTTCGCCGATTATCAGCGCAATGAAGCCTGGACCTGGGAGCATCAGGCGCTGGTTCGCGCCCGGGTGGTGTATGGCGACCCGGCGCTGCAGGCGCGCTTCGATGCGATCCGCCGCGATATCCTGACCACGCCGCGTGAAGGCGCAACGCTGCAGACCGAAGTACGTGAGATGCGGGAAAAGATGCGCGCTCATCTCGGCAATAAGCAGCGCGATCGCTTTGATATCAAAGCCGATGCCGGCGGGATCACCGATATTGAATTTATTACCCAATATCTGGTGCTGCGCTACGCGCATGAAAAGCCAAAGCTGACGCGCTGGTCCGATAATGTGCGTATTCTGGAACTGCTGGCGCAGAACGACATCATGGATGAGGACGAGGCGCGGGCGCTTACCCATGCCTACACTACGCTACGCGATGCGTTGCACCATCTGGCGCTGCAGGAGCTGCCGGGCAACGTTGCGCCGGATGCTTTCGACGGCGAACGTCAGCAGGTGAGCGCTAGCTGGCAGAAGTGGTTGATGGCTTAACTAACAAATCGGGTGTGCTATTATCGCGCGCAAAGTTTGCATCTCGCAGGAGAGAGTAATGAAAGTAACGCTGCCAGAGTTTGAACGTGCAGGAGTGTTGGTGGTAGGCGATGTGATGCTGGACCGCTACTGGTACGGCCCCACCAGCCGTATTTCCCCGGAAGCCCCGGTGCCGGTGGTAAAGGTGGAAAATATCGAAGAACGCCCTGGCGGCGCGGCTAACGTGGCGATGAACATTGCGTCGCTCGGCGCGACTTCTCGTCTGGTCGGCCTGACCGGTATCGACGATGCCGCGCGCGCGCTTAGCAAAGCGCTGGCTGACGTAAAAGTGAAGTGTGATTTCGTGTCGGTACCGACGCATCCGACCATCACTAAGTTGCGCGTGCTGTCGCGCAACCAGCAGCTGATCCGCCTCGATTTTGAAGAGGGTTTCTCCGGGGTTGATCCACAGCCGATGCATGAACGTATTCAGCAGGCGCTGGGTTCGATCGGCGCGCTGGTGCTGTCAGACTACGCGAAAGGCGCGCTGGCCAGCGTGCAGACCATGATTAAGCTGGCGCGGGATGCCGGCGTTCCGGTGCTGATTGATCCGAAAGGCACTGAATTTGAACGCTACCGCGGGGCAACGCTGCTGACGCCGAACCTGTCTGAATTCGAAGCGGTCGCCGGAAAGTGTAAAGATGAAGCGGAAATCGTCGAACGCGGGATGAAAATCATCGCCGACTTCGAGCTTTCCGCACTGCTGGTAACGCGCTCCGAGCAGGGTATGACGCTGCTGCAGCCGGGTCGTCCGCCGCTGCATATGCCGACCCAGGCGCAGGAAGTGTATGACGTCACCGGGGCAGGCGACACGGTTATCGGCGTGCTGGCGGCGACGCTGGCGGCGGGTAACACGCTGGAAGAGGCCTGCTATTTCGCTAACGCCGCGGCCGGTGTGGTGGTCGGCAAGCTGGGGACTTCCACCGTTTCGCCAATCGAGCTGGAAAACGCGGTGCGCGGGCGTGCCGATACCGGTTTTGGCGTGATGAGCGAAGAAGAGCTGAAACAGGCGGTCGCCGCGGCGCGTAAGCGTGGCGAAAAAGTGGTGATGACCAATGGCGTGTTCGACATTCTGCACGCGGGTCACGTTTCGTATCTGGCCAATGCGCGCAAGCTGGGCGATCGTCTGATCGTCGCCGTCAACAGCGATGCCTCAACCAAACGTCTGAAAGGCGAAACCCGCCCGGTGAACCCGCTTGAACAGCGGATGATCGTGCTGGGAGCGCTGGAAGCCGTCGATTGGGTCGTGTCGTTTGAAGAAGATACGCCGCAGCGGCTGATTGCCGGGATCCTGCCGGATCTGTTGGTGAAAGGCGGTGATTACAAGCCGGAGCAGATCGCCGGCAGCGAAGAGGTATGGGCCAACGGCGGCGAAGTGCTGGTGCTCAACTTTGAAGATGGCTGCTCGACTACCAATATTATCAAGAAGATTCAGAAAGATAGCGACAAATAATCAATACGCTTTACCGCTCTGAACGGAGCGGTCTACAACGGCCTGCGGGGATACCTTCGCGGGCCGTTTTTATTTAATCATGCGGAAAATGATTTAGCGCAATAAATAACCCGGTTAAGCGCATTTTTCGTACAAAATACGTTAAGGTAAGCGTAAATACTGAAGTGAGTAAAAGGCATATGACCAATCAGAACGCCAACGGCTGAAGGAGTATGCGGATGAACCATAACGATATGTATTCTATGAAGAACTTCGATTTTCTGGCACGTAGTTTCGCCAGGATGCACGCGCAAGGCCATTCGGTTGATCTTCAGGCTATTGTCGGCAATATGGATGAGGAACATCGTGAATGGTTTTGCCAACGCTATGAGCTTTATTGTCGTCAGGTGAATAGCCCGGCCGAGTTAGAGCATTAAGCCAAATGAAAACGGGCCATTCAGGCCCGTCAGACTACTGACAAAGAAGGAAAAAGCGTGGTTTTTCCTTCTTTGTGGTTATCAGCCGAAAATCAATAAATTGATTTTCCATATTTTTTATCGGTGCAATCTGTAAGTGCAAAGATTGCATGAGGTTTATCATCAATCTCAAACGGGCCATTCAGGCCCGTTTTTTTATTGCTGTTCTTCGCTCTTCGGCGCAGCTGAACGGCTTTCCAGATCGCTAATGCGCTGCTCCAGTAAAGCCAGCTTTTCGCGGGTGCGCAGCAGAACCTGAGTTTGCACATCGAACTCTTCGCGGCTGACCAAATCCAGACGAGTTAACTGCGATTGCAGTACCTGGCGGATTTTCTTTTCTACGTCATCTCCAAGATCGCGAAGGCCTTTCGGCATCGATTCATGGACCTGGCGGGCGATTTGTTCAATTTTTTTCGGGTCAATCATGGCGGATTCCTGCACTGGTCTAGTTAGCGTTCATTGTAGTGCGAACGGGAGCGCCTATAAACCACAAATGTTAGATGTCGAGTGAGTAGCCATTGATGAAGATAGTTAATGGCGTTATAGTTATCTCGCTTATTCTCAGGGCGGGGCGAAATTCCCCACCGGCGGTAAATCAACCTGCGCGTTGAAAGCCCGCGAGCGCTTCCAGTGAAAACGGGAAGGTCAGCAGATCCGGTGTAATTCCGGGGCCGACGGTTAAAGTCCGGATGGGAGAGAGTAACGGCTCAGTCGGGTTACGATCCGCTTGCGTTGACTTTTGCCGCTAAACCGGCACTCCTAAGACTGCCCTGATTCTGGTAACCATAATTTTAATGAGGTTTTTTTACCATGAATCAGACGCTCCTTTCTTCTTTTGGTACCGCTTTTGAACGTGTGGAACACGCTTTAGACGCACTGCGCGAAGGCCGCGGTGTGATGGTGCTTGATGATGAAGACCGTGAAAACGAAGGCGATATGATTTTCGCCGCCGAAACCATGACCGTTGAGCAAATGGCGCTGACCATTCGTCACGGCAGCGGCATTGTCTGCCTGTGCCTGACCGAAGATCGCCGCAAGCAGCTTGACCTGCCGATGATGGTGGAGAACAACACCAGCGCCTACGGCACCGGCTTTACCGTGACCATTGAAGCGGCAGAAGGCGTAACCACCGGCGTATCCGCCGCTGACCGCATCACGACCGTGCGCGCCGCCATTGCCGATGGCGCGAAACCCTCCGATCTCAACCGTCCGGGCCACGTCTTCCCGCTGCGCGCGCAGCCAGGCGGCGTAATGACCCGCGGCGGCCACACTGAAGCGACCATCGACCTGGTGACCCTTGCGGGCTTTAAACCGGCAGGCGTTCTCTGTGAACTGACTAACGACGATGGCACCATGGCGCGCGCGCCGGAGTGCATCAAGTTCGCTCAGCAGCACAACATGGCCGTGGTCACCATTGAAGACCTGGTGGCTTACCGCCGCGAGCACGATCGCAAAGCCAGCTAAGTTACCGCTGTTCTGATGACAAGCCCACTTTACGGTGGGCTTTGTTGTTTCTGGGTCGAGCTAATATGCTTTCTCTGCGGGTACATGGGAGAGATTTTTCACCTTCAAATTTTCTGATGATGATCATCACGCTTATCTGAGTTTATCTGCGGCTAAAAGCGCGTAATGTGAAGGAATCAAATACTCCCTACTGAAGGATACCATCATGTCCCGTACCCGTATGCCAGCGTTGTTTTTAGGCCATGGTAGCCCGATGAACGTGCTGGAAGATAATATCTATACCCGCGCCTGGCGTCATCTCGGCGAAACGCTGCCGCGGCCGAAAGCTATCGTGGTTATTTCCGCGCACTGGTTTACTCGCGGGACGGGCGTGACGGCGATGGAAGCGCCGAAAACCATTCATGATTTTGGCGGTTTCCCGCAGGCCTTATACGATACGCACTACCCTGCGCCGGGATCGCCGGAGCTGGCGCAGCATCTGGTTGACCTGCTGGCGCCGGTGCCCGTCGCCCTCGATAAAGAGGCGTGGGGTTTTGACCACGGTTCGTGGGGAGTGCTGATAAAAATGTACCCTGATGCCGATATTCCCATGGTTCAGTTAAGTATCGATAGCACTAAGCCCGCGGCATGGCATCTGGAGATGGGGCGTAAGCTGGCGTCGCTGCGTGATGAAGGCATTATGCTGGTGGCGAGCGGCAACGTGGTGCATAACCTGCGTACCGCGCGCTGGCATGGCGAAAGCACGCCGTATCCGTGGGCCCAGTCGTTTAACGACTATGTCAAAGCGAATCTGAACTGGAAAGGGCCGGTCGAAGCGCATCCGCTGGTGAATTATTTAAGCCATGAAGGTGGTTCGCTCTCTAACCCAACGGCTGAGCACTTCCTGCCGCTGCTCTATATTCTGGGAGCGTGGGATGGTGAAGAGCCGATAACGATCCCGGTCGAAGGGATGGAAATGGGGTCGCTGAGCATGCTGTCGGTGGTCGTGGGCGCCGCGTAACGGCAGCTATCGCACATGAAAAAACCCCGGCCACTCAGGTTGCCGGGGTTTGCCGTTATTCGACGAAAATGTGCGGATAGAAACGCGAAAGATCCTGGGTGATCAGCGCCCGATCTTCACGGATGCCGATCCCGGCAGGCTGGTCGTTAATAAGCCAGCTGCCAATCAGCGTATAGCTATCGCCAAATTTCGGCAGCGGATAAAACTCCTGCACGATGGTGCCTTCTTCCCCGTACGGACCTTCCACCGCCTCCACCACTTTGCCATTTTCAACGATCGACACGTTGGCGCCTTCGCGGGAAAAGATCGGCTTAATGACGTACTTCTCAAGCTGCGGATGGTTATCTTCGCTGAAGTAAGCCGCCAACAGGTTAGGGTGGTTGGGGAACATTTCCCACAGCATCGGCAGCAGCGCCTTGTTGGAGATAATGCTCTTCCATGCAGGCTCCAGCCAGCGTACGCCGGCGTCTTCCAGCTTGGTGGAGAACATCTCGCGCAGCATAAATTCCCACGGATAGAGCTTGAACAGATTACCGATGACCTGATCCTGTAAATCGGTAAACTGACCTTTTTCGCCAAGACCGATATCTTCGATATACAGGAACTCGGTGGCGACGCCCGCTTCTGCCGCGCAGTCCTGCAGATACTGTACGGTGCCGCGGTCTTCAACGGTATCGCGGCAGCAGGCCATATGCAGCAGCTGGAAGCCAAATTGTTCACGCAGCTCGCCGAAGCGTTCAATCAGCTTTTCCTGCAGGCTGTTGAACTGATCGCTGTCGGCAGGCAGATTACCGGCGTTAAGCTGATCTTCCAGCCAGATCCATTGAAAGAACGCTGCTTCATATAGCGAGGTTGGCGTATCCGCGTTGTTTTCCAGCAGCTTCGGTTCGCCCACGCCATCCCAGGCCAGATCCAGACGCGAGTACAGCGACGGCTGGTTGGTTTTCCACGACTGACGCACAAAGCCCCAGGTGTGCTTAGGGATGCGGAATTTGGTCATCAGCTCGTCGCTGGCGATCACTTTCTCAACGACCTGTAGACACATTTGATGCAGCTCGGCGGTGACCGCTTCGAGCTTTTCAACCTGCGCCAGCGTCAGCTTGTAGTAGGCCTCTTCGCTCCAGTATGGCTCGCCGTACATGGTGTGAAAGTTGAAGCCATACTCGGTCGCTTTCTCGCGCCAGTCCGGGCGCTCGGTAATGCTGATTCTTTCCATGCCGCTTAACCGCCCATCGAGCGTGAAGAGGAGCTGGAGCCCGCGGCGCTACGCTGCATCGCCGATTGCTTAGCGACGGATTCGCCGAAACCACCACGGGTGACGGTCGTGGTGGTGGCCGGTTTCGGCGCCATCGCGGTTTTCGGCACGTTCATGGTACGGCCCGGTTGCGCCGCGCCATAGCTCTTACCGCTGGCATCGGTGTACTGGCCGTAGGCCGGGCTGGCCGGGTTCTTCGAGCTAAACAGCGGCTGCTGCGCGGCCATGCCGCCGCCCATCAGGCGACCCATCATGTAGCCGGCCATCAGTGGCATCCAGAAGCTGCCGCTGCTTTGCGCCTGCGCCTGGTTTTCCGGGGCGACGCCAGCCTGAGCCGGCGCCTGCTGGCATTGGCCTTCGCCAAACTCGGCGACGCAGTCTTCACGGCTGGCGTATTTTGGCGCGGTGCGCGCGGCTTCTTTCACCGCGTTATTGTAGGCGGTGGTGCACTCTGCGGCTTTGCTTGGGTTAGCCGCGGAGCAGTCATCGGCGTTCTGATACAGAGAAACCGTCTCGTCAGTTTTTTCGCAACCGGCGAGCATAAAGACGGCGGTGACGGCAAGGGCGACCGGCGTCAGGTGGCGAGCGCTCCAGCTTTTGCGGAACGACGCATGATTAATATTTTTTGTCCGTTTCATATTTGTCTTCCAGGACCCAGTGGTAGTGCGTTTGTCAACGCTCAGGATAGAGTATGAGTGGTGGAAAATGAAGCGAAAGAGGGGAAAAGCGGAGGTCTTTACGTTGCCTTACGTTTAACGCCCCGCCTGACCCGAAGGCCAGACGAGGCGTCATCGCGTTCAACGATTAGTGGCTAAACGGATTAGAACCGCTGGTCTTCGTCGTACGGGCGGCAGCCGGCTGTGCGGATGCGGTGTTCGCATAACCGTCAGCGGCGGCGTCCTGCTGCGGGTTTTCCGGCGCGACGCTGTCTGGTGAAGTCGGAATCGCTTTACCCAGCGTGTTGTTCAGCGCGATCAGATCCTGCTCGTTCAGCGTGCCGAGAGCGGACTTGATGTTCAGCTCATTGATCAGGTAGTTATAACGGGCGTTGGAGAGCTGCTGCTTGGCGTTGTACAGCGTGGTGGTCGCATCCAACACGTCAACGATGGTACGCGTACCCACCGAATAACCCGCTTCCATCGCATCCAGGGAGCTCTGCGCAGAGACAACGGCCTGTTTGTAGGCATTGATGCTGCTGATGGAGGCATTCACGTTGTTAAACGACGAACGCACGGTCTGCACCACGCTGCGGTGCGCGCTTTCCAGCTGCTCGCTGGCGCCGACAAAGTTGTACTGCGCCTGTTTCACCTGTGAGTTAACCATCCCGCCCTGATACAGCGGCAGGGAGAAGCTCAGGCCGACTTTGTTTTGCCCGACATCGGCGTCCTGGGAAATGTTTTTGGAACCGCTGTAACGGTTATTAGAGACACCGGTAGAAGCATTCAAATCAAGAGTAGGTAAATGACCATCCTGCGCCTGGCGAATCTGCTCACGAGCCAGATCCTGGTTCAGACGCGCCTGCAGCAGCGACAGGTTGCGGTTTTCCGCTTCCTTCAGCAGCGCGTTCACCGCCTGCGGTTTGCTGGTTTTGAAGCCGTTAACGTTCAGCGACGCCAGCTCCGGGTAGTAGTTGCCGGTGACCTGACGAAGCTCTTCAACGGCGTTGTCGAGGTCGTTACGCGCGGTCACTTCATTTGCCAGCACGGCGTCGTATTGCGAGCGGGCGTTTTGTACGTCGGTGATGGCAACCAGGCCCACGTTAAAGCGCTGGGTGGTTTGGTCCAACTGACGATAGATGGCCTGTTTCTGTGCTTCGGTATAGGAGAGCGTATCGATAGCGGCCAGGACTTTAAAGTAAGCCGTCGCGGTATTCAGAATCAGCGTTTGCTGGTCAGTCTGATAGGTGACATCCTGAATGCCCGCCGCTTTTTCCTGCAGGGTCAACGCGCGCCATTTCGACATATCGAACAGGGTTTGCGTTAACTGCAATGAACCGCTGGTGACGTTGGAGTTCTGGTTTTTGTAATCACGGAACCCGCTGGTATAGGTATAATCCGCGCCCAGACCGAGTTGCGGCAGTAATGGGCTTCGCGCTTCGTTGATCTTTTCGAATGCAGCATCGCGATCGGCTGCCGATTTACGCAGGTCAGGGTTGCTAATACGCGCCTGCTGATAAACCTGCAACAGGTTCTCTGCCTGGCTCATGGCGCTGAAGCCAGTCAGGCCCAGGCCGATAAGGATGGGAAAAAGTTTCTTCATTTGCATTCCTTGTTGTGAAGCATTTAGCGCTACTCAAATTCTAAAAATAATCGCTGATTGTATCGACTCTGTCGCCGTAAAAAGTTGGCGTTACGTGCCATAGGGCGGTAATTTGCACCAATCTAACATACAGGCCGTAAAACGGTAGCCAAACGGCCTATAAATCCCTACTTTCGGATGAGCAGGACACAGACAATGAGCAAACCTAATCAGCAGGGAATTACCTTCTCTAAAAACGATGTAGAAATTATTGCACGGGAAACGCTCTATCGCGGTTTTTTTTCGCTCGATTTGTATCGTTTTCGCCATCGCCTGTTTAACGGCGGGATGAGCGGCGAGGTTACCCGCGAAATTTTTGAGCGCGGGCACGCCGCCGTCTTGCTACCCTTTGACCCGGTGCGTGATGAAGTTGTGCTGGTCGAGCAGATCCGCATTGCCGCCTATGATACCAGCGAGAGCCCGTGGCTGCTGGAAATGGTCGCCGGGATGATAGAAGAAGGCGAAACGGTAGAAGATGTCGCCCGCCGGGAAGCGTTGGAAGAGGCCGGGCTTGAAGTTGGGCGCACCAAACCAATATTAAGCTATCTGGCAAGCCCAGGCGGCACCAGCGAGCGGTTATCGATCCTGGTGGGCGAAGTTGATGCATCGACAGCAAAAGGCATTCACGGCCTGGCCGAAGAAAACGAGGATATTCGGGTGCATGTGGTGAGCCGGGAACAGGCTTACCAGTGGGTAGAAGAGGGGAAAATCGACAACGCGGCTTCTGTCATCGCCCTGCAATGGCTGCAGCTGCATTATCATAGCTTACGAAACGAGTGGAAATAATATGAAGCGTTATACACCTGACTTCCCGGAAATGATGCGCCTGTGCGAAACCAATTTCGCCCAGCTGCGCCGCCTGTTGCCTCGCACTGAGGCGGTCGGCGATATGGCGAACTATCAGGTGGGGGCGGCGCAATATCGATTAACGGTGGTCGAATCGACCCGCTACACTACATTAGTGACAATAGAACAGACTATGCCTGCGGTGAGCTACTGGAGCCTGCCGTCAATGACGGTGCGCCTGTATCACGACGCCATGGTGGCTGAAGTGTGTTCAAGTCAGCAGATTTTTCGCTTCAAAGCGAGATATGATTACCCTAATAAAAAGTTGCATCAACGCGACGAAAAGCATCAAATTAATCAGTTTCTGGCCGACTGGCTGCGTTACTGTTTAGCACATGGAGCGATGGCGATTCCGGTTTGTTAGCGTCGTGAAACCTAAGGACACCATTTGGAAAGCCTGTTAAACCTACCTCTGGCTGGTGAGGCCAGAGTCAGGATATTACAAATTACTGATACTCACCTGTTTGCTGAAAAACATGAAACGCTGTTGGGTATCAATACCTGGGAAAGTTATCAGGCTGTATTGGATGCGATACATGCCTCACAGCGTGAATGCGACCTGATTGTAGCAACAGGCGATCTGGCGCAAGACCACTCTGCCGCGGCCTATCAGCATTTCGCTGAAGGCATCGCGAGCTTTGCCGCACCCTGCGTCTGGCTGCCGGGAAACCATGATTTCCAACCGGCAATGTACAGCACGCTGCACGATGCCGGCATCTCTCCCGCAAAACGCGTCCTGTTGGGCGATCATTGGCAAATCCTGCTGCTGGACAGCCAGGTCTTTGGCGTGCCTCACGGCGAGCTGAGCGATTTCCAACTGGAGTGGCTTGAGCATCAATTGAATGCGGAACCTGAGCGCTACACGCTGCTGTTACTGCATCATCATCCGCTGCCGGCGGGCTGCAGCTGGCTCGATCAGCATAGCCTGCGCAACGCCGGGGCGTTAGACCACATCCTGAGCAACTATCCGCGGGTTAAGCACCTGCTATGCGGCCATATTCACCAGGAGCTGGATCTCGACTGGAACGGGCGGCGGATGATGGCGACGCCATCGACCTGCGTGCAGTTTAAGCCGCACTGCGCTAATTTCACCCTCGATACCGTCTCTCCAGGCTGGCGCTGGCTTGAACTGCATCCTGATGGCGTGTTGACGACTGAAGTCTGTCGTCTCAGCGGCGCCGAGTTTCACCCGGATATCGCTTCAGAAGGATACTGATGTCTACTCTTCTTTATCTGCACGGATTTAACAGCTCGCCGCGCTCGGCAAAAGCGACGGCGCTGAAAACGTGGCTGGCGCAGTACCACCCGGAAATTAACATGGTGGTGCCGGAACTGCCTGCTTTCCCGGCGCAGGCGGCAGAGATGCTGGAAGCCATCGTGCTGGAGCACGGCGGCGAGCCGTTAGGCGTGGTGGGGTCGTCGTTGGGCGGCTACTACGCCACCTGGCTGTCGCAATGTTTTATGCTGCCGGCGGTGGTGATTAACCCGGCGGTGCGGCCATTTGAACTGCTGAACAATTTTCTTGGCCCCAATGAGAATCCGTACACCGGGCAGCAATATGTGCTAGAGTCTCGCCATATTTACGATCTTAAAGTCATGCATATCGACCCGCTGGAAGCGCCTGACCTTATCTGGTTATTGCAGCAAACGGGCGATGAAGTGCTTGATTACCGCCAGGCTGTTGACTACTTCGCCTCCTGCCGTCAAACGGTCGAGGAGGGCGGTAATCACGCATTTGTTGGCTTTGAAGATCATTTCACCCAGATTATCGATTTTCTGGGCCTGCGCTAAGCGGTTCAGAACGACCTACGAATACACACCATGACGCAATCTTCATATAACGCTGATGCCATTGAGGTACTCACCGGGCTTGAGCCGGTTCGCCGCCGCCCGGGAATGTACACCGACACAACCCGTCCTAACCATCTTGGTCAGGAAGTTATTGATAACAGTGTGGATGAAGCACTGGCCGGCCACGCCAAACGCGTGGAGGTCATCCTCCATGCCGATCAATCGTTGGAGGTTATCGACGACGGGCGCGGGATGCCGGTCGATATCCACCCGGAAGAAGGGGTTCCGGCGGTTGAGCTGATCCTTTGTCGGCTGCACGCGGGCGGTAAGTTTTCCAACAAAAACTACCAGTTCTCCGGCGGCCTGCATGGGGTGGGGATCTCGGTCGTCAACGCCTTGTCTAAGCGCGTGGAAGTCAACGTGCGCCGCGATGGTCAGGTCTACAGCATCGCCTTTGAAAACGGGGAAAAAGTTGAAGACCTGCGCGTCACCGGCACCTGCGGTAAACGCAACACCGGGACCAGCGTCCATTTCTGGCCTGACGAAAGCTTCTTCGATAGCCCGCGTTTCTCCGTCTCGCGGCTAACTCACCTGTTAAAAGCGAAAGCGGTGCTGTGCCCGGGCGTGGAAATTGTGTTCCGCGACCAGGTGAACAACAGCGAGCAGCGCTGGTGCTATGCGGACGGCCTTAATGATTATCTGTGCGAGGCGGTCAACGGCCTGCCGCTGCTGCCGGAAAAACCGTTTGTCGGCAACTTCTCCGGTGAAACGGAAGCGGTGGATTGGGCGCTGCTGTGGCTGCCGGAAGGCGGCGAACTGCTGACCGAAAGCTACGTGAACCTGATCCCGACTATGCAGGGCGGTACGCACGTTAACGGTCTGCGTCAGGGGTTGCTCGACGCGATGCGCGAGTTTTGCGAATACCGCAATATTCTGCCGCGTGGCGTGAAGCTGTCGGCGGAAGATATCTGGGATCGCTGCGCGTACGTACTGTCGGTGAAGATGCAGGATCCGCAGTTCGCCGGGCAGACGAAAGAACGTCTGTCGTCGCGCCAGTGCGCGGCATTCGTCTCCGGGGTGGTTAAAGACGCCTTCAGCCTGTGGCTGAATCAGAACGTACAGGCGGCGGAGCTGCTGGCGGAAATGGCCATTTCCAGCGCCCAGCGTCGCCTGCGCGCCGCCAAGAAAGTGGTGCGCAAAAAGCTCACCAGCGGCCCGGCGCTGCCGGGAAAGCTGGCGGACTGCACCGCGCAGGACCTGAACCGCACCGAACTGTTCCTCGTCGAAGGGGACTCGGCGGGCGGTTCGGCGAAACAGGCGCGCGACCGTGAATATCAGGCGATTATGCCGCTGAAAGGCAAGATCCTGAACACCTGGGAAGTCTCTTCCGATGAAGTGCTCGCTTCGCAAGAAGTGCACGACATTTCGGTGGCGATTGGTATCGACCCGGATAGCGATAACTTAAGCCAGCTGCGTTACGGTAAAATCTGTATTCTCGCCGATGCCGACTCGGATGGTCTGCACATCGCTACCCTGCTGTGCGCGCTGTTCGTGAAGCATTTCCGTACCCTGGTGAAAGAGGGTCACGTGTACGTCGCGCTGCCGCCGCTGTATCGTATCGACCTGGGTAAAGAGGTTTACTACGCGCTGACGGAAGAAGAAAAAGCCGGCGTGCTGGAGCAGTTGAAGCGTAAGAAGGGTAAGCCGAACGTACAGCGCTTTAAAGGGCTGGGCGAGATGAACCCGATGCAGCTACGTGAAACCACGCTCGACCCGAACACCCGCCGCCTGGTGCAGCTCATCATCACCGATGAAGACGAGCAGCAAACGACCGCGGTGATGGATATGCTGTTGGCCAAGAAGCGTTCTGAAGACCGCCGCAACTGGCTGCAGGAAAAAGGCGATATGGCGGATCTCGAAGCCTAAGCCGACGTCAGCCGCCAGATGCGAAAAAGGGAGCCTCAGGCTCCCTTTTTACTTCTTACTTCTGTCGGGCTTATACGCCAGCCTGCAAAATGCGGATACTGGTTTCCAGCACGTCGCCTTTTACCGCTTCGGCGTAAGCCTTCATGTGCGGCGTTTGCAGATGCGCTTCGAGATGCGCGACGCTTTCCCACTGCTCGACCATTACGATCGAATCCGGGGCGGAGGTCTGGAAACTCACGCCGGCGGCGTGGTCAACCAGCGGCGCGTAGCCGTGGCAGCCTTCTTCCTGCAGTACCACAGGGACAATTTTAGCGAACTGATCCAGTACCGCCTGACGGTGGTGTTGGCCCGGACGAGTACGAATTTCGGCAATCACTGTTAACATGGTTAACTCAACTCCTTCTGTGTGTAGGCTTCTAGTTAACCAAAAATCTCGGCCAGATGCTTGCGATATTCTGCGATGACGTGTGGAACGTCAGGCATTTTAATTACGTCGTTGGCGATAAAGGTCGGCATCGCGCTCATGCCAAGGAACTGATTGGCTTTGTGGAACGGCAGGTAAACGCCATCAACGCCGACGCCGTGGAAGAACTGATCTTTATCGGTGAAGGCTTCCATCGGCGCGTTCCAGGTCAGCGACAGCATGTACTGTTTGCCCTGAATCAATCCGCCGGAGCCATATTTTTTGCTGTCATCGGAGCGGGTACGGCCATCGCTGGCGTACAGAGCGCCATGGCCTTCGGTGAAGACGTCATCCATGTACTTTTTCACGGTCCAGGGCGCGCCCATCCACCAGCCTGGCATCTGCCAGATAACCACATCGGCCCACAGGAAATTCTGCACTTCTTCTTTTACATCGTACTCGCTCTCCGCGCGGACGATTTTAACATCATGCCCGACGTCGCGCAGATAACCATCCGCGACCTCGGTCAGGGTGTCGTTCAATTGGCCATTAGAGTGAGCGAATTTTTTCGCCCCGTTGATAATCAGGATGTTGCTCATTTTTTGCCCTCAACCTATTAAATTTGTCAGCAATTTTACCCCGCGAAGCGGGGCAGTAAAATGAGCAAAATGTGCAAAGTCTTTTGCATTTTTGGCAATAATGTGGCTACCAGTAAACGCGCGCCTCGAAGCCGCCGTCGCGCGCGTTAGCAAAATCAACCCGCATGCCGTGCAGTGCGGCGATGCGGCGAACGATCGATAAGCCTAATCCGCTGCCGGGGGCATCCTGGCCCGGCGGGCGATAAAAACGCTCGCCAATGCGCGCCAGCGCTTGCGGGCTAATGCCTGGACCATTGTCGCGAACCCGGAATTCGCGGGCGGAAAGGGTGATATCCACCCGGCTACCGCGCGGGCTATAGCGCACGGCATTATCCAGCAGATTGCGTACCAGCAGGCTGAGCAGCAGCGGCTGGCCGGTGCGGACGATATTGCTGGCGTTCAGATGCAGGCGTAACTCAATGGCGGACTGCTGCGCGTGGTGATACATCTCCATTACAGCCGACTGCAACAGGTCGTCGATGGCGACCGGCTGCACGTCATCCAGTTGCGCAAGGGAATCCAGCCGCGACAGCGTAAGTAATTGATCGACCAGCCGAGTGGCGCGGTCGATGCCCTGATGTAATTGCGCCAACGCTTTATCCCGACCTTCGGGATCGTCCATTGAAAGCTGGGCGACTTCGGTTTGCACCTTCAGCGCCGCCAGCGGGCTGCGCAACTCATGGGCGGCATCAGAGGTAAAGCGACGCTCGCGTAGCATGGTTTCGTGGGTACGGCTGAATAGCTGATTCAGGGCATCGACCAGCGGGCGAACTTCTGAAGGGATTTTGTCGTCCGACAGACGTTCCGCCGAATCCGGCGCGCGCTGGCGCAGGGTTCGAGCCAGTTTCTTCAATGGCGCCAGCTCACGGCTTAATAGCACGATGAGCAGCACGAACATCAGCGGTAGCGCGACCAGCCACGGCGTGAGCTGCGAGGTAACGATATCCATCGCCATTTCCCGGCGATAATCCCACTCCTGGCCGACGGCGATACGATGGCGGCCGTCAGCGGTGGTCAGCCACAGAAAACGCCATTCGTCGTCATCGCCGCGCAGGTAGCCGTCGCTGAAGCCTTCGCGCTGCGAACCCCATTGAATATCTTCGCCGTTTTCACCATCGTTAAGCACCATTTTTCCGTCGTGGGTGAAAATAGCGAAGGCCAGCGCGTCATCATCAAGATGGCCGTGTTTAACTTTTTCTTTTCGCGGATCTGCGCCGGCCGCGCCTGCAGCTCATCGACATTCATGGCGCTCAGGCGGCGGGCGAAGAGCAGTTGTTGGGTATCAAACAGCTTATCCAGCTTTTCGCTGGTCTGCTGCCAGGCGATCACGCTGGCAATCCCCCAGGCGGCGCTGGTGAGCAGGACAAACAGCAGCGTCAGGCGCAGGCGCAGGCTCAGACGGGCGAGTCGTTTCATGCGTCACCCAGGGTATAGCCGATGCCGTGCACGGTGCGGATAAAACCGCTGCCGAGTTTGCGCCGCAGATGATGAACGTGAACTTCCACGGCGTTGCTGGAGACCTCGTCGTCCCAGTTATAAAGCTTTTCCTCGATAAGCTTACGCGGCAATACGCGCCCCGCGTTGCGCATAAGCAGTTCCAGCAGGGCGAACTCCTTCGGCTTCAGCGCCAGGCTTTCGCCATCAAGGCTGGCGGTTAAGCGGTTCGGGTCGAGGGTCACCTTACCGTGGCGTAGCTCGCTGCTGCTCTGGCCGTGAGCGCGGCGGATCAGCGCTTCGAGACGTGCCGCCACCTCAATGAGGGCGAAGGGTTTACACAGATAGTCATCGGCGCCGAGCTGAAGCCCTTCAACCCGCTGGCTAAGCGCGTCGCGGGCGGTGAGGATCAGCACGGGTTCATTACGGCCTTTATCGCGCCATTCGCGCAGAATATCGAGGCCGTCAATGCCGGGGAGAGTAAGGTCAAGTATCGCGGCATCATAAGGGGCGCTATATAAGGCGTTTTTGCCCTCCTGGCCTGCGGTAAACCAGTCGATGCTGAAGCCCATTTTGCTCAGCCCGGCTTTAATGCCGTCACCGATCAGTTTGTCATCTTCCACCAATAATATGCGCATGTTTCCCTCCGACGATCCCGTTTCTTTGCGCAGTAAACCGCGTTGATGCAGGGGATGTACAGCATTAAAATTTCTTTTTTCCGCTTAAGAAGTCGTTAAGTTTTGTCAGGCGTAATAGGAGCCATACCAACACATAAGGGAGATTATAAAATGAAAAAAATTGCTGCGATGACCGCGATTATTGCTTTGGTTTCCATGCCGGTACTGGCCGCCGGGCAGGGTGGATTCACCGGACCGTCTACTACCACTACCTCGCAGGCCGGCGGCTTCACCGGGCCGAGCGGCGCGGTGACCACCGTGGCGAACGCCAAGTCGCTGCGCGATGACACCTGGGTGACCCTGCGCGGTAAAATCGTCGAGCGCATCTCTGATGATCTGTATAAATTCCAGGATGCCTCCGGCGTGGTGAACGTCGATATCGACCACAAGCGCTGGAACGGCGTGACCGTCGGCCCGCAGGATACGGTAGAAATTCAGGGTGAAGTCGATAAAGACTGGAACTCGGTAGAGATTGACGTGAAGCAGATCCGTAAAATCGCGCCATAACGCCCGCGCCAGAGTGCGCAAGATCGGTCAGGAATCGCTATCCTCGCTCTGGCAGAGTGTGTCGCGTGGAGGAGACGATGAACGATATTAAGGCCAGCCCGGCGTACGTCGGGCGTTTTCAGCGAGTCTGTTTGTACATTGAGAACCATCTTGATGAGCCGCTAACGCTGGAGGCGCTGAGCGCGATTGCGTATAGCTCGCCTTACCATTTTCACCGGCAATTTAGCGCGTATACCGGCGTTCCGCTGTACCGGTATATTCAGTGGTTACGCCTGCGGCGCGCCTGTTGGCGCCTGGCCTTCAACCCGCACGATAAAATCATCGATATTGCCCTTGATGCCGGATTTCAAAATTCGGAGTCGTTCAGTCGCGCCTTCCGTACCGCGTTTGATCAAAGCCCGACTCAGTTCCGTCAGCGACCGGATTGGGCCGAGTGGCATCGACGCGTACCGAAACATACGCTACAGGAGCAAACTTCGATGGACGTAAACATCATTCAATTTCCAGCCACAAGGATCGCCGTATTGCAACATCGCGGGAGCCCGGACCTGGTCAACGCCACCGCCGCGCGTTTTATCGCATGGCGCAAAACGAGCGGGCTGTCGCCAGTCGCCACCAGCGAAACCTGGGGCATTGCCTGGGACGATCCGCAAACAACGCCAGGCGACGCGTTTCGTTTTGATATCTGCGGCACCGTTGAGCGACCGATTCGCGAAAACGCGTTTGGCGTGATTAACGGCGAGATCCCGGCAGGCCGTTGCGCAGTGGCCCGCCATCACGGTTCGCTGGACACGCTGGCGCAAAGCGTTTGGTTTCTCTATCGCGACTGGCTGCCCGCCTCCGGGGAGACGCTAAGGGATTTTCCGGTGTACTTCCGCTACCTCAATTTTGTGCATGAAGTTGGCGAGCATGAACTCCGCACCGATATTTATTTACCGTTAGCCTGATTGATATCCTCATCCTCTTTAACCGATCTCACTTCCTGTGACTCAGGGCGTGAGATCGGGTATTATCGCGGGTAGTTTTGCCGCCGCAATGGCCGCGTCCCAGATTGAGGATCCACGATTAATGAGCGATATGGCAGAGCGCCTCGCGCTACATGAATTCACGGAAAATGCCTACCTGAACTACTCCATGTACGTCATCATGGACAGGGCATTACCGTTTATTGGCGATGGCTTAAAGCCGGTTCAGCGCCGCATTGTCTATGCAATGTCCGAGTTGGGCCTGAACGCCAGCGCCAAGTTCAAAAAATCCGCCCGCACCGTCGGCGACGTGTTGGGTAAATATCACCCGCACGGCGACAGCGCCTGCTATGAAGCGATGGTGCTGATGGCGCAGCCGTTCTCTTACCGCTACCCGCTGGTAGATGGGCAGGGGAACTGGGGCGCGCCGGACGATCCGAAATCTTTCGCGGCGATGCGTTACACCGAATCCCGCCTGTCGAAATACGCCGAACTGCTGCTCAGCGAACTGGGTCAGGGCACCGTCGATTGGGTGCCGAACTTTGACGGTACGCTGCAGGAGCCAAAAATGCTGCCGGCGCGTCTGCCGAACATCCTGCTGAACGGTACCACCGGCATTGCGGTCGGTATGGCTACCGATATTCCGCCGCACAACCTGCGTGAAGTGGCGCAGGCGGCGATTACGCTGCTGGAAAAACCGAAAACCACGCTCGATGAGCTGCTGGATATCGTGCAGGGGCCGGACTACCCGACCGAAGCGGAAATCATTACCCCGCGCGCGGAAATTCGCAAAATCTACCAGAACGGCCGCGGTTCGGTGCGCATGCGCGCCGTGTGGACGAAAGAAGACGGCGCGGTGGTGATTAGCGCGCTGCCGCATCAGGTGTCCGGCGCGCGCGTGCTGGAACAGATCGCCGCGCAGATGCGTAACAAAAAGCTGCCGATGGTTGATGATCTACGTGATGAATCGGATCATGAAAACCCGACCCGTCTGGTGATCGTGCCGCGTTCCAACCGCGTGGATATGGAGCAGGTGATGAACCACCTGTTCGCCACCACCGATCTGGAAAAGAGCTACCGCATCAACCTCAACATGATCGGCCTGGACAATCGTCCGGCGGTGAAAAACCTGCTTGAAATCCTGACGGAGTGGTTGACCTTCCGTCGTGATACCGTGCGTAACCGCCTGAACTACCGTCTGGAAAAAGTCCTCAAGCGCCTGCACATCCTCGAAGGTTTGCTGGTCGCGTTCCTCAACATTGATGAAGTGATTGAGATAATCCGCCACGAAGATGAACCAAAGCCGGCGCTGATTGCCCGCTTCGGCATCAGCGAAACCCAGGCGGAAGCGATTCTGGAATTAAAACTGCGTCATCTCGCCAGGCTGGAAGAGATGAAGATCCGCGGCGAGCAGAGCGAGCTGGAAAAAGAGCGCGATCAGCTGCAGGCGATTCTGGCCTCCGAACGCAAGATGAATAACCTGCTGAAGAAAGAGCTGCAGGCCGATGCCGATACCTTTGGCGACGATCGCCGTTCGCCGCTGCGCGAGCGCGAAGAAGCGAAGGCCATGAGCGAGCACGATATGCTGCCGTCCGAGCCGGTCACTATCGTTCTGTCGCAGATGGGTTGGGTGCGTAGCGCCAAAGGCCACGATATCGACGCGCAGGGACTGAGCTACAAAGCCGGTGATAGCTGGAAAGCGTCGGTGAAAGGCAAGAGCAACCAGCCGGTGGTGTTTATTGATACCACCGGGCGCAGCTACGCCATCGACCCGATTACGCTGCCTTCTGCCCGCGGCCAGGGCGAGCCGGTCACCGGTAAAGTGACGCTGCCGCCGGGCGCCAGCGTAGAACATATGCTGATGGAGTCAGACGATCAGAGGCTGCTGATGGCCTCCGATGCCGGCTACGGTTTCGTCTGTACCTTCAACGACCTGGTGGCGCGCAACCGCGCCGGTAAGGCGCTGATTACGCTGCCGGAGAACGCGCATGTGATGCCGCCGCTGGTCATTGAAGACGATGCCGATATGCTGTTGGCGATTACCCATGCCGGACGCATGCTGATGTTCCCGGTGAGCGATCTGCCGCAGCTGTCGAAAGGCAAAGGCAACAAGATTATCAACATTCCGTCGGCGGAAGCCGCCTCCGGCCAGGATGGTCTGGCGCACCTGTTTGTCCTGCCGCCGCAGAGCACGCTAACTATCCACCTCGGCAAGCGTAAGATCAAACTGCGTCCGGAAGAGCTGCAAAAAGTCACCGGCGAGCGCGGCCGTCGCGGTTCGCTGATGCGCGGCCTGCAGAAAATCGACCGCGTGGAGATCGACTCCCCGCGCCGCGCCTCAGCTGGCGACAGCGAAGAGTAAGATCCGCATCCTTCACCCGGCTGGAGGATGCGAAAATTTGCCGCAAAATCGTTGTTTATTCAGGCATTGCGATTAACATGTCCTCCAGGGGCGGAGATTTTCCGCCCCGCGTTGAGAGGGCAGCGGTGTCCTGAGCCTGTGATTCAACGGGTATAACGCTAAGCGGTTTGGGTTTCAGAGGAAGCTATGTTATTTATTTTTCGACTAATTTTTGTTGTCATTTATTGCATCGTCGTGTGCATATTTGGCAGTCTTTACTGCTTGTTCAGCCCGCGCAACCCTAAGCACGTCGCGACGTTTGGTCATCTGTTTGGCCGCCTGTCCCCGGTATTTGGCCTGAAAGTCGAACTGCGTAAGCCTGCGGACGCGGAAAGCTACGGCAATGCGATCTACATCGCTAACCACCAGAACAACTATGATATGGTGACAGCGTCGAACATCGTGCAGCCGCCGACGGTTACCGTGGGTAAAAAAAGCCTGTTATGGATACCGTTCTTTGGCCAGCTTTACTGGCTGACGGGCAACCTGCTGATTGACCGCAATAACCGAACCAAAGCGCACGGCACTATTGCCGAAGTGGTGAATGCGTTTAAAAAGCGTAAAATTTCGTTCTGGATGTTCCCGGAAGGGACCCGCAGCCGCGGCCGCGGTCTGCTGCCCTTTAAAACCGGCGCGTTCCACGCGGCCATCGCCGCTGGCGTACCGATTATTCCAGTATGCGTGTCGAATACATCGAACAAAATTAAACTCAATCGCTGGAACAATGGTCTGGTGATTGTCGAGATGCTGCCGCCGGTCGATACAAGCCAGTTTGGTAAAGATAACGTGCGCGCGCTGGCGACACACTGCCGCGAGATGATGTCCGCTAAAATCGCCGAGCTGGATAAAGAAGTGGCCGAGCGCGAAGCGGCTGGAAAGAAATAATACAGGAAACGCCGCGAACGCGAGCGTATTGCTGGCGGGAAACGAATTCCCTTTTTGCATTGTCAGTATTTCATGGAGTTAATATGTCACTCAGTCGGCGTCAGTTTATTAAGGCTTCAGGTGTAGCGCTGTGCGCGGGCGCCGCGCCGCTGAAGGCTCATGCCGCCGGCCAGCAGCCGGTGCTCCCCATTCCGCCTCTGCTGGAATCCCGTCGCGGTCAACCGCTGTTTATGACCCTGCAACGTTCTCACTGGTCATTCACCCAGGGAACGCGCGCGCCGGTATGGGGCATCAATGGCCGCTACCTGGGGCCGACCATCCGCGTCTGGAATGGTGATGACGTCAAACTTATCTACAGTAACCGCCTGACCGAAAATGTTGCCATGACGATTCGCGGCCTGCAGGTGCCGGGGCCGCTGATTGGCGGCGCGGCGCGCATGATGTCGCCGAATGCGGATTGGGCGCCGGTATTGCCGATTCGCCAGAGTGCGGCCACTTTGTGGTATCAGGCGAATACCCCGAACCGGATGGCGAAACAGGTTTACAACGGCCTGGCGGGAATGTGGCTGGTAGAAGACGAGGTCAGCAAAAACCTGCCGATCCCGAACCACTACGGCGTTGATGACTTCCCGGTGATTATTCAGGATAAGCGGCTGGATAACTTCGGCACTCCGGAATATAGCGAACCGGGCAGCGGTGGTTTCGTGGGTGATACCCTGTTGGTCAACGGCGCGCAGGGGCCTTATGTCGAAGTCTCTCGCGGCTGGGTACGACTGCGTCTGCTGAACGCGTCTAACTCGCGCCGCTATCAGCTGCAGATGAGCGATGGCCGCCTGCTGCACGTTATCTCAGGCGATCAGGGCTTCCTGCCGGCGCCGGTCTCACTTAAGCAATTGTCGCTGGCCCCCGGCGAGCGGCGTGAAATTCTGGTCGATATGACCAACGGCGATGAAGTGTCGATTACCTGCGGCGAAGCGGCGAGCATTGTCGACCGTATCCGCGGTTTTTTCGAGCCGTCGAGCATTTTGATCTCCACGCTGGTGCTGACGCTGCGTCCGACCGGGCTGCTGCCGCTGGTTACCGATAGCCTGCCGGTGCGCCTGCTGCCGACCGAGCTGCTCTCCGGCACGCCGCTGCGCAGCCGTGATATTACTCTTGGCGACGACCCAGGCATCAATGGCCAACTGTGGGATCCGCAGCGCATTGATATCACCGCTCAGCAGGGAACGTGGGAGCGCTGGACCGTGCGCGCCGACCGCCCGCAGTCGTTCCATATTGAAGGCGTGATGTTCCAGATCCGTAACGTCAACGGGACCATGCCGTTCCCGGAAGATCGGGGCTGGAAAGATACGGTGTGGATTGATGGGCAGGTGGAACTGCTGGTGTATTATAACCAGCCTTCCTGGCCGCACTTCCCGTTCCAGTACCTGAGCCAGACGCTGGAGCTCGCCGACCGCGGCTCGATTGGCCAGATCCTGGTGAATCCAGCGCCGTAATATCCGCAACCCTGGCCGCAACCCGGTCAGGGTTTGAGAAAATCCTCCTTCATTTCCACTATCATTCCGGCTTATAATCCACGCCCTTTTTGGTTATTTTTTTATCATTTTCCCCGGAAGCAATATGAGCGCAATATCCCTGATCCAGCCGGATCGTGACCTATTTTCCTGGCCGCAATACTGGGCTGCCTGTTTTGGCCCTGCGCCATTTTTACCGATGTCGCGTGAAGAGATGGATCAACTTGGCTGGGATAGCTGCGACATTATTCTGGTGACCGGCGACGCCTACGTCGACCATCCAAGTTTCGGCATGGCTATCTGCGGCCGTATGCTGGAAGCGCAGGGATTCCGCGTAGGGATCATCTCCCAGCCGGACTGGAACAGCAAAGAAGACTTCATGCGCCTGGGTAAGCCGAATCTGTTCTTCGGCGTCACTGCGGGCAATATGGACTCAATGATCAACCGCTATACCGCCGACCGTAAGCTGCGCCATGACGACGCCTATACCGCCGGCAACGTCGCGGGTAAGCGCCCGGACCGCGCGACGCTGGTTTATACCCAGCGCTGTAAAGAGGCGTGGAAAGACGTGCCGGTGATCCTCGGCGGTATTGAAGCCAGCCTGCGCCGTACCGCGCACTACGATTATTGGTCCGATACCGTACGCCGCTCAGTGCTGGTGGATTCGAAAGCCGATATGCTGATGTTCGGCAATGGCGAGCGCCCGCTGGTAGAAGTGGCGCATCGTCTGGCGATGGGCGAGGCCATCGGTGATATTCGCGATGTGCGTAATACCGCGATCATGGTAAAAGAAGCGTTGCCGGGCTGGAGCGGCGTTGATTCCACGCGTCTGGATACGCCGGGCAAAATCGACCCGATTCCGCATCCGTACGGTGAAGACCTACCGTGCGCCGATAACAAACCCGTGCCCCCGAAAAAAGCCGAGGCCAAAGCCGTTGTCGTGCAGCCGCCGCGGCCAAAACCGTGGGAAAAAACCTACGTGTTGCTGCCATCCTTCGAGAAGGTCAAAGGCGACAAAGTGCTCTATGCCCACGCGTCGCGCATTCTGCACCATGAAACTAACCCCGGTTGCGCCCGTGCGCTAATGCAAAAGCACGGCGAGCGTTATATCTGGGTTAACCCGCCGGCGATCCCGCTGTCGACTGAAGAGATGGACAGCGTCTTTGCGTTACCGTACAAGCGTGTGCCGCATCCTTCTTATGGCGATGCGCGTATCCCGGCCTACGAGATGATTCGCTTCTCCATTAACATCATGCGCGGTTGCTTCGGTGGTTGTTCTTTCTGCTCGATCACCGAGCACGAAGGGCGCATCATCCAGAGTCGCTCCGAAGATTCGATAATCAATGAAATCGAAGTGATTCGCGACACGGTCCCCGGCTTTACCGGCATTATTTCCGATCTTGGCGGCCCAACCGCCAATATGTATATGCTGCGCTGTAAATCGCCGCGCGCTGAGCAGACCTGCCGCCGTCTCTCCTGCGTCTACCCGGATATCTGCCCGCACATGGACACCAACCATGAGCCGACGATTAATCTGTACCGCCGCGCTCGTGACCTGAAAGGCATTAAGAAAATCCTTATCGCATCGGGTGTGCGTTACGACATCGCCGTAGAGGATCCACGCTATATCAAAGAGCTGGCGACCCACCACGTCGGTGGCTATCTGAAGATCGCTCCGGAGCATACCGAAGAGGGGCCGCTGTCGAAGATGATGAAGCCGGGCATGGGCAGCTATGACCGCTTTAAAGAATTGTTTGATACCTATTCGAAGCAGGCGGGTAAAGAACAGTACCTGATCCCGTACTTTATTTCCGCCCATCCAGGGACGCGCGATGAAGATATGGTGAACCTGGCGCTGTGGCTGAAGCGTCATCGCTTCCGTCTCGACCAGGTACAGAATTTCTACCCGTCGCCGCTAGCGAACTCAACCACCATGTATTACACCGGCAAGAACCCGCTGGGTAAAATCGGCTATAAGAGCGAAGATGTGGTGGTGCCGAAGGGCGACAAACAGCGCCGTCTGCATAAAGCGCTGCTGCGCTATCACGATCCGGCAAACTGGCCGCTGATCCGTCAGGCGCTGGAAGCGATGGGTAAAAAGCATCTGATTGGTTCACGCCGTGATTGCCTGGTGCCGGCACCGACGCTCGACGAGATGCGTGAAGCGCGTCGCCAGAACCGTCATACCCGTCCGGCGCTGACGAAGCATACGCCGGTTGCGCATCAGCGCCAGACGCCAGCCGCCTCGGGGGCGAAAAAGCGTATCAAGCCGAAGACGGCGTCCCGCTAAGCCGCTTCCCCGGCGGTTCCGATCGCCGGGGGAAAGCCTGTCACACAAGGAGAGAGAACGATAATGACGCCGGTAATCCTGTCACGACAGCAGCTAGATAGGTTGTGGGAGATAGACCGCAGCGAAATTATCGACACCCTTTATAAGCTCGATAATGGCCAACTCCAGGCGTACCCGCAGTATTATGATGTGCGAGGTTGGGATCCTCACGATCGCCAGGTTTATACGCCTATTCACGAGGCCTGCTACGATCGCGGCGGTATATTTTTCGCCTTTTTCGAGCAGAATAAAATTATTGCCGCGGCGGCGATGGATACTTTGCCAAGGGGTGAAAAGGGCGATCTGCGCCAACTGTTATTCTTTTATGTGGGCGCGGCGCAGCGCGGCCAGGGATGGGGGCGACGTTTGTTTGACTATGCGCTGCAGCAGCTTCCTGCTCTTGGCGCATCCGGCCTGTATATTTCGTCCATCCCCAACAAAAGCACCGTTGATTTTTATCTCTCCCAGGGCTGTCGTTTAATTGATAAGCCCGACCCGGAGCTGTTTGCTCTGGAGCCTGAGGATATTCATTTAATTTGCGAAAGCCTTTAGCGCCGCGCGGCGCTAAAGGCAAAAGTTAAGGGGATTAACCGCCGAACTGATCCGGGTCGGGGCCGAGACGTTTGCCCTGGTCCAGCTTAGCGATTTCACTAAGTTCGTCTTTGTCGAGACGGAAGTCCCAGACGTCAAAGTTTTCCGCAATACGTGATGGCGTGACGGATTTCGGGATCACCACCAGTCCGCTGTCGAGATGCCAGCGAATGACGATTTGCGCTGGCGTTTTGCCGTATTTATCCGCCAGATGGTGAATAATTTTCTGATCGAAGACCCCTTTGCCGCCTTGCGCTAATGGGCTCCAGGATTCGGTCTGGATTTTGTGGGTGGCGTTCCATGCATGTAGTTGACGCTGCTGCATTAACGGGTGGAGCTCAATCTGGTTGATCACCGGAGCGACGCCGGTTTCATCAATCAGCTTTTGCAGATGTGGCACCTGGAAATTACATACCCCAATGCTTTTTGCCAGCCCTTGCTGCTGCAATTCGATCAGCGCCTGCCAGGCTTCGACGTAATGGCCTATCGCTGGCACCGGCCAGTGAATTAAATAGAGATCCACATAGTCCAGTTTCAGCTTGCTCAGGCTCTCTTTTAGCGCTTCATGCGGCCGTTTTTGATCGTCGTTCCACAGTTTGGTAGTGATGAAGAGCTCATCGCGATTGACGCCCGCGCTGCTTAACGCGTTGCCGACGCCAGCCTCATTTTGGTACGCGGCGGCGGTGTCAAAAGAACGATAACCGACTTCCAGCGCCTTATGAATGGCGGAGACGACTTCCTCGTTGCCTGCTTTCCACACGCCGAGACCCAACTGCGGCATCAGGTTGCCGTCGTGTAGTTTTATAACGGTTGGATGTGTCATGCCTTCCTCCTGTTAATGAACTCAGCGTGAAAAATCCGCCGAGGGGTAGCATTAAGTCTGGACGAAATAGCTAAAAACGGTAGTAAAAACACCTCTCCCCGGCGTTTGTTTAACGTAAGGAGAGGTGAATCAGGTGGGGAGAACTTAGCGGGCAGCCTCGTAAATACGGCGGCTGACGTCCAGAGTGATATCCTGATTTTCGCCAAGTTTAGTCATGCCGTGCTCTTCCAGTTTCGCCAGCAGCGCCGGGATGGAGCTACCGTCGAGACCGTAATCGGAAAGGCGAGTCGGCACACCCATCTGCTCGAAGAAACTCCGGGTTGCGGCGATAGCGGCATCGATACGTTGCTCTTCGGAACCTTCGGTAATATTCCACACACGCTCGGCGTACTGCAGCAGCTTAGCGCGCTTGGTATCGCGTTTCTCATTCCACAGCGCCGGCAGCACGATAGCCAGCGTCTGAGCGTGATCCAGGCCGTGCATCGCCGTCAGTTCGTGGCCGAGCATATGCGTCGCCCAGTCCTGAGGGACGCCTGCGCCAATGAGGCCGTTCAATGCCTGCGTCGCCGCCCACATAATGTTGGCGCGCACGTTGTAGTTCTCCGGCTCCTGCAGCGCTTTCGGGCCATCTTCCACCAGCGTTAGCAGAATGCCCTCCGCGAAACGGTCCTGAATTTTGCCATCAACCGGGTAGGTCACGTACTGCTCAACGGTATGGACGAAAGCGTCAACGACGCCGTTAGCGACCTGGCGTGGCGGCAGGGTGTAGGTATAAACAGGATCGAGGATCGCAAAGACCGGCTGAACGTGTTCGGACATAAACGCGCGTTTATCGCCGGTGGTTTTACGCGAGATAACCGCGCCTTTATTTGATTCGGAACCGGTCGCCGGCAGGGTCAATACTGAGCCCATCGGAATAGCGCGGGTAATCTTGCTGCCGTAGGTTTCCAGAATTTCCCACGGATCGATATTCGCGTCATAGTGCGCGGCCGCGGCGATAAATTTGGTGCCGTCGAGCACCGAACCGCCGCCAACCGCCAGCAGGAAGGTCACGTTCTCTTCACGAGCGATTTTCACCGCGTTCATCAGCGTTTCGTAAGACGGGTTTGGCTCAATCCCGCCGAATTCCAGCACGTCAAAGCCAGCCAGCGCGCTCAGTACCTGGTCCAGTACGCCGGTTTTCTTCACGCTACCGCCGCCGTAAGTCACCAGCACGCGAGCGCCGGCTGGGATTTGTTCGCGCAGGTCGGCGATGGCGCCTTTGCCGAACAGAATGCGGGTTGGGGTATGTAAATTGAAGTTATTCATGGCTGGTGCCCTCATAAAGATGAAACTCCCGGCAGAAAGGACGACTCTCTACCCGATGGCGGCTATTGTGTTCCTGCGACCGTTTCCTCTCAATGCACATTCCTGCCATTGTCTTGCCCATTTCTCCATTGGGCTGGAGAAAAAGAAGGAAACTACGCACAATAAGCTTGTAGAAAAGTCGTCGGAGAAGCAGCGAAAATGAACCGTGCCGAGATATGCCAGCTATTAACGGATAAAGTTAACAAGCTGAAAGATAAGCAAGAAATGCTAAGTGAACTGCTGCCGGATATCCGTCTGCTGTACGGGACGCAGCCGGGCACCCGTACGCCGGTGATGTACCAGCCGGGGATCGTTTTTCTCTTTTCCGGCCATAAAATTGGCTATATCAATGAACGAACTTTCCGTTATGACACCAACGAATATTTATTGTTAACCGTCCCGCTGCCGTTCGAATGCGAAACCTTCGCGACCCCAGAAGTGCCGCTGGCGGGAATGCGGTTGAATGTCGATATTTTGCAGTTGCAGGAGCTGCTGATGGATATCGGCGAAGATGAGCTTTTTCAGCCGTCGGTCGCCTCCAGCGGGATCAACTCGGCGGTGTTATCAGAAGAGATCCTCTGCGCGGCGGAGCGCCTGTTAGACGTGATGGAGCGGCCGCTGGACGCGCGCATTCTCGGCAAACAGATTATCCGCGAGATCCTTTATCACGTCCTGATTGGCCCCTGCGGCGGCGCGCTGCTGGCGCTGGTCAGCCGACAGACGCACTTTAGCCTGATTAGCCGCGTTCTGAAGCGTATTGAAAGCCAGTACACCGAAAACCTCAGCGTCGACCAGCTGGCGGCGGAAGCGAATATGAGCGTCTCGGCGTTTCACCATAATTTTAAATCGGTCACCAGCACCTCGCCGCTGCAGTATTTGAAGACCTATCGTCTGCATAAGGCCAGAATGCTGATGATCCATGACGGCATGAAAGCCAGCGCGGCGGCGATGCGCGTCGGCTACGAAAGCGCCTCGCAGTTTAGCCGCGAGTTTAAACGCTATTTCGGTATTACGCCGGGTGAAGATGCCGCGCGTATTCGCACGATGCAGGGGATTTGATAAGGATGCGGCGCCTGTAGCCCCGGTAAACGGTAGCGCTACCGGGGATTTTGAGGCCATCCGGGGCGAGTGAATCAGGCGCTGCAGTATTTCTTCTTGATAACCACAATAACCGTACCAACGAGGCCGGTTACCAGCAGGGCGATCGGCAGCACCATCAGGCAGGTCATGACCTGGTCTTCGTGGTTTTTCACGAACGGGATCATGCTCAGCGCATAGCCAAGACCGGTGACGACACCAACCCACAGCAGGCCGCTCAGCCAGTTAAAGAACTGGAAACGACGATTCGGCAGGCCGGAAATGCCCGCCATGGTTGGCAGCAGAGTGCGGACAAACGCCAAAAAGCGCCCGGCCAGCAGCGCCAGCAGGCCGTGTTTATCAAACATGTTGGTGGCGCGCTGGTGATATTTGTGCGGCAGATGCGACAGCCAGCCTTTCACCATATTGGTATTACCCAGCCAGCGCCCCTGTAAATAGCTCAGCCAGCAGCCGAGGCTGGCGGCGGCGGTTAGGATGGCGAGAGTGGGGACAAAATCCATGACGCCTTTAGCGATTAGCGCGCCGGCGAGCAGCAACAGGCTATCGCCCGGTAAAAACGAAGCCGGCAGCAGCCCGTTTTCCAGAAACAGGGTCGCGAACATGACCAGATATACAAAACCCACAACGTGAGGGTTTGCCAATGCGGCAAAATCATGTTGCCACAGCGCGGCGACAATCTCTTGAATGACAACCATGGACTTTCCTAAGTGGTACCGTTTTTCGACTAGTGTACTCCTGAAGCGGCCCGAGCACCTTGATCTCGGGCGCAACAAAAGCGTCCGCTTTTGTTGCCACTTCCTGTCACTTTACACGATACGCGCGAAGCCTGCCGCTAAATCCGCCAGCAGATCGTCAACATTTTCTAAACCTATGTGCAGTCGAATAAGGGTACCGCTGAAATCCACTTCCGCCTCGAGGCGGATGGCCGCGATATGTTCCGGCTGGTTGGCGAGGATCAGCGATTCGAACCCGCCCCATGAGTAGGCCATGCTGAACAGACTGAAGTTGTCCAGATAGGCTGCCAGCTCGGCGTCGGTGAGGCGCTTATTGAGAACGAAAGAGAACAGGCCGCTGCTGCCGCTGAAGTCGCGCTTCCAGAATTCGTGGCCCTTGCTGCCCGGCAGCGCCGGATGATTGACCCGCGCCACCTGTGGGTGCTGCGCCAGCCATTCGGCGACGCGCAGACTGCTTTCGTGATGTTGGCGCAGGCGGACGCCAAGCGTGCGTAAACCGCGGCTGGTCATATAGGCGGTGTCGGCATCGACCATCTGGCCCATTAGATAGGCGTTTTCACACAGTTGCTCCCAACAGCGGGCGTTGGCCACTGCGGTGCCGATCATTCCGTCGGAGTGGCCAATTAAATATTTCGTTGCCGCCTGGATAGAGATATCGATACCAAAATCGAGCGCTTTAAACAGCACCCCTGCCGCCCAGGTGTTATCGATCATGATAATAGCTTCCGGCGCGACGCGGCGCACGGCGGCGACGATGGCCGGCACATCATGCACTTCCATGGTGATCGAGCCGGGGGATTCGAGGAACACCACTTTGGTATTGGGTTGAATCAGATTGGCGATATCCGCGCCGATGAGCGGATCGAACCAGCCGGTGGTCACCCCGAGCTTTGCGAGGATCTTAGTGCAGAAGTCCTGGCTGGGTTCATAGGCGGTGTTGGTCATTAACACGTGGTCGCCCTGTTCGACGAAGGCCAGAATCGTGTTAGCGACCGCGGCCGCGCCGCAGGGGAAGAGGGCGCAGCCGGCGCCGCCTTCCAGTTCGCACATGGCTTCCTGCAGCGAAAAGTGGGTCAGCGTGCCGCGGCGGCCATAAAACAGCTCGCCTTTGGCGCGGTTACGGGTGGCGTGTTTTTTAGCCTCGACGGTATCGAATACCAGCGATGAGGCGCGCTGGATGACGCTATTCACCGAACCCTGAGTATATTTTTTGCGGCGCCCGGCGTTGACCAGCGCGGTATCAAGATGTTTATCAGCCATGTTCTGCAAACCTGTTTTTATACGTCTGGACGTCTAAACTACCATGAATCCCGGTTTGTGTACCGGGTCGTAAACGATACAGGCAAAAATTTTCCCGAAACCGGCGTCAGCCGCTTTTTTACTGCGTAAGCGCAAAGAAAATAAACGTGATTTGCTGCACAGTGTAAATACTAATGAGAACCACTATCAATTCGATGCCGTTTTGATATTATTATGCTCAGTTTTTGTGATTGACGTCCTGGAGAAACAGTGTGGGTAATAATTTGATGCAGGCGGATCTCTCCGTTTGGGGTATGTATCATCACGCCGATATTGTCGTTAAGGTTGTGATGATTGGCTTGATTCTGGCTTCGGTAGTCACCTGGGCTATCTTCTTCGGCAAGGGCGCCGAAATGTTGTCCAGCAAGCGTCGCCTCAAGCGTGAGCAGCAGCAGCTCAGCGAAGCGCGTTCTCTCGATCAGGCTAACACTATCGCGAATGGATTCCATGCCAAAAGCCTGACCACTCAGCTGATTAACGAAGCCAATAATGAGCTGGAACTGTCGGCAGGCGTGGATGACAACGAAGGCATTAAAGAACGTACCGGTTTCCGCCTTGAGCGTCGTGTGGCGCAGGTTGGCCGCTATATGGGCCGCGGTAACGGTTATCTGGCGACTATCGGCGCTATTTCCCCGTTCGTCGGTCTGTTCGGTACCGTCTGGGGCATCATGAACAGCTTTATCGGTATCGCGCAAACGCAGACCACTAACCTCGCGGTTGTCGCACCGGGTATCGCGGAAGCGCTATTGGCAACGGCGATTGGTCTGTTTGCCGCGATTCCGGCGGTGGTTATCTACAACGTTTTCGCCCGCATGATTGCCAGTTACAAAGCGTCTCTTGGCGACGTGGCCGCGCAGATTATGCTGCTGCAAAGCCGCGATCTCGACCTGAACGCCAGTGGTTCTCAGCCGCTGCGTCCGGCGCAGAAATTACGGGTAGGTTGATCCGCTATGGCAATGCATTTTAACGAAAACCTCGATGATAACGGCGAAATGCACGACATTAACGTGACGCCATTTATCGACGTCATGTTGGTGCTGTTGATTATCTTTATGGTGGCGGCGCCGCTGGCCACCGTGGACGTCAAAGTCAATCTGCCTGCTTCATCCAGCCAGCCGCAGCCGCGTCCGGAAAAACCGATTTATCTGTCGGTGAAAGCGGACAAATCGATGTTCCTCGGCAACGATCCGGTGACTGAAGAGAGCGTGATTGCCTCGCTGGATGCGCTGACTCAGGGCAAGAAAGACACCACCGTCTTCTTCCGCGCTGACAAAACCGTCGACTACGAGACGATGATGAAAGTGATGGATACGCTGCATCAGGCCGGATATCTGAAGATTGGTCTGGTGGGCGAAGAGACCGTCAAAGCGAAGTAATTTCCCCCAGGATATCCCCCGGAAGGCCAACCCTGCGTTGGCCTTTTTTATTTCCCCGGCGCCTGCGCATCGTTTTGATATGAGCCAGCTGCGATATAATGGCGGCCATTTTTACAAACTGACAGGACCTTATGGAACGCTTTCTGGAAAACGCTATTTATGCTTCGCGCTGGCTGCTGGCGCCGGTTTATTTCGGCCTCTCGCTGGGCCTTATCGCGCTATCGATAAAATTTTTTCAGGAGATATTCCACATCCTGCCGCATATCTTCAGCGTCAGCGAGTCGGATCTGATTCTGACGCTGCTTTCGCTGGTCGATATGACGCTGGTGGGCGGGCTGCTGGTGATGGTGATGTTTTCAGGTTATGAAAACTTCGTTTCGACGCTGGATATTAACGAAGGCAAAGAGAAGCTCAACTGGCTTGGCAAAATGGATGCGACATCGCTGAAAAACAAGGTGGCGGCGTCGATTGTGGCTATCTCTTCCATTCACCTGCTGCGGGTGTTTATGGATGCGAAGAACGTGCCGGATAATAAGCTGATGTGGTACGTCATTATCCATCTCACCTTTGTGCTTTCAGCCTTTGTGATGGGCTATCTCGATCGCCTGACCAAGGTAAAGCACTGATGTGACAACTTACCCGGCAGCTTTGCGCCGCCGGGTAAAGGCATTACGCCTGACGTTTGTCTTCGGTCTGGGTGTCGAAATCGCGGGCGTCATGGCGCTCGTGCAACTGCTCGTCGAGCGGGCCATTGGTGCGGTTAACCATCCGTCCGCGCTTCACCGCCGGGCGATTGCCCACATCCTGCGCCCAGCGCAGCACGTTAACGTAACTGCCGGCATCGAGGAATTCCGCGGCGTTATAGACGTTGCCCAGCACCACGTTGCCGTACCACGGCCAGATCGCCATATCGGCGATGGTGTACTCTTCCCCCGCCACAAAGCGGCCGCGCGCCAGCTGCTTATCCAGCACGTCGAGCTGACGTTTCGCTTCCATGGTAAAGCGGTCGATGGCGTACTCGATTTTCACCGGCGCATAGTTATAGAAGTGGCCAAAGCCGCCGCCGAGGAACGGCGCTGCGCCCTGTAGCCAGAACAGCCAGTTCAGCGTTTCGGTGCGCCCGGCCGGGTCTTTCGGCAGGAAGAAACCAAATTTTTCCGCCAGATAGAGCAGGATGCTGCCGGATTCAAATACCCGGGTCGGCGGAGTCGTGGAGTGGTCGCTCAGCGCCGGGATCTTCGAGTTTGGGTTCACTTCGACAAAGCCGCTGGAGAACTGATCGCCTTCGCCGATACGAATCAGCCAGGCGTCATACTCAGCGCCAGCCACGCCCAGCGCCAGCAGCTCTTCCAGCATGATAGTCACTTTCTGCCCGTTCGGCGTGCCCAGCGAATAGAGCTGCAGCGGGTGATTGCCAACGGGCAGCACTTTTTCATGCGTCGCGCCGGAAACCGGACGGTTGATATTGGCGAACGCGCCGCCGTTATTCTGTTTCCATTCCCATACTTTCGGTGGTTGGTATTGATTGTCGGACATACTGACCTGCCTCTTTAGTAAGGTGTACAAAAAAGTCTAGCAGCTAATCTCAGGCCATAATCCGCGCGGCCCACACGCTGACGTCATCGCCGCTGCCGAGATCGGGCTGCACCAGGCCGTTGACCATAAACGTCGGCGACACATGGATGCCGTTCTGGCGGGCGTATTTACTGTGCCATTTGATTTCGTTTTGCAGCTCAGGGCGGGCAAATGCCGCCGCCAGCGACACGTGGCTATAGCGCTCAAGGCGCTCGATAATTTGCTGCGGAGTGGTATTCATATTCGGCCCGCTGCAGTGGTCGGTGAATTCAAACTCTTCACGATGATCGGCGACCGCCTGCAGGACTTTGTGCGCCTGCTCTCTGCCGTGCGGCAGGGTGGAGGCGGCCAGCACGCAGCGCACGATTACCCCGGAAAACAGATGCCACGGCTGGGACTGCAGGCGAATCTTAATCGTGACGTTCTCGGCGCCGACTTCATCCAGCAATTCATCAAGCTTGTTGAAGGCGCGAACGGAAAACGGACAGGTTGGTTCGAGGAATACTTCAAAAGTCCGTGGGCCATGTCCCCAGACCAGCGGCTGGGCATTGAGATGCGAAGGTGCGCTCATTGTCGACTCCTGATGTAGTGATGTTTTTTTGTTATGTGTTGGCTAACAATATCACTTTTGCCAATGGACGCCGGGTTATTTTCTATAAGGGCACGTTTAGCGAATCGAATGAGTGGTATCATCATTTCACCTCTGTCTGGTAAGTGCCTGCGGCAGGATAAGAAGAGGGAGTTTTGTTCCGCCAACTGCCCGGGCTGCATTAATTTGAGGTCAGGCTAAATGAGTAAAGGATCGACCAGTATTGACGCCCCTTTCGGCACGCTTTTGGGCTACGCGCCGGGCGGCGTGGCAATTTATTCTTCGAATTACAGTAGCTTAAATCCACAAGATTATCCGGATGACGCCGCTTTCCGCAGCTATATCGGCAACGAGTATATGGGGCATAAATGGCAGTGCGTGGAGTTCGCGCGGCGCTTTTTATTCCTCACCTACGGCTTTGTCTTTACCGACGTCGGTATGGCTTATGAAATCTTCTCGCTGCGCTTTCTGCGCGAAGTGGTCAATGACAACATTCTTCCCCTGCAGGCCTTCGCCAACGGCTCGCGCCGTCCGCCGATCGCCGGTTCGCTGCTAATCTGGCAGAAAGGCGGCGAGTTTAAACATACCGGACACGTGGCGGTGATTACGCAACTGGTAGGGAATAAGGTCCGTATCGCCGAGCAGAACGTCATCCACGCGCCGCTGCCGCAGGGCCAGCAGTGGACCCGCGAGCTGACGCTGGAAGTGAAAGACGGCGTCTACACCATCAAAGATACCTTTGCCGATACCGAAATTTTAGGCTGGATGATCCAGACCGCCGATACCGAGCATAGCCTGCCGCAGCCGGTGCTGCCGGGCGAGGAGATGAAAATCAGAGGCGCGCGGCTGCCGAATAAAGGCCAGTTCCGCGGTAACTGGCTCAATGAGAAAGACGCGCTGCAAAAGGCCTATGTTGAAGCCAACGGTCATTTCATCAATCAGGATCCCTACCAGTACTTCACCATCAGCGAGAGCGCCGAACAGGAACTGATTAAAGCGACCAATGAACTGCATCTGATGTATCTGCACGCCACTGATAAGGTGATGAAGGATGACAACCTGCTGGCGCTGTTCGATATTCCGAAAATTCTCTGGCCTCGTCTGCGCCTCTCGTGGCAGCGCCGCCGTCATCATATGATTACCGGGCGCATGGATTTCTGCATGGATGAGCGCGGGCTGAAGGTGTACGAATACAACGCCGACTCTGCCTCTTGCCATACGGAAGGCGGATTGATCCTCGAACAGTGGCTGAAACAGGGCTATCGCGGTACCGGCCATAATCCGGCGGAAAATCTGCTTGAGGAGCTGGCGGGGGCGTGGAAGCACAGCCGCGCGCGGCCGTTCGTGCACATCATGCAGGATAAGGATCTTGAAGAGAACTACCATGCCCAGTTTATTCAGCGTTCGCTAACCGAGGCGGGCTTTGAGAGCAAAATTCTCTTTGGCCTTGATGAGCTGCGCTGGGATGCCGCCGGACAGCTTATCGATGGCGATGGCCGCCTGGTTAACTGCGTGTGGAAGACCTGGGCGTGGGAAACCGCCATCGAGCAGGTGCGGGAAGTCAGCGCCGATGAGTATGCGGCGGTGCCGATTCGTACCGGTCATCCGCAAAATGAGGTGCGCCTGATTGACGTCCTGCTGCGCCCTGAAGTATTGGTATTCGAACCGCTGTGGACGGTTATCCCCGGCAACAAGGCGATTCTGCCGGTGCTGTGGTCGCTGTTCCCGCATCATCGCTATCTGCTGGATACCGATTTTGTGGTCAATGACGAGCTGGCGAAAACCGGTTATGCGGTCAAACCGATCTCCGGGCGCTGCGGTAATAACATCGATCTGATAAGCCCGCACGATGAGGTATTGGATCAGACCAGCGGGCAATTTGTCGATCGCAAAAATATTTACCAGCAGCTGTGGTGTCTGCCGAAGGTTGACGGCAAGTACATCCAGGTGTGCACTTTTACGGTGGGCGGTAACTATGGCGGAACCTGCCTGCGCGGCGATGATTCGCTGGTGGTGAAGAAAGAGAGCGATATTGAGCCGTTAGTCGTGCTAAAAGACGACGAGTAACGGCCGCAAACCGGGCAGCGGCTAGTATCGCTGCCGGCACCTGCAAAGCTACAACGAACAACTAACACAACAACAAGATAGAAAAGGAAAAGCATATGCACGATCGGCGCCTCGCCGCCCGCGCGGGTGAACTTAAGCCCTCCGCCGTCCGCGAACTTCTCAAACACAGTAAACTGCCTGGCGTCATTTCGCTTGGCGGCGGTATTCCGGCTCCGGAACTGTTTGATACCGAAGGTCTCAACCTCGCGGTGCAAAAGGTGATGAGTGAACGTTTTAATGATGCGTTCCAGTACGGCCTTACCGAAGGATATCCGCCGCTGCGCCAGGCGGTGAGCGAAATCTGCCAGTCGCGCGGCGTGGCCTGCTCGGCAAGCCAGGTGTATATCACCTCCGGTTCGCAGCAATCGCTGGATATCGTCGCCCGCACGCTGCTCGATCCGGGCGATGCGGTCGTCGTTGAACGTCCGACCTACCTTGCCGCGCTGCAGGTATTCCAGCTGGCGCAGGCGAATATCCTGAGCGTCGATACCGACGATAACGGCATGCTGGTTGAACAACTGGCCGATCTGCTGGAAACCACTAAGGTTAAAGCGGTCTATCTGGTGCCGACATTTGGCAACCCTGGCGGTAAAACCCTCAGCGACGATCGTCGCCAGCGGCTGGTGGCGCTAGCGAAGCAACATGATTTTGTGATCATCGAAGACGATCCCTACGGCGAAATCAGCTTCACCGATAAAGTACGTCGTCCGCTGTATCAACATGCGATCGAACAAGGCTGTGAAGAACGGGTGGTGTACACCTCCACGTTCTCCAAGATCCTCGCGCCGGGAATGCGTATCGGCTGGATCGTGATGCCGGAATGGCTGGCGCACCAGGCGGTGATCGTGAAGCAGGCGGCGGATCTGCATACTAATATGCTCTCTCAGGTTATCACCGCTGAGTATCTGGAAATGAATCGCCTGAACGATCAGATCGCTCTGATCCGCGAAGACTACCGCAAGAAGTGCGTGGCGCTGGCTGATGCGCTGGAAAGTCGTCTTGGCGAGCATCTTGAGTTTAGCCGCCCGGAAGGGGGAATGTTCCTCTGGGCCCGTTTCCGCTATCCGTTCGATACCATGGCGTGGCTTGAGAAGACGTTGGAAAACGGCGTGGTTTACGTACCTGGTGAAGCGTTCTACAACGATAATCCGGATACCCGCACGCTGCGTCTTTCCTACTCGACGGTTTCTGAAGCCGGTCTGCTGACCGCCGTCGAACGTCTGGCGAAATCGCTGTAATCTTTTGTCTCCGCACCGATGACCGGTGCGGAGAGCTTTAAATCGGGGGGAGGGTTTACTCTTGCTCGGCGATGCGATCGTCAAGCCAGATAAGCATCAGGGAAGAGAGAAAAGCGACAGCAATAGTGCCAATAAACAACAACATAAAAATTTCCTCAGGGGTTTTATTATTTTTCTAATGTAACCGGTGAGTGGCTATTTTTGTTTGCAAAGGTGATTTTGGTGTCATGCTGAGCCGTTGCAAGGGTGAAGAAATCATCAGCGTCAACATCGAAGTTCAGTACTATTTCCCGATACTTTCTGGCGTTAATTAATTCTTTAGCTTCTTTCATACTACTGGCGATAATAGTAGGCATCAGTTTCATCTCAGTTTGAAAACTAGCAGGCAAAATAAAAGCTTGTTCGTATCAGATCAACTACTTTTTACCGTCACCTACGTCACAGAAAAAGGCATGGCTACGCTGGCTGGCGAAAAATGAAACATAATTTCTGTTTTCCGCGCAGCGGGCAGCGAATCATTTTGTTGATCTCACTAAAGAATGTGCAATCTTCGGTTAAAAATAATATCCCTGCTTATTTTAAGCATACCGACAAGCCAATTTCGTCAGGCGGGTAAACCTTCAACGATGGTTATCATGGCGTCGGCAACGTCCGCGCGTGCGGCGCGCGCCTGTTGATATTCCTCTGAGTGGTAGCAGGCCAGCGCGCTTTCCATATCGTCAAACTCAATAAGTACGTGCTTGGCGAAGGATTGTCCCTCCAGCGTTTGCGCCCGGCCGCCGCGAGCGACAAAGCGCGCGTGGTAGCGTTTGAACGCTGCTGGGGCGAGATCCATATAATGCTGATATTGCTCGGGATCGTGAATGTTGACGTGGGCAATCCAGTAAGCGGCCATGTTTACTCCTGTGAGGATAGAATCTGTTTGGCAAGCTGCGCGGCTTCGGTCAGATGCTCCAGTACCGCTTGTCTGGCCTGCTGAGGATCGTTGTTTTCGATGGCGTCATAGATGCGCGACATCCGTTCAAAGCCGGCAACTTGCCGCTCCGGCGATGCCAGCGTGAGCGCACGTAAACGGCTAATGCGGCTATTGAGGCGTTGAACGATTTCCCAGGCAATGGTGTGCTTAGCAACCCGGAACAGGGTTTCATAGAAGGCCTGTGAGGCTTCAACCCGTTTAATATCATCCTGCTCGCGCGAGGCTTGGGCAATTAGCTGGAGCTGCTGATATAGCTGGTGCTTATCATCATCGTTAGCGAGTCTGGCGCAATCGCTGGCGGCTTCTTGTTCAAGCAGCATACGGATTTTGTAGATCTGCTCTGCGCTTTCCCAGTTTAAAACGGCAACGATTGGGCCTTTTTTCGGCAGCGTCTCAATCAGCCCTTCGGCCTCAAGATAGCGGATCACTTCTCTGACCACGCTGCGGCTGACGCCAAGCTGCTCGGTAAGCTGGCGTTCGACCAGCCGGTCGCCAGCTTTGAAATAGCCGGCGATAATCGCCTGGCGCACTTTTGTGAGCGCCAACTCGCGTAATGTGACCGGAACGGCGTCAATTTTGAGTGAATGGTTATCAACCATCAAATCCCTCTGTGTTTATCTGATGAATCAAAGCGGCAACACGGCTCGCAGAGGAGAATCGCTGTACTATTAACACCCTTTCGTCAGACGATGCAACGCTAGCCCACCGCGGAATACTGGCGATTGTCATCTCCGGGAACCAGAAAATTGCGCTGGCTCACAAATCTGCATTCTGCTGAAGAAAAAAACGCTACCCGGCTGCTGTTATCCTAACACTTTGATTTTAGTTCATTTCAAAGCGGCGAAATGTTCGCCGCTTCCCACCCCAGCGTTTATCCGGGTTTCTCACGGCTTAACGCCATGCCTTTTCTTTAAATCTTCTATAAATCATTACGTTAAAAACAAAAAAGCCTTGTAATTAGGTAATGTCGATAGTTCTAAAAAGCATACCGTATGATGGTATACCATATTTTGACATGTTAATTTCGCCGATGCTATACCACTTGCGAAACATTTAATTAGCAAGTTATTAACCTTTGTTGAGGAGAGGCTATGCATCCGGCAATTCGTAAAACGTTAGTCACAACGGAAACGTTGTATGTCGATGGCGGTAAAGCAGCAGAAAAACCGCTGGTGATGATTGCCGCCGCCGCGGTGATCCGCAATCCGTGGGCGGGGCTGGGCTATGTCGATGACCTTGCGCCGCAAATCCGTGAATTCGCGCCAATCCTTGGCGAGCTGCTCACCGGCCTGATCCTCAAGGAAGCTGGTAGCGGTGAAAAAGTCGAAGCGTTTGGTAAAAGCGCGATCGTCGGCCTTGATGGCGAGCTGGAACACGCTTCGGCGCTTATCCACACGCTGCACTTCGGTAACCACTACCGCAGCGCGGTGCAGAGTAAGAGCTATCTGGCGTTTAACAATACTCGCGGGCCGGCGAACTCACCGGTGCTGATCCCAATGATGAACAAGAATGATGAAGGCAGCCGTGAGCACTACCTGACCATGCAGTTCAACATCTGCGATGCGCCGCGTTATGACGAAATCGTTATTGCGCTGGGCGCGGCGCTGGGCGGACGCCCGCATCACCGTATTGGCAACCGTTATTCCGACCTGAAAGAGTTAGGCCATGATGCGCAAAACCCAGCTGCTGTCTGAACGTCAGATGCGGGTTAGCTATCTGGAGGCTGGCGCAGGCGAGCCGCTGGTGCTGATCCACGGCGTCGGTATGAATGCGGCGTCCTGGTACCCGCAAATTGAGGCGCTGAGCCGCTATTTCCGGGTGATTGCGGTTGATATGCCGGGGCATGGCGATAGCGATGCGTTTCAGCAGCCGGTGATCTTAACGGACTACGTAGCCTGGCTGAATGATTTTTTGCGTACCCAGCCTGAGCGCCGTTTTGCGGTAGCCGGCCACTCGATGGGGGCGCTTATCGCCTCCGGGCTGGCCATTGATTATCCGCAGCGAGTGAGTCACGCGGTGGTGATGAGCGGCGTCTACCGCCGCAATGAACAGGCGCGCCGCGCCGTACTGCAGCGGGCCCGTGAACTGGCGGCCGGCGAGGCGCAGTTGGATTCGCCGCTGGCGCGTTGGTTCAGCAACGATGCGAAGGAAGCGATTCTGCGCGAACAGGTCGGCGGCTGGCTGGCGGAAGTCAATCTGCAGGGCTATGCCGCAGCGTATCAGGCCTTCGCCGGCGGCGATCGGGTCTATGCCGACCGTTGGCAGGAGATCCGCTGTCCGGTTCTGGTGCTGACCGGTGAACTGGATGCCAACTCCAGTCCACAAATGGCGCGGGAAATGGCAGCGGCGGCGCCGCTGGGTCAGGCGATCATTATTGATGGCGCCCGGCATATGGTCAGTCTGACCGATGCCCCACGCGTCAACCATGAAATGCTGAGCTTCCTGCAGTGCGGCTCGGCGCGACAGAGCAACAATGCCAATACGGCGGGACTTACTCATGCAAATAGATAAACGTAGACAACTCCGCGACGCTTTCGGCGCATTTATGACTGGCGTCACCGTCGTCACCAGCCGCGATAAAAACGGCGAGCCGATTGGCTTTACCGCCAACTCGTTCTCTTCGGTCTCGCTGGATCCAGCGCTGCTGTTGGTCAGCATCGATAAGCGTTCGGCCAATTTCAGCAACTTCACCGAGTGCGACTATTTCGCCGTCAATATTCTGGCGGAACAGCAGAAAGAAACCTCCAATATTTTCGCGCAGAAAGTTGAGGACCGCTTCGCTCTGATCGACTGGCGCGCGAGTGAAAACGGCACCCCGCTTATCGATAACAGTTCCGCGTGGTTTGATTGCGCGCTGCATCAGGTCATCGACGCTGGCGATCACGCGATTTTGTTGGGGCGAGTTGAAGGCTTTGATTCCGTTGGCACCGCGGGGCTTGGCTACTATCGCGGCGCTTATTTCACTCCGTACCACAACGCTGAGGTATTGATGAATCGGCTCAGCGTTGAAGTCAGCGCGTTGATTGAGTTCAACGGTCAGGCGGTGATGATGCCGCATGGCGATGGTTATCGTCTGCCGACCCGCAGCGTGGCGAAAGGCAGCGTCGACGACACCTTAAAAGCGCTCATGGCAGAGTTGGGGATTAATGCCAGCCCGGGCTTTGTCTATTCGGTATATGAAGACCGTCAGAACAATAAGCAGCATATCGTATTGCTGTGCGCGCTGCCGACCGAGCCGGAAAGTGAGCGACCGGCCCTGCGGCAGGCGCAATGGTACGACCTGGAAAAGCTGTCGGCGCTGCCGATTGGCGATTCAGCGCTGAAATCTTTAATGAACCGTTTTGTACGGGAAAGCGCCGTCGGCAATTACAGCATCTACTACGGTGACGAATTAAGCGGGTCAATCAAGCAATTCGCTAGCTGAATTTATACTGGAGCCCCAATGAAACTGTCTCTTTTTATTCATATGGAACGCATCTCGCCGGATGAGCCACAGGATAAGCTCTACAACGAGATGATGACGCTGTGTGAAATGGCCGATGAAGCCGGCATGCATGCTATCTGGACCGGCGAACATCATGGGATGAATTTTACCATCGCGCCGAACCCGTTTATCAATCTCGCCGATTTAGCCAACCGCACCAAACGGGTGCGTTTGGGCACCGGCACCATTATTGCCCCGTTTAACCATCCGCTGCGGCTGGCCGGCGAGGCGGCCATGACCGATATCATCACTGGCGGCCGTCTCGAGTTGGGGATTGCGCGCGGGGCATACAATTATGAGTATCAGCGTTTGATGCCTGGACTCGATGCCTGGGAAGCTGGGCAGCGAATGCGTGAATTGGTACCGGCGGTGAAAAAATTGTGGGAAGGCGATTACACGCATCAGGGGGAGTACTGGCAATTTCCTGCATCGACCTCCTCGCCGCAGCCTAAGCAGCAGCCGCATCCGCCGATCTGGATTGCGGCTCGGGACCCGAATAGCCATGAGTTTGCAGTCAGCAACGGTTGCAACGTGCAGGTGACGCCGCTGCATCAGGGCGAAGAAGAAATTGTCCGCCTGGCGGAGTGTTTCCACGAAACCCGTCAGCGCCTGGCGCCGGAGAAACCGCTGAAAATTATGCTGCTGCAGCATGGCTTCGTCGCTGAAGATGAAAATGACGCCCAACAAGCCGCCGAAGAACTTAACCGTTTTTATAACTATTTTGGCGCCTGGTTTAAGAATGAGCGCCCGGTAAGCCAGGGGCTGATTCAGCCGCTTAGCGACGAAGAGATCGCTGCCAATACCTATTATTCCGCCGCCGCCATGCGCAAAAATCTCGCCATCGGCACGCCGAATGAAATCATCACCCGGCTGAAAAAATATGAAGCGCTGGGCTATGACGAATTTGCGTTGTGGATTGATAGCGGGATGCCGTTTGAGCGGAAAAAGGCGTCACTAACCCGCTTTATTCAGCAAGTTATGCCCGAATTTCGTTAACAGGTGCCGAGATGGAATCGTTCGATCTTTATATAGACGGTGTGTTTGAGCGCGGCGCAGCGCGCTTTTCATCACTCAACCCAGCAACTGCCCAACCGTGGGCGGAGATTGCCGAAGCGCGGGAAGAAGAGGTTGATCGCGCGGTAGCTGCCGCGAAACGGGCATTTTACGATCCGGCCTGGCGTGGGTTAACCGCCAGCGCTCGGGGTAAACTGCTGATGAAACTGGCTGATCTGGTTGAGCAAAACGCCGATGAGCTGGCGCGACTTGAAACGCTGGACAGCGGAAAAATCATTCGCGAAACGCGATCGCAGATTGCCTACGTGGCTGAATATTACCGCTATTATGCGGGTCTCGCTGACAAGCTGGAAGGCCGCACGCTGGCGATTGATAAGGCGGATACTGAAACCTGGACGCGGCGTGAAGCAGTGGGCGTCGTCGCCGCGATTATTCCGTGGAACAGCCAGCTCTTTTTATCGGCGGTGAAGATCGGTCCGGCGCTGGCGGCAGGTTGTACTATCGTGGTGAAAGCGGCGGAGAGCGCTCCTACGCCGCTGCTAGCCTTTGCCCGACTGATTGCCGATGCGGGATTCCCGGCGGGCGTCTGCAACGTGATCACTGGCTTTGCCGGGACGTGCGGGACGCGGTTAACAACCCACCCGGACGTGGACCATATCGCCTTTACCGGCGGCCCCGAGACCGCTCGCCACATTGTACGCAACAGTGCGGAAAACCTTAGCAAAACCACCCTTGAGCTGGGCGGTAAGTCGCCCTTTATCGTCTTTGAGGATGCGGATTTGGACAGCGCCGCCAATGCGCAGGTTGCGGCGATATTTGCCGCCTCCGGGCAGAGCTGCGTCGCCGGTTCGCGCCTGCTGGTGGCGGAAAGCGTCAAAGAGCAACTGCTGGAGAAATTAGTCGAGCGGGTTAAACGAATTGTCATCGGCAGCCCGGACGACGCGGCGACGCAATTCGGCCCACTGTGTACCGAGCGCCAGAAGAGGCTCATCGAGCAGGTGGTCAGCCGCTCTCTGGAGCAGGGCGCCCGGCTGGTGAGCGGCCATTATGCCATCGATTCCCCAGGCTACTACTATCCGCCAACGATCCTTGATTGCTCGGCTACGCCGCAGGCGGAAAGCGTAGTGCGCGAGCTATTCGGCCCGGTGCTTTCGCTTGTCACCTTCCGTGATGAAGCGGAAGCCATACGGCTGGCGAATGCCACCGATTACGGGCTGGCTGCCGGCGTCTTTACGCGTAATCTCGCTCGCGCGCATCGCGTAACCCGCGATCTGCGCTGTGGGATCGTGTGGATCAATACCTATCGTATGGTATCGCCGTTGGCGCCTTTTGGTGGATATGGTCTGTCCGGACACGGGCGAGAGGGCGGAATGGAAGCGGCACTGGAATTTACCACCACGAAAACCGTGTGGCTGCGCACCAGCGACGAGCCGATCGACGATCCCTTTATTATGCGCTGAACCGGCGCTTTTCGCTCCTCGCGCTACGGTTGGCGCGACGGCCGGTTGCGGTAAGGCCAGCAGCGCCTTACCGCAGCTCACTTAACGGAATAACCCCAGCTTGTATTTCCGGGAACACTGCGTTCCTAGGGCTGGCTGTGCTCTTTTTTAGACATTCGAACCCTACACATTAAAGAAAAAATCCCCATTAACGGAGGATAAAATGTCCCGAAGTCACGTAATTGAAAATAAGACGGTGGACTACGTTCCGGCCAATGAGCGACACGGCCAGGCGCGCAGTCTTTTCACCTTATGGTTTTGTACCAATATTGCGCCGCTGGCGGTGGTGACCGGCGCGATATCTACGCAAACTTTCCATCTTAATATTCTGTCGGCGATAAGCGCGATTATTGCCGGACACATGTTTGGCGGGCTTTTTCTGGCGCTCACTTCCGCACAGGGGCCGCGGGTTGGCATTCCGCAGATGGTGCAGAGCCGGGCGCAGTTCGGTCGCTACGGTTCGCTGCTGGTGGTCGCTTTTACCACCATGATTTATCTCGGGTTTTTTATTTCGAACGTCACGCTGTCCGGGAAAGTCATCAATAATGTGATACCGACAATCCCGCTGACCAGCGCCACGGTGATTGGCGCGATTGCCGCCACCCTGATCGGCATTATTGGTTATCGATTTATTCATCGAATTAATAAAATTGGCGCCTGGGTGATGGGCTCGGCGCTGCTGGTGGGGTTGGTGATGATGCTCACTCAACCCTTGCCAGCCGGCTTCTGGCAGCAAGGCTCATTCAGTCTTAACGGCTGGTTTGCAACCTTCTGCATCTGCGCGGTATGGCAGATGAGCTTTTCACCTTATACCTCTGATTATTCACGCTATTTACCAGAAAATATCGGTGTATTTAAACCGTTTATCTGCACCTGGGCTGGAGCCTGCTGCGGCACGATTCTGGCCTTTCTGGTGGGGGTCGTGGCGATTAACGTCGTCGGCGGTGAGGGCGATGCGATGGCGGCAGTGCGCCAGGCGACCGGGGTATTAGGACCAGTGCTTATGGTACTGTTTCTGCTAAATATTATTTGCCATAACTCGATGAATCTCTACGGTTCGGTGCTGTCGTTGATTACCGCCATGCAGACATTCCGCCCGCAGTGGCGGCCGGATGCGCGGGTGCGGATGCTGTTTTCTGCCGTGGTGCTGGTTGGGGGAGTGCTCGTCTCGGTGGCGGCGGCGGCCAATTTTGTCGCTTTCTTCCTGAATTTGATCTGGGCGTTAATCGGCGTGCTCATTCCATGGTGCGTCATTAACCTGCTCGATTTTTACGTTATCAATAAACAGCATTACGATATAGACGCCATTTTTAGCGCCGATGGCGGGCGCTACGGGCTGGTGAACCGCCGTGCGCTGCTGGTCTACTTTGGCGGCGTGTTGGTGCAGGTGCCGTTTGTTGAAAATGCTTTTTACACCGGGCCGTGGGCGCATCTGATTCCCGGCGCCGACATCTCATGGATGATTAGCCTGGTGGTCACAAGTTTGGCGTATATGCGTTTTCATCAACGGGGTGCAGTGGGGCATTACGGCCGGGAAAAAGCGCGGATAACCGGCCTGATGGATAACGGTTCCTGATCGGTGAGCGGGGCGAAATGCCCCGCTCACCGTCTTAAAGCTGATACTGCCAGGAGAACAGGAAGCGCTTTTCGGCTTCATCGAGATAGGTGTTGTTATCCTGCACGTAGGTCATAAATTTCACTGAGTTATGCTCGGTCAGGTTATATCCCACGCCGACCCCGGCGAAATAACCTTTATAGTTATCGCCATCGTCGTTTTTCGAGCCATACGATCCACCGGCGAAACCTAACAGGCGTAGATCGGCGCTCAAAGGTTTCAGAACAAAGGCGCCGAGATAACCGCTGCTGCCGGAGATATTCGTCGATTCAAAACCGTTTTCCGGCGACGGCATGCCGTTAAAACCCGACTGCGAACAGGCGCTATGTTGATCCTTATTACAGGCCATATGGTCGCCGGTATTATAGGTATAACCGGCCATCGGGAATATTTGAAAGCCTGCAGGTTCAAAACCAAAATAACTCAGCGGCAGGAACGTACCGATAGAATAGTTGGTTTGTGAGGAGTCATCGGGATAAACATTTTTCCCAAAGTTAAAGTTAAAAATACCAATGGGAAATAGCCATGAACCGCCGACGCGCCATTCCGTGGCGTCGCTATTAATACGCACATTGAGTTTCCGCGCTTCGTCAAAGGCCAGCGAGCCGGAAAATGCGAGATTGCTGTCGTCCAGATCGTAGTTATCTGACCACGTCACGCCGACTTTGGTGGTCACTTTAGTCGGGTCATCCGCCGATTTCTCGGCGTTGGTTTTAACTTCCCCCGTCTGGGCAAAGAGCGCGCCTGGCAGCAGACCGATACACAGCGCGCATACCGGGAGATATTTAATAAGCATAAAAATTCACAATTCAAAAAATCAAATACAACCAACTACTGTACACGACGATATTCATCGCTAATATCACCGATATATTTAATTTTGCATTTCACCGCCGGCACTAGTTAATTATTCGAAACTTAATAAATAACCCGCATATAGCGGGTTATTTATGAAAGAGGGTACGTAATAATATTTATAGCAGGCCAATCTCTTTCGCGGTGCGGTCCACGGCGCGTTTGGTTTTTTCAACCAGTTCATCGAGTTCGCTATGTCCAGCTATCAGCGCCGGCGCCATGATCATGCGCCCCAGCGTCGAGCGGATAATCACGCCTTCCTCAAAACCGATGGTGCGGCAGCGCCAGGCCAGTTCGTTCTCGTTGGCAAAGCGTTTGCGAGTGGCTTTATCTTCAGCAAACTGCAGGGCGGCCACCAGCCCGGCTCCCTGCACCTCGCCAATAAGCGGATGATTTTCAAACACTTCACGCAGCGTTTTTTGCAGATAGGGGCCGCTATCGGTGCGAACTCGGGTGACGTGGTTTTCATCGCGCAACGCTTTCAGGTTGGCAATCGCCACCGCGGCCGCCACCGGGTGGCCGGAATAGGTCAGGCCGTGTGGGAAAACGCCGCCTTTTTCCACCAGCACGTCGGCCATGCGCTTGCTCAGCACCAGGCCGCCCATCGGTACGTAACCGGAGGTTAGCCCCTTGGCAATCGACAGCGTATCCGGTTCAAAGCCAAAGTACTGATGCGCAAACCATTCACCGGTACGGCCAAAGCCGCCAATCACCTCATCGGCGCACAGCAGCACGTCATATTGCCGGCAAATACGTTGGATCTCCGGCCAGTAGCTTTCCGGCGGGAAGATCATACCGCCCGCGCCCTGGAACGGCTCGGCGATAAAACCGGCGACGTTTTCCGCGCCCAGTTCCAGGATCTTCTCTTCCAACTGACGGGCGCAGCGCAGGCCGAACTCCTGCGGCGTCAGGTCGCCGCCGTGCATAAACCAGTAGGGTTCATCGATATGGGCCACGTCCGGGATCACCCCGCCCATTTCATGCATGAACTTCATGCCGCCGAGCCCGCTTGCCGCCAGCGTGGAGCCGTGATAGCCGTTCCAGCGGCCAATCATCACCTTTTTCTCCGGCTTACCGAGGATCTGCCAGTAACGGCGAACGGTGCGAATCAGCACTTCATTCGATTCCGAACCGGAGTTGGTGTAGATAGCGTGGCTGTAGTGCGGCGGCAGTAGGCTGAACAGTAGCTCGGAAAGCTCAATCACCGCCGGGTGGGTCGTGTGGAAGAACATATTGTAATAGGGCAGTTTGGCAAACTGCGCCGCGGCGGCGTCCGCCAGATCCTGGCGGCTGTAGCCCAACTGGGTACACCACAGGCCGGACATTCCATCGAGGTATTTATTCCCGTCGTTGTCCCACAGGTAAAGTCCTTCGCCGCGTACCATGACGCGCGCCCCTTCGGCGTTCAGCGCTTTTTGATCCAGGAAGGCATGAATATGGTGAGCCGCATCTGAATGTTGGTAATCGGACGTCGAACGGTTCTGATTGCTTGGATTAGTCATTTCGTCTCTCCTGTCTGCTGAAACTGAAACCAGGTGGTTTTGAGGCTGGTGAATTTATCAAAGGCGTGCAGCGACAGATCGCGGCCAAAGCCCGACTGTTTGTTGCCGCCAAAGGGAACGGTGACGTCCAGCGCATCGACGGTATTTACCGAGATCGTTCCGGCGGTCAGCTGCGCGGCGACGCGATGGGCGCGGTGCAGATTGTCGGTCCACAGCGAGGCGGCCAGCGCATAGATATGGTTATTCGCCAGATGGACCGCCTCCTGCTCACTATCGAAGGCGCAAACCGCCAGCACCGGGCCAAAAATTTCCTCTTTCCACAGCGCCATCTCTTCGTTCACGTCGGTCAGTAGCGTCGGCTGAACGTAGTTGGCGACGCCGTCTATTTCCACCGTACGGCCGCCGGTAAGCAGCGTTGCTCCCTCGTCTTGCGCGCGGCGGATAGCCGCCATCACTTTTTCGGCATGGGCGGCGCTGACCATAGCCCCCATGCGGCTTTGCGGTTCGAGCGGATGCGCCGGAGCCCAGGCCTGCATTTTTTCCTGTAGTTTGGCAATGAAGGCCGCGTAAATCGGGCGCTCAACCAACAGGCGGGAGTTTGCCGAGCAGACTTCGCCCTGATTAAAACAGATACCAAAAGCTGCTTTTTCAGCGGCCAGGTCGAGATCCTGGCAGTCGGCGAAGATGATATTGGCGCTCTTGCCGCCGCACTCCAGCCATACCTGTTTCAGGTTGGACTGGGCCGAATAGGCCATAAAGGCTTTGCCGACGGCGGTTGAGCCGGTGAAGGCGATGACATCGATATCGTGATGCAGTCCCAGCGCGCTTCCGGTTTCGGTTCCCAGTCCGGTCACCACGTTAAGCACGCCTGGCGGAATACCGGCCTCCAGCGCCAGTTCGCCCAGACGCAGGGCGCTAAACGGCGAGTTTTCCGAGGGCTTGAGGATTACGCTATTGCCGGCGGCCAGCGCCGGACCCAACTTCCAGGAGGCGAGGTCGAGCGGGAAGTTCCACGGCACGATGGCGGCAACCACGCCGATGGGCTGGCGGGTAATGGTCGCCAGCGCGCCGGGCCTGGCGGGAGCCACTTCATCGTAGAGTTTATCTACGCTTTCGGCATACCAGCTGAGGATGTGCGCGGCGCCGGGGACATCAATATTCAGCGCATCGTTGACCGGTTTCCCCATGCTGACGCTCTCCAGCAGTGCCAGCTCTTCGCGATGCTGAAGGATCAGCGCCGAGAGGCGCAGCAGCGCGCGTTTACGCTCCTGCGGCGCCAGCCCCGACCAGACGCCGGAAGTAAACGCGCGGCGCGCGGAGGCGACGGCAATATCGATATCTTCCGTCTGCAGCGAGGTGACTTCCGCCAGCAGCGTATTGCTGGCTGGGTTAATGGCGGGACAGGTTTTACGGCTTTTCGCGACGTACGGTTGACCATCGATAATGGCGTGGCTGATAAAGCGCTGCTCCTGCAGCTTGCGCTGCCAAAAGTTTCTATCAGACATGAACCTTCTCCTTCGCATGTTGCGTAATTGTTATTTATTTGTTTCTTTGAGTTCATGATGCAGGAGGCCAATGCGGCGAGAAAGGACTAAAAATCTAGGCAACCTCTATAAAAATCGTTGTTAGCCAGGATTAGCGATTTTCTGTGATCCAGGGCGGGAGGTCGTGCGTTGTGATGGCGTTCAAATATCGGGGAGGTGCAATTTTTCAATAGGCTGTAATGCAAAGAGTTTTTATTTGCGGTCAGTTTTCTGCAACCCCGGAGCCTGCGTGCTTTTGGCGATATTAAATATTCTCAAATTATGGCATTGAGAATATAAATACTAATTAAGGGGAAATGAATAACGGTGAAACGATCGAGTTCATCAGCCTGTTTTCATGAGCGGAAGCACGATTAATACGTTGTAATATAAGGTAGTTATATGCCTTGTTTTTTCTCATCCTGCTTATACTGGCCGAAGTACTATCCTCCGGCGCTCGCAATTTTTTCGCCAGGCATCTGTTAATTTTCTGTAAAAATCTGATCGCTGTCGGATTGTTGATCTTTTTCACGGCAGAGGGTTGCAGGCCAAGGTGTTCATCGTTTAAAGCTAACCAGCCTGCCTCCTTGATGATAAAAAAATAAGGTATCACATGCCCCATTTCACCCTGAAACAGCTCAAATACTTTGTTGCCGTCGTCGAGGCGGAAAGTATTGCTGAAGCCTCACGCCAGCTGCATATCGCGCAGCCGTCAATTTCCATTGCCGTGAAGACGCTGGAAGATATGTTTGAGCAGCAGTTTTTTATTCGCCACCATGCCCAGGGGGTATCAATGACCCCGAGCGGGCAGCGTTTTTATGAAAAAGCCAAAGAACTGCTGCGGCTCTCTTATCAATTTGAACAAAACTCGAAGGCCGATAATGAGCTGGTCTCCGGGATTATTTCCATCGGTTGTTTTGAGACCGCCGCGCCGCTGTATATGCCGTCATTGATGGCCGGGTTTAAGAAAATTTATCCCGAAATCACCATTAAAATTTACGACGGCGAGCAGCACGAGATTGCACACGGTCTGCACCGCGGGCGTTTTGACCTGGCTTTTCTCTACGACCTCGAACTGGATACCTCGATTTATACCGAGAGCCTCAACGCGCCGCAGAAACCCTATGCGTTGTTACCGGCGGACCATCCACTGGCGCAGCGGCACGCCGTACGGCTGTCCGAGCTGAGCAATCTGCCAATGATCCTGTTGGATGTGGTGCCAAGCAAAAACTACTTCATCAGCATTTTCAAAGATAAGGGCTACAACCCGCAGGTGGCCTACAGTTCGCCGTCGATTGAGATGGTGCGCTGCATGGTCGGCCAGGGGCTGGGCTTCTCGGTGCTGGTGACGCGTCCGGTGAATGACATGACCTATGACGGCCAGCAGGTACGCTGTGTGGAAATTCAGGATGAGATGGCGAATTCGGCGCTGGTGATGGCGCACCTGCGCAGTAGTGAACCGACTAAACCGACCAAACTGTTTATGGAATATTGCCGCAATGCGGTGTTGAGCCCGCCGCAGCAAGAAGTGAAAGTCGCCTGAATGAGTAAATTTACCCGCGATTAGCGCGGGTAAACATATTCATGCGGTATTTTCTGCATTTTATTGCCTATAAAAAAACGAGGTTCTGACGATATTTTCATGAGCCTCGAAAGTCATGGTTATTTTTCCTTTCAAAATCTCGTGCCTGAAAAATAAATACCGCGTATTCGCGTGGCGGAAATGGCCTGGCGGCGGGGCGAATCCGCTGCATCATTATTTTATTCTCAGGTACTAAATTTATAATAATTTACCTGTGCATAACGGTTTATTAACCTCGGTGATGAGCAGAACATCATCCGAAGGACACATATATGACCGTAGAAAAAATACAAATTGAGACGCTGGTTGTTGGCGGGGGGCAGGCCGGTATCGCCATGAGCGAGCACCTGAGTAAACAGGGTATTTCGCATCTGGTCGTGGAAAAGAATCGCATTGCCGAAGCCTGGCGTACCGGCCGCTGGGATTCGCTGGTGGCGAACGGCCCGGCATGGCATGACCGTTTTCCGGGCATGGAGTTTAAAGGCGGCGACCCCGATGCCTTTATTGCCAAGGATGATGTTGCGCAATACTTTGTCGATTATGTGCGCGAGTTTAATCTTCCGGTGCGTACCGGCGTGGAAGTCAAAAGTGCGGTGCGTAACCACGGGCGTCCGGGGTTTACCATTGAAACTACCGACGGCGTGATTGAAGCGCTGAATATTGTCGCGGCGACCGGGCCGTTCCAGAAGCCGGTTATCCCGCCGATCGCCCCGCGCGACAGCGCCATCCATCAAATTCATTCGGCGAAATATTACAACCCGCAACAACTGCCGGAAGGCGCGGTGCTGGTGGTGGGCGCGGGCTCGTCCGGTGTGCAAATCGCCGATGAACTGCAGCGCGCGGGCCGCAAGGTTTATCTGTCGGTCGGCGCCCATGACCGCCCGCCGCGCGCCTATCGTAACCGGGATTTCTGCTGGTGGCTGGGGGTGTTAGGCCTGTGGGATGCCCCGGCCAGCGAACCCGGTAAAGAGCACGTTACCATCGCGGTTAGCGGCGCGCACGGCGGCCACACCGTTGATTTCCGCGAGCTGGCGCATCGCGGTATCACGCTGGTTGGTCTCACCGAATCCTTCGCCGGGGGAACCGTCTCCTTTAAAAATAATCTCGTCGAAAACATTCGCCTCGGCGATGAAAACTATCTGGCGCTGCTGGATGCCGCCGATGCTTACATCGCCGCCAATGGCCTGGATTTACCGGAAGAGCCCGCCGCACGGCAATTCTTAGCGGACCCGGACTGCATGACGTCGCCGATCCTGTCGCTCGATCTGGCGCAGGCGGGGATTAACACCATTATCTGGGCCACCGGCTATGCGGTGGACTACAGCTGGCTCAACGTCAACGCTTTCAACGAACAGGGCCGTCCTCAGCATCAGCGCGGCGTCTCCAGCGAACCGGGTGTCTACTTCCTCGGCCTGCCGTGGTTATCGCGCCGGGGATCAACCTTTATCTGGGGCGTCTGGCACGACGCGAAGCATATCGCCGACCATATCGCCACCCGCCGTAAATATAGCCAGTACAAAGACGCCAGCCAGCGTTAATCATGACTTACTGAACAGGATAACCATTATGCCGACCCATACTCGTATTCGGATGTTCAATACCAAAGAGACTTACCCTAATCAGACGCTGGACAATGATTTATGTCAGGCGGTGCGCGCCGGTAATACCGTCTACGTTCGCGGCCAGGTAGGGACGGATTTTGCAGGCAATCTGGTGGGTCTTGGCGACCCGCGGGCGCAGGCGGAACAGGCGATGAAAAACGTCAAACAGCTTCTGGAAGAGGCGGGGAGCGACCTGTCGCATATCGTCAAAACCACCACCTATATTATCGATCCGCGCTATCGCGAACCGGTCTATCAGGAGGTAGGCAAGTGGCTAAAAGGCGTGTTCCCGATCTCCACCGGGCTGGTAATTTCCGCGCTGGCGCAACCGCAGTGGCTAATGGAAATTGATGTAATCGCCGTCATCCCTGATGACGCGGCGAAATAAGGAGGCAGAATGACATTTTCGATTGCCGCACGCTGCCCGGAAAGCGGGCAGTTTGGTATCGCGATCAGCTCTTCAAGCATTGCCGTCGGCGCCCGCTGCCCGTGGCTGCAGGCGGGGGTAGGGGCGGTATCGAGCCAGAACATTACCTTACCGGCGCTGGGGCAACTCACTCTGGCGCAGATGGAGCAGGGGCTGACGGCGGAGAAAGCGATGCGTCGGGCGCTGGCGGAAGACGACTTTAGCCGCTATCGGCAGATTATCGCCATCGACGCCAGCGGCCAGACCGCGTGGTTCAGCGGCGATAAAACGCTGGGGACCTGGCATGTTGTGCAGGGCGATAACTGTATCGCCGGCGGTAATATGCTGGCATCTGAAGCTGTTATTGCCGCGATGGCGGCAACGTTTTCGCAAACCGAAGGCGAGCTGGCGACGCGGCTGGTTGCCGCGCTGCAGGCCGGTGTAGCCGAGGGCGGCGAGGCCGGGCCGGTCCATTCGGCGGCGGTGAAGGTGGTGGATGATTACTCCTGGCCGCTGGTGGATCTGCGCGTCGACTGGAGTGAAACGGACCCGATTGGCGAGCTGGCGGCGCTGTGGCAGGCCTATGAACCGCAAATGCAGGCTTACGTGACGCGCGCGCTCGACCCGCGGGAGGCTCCCAGTTACGGAGTACCCGGCGATGAATAGTCGATTACAGGATATTCTGGCGCGGCTGCTGGCGTTTGACACCACCAGCCGCGAATCGAACCTGGCGATGATCGACGATATTGCCGATTATCTCCACGGCTTCGCAATCGAAACGCAGCTTTTTTATGATGCGGAAGGGCGAAAAGCTAATCTCTATGCACGACTGGGCCCTGCGGGGCCCGGCGGCGTTATGCTCTCCGGCCACACCGACGTGGTGCCGGTTGACGGCCAGCCATGGACGGTTCCCCCTTTTGCCCTCACGCAACGCGATGGCCGCTGCTACGGCCGCGGTAGCGCCGATATGAAAGGCTTCCTCGCCTGCGTACTGGCCGCCATTCCTGATTTTCTCGCCCAACCGCTACGCATGCCGCTGCACCTGGCTTTTTCCTACGATGAAGAGGTGGGATGTCTTGGCGTACGCAGCCTGGTCGCCCATCTGCAGGCGTCGGCAGAGAAACCGGCGATGTGCATCATCGGCGAGCCGACGGAGATGCGCCCGGTCTATGGTCACAAGGGGAAGCTGGCGATGCGCTGCGATGTTCACGGCCACGCATGCCACTCCGCTTACGCTCCTGATGGCGTGAATGCGATTGCCTGGGCGGCAAAACTGATTGGCCGCCTGGACGAGCTGGGCGAGCAGCTGGCGCTTCGCCAGGATACGCGTTTTGATCCGCCTTTCAGCACCCTGCAAGTGGGGGTGATTAAGGGTGGCGCGGCGTTGAATATTGTACCTCAGCACTGTCAGTTCGATTTTGAAATTCGCCATTTACCGGATGTGTCGCTCGATGACACCCTGGCCTCGCTGCAGGCGTATGCCGAAGGCGAACTGCTGCCAAAAATGCGCGCGACGGCGGCGGGATCGGCTATTACCTTTCAACCGCTCAGCCAGTATCCCGGCCTGTTGAGCGACCCGCAGTCGGCGTTCGCCGGCTGGCTGGCGCAGTGGGCCGAATGCGAGGATTTTTCAACGGTCGCTTTTGGCACCGAAGGCGGATTGTTTGATGAGGCCGGCGTGGCCACGCTTGTTTGTGGTCCGGGGAGTATGGAGCAGGGGCATAAGGCGGATGAGTTTGTTAGCGAGGCGCAGTTGGAAAAGTGCGCGCAGATGTTGAAAAACCTCTGCCGCTGGATGTCAGCTTAAACGCCGGCGCGCCGCGAAGGCGGCGCGCTTTCTTGTAGTCCTTAAACCTTCTCTTTTGCAAAAGCCATGCTTTTAACACTCTTCGCTTTCGAGAAATAATAATAGACCGGTGAGACCACCAATAAACCTATAATCCAGGAGAGATCCGCGCCGCCGAAGGTGAGGGCGATTGGCCCGGTATAAATTGAGGTCGACATAAACGGTACTTCGACCAGAATACCGAGGATATAGCAGGATATCGCCGTTGCATTAAAGTAGCCGTAAATACCGCCATCGCGTTTAAAGAAGGACTCAACGTGATATTCGCCATGGGCCACTAAATAATAATCGACCAGATTAATCGCCGTCCACGGCACCAGCACATACAGCAGCACGGTAATAAAGTTAGTGTAGATTAACAGGAAATTTTCCTGGCCATAGATGGCGAGGAATATCTCCAGCAGCATGGTCAAAATAGCGGTGATAATGCGTGCCCGCGCCATCGGCGACCAGCCGTCGATAAAGGTCTGGCCGAGCGTTAGGGTACAGAGTACGCCGCAGTACAGCATCATCGAATTGGTGGCGGCGATCCCCAGCGCCAGCACGATAATCACTATCGCCCCCATGCTGCCGGTCAGATCCATAATCCCTTGAATAATATCGTCATTACCGATACAAATCGCCACCAGTACCCCGAGCACCATCGGCAAATAGGAGCCGAGAATGCAGCCAAAATAGCTGGCGTAAAAGACGCTTTTATCGTTGGTGCTGTAGGGCATATAGCGGGAATAATCAGAGACATAGGGCGCATAGGCCAGCTGCCAGAGCGCGGCGATAGACACGGCGCCGAGGAAACCGACGATGTTGAAGCCGCCGCGGTCGGCAAAATCGCCCGGCAGGCCATGGATGAAGACTATCCACACGAAGGTTGCCGCCAGTACGATACCTGAAATCCACGACATTATCCGCGCGTAGGAGTGGATGATCTTATAGCCAAAGATGGTGGCAAACAGGCTTAGCGCGCCAACCACGATAATCCCAATGTCCGAGTTCATCGGCTGATAAATCGCGTGCATCGACTGCCCGCCGAGTACCAGACTGGAGGCGGTAAAGCCGATATACATTAGTACGACAATCGAGACCACCAGCACGGAGCCATAGGATCCGAACTGGCCCTTGGTCTGGACCATTTGCGGCACCCCGAGTTTTGGCCCCTGTGCCGAATGCAGCGCCATAAAGAGCCCGCCGACCAGACTGCCGATAAATAGCGCAATCACTGACCATAAAAAGGAAAGATGAAAAATCGTCACCGACATCGCGCCGGTGATGACCGTTAACAGCATAATGTTGGAGCCAAACCAAATGGTAAAGAGATCGCCTGGTTTGCCGTGACGCATATTTAAGGGGATTGGTCTGATGGTATTACTTTCAAGATTCTCGACATTAACAGATTGATGTTTTGTCATGGTGCTCTCTCATTATTTTGGTCTTCATCAGCGTAAGAGTGATATTTCAATGAGGAGTACAGCTAATCTACTCATCACAACATTTCATTCACCATTTTTACAACTCCGTATCATTTGCGAAATGACAAAAAATATCGGTGCTGGATATAAAAAAAATGCTTTACCTGGCGCTGGAAAAACGCCGCATTTGTGCGTTGCGCTATTTTTAGAGTTTTATGCTTTGTGCTTAATTTTTTACTGGCAAAGCAGCTGATGGTTTTTTATCGGGCAGATAAAACTCTGCCATATTGCGAGGGGATTAGAATGATGAACCATAGAGAGAAATAACAATTCCCTGTTTTTATTGCGGTCTAATGAGATAGATGTTTGACCCCATAAAATAATGGGGAAATAAAATAATTAGCTGATACATCATGACATTAGAATTGTCGTATTGAGTAACCTAAAGTCATACAGATAATGGGGATAAGGGCGTTATGCGAGGCGCTTCACAATAACCAACAGATAATCAATATAAGGGCAGGAATGCGACATCCTGCCCGAAAATAATTAATAACCGACTTTATAAACCCGTCCGCTTTGGATCCCTTCGACGCTGCGGCGGTAGGCCTGCGCCACCGCTGCGGCCGGTACGCTGGAGAAACCGGGGAAAAAGCCGTCATAGGCTTCGACGGATTCACTGAGCACGGTGGGGCTTATCAGGTTAATGCGGATCCCGCGCGGTAATTCACAGGCGGCGGCGCGAACGAAGCCGGCCAGTCCGACGTTAACGGTGGTGGCATTCACCCCTTGAGCGATGGGTTCATCGGCGACGATGCCGCTGATAAGGGTGATGGAACCACCATCGTTAAGATAATGCTGGCCGGTGAGGGCGAGGCGAATCTGCCCCAACAATTTATCCTGCAGTCCCTGGTCAAAATCGCGGTCGGTCATCGTGCTTAGCGGGCCAAAGTATAAGCTGCCGGCTGCTGAGACGATGGCATCGACCGGGCCAATTTTCTCGAACAGCGCCTGCACGCTGTGCTGCGAGGTGATATCAACCTGCTCGTCGCCGTGGGTGCGGCCAACGCGGATAACCTCATGTTGGCGGCTCAGTTCTTCCGCAACCACGCGGCCAACGGTACCGCTGGCGCCAATAACGATAATTTTCATCGCAAACTCCTCAGTGAAGTGAGCCTCTATTCTTTAATTAATCGATTGTCGGATAAACTGGCTAAAAGTTAGATGATTGCTAACCAGAGGTTTGTAATATGGACAAGCTGCGTGGAATGGAGACGTTTGTCGCGGTGGTGGAGTGCGGTAGCTTCACCGGCGCGGCGGCGCGTCTTGAGATGTCGGCGGTGATGGTCGGCAAATATATCGCCTTACTTGAAGGCCAGCTCGGCACCCGCCTGTTGGAGCGAAATACCCGCCGGCAAAGCCTGACCGATGCCGGGCGAGTCTATTTTGACGAGGCCAGACGGGTACTGGAGCAGGTGGCGAATGCCGAGCGTTCGGTTGAGCGATTACGGCTGGCCCCTGCCGGTACGCTACGGGTGAGCGCGCCGGTTTCTTTCGGCGCCAGCATTATCGCGCCGCTGACCGCCTCCTTTCTGCAGGCCTGGCCAGAGGTACGCGTCGAGCTTGATTTGACGAACCGCATGGTGGACCTGGTGGATGAGGGAATCGATCTGGCGATTCGCATCGGCGATATCCAGCGTACCGACCTGGTGGCGAAGTATCTCGCCCCTTATCGCATGGCGATCTGCGCGGCGCCGGATTATCTGGTGCGCCACGGCACGCCGCAGACACCCGCTGATTTAGCCGGGCATCAGTGTCTTTCGCATACGGTGTGGACCGCGCGCAACGAGTGGCGGCTGCCGGGCGCTGCGGAAGAGGTACGCTGGAAGCGCGATGCGGTGCTGCGCTGCAATGATGGCTACGCGCTGCGTATGGCGGCGGTGGCCGGCGCCGGGCTGTTATTGCAGCCGGAAGTGCTGCTGGCGGAAGATTTAGCCAATGGCCGACTGGTGCGTATTTTACAAAATTACACCCCGGAACCGAGGCCGATACACCTGCTGTGGCGCCAGGATCTGCGCCCGTTACCGAAACTTACCCGCTTCGTCGAACATTTGTTAAAGGAAGTGAACGGTATTTATAAGCTATGATTATCGTGTCTGATGAAAGCATTCATCGTGAAACAGTAATGGAGGTATGGATAGATGGGATTATTAAGTTTTGTGAAAGAAGCGGGCGAGAAGATCTGGGATGCCGTCTCCGGCTCCAGCAAGGAAGATCAGGCTGACAAGCTGAAAAAACATATTGATAGTCTTAACCTGCCTGGTGCCGAAAAGGTCAATATTGCCGTAGCGGACGATGGTACCGCGACGGTAACGGGCGACGTCGGCTCACAGGAAGATAAGGAAAAAATTCTGGTCGCGGTAGGTAACGTAACCGGGATTGGCCAGGTCAACGATAGCGTTACTGTGACGCAGAGCGGAGCGGAAAGTCGTTACTATACGGTTAAATCCGGTGATACCCTCAGCGCCATCTCGAAAGCGATGTATGGCTCCGCCAATGACTATCAGCGTATTTTTGAAGCCAATAAACCGATGCTGAAACATCCCGATAAGATCTATCCGGGGCAGGTACTGATTATCCCGGCGAAGTAAGCCGTGAATCAGGGATCAATAGCAACGTTTTGATGGAGACTGTAATGGGATTATTAGATCAAATCGGCGGCGTGCTTGGCGGGCAGGCTGGCAAAGCTGAACAACTTCAGGCGATCATGACCTGGATTGAACAGCAGGGCGGTATCCAGGGAATCCTGGAAAAATTCCGCAACGGCGGCTTAGGTGAAATCGTCGAGTCGTGGCTTAGTCAGCAGAGTAATATGTCGGTGAACAGCGATCAGATTACCTCGGTGTTCGGCTCGCCTGCGCTGCAGGATCTCGGCGCCAAACTGGGCGTTGATTCGCAAACCGCCTCATCGCTGATTGCGGAATACCTGCCAAAAATCGTCGATGGCCTGTCGCCGCAGGGCGAAGCGCCGGCCCAGGGCGACCTGGTCTCCGCAGGGCTTAATCTACTGAAAGGTAAGTTATTTAGTTAAACGCCTGCCGTTTGAGTTTTAACTTATCACATAATACGGGCCTGAATAACGGCCCGTATTTTATTATCCGCCATAAATTCACCGCCTCGTGATTATTTATTCTGTATTACTAATTGACAACTTACCGCTGCGTTGAAAATATCATTATTTAATCTTACCGGAACGGTTATGATAAATTTTTATGATATTTATCGGCGTCCTGCCGGGCTAATTAGTTTTTTTATTTTCTGTAGCCATAAACAAAGTAATTTACCCTTTCGCAAAATAATGCGCATTATCTCCAAAACATAAAAACACCTGCACATCACAACCATTATTAATGGTTCCTGACTTTGGAGAATGCTATGCCGACCAAAGAATCATCGCCGCCGCTTATTGAGAAGCACACCATTGGCTATATTCCGCCAGAAGATCGCCACGGTAAAACCCGCGATCTCTTTACCCTGTGGTTTGGCGGCAATATCGCGCCGCTGCCGATCGTTACAGGCGCCCTGGGGGTACAGATCTTTCATCTGAATCTGCTGTGGGGGATCGTTGCGATTTTAGTCGGCCATCTGGTTGGCGGGGCGCTGATGGCGCTGCACTCGGCGCAGGGGCCGCAGATGGGGATCCCGCAGATGATCCAGAGCCGCGCGCAGTTTGGATCTTTTGGTTCGCTGCTGGTGGTGGCGATCGCCGGGGTGATGTACGTCGGTTTCTTTGCCTCGAACATCGTGCTGGCCGGGCAGTCGCTGCACGGCATCGCCCCTGCCGTCCCACTGCCGGTGGGGATCGTGATCGGCGCGGTGGGATCCTGCGTGATTGGCATTATCGGCTACCGATGTATTCACATTCTCAACCGAATCGGCACCTGGGTGCTGGGCATCGGCATTATGGTCGGCTTTGGCTACATCTTCACGCATCTGCATACCGCCGATTTCTTAACCCGCGGCGGCTTTTCCTTCTCGGGCTGGCTGGCTACCGTGTCGCTGGCGGCGCTGTGGCAGATTGCCTTCGCCCCGTATGTTTCTGATTATTCGCGCTACCTGCCGGCGGATGTGCCCGTCGCCGCGACGTTCTGGACCACCTACCTTGGCTCGACGCTCGGTTCCAGCCTGTCGTTTATTTTCGGCGCGGTAGCGGTGCTGGCGACGCCGGTGGGGCTGGAAACCATGGATGCGGTAAAGTTGGCGACCGGTGCGATAGGCCCGTTGATGCTGGTGCTGTTCCTGCTGAGCGTCATCAGCCATAACGCGCTTAATCTGTATGGCGCGGTGATGTCGGTGATAACCCTGGTGCAAACCTTCCTGTGGCGCTGGATCCCCGGCAGCCGCAGCCGGGCGCTGCTGTCGGTTATCGTGCTTATTTGCTGTGTGGCGGCGGCGATCTTCGCCTCGGCTGACTTTATCAGCCACTTTATCGATCTCGTTCTGGCTCTGCTGGTGGTGCTGGTGCCGTGGACCGCGATTAACCTGATCGACTTCTACGCCATTCACAAGGGCAACTACGATATTAACTCGATATTTCAGGTGGATGGCGGCATCTATGGCCGTTACAACCCGCACGCGCTGCTGGCCTACGCCATCGGCATCCTGGTGCAGATCCCGTTTATGAATACCCCGCTATACGTTGGCCCGGTCTCGGCGTGGTTTAACGGCGCCGATCTCTCCTGGCTGGTCGGCCTGCTGGTGACCTCGCCGCTGTACTATTGGCTGGCAAGCCGCGATAGCGCCTGGCGTCGCCGTCAGGTTGGCCTCAAGCAGGCGATGGATTAAGTTATAAAGCGGAGCGCCGCTGGCTGGCCTTACGGTACTGCAGCGGCGTCTGGCGCATCATCTTTTTAAAACAGGTAATGAAGTAGGTCACCTCGCCAAATCCCACCGCCAATGCGATGGCATCAATGCTCTCATCGCTATTACGTAGCAGATCGCAACTGCGTTTTATTCGCCGGGTGAGCAAATATTCATGGATATTGCCGCCGGTCTGCTGACGAAAAACCCGCGAGGTATAGCTGCGTGAAAGTCCTAGGTCGCAAGCCAGCTGATCGAGAGAAAACTTGCTGGCATAGTGGGCTTCGATCCAGTTCATAATCCGCGAGGCGACGGTCTGCTGGCGCGGCGGGTAGCGTTGCGGCTGCTCGGGTAGAAACGTCATTAGTTGCATCATCAAAAACGCCACCTCGCAGGCGGTGGTCTGCTCGTTATCCTCCAGACGCTGAAACTGTTCAAGGATCCTTTCGATAAATGCCGCGTGCTCGCTGAGGTCGTAAATTTGCGCCGGCAGATTGCTGGCGGCCAGCGCCGCGAACTGGGCCTGATGGCGCGGGAAAGCGCTGAGCGCGCTCTCGACGACCGACTGCTCAATGTGCATGGTGGTGCGGTGATAAGGATTTTTATCGCTATGATCGACCTGCACTTTGTGCAAACGGAAGGGCGGAAAGATAAATAATCGCCCCGGACGGGCGGTGTAGTGCTGGTTATCCACCACCACGATGCCGTAGCCGCTGGATATATAAAGCAATTCGACGCATTGATGCCAGTGGTAGTAAAGCACGCTGGTGGTATACATGCGATTAAACGAAATGGCCTGCCGATCGAGCGTAATACGTTCCAGCAGTTGCGCTTCGCCCATTTTGCCTCCAGGACAATAGATTTAAATTTTTACGCCATCATTTGCAATTTATCCTCCGCGCGGCCGACAAAATCCAGCAAAAATGAAATGGCGGTTTAATTTTGTGAGTCCGCTCACTCAGCGCCGGGAATAAAAGCGGTTACTCTTCATCCAGACGTCGCGCACGTGGCTTGATAAAAGCCTAATAACAATAACTTACCTCTATCCTCGTGTTATACGGGAGGACCCTGTGCAACCTGAAAACATTCATCTGGATAACCCACTGACAAGCCGGGAAGAGGTGCTACGGCTGGTCAATGAAATGTTGAACGCGGTGGCGCCTTATTTTAAAAACGACGCCAGCCGCATTGATTTAGCGAACTTCACCGCTCACTACGGCCAGCAGGTCGCGAGCATGGAAACCTTTTCCCGGCTGCTGTGGGGTGTGACGCCGCTGTTGGCTGGCGGCAGCGAGCCGCAGCATTTCTCCTTCTATTTACAGGCGATAAAAAACGGCACCAATCCGCAGCATGCCGATTACTGGGGCGAAGTCGCGCCTTACGATCAACGCATTGTCGAGATGGCGGCTTACGGACTATTGCTGGCGCTGGCGGGCGAAACCGTACTGGCGCACTTCACTGCTGCGGAAAAAGAGAATTTATGGCGCTGGTTAAAGCAGTGCGAGACCCAGGATATCCCGGATAATAACTGGCACTTCTTTCCGATTCTGGTGCAGGTTGGCTTTCATTATTGCGGTATGCCGACCAATCCGCAGGCGCGGGAAGATCATTTCGCCGCCATGGAACGTTACTACCTCGGCGATGGCTGGTACTCGGACGGTCCGGGCCGCCCGCGCGACTATTACATTTCGATGGGCTTCCATTTCTATGGCCTGATTTACGCGAAGCTGATGGCTGATGTCGATCCGCAGCGCTGTGCGGAACTGCGTCAGCGGGCCGCGCATTTCTCCTCTGACTTCATCCATTTCTTTGCCGATGACGGCGCGGCGATCCCGTTCGGCCGTAGTCTGACCTATCGCTTTGCCGAAGCGGCGTTCTGGAGCGCGGCGGCCTTCGCCGGGCTGGAAGTCTTTTCGCCGGGCGTGATGAAAGGCATCGTGTTGCGCCACCTGCGCTGGTGGCTGAAGCAGCCGATGTTCGACCGCGACGGCGTACTGAGCGTTGGCTACAGCTACCCGAACCTGGCGATGGCGGAAGATTACAACGCGCCGGGTTCACCGTACTGGGGGCTGAAAACCATGCTGGTGCTGGCGTTAGGCGAGGGCGACGCCTTCTGGCAGGCGGCTGAGTTGCCGCTGCCGCCGCTGCCCGCGCAGCACACAATAGCCCATGCGGATCAGGTGCTGGTACATCAGGCCGATCACCTGTGGATGCTAACTTCCGGCCAGCTGGAGCTGAACAACTTCGTTAATACCGAAGCGAAATACTGCAAATTTGCCTACTCCACCCGTTTTGGTTTCACCATTGAGCGGGGGCGCTACGGGTTGAACCATGCCGCCCCCGATTCGATGCTGCTGCTGGCCGAAAAGGATAATTACTGGCGCGGCCGCCGCGAATGCCAGCAGGTGGTCACCGCTGATGGCGTCATTTACAGCCGCTGGCTGCCATGGCGCGACGTGGTGATTGATAGCTGGCTACTGGCGCTGGGCGACTGGCAGCTGCGCGTCCATCGTATAACTACCCACCGCGCGCTGGATTGCGCGGAAGGCGGCTTTAGCCTGGCGAACCGTCCGCTGCCGCAGGCGCAGGAGCGTGACGGCGCCAGCTGCTTACGCAACGCCCGCGATATCTCGGCAATTTTCTGTTTACATCCGCACACCCGCCGTGGCGAGACGGTACTGACGCCGCCGAACAGCAATCTGTTGTTCGCCGAACGCGCGGCGGTGCCGGTGCTGCGCGGCGAGCTTGATGCGGGGACGCATTGCCTGGTAAGCGCGGTATGGGCGGGGAATGCCGCCGACTTCGAACCGCAACACTGCCCACAGGCCTTCATTAGCGATGACGCGGTACGCTTCGTGACGGCACGACAAGAAACGACGCTCGTTCTCGCCCCGGAGGCATCGCTATGAGCACATCATCGTCCGTACGCGCCGCGCAGTACAAAATGAGTACCTTTATTTTTCTCTATTTTTTCACCTGGTCATCCAGCTTTGGCCTGTACGCGCTGTGGCTGAGCCAGAAGGTAGGTCTCGATAGCATTACCATCGGCAGCGTGTTCGCCATTAATGGCGTTTTCGCGGTGGTCCTGAAACCGGTGTACGGCTACATCATGGACAAAATCGGCATGAGTAAGTGGCTGCTCTATTTTGTCTGCGCCATTTCCGCGCTGATGGCGCCGTTCTTCGCGCTGGTGTACCAGCCGCTGCTGCAAAGCCACGCGACGCTGGGGATTATCATCGGCGCGCTGTATTTGAGCCTTGGCTGGTACGCCGGGGTGGCGGCTTCCGAATCTTATGCCGACCGCTTTAGCCGTCTGTACGGGCTGGAGTTTGGCCGTATCAGAATGTGGGGTTCGCTGGGCTGGGCGATGGCGGCTTCGGTCTCCGGACTGCTGTTTAACTTCACGCCGCTGGCTAACTTTTTGCTCAGTAGCGGCACCTCGGTACTGATGCTGCTGGTGCTGATTAGCCTTAAAATCGGTGATGAACAGCTGCGCAATAACAACGTCATTTCCGCGAATAAGATCGTCTTTGCCGATGTGTTGATGCTGCTGAAAAATCGCAAATTCTGGATGTTCAGCCTCTACGTCGCCGGAGTCGCGTGGATGATGTTCATCGCCGAGCAGCAGTTCCCGCGCTATTTCGTCTCGTTCTTTGCCACCAAAGAGCAGGGCAACGCCTGGTACGGCTATCTGAGTACCGTCCAGTCGGGGATGGAGTTCGTGATGATGATGTTTATCCCGTGGCTGGTGAACCATTATGGCGCCAAGCGCGGCCTGCTGTTCTGCGGCTGCGTGGTGGGGGCGCGGCTGATTGCCTCCGGCCTGACCAACGACCCGATTGTCATCTCCATCATCAAACCGTTTTACGGCGTTGAGATCGCGCTGCTGCTGATTTCAGTTTTCAAATACATCGCCGAACACTTCCATCGTCGGGTTAACGCCACGATGTACCTGCTGGGTTACCAGGCAATGATTTACGTCGGATCGATTGTGGTCGCGCCGCCGGCGGGTTACCTGTACGACAAAATCGGCTTTGAGCATACCTATCTGCTGATGGGCTGCTGCGCCCTGACGTTTACGCTGATTTCCGCTTTTACGCTATCGCGCTGCCAGTCGAAGCGCGATGCCTCACGACCCTTTACTCCGGCTTTAGATACCGCCTCGGTTGAACCGGCCAAACATTAATTCAGGAGTTGTTATGACCAAATCTGTTATCACCGAAGCGCTGCGGCCGATAGAACTGCATCAGGTTGACCGCCTGGCGTTGAGCCAGAAGCTGGAAGACGCGCTGGACCGCGTGACGCGCAAGCTGGACAAAAATATCGTTGCCTTCGGCGATAAGTTCCCCGGTGAAGCCTGTGAAAACGGCATCTGGCCGCGTACCGATAACGTAGAGTGGACCACCAGTTTTTGGCCGGGCCAGCTGTGGCTGGCGTGGGAGATGACCGGCAAAGCGCACTACCGCGAAGCCGCCGAGCGCTATTTATCGTCGTTCGCCCGGCGTATTGAGCAGCGTATCGACACCGCGACTCACGACCTCGGCTTCCTTTATTCGCTCTCCTGCATCAGCGCCTGGCGGCTCACCGGCAATGAAGCCGCTCGCCAGTCGGCGCTGCTGGCTGCAGAGCGCCTGATGGAGCGTTTTAACCCGACGGCCAAAATTATCCAGGCGTGGGGCGACTTAAACGATCCGGAGCAGCAGGGGCGAATGATCATCGACTGCAATATGAACCTGCCGCTGCTGTACTGGGCCAGCGAGCAGACCGGCGACCCGCGCTACGCGCAGGCGGCAACGGCGCACGCCGGGCAGGCGGCAAACTATATCGTGCGTGAAGACGCTTCGACTTATCACACCTACTATATGGATGTGCAGACCGGCGAGCCGCGCTTTGGTAACACTCATCAGGGCTACAGCGATACCTCATGCTGGTCGCGCGGCCAGGCGTGGGGCATTTACGGTTTCCTGCTGAGCTATCAGCACACCGGCGATAAGCAGATGGTTGAGCTGTCGCGCAGCCTGGCGCACTACTTCCTCAACCGCCTGCCGGAAGATGATGTCTGCCATTGGGATCTGGCGTTGCTCGGCACCGATGCCGTGCGCGACAGTTCGGCGGCTGCGATTGCCGCCTGCGGCCTGCTGGAGCTGGTTAAGGCGTTGCCAACGCTCGACGCCAACCGCGCGTATTACGAAGAGATGGCGCTGCGTATTGCGCTGTCACTGACCGACAACTACCTGGCCCACGACGACACACCGACCGAAGGGTTGCTGCAGCACTCGGTATATCACATGGGCAGCGGCAAGGGCGTCGATCAATGCTGTAGCTGGGGTGACTATTTCTATCTTGAGCTGCTGGCGCGGCTGCGACAGATTTGGTACCCGTACTGGTAACCCTCAAGGAATGGAGAGCGAGATGAAAAGCGTAGCCGTGTTATTAGCCCCCGGGTTTGAAGAGGGGGAAGCGATAGTCACTATCGATATCCTGCGCCGTCTGAATATTGCGGTGCAGACAATTGCCTGCGGCGAGAGTCGCGAGGTGGTGAGCTACCACGCTATCCCGATGATAGCGGATAGCACCCTGAAGGCCAGCTTCGATCAAACCTTTGATGCCGTGGTGTTGCCGGGAGGCCCGGAAGGCAGTGTTAATCTGGCGAAAAGCGCGGAGGTCATTGCCTTCGTTCGCCGCCACGATGAAGCGGGTAAATATATCTGCCCGATTTGCTCCGCCGCCGCCCGCGTGCTGGGCGGCAATGGGCTGCTGAAGGGGCGTCGCTATGTCTGTTCCGGCGATCTTTGGCAGCAGGTGAGCGATGGCGTGTACGTGGACGCCGACGTTGTGGAAGACGGCAATCTGCTCAGCGGCCGGGGGCTGGGCAAGGTATTTGATTTTGCTTTCACCCTGGCGGCGCGGTTACAGGGCGATGAAGCGCCGGCGCGCGAACAGGCGGAACATATTTATTATCCGTGGTAGAGGAAAATAGCCAGTGACTGCTAAAGGCGCCTTAGTGGCGCCTTTTACTTTTGTAGCGCCCTCTCATGTCGCCTGGTTATTAGCGCGTCAAGGATTGCCTTAATCTTACTTAAATGATATTAATTATCATTCTCATAATAAAAACATAATAACAATATTAATACCTGGCAAGGATGTGAGCTTAACGAACAACCACTTTAAGTTAGGCATGAATTAGGGAATAGGTATGAGAATTAACAAGATCCTCTGGCCGCTCACCGCGCTTGTGGTAGGGCTGAATAGCCCGCTATCCGCCGCCAAATCTTCCGACGATAGCGATGAAACGCTGGTCGTTGAAGCCACCGCAGAACAAGTACTTAAGCAGCAGCCGGGCGTTTCAATTATTACCAGCGAAGATATTAAAAAGGACCCTCCGGTCAACGACCTCTCCGATATTATTCGCAAAATGCCGGGGGTGAACCTCACCGGCAACAGCGCGTCAGGCACCCGCGGTAATAACCGCCAAATCGATATTCGCGGTATGGGGCCGGAAAACACCTTAATCCTCATTGATGGCGTCCCGGTGACCTCGCGTAACTCCGTACGCTATAGCTGGCGCGGCGAGCGTGATACCCGCGGCGATACTAACTGGGTACCGCCGGAACAGGTTGAACGTATCGAAGTCATTCGCGGCCCGGCGGCGGCGCGCTATGGCTCCGGCGCGGCGGGCGGGGTGGTGAATATCATTACTAAACGCCCAACCAATGACTGGCATGGCTCGCTCTCGTTATACACCAACCAACCTGAAAGCAGCGATGAAGGGGCCACCCGACGCGCCAACTTTAGCCTGAGCGGGCCGCTGGCCGGCGATGCGTTGACGATGCGTTTGTACGGCAACCTGAATAAAACCGATGCCGACAGCTGGGATATTAACTCTTCCGCGGGGACGAAAAACGCCGCCGGCCACGAAGGGGTACGCAACAAAGATATTAACGGCGTCGTCTCCTGGAAAGTGAATCCGCAGCAAATTCTCGATTTTGAAGCAGGATATAGCCGTCAGGGTAATATCTACGCCGGCGATACGCAAAATAGCTCTTCCAGCGCGGTGACCGAAAGCCTGGCGAAATCTGGCGCAGAGACTAACCGCCTGTATCGGCAGAATTACGGTATTACCCATAATGGGGTCTGGGATTGGGGGCAAAGCCGCTTTGGAGTCTATTACGAAAAAACCAATAACACCCGTATGGATGAAGGTTTATCCGGCGGCGGCGAAGGGCGTATTTCGGCGGATGAGAAATTCACCACTAACCGCCTGACCTCCTGGCGCACCAGCGGCGAACTCAATATTCCGCTGGATCTATGGGTCGATCAGACTCTGACCGTTGGCGCGGAGTGGAACCGCGATGAGCTTGACGATCCCTCTTCTACTGGTTTATCGGTAAATGATAATAACATTGGCGGTATTCCCGGTTCAGCGGCGGATCGCAGCAGTAAAAATCATTCACAAATTAGCGCCATCTATTTTGAAGATAATATTGAACCGACGCCCGGAACCAATATTATTCCCGGCCTGCGTTTTGATTATCTTAATGAGTCCGGCGGCAACTTTAGCCCCAGCCTGAACCTGTCGCAGGAATTAGGTGATTACTTCAAAATTAAAGCCGGGATTGCCAGAACCTTTAAAGCGCCAAACCTCTATCAATCCAGCGAAGGCTATCTGCTCTATTCGAAAGGCAACGGTTGCCCTAAAGATATTACTTCAGGCGGCTGCTACCTGATTGGTAATAAAGATCTCGATCCGGAAATCAGCGTGAATAAAGAGATCGGCCTGGAGTTTGCCCTCGACGATTATCATGCCAGCGTGACTTATTTCCGTAACGATTATCAGAATAAGATTGTGGCCGGCGATGATATTATCGGGCAAACCGCTTCCGGCGCTTATATCCTCCAGTGGCAGAACGGCGGTAAAGCGTTAGTGGACGGCATTGAAGCCAGTATGGCGTTCCCGCTGGTGAAGGATCGTCTGAAATGGAATACCAACGCCACTTACATGATTACCTCGGAACAAAAAGATACCGGCAACCCGCTCTCGGTTATTCCGAAATACACCATCAACAACTCCCTGGACTGGACGATTACCCAGGCATTTTCCGCCAGCGTCAACTGGACGCTGTATGGTAGACAAAAACCGCGTACCCATGCGGAGTCGCGCAGCGAAGATACCGGCGGCCTGTCGGGTAAAGAGCTGGGGGCTTATTCGCTGGTTGGTACCAACTTTAATTACGATATTAATAAAAATCTGCGTCTGAACGTGGGGGTCAGCAATATCTTCGATAAACAGATCTATCGTTCATCCGAAGGGGCGAATACCTATAACGAACCCGGTCGGGCCTATTATGCCGGAGTGACGGCGACATTCTGATCGCATCGTCATCAGTATACTGCCCGCAACCGCGCGGGCAGTATCAACGCTGGGTTAAGGACAACTATGCTGGTTGGACGCTTTTTCGCGACTCATATCCAGCAGCGCGCTGTGGAATGAGGCGTTAAACATCGGCCCGTGCCCCAGGCCAGGGAAATCCCAAAAGGCGGCATTAACCTCTTTCTCTTTCAGCGTGGCGAGGGCGGCATGTACTTTAGTTAGCACTTCAGCGGCGTGCGTTGCCCGGTTATCACCCGGCGTCGCCGAACCCTCCATAATGGCCAGGCTTTTGGCGCAATATGATGCAGGCTCGACCGCCGTGATTCGGTTCAGCAGGGCAAAGTTGTCCCGGCCAAGCGAAGGACTGGCGCTGTAATATGAATGGAAGAACGAGGACGAAAGCCAGGAGTCGAGCGCGAACAGGCCGCCGTATGAGTGGCCCCACAGGCCGCGGCGCTGTGGGTTGATTTTCAGCCCTTGCTCCGCCTTAGCGGCTATACGCGTTTCCAGTAATTGACGGAAGTCTTCACTGCCGCCGCTTTTGCGGCCAACATATGTTTCATTATTCTTTCTGACTGCTGGCGTATAGTCGTAGGCCCGGCCGTTAAGATCGAATGGCAGGTTGGTCTGATAACCGACCGCGACGATCACCGGCGGCGATTGCGCCGCCAGCTGCTTGAGTAGTTCGTCAGACAGGCGATCCATTACCGCATTACCATCAAGCATATATAGCACGGGATAGCCCGTTGGTGGCGCGGCTTTATTCGGTATGGCCTTCCATACCCGATAGTGGCGAGCGCCGTCGGCGGAATCGAACTGATTGACGCTGAAGTGGTAAAACGCTGAACCCTTATCGGCGATATTGGGCCCCAACGGCTGCATATCCGGTTTTGCTAAGCCTGAAGCGCTATAGCTGAGGGTGAGGCAAGAAAGAACGGCAAAAAGCGCCTTGCGCGGGCGCGTAGAGCGAGACTCGCGGGCATACATCTGATGATTATTCCTTTTCCGCAGGTGAAATTTTCGTTATTCAGAAAGCACATACAGTTGCCTGAAAGCGCTTGCTGGTCAAGTCAACCCTGCAGTAAGCCGAGCCCATCAAGCAAGGCGCCGCGCCACCAGGCGTAATCGTGCCCGCCGGTGTAAATGGCACAATGACTATCAACGCCGGACGCCTGTAGCTGCTGATGAAGCCGCTGGACGTGAGGCACCGTCGAACCTTCCAGTGAGCCCACACACAGGCGGATACGGACAGTACGCGGCGGCGCAGACAACACATGTTCGCTGACCCAAGAAGTATCGGTTGCGCTAAATAAATGGGGGCGACTGCCGCCATCTGGCGTCCACCACATAGAAGGCGAATGGCTGAGCACCAGACCGAAAGTTTCCGGCGCATGGCGGGCGGCCATCAGCGCGCTGACGCCGCCGAGGCTCTGCCCGGCCAGGACGGTGCGTGAGCGATCCGCCCATTTTTGTCGCGGCTGTTCGCGGCGAATGGTCGGCAGGAGATGTTCCGCGACGTCCCGTATCAGTTCGCTGCGCCCGCCGAGTATCGTGGTGCGCTCGCGCTCATCGATATTGTCGATGCCCAGCAGCGCCACGGGAACAATGCGGCGGCTATCGATCGCGGCGTCGATGGCTGCGCACACCCCAAGATGATCGAACCAGGTTTCGCCATCGGGTAGCACCACCAGCCCCAACGGCTGCGACTTATCAACCGCGGGCAGGTACAGACGCACCTGCCGTGATTGCCCGGCAACGATCCGTTCTGAGGTCAGCAAGGTGCCGGCGTGGCGGCCTCCGCGCCATTCGGATTGAGCGGGGGCGTTATCAAGCGCCAGCACCGACTCCCGCACGCCGTCGCGAATAGCGATCCCCGGCGTCTTATTGAGCGGATCGGCCTGTCCGGCGAGAGCGGCAAAGCGGCTCCCAAGCTGATTAACAACCTCTTCCGGCGTGCCTGGCGGGATCTCCACCAGTGAATAAGAGCCGCAATAGCTGGCCGGCAGGCGCAGCGTCAGGGTCCAGATATCCGTTGCGGGAATCTGGGTCATCAGCCCTTTTGCCACCTGTTCTTTGTCGGTTACCCGGTTTAATCGCAGATAAACGCCTCTGAGCGGATGGCGGGCGCGACACAAAAAAGTGACTTCACGTTCATCGGCTGCGCCGTCCACCGTTGTTACTAGCGGTACCGGCAGCGATGTGGCCTGCTGCCAGAAATGAGAAAGATCGGTAATGTTGCCGGTAGCCAACTGGCGGCGCAGGCCGGCGATAGCCGCTGAAACCGGCGGATGTGGATTGATATTGAACATTCTATCTCTTTGAAAAATAATGCTACCAGTAAAAATAGCTAAAGCGGCTGTTCAGCGAACAGCCGCTTTAGGCGTGTTGATTAAGGTCTAACGCTTACCATCACTATCCCACGATTTCTCCCGTTATGTCGTGTTGGTTGCGTGCATCTGCCGGGCCGACGCTATCGCGCCATAAGCGGGCGTAGAGGCCATTCGCCGCAAGTAATTGCTCGTGGGTACCGCATTCTGCGAGCCGCCCTTTATCGACAACGGCGATCAGATCGCAGCGCTGGGCAGTGGTCAGGCGGTGCGCCACGATTAGCGCCAGGTGCTTTCTGGCACGGGCGACTTCGGTTAACGAAGACATGAGGCGCTCTTCCGCGCGGCGATCCAGGCGCGATGTGGCTTCATCGAGCAGCAGGACGTGGGCATTCGCCAACTGGGCGCGAGCCAGCGCAATCAACTGACGTTGTCCGGCGGATAAATCCGCGCCGCCGTTATTGACTGGCGTGCGGAAACCTTGCGGGAGCTGACGTACCAGCTCAAACAGGCCTGCCTGCCGTGAAGCGATCTCAACTTCGGCATTGCTGCTGGATGGCCGCGAATAACGTATATTCTCCGCAATATCGCCGCTAAAGAGCGCAACATCTTGATCGACCAGCCCGATCTGACGGCGGTAATCGGCAAGGGTTGTCGCCGTCATCTGTCGTTCCCCAATGCCGATGGTCCCGCTGGTGGGCGAATAGAGTCCGGCGATAAGTTTAATCAATGTCGACTTCCCGGCGCCGCTGCGGCCAACGACCGCCACGACACTGCCCTCGGGGATGGTCAGGGTGAGCTTGTCCAGCGCGGGCTCAGCGCTGCCGGGATAACGGTACGTAACTTCATCAAGCTGTAATGCACCTGTGGCCGGCTGGGTGGAGGAAGGAGTGACGTTTTCTGTCTCTTCGGTCGCCAACAGTTCATCAATATGTTTACCGCTGGCCGTCGCCTGCTGGAAGGAATCCACAATCCCGGATAATTGCTGTACCGGGCCATAAAACTGCCCCAGCAACAGGAAGAATGCCGCCAGCACCCCGGCGGTCATTTCGCCTTCGGCCACCCTCGATGCGCCAACCAGAAGCACGGCGGCATAGGAGGCCTCGGTACAGAAGGTCAGGAAGGGGAAGTAGACCGCAAGATATTTCTGCGCGCGTACGCGGGTAGCGCGGAAGCGATCCGATAATGCGCGCAGCCGGGCGGCCTCTTGCTCCTGTTGACCATGGGATTGCACGACGCGCAGGCCGGAGACTTTCTCCTGCAGAGTGCTATTCACCTTGCCGATTTCAAGGCGCGCTTGGGCATAGGCTGGAGAGCTCAGGCGACGATAAACCCAGGTCGCCAGCGCGACTATCGGCACTGCGCTTAAGGCCGTCAACGCCAGAATGGGGTCGAGCCAGAACATGGCCGCGGCGATGGCGAACATCGTGACCAAGCTGGTGGCCGCGCCGGCAAGGCCGTTTTGCAGAAAGCGGGCGAGGGAGTCGACATCGACGGTCATCCGGGTCAGGCGTGAATCAACGTGCTTTTCATGCCAGGGGAGGGCAAGACGCAGCATATGGCCAAAGCTGCGCAAGCGTACCGTATGTTGAACCGACTCCGCCGCTCTGGCGGCGAAGATGGTTTGTAGTGAATAACAACACCAGCTTATGACCACCAGGCACAGGGCGAGCAGGGCGCAGATGCCGATAGTCGCCATATCGCCTGCGGCAACCCCCGAGTCAATACCGCGCTGCAGCAGTATTAACACGCCGACGCCAGCGGCAGAATCCAGCGCGATCAGCAGGGCGGCGATGATGAACATCCACGCCACCGGCCGCAGCAGCGAGGTCAATCTACGTCCCTCTCCGGCCAGCGCCTGTTGAACCGCCTGTTCCGGCACGCGGGTCATGCGGGCGACAAAACCGTTGCCGTCAACTTCCGGCAACGCTTGCGGCTCCTCGTTCTGCATCGCTGGCGTTGTTGGCCAAAGATCGCGGCAGCCGCCGGCGGCAGGTTCGAGGAAATCCCCGTCGCCGGTCATCAGCGCGCGGAACGCCGGGCAGCGAGACTCAAGCTCAGCCTGGCTGCCGATGTCCACCACTTGCCCTTTATCCAACACCACAATTCGACTGGCCAACCGCAGCGTCGCCCGGCGGCGGGCAATCACCAGCAGCATGTGCTGGTCATCGGCGTAACGACCCAGCGCGGCATTGATCTCCGCCTCGGTACCGGCATCTACCGCCGATGTGGTGTCATCGAGAATCAACAGTTCCGGTGCGGTAATCAGCGCCCGCGCCAGCGCGATGCGTTGCCGCTGTCCACCGGAGAGGTTAGTGCCGCGCTCGGTTAGGCGGGTATCGAAGCCTTTCGGTAAGGCATTGATAAACTCGCTGGCGCCTGCCGCCGCCGCCGCGCGGCGAATATCTTCCGTCGTCGCCTGCGGGTGGCCGTAGGCGATATTTTCCGCGACCGTTCCGGCAAACAGAAAGGCGTCTTCAAATACCACCCCCACCTGACGGCGTAACGCCTCAAGCTTGAGATCGCGAAGGTTCTGCCGACCGGCGCTGGTGTTTAGCCAAATGTCGCCAGCGCTGGGATCGTAAAAGCGCGCCAGCAGCATTAGCAGCGTCGATTTACCGGAGCCCGACGCGCCGACTACCGCCAGCGTTTCACCCGCCTGTAGGGAGAAGGAAACATCGCTCAGGATACGGTTGCCGCCGCCATAACCGAAGTTCACTTTTTCTAGCTGCAGGCCAATAACACGACCATTGAGCGCTTCGCTACCGTCAACCATTTGCGAACGGGTATCGATCAGAGCGAATACCCGTTCTACGGATGCCTGGGTACGTTGGGCGATCACCAGGAATGACGCCAGCACACGGGTAGGTCCGGTCAACATGGCGAGGAAACTGGCAAAGGCCACGAAGGTCCCGAGGTCAATTCGCCCGTGCATCACTGACCAGCCGCCGTAGCACAGTAGAACGATTTGCCCGAGTACCGGTAGCGCCAGCATGGTAGCGCCAGGCATCGCCTGCGAAATGGCCGCGCCGATGCGCACGCGCACCATCTGCCGCGACTGACGATCCAGCCAGCGCGTTTCGCGCAGTTCCGCCACGCAGGATTTCACCACCGAGATCTGCGCCAGAACTTCGCGCATGTGCTCGGTCAGATTCGCCAGCCGGTCTGAAGCTAGCCCCGTCTGTGCGAATACCCGGCGACGGGCGCGCAGCGCGGTAATGGCAAGACACGCCAGCACACAGACCACGATTAGCGTCATGGCCGGCGACATCCACAGCATCACGGCAATACCGGCGATGTAGTAGGTGAATACCGCCAGCGGTACCGGAGCCATCTGCAATAGGGTATGCATCTGCTGCAGATCGCTATTGGTCCGTGAAATCACCTGTCCGGTACGCAGCGCGTCCTGTCCTGCGCCATCGAGCTTTTGAATACTGTCGAACGCGCGTCCTCGCAGGGTGTGCTGCACCCACAGCGATAGCTCGCCAGCATAGCCGCGTCGTACATAGTTACCGATGAAATCAAAAAAGGCGATAAGTAGCAGCCCGCAGGCCAGCCACGGCAGGCGGGTGGGATTACCCGCCAGCGCATCATTTACCGCCTGCCGCGTCAGTAGCGGCGTCAGCGCGGCCAGCAGAATGGTCGACACCGACGCCACCACCACGATGGCGCTAAGTTTCTTACGTTCCCAGCACACGCGAGCCAGGCGGATTATCCAGGATCGCGCGGGCGTGGGAGAGTGAGTCGCAGGCATTAAGCCTCCTCCGTCAATTTAAAGATGAAATCCGCCACGGCGGCCATTACCCTTTTTGCGCCATGGCGGCCAGTTCTTTCGCCACCTCGGTTGGGCAGGCCTGCGCCGCCATTTCCGCCGCCACCTCTTCAGAGGCCGTACGTAATGCGCGATCGTCGAGGAAAGCATTGATCATGCTGCTCGACAGACCTCCGTCGCCGGGGATGATCCCGCAGCCGCGATCGACTACCGCGCGGGCGTTTACAGGGCGATCGGCGCCCTGGCCGAAAACGATCTGTGGAATACCCGCGTGCAGTGCCGTCAGGGTGTTGCCAGCGCCGCCGTGATGGATAAAACCATCGGCGCCGTTGAGGAAGGCGCCCATCGGGATCCAGTCAACCAGACGAACGTTTGACGGCAACGCGCGTAGATCGGATCGCGCATTGGCTGAGAGATGCAGAATGATCTCGGCATCGACTTCACTGGCGGAATCCATCACCCAGGAGATCAGATCGAGGCCATCGACCATCGGTTTGACGGTGCCCAGGCTGACCAGTAGCCGTTTGCGATCGGGCGTGCGTTCCCACCATTCTTCCCAAACCGCACCGCCGTTATACGGCACGTATTGCATGGGAATGATCGGTTCGCCATCGTTTTGCAGGATGCTCATACTCGGCGGCGTCACGTCGATCCACGCCATATCCTGCGGCGGAGCTTCGACGCCGTGGCGGCGGTAGGCGTCAGCGAGCGAGCGCGTCACACCTTTGATATGCCAGGGGGTGTGGCCGAAGCCGACAGTTTGCATGACCACCGGGATATCGTATTTGGCGGCGATCAGCGGCCCGACGACGCCGAGGGGAGGATAGACGATAAGGTCGGGCCGCCAGTGTCCGGCAAACTCCACCAGTTGGTCGGCCATCTCTTCGCTGAAGAACGAGAAGTTGCCCATTTTGGTGCCGATGTTACTTTCCTTCCGCTGCGCCTCGCGGCGGCGATAATCGGCCTCCGAATCGAAGCCGGGCGCGGCATCAAACACCACCAGCCCTGCCTCGGCCGCCTTTTGGGCGAATTTACCGCTACTGGCGATCAGCACTTCGTGACCGTTAACGCGAAATGCCTGCGCCAAAGACAGCACCGGGTATAGCAGCCCATAGAGTGGTGGGCCAACAAACAGAATGCGCATGAGAAAATCCCTCTCCGCTTGACGAACTAATTCAGGAAGTCGACGCAGTCAATATGCCGGCCAGCGCGACGTTAACTATCGTTAACCCGGCTGTGCCTGGCGCTGCGCCATTTTTTAGTTTCGCCAGCGCGACGCACGGCAACGCCGGCGACCCTATCGCAGGCGGTGAATCCGTAGCGCACGCTGACGAATCGGGAATTCCCTGTCCCGACTTCCATTAACGCTTGCGCGTCATTGTCCTGATGAACGGCCTGACGCGCCGCCGCACTGCCACGGCGGCTTGTGAGGCCGCATTTGCCGGGTGAGAGGCCGGTCAACGCGCTGGGCGATGTCCGTAATTCTTGAAGACACCGTGTCGCATCATCCTGATAGCGTCGCCTTCGCGGGTCGGTAAGGGACAAAGCGCCGTTGTTCAGGCGATGCTCGTTCCCTTACGGCCTCGGTATACCTTGCCAAAGAAATCACCAATGCAAATGCTAATGAGAATAATTACCAATATCATTTGCAAATTGCAATGATAAGTAAAAACTTAATGGAACGGGTAAACGTTTATAGGACAAATCGCAGGTGAGCTTTTCAGGAGGGGCGATGGGTTCCGGTAAGTGATGTTGTTCTGCAGGAACAAAGGCCAATCGGTTATTTTTTTATTGCGGAAAGCGGCTGCTTACCGCTCTTCATTACCCGCGTATGATTTGTGATATGATGAAAAAGCGAAACTTTTTCTCTTTTTTCCAGGTTAAACGATACTTATGAGCGCGTTCGATCACTCGTCAGATGACACCCAGGAAACTATCGGCAACAGCCTGCGCCGACGCCCACTGGCGCGCAAAAAGTTGTCTGAAATGGTGGAAGAAGAGTTGGAGCAGATGATTCGTCGCGGCGAGTTTGGCGAAGGTGGACAGCTTCCTTCGGAACGTGAGCTGATGGCGTTTTTTAACGTCGGGCGCCCGTCGGTACGTGAAGCGCTGGCTGCGCTCAAGCGTAAGGGCCTGGTGCAAATCAACAATGGCGAACGTGCGCGAGTCTCGAGACCGTCGGCGGACACCATCATTTCCGAGCTTTCCGGGCTGGCGAAGGATTTTCTCTCCGCGCCTGGCGGTATCGCGCATTTCGAGCAGTTACGCCTTTTTTTCGAATCAAGCCTGGTGCGCTATGCGGCTGAGAACGCCACGGATGAGCAGATTTCCCTGTTAAGCAAGGCGCTGGAGATTAACGGCCAGTCGCTGGATGATAACGCGCAATTTATTCGCTCAGACGTCGATTTCCATCGCGTGCTGGCGGAGATCCCCGGCAACCCTATCTTTATGGCGACGCATGTTGCTTTGCTTGACTGGCTAATCGCCGCGCGGCCGAAAGTGTCGGAGCAAGAGCTTCATCATCACAATAACGTCAGTTTTCAAGAGCATATTGCCATATTTAACGCCATACGCGATCGCGATCCGGACGAAGCCGATCGTGCGTTGCAAACCCACCTCAAAAGTGTTTCCGCCACCTGGCGTGCCTTAGGTAAATCCAAAAAATCCGCTAAATGATCCCTGCCTCGCGATCGGTTTAGTGAACTCGATCGCACAATAAGCTTTCCCTATTGTACTGCTTTAAAAACGATCTGGTATAACAGGTATAAAGGTACACAGTTAATCCAGTCAAATATCATTACGAGGTATATATGGTTAGCCATTTACGTGGCGTGATGCCCGCGCTTCTGACCCCATTCGACGCACAGCAGAACATCGATCGGGCGAGCCTGCGTCGGTTAGTGCGTTTCAATATTGAGCAGGGCGTTGATGGGGTTTACGTCGGCGGATCGACCGGGGAGGCCTTCGTTCAGAGCCTGTCCGAGCGCGAAGAAGTCCTTGAAATCGTAGCGGAAGAGGCGAAAGGTAAAATTACCTTAATTGCGCATGTTGGTTGCGTCAGTACGGCGGAAAGCCAGCAGCTGGCGGTGGCGGCTAAGCGCTATGGTTTTGATGCGGTTTCCGCGGTAACGCCGTTCTACTACCCGTTCAGCTTTGAAGAGCACTGCGATCATTATCGCGCAATCATTGATTCTGCTGATGGGATACCGATGGTGGTCTACAACATTCCGGCGCTGAGTGGGGTAAAACTGACCTTAGAGCAGATTAACCAACTGGTGACATTACCGGGGGTGGGCGCGTTAAAACAAACGTCTGGCGATCTCTATCAAATGGAGCAAATCCGTCGCGCGCATCCGGAACTGGTGCTCTACAACGGCTATGACGAAATTTTCGCTTCCGGCTTGCTGGCGGGCGCTGACGGCGGGATCGGTAGTACCTATAACATTATGGCCTGGCGCTATCTGGGGATCGTGCAGGCGCTGAAAGAGGGCGACACCGCGAAGGCGCAGCAGCTGCAGCATGAGTGTAATAAGGTCATCGATCTGTTAGTCAAAGTGGGCGTATTTCGTGGACTGAAAACGGTGCTGCACTATATGGATGTGCTCTCCGTACCACTCTGCCGTAAACCGTTTGCGCCGGTGGAGGATAAATTCCAGGCCGAATTGAAAGCGCTGGCGCAGCAGTTAATGCAGGAGCGCGGCTGATTTCTCGCCGGAGACGCTCATAAACTGCGCTTTCGATGAGAGATTTAATCAGACATCTGAAGCGGGCGTCATCCGGCAACAACGATATTCAATTCATACCAAAGCGAGTGGGCGCAGCCCATCGCGGGAGACTCACCATGAGTACAACAACCCAGAATATCCCGTGGTATCGTCATCTTAACCGGGCGCAGTGGCGGGCATTTTCCGCCGCCTGGTTAGGGTATTTGCTTGATGGTTTTGATTTTGTCTTAATCGCCCTGGTGCTCACTGAGGTTCAGGGGGAATTTGGTTTGACGACGGTGCAGGCGGCAAGCCTGATTTCCGCCGCTTTTATCTCTCGCTGGTTTGGCGGCTTGATGCTCGGGGCAATGGGGGATCGCTACGGTCGCCGCCTGGCGATGGTGACCAGCATTGTTCTTTTTTCGTTGGGTACGCTGGCCTGTGGTTTTGCACCTGGTTACACCTCTCTCTTTATTGCCCGGCTGGTTATTGGGATGGGCATGGCGGGAGAATATGGCTCCAGCGCCACCTATGTTATTGAAAGTTGGCCGAAACACTTGCGGAACAAGGCGAGTGGATTTCTGATCTCTGGCTTCTCGGTTGGCGCCGTCGTCGCCGCGCAGGTTTATAGTCTGGTGGTGCCCGTTTGGGGCTGGCGTGCGCTCTTTTTCATCGGCATTGTCCCCATCGTTTTTGCCCTCTGGCTGCGTAAAAACATTCCGGAAGCAGAAGACTGGAAAGAGAAGCACGAAGGTAAAGCGCCGGTACGTACGATGGTCGATATTCTCTATCGCGGCCAGCATCGGGTGCTAAACATCATCATGACCTTTGTGGCAGGCGCGTCGTTATGGTACTGCTTTGCCGGCGAGGCGCGTATTGCCGGGTTGGTTGCGCTGCTGGGCCTGGTATGCGCCATTATCTTCATCAGTTTCATGGTGCAAAGCAGCGGTAAACGCTGGCCGACCGGCGTGATGTTGATGGTGGTGGTGCTCTTCGCTTTCCTCTACTCCTGGCCGATTCAGGCGCTGCTGCCTACTTATCTGAAAACTGAACTGGCCTATGATCCACATACTGTTGCTAACGTATTGTTCTTTAGCGGTTTTGGTGCAGCTGTCGGCTGCTGCGTCGGCGGTTTTCTCGGCGACTGGCTGGGGACCCGTAAAGCTTACGTTTGCAGTTTACTGGCTTCGCAACTGCTGATCGTTCCGGTATTTGCGATAGGCGGCACCAATGTCTGGGTACTCGGTTTGTTACTGTTCTTCCAGCAAATGCTGGGTCAAGGAATTTCAGGGATCTTACCGAAGCTGATCGGCGGTTATTTCGAAACCGATCAGCGTGCTGCGGGTCTGGGATTTACTTACAACGTCGGTGCTTTGGGCGGCGCGTTAGCGCCGATTCTCGGGGCGTTAATTGCTCAACGCCTGGATTTAGGCACCGCGCTGGGTTCGCTCTCCTTTAGCCTGACGTTCGTGGTGATCTTACTCATCGGGCTTGATATGCCAACTCGCGTCCAGCGGTGGATCCGCCCGGAAGCCATGCGTACCCATGATGCGATCGATGGCAAACCGTTCAGCGGCGCAGTGCCGTTTGGTCGCGGTAAAAGCACATTAGCGAAAAGTAAAAATTAACCATGGCGCCCGGCCAATCACGAATGTTTGCCTAAGGATATGATGATGTCTCTACTTGAACAGCTTAATCAAAACATTGCGCAATCTGGTGGTTTGATAGTTTCCTGCCAGCCTGTGCCAAATAGCCCGCTGGATAAGCCTGAAATTGTCGCTGCGATGGCCCTGGCGGCGGAGCAGGCAGGGGCGGTCGCGCTGCGTATTGAAGGTATTGATAATTTACGCGCCACCCGCGCCGTCGTTTCTATTCCTATCATCGGGATTATGAAACGCGATCTCGACGATTCGCCAGTCCGGATCACCCCGTTCCTTGAAGATGTTGATGCGCTGGCGCAAGGCGGGGCGGATATTATCGCCGTGGATGGTACCAATCGCCTGCGTCCGGTTACCGTTGCGGCACTGCTGGCGCGAATTCATCAGCATGCTTTACTGGCGATGGCCGACTGTTCAACTTTTGAAGATGGGATGGCTTGCCAGCAGCAGGGGGCCGACATTATCGGGACGACGCTTTCTGGCTACACGACGGTGAAAACGCCGGAAGAACCCGATTTCGCTCTGGTGAAAACACTCAGCGAGGCCGGATGCCGGGTGATTGCGGAGGGGCGCTACAATACCCCGGCGCAGGCGGCAACTGCGATGCGCCAGGGGGCATGGGCCGTGACCGTTGGCTCTGCCATCACTCGTCTTGAGCATATCTGCCAGTGGTATAACTCGGCGTTAAAAAAGGCGGTGTCATGACTACGCTTGCTATTGATATCGGCGGAACCAAACTCGCCGCCGCGCTGGTGGATGATGACCTGAACCTCCTTAAACGCCGTGAGTTGCCGACACCCGCCAGCAAAATGCCGGAAGCGCTATGTTCGGCGCTGCAAGAGCTGATCGTGCCGTTGTTTGCTCGCGCCCAGCGAGTGGCAATTGCGTCTACCGGAATAATTAGCGGCGGCGTGCTGTCGGCCATCAATCCCCACAATCTGGGCGGTTTGCAGCATTTTCCGCTGACGCAGACCCTGGAGAAAATCACCGGCCTACCCACACTGGCGGTTAACGATGCGCAAGCTGCGGCATGGGCGGAATACCATGCTCTGGGGGATGAATGTCGCGACATGGTTTTCATCACGGTATCCACAGGTGTAGGGGGCGGTGTAGTGAGTAATGGTCGGCTAATCACCGGGTATGGCGGTCTCGCCGGCCATCTGGGCCATACGTTAGCGGACCCGAATGGACCGCGATGCGGTTGTGGTCGGCGCGGCTGCGCAGAGGCTGTTGCTTCCGGACGTGGAATGGCGGCCGCCGCTCAGGGAGAACTCAGCGGATGTGATGCGAAAACGATTTTCATCCGTGCCGGGCAGGATGATGAGCAGGCTATTGGGCTTATTCACCGTTCGGCACAGACCTTAGCGAGATTGATCGCTGATGTAAAAGCGACAACGGATTGCCAGCGCGTGGTGGTCGGTGGCAGCATCGGCCTGGCGGAAGGTTATCTGGAGATGGTGAGAGCTTACCTTGCGCAGGAACCGTCGGTATATCACGTAATGTTACAACCCGCGCATTACCGACATGACGCGGGATTGCTGGGAGCGGTGTTACTGGCTCGGGAGAATAACTCATGATAGCAGGTGATATTGGAACGCTGACCGCCTCCGGGATACATCCCGTTTTAGCCGAAGCGTTGATGCTGGCGGTAGCCGCTTGTCCACAGGAGAAATCTCCTGGACGTTTCAATCTACGCGGTGACGATATTTTTATGAACGTCATGGTATTTACTACCCAGCCAGCGGAAAGTAAAAAATCGGAACAGCATGCGCAATATATCGATATTCAACTGTTGCTAAGCGGTGAAGAACGTATTCTGTGGGGAATGGTAAATTGTGCACAGCAGTGCGAAGCGATACACGTTGAAGAGGATTATCAGTTGTGTAATGCGATTGAAAATCAGCAGGCCATTACGCTACGGCCTGGTAATTTCGTGATATTTATGCCTGGTGAGCCGCATAAACCTGGATGTATTACGACATTGCCGCAGGAGATTAAAAAGGTAGTCGTTAAGGTTAATGTTAGCCTTTTGCAAAACGAATACTGATGCTGAGATTATTCCTGGTTTTGTTTGTGTAATGTGTTCTTCATTTAAATCTGCAAAATTTAAACTAGCTTATTAGGGGGCTCCTTTTCTTAAAACATGCAATATAGGGACTGTTATGGCTATTGATATGTATCTGAAGGTTGATGGGGTAACCGGTGAATCTAACGACTCAAATCATAAAAATTGGATAGATGTTTTGTCATTTAGCTGGGCGGCTGAGCAGCCTGGGAATATGAGCGTTGGCGGCGGTGGCGGAGCGGGTAAAGTTAATTTTCAGGACCTTTCGGTACAAGCATTGATAGATAAAGCAACGCCGGCAGTTCTCAAGTTTTGCGCTAGCGGTAAACATGTCGCTAAAGTCGAACTATCAATTTGCAAAGCCGGCGGCTCGCAAATTGAGTATTCGCGTGTTGTCCTTGAAGATGTTCTGGTGACGAAAACCAGTTTTAGCGGTGTGGGTCATACCGACACTATTATGGTGAATTACCTGTTTCAGGCATCTAAAGTTAATCTGCATTATTGGGAGCAGTCTTCTCAAGGGACCAAAGGCGCAGAAACTAAATCGGGTTGGGATATCAAACAGAATAAAGAAATTTAATCGACGCTGGAGCGCCTGCAATGCCAGATATTACCTCCGAGATAAATGCGGTTCTCTCCGATCATTCCCGGTTTGACGCAGAGCAGCTGGATATTATTATTTCATTCGTCAATGAACTGGATAAAGGAACTTTGAGTCAGTTTGAGAACGCTCCGGATCGCACGATTATGGATACCTATGAGCGCTTGCTTTCTGCCAGTAAAGAGCCTGCCAGAAGACAACGCGACGAAGAATACGAACTGGAATCTCTGACGGGGGCCAGTCGTCGTACTGCTACCATGAGCAATCACGCCGCGTTTTTTGAACGCTTCAGAACAACGCCTGCGCATATGTATGGTTACGGCGGCAACGTCTACCGGGATCAGACAAAAAGCTATTACGATGTGGCCGGTAAAATACTGGCAGGCATTGGCGGGCTCGCTTCTTTTGGCGCAGGTACCGCCGCCATCGCCGCCTCGCAGGCGGGTTCGTCGCTTTCGGGTATAGCGGCGCGTTATGCGTTATCTTCTGTCGGCGCGACCGGCCTGGCCGCTGGCGCGATGGCGTTGCTCCGTAATAATTTTTCCGATGTTCAGGTGGCGACGAATAAAGATTTCCTCGAAACCATCAAGTCTATCGCCAAGCTAAGAAACAAACTGAATGATTTCTTCCAGGGCCTCAACAACAAGGTCTATTCGGATAAGACAAAAGCAGAAACGGCGCTCAACAATGAAATGAAGTCACATCCGTTACGTTTTGGCGTCGGTTCAGGAAGTCAGGTAGTACATGCAAACCTGGCCCCGATTCAACGTTTGGTCACTCAGGACTTTGTTACCGTAAACCACGAGATCAGAGCCAAAATTTTGCCGAAGGGTACAAATTCAGCCTGGAGTGTTGCGGTTTCGAGCTCAGAAATGGGTTGGGATGAACGGGTATTGGACCAGGCTAACATGGGGATTCTGCAGCAGGTCGTTCATCAGCTTTAACGCGGTTGTGTTGGCGGCGAATAATCGAACGCAGTTCGATGGAGAGCCCGGCTGCAGAAAAGCAAAAACCCAGCCATAGGCTGGGTTCTCTGAATAGTGGTGCCCGGACTCGGACTAACGCCGCAGGCGTTGAACAGCGCGCTTGTCGCGCTGGCCCCGAAGGGGTGAGCCGCGTTGCGGCGAATAATCGAACGCAGTTCGATGGAGAGTCCGGCTGCAGAAAAGCAAAAACCCGCCTTTTGGGCGGGTTCTTTAAATAGTGGTGCCCGGACTCGGAATCGAACCAAGGACACGGGGATTTTCAATCCCCTGCTCTACCGACTGAGCTATCCGGGCAACGGGGCGCATTAAACCTGATTCACCGCGCCTCGTCAACGAAATTTATAAATTTCGCAGCAGACTGCACAATCTATCACCACTTTGCCGTAAAAGCACGCGTCGTCAGGCAAAAAAGGCCGTCCACGCGACCGAAATCGGCATTGCCAGCAGCAGGGCGGGGAGCATATTGACCACCGCGAACATCTTAATCCCGCAGATACGCAGGCCGGTCGCCACCAGCAGCATACCGCCGACGGCGCTGAAGTCGGCCATCATCATCGGCGTGGTCAGCGGCATGATAAGCGAGGCGCAGGCCGCCAGACTCAGCTGAATCAGCAGCATCGGCACACAGATTACCGACACCGCCAGCCCCAGCGTGCAGGCGAAAATAGTAGCGGTGAAAAAGTCGAGAAACGCTTTGGCGATAAGGATGCTGGCGTCGCCGGTCATTCCTTCGCGCATGGCGCCAAAAACACCGGTACCGCTGGCGCAAAACAGCACGATGATCGCCACGTAGCTCTGAATATAAGACTCGTGGGCCGAGGCCTTTTTCCTGCCCTTTGGCGACAATAGTTGCTGGAGTTTGCTCACCAGAGTATTGATGCCTTTCTCCATGTTGCACACTTCACCGAGCAGCGCGCCGACCAGCGTCGCCAGCACCATCACCGGCAGGTTGGCGCACTTGATGACCAGTAAAATACCAATCCCTAGTGATGCCAGCCCAAAAATCGAGGTCATCGAGGTGCGGATCCGTTCCGGCAATCGTTGGCTCAGCAGCGCGCCCAGTACGCCGCCGACAAGCACCGCGCTGGCGTTAATAAATGGCCCTATAACCAAAGTAAACTCCTGTTAATTATTCCTGATGTCCGCATTATTATGACGTTGTTTCGCCGCTAAGGCTTGCGGATACGTGGGGAGAATGCATATGGATTTCATCTTGCGCCACTTTCGGAAAGGTGCCATGATTGCGCGGATTTTCACCTCTTTACCCTGAGGCCGCCGGGATGACGACATCGCCATTACATCGCCGTTGCCGCTGCGTACTGCTGCGCGGTATGCCTCGTTCCTTACTCTCCCTGTTCACCATGCGGTGAAGGCCACGTATGCTCACTGTAGGACAACAGTAAGATCGGACGTGTCTGCTTTTACTGATGTCCGGCGGTCGGAGCTGAATTCCGTCAGACCCGGACACCTCGTTGGGCAAGGCTCCACCTTTGCCTGAGATTTTTACACTCCCGATACGGGCATTTGCGCTTATGAAATCTATGCACATTGCCGCCAGCTGCGAGCTGGTCTCCCGTCTGTCCACCCATCGTCAGGTTGTGGCGCTGGACAGCACTGATTTTACCGATGCGGCAGCGGTCGTCATCACCGCGGCGGATAGCCGCAGCGGTATCCTGGCCCTGCTCAAGCGCAGCGGATTCAATCTGCCGGTCTATCTATTTAGCGAAACGCAAACGGATAAACCGGAAGGAGTCGTCGCGGTGATTAGCGGCAAAGAGCAGGAGTGGCTGGAGCTGGAAGCGGCCGCCTGCGGCTATGAAGAGAAACTGCTGCCGCCATTTTTCAATACGCTTAGCCAGTACGTTGAGATGGACAACAGCACTTTCGCCTGTCCCGGCCATCAGCATGGCGCGTTCTTTAAAAAGCATCCCGCGGGCCGCCAGTTCTACGAGTTTTTCGGCGAGAACGTTTTTCGCGCTGACATGTGCAACGCCGACGTCAAGCTCGGCGATCTGCTGATCCATGAAGGTTCGGCGAAGCACGCGCAGAAATTTGCGGCAAAAGTCTTCAATGCCGATAAAACCTACTTCGTGCTTAACGGCACTTCCGCGGCGAACAAGGTCGTGACAAATGCGCTGCTGACCCGCGGCGATCTGGTACTGTTCGATCGCAACAACCATAAATCAAACCACCATGGCGCGCTGATCCAGGCCGGGGCGACGCCGGTCTATCTGGAAGCCGCGCGCAACCCGTTCGGCTTTATCGGCGGCATCGACGACCACTGCTTTGATGAAACCTACCTGCGCGAGCTGATCCGTGAAGCGGCGCCGGAAAAAGCCGACGCGCGGCGCCCGTTCCGCCTGGCGGTGATCCAACTGGGCACCTATGACGGCACGGTGTATAACGCGCGCCAGGTGGTCGATAAAATCGGCCATCTCTGCGATTACATCCTGTTTGACTCGGCGTGGGTCGGTTACGAGCAGTTTATCCCGATGATGGCTGACTGCTCGCCGCTGCTGTTGGATCTCAATGAAAACGATCCGGGCATTTTTGTGACGCAATCGGTGCATAAGCAACAGGCCGGTTTTTCGCAGACCTCGCAAATTCACAAGAAGGATAACCATCTGCGCGGCCAGGCGCGTTTCTGCCCGCATAAGCGGCTGAATAACGCCTTTATGTTGCATGCTTCCACCAGTCCGTTTTATCCACTGTTCGCCTCGCTCGATGTGAATGCCAAAATCCATGAAGGAGAGAGCGGTCGGCGGCTGTGGGCGGAGTGCGTGGAGCTGGGTATCGAAGCGCGTAAAGCGATACTAGCGCAGTGTAAATTATTGCGGCCATTTGTGCCGCCGCTGGTCGGCGGGAAACCGTGGCAGGAGCATTCGACGGCGACTATCGCCAGCGAACGTCGCTTCTTTAGCTTCGAGCCGGGCGCGAGCTGGCACGGCTTTAGCGGTTATGCTGACAATCAATACTTTGTCGATCCGTGTAAGCTGCTGCTGACCACGCCGGGCATCGATGCCGATAGCGGCGACTATACCGAGTTTGGCATCCCGGCGACCATCCTGGCGCACTACCTGCGCGAAAACGGCATTGTGCCGGAGAAGTGCGATCTCAACTCGATTTTGTTCCTGCTGACGCCGGCGGAAAGCGCGGAAAAACTGGCGCGACTGGTGGCGATGCTGGCCCAGTTCGAACAGCATTTCGAAGCGGATTCGCCGCTCGCCGAGGTACTGCCGACTATTTACAACAAATACCCGGTTCGCTACCGCGATTACACCATTCGCCAGCTGTGTCAGGAAATGCACGATCTGTACGTCAGTTTTGATGTTAAAGACCTGCAAAAGGCGATGTTCCGCAAGCAGAGTTTCCCGCCGGTGGTGATGAACCCACAGGACGCCAACCGCGAATTTATCCGCGGTAACGTTGAGTTGGTGCGCCTGAGCGAGGCCGAAGGCCGCATCGCGGCGGAAGGGGCGCTACCGTATCCGCCGGGCGTGCTGTGCGTGGTGCCGGGCGAACTCTGGGGCGGCGCGGTACTACGCTACTTCCTCGCGCTGGAAGAGGGGGTCAATATGCTGCCGGGCTTTTCGCCGGAGTTGCAGGGGGTTTATAGCGAAACGGATACCGATGGTATTAAGCGGTTGTATGGGTATGTGTTGAAGAAATAAAAAAACGCCCCGCCGAACAGGCGGGGCGTTTTGCTTTTGCCAATCAGGCGTTCTGGCGCGCGGCGGCAGGCTGTCTGACGTGTTGATACTTGAACAGCGCCACGAAAGCGAAGGCCAGCACCAGCGAGTAGGCGGCGAAAATCAGCCACACGCTTTGCCAGTTAGTGATCCCCTCAATGGTAAAGTGCTCGACAACTTTGCCGCTCACCATCCCACCAAGGATACAGCCGAAGCCGTTGGTCATCATCAGGAACATACCCTGGGCGCTGGCGCGGATTTCCGGACGCACCTCTTTCTCAACGAATACTGAACCGGAGATGTTGAAGAAATCGAAGGCGCAGCCGTAGACGATCATCGACAGTACCAGCAGCACGGTACCGAACGGCGTCGGGTCGCCGAAGGCGAACAGGCCGAAGCGCAGCATCCACGCCACGATACTAATCAGCATCACGTTCTTAATGCCGTAGCGGCTAAGGAAGAACGGGATGGTCAGGATAAACAGCGTTTCGGAGATCTGCGAAATCGACATCAATACCGACGCGTGCTCGACGATAAAGCTGCCGGAGAACAGTGGGTCTTTATCGAAGCTGTGCAGGAAAGTGTTGCCAAACATATTGGTGATTTGCAGTTCGGCACCGAGCATCATGGAGAAGATAAAGAAGATTGCCATACGCTTGTTTTTAAACAGCGCAAAAGCGTTCAGGCCGAGCATCTCAGTCCAGCTCTGGTTGCGCTGGGCGTTGGCGACCGGAATATGCGGCAGCGTCAGGGTGAACAGCGCCAGCAAGACCGACAGCGTCGCGCCGATATAAAGCTGCATATGGCTAAGCTCGAAGCCCGAGAAGCTGACGCCCCACATGGCGAGGATAAAGCCGATGGTGCCCCAGATACGAATTGGCGGGAAATCGGTCACGATATCCAGCCCCGCCGACTGCAGGCGGTAGTAGGAGATGGTGTTGATCAAGCCAAGCGTCGGCATATAGGCCAGCGAGTTAAGCAAGATCACGAGGAACATCTCGCCTGGCGTGGTGACCTGCGCCGCAAGGTACAGCGTTAACGCGCCGACCAGGTGGCAGATGGCATACACCCATTTGGCGCTGATCCATTTATCGGCGACGATCCCGAGCAGCGTCGGCATCAGCACAGCGGCGATGCCGAGCGAGCTATACACCGCGCCGATGGCCGCGCCGTCAAACTTCAGGGTGACGAACATGTAAGAGCCGAGCGTGGTCAGCCAACTCCCCCAAAGGCAGAACTGCAGGAACGACAGTATTTTTAACTGCAGCTTAAGATTCATGTATTTATCCTCACGAATGTGGGCTGGTGATGTTTTTTAAATAACATAACCACCGTTATTTTGATGCGATTCTATCATTCACCGGTTGAAGGCTTCTGTTAACTGCCGCAGAAAATCGAAAGATATTACGAAGTATGTCGTAAAAAAGAGAGGCCCGGCGAGATGTCCGGGCCTGCGGGAGAGGGCTACTTACGGCGGTAGCTTTTCTGCGCGGTATTCACTTTATACAGATACCGGCGCGATTCTGCCGACGGATGGCGGGTGGTGAGCGTCTGGTAGACGTCGCCTGGCGCCATGCTGTTAATGATGTTCGCCGCCTGGACTTTATCGCTGGAGAAGACGCGCAGTACGCTGCCGGCGCCGCCGTTATAGGCGGTGATCACCGCGTAGCGACGCGAGGTGGGGTTATCGATGCCGGCGAGATAAACGTTGTTCAGCATCGCCAGATAAGCGGTGCCGGTATCGATGTTATTCGCCGGGTCAAACAGATAGCTGCGGCTCGGCAGGCCGGATTTGCCCTGCGAGCGGAAGACGTCTTTCCCCGCGCTATGCTGTACGACCTGCATCAGCCCCATGGCATCCGCGTGGCTCACCGCATAGGGGTTAAACGATGATTCTGTTTGCATAATCGCAAGGATCAGCGACTCATCAACGCCATATTTACGCGAGGCCTGGCGCACCATGCCGAGATATTTATGCGCACGTTTATCGAGGTGGTTAGGCACCAGGTTGATGGTGATGCTATAGACCACGCGCAGGCCATTGCTGCGGCTCTTCAGGCGGGTTTGCAACAGATAATCGGCATAGCGCGCGGCGCGCCACTCCCAGCGAATGGATTCGCCGGTGTTATCGACGACCTGGCCGTAGAGGAACGGTTCTTTGGAAATCTGAATATCATCGACGTCGGAATAGAGGTCGATAGAGTTGGGGTCATCGCCCATCAACAGGGTTTTGATAATCGCCTGGCGTAACCGTCCTTGCGGATCGGTTCCGGCGATGGTCTCGACGGTAATCGTACCGGCATCAAAGTTGATGTGGCTACGGGTTTGATATTGATCGGTATATTTTACGTAGTCCTTCGGCCCGGCGAGCAGAACTTCGTTATACCCCCAAATGTTCTCGATGTTATGGGCAAACTGGCCCATCAGGATATCGAATCCGTTAGTGTCCTTGACCCAGGCCTCGTTATATTCGGCGCCTTTTTTATTGGAACTGGAACAGGACACGAGCAATGGCGCAATCAGCGCGAGCGCTAAGTATTTTTTCATCATTCCGGGAGTGCGTGTTGTGTTTGTTTGGTAAAGGCCGTGAGGCCCTTACTGTTTTTCCGGCGGCGTGTAGCCTTCGATGTGAACGTCTTTCCCTTCAAACAGGAACTGCACCATCTCCTGTTCCAGCAGCTTGCGGTGCTCCGGGTTCATCATGCTGAGTTTTTTCTCGTTGATCAGCATGGTCTGCTTATGCTGCCACTGCGCCCAGGCCTCTTTGGAGATTTCGTTGTAAATGCGCTTACCGAGCTCGCCCGGATAGAGCTGGAAATCCTGGCCGTCCGCTTCACGCTGCAGGAAAGTACAAAAAATCGTTCTGCTCATAATCAATCCTCTTTTATAGCCGAAAAAACTAGACCGGCGTTCCGGCTTTCAACTGTTGCAACAAGCGCTCCACGGGGGCCGCCAGTCCGACCGATGGCGGCTGCGCTAAGTTATACCAGAGTGCGTTACCTTCATCCATGCATGCGCCAGATGAGTGCACTGTAAGCCACATCGGCACAATATCCAGGTGGAAATGGCTGAAAGTGTGGCGGAAGGCGGTTAATTGCGTCAGATTATCGGCCTTTATCTGACGTTGCGCCAGCCACTCGCGTAGCCCGGCTTCATCCTCAAATTGCGGAAAACAGAACAATCCGCCCCATAAACCCACCGGCGGACGTTGGGAAAGAAATACCTCGTCGCCGTGCTGCATCAGCAGGAAGTAGCCGGTGCGTTCCGGGATGGTCTGCTTCGGTTTTTTCCCCGGATATTCCGCCCATGAATGGTTAGCGTAGGCCACGCAGCCGTTACTCAGCGGGCACAGTTCGCACTTCGGCTTCGAGCGGGTACAAACCATGGCGCCGAGATCCATCATCGCCTGGTTGAAGCGTTCTACGCCCTGCGCCGGCGTCACCTCTTCGCTTATTTCCCACAGCCGTTTTTCCACCTCTTTTTTCCCCGGCCAGCCGCTCACAGCATAGCAGCGGGCGAGTACCCGCTTCACGTTGCCGTCGAGAATCGGATAATGCTGACCGAGCGAAAGGGATAAAATCGCCCCCGCCGTCGAGCGCCCGACGCCGGGAAGCGCGGCCACCTCTTCAAAGGTTTTCGGGAACTCGCCGCCGTGTTGCGTGGCGACCTGCTGCGCGGCTTTATGTAAGTTGCGCGCCCGCGCGTAGTAGCCAAGGCCGGTCCACAGATGCAGCACTTCATCCAGCGGCGCGTTGGCTAAATCAACAACCGTTGGGAAACGCGCCATAAAGCGTTCAAAATAGGGAATAACCGTGGTGACCTGGGTTTGTTGCAACATCACTTCGGAGAGCCATACTTTGTAGGGCGTCTTGGCGATTTGCCAGGGCAGGGTTTTACGGCCGTATTTGTCGTACCAGTCCAGGACCTGGGCTGAAAATTGCGCGGCGAGAAAAGTCAAAGCTACGGCTCCGGAATCGCGATTACAGGGTGGCAGATTGCAGCACAAGGGCGAGTGGCTGTAAACCCTTGCATCCGCCGGGTAACTTTGGATAATGCCCGTTTTCCGAACACATTCACAAGCAGACTTAACTTTTATGAAAAACGACGTCATTTCTCCGGAATTCGATGAAAACGGTCGCCCGCTGCGCCGTATTCGTAGCTTCGTCCGTCGCCAGGGCCGCCTGACGAAAGGGCAGCAGCATGCGCTGGATAACATTTGGCCGGTGATGGGCGTTGAATTCAACGATGCGCCGCTCGATTTCGCCGCCCTGTTTGGCCGCGAAGCGCCGGTCACCTTAGAAATTGGTTTCGGTATGGGCGCCTCGCTGGTGGCGATGGCGAAAGCTAAACCGGAGCAAAACTTCCTCGGTATTGAAGTGCACTCGCCGGGCGTCGGCGCATGCCTGGCTTCCGCGGAAGAAGAAGGCGTACAAAATCTGCGCGTAATGTGTCACGATGCGGTCGAAGTGCTGCACACTATGATCCCGGATAACTCGCTGAATATGGTGCAGCTGTTTTTCCCTGACCCGTGGCATAAAGCGCGTCATAATAAACGTCGTATCGTGCAGCCGCCTTTCGCCGAGCTGGTAAAAAGCAAACTGAAGCTGGGCGGCGTCTTCCATATGGCGACCGACTGGGAAGCCTATGCCGAGCATATGCTGGAAGTGATGTCTTCGCTGGAAGGCTATCGTAACCGGTCGGAAAGTAACGATTACGTACCGCGCCCGGAATCGCGCCCGGTAACCAAATTTGAACAACGTGGCCATCGTCTTGGCCACGGCGTATGGGACTTAATGTTCGAGAGGGTGAAATAATGGCCAAGAATCGTAGCCGTCGTCTGCGTAAAAAAATGCATATCGACGAGTTTCAGGAGTTAGGTTTCTCCGTAGCCTGGCGTTTCCCGGAAGGGGCCAGCGAAGAGCAGATCGACCAGACGGTCAACGATCTGATCGAAGAGGTCATTGAGCCGAATAAACTGGCCTTTGACGGCAGCGGCTATCTCTCGTGGGAAGGGCTCATCTGCATGCAGGAAATCGGTAAATGTACCGAAGAGCATCAGGCCATCGTTCGTAAGTGGCTGGAAGATCGTAAATTAGCGGATGTGCGCACCAGCGAACTTTTTGACGTCTGGTGGGACTAAGTTTGACAAGGGTCGGCAATTGCCGGCCCGATTTGTCTTAAGGGAGTAAAATGATGCGCAAAACGCTGCTGGCGGTGGCGCTTTCCGTCACCGCTTTGTCTGCCCACGCGGACTACCAGTGTAGCGTCACGCCGCGTGACGATGTGATCCTCAGCCCGCAGCAGGTGCAGGTGAAGGGTGAAAACGGCGATCTGGTGATTAAGCCGGACGGTAATCTGACCTTTAACGGTAAAGCCTATGCCCTTAGCGCCGCCCAGCGCGAACAGGCGCAAGATTATCAGGCCGGTCTGCGCAGCAGTCTGCCGTGGATTGATGATGGTGCGCGTTCGCGCGTCGAAAAGGGCCGCAAGGCGCTGGATAAAATCATCACCGAACAGGTCGGCGCCAGCAGCAGTATGCATAGCCGCCTGACCAAGCTGGACGCGCAGCTGAAAGAACAGATGAACCGCATTATCGAACGTCGCAGCGATGGCCTGACTTTCCACTATAAAGCTATCGACCAGGTTCGCGCCGATGGCCAACAGCTGGTGAATCAGGCGATGGGCGGCATTCTGCAGGACAGCATTAACGAGATGGGCGCCAAAGCGGTGCTCAAAGGCGGCGGCAATCCGCTGCAGGGCATTCTCGGCAGTCTTGGCGGCCTGCAAACCGCAATCCAGGATGAGTGGAAAAACCAGGAAGCGGATTTCCAGCAGTTCGGCAAAGATGTTTGCGGCCGGGTGGTCTCGCTGGAAGAGAGCCGCAAAGCGCTGGTTGGTTCGTTAAAGTAAGCAAGATTTCGCGGCCCGCATTTCTTTGGGCCGCGCACTTCTCCACTCAGGCGCGGCCGTGCGACACGCGTGAACGGCGAGCCAGAGAATCAATGATTACCGCAATCGCCAGTACCGCGCCGGTAATGATATAGCGCAGCGAAGACGGCAGGTTCAACAGCGTCAGCCCATTTGAAATCGACTGAATCACGATGATCCCCAATAGCGCGGACCAGGCGCTGCCGCGTCCGCCGAACAGGCTGGTGCCGCCGATCACCGCCGCGGCGATGGCGTTGAGGTTGACGTCGCCGGTGCCGGCCTGCTGGCTGGCGGAAGCCAGTCGCGACGCCGCGAGAATGCCGCCGAAGGTCGCAAGCGTGGTACACAGAACAAAAGCGCTCACATAAATCGCCCGCACGTTAATCCCCGAACGGCGCGCCGCTTCACGGTTGCCGCCGACCGCGAACATCGAGCGACCCCATTTTGTCCGTTTCAGCGCGTAGTTGAGGATCATCACGCAGGCGACAAAGAGACCGAAAATCCACGGAATACCGCGCCCCTGATTGAGGTAAAGCACCGCGGCCTCGAAGATAATCGTCAGCGCGATCGCGCGCGCCAGTAGCGAGCTGACTCCCTCAGCGGAAAGATTGGCCGCCAGCCGCCGCGAGCGTTTTTTCAGACCAAAGACAATAATCGCCAGTCCTGGCAGCAATGCCATCAGGTGTGAGAACCAGCCGGGCATCACCAGCAGTTGGCCAAAGCGCACCAGCGGCGAAGTATAGGGCAGGTTGATGCTGCCGCTCGGCCCGAGGATATACAGCTGCATGCCCAGCAGCGCCAGCAGGCCGGCGAGAGTGGCGACGAAACTTGGCATTCCGACGCGGGTATACAGTAGCGCGTAGACCAGCCCGACGGCCACGCCGCAGGCCAGCGCCACGGCGATGGCTCCCGCCAGCGGCCATCCTGCGTTCACCCACAGCACGCCGACGATAGCCGATGCCAGGCCGCTCATGGAACCGACCGACAGGTCTATCTCGCCAAGCATCAGCACGCAGACGATGCCGAGCGAGATAAACCCGACCGTCGCGCAGTCAAACAGCAGGTTCACCAGGTTATTCGGCGCGATATAGACCGGGTTGAGGAAGGTGAAAACCAGGGAAATCACAATCAGCCCGGCTATCACCGGCGCGGTGCCGAGATCGCCGGTTTTGATGCGGGTTATCTGCGCGCGCAGGGCGCCAAACAGCCCCTCGTCGTGACGAACGCGCTCATCGCTGCGATCCAGCGCGGTGTGGGATGCGGTCTTACTGTTCATAAAATTACATCGCTCCGGAAGTTGTTGGCTGTGATTTACGTTCAACCCGGCGTGAAACGGCGTTTTCCGTCGCGCCGGTGATCGCGGCGACCAGATCCTGATTGGAAGCATCGGGCGTGAAGATCCCTTTGTTGCGCCCGAGACGTAGCACCACGATACGGTCGGCGACGGCGCGAACGTCTTCCATGTTGTGGCTGATGATGATGACGCCAAGCCCGCGCTCGCGAACGCGCTCAATCAGGTTGAGCACTTCCGCGGTCTGCGCGACGCCCAGCGCCGCGGTGGGCTCATCGAGCATAATGATTTTAGGGTTCAGCAGCAGCGAACGGGCGATGGCGACGGTCTGCCGCTGGCCGCCGGAAAGCGATGCCACCGGTTCGCGTACCGACGGAATACGTGCCGCCAGCTCCTGCAGCAGCGTCCAGGCTTTCACTTCCATCGCCACTTCATCGAGCTGGAACGGCGAAATTTCATGACCCAGAAACAGGTTTGCCACCACATCAAGGTTTTCACACAGCGCCAGATCCTGAAACACCGTGGCAATACCGTATTCCAGCGCCTTGCCGGGGCTATCGAGGGTGACGGGGTTGCCGTCAAACTCAATGGTGCCGGAGGTCGGCTGGTGGACGCCGGCGAGGATCTTCACCAGCGTGGATTTGCCCGCGCCGTTGTCGCCGACCAGCGCGACTACCTCGCCGGCGTGGACTTCTAATTCGATATCCGTCAGCGCGGACACCGCGCCAAAATGTTTAGAGACGTTGCGCAGTTGCAGTATTGGCCGCCCGGCGGCGGAGTTGTGTTGTTGTTGCGGCATACAAAACGACCTCAATCATGGCGAAATCGCGCCCGCCGCGGCGGGCGCAGGGGCAAAGGTTACTTGCTGATGCCTAACTTCTGGCAGGCGGCGGCGTACTCGCCGCTACACACCTGATCCCAGGTCTGGATTTTTTTATCGAAGATTTCCGCTTTGATGTTTTTGGCCGTCACCACTTCCGGGGTAAATAGCTGGGAAGGGGTGTTGTACAGGGTGGTGCTGGCCTGCGGTTTTTTGCCCTGAATAAAATCAACCGCCACTTTGGCCGCCGCCGCGGCGACGATCTCCGATGGCTTGGAGATGGTGTTGTACTGGTCGCCGGCGATGATCAGCTGCAGCGCGGCGATAGTGGCGTCATTGCCGGTGACCGGCGGCAGCGGCTGGACCCCGGCAGCCTTAAAGGCGGCAATTGCGCCGCCGCCGGTACCGTCGTTTGCCGCGACCACGCCCTTAATTTTGTCGCCAAAGCGGGTAACCTGCCCGGCGGTCCACTCCTGGGCTTTCGGCGGCGCCCACTCCGGGGTGTCGAATTCGGCCAGCGTTTTGTAACCGGACTCTTTCAATCCGCGATGGATACCGTCGCGGATCAGCCCTGCGGCGGCATCGGTTGGCGAACCGTTAATCTGCAGCACGCCGGCATCCTGCGGCACGCCGCTCGCTTTCAGATGGTCGGTGAGAGATTTCGCGATGGCGTAACCAATGCCCTCATTATCAAATGAGACGTAGAAATCAGCTGGTTTGTTTGGCACCGGGCGGTCATAGGCAATGACCTTGACCCCCTGCGCCTGGGCGTTTTCGACCAGCGCGGCGGCGGCGGAAGAGTCAACCGGATCCAGGACGATCACTTTCGCCCCCTGGGCAATAACCGAATTAAACTGCTGCTGCTGGAGCGACGCGTTGGCGTTGGCATTCTGATAGATGACCTTACATTCCGCGCAAAGCTTGCTCATTTCCGCCTTAAAACCGGGGAAGTCGTGCTGCTCATAGCGGGTAGAGGCCTGATCGGGCATTAAAAAGGCCACGGTGGCGGACTCTGCAGACCAGGCTGAAGCCGTGACGGTGCCGGATAATGCGGCGAGTGTGATAAAAATATTACGGTAATTCATTGTGTTACCCTCTTTTTTATAGGCTTAAGCCCGCCGGATTGCGCCGACGTTACAGAGACTTTTTTAATCAGAGTTACCAATAATTCACATGTAGGATACGTCGGTTTTACATTTGCTCAACCGATGAAGCAGGATTACCACTGCGCAAAAAATGAGTCAAGAAAAGGAAAAAAGTCGATCGGATTTTGTGATTGGCTGCAAAAAATCGAGCAAAAAAACGCCAGTCGGTTTGACCGTAGCGGGAGAGGATGTAAGGGGAAAGATACGGGCGACGACGTGCCGCCCGCAGGGATTACTCTTCGCTGAGGAACAGCTCCAGCAGCGAATTTAAAAACAGTTTACCGTGCTCGGTAATTTGCCAGTTTTGCGCATCTTCCAGCAGATAGCCTTCGGCGATAGCGGCATCGATTTGCGGACGGATAACCTGCTCATCAAGGCCGGTATACAAGCTGAACTCCGCGCGCGGCGCGGCCTCCAGCAGGCGGAAGCGGTTCATAAAGAACTCGAACGGTTTATCCGCCGCGTCCACGTCGTGCTGGCGCTCCAGGTAACGGCCTTCCATGTAGCCGCGCGGGTGACGGGTTTTCGCCGTACGCAGAATTCGGCCATCAGGGAAGGTCACTTTGCCGTGCGCGCCGCAGCCAATACCCAGATAATCGCCAAAGCGCCAGTAGTTGAGATTGTGCTGGCACTGATAGCCTGGTTTGGCGTAAGCGGAGGTCTCGTACTGCTGATAACCTGCGGCGCTTAGCAATTGATGCCCCTGCTCGAAAATATCCCACAGCGCATCGTCATCCGGTAATACCGGCGGGCGCGAACCAAACAGCGTGTTCGGCTCAATAGTCAACTGATACCACGACAGATGCGGCGGATTGAGCGCGATCGCCTGGCGTAAGTCATCCAGCGCCTCATCCAGCGACTGGTCCGGTAGGCCATGCATTAAATCGAGGTTAAAGCTACGCAGCCCGAGGCCGCTCGCCAGCCGCGCCGCGCGTTTTGCCTCTTCCGGACCGTGAATACGCCCCAGACGCTGCAATTTTGGCTCGCTAAAGCTCTGTACGCCGATGGAGATACGGTTGACGCCGGCACGCTGATACTCAACGAAGCGATCGGCCTCCACGGTCCCCGGATTGGCTTCCATGGTGATCTCCGCATCCGCCGCCAGCGGCAGGCAGGCGCGCACGCCATCAAGCAGGGTTTGCATCGCCGGGCCGGAAAGCAGGCTTGGCGTACCGCCGCCGATAAAAATAGTCTTAATTTCACGTCCTTGTGCGTATGGCGCATCGTGGCGCAGATCGGCAAGCAGGTGCTGGACGTAGTCGTCGTGCGGCACTTCGCCCTTTAACGCATGCGAATTGAAATCGCAGTACGGGCACTTCTGCACGCACCACGGGATATGAATATAAAGACTCAGAGGCGGCAAATTAGCCATTACGTAATGCTTCCAGTAACAGTTTCAGCGCCTGCCCACGGTGGGAAATGGCGCTTTTCTCTTCACGGCTCAGTTCCGCTGCGGTTTTACCCTCGGATGGAACAAAGAAAATCGGGTCATAGCCAAAGCCGCCGCTACCCGCCGCCTGGCGAGTAATCACGCCCGGCCAGCTGCCGTGGCACACCAGCGGTGTCGGGTCTTCGGCATGGCGCAGGTAAACCAGCACGCAGTGGAACTGGGCCTGGCGTTGCTCATCGGGCACGTCCTGCAGGGCATCCAGCAGCTTTTCCAGATTCTGCTGGTCGCTGGCGTTTTCACCCGAGTAGCGAGCGGAGTAAATGCCCGGCGCGCCGCCCAGCGCATCCACCGCCAGACCCGAGTCGTCGGCGATGGCCGGCAGGCCGGTGACCTGCGCGGCGTGACGCGCTTTGAGGATCGCGTTTTCGATAAAGGTCAGGCCGGTTTCTTCGGCGGAATCGACGCCAAGCTCGGTCTGGGCGACGACGTCGAGCCCAAAATCTTCCAGCAGCGAGGCCAGCTCGCGAACTTTACCGGCGTTGCCGGTAGCGAGTACAACTTTTTGCATATTCAATCCTGTTTAGTCAGTCAGCGCCGCGACGGCGGGCGGGATCTGCTGCGGGTGAATGATTTTTACCTGTTTGTGACGGCCCAGTTCGCCTTTTTCGATAAGCACCTGGCTTTTCGCGACGCGGAACTGTTTAGCGAGATATTTAACCAGATGGGCATTTGCCTGGCCGTCGACGGGTGGGGCGGTGATGGCGACTTTGAGCTCGTCGCCATGCAGACCAACAAGGCTGTCGCGGCTGGCCTTTGGCTGAATATACAGCCTGAGCACCAGCCCGTCAGCGCAGACTTCAACGGCACTCATAGCGCCATCCACAGCCCCGGAAGCAGGACATTGCCAGTAGCTTGCAGCAGCTCGGCGATACCCATGTTAATCACGTACAGCAGCAGGACCAGCACCATCGGCGAAAAGTCGATGCCGCCCATGGATGGCAGCAGGTTGCGGATCGGGCGCAGCAGTGGGTCGGCCAACTGCATCAGCACGTATTCCACCGGGCTGCGACCCTGGCTTACCCAGCTCATGATCGCCATCAATAGCAGCACCCAGAAAATCAGCGAACCGATGGTTTTCAGCAGGATTAGCACCGCGGCAATCCAGATAATCGGCTGGAAGGTGACCACCATAAACAGCACGATCGCCTTGATAACGCATAGCACGAAGGCGACCAGCAGGGAGGCGCTATCCAGCGGCCCCATTGCCGGGATAATCCGGCGCAGCGGCCCGACGATTGGCTGGGTCGCTTTCACGACGAACTGTGAAAACGGATTGTAAAAGTCGCAGCGCGCCCACTGCATCCAGACGCGTAACAACATGACCATTGTGTAGAGCTCAATGACCGTTGAGAGCAGGAAGGTCAACGTCTTCATGGCGTTCCTCAGATTCCTTATTTTTTGCTGTAGTCGCGCGCGCCGAAGATTGCGGTCCCGATGCGCACCATAGTGCTTCCCGCCGCGATAGCGGCTTCCATGTCATCCGACATGCCCAGAGAGAGCGTATCAACCGAAGGGTAGAGCGTTTTCAGTTGCGCGAATGCTACCGCCATTTGTTGGGCGACGGCAAACTGCCTTTCATATTCTGACTCTGGCGCCGGAATGGCCATTAACCCGCGAAGCTGGAGGTTCGGTAAGGCGGCGACACCGGCGGCTAAAGCGTCAAGCTCCGCCAGCGGGATCCCGGATTTACTCTGTTCATCGCTGATGTTGATTTGAATCAGCACGTTCAGCGGCGGTAAATCCGCCGGACGTTGCTCGCTCAGGCGGGTGGCGATTTTCAACCGGTCGACGGTGTGGCACCAGTCAAAATGTTCGGCCACCAGCCGGCTTTTGTTGGACTGCAGCGGGCCGATGAAGTGCCACTGCAGACCGCTGGCGCCCGCCTGCTGGAAATAGCGGATTTTATCCACCCCTTCCTGGACGTAGTTTTCGCCGAATGTCCGCTGTCCTGCGGCCATTGCTTCTTCGATAGCGCTCGCAGGTTTGGTTTTACTCACTGCAAGCAACGTAACTTCTTCTGAAGCGCGGCCGCAGCGGGCGGCGGCGCCTGAGATTTTATCCCGGACCTGTGCCAGGTTATGCGCAATATCGTTCATATTCCGAGGATCAGTTATGGAGCTGGAAGAAATCGTGGCCCTTAGTGTAAAGCATAACGTCTCCGATCTACACCTGTGCAGCGCGTATCCGCCGCGCTGGCGTCGTTTGGGGAAGCTTGAGCCTGCACCGTTTACTTCGCCGGATGTTGAGGAAATCCTCACTCGCTGGCTTAACGACCCACAGTTGGCGCAGTGGCGTGCCGATGGCCAGGTGGACTTTGCCCTTGCCCTCTCAGATGGGCCGCGGCTGCGTGCCAGCGCTTTTGCCCACGCGCGCGGCTTGTCGTTGGCGCTGCGTCTTTTGCCGCAGCGATGCCCGCAGTTGGGTGATTTGGGCGCGCCCGCCGCGCTTAGCGAACTGTTAAATGAAGAGAGTGGTTTGATCCTGGTTACCGGCGCTACCGGTAGCGGCAAGTCGACCACCCTGGCGGCGATGGTGGACTACCTCAATCAATATCGCCATGGTCATATTTTAACCCTTGAGGATCCCGTGGAGTTTATTCACGCCAGCAGGAACTGCCTGATCCAGCAGCGCGAAATCGGCCGCCATTGCTCCTCCTTCGCGGCGGCGCTACGCGTGGCGCTGCGTCAGGACCCGGACGTGATCTTATTAGGTGAGCTACGCGATAGCGAAACCATCCGCCTGGCGCTGACCGCGGCCGAAACCGGGCACCTGGTGATGGCGACGCTGCATACCCGCAGCGCGGCGCAGGCCGTCGAGCGGCTGGTGGATGTGTTCCCGGCGGAAGAAAAAGAGCCGGTTCGCAGTCAGCTGGCAGGGAGTTTATGCGCCGTGGCGGCGCAAAAATTGTTGCCAAATGCTTCCGGCGGCCGGGTTGCGCTATACGAACTTTTAGTGAACACGCCAGCGGTGGCAAATTTGATCCGCGAAGGAAAAACGCATCAGCTACCCGGCGTGATGCAAACCAGTCAACAGGCAGGAATGCAAACCTTTGCGCAGAGTTTTCAACAACGTGCGTTAGCAGGTGAGTTATAGCTTATGCCGTGATGAAACAAAGGTGGTATTCATTAAATTGTTAATTCAGTGTTCAATTAATGTTTTGATTAATGATTTCATAATACAAATAAGTGGTACGACCTAAGCCGAAATAATGAATGTTATGACAGCGGGCTTACATTTACCCCGCTTAACCAGGAAAAAAATGGGATTACCTTTTGACACTTTTGCGGGGTTCGATTTATGCTGTTTACGGGAATAGGAAGATTCTCATGAAATGATGTTTCAATATCCAAAATGTATTTGAAAATATAAATACATTATTGAACGTTTAATTTTCAGTTAATTTAACCGCTAAGATGGCGGGGTACTGCTAAGGAGAGTTTTAAGTGATTAATTTATCGGAGAATTTACTGCATTCGCGTCAAGTGACTTTCATTACTCATCCGTCCATTCAGAGTAATGCATTTGCGACGTGGTTGACTGAGAAGCTATCCGTAAACGTAACTCTGCATAATATCAACAAACCGCTAACTCAACGTCTGGCAAAAGACTCGGTAATATTGTTTGATATTGCCGTCTCTAATAAGAAATTGAATGGCGTGTGGCGAGATATTATTCGCGTACAGGCAGATAATCCGCGTCTGTTGATTATCAATAGCGCGCAAAAGTATGAGCTTTACGAAATGGCGCAATGGCCTGCGTTATATGGCGTATTCCGCCATGACGATGACCAATCGCGCTTAATTGAGGGCGTCAAAGCCGTATTAAATGGCGAGCAGACGGCTGAATTGAGCGTGATGCACCCGGCGCTGTATTCTGCGGATCAGGTCACGGCGCCGACGGAGAACTCACCGTTGACCGAGCGTGAATGTGAGATCCTCAACGAGCTGCGCTGCGGCGCAACGAATATGGATATTGCCCGCGCGCTGTTCATCAGCGAAAACACGGTACGTACTCATCTGTACAATGTGTTCCGCAAATTGAGCGTCAAGAACCGTACCCAGGCGGTAAGCTGGGCGAATGAACATCTGCGTCACTGATTGCCCGGCGGCGCTACGCTTGCGCGGGCCTACGGGTTATGCCAGCGAGGGGGTTGTAGGCCGGGTAAGGCGAAGCCGCCACCCGGCGCAAAAGCGGCTCCGCATCCGCTGCCATGATTGCCCTGCGGCGCTACGCTTGCGCGGGCCTACGGGTTACTCCAGCGGGGGTTTTGTAGGCCGGGTAAGGCGAAGCCGCCACCCGGCGCAAACGCGAATCTATGCTTCGCTTTCATCCCAGAGCTACCGATTAGTATCCCTGTTCGAAATAGCTTTCGAGGATAACCACGGCAGAGGCGGAATCAACGCTGCCTTTATTGAGCGCGCGAAAACCTCCGTGTTCGAACAGCCCTGCGCGGGCTTCGACGGTGCTTAAACGCTCGTCGTGGAGGGTGATTTTCACGCCGAAGCGGCCATGAATTTTATTGGCGAAGTTACGTGCGCGCGCGGTTAGCGGCTGTTCGGTGCCGTCCATGTTCAGCGGCAGGCCGACAATCACCGCTTCCGGCTGCCATTCTTTCAACAGCTTTTCGATGATGTTCCAGTCAGGTTTGCCGTCCTGCGCTTTCAGCGCCGGGAGCGGACGCGCCGTGCCGGTAATGCGCTGCCCAACGGCGACGCCAATGCTTTTAGTGCCAAAATCAAAACTCAGAAAGGTACCGCTCATTATGCATGCCCCGCGTCGGCAGGCATCGTCACGATATCGATACCGATAAGTTTGGCCGCTTCGCGCCAGCGGTCGGCAATCGGCGTTTTAAACAAAATATTCTGATCGGCCGGTGCGGTAAGCCAGGCGTTATCGAGAATTTCCTGTTCCAGTTGCCCTTTTTCCCACGACGCGTAGCCCAACGCCACCAGCACGTTGCTCGGTTGTTTATCGGTACCGAGAGTTTCCAGCACGTCGCGTGAGGTGGTAATCACCGTGTTGTCGGAGATACGGATGCTGGAGGAAAAATCAGACGGCGGCGTGTGCAGAATAAAACCGCGATCCTCCGCCAGCGGGCCGCCGACCATCACCGGCTTATCCAGACGGATATCCGGGTTGCGCGGCTGCGGCGCGATTTTCAATTTTTCCAGGATCCCTTCCACCTGCAAATTTTCCAGCGGCTTATTGATGATAATGCCCATGGCGCCATCGTCGTTGTACTCGCAGATATAGACGACGGAGCGACGGAAAAGAGGGTCCTGTAGCGCAGGCATGGCAATCAGAAAGTGATGCTGTAAATTCATTGTCAGAGGTTCTGTTCCTGGTTTAAAAAAACAACACCCAGTATGCGGGTAAAGTAGAAACGTGTCGATGCACTTTGTTTTACCGGCGCCCGAGGGGCGCCTTGCGGGCGGGCGTTTGCCCGCCCCAGTGCTTATTTGTTGATACGTTTTTCGATGGCGTCCATCAACATGCCGGTAATCGACACGTCCGGGAAAGCGGCTTCGATTTCGCGCACGCAGGTCGGGCTGGTAACGTTAATTTCGGTCAGGCGATCGCCGATGATGTCCAGGCCGACGAAGATAAGGCCTTTGGCTTTTAGCGTTGGGCCAACGCGGCGGGCGATTTCCCAGTCGCTTTCGGTCAGCGGACGCGCTTCGCCACGGCCACCGGCAGCCAGGTTGCCGCGCGTTTCACCGCCCTGCGGGATACGCGCCAGGCAGTATGGCACCGGCTCGCCGTCCACCACCAGCACGCGTTTGTCGCCGTCTTTGATGGCCGGCAGATAATTCTGCGCCATGCAGTAGCGGCTACCCAATTCAGTCAGGGTTTCGGAAATGACGCCGAGGTTCGGGTCGCCCGCTTTCACGCGGAAGATTGAGGCGCCGCCCATGCCATCCAGCGGTTTGAGAATGATATCGCCGTGTTTTTCCCAGAACGCTTTCAACTGGGCTTTATTACGGGTGACCAGCGTTTCCGGGGTTAGATCGGAGAACCAGGCGGTAAACAGCTTTTCGTTACAGTCGCGCAGGCTCTGCGGCTTGTTGACGATAAGCGTACCTTTCTCTTCGGCGCGCTCGAGAATGTAGGTGGCGTAGATAAACTCGGTATCGAACGGCGGGTCTTTACGCATCAGGATGACGTCGAGATCCGCCAGCGCCAGGTCCTGCTCGCCGGTGAACTCATACCATTTGTCGTAATTCTGCTCGACGCTCAGCGTGCGCGTACGGGCGCGGGATTCGCCGTTGATGAGATACAGGTCGTTCATCTCCATGTAATGGAGTTCATAGCCGCGACGCTGCGCTTCCAGCAACATAGCGAAGCTGGTGTCTTTTTTGATGTTGATGGATGCGATAGGGTCCATCACGATGCCGAGCTTGATCATTCTTTTCTCCATTAGCGCTGTCGTGTTTGCGGAACGTTGCGCCAGATTTTAGCCCAGATCGCCAAAACGCACCTGCAGCGCGGTGATGGCGGTGAGCGCGGTGGTCTCAGTACGCAGAACGCGTGGTCCCAACAGGATATCAGTAAATTGATAGCGAGCGGTCATCGCTATCTCTTCCGCCGACAGACCGCCTTCCGGGCCAATCAGCAGGCGAACACGTTCAACCGGCAGCGGCAGCGTATTGATGCTGGCGCTGGCGCGCGGGTGCAGGTTGAGCTTAAGGCCGTTTTCTTCCTCGGCGCACCAGGCTTCCAGCTGCATCGCCGGGCGAATCTCCGGCACGATGTTACGGCCGCTCTGTTCGCAGGCGGCAATAGCGATTTTCTGCCACTGCTGAATCTTCTTCTGCAAGCGTTCGGCATCCAGTTTAACGCCGCAGCGCTCGGAAAACAGTGGCGTTATGAGGCTTACGCCAAGTTCGATCGATTTCTGGATGGTGAATTCCATTTTTTCGCCGCGTGACATCACCTGGCCGAGATGGATGTGCAGCGGTGATTCACGATCGTCGATCTGGCCACGGATAACCTCGACCATGACGTTTTTCTTACCCGCTTCGGTGATGACCGCATCGAAAACCTGATTGCTGCCGTCAAACAGCTGGATTTCCTGACCTTTGCTCATGCGCAGGACGCGGCCAACGTGGTTGGCTGCGTCTTCGCTGAGGGCAATGTGGCTGCCGGGGGTAATGCGTTCCGGGTGGTGGATGCGAGGAATGCGCATGCTTGATATTCCGTTCTTCGCGCAGATAGCGTCTTCCCCATAGCGGGGAAGACGGCGGCTGCAAATTAACAATTGCCGCTAGTGTAGGTTAGCTCTTTTGCGCCTGGCAAGCCTGCTGGACGTAAGGATTATGGTTGCCCTGTACTTTGGCGATTCGCTCATCGCGCTCGCACTCCCAGGAGGTCACCGGATACTGCTTATCCCAGGCGGTAAATAGCTGGGTTTGCTGGCGGGAAAGAGTCAGCTGATAGCGGTCGCGCATATAGAAGTAGGTGCGAGCGATCGAGCCGCGGGCGCGTACCGGCGGTTCGGCGACTTTATCTTTGAAATCGACCTTCATGGCGCATTGACCATACTGCCCGTCGCCGCCATTCCACTGGCTGTACATAAAGTTGCCGCGATCGCCATTGACCTCGCCGACCGCAGGCTGCAGGTTATGCATATCGCTTTCCATCTTGCGATATTCCGGATCTTTGGCGCAGTTTTTACGTCCACCATCCTGCCAGCATTGGCGCTGGTGGCCGAACTGCCACGCCGGAACCACATGTTCCCATTCGACCCGGCTGGCGCGGTTCTCGTTTTTACGCACTTTGTAGCCGCAAGATTCCAGATCGATAACGCCTTTTTTACCCTGCCAGTCGATTTTACAACCGCAATAAAAGTCGCCGGGAACGTCGGCATTCACTTTTACGCCTGCGGCTTTCGCCTGGGAAAAACTATGAATACCAGCTGCCGCAAGCGGGCCGCTGGCTGCCACGCTGAACAACGCGACGGCAAAAACATACATACGGGACATCGTAAACTCCGTGTCAAAACGAGCCCGCAACGTAGCGAATGAGGGTGTCAGATGCAATCAGTCAGATCAGAAAGTTTCTAATTAATTCCGGTGGTTACTTTTCCGCCACCAGCAGATCGCCGCAGCGAACGCAGCGGTAGGTGGCTTCACCGCGCACCACGCGGTTATGACGACGAACGGTGAGCTGATGCTGCTGGCACTGGCAGCGATAGGGGAAGGTGTTCTGGCGTACCGAATCAAGCTCAAAGCGATGGGTGCGGCGGGCGGGGACGCCCAGCACGACCTCCATCATCCATTTCCACTCTTTACCGTGCGGCGCGACGCGGCCAAAGTGTTTCCACACCAGCAGATGCGCCAGTTCGTGCGGCACCACTTCATCGATAAACGCCTGCTGATTTTCCAGCAATAGCACTGGATTAAGGCGGATCTCGTTTTTCTCAAGCCACGCGGTGCCTGCGGAGGTGCCGCGCTGCTGATAAACCAGCGTCGGTTCCGCATAGCGGCGTTCCAGCTTGAGATTGGCGGTGGCAAGGTGCTCCCGCAGGCTACGCATGACGGCCTGCTGGATAGCGATGGGAATACGGGGTGTTTTCATAGCGCCAGAGGATAGTGCGCCGCGCGGGGGAGAGCAAGAAGAAGCTTCCTCCCAAAGGGGAGGAAGCACAGAGGGGATTAATCGCGAGCGCCGATTTCGCGCAGCGGACGTCCCTGCATCAGGTTGCGTTCAATATGTTCCAGCGAGACGTTTTTGGTTTCCGGAATCAGCCAGATAGTCAGCAGGATAAACAGCACGTTCAGACCGCCGTAGACCCAGAAGGTGTTGGCGCTGCCGAGAGAGTTCAGCATGGTCAGGAAGGTGGCGCCGACGATCATATTGGCAATCCAGTTGGTCGCGGTGGAGCAGGTGATACCGAAATCGCGGCCTTTCAGCGGCTGGATTTCCGAACACAGTACCCAAATCAGCGGGCCGGCGCTCATCGCGAAGCCGACGATAAACATCAGCAGCATCAGTACCGCGAAGTACTGTGCGGTAGCAGAATGAATACCGATATGCATCATGCTGCCCAGTACGCCCATACCGGCGGCCATCACGATAAAGCCGAGGATCAGCGTCGGTTTGCGGCCCCAGCGGTCGACCAGGCCGATAGCGATAAAGGTGGCCAGTACGTTGGTCAGGCCGACGATCACGGTGCCCCACATTTGCTCAGTGGTATTGGCATAGCCCGCCAGTTCAAAAATCTTCGGCGCATAGTACATGATGACGTTCATCCCGGTGAACTGTTGCATGATCTGCAGCAGTACGCCGAGGAACACCGCGCGGCGGAAGTTACTGTTCTCTTTGAACAGCGCCCAGCCGGACTGTTTGACTTTCAGGCTTTCGCGGATTTCATCAAGCTCGCGTTTGGCTTCGGCGCTGGTATCTCGCAGGCGCAGCAGGACGCGCTCGGCATCGACGAAACGGCGTTTAGCGGCAAACCAGCGCGGGCTATCCGGCAGGAAGATAACGCCGATCAGCAGCAGGACTGCCGGGATGATAATCACGCCGAGCATCCAGCGCCACGCGCCGCTATAGCTGAAGGCGGTGTCGGAAAGATAGGCGCCGAGAATACCGATGGTAATCATCAACTGGTACATCGAAATCATACTGCCGCGGATTTTCTCCGGCGCGATTTCCGACAAGTATAGCGGCGCGGTGTAAGAGGCGACGCCAACCGCCAGCCCCAGCAATACGCGGGAAATTAGCAGGATTTCGACGTTCGGCGCGGCGGCGGAAAATAGCGAGCCCGCAACGAACAGGATCGCGCCGATCATCAGGCTTTTTTTACGCCCAAGTTTGAAAGAGAGCCAGCCGCTGCCCACTGCGCCGACGGCGGCGCCGAACATCATGGAGCTGACCACCCACTCCTGGGTGTGTGCGCTGATTTGGAATTCATTGGCAATGAACGGTAAGGCGCCGGCAATAACGCCGATATCAAGGCCGAACAGTAAGCCGGCCAGCGCGGCGAGGAAACAGACAAAGAACGTCATCGTCTTGTTTGAACGCCCTTGTTTTTTATTGTCAGGCATAACGCCCTCCAGTTGAGTTATTGATTCTGTCGATGCTTAGAGTAGGGGAGTGCAGGACAAAAAAACGTGATTACAATCACGACTGTGTAATCGGTTACACTAAGGTAAAGATATGTAATCAGCAAAAACATATTCAAATCATAGATATAAAAGGCAATTATCGCCAATAAGATTGCGCTGAAATGGCGAAATTCGACATGGTATGTAACATTGTGAAAAGAATTGGCGTCAACAGAAAGCTCAGTTACGCCAGGCTCTATAGCAGATATGTAATCGCTTCCATTATCTATGGCCTGCATGGCAAAAAAAGGGCAGGAAGCGTTAGATGTGGGGAATGAGGGGCAACAAAAAGGCCAGCGCGGGGCTGGCCTTAAGTAGTCAAGCGGGGTGGCTTATTTCAGGCCGGCCGCTTCGCGCAGCAGGGCTGCTTTGTCGGTTTTTTCCCATGGGAAATGTTCGCGACCAAAGTGACCGTAAGCCGCGGTCTCTTTGTAGATCGGGTGCAGCAGATCCAGCATCTGAATCAGGCCGTATGGACGCAGGTCGAAGAACTCGCGTACCAGCAGGGTCAGCTGTTCAGAAGGCACTTTTTCGGTGCCGAAAGTTTCTACCATGATCGAAGTCGGTTCAGCGACGCCGATGGCGTAGGAGACCTGAATCTCACAACGATCGGCAAGGCCTGCGGCAACGATGTTTTTCGCTACATAGCGCGCCGCGTAGGCTGCGGAACGGTCAACTTTAGATGGATCTTTACCGGAGAACGCGCCGCCGCCGTGGCGAGCCATGCCGCCGTAGGTATCAACGATGATCTTACGACCGGTCAGACCGCAGTCGCCCATCGGGCCGCCGATAACGAAACGGCCGGTCGGGTTGATGAAGAACTTGGTCGAAGCGTTCAGCCATTCGGTCGGCAGAATCGGCTTGATGATCTCTTCCATCACTGCTTCCTGCAGGGATTTCTGATCGATATCTTCAGCGTGCTGAGTAGACAGAACTACCGCATCGATGCCGACGATTTTGCCGTCGTCATACTGGAAAGTGACCTGGCTTTTCGCGTCCGGACGCAGCCACGGCAGGGTGCCGTTTTTGCGGACTTCAGCCTGGCGCTGTACCAGACGATGAGCATAGGTCACCGGAGCCGGCATCAGCACGTCAGTTTCGTTAGTGGCATAACCAAACATCAGGCCCTGGTCGCCCGCGCCCTGTTCCAGCGGGTCGGCACGGTCAACGCCCTGGTTGATGTCCGGGGACTGTTTACCAATGGCGCTCAGGACGGCACAAGAGTTGGCGTCAAAGCCCATATCGGAATGCACGTAACCAATTTCACGCACCGTGTTACGGGTGATCTCTTCGATATCAACCCATGCGCTGGTGGTGATTTCACCGCCAACCAGAACCATGCCGGTTTTAACGTAGGTTTCGCAGGCTACGCGCGCTTTCGGATCCTGTTCGAGGATCGCGTCCAGCACGGCATCGGAGATTTGGTCAGCAATTTTGTCTGGATGCCCTTCTGATACAGACTCGGACGTAAAGAGGTGTTTTGCCATGTTTTATTTTACCTGTGAGTATTCGTGTAGCTCATACTGTTGTGTAGAGAGGCTTTGATAGATGACCCTACCAAGGCTTGCAGGTAGTGACACGAGCAGTCTGAGTGTTAATCAGTATAGATGGATTAACTTCTGGATGGCTATTTTAGGTCAGAACTTCATCGCATTTCCACATTTTTTTGACATCACCCGCATTAATGGAAAAAGCGTGGTGGAAATTTTTCCTGACAACCCCGGCAAGGCGCGTATTTTTATTTTGCATTTTACCCCGCTTCTCGGTATAAAACGCCGCGCGCGGCTCATTAAAAAAGCGCACGAAGCCCCATCTCGTGACGCCACTTCCAGCCGGGTTAAGCACTCTGTTACACAGCGGCGGTTTCGCCGGCTGTACGATATGTATATACCCTAAATAATTTAAGTTGCAGGAAGGCGGCAAGGGCGCGAATTCCCAGGAGCATAGATAACTATGTGACTGGGATGAACGCACGCAGCCAACGCATCTGCAGCTTGAAGTATGACGGGTATAGCTTTGGCTTGTCGCTGGCCTGTTTCGGGGCAGTGTGGAGGTGATACCAGATAATGAACCAACGTTTTTCGCCTGATTCGTCGCGTCGTTCTGTCGCGCAATTCTATCCCGCAATCTGCATCTCTTTCGTGCAAACCTGCCGATGTTCTACCCATCTCGGCGCTTCTCAGGATTCCAGGGCCTCCAGGCTTTTTGAAAACTGAACAAGGGCGCTCTTGCGTGAGCAAGGGTTTTCTCGTGGTTTCTCCGGGCTGTCACACCAGCTTCGGGTACGTGTTTTACTATATATGAATAAGAAACCGGTCGCGCAGCTGCAGTGCCAGCACTATCTGCTGGGATTAAAGGCTGTTCATGGGTTGTTATCGCGTCTGTCGACTGCGATAGTAGTTAATATTACAAGTTGAGGTTCGCTATGTCTGACGACATGTCTTTGGGTTCGCTTTCGTCAGCAGGCGAACACGGTGTACTACGTTCCATGCAGGAGGTTGCGATGAGCTCCCAGGAAGCCAGCAAAATGCTACGTACCTACAATATTGCCTGGTGGGGTAATAACTATTACGACGTTAACGAACTGGGCCATATCAGCGTTTGCCCGGATCCTGACGTCCCGGAAGCGCGCGTCGACCTGGCCGAGCTGGTCAAAGCGCGCGAAGCCCAGGGACAACGCCTGCCGGCGCTGTTCTGCTTCCCGCAGATCCTGCAACATCGTCTGCGCTCGATTAACGCCGCCTTCAAGCGCGCGCGTGAATCCTACGGTTATAACGGTGACTATTTCCTTGTCTACCCGATCAAGGTTAACCAGCACCGTCGCGTGATTGAATCCTTGATCCACTCCGGCGAACCGCTGGGGCTGGAGGCCGGTTCGAAGGCTGAGCTGATGGCGGTGCTGGCGCACGCGGGGATGACCCGTAGCGTGATCGTCTGCAACGGTTATAAAGATCGCGAATACATCCGTCTGGCGCTGGTGGGTGAGAAGATGGGCCATAAGGTCTATCTGGTCATCGAGAAGATGTCGGAAATCGCCATCGTGCTGGAAGAGGCCGCCCGTCTGAACGTGGTGCCGCGCCTTGGCGTGCGTGCGCGTCTGGCTTCGCAGGGCTCCGGTAAATGGCAGTCCTCCGGCGGCGAGAAATCCAAATTTGGGCTCGCGGCGACGCAGGTGCTGCAACTGGTCGAAATTCTGCGCGAGGCAGGCCATCTTGAGAGCCTGCAACTGCTGCACTTCCACCTCGGCTCGCAGATGGCCAACATTCGCGATATCGCCACCGGCGTGCGCGAATCGGCGCGTTTCTACGTCGAGCTGCATAAGCTGGGCGTCAATATTCAGTGCTTCGATGTCGGCGGCGGTCTGGGCGTGGACTATGAAGGGACCCGCTCGCAGTCCGACTGTTCGGTGAACTACGGCCTGAATGAGTACGCCAACAATATCATCTGGGCGATCGGCGATGCCTGTGAAGAGAACGGCCTGCCGCACCCGACGGTGATTACTGAGTCCGGCCGCGCGGTGACCGCGCACCACACCGTACTGGTTTCCAACATTATCGGCGTCGAGCGCAACGAATACACCGAGGCGACCCCGCCGGCGAAAGACGCCGCGCGTCCGCTGCAGAGCATGTGGGAAACCTGGCTGGAGATGCACGAAACCGGCAACCGCCGCTCGCTGCGTGAATGGCTGCATGACAGCCAAATGGATCTGCACGATATCCACATCGGCTACTCCTCAGGCACCTTCAACCTGCAGGAGCGCGCGTGGGCGGAACAGCTGTATCTGAACATGTGCCATGAGGTGCAAAAACAGCTCGATCCAAGCAACCGCGCCCATCGCCCAATTATCGATGAGCTGCAGGAACGTATGGCGGATAAAATCTACGTCAACTTCTCGCTGTTCCAGTCGATGCCGGATGCCTGGGGTATCGATCAGCTGTTCCCGGTGATGCCACTGGAAGGGCTGAACAAGTCGCCGGAACGCCGCGCGGTGCTGCTGGATATTACCTGCGACTCCGATGGCGCCATCGATCACTATGTTGACGGCGACGGGATCGCCACCACCATGCCGATGCCGGAATACGACCCGGAGAACCCGCCAATGCTGGGCTTCTTTATGGTTGGCGCTTATCAGGAGATCCTCGGCAACATGCACAACCTGTTCGGCGACACCGAAGCGGTAGACGTCTTCGTCTTCCCGGACGGTAGCGTTGAGGTTGAGCTCTCCGATGAGGGCGATACGGTGGCGGATATGCTGCAGTATGTTCAACTGGATCCGAATACGTTGCTGACCCAGTTCCGCGATCAGGTGAAAAATACCGGCCTCGACGCCGAGCTGCAGCAGCAGTTCCTCGAAGAGTTCGAAGCGGGGCTGTACGGGTATACTTATCTTGAAGATGAGTAACTAAGAGTTATCCGCTGGCGGGCCGGTTTATATTCCTGAACCGGCCCTTTTTTATAAATGAAATCTGAAACATCATGGTAGCTGCTTTTTAAAATGACAAAGGTCCGTACACTGCCGCAGGGAATTAACATTCAGTGAAACAGGGACGGAATATGAAAAGCATACCGCGTTACGGTCTTATTATCGGTTTATTATTTTTAAGCGGCTGCGCAAAACAGCCGGAGTACAATACCCGCAAGGCACTCTCCACTGAGGTTGCCACCCGCTGGGGCAGCGACGTTCACTCAACGGTTAAAGGCGTGTCTGCAGAACGCGTAGATTCCCATCCTGATGAGATCGTATTAATTAATTATTCCGGTCAATATCAAACCGGGTTTGACCAGCGCTATAGCATTCGTAATAGCGATCTGGAATATGCGGTACGCGATGCTAATTTTAACTCTCTCCCTATTACTCGCCGCTATAATAATTCCACGGGAAAATGGCAATACGCCATTGCGGCCCGCGTTGGTACTCAGTATCAATTATATGTCCGTAATTATAGCCACAGCGTGGATTATGAAATTGTCGCCACGGTGGATGGTCTCGATGTCCTGAGCGGTAAGGCCGGTTCGCTTAACAACAACGGCTACATTGTGCCTGCTGGTGGCTCGTTAGCGATCAAAGGCTTTCGTAAAAACAGCCGTATCGAGGCGGCATTCGAATTTTCAAACGTCGCGCAATCTTATGCCGCCCATTCCGTACAGGGTGACACGCGTAACGTTGGAGTCATTGGTTTTGCGGCCTTCGCTTTACGTGGAAAAGAGCAAGCGTCGCTACCGCCGTGCGCGAGCCAGGCCTTCCCGGCGGACGGTTTCGCCCCGGCGCCTTGTCAAAAATAAACGTCCCGCTTGCTGCCGGGCGTTTTTCGGGCGATAATTTATGCCCATAAGCAGTAACCCAATTCAAACCCTTCCTCGTCGGGCCTAACGACGCGGAGGGGTTTTTTTATACTTATTTTTTACGTACCACGACTGCGAAAAGAGGTCATATCCATGAGCACTTTAGGTCATCAATACGATAACTCCCTGGTATCCAACGCCTTTGGTTTCCTGCGTCTGCCGATGAACTTTATGCCGTATGAAAGCGATGCGGATTGGGTCATCACCGGCGTGCCGTTTGATATGGCGACCTCCGGGCGCGCGGGCGGCCGTCATGGCCCGGCGGCGATCCGTCAGGTGTCAACCAACCTTGCCTGGGAGCACAACCGTTTCCCATGGAACTTCGACATGCGCGAACGCCTGAACGTCGTGGACTGCGGCGATCTGGTCTACGCCTTCGGCGACGCCCGCGAAATGAGCGAGAAACTGCAGGCGCACGCGGAGAAACTGCTGGCGGCCGGTAAACGCATGCTCTCCTTCGGCGGCGACCATTTCGTCACCCTGCCGCTGCTGCGCGCCCACGCCAAGCATTTCGGTAAAATGGCGCTGGTACACTTCGATGCCCACACCGATACCTACGCCAACGGCTGTGAATTCGACCACGGCACCATGTTCTACACCGCGCCGAACGAAGGGCTTATCGATCCGAACCACTCCGTGCAGATCGGTATTCGTACCGAATTCGATAAAGATAACGGTTTTACCGTGCTTGATGCGGGCCAGGTTAACGACCGCAGCGTCGATGACATCATCGCTCAGGTGAAGCAGATCGTCGGCGATATGCCGGTGTACCTGACCTTCGATATCGACTGCCTGGATCCGGCATTTGCGCCAGGTACCGGTACGCCGGTGATCGGTGGACTCACCTCCGACCGTGCGATCAAACTGGTGCGCGGCCTGAAGGATCTGAACATCGTCGGGATGGACGTGGTTGAAGTCGCCCCGGCCTATGACCAGTCCGAAATCACCGCCCTGGCGGCGGCGACTCTGGCGCTGGAGATGCTTTATATTCAGGCGGCGAAGAAAGGCGACTAAGCCTATCCCCGTCATACTTCAAGTTGCATGTGCGTTGGCTTTCCTCGCTCACCCCAGTCACTTACTTGAGTAAGCTCCTGGGGATTCTCTGCGTCGCCGCCTTCCTGCAACTCGAATTATTTAGGGGATAGAGGTATTTACTGCTGCTGCGCGACGCATGCGCAGCAGCAGTACGCCGCCGGCGCACAGCGTGATCAGCTGCGAGGCCACCAGAACGGAAAAACCTGAACTGACCGATCCCACCGATTTCATCACCACTCCCATCAGCAGCGGAATAAACGCCGCGCAAATATTGCCAATGCCGTTAATGATCCCATAGGCGCTGCCCACCGCTTCGCGCGGGGCGTGATGCTGAACCACCGCGGGGATCGCTGCCCCCTGTAATCCCCAGAAAACGTTCGCCGCCAGCATAAACAGCGCCAGCATCGCCGGCTGCTGGCTGAGCATCAGCGCCAGCACGGAACCGGCGGTGAGTAGGCCGCCGATAATAAACAGCAGCGGTGCCTGCTCCGGGCGCATTTTGTCGAGGAGCACGCCGCCAAGAAACTTTGAGCCGAGGCTTAACAGAAAGGGGACTGCCGCCAGCAGCCCGGTGGCCTGTAGTGAGAAGTGGTGCTCGTCGCGCAGCCAGGCGGGCAACCAGGCGCTGCTCCCCCACAGATAACTGAGCGTGGCGATTTCCACCAGCAGGATCCAGCCAAGCAGCGGCGTACGCCAGGCGAGGGAAAAAGTTTGGCTGAAGCCCGGCTTCGCGCGCTGGGCGGTCACTTGCGGCGCGGGGAGAAACCGCCAGATTAATCCACCGCCGAGCAGCAGGTTAAGCAGCGCCAGCACGTAGAAGGAACCGATCCAGCCAACGTGCGCCATCAGCCAGGTGACCAGCGGGAAGCCTACCGCCAGCCCCAACGATACGCCAAGGGCGGTCAGCGCATTCGGCTTGCCTATTTCATCAGCGGCGAAGTTGTCGTTGATAAAGCGCGTTTTCAGAGAGAACAGCGGCCCCTCCGCCACGCCAAGAACGATGCGCGCGATCAACATTCCCAGCAGTGAGCCGAGTAGCGGGGAAATGGCGCACACCAGCGCCCATATAGCAATGCTGCTTAAGAGTCCCTGACGATAATGCCATCTACTTTCTATAACTGGGGTTAATAATAATGCCGAAAACCCATAACCCAGAAGAAAGCATGTCATTAGCATACCTTGTAACATTCTGTTTTCATTTAACTGAAAATGGGCAGCGAATTCCGGGTTAAGGATCATCACCGAGATATTTACCCGATCGACGTAGGAAATAATTATTAACAAAAGTAATGCTATTACCCCTTGCCATCTTGCCGCCATTCGTTGTCTCCACGCTTAATTTAATGATTGCCAGTTATTATTTTTTAACGCCAGATATAGTTACATAAGTAAAATGGTTCACCTGTGAAACTCTCTGTTTTTAAAGGATTAAATAAAGAGTTGTTTCATGGGTGAAACACCATGGCTTCCACTGTTGCCCATTTTTAATGATCGATTTGAAAAGAAGTCAATAGTCGGATGTGAAATTTAAATCGGCATTTTTATTTATAATGGATCACCGCTTTAAATATCATCATTTCATCTGAATGCAGTTTTTCGTGATCAATTGCACACTTAGCTAATTTAAAAGCCATTCATTAACAAGTTCGTCACATTAACGCTTGACGAAACATTCACCGCTTTTATATTGACCGTATTAAATAAGAAACAGAGTTTCATATATGAAACAAAAGCCTGGAGGATTGCGATGAGCTGGATAGGCGTATGTGACGCGGAGCAAGTACAGGAAGATTTCCCATATAGCGGCAATATCGACGGTAAGGAAATCGGTATTTATCTGATTGATGGCGAATATTACGCGCTGGAAGACGTTTGCCCTCATGCCTATGCGCTCCTGAGCCAGGGCTTTGTCGAAGATGGCAAGGTGGAATGCCCGCTGCATGAGGCGGTATTCGACGTGAAAACCGGCCAGTGCCTGCATGGCCCCGGCGGTCGCAACCTTAATCGTTACCCGGTGCGGGTATACGACAATCAGATCCAGATTACCTTTATCGAGGAGAACGTGGCATGAGCGAATCCCTGGACTTCAACCCGGCGCTACCGGAAAGCCGCCAGTTTACGCCACCGGCGGAAGGCGGAAACGGCAATATCCATAAGCCTGGCGACTATCACAATCTGATTTGGCAAACCCGCAGCCGGGTGCCGGAAAACTGGGAACTGCAGCTTATCGCCACCCTGGAAACGTTGTTCGAGCAGGGCGCGGAAAGTCTCGGTGAACTGGTGAACGGCCTCAATGGCGTCAGGATGCATGACCAACAGGGCGAACCGTGGAGCGAAAGCAGCTTCCAGGCATTTTTACAGGTTAACGGCTACTGAGGACACAGCGATGACGACAACGGTACAAAACTATCTTGATAAAGGACTGCGCGGCCTGTGGTATCCGGTGCTGGCGAGCTGGGAAGTGCAGTCTGCGCCGGTAGGCATTACCCGTCTCGGCGAGCAGATCGTGGTCTGGCGGAATAAAGACGGTCAGGTGCAGGCGCTGGAAGACCGCTGCCCGCATCGCGGCGCGCGCCTGTCGATGGGCTGGAACTTAGGCGATCGTATCGCCTGCTGGTATCACGGCGTGGAAGTCGCCGGCAACGGCGAAGTCAAAGACGTCCCGGCGGTTGACCGCTGCCCGCTGGTCGGCCAGCAGTGCGTGCGCAGCTACAACGTGCAGGAAGCGCACGGGGCAATCTTCCTGTGGTTCGGCGTCACCGCCGACCAGCAGCCGGATGAACTGAGCTTCCCGGAGGAACTGGCCAACCACGAAAAATACAGTAACTTCCTGTGCACCGCGGCGTGGAAATGCAACTACCAGTACGCGCTGGAAAACGTGATGGACCCGATGCACGGCACCTATCTGCACTCGTCATCGCACTCGATGGCGGAAGGCGATCGCAAAGCCGATATGGTGCTGCAGCCGACGAAAACCGGCTTTATCTTCGAGAAAAAAGGGCAGAGCGGCGTCAACTTTGACTGGGTTGAATTGGGCAACAGCGGCGCCTACTGGATGCGCCTGTCTATTCCGTACAAAAAGCGTTTCGGGCCGGGCGGCCACTTCTGGATCGTCGGCATGGTGGTTCCGGAAGATAACGACAACTGCCGCGTCTTCTTCTGGCGCATCCGCGGCGTTCAGGGCTGGCAGCGCGATCTGTGGCGCTTTATGTACCGCAACCGTCTGGAAAAACTGCACTGGGAAGTACTGGAACAGGATCGCGTGGTGCTGGAAAGCCTGGCGCCGAACGCCCGCGATCATGAATATCTCTATCAACATGACGTCGGTTTGTCCCGCCTGCGCCGCATGATGCAGAAAGCGGCGAAAGAGCAGTTAGCGCTTCGCGAAGCGCAGCAGGGTGCCGCCTGATGAACGGCCTGCTGAACGGTAAACGTATTGTCGTCACCGGCGCGGCGCGCGGCCTCGGTTACCATTTTGCCGAATCCTGCGCCGCGCAGGGCGCGACGGTGGTGATGTGCGACATCCTGCAGGGGGAGCTGGCGGAAAGCGCTCATCGCCTGCAGCAGAAGGGCTATCAGATCGAATCCCACGCCATCGATCTTGCCAGTCAAGCGTCGATCGAGCAGGTCTTCAGCGCCATCGGCGCGCAGGGGCCTATCGATGGCTTAGTCAATAACGCGGCGATGGCCACCGGCGTCGGCGGTAAAAATATGATCGATTACGATCCGGACCTGTGGGATCGGGTGATGACGGTCAATGTCAAAGGCACCTGGCTGGTGACCCGCGAGGCGGTACCGCTGCTGCGCGAAGGGTCGGCGATCGTCAACGTCGCTTCGGATACCGCGCTGTGGGGCGCGCCGCGGCTGATGGCCTATGTCGCCAGTAAGGGCGCGGTGATTGCGATGACCCGCTCCATGGCCCGCGAGTTGGGTGAAAAGCGGATCCGTATCAACGCCATCGCGCCGGGACTGACCCGCGTTGAGGCCACGGAATACGTTCCCGCCGAGCGTCATCAGCTGTATGAGAACGGCCGCGCGCTCAGCGGCGCGCAGCAGCCGGAAGATGTCACCGGTAGCGTGGTCTGGCTGCTGAGCGATCTTTCGCGCTTTATCACTGGCCAACTGATCCCGGTCAACGGCGGTTTTGTCTTTAACTAACAAGTGAGGCGGTATGGCGAACGATCAGGAAGTGAAGTACCTGGTACCGGGTCTGGAGCGCGGTTTACAACTGCTGCTGGCGTTTGGCGAACAGCATCGCGATCTGACCTTTGCCGAGCTGCATCGGCTGGTGGATATGCCGAAAGCGACCGCCTATCGCGTGGTGCAGACGCTGGAATATATGGGCTTTCTCGAGCGTAACGCCCGAACCAATACCTTTTCGCTGGGCATGAACGTACTGCGTCTGGGCTTTGAATATATCGCCTCACTGGATGTCGCTCAGGTGGGTCAGCCGGTCATCGAGCAACTACGCGATATCAGCCAGTGCAGCAGCCATCTGGCGATCCGCGACGGCCGCGACATTATCTACATCGCCCGCGTCAGCGCCGCCGGTTCGCGTATCAACCAGGTCAGCGTCGGAACGCGGCTACCGGTGCACTGCACCTCGCTTGGCCGCATGCTGCTGACCGATGTTTCCCGCAGCGAGTTTGAACAATTGTTCCCGAATGAACGTCTGCCGGGCAATACGCCGGGCCAGCTGTACGACCGCGAAGCGCTGTGGCAGATGGTGCAGCAGGATAAAGCCCGCGGCTACGTGATTGGCGAATCGTTCTATCGCCACGGCATCTCATCGATTGTCTATCCGGTCTTTGACCGCAGCGGCCGGGTGGCGGCGGTCGTCAGCATTCTGGTGCCGTCGGACGAGATCCCGCAAAGCGATCGCGAACGGTTGCAGAACGACGTCAGTATGGCGGCGGACAAAATTTCCGGCTTCCTCGGATATTTGTCACAGGCAAGTTAAATCAACAACTTAACGGCAGACGCTTGATTGCGTCGGGCATGTTTTACGCCCAAATTCGGGCGACTGAACGGTAAAGAGGCGACGAATAATGAGTATTACCGGAATTGAAAAGCTGGAATTTGGCGTAGACGACCTGAACCACAGCGCCAAATTTATGCGCGATTTTGGCCTGACCGGCGACGCCAGCGGCCGCGCGTTTACCACCCTCAGCGGCGCGCGGGTCGAACTTAACCCGACCGATGCCGCCGACCTGCCGCCAGCCTTTGAGGCGGGCAACACCCTGCGTCGCATGACCTGGGGCGTGGCGGATCGGGCGGCGCTGGATGCGCTGCGCCCGAAGCTGGAACGTCAGCCCGCTTTCCGTGAAATCGACGGCGCGCTGGAGTGCCGCGATCCCAACGGTATGACGCTGCGGGTGCAGGTTAGCCAGCAAACGGCGGTTGAACTGAACGTTGAACCGATCAACCAGTGGGGCGATGTGCGTCGCATCGACACCCCGAGCCCGGTGTACAACCGCGCGCAGCCGATTAACGTCGGCCACGTGGTGTTCTTCGTGGAAGAACTGGCGGCGGTGGAAAGTTTCTATCGCGAAGTACTCGGCTTCCAGGTGTCAGACCGCTACATCAATCGCGCGGTGTTCCTGCGCTGCGGCGTGCGCGGCGGACACCATAACCTCTTCTTATTGCAGTTGCCCAACCGTAAGCGCGGGCTAAACCACGTCGCGTTTACCGTACGGGATATTCATGAAGTGATCGGCGGCGGCATTGCGATGAATAAAAACGCGTGGAGCACGTTTATCGGTCCCGGCCGCCATCCGGTCTCCTCGGCCTACTTCTGGTATGTCAACAGCCCGACCGGCGGCGCTTTTGAGTACTACACCAACGATGACTATCTGACGGAAAACTGGCAGCCGCGCGAGCTGGAGCATTCACTCGTGTCCTTTACCGAATGGGCGGTGGAAGGCGGTATCGATCACGATACCCGTCGCCAGCAGAAAAAACCGGAGGCGGTATGACGGCGCGGATAGTCATTATCGGCGGCGGCCAGGCTGGCGGCTGGGCAGCGAAAACGCTGCGTGATGAAGGGTTTAGCGGCGAGATTTGCGTGGTTGCCGAAGAACAATGGGATTTTTACGAGCGCCCGCCGCTGTCGAAAGCGGCATTGCTGGAGGCCGAACCGGCGCTGCCGCGGTTATTCAGCGCCGAGGCGCAACAGGCGCTGGATCTGCGCTGGTACCGCCCGCTGCGCGCGGAATCGATCGACCGGCAAAATAAAACCCTGGCGCTGAGCAACGGCGAAACGCTGGCGTACGACCAACTGCTGATCGCCACCGGCGGCCGCGCGCGGCTGCCGTCCGAGGCCTGGGCGCAGCATCCGCAGGTCTATACCCTGCGCCACTGGCAGGACGCGCAGCGTCTGAAGCAGCGGCTGGCATCGGCAACGCGGCTGGCGATCGTCGGCGGCGGCTGGATTGGCCTCGAAATCGCCGCCTCGGCGCGCAAAAGCGGCGTAGCCGTGACCCTTTATGAACAGCAGCCGGCTCTGTGCATGCGCTCGGTCAGTATGGAGGTCTCGCAGGCACTGGATGAGTTGCATCGCGGGCAGGGCGTTGATATTCGCCGCGGCTGCGGCGCGCTGGAGCTGGAAGATGATAACGGCCTGCCGACGCTGCACTGCGATGGCCAGCGGGAAACCTTCGATGCGGTGGTGGTGGGGATCGGCGTCGATCTGAATCTCGAACTGGCGCGCGATGCTGGGCTCACTGTCGAACGCGGGATTGTCGTTGATGCCCAGGGGCGCAGCAGCGATCCGGCGATTTTCGCCGCCGGCGATGTCGCCCAGCACCATCAATACGGCCTGTGCATTCAGTCGTGGGCCTTTGCGCAAAATCAGGCCATCGCGACGGCGAAAGCGATGCTCGATCCGCAGGCCAGCGGCTACGACGAGGCGCCGTGGCTGTGGTCGGATCAATACGATCGCAATATCCAGATCCTGGGGATCCCGCAGGCGGGCAGCCGCACCATCGTGCGTGACGAGCCGCAGGGCGCGCTCTACTTCTCGCTGAATGCCGATGGACGTTTAACGCAACTGGTGGCCTTCAATAATGCACGTACCGTGAAGCTGGCGAAGCGCTGGATGGCGGCGGGGAGGGATCTCTCTGACGTCCCGCTCGCTGACCCGACTTTCTCGCTGATGTCATTGCGATAATTAACGCGAACCCTTAAGGGGGAGAAATGACCACATTAGAGACTAACGCCGCGCCTGCTGAGGCGAGCGGCGAGGGCGTCCGCACGCCTGAAAAGGCGGTTCGTTGGGCCATTCCGCTGTCGCTGCTGGCCTGCGTACTGCTGGCGTTTTTCGACAAAATCAGCATCGCCGCGCTGTTTTCCGATAGCCATTTCCAGCAGGCGATGGGGATCGATTTCGATACCACCCGGCTGGGTATTCTGATGAGCGCCTTTCTGTTGAGCTACGGCTTCTCGTCAGTGTTGTTAAGCGGTCTTGGCGACCGGATTGCGCCGCTGCGCTTGCTAACTGGAATGATGGTGGTGTGGTGCATCCTGATGGTGATCATGGGTTTCACCCACAACTACGCGCTGATGGTGACGCTGCGCATCCTGTTGGGCATTGCTGAAGGGCCGCTGTTCCCGTTGGCGTTCGCCGTGGTGCGTCACACCTTCCCGCAGCGGCTACAGGCTCGCGCCACCATGTTGTGGCTGCTTGGCACGCCGGTTGGCGCGGCGCTGGGTTTCCCGCTGTCAATTTGGCTACTCAATACCTTCGGCTGGCAGAGCACCTTTTTCGTGATGGCGATGCTGACGGTACCGGTGCTGATTTTTGTGCGCATCGGGCTGCGCGGCGTGCAGCTGGAGGCGAAAGTCGGCAGCGATAAAACGTCGCAGGAAGCACGCCGCAGCGCGCGTCGCGAGCTCTTCGTGAGTCCGCATTTCTGGATGATCTGCATTTTCAACATCGCCTTTCTCGCCTATCTGTGGGGGATCAACGGCTGGCTGCCGGGCTACCTGATTAAAGGCAAAGGCATTCATCTGGAACACGCCGGCTGGCTGTCTTCGATGCCGTTTATCGCCATGTTGCTGGGCGAAATTATCGGCGCCTGGCTGTCCGACCGCGTCGATAAGCGCGCCGCCGCCTGCTTTATTTCCCTGGCGGGCGCCGGAATCGGGCTGGCGGCGGTGATGCATTTTAGCGCGCCGTTGCCGGTGATCGCGGCGATGAGCTTTAGCACCTTTATGTGGGGCACCGGCGCGCCAAACATTTTCGCGCTGCTGGCTAAAGCGACCCATCCACGGGTCAGCGCCACGGCGGGTGGAATTTTCAACGGGCTGGGAAACTTTGCCGGGGCGCTATCGCCGGCGGTGATGGGCGCGCTTATCGCCTTCACCCATAGCATGGATTCCGGGCTGATTTTTCTGGCGGTGATGGCGGCGGTGGGCTGCGCCCTGTTACTGCCGCTGCTGAGACGTTACTGAGGATAAAACGATGACTGATTCAACCGTAACTGCAAAACAGAGTTTGAAACCTGACCATCTGACGATGGAAGAGTGGGTGGAGTCGCGTATCGCGCGCTTTGAAGGCCGTAAATACGACTGGAATGCGCTGAAATTCCAGGCCGATTTCGATCCGAAATATCGCCGCGCGCAGATGCGCTACATCGGCACCGGCGCCACCGGCGTCGCCAGTGATACCAACACCGTTCCGGCCGAGCACTTCACCTTCTCCACCATGGTGTTGCCGTCCAAATGTGAAGGCCCGCTGCACCTGCATGATGACGTAGAAGAGGTGTTCTTCATGCTCAAAGGGCAGATCACCCTGATGATTCAGGACGGCGACAACTATACCGAAACCGTGCTGCGCGAACGCGATCTGATCTCGGTGCCGCCTGGAATTTACCGCGGTTTGTTTAACCACGGCGAAGAAGAGGCGCTGATGTGCGTGATGCTCGGCACCCATAAGCCGCATATTCCGACCTACCCGGAAGATCATCCGCTGGCAAAAGTAAAACGTAACTAAGGGGCGATGATGACGGGGTTTCGTGAACAAGGAAGCGGTATTCCGCTGACGCTGCTGCACGGCATCAGTTCCGGCGCGGCCTCCTGGCATAAACAGATGACGCTGCCCGGCTACCGCGTGCTTGCCTGGGATATGCCCGGTTATGGCGAGAGCCCGATGCTGGCGGCAACGCCGGCGGTTGCCGGTGATTACGCCGACGCCCTGGCGCGAATGCTGGACCGCGCTGGAGTAGAGCAAACCATACTGGTCGGCCATTCGCTGGGCGCGCTGGTGGCGGCCGCCTTCGCCGCGAAATACCCGCAGAGGGTGCTTTACCTGGTGCTCGCCGACGTCGCGCAGGGCTACGGCCAGGCGGAAGCCGCACAGCGGGAAAAAGTCTGGCAGGGACGTCAACAGCAGATAGCGCTGGGCGGCGAGGCGATGGCGCAGGGGCGGGCGGCAAAACTGCTGCGCCCCGGCGCGCGCGAAGCCGATGTGGCGACCGTGGCGGCAGGCATGCGTAGGCTGCGTAGCGAAGGCTATCTCGCCGCCGCCTGGATGCTGGCGCATGACGACATCCACCGCTGGCTTGCTGACTATCGCGGTCGTCTCTCGGTGTGGTGCGGCGAGCAGGATGCCATTACCCAACCGGAGCTGGTGCAGGGAGTGGCGCTGCGTTACGGCGCACCTTACATCGCCATCCCGCAGGCTGGACATGCCAGCTATCTCGATAACGAAACCTTTTTTAATCAACTGCTTTTACGCATAGGGGAAGAGGTGCGCGATGAATGCACAAATTGAAGGACGCGTCGCGGTAGTCACCGGCGGCTCGTCAGGGATCGGCTTTGAAACGCTGCGCCTGCTGCTGGGCGAAGGGGCGAAGGTCGCGTTTTGTGGCCGCAACCCGGATCGGCTGGCCAGCGCCCATGCGGCGTTGCAAAACGAATATCCAGAAGGCGAGGTGTTCTCCTGGCGCTGCGACGTACTGAATGAAGCGGAAGTTCAGGCCTTCGCTGACGCGGTCGCCGCGCGTTTCGGCGGCGCCGACATGCTGATTAATAACGCCGGGCAGGGCTATGTCGCCCACTTCGCCGATACGCCGCGCGAGGCCTGGCTGCACGAAGCCGAACTGAAACTGTTCGGCGTGATTAACCCGGTAAAGGCCTTCCAGCCGCAGCTTGAACAGTCGGATATCGCCTCGATTACCTGTGTGAACTCGCTGCTGGCTCTGCAGCCGGAAGAGCACATGATTGCCACCTCTGCTGCCCGCGCCGCGCTGCTCAATATGACGCTGACCCTGTCGAAAGAGCTGGTGGAGAAAGGCATCCGCGTGAATTCCATCCTGCTGGGAATGGTCGAATCCGGGCAGTGGCAGCGCCGTTTCGAAAACCGCAGCGATAAGAGCCAGAGCTGGCCGCAGTGGACCGCTGATATCGCCCGCAAACGCGGGATCCCGATGGCGCGCCTCGGCAAACCGCAGGAACCGGCACAGGCGTTGCTATTCCTCGCTTCGCCGCTGGCCTCCTTTACCACCGGCGCGGCGCTGGACGTTTCCGGCGGTTTCTGCCGCCATCTGTAAGGAAAGATGATGAAAAAGGTCATGTTAATCGGCTATGGCGCGATGGCGCAGGCGGTGATTGAACGCCTGCCGCCGCAGGTGACGTTGGGTTGGATCGTCGCCCGCGAATCGCATCATGCGGCGATCCGCCAGCAGTTCGGCCACACGGTGACGCCGCTTACCGATCCGCTGCAGTGCGAAGAGACGCCGGATCTGGTGCTGGAATGCGCCAGCCAGCAGGCGGTCGCGCAGTACGGCGAAGCGGTGCTGGCGCGCGGCTGGCATCTGGCGGTGATCTCGACCGGCGCGCTGGCGGACAGCGAACTGGAACAGCGTTTACGTCAGGCGGGCGGCAAGTTGACGCTGCTGGCTGGCGCAGTAGCCGGGATTGACGGCCTGGCGGCGGCCAAAGAGGGGGGGCTTGAACGAGTGACCTATCAGTCGCGTAAAAGCCCGGCCAGCTGGCGCGGCAGCTATGCCGAACAGCTTATCGACCTCAGCGCGGTCAATGAAGCGCAAATTTTCTTCGAAGGCAGCGCCCGCGAGGCGGCGCGGCTATTCCCGGCAAATGCCAACGTGGCGGCAACCATCGCGCTGGGCGGTATCGGCCTTGACGCGACCCGAGTACAGCTGATGGTCGATCCGGCGACGCAACGCAACACCCATACGCTACACGCCGAAGGATTGTTCGGCGAGTTTCACCTGGAGCTGAGCGGCCTGCCGCTCGCCAGCAATCCGAAAACATCGACCCTCGCGGCACTGAGCGCGGTACGCGCCTGCCGTGAACTGGCATAACGCAGAGAGGCTGAGATGGACGAATTAGACATTTTTATCGGCGGCCAGTGGCGTCGCGGCGGCGGCAATTTGATGCACAGCCAGTTTCCGGCGGATGGCGCTATTAACGCGGCGCTGTATGCGGCAAGCCTCGATGATTTACAGGAGGCGATCGACTGCGCCGATCGCGCCTGGCGGGAGCCAACGTGGCGGGCGATGCTGCCGCATCAGCGGGCGAAGATCCTGCATAAAGTCGCCGATCTGATTGAAGCACAGCTTGATGCGCTCACCCAAAAGCAGAGCCGCGATAACGGTAAACCGCTGGCGGAAGCGCGAGGGCTGGTGATGAGCGCGGCGGGGACGGCGCGCTATTTTGCCGCCGCCTGCGAACTACTGGAAGGGGAATTGCCGACGCCGCGGCAGACGGATCTATTGACTCTGAGCCGCTATGAGCCGTTGGGCGTGGTGGCGGCGATCACCCCGTGGAACTCGCCGATCGCCAGCGAAATGCAGAAGGTGGCCCCGGCGATCGCCGCCGGAAATGCGGTGATCCTCAAACCGGCGGAAGCCACGCCGCTCATGGCGCTGGAGCTGGCGAAGATCTTCGAGCAGGCCGGTTTACCCGCCGGACTGCTGAGCGTGCTGCCGGGTAAAGGATCGATTATCGGCGATGCGCTGGCCCGCCATCCTAAGGTGCGCAAAATTTCCTTTACCGGCGGTACCACCACCGGACGTCACCTGGCGCACGTGGCGGCGGAAAAGCTGATCCCGGCGTCGCTGGAGCTGGGCGGCAAATCGCCGACCATCGTGCTGGAAGATGCCGATATCGAACAGGCGGCGCGGGGCATCTGCTACGGCATTTTCAGCTCCGGCGGCCAGGCCTGCATTGCCGGCTCGCGGCTGTTTGTTCATGACAAAGTGTATCCGCAATTAATGGCCCGTCTGCTGGAGTTAACCCAAGGGCTGCGGGTTGGTCATCCATTCAGCGCTGGCACCCACGTTGGGCCGCTGATCAACGATAAACACCGCCAGAGCGTGCTGGAGTACGTCGAGCTGGCGAAACGCGAAGGCGGCAGCGTGCTATGCGGCGGCGAGATCCCGGCGGATCCGGCGCTGGCGGCGGGGAGCTACTTCCTGCCGACCATCATTGAAGGGTTGAACAATCAGGCCCGCGTTTGCCAGGAAGAGATCTTCGGGCCGGTGCTGGTGGCAATGCGTTTTCACGATGAAGCGGCGTTGATCCGCGAGGCCAATGATTCGGTCTTCGGACTGGCGGCGGGGATCTGGACGCGCGATACCGGCCGCGCGCTGCGTCTGAGCGAGCAACTGGAAGCCGGTACGGTGTGGATCAACACCTACAAAGTTTTCTCCATTTCGACCCCGTTTGGGGGCTTTAAAGAGAGCGGTCTGGGCCGCGAAAAAGGGATCCAGGGGCTGAAAGCCTGGATGCAACAAAAGAGCATTTATCTGGCGACGGGTAATAGCGTCAACCACTGGTGCGACTGAGAAAGGGTGAGCAATGAGCGAAATGATAACCGTCGGCGATGCCATCGCCAGAACGCTGGAGCAGTATCACGTTGAAGCCATTTATGGCGTCATTTCCATCCATAACCTGCCGATCGCCGACGCCGTCGGCCAGCGGGAAAAAATCCGCTTTGTTCCGGCGCGCGGTGAAGCGGGCTCGGTGACCATGGCTGACGCCCACGGCCGTTTTTCCGGGCTCGGCGTGGCGCTGACCAGTACCGGCGCGGGCGCGGGTAATGCGGTTGGCGCGCTGGTTGAGGCGATGAACGCCGGTACGCCGCTGCTGCACCTCACCGGACAGGTCGAAAAAGCCTGGCTGGACGCCGACACCGGTTTTATTCATGAAACCCGCGATCAGTTGACCTTCCTGAAAGCCAGTTCGAAGCGCGCTTACCGCATTAGCAACGCCAACCAGGCGGTGGCTATCCTGCATAAGGCGATTCAGGAGGCGCAGACGCCACCGTGCGGCCCGGTCTCGGTGGAAATTCCCATCGATATTCAGAGCGCCAAAATTCCGCTTTCACTGCTGACCGCGCCGTTGAAACGCGCTCCGGCGGTTGAGCCGGAAGCGTCGCTGGTCGATGCGCTGTGGGCGCAGCTTAAGCAGGCGAAGCAGCCGCTGCTGTGGCTTGGCGGCGGCGCGTTAGAGAGCGGCGAGGCGGTGAAGACGCTGGCGGATGCCGGGGTGACGGTGATTTCCAGTACCCACGGCCGCGGCATTTTGGCGGATAGCCATCGCGCCAGCCTACGCGCGTTTCATAATTCTCCCTCGGTTGAAGCGCTGATTTCACAATGTGATTTCACACTTGTGGCCGGTTCCCGGCTGCGCAGCAACGAAACGCGCTCGTGGACGCTGGAACTGCCAACGCCGCGGGTGCAGATTGATATCGACCCGGCGGCGGCCAGCCGTAACTACCTGATGGACAACACGGTGGTGGCGGACTGCCGCGCTTTATTAGCGGCGCTGGCAGCGCGGGTGCAGGGCCGGATGTGGGGCGATGCGCGTTGGGATAGCCAGCTTAAAGCGGCGGTAGAGGCGGCGGAGCAGGGGCTGCGCGACCAGTGCGGCGCTTACGCTAAATTGAATGACGCAATTGCGCAGGCGCTGCCCGATGACGGCATCCTGGTGCGCGATATTACCGTTTCCGGCAGCCTGTGGGGCAGCCGCCTGTTCCGCGCTCACGGCCCGTTGATGAATATCCATTCTCTGGCCGGCGCCATCGGTATGGGGCTACCGATGGCGGTGGGTACCGCGATTGCCAATCCGCAACGGAAAGTGGTCGGCCTGGTCGGCGACGGCGGCCTGAGCCTCAACCTTGGCGAACTGGCGACTCTGGCGCAGGAGAAGGCCAACGTGACGCTGTTGATTATGAACGATGGCGGCTACGGCGTGATGCGCGGTATTCAGGATAAGTACTTTGGCGGCCGCCAGTATTACAACGAGCTGCACACGCCGGACTTTACCCTGTTGGCGCAGGCGATTGGCCTGCAGGCGTGGAGCGTGGAACGCGCTGAGGATTTCCAGGCGGTGATGACCGAGGCGCTGGCGATGCCGGGGCCATCGGTGGTGGAAGTGAAAATGGGCCAGATTGGCGCACTGCGCTTTGCCGGCCCGCCGCAGAAGACGCTGTATTAATGATAACCCAGTGACCCCAACCCTCTCCCTTCCGGGGAGAGGGTACCGCACGGCACAGGGGGTTAATCAAGGCGCCGGACGGTTGCTCCTGCGAGCCGGGAGAGGGCCGGCTCACAGGAGAGGGTTCATGACACGGTTAAAACACGTTAAACGGATATTCGACGTAGAACCGCACTTCATTACCGCTGACGTTATAGTCGCTGGCGTTGCTGGAAACGCGCAGCACCGAATAGCGGAGTCTCAATTTCAAATCTTTCGCCATGCCGTTTTGCACCTGGTACTGCACCTGGTTGAACCATTCGTGTTCTTTGCCGTTGCTGGTCTCGGCGGTTTTAATGTTATCGCCGCGAACGTAGGCGGTGGTCCAGCTCAGGCCCGGTACGCCCAGTCCGGCAAAATCCAGGCCATAGGAGGCCTGCCAGGAGCGTTCATCCTCGCCGTTAAAATCGGACCAGTAGGAGTTAGCCAGCCAGATGGTGTTGCCGCCATCGCCAACGCCGCCCTGATTCTGATACCCGCCGTAGTGGTAGCCGGTGCTGCCGCTGCTTTGCTGGTAAGCGACTTTAAAGGTATGAATATCCCAGATGTAGCTGGCGGCCAGGCTCCAGATGCTGTTGCTGCGCCCGGTGTCATTGGCGTCGGCATATTCTTGATCTAAGCGCGAGTTATAGCCATTGAAGTCAACAATCAGCTGCTGGTCGGCGGCGAACGGCTGCTTGTAGTTCAGGCCGAGATACTGCTTATTCAGCACGTCCTCGACGTGCGAAGCGTAAAGCGCGCCGCTAAGTTGGTCGTTGAATTGATAGCTGGCGCCGCCAAAGGTCAGGCTCTTCAGGCCGCTATTGTGGCTGTCGTCGCTTTTGCGCTGCTGATCGGTGAGATAACCGGCGTTAATTTCCAGACCGTCGATTTCTCTTGAGGTCAGCATGGTACCGGTATAGCTCTCGTACAGCAGCCGCGAGTCATCGGCGTAGACGATGGGCAGCATCGGGCGCTGGCTGCCGTAGCTGAGTACGGTATTCGAGAAGCGCATTTTAGCGGTAGCGCCAAATTTTGCTAAATCGGACTTCGCGCGGCCATCGTCATCCTGGGCGAAAAAGTCGATACCGCCCGCGCCGCTGCGGCCGCGGCCGCCGTCGAGGCGCACGGCGTACTGCGCAATGCCGTCAACGCCGAAGCCGACCGGCCCTTGAGTAAAGCCGGACTCGAAGGTAGCGATGATACCCTGACCCCATTCGGCTTTATCCGGCAAACCATCGCGATAATCGCGTTTGATATAAGCGTTACGTAAAAAGAGATCGAGGTGGCTGTCTTCAATAAAGCCCTGACTGGTAGATTGTTGGCTGGCGAAAGCCGGCGCGGCGGCAATAATGCCAAGTGCGAGTAATGGTAATTCTTTTTTCACTGAGGGCACTTCTCTGTCTGTCGATATATTCAAGGGAATCACTGCCAGTCAGATATTCTCCTGAAATAATGTCGAAAGCAATCATTGTGTGAGCAGTTATTGCAACCGGAAACAGGCTGTATGGCGCATGAGCCGTGCGCCAGGTAGTAAGGGGTGGACTATTTATTATTCGGCTAAAGACGATTCTGGAAGCCAGATAGTGTGCGGCCTTTTTAATTTACCAAATAATATATTTCTGAATCGCCGGGCATAAAATAATTGGCTGTGATGCGCTGTGATAATAATTAACGGTTTGTGCGCTTAAATTATCAATTGATGCGGCTAAATATTTTTACGGGTATATAAAAAAGGGAGGCAATAATGCCTCCCGCTGTCGCTTATTTAATACCGTCGGCCTTCATGCGATCGCGAATATGCTGCGCGCGGGCTTCCGATGCCGGGTGATCGTCAAACATGGAGCTCTGACGGCCGGCTTCCAGCTTGGCCAGTTTTTCGAAGCTGGTGGCCAGCCCCGATGGATTGATGCCGCGTTTACGCAGCAGGTCGTAAGAGTAGTCGTCCGCTTCCGACTCCTGGCGCTGGGAGAACTGCGAGTTCACCAGTTTTTCGCCGAGATCGCCCAGCTGCGACTGCGACAGGCTGCCGACGATGCCGCCAGCGGAGGCCGCCGCCGCGCGCACGGCGTTGGTGCCCAGCGCGACCTGCATGCCTTTCTTCACGTGGCCCAACGCAACGTGGCCCATTTCGTGGCCGATAACCGCTTCCACTTCATTATCGTTCATCAGGTCCATCAGGCCGCTATAAACGCGGATGCAGCCGTTGGCCATCGCGAAGGCGTTGACGTCTTTTGTTTCATAAACCTTATAGTTGACCGGCTGACCGTTGATGTTATCGCCCAGCGCCGCGGCAATCTTGCTCAGGCGTTTGCTGTACTCGCTGCTGGCCGGAGAAATAGTGGCTTTGGCGTCCATCTCTTTACACGCCTGGTCGCTTAAGGTTTTTACCTGTTCGTCGCTAAGAGAGTAGGCCTGGAATGCTTCCGCGCCCGAGCTCAGCAGGGCGTTGGAGTCCATGTTCTGACATCCGGTTAACGTTGCTGCGATCCCGAAGGCAAGAAGGGTTGAGCGAATTTTCATTTTTATCTTCCACAATCTTATGGTTTTTTATCTGAATAATGGGCGACGACGGACCCGCCTCGTCCTGTGCAAAGTATAAATAGTATCTCATGATCCGGGCGAGTGGATTCCGCGGCAGCACAACGTGTTCCAGAGATTTCTTAATGGGCAAAAGGATGCTCCATGTACATGCTTTGTCGCTTGGGTTACATTGTTCACACTTTTTTCCGGCGTAGCCCAAAACGCGCTCTCGTCAAGTCGTTAAGGGCATGGCCTTATAACATCCGAACTGGAGTCAAAATGTCCTCACGTAAAGAGCTTGCCAACGCTATTCGTGCGCTGAGCATGGACGCTGTACAGAAAGCCAAATCCGGCCACCCTGGCGCCCCGATGGGCATGGCTGACATTGCCGAAGTCCTGTGGCGTGATTTCCTGAACCATAACCCGCAGAACCCGTCCTGGGCCGATCGCGACCGCTTCGTGCTGTCCAACGGTCACGGCTCCATGCTGATTTACAGCCTGCTGCACCTCACCGGTTATGATCTGCCGATTGAAGAACTGAAAAACTTCCGTCAGCTGCACTCCAAGACTCCGGGCCACCCGGAAGTCGGCTACACCGCAGGCGTGGAAACCACCACCGGCCCGCTGGGTCAGGGGATCGCTAACGCAGTCGGTATGGCTATCGCGGAAAAAACGCTGGCGGCGCAGTTTAACCGTCCAGGGCACGACATCGTTGATCACTTCACCTACGCCTTCATGGGCGACGGCTGCATGATGGAAGGCATTTCTCACGAAGTGTGCTCCCTGGCCGGTACCCTGAAACTGGGTAAACTGGTGGCGTTCTATGATGACAACGGCATCTCCATCGATGGTCACGTTGAAGGCTGGTTCACCGACGATACCGCGAAACGCTTTGAAGCCTACGGCTGGCACGTGGTGCGCGGCGTTGACGGTCACGACGCTGACGCCATCAAACGCGCGGTAGAAGAAGCGCGCGCGGTCACCGACAAACCGTCCCTGCTGATGTGCAAAACCATCATCGGCTTCGGTTCGCCGAACAAAGCAGGCACCCATGATTCCCACGGCGCGCCGCTGGGCGACGCGGAAATCGCGCTGACCCGCGAAGCGCTGGGCTGGAAATACGGCCCGTTTGAAATCCCGTCTGACATCTATGCGCAGTGGGATGCGAAAGAAGCTGGCCAGGCGAAAGAAGCCGCGTGGAACGAGAAGTTTGCCGCCTACGCCAAAGCCTTCCCGCAGGAAGCCGCCGAATTCACCCGCCGTATGAAAGGCGAAATGCCGTCTGACTTCGACGCCAAAGCTAACGAGTTCATCGCTAAGCTGCAGGCGAATCCGGCGAAGATCGCCAGCCGCAAAGCATCGCAGAACGCCATTGAAGCGTTTGGCCCGCTGCTGCCGGAATTCCTCGGCGGTTCTGCCGACCTGGCGCCGTCCAACCTGACCCTGTGGTCCGGCTCTAAGCCGATCAACGAAGACACCGCCGGTAACTACATCCATTACGGCGTACGTGAATTCGGTATGACCGCGATTGCCAACGGTATCTCGCTGCACGGCGGTTTCCTGCCGTACACCTCTACCTTCCTGATGTTCGTGGAATATGCGCGTAACGCGGTACGTATGGCGGCGCTGATGAAACAGCGTCAGGTGATGGTCTACACCCACGACTCCATCGGTCTGGGCGAAGATGGCCCGACTCACCAGCCGGTAGAGCAGGTCGCTTCCCTGCGCGTCACGCCGAACATGTCCACCTGGCGTCCGTGTGACCAGGTTGAATCCGCGATTGCGTGGAAATATGGCGTAGAGCGTCAGGACGGCCCGACCGCGCTGATCCTCTCCCGTCAGAACCTGGCGCAGCAGGAGCGTACCGAAGAGCAACTGGCAAACGTGGCCCGCGGCGGTTATGTGCTGAAAGATTGCGCCGGCCAGCCGGAACTGATCTTCATCGCTACCGGTTCAGAAGTGGAACTGGCGGTTGCCGCGTGGGACAAACTGACCGCTGAAGGCGTGAAGGCGCGCGTGGTCTCCATGCCGTCCACCGACGCGTTCGACAAGCAGGATGCGGCCTATCGTGAATCCGTACTGCCGAAAGCCGTTTCTGCCCGCGTAGCGGTAGAAGCCGGTATCGCGGACTACTGGTTCAAATACGTTGGCCTGAACGGCGCTATCGTTGGCATGACCACCTTCGGTGAGTCTGCGCCGGCAGAGCAGCTGTTTGAAGAGTTCGGCTTCACCGTTGACAACGTTGTCGCCAAAGCGAAAGCACTGCTGTAATCGCTGGTACGGTGCGGGCTGATGCCCGCACCTCAACCCTCTCCTGTGGGAGAGGGTGCGAACACCAAAAACGGTAACCCCTGGGTTACCGTTTTGCTTTTACCTCGCCACCCGGATTTTTGTAGGCGCTATTCCTCGAACATGTAACTATCCTGTAAATTATTCCAAAGAAAATGTGACGCAAGTCATATAGCTGGTTTATTGCTCTGGACAAACATTCCTTTTATTCCGACTTTGGCTTATTCTAGCTGAAGCGTTTCAGTCGTATAAATGTTCGACAATTAATCAATCAGTCGCAGTTTGCGACAGGTAAGGTTCCCCTAAAGGCGTTGCTGGATTACTCTGTCAGCCACCTCAAATCAGGGATAACCTTGCAGGAGACCTATGACCATACGCATCGCGATTAATGGCTTCGGTCGCATAGGACGCAACGTGGTTCGCGCTTTGTATGAATCCGGGCGTCGTGCGGAAATCACCGTGGTGGCGATCAATGAACTGGCGGATGCCGCAGGCATCGCGCATTTATTGAAGTACGACACCAGCCATGGCCGTTTTTCCTGGGATGTTCGCCAGGAGCGGGAACAGCTGTATGTCGGCGATGACGTCATTCGTCTACTGCATGAGCCTTCTATCGCCGCGCTGCCCTGGCAGGAGCTGGCGGTGGATGTGGTGCTGGACTGTACCGGCGTATACGGTAGCCGTGAACATGGCGAAGCCCATCTTCAGGCTGGCGCGAAGAAAGTGCTCTTTTCACATCCTGGCGGCAACGATCTCGACGCAACGGTAGTCTTCGGCGTCAACCATGATGAACTGCGCGCGGAGCACCGCATTGTCTCCAACGCCTCCTGCACTACCAACTGCATTATTCCGGTCATTAAACTGCTAGATGATGCCTACGGCATTGAGTCAGGAACGGTCACGACAATCCACTCCGCGATGCACGACCAGCAGGTGATCGATGCCTATCACCCGGATCTGCGGCGCACCCGTGCGGCCAGCCAGTCAATTATTCCGGTTGATACTAAACTTGCGGCGGGGATCACCCGTATTTTCCCGCAGTTTAACGACCGTTTTGAGGCGATCGCGGTACGTGTACCGACGATTAACGTCACCGCAATTGACCTGAGCGTGACGGTGAAAAAACCGGTAAAGGCCTGTGAAGTCAACCAGTTGCTGCAAAAAGCAGCACAGGGAGCATTTCATGGTATAGTTGACTATACGGAATTACCGTTGGTCTCGACAGATTTTAACCACGACCCGCACAGCGCCATCGTCGATGGTACGCAAACCAGGGTCAGTGGCGCGCATCTGATCAAAACGTTGGTCTGGTGCGATAACGAATGGGGCTTTGCTAACCGAATGCTCGACACGACGTTAGCGATGGCCGCGCAAGGTTTCAGGTAAGGCGCTGCGGCGCTTGCAAAACTTTATCAAGAATCAACGAGAGGATTCACCATGTCTGTAATTAAGATGACCGATTTGGATCTGGCTGGTAAACGCGTTTTCATCCGTGCTGATCTGAACGTACCGGTTAAAGATGGCAAAGTGACCAGCGACGCGCGTATCCGCGCCTCCCTGCCGACCATCGAACTGGCGCTGAAACAGGGTGCTAAAGTAATGGTTACTTCTCACCTGGGTCGTCCGACCGAAGGCGAGTACAACGAAGAATTCTCTCTGTTGCCGGTTGTTAATTACCTGAAAGACAAACTGTCTAACCCGGTTCGTCTGGTTAAAGATTACCTGGATGGCGTTGACGTTGCTGCCGGTGAACTGGTGGTTCTGGAAAACGTTCGCTTCAACAAAGGCGAGAAAAAAGACGACGAAGAACTGTCTAAGAAATACGCTGCGCTGTGCGACGTATTCGTCATGGACGCTTTCGGTACCGCGCACCGCGCGCAGGCTTCCACCCACGGTATCGGTAAATTCGCCGATGTCGCTTGTGCAGGCCCGCTGCTGGCCGCTGAACTCGACGCGCTGGGTAAAGCGCTGAAAGAGCCGGCTCGTCCGATGGTTGCTATCGTTGGCGGTTCTAAAGTTTCCACCAAACTGACTGTTCTCGACTCTCTGTCCAAAATCGCTGACCAGCTGATCGTCGGCGGCGGTATCGCTAACACCTTCGTTGCCGCTCAAGGCCACAACGTCGGTAAATCCCTGTACGAAGCGGACCTGGTTGACGAAGCTAAGCGCCTGCTGAGCACCTGCGATATCCCGGTTCCGACTGACGTTCGCGTCGCTACCGAGTTCTCTGAAACCGCCACTGCGACCCTGAAATCCGTTAACGACATCAAAGATGACGAGCAGATTCTGGACCTCGGCGACGTTTCCGCACAGAAACTGGCTGAAATCCTGAAAAACGCCAAAACCATTCTGTGGAATGGCCCGGTTGGCGTATTCGAATTCCCGAACTTCCGTAAAGGTACTGAAATCGTTGCTAATGCTATCGCAGACAGCGAAGGTTTCTCTATCGCAGGCGGCGGTGACACCCTGGCGGCGATCGACCTGTTCGGCATCGCTGACAAAATCTCCTACATCTCCACTGGCGGCGGCGCATTCCTCGAATTCGTGGAAGGCAAAGTTCTGCCGGCAGTAGCAATGCTCGAAGAGCGCGCTAAGCAGTAATTTAGTTCAGGCGGGGAAACCCGCCTGTTTTTCAGCGCGCTAACGTACAATTTTGTACAGCTCGCGAACCTTCTTCAACGGTCGAAGATACAGATACAGGACTAAGTAACATGTCTAAAATTTTTGATTTCGTAAAACCGGGCGTCATCACTGGCGACGACGTTCAGAAAGTGTTCCAGGTAGCTAAAGAAAACAACTTTGCTCTGCCAGCGGTAAACTGCGTGGGTACTGATTCCATCAACGCCGTTCTGGAAGCTGCTGCGAAAGTTCGTTCTCCGGTTATCGTACAGTTCTCTAACGGCGGCGCTGCGTTCATCGCGGGCAAAGGCGTGAAAACTGACGTTCCGCAGGGCGCTGCTATCCTCGGCGCTATCTCTGGCGCGCATCACGTTCACCAGATGGCTGAACACTACGGCGTGCCGGTTATCCTGCACACTGACCACTGCGCGAAGAAACTGCTGCCGTGGATCGACGGTCTGCTGGACGCGGGTGAAAAACACTTCGCTGCCACTGGCAAACCGCTGTTCTCTTCCCACATGATCGACCTGTCCGAAGAGTCCCTGCACGAAAACATCGAGATCTGCTCTAAGTACCTGGCTCGCATGGCCAAAATGGGCATGACTCTGGAAATCGAACTGGGCTGCACCGGCGGTGAAGAAGACGGCGTGGACAACAGCCACATGGACGCTTCCGCACTGTACACCCAGCCGGAAGACGTTGATTACGCGTACACCGAGCTGAGCAAAATCAGCCCGCGCTTCACCATCGCCGCTTCCTTCGGTAACGTACACGGCGTTTACAAGCCGGGTAACGTGGTTCTGACCCCGACTATCCTGCGCGACTCTCAGGAATATGTTTCTAAGAAACACAACCTGCCGCACAACAGCCTGAACTTCGTCTTCCACGGCGGTTCCGGTTCTTCCGCTCAGGAAATCAAAGACTCCGTCAGCTACGGCGTTGTGAAAATGAACATCGATACCGACACCCAATGGGCGACCTGGGACGGTATCCTGCAGTACTACAAAGCGAACGAAGCTTACCTGCAGGGCCAGCTGGGCAACCCGAAAGGCGAAGACCAGCCGAACAAGAAATACTACGATCCGCGCGTATGGCTGCGTGCCGCTCAGACCTCTATGGTGACCCGTCTGGAGCAGGCATTCAAAGAGCTGAACGCGATCGACGTTCTGTAAGAAAATTCTCTTTCTTACCTGAAAGCCCGCATAATGCGGGCTTTTTTATTTATCTTCCCAGACTAAATCTGGTCAACAAACTGTGATCGGTTTGGCAAAATCCGCACTTATTGTTTACCCTATAACCTGATTGTCATTTTTCTGGTTTGGTTTTTTTATTACCCGTATGGGGATTCATAAGGAATGTTAAATGGAAGATTTGAACGTTGTCGATAGCATCAACCATGCCGGGACCTGGCTGGCGCGCAACCAGGAGTTGCTGCTGAGCTATGCCGTCAACATCGTTGCCGCTATCGTTATCCTGATCATCGGGATGATCGTGGCGCGCATCGTTTCTAACACCGTCAACCGCCTGATGCTGGCGCGTAAGATCGACGCAACTGTCGCCGATTTTCTCTCCGCGCTGGTGCGCTATGCGATTATCGCCTTTACGCTGATTGCTGCCCTGGGCCGCGTTGGCGTACAGACCGCCTCAGTGATCGCCGTGCTGGGCGCCGCCGGTTTGGCCGTGGGTCTGGCGCTGCAGGGGTCGTTGTCGAACCTTGCCGCAGGCGTGCTGCTGGTGATGTTCCGCCCGTTCCGCGCCGGTGAATATGTCGATCTCGGCGGCATCGCGGGCACCGTGCAGAACGTGCAGATTTTCTCCACTACCCTGCGTACCGTCGATGGCAAAATCGTGGTGGTGCCGAATGGTAAAATCATCGCTGGCAATATCATTAACTTCTCCCGTGAGCCGGCGCGCCGTAATGAGTTTATTATCGGCGTCTCCTACGATGCCGATATCGATAAGGTGAAACAACTGCTGACCGCGATTATCGAATCCGATGACCGCATTCTGCGCGATCGCGAAATGACCGTTCGCCTTAACGAACTGGGCGCCTCTTCGGTAAACTTCGTGGTTCGCGTATGGAGCAAAAGCAGCGACCTGCAAAACGTCTACTGGGACGTGCTGGAGCGCATTAAGCGTGATTTCGACGCCAATGGCATCAGCTTCCCGTATCCGCAGATGGACGTACATATGGTGAATCAGCAGGAAAAAGCGCAGTAATTTTTTCCAGCAATGGCACAAGACCGGCATCGCCGGTCTTTTTTTTGCCTGTAGCTATTAGCTTCGCTTATTAATGATTAAAATTATCAATTTCCGCTAATGTTGACGGCGCGCTATATTCTCCGGCATTAACGATGAAACCGGAAAATAAAACGATGCTATCTTATTACTTTCAAGGGCTTGCGCTGGGCGCGGCGATGATCCTGCCGCTCGGGCCGCAAAACGCTTTCGTGATGAATCAGGGGATCCGCCGCCAGTATCATTTAATGATTGCGCTGTTGTGCGCGCTTAGCGATCTGGCGTTGATCTGCGCCGGTATTTTCGGCGGTAGCGCGCTGCTGATGCAGTCGCCGTGGCTGCTGGCGCTGGTCACCTGGGGCGGCGTCGCCTTCTTGTTATGGTATGGCTTCGGCGCGCTGAAGACGGCGATGAGCAATAATCTCGAGCTGGCCAGCGCCGAGGTGATGAAACAGGGGCGCTGGAAAATCATCGTCACCATGCTGGCGGTGACCTGGCTTAATCCTCATGTTTATCTCGATACCTTTGTGGTGCTCGGAAGCCTCGGCGGACAGCTGGCGGTCGAGCCCAAACGCTGGTTCGCGCTGGGGACGATTAGCGCGTCATTCTTATGGTTCTTCGGCCTGGCGCTGCTGGCCGCGTGGCTGGCGCCGCGTTTACGTACCGCGCGGGCGCAGCGAATCATCAACGTGCTTGTCGGGCTGGTGATGTGGTTTATCGCCCTGCAGTTGGCAAAAGATGGCCTGCAACATATACAGATGCTCATCAACCAGGCTTAGTCCGATGGACTTTCCGCGCGTAAGCGCTAAGCTAGCTGGCATGCGTCCTTAAAATGGGCGACCTAAGCAAGATGGAGAAACGACAGTGAAGTTAAAAGTCTTAGCCCTGGCGGCAGCACTCGGATTCAGCACTATGGCGGCGCAGGCAAGTGAATTGCCGGATGGCCCGCACATTGTGACTTCAGGCACAGCAAGCGTTGCAGCGGTTCCGGATATCGCCACTCTGGCGATTGAAGTTAACGTCGCGGCAAAAGATGCGGCATCGGCAAAAAAACAGGCTGACGATCGCGTTGCGCAATATCTCTCTTTCCTCGAAAAGAGCGGCATTGCCAAAAAGGATATCAGCTCGGCGAACCTGCGTACCCAACCTGATTACGACTATCAGAACGGCAAAAGCATCCTCAAAGGCTATCGCGCGGTGCGTACCGTTGAAGTTACCCTGCGTCAGCTCGATAAGCTGAATGGCCTGCTGGACGGCGCGCTGAAAGCGGGGCTGAACGAAATTCGTTCCGTATCGCTGGGCGTTGCGCAACCTGATGCCTATAAAGATAAAGCGCGTAAAGCGGCTATCGATGATGCGGTACATCAGGCGCAGGAACTGGCTGCTGGCTTCCACAGCAAGCTGGGTCCGGTCTATAGCGTGCGTTACCATGTTTCCAACTATCAGCCGAGCCCAATGGTTCGCATGATGAAGGCAGCTGACGCCGCGCCGGTCTCCGCGCAGGAAACCTACGAGCAGGCGACCATCCAGTTTGATGATCAGGTTGACGTGGTCTTTGAACTGCAGCCAGCACAGGCCGCCGCGCCTGCCGCGCCGGCGAAACCAGCTGAAGCGCCGAAACCGGCTCAGTAAGCCGCAGCGACAAAAAAGCCACTTCAGTGAAGTGGCTTTTTTTATGCCCGCCGTTTAATCCTGGCGCAACACCTTGTGGCCGTAATCAATAAGCGCATCGGTCACCCTGCGCATCATGCGGCTTTCTGGCGCAAAACGGTGCCAGTAAAGCATCCGGCGCTGGAACAGCCCCGGCGTCAGGTCGATAAGCTCGCCGCTCTTCAGCTCTTTCTCGATCTGCAGATGCGGGATCATACAGCAGGTGGTGCCCTGGCGCGCCAGCTGCACGAAGGCCTCCGACGAGTTGACGATATGGCAGGGCACGCTGCCCGGCGGCAGGTCGAAGTTTTGCTGCAGGAACGCCTGGTGCATATCGTCGAGATGATCGAAGGCGACCACCGGCGCTTTCAGCAGCGCAGAACGCGTTACCCCGTTAGGGAAATAGCGTTGCGCAAATTCCTTCGAGGCGACGAACAGGTAATCGAGCGCGCCGAGTTGATCGACCAGGCAGCTTGGCAGCGCCTGCGGCTGAATACTCACCGCGCCGACCACTTCCCCACGGCGCAAGCGCTCCTGGGTGCGGGTTTCATCTTCAACCTGCAGATTGAGGCGGATAGGGGAGTCGGATAGCACGTTGGCCAGCGCCGGCAGCAGCCAGGTCGCCAGACTGTCGGCGTTGACCGCCAACGACAGCAGCAGCGGCGTGGAGCCGGTCTGCTCATCGCCCAGCCACTCTTCTTCCAGCAGCTCAACCTGGCGCAGCAGAGCCAACAGTTTTTGCCCCTGCTCGGTCGGGCGCGGCGGTACGGTACGCACCAGCAGCGGTTGGCCAAACATGTTTTCCAGCTGTTTGATACGCTGTGAGACGGCGGACTGTGTAATGCATAGCTTCTGCGCGGCGCGCTCAAACCCACGTTCCCTAATCACCGCATCCAGCGCTTGTAATGTTCTGTAGTCCGGTCGTTTCATTATTCTGGCGTACCCCCATAACTTTTCGTTAACCCGCACTATGACATAAATTTGTTTTTGATAAAGACGAAAATGGTCTGCTCAGATGTGTGATCGCCATCGCAGGGACATTTCATCCGCCGATGTTCTATAATGCGCGGTAAGTATTCACATCTCGGACGATAATCATGACGCAGGATGAACTGAAAAAAGCAGTCGGCTGGGCAGCGCTGCAATATGTACAACCGGGCACCATTGTCGGTGTCGGCACCGGCTCCACGGCGGCGCATTTTATTGATGCGCTGGGGACCATGAAAGGGCAGATCGAAGGCGCGGTCTCCAGCTCCGACGCCTCCACCGAGAAGCTGAAAAGCCTCGGTATCCCGGTATTCGACCTTAACTCCGTTGACCGCCTCGGCATCTACGTTGACGGCGCGGATGAAATTAACGGCCACATGCAGATGATCAAAGGCGGCGGCGCGGCGCTGACCCGCGAAAAGATCATCGCCTCGGTTGCCGATAAGTTTATCTGTATCGCCGACGCCTCTAAGCAGGTTGATATCCTCGGCAACTTCCCGCTGCCGGTGGAAGTGATCCCGATGGCGCGCAGCGCCGTCGCGCGTCAGCTGGTGAAGCTGGGCGGCCGCCCGGAATATCGTCAGGGCGTGGTGACGGATAACGGCAACGTGATCCTCGATGTACATGGCCTGGAAATCCTGGACGCTATCGCGCTGGAAAACGCCATTAACGGTATCCCGGGCGTGGTGACCGTCGGCTTGTTCGCCAACCGCGGCGCCGACGTGGCGCTGATCGGTACCGCCGACGGCGTGAAGACCATCGTCAACAAATAAGACGATCGGGGGGAAGTTTCGCGCTTCCCCCTAAATTTTTTTCTATGGCCTTAATTTGGTGACTTGTGTCACATTTACGTAACCTTTCTGAGTAACAATCTGCCATCTATTCTCTTTCTGGTGTTTTGTCCTGCCTTTTGCTTCAACGTGATATTTCTTCAGGTCGGCGAGGCAAACGTTCATATTGCCGCGATAGTTTTTTTTGATATGTTGCTGGAAGAGTTTTTGTTCAGCACGACATCAGTACCAATAAAAACAGGACGGGGAAATGGCTAAGGTATCACTGGAAAAAGACAAGATTAAATTTCTGCTAGTTGAAGGCGTGCATCAGAAAGCAATCGATAACCTTCGTGCGGCAGGTTACACCAACATCGAATTTCACAAAGGCGCGCTGGATACTGAAGAGCTGAAAGCGTCGATCCGTGATGCCCATTTTATCGGCCTGCGTTCCCGTACTCATCTGACTGAAGAGATCTTCGCCGCGGCGGAAAAACTGGTGGCGGTGGGCTGCTTCTGTATCGGCACCAATCAGGTCGATCTGGAGGCCGCCGCGAAGCGCGGTATCCCGGTATTTAACGCCCCGTTCTCGAACACCCGTTCGGTGGCTGAGCTGGTCATCGGCGAGCTGCTGCTGATGCTGCGCGGCGTGCCGGAAGCTAACGCCAAGGCCCATCGCGGCGTGTGGAATAAGCAGGCGGTAGGCAGCTTTGAAGCGCGCGGCAAAAAACTGGGGATTATCGGTTACGGCCATATCGGCACCCAGCTCGGCATTCTGGCGGAATCACTGGGGATGCACGTCTATTTTTATGATATCGAAAACAAACTGCCGCTGGGCAACGCCACGCAGGTTCAGCATCTCTCCGACCTGCTGAACATGAGCGATGTTGTTAGCCTGCACGTGCCGGAAAACGCCTCCACCAAAAACATGATGGGGCCGGAAGAGCTGGCGCTGATGAAGCCGGGCGCGCTGCTGATCAACGCCTCTCGCGGCACGGTGGTGGATATTCCGGCGCTATGCGATGCGCTGTCGCGTAAACATCTGGCCGGCGCGGCCATCGACGTCTTCCCGACGGAGCCGGCGACCAACAGCGATCCGTTTAACTCTCCGCTATGTGAATTCGATAACGTGATTCTGACGCCGCATATCGGCGGTTCAACTCAGGAAGCGCAGGAAAACATTGGTCTGGAAGTGGCAGGCAAGCTGGCGAAGTATTCCGATAACGGTTCTACGCTGTCGGCGGTGAACTTCCCGGAGGTTTCTCTGCCGCTGCACGGCGGTCGCCGTCTGCTGCATATTCATGAAAACCGCCCGGGCATCCTGACGGCGCTTAACCAGATTTTCGCCGCGCAGAACATCAACATCGCCGCCCAGTATCTGCAAACGACTCCGCAGATGGGCTATGTGGTAATTGATATCGAAGCCGATGGCGACGTCGCGCAGCAGGCGCTGCTGGCGATGAAAGCGATCCCGGGCACCATCCGCGCCCGTCTGCTGTACTAATTTGTTGTTGCCTCACGGGCAGGTCGCATACCTGCCCGTATTTTTTTTAACGCCTTCCGGGCGCAATTCTCGAACCCGCATCACTTTCTACCAGCGCCAGGTTTTACCTGGCGTAATCACCGCCGGCAGCGGTATATCCCACTGTTCGCTCGGCAGCGTACCCACCTGCTGGCAGTCGTGGGCGTAGCCTACCGGCTGCAGGCGATACTGCCGCCAGTTCTGTAAAGTACGATCATAGAAACCGCCGCCCATCCCCAGGCGTTGACCGCTGGCATCGAAGGCGACCAGCGGGGTAATCAACACATCGAGCTCGGCCAGCGGCAGGACATCGCGCACGTCGAGCCTGGGTTCGTAAATCTTCAGGCGATTAAAAATCAGCTGGCTTTGCGGATGGTAATGTAAAAACAGCAGATTGCCGGGGCTAAACGGATGCAGTACCGGCAGATAAACCCGCTTGCCCGCCCGCCACAATTGCTCAATCAGCGGTTGGGTGTCCAGCTCGCCGTCGAAGGAGAGGAACAGCGCCACGGTATGAGCGAGAACGACGGGCGGATACGCCATCATTCGTTCAGCGGCCTGCAGGGCGAAGCGCTGCTGCTGTTCGGCGCTAAGCGCGCGTCTACGCTCGCGGATCTGCTGGCGAATTTGCTGTCTGGAGAGCGGGATATCGGGCTGTATAGTCATGCTGGTCTCATTACGAGCAGGCGAAACGATACGGGAAAGTGTAATACAGGGCGGCACAGGCCGAAAACAACGTTGAGGGGATAATGCGAACTTAAGAAGGGAATCTCCGAGATGCCGCCGCAGGCTGTAACCCTTGAACCCTTGGTTCAAGGTGAATGCGTCGTCACAGTTTTAAGGCTTCTCGGGCGAACCGAGCATGCTCACCAACCGTGGAGCGCCACATTCTTGTGGTATGAAATATCGGCTCAGGGGACTGGCCCGCTTGCAAACATCTCAGAGAAATTTTGTTCTTGCGATTACTCTAACACAGTTAACGACAAAGTGTTATTCAAACTTCGACCCCGGTCTTTCGCTTATGCGACCTTGCTCAAGCAATGCCTGTTCGATGGTCTGCTGAAGCATGCGAATGCGCTGTTCCATACTGGAGGCGTAGTCGCGGGTCTTCGCTTTTTCCTGAGTCAACTCATAGCTGATGTTCAACGCGGCGATGAAGACCAGCTGCTCAGTATTTGTGACTCTAGTGCGTTCTTTTAAATCTTGCAACCGCTGATTAAGGTCTTCAGCTGCCTGATTCAGGGCATCCCTTTGTTCAGGCGGGCAATTCACTCGCAGTGAACGGCCAAAAATTTGGAGATCTACGGGTTGTGCAGACATGCCACCTTCCTGCTGATTGACTGCGCTGCCTTCACGTCCGAGCCCGGCTCTGCGAAGGGGCGACACTATAGCTACCCTGGTGCGGGGATACAAGCCCTTTTCTGGTTCACCAGGGTCCAAAGTGGTAGCATATCATGAATATTCCTCCCAACGATGACGAATGCGCATGTCTATACAGAACGAAATGCCTGGTTACAACGATGTAGACCAGTTACTGAACCAACAAGGGGTGGGATTAACCCCGGCCGAAATGCACGGTTTGATAAGCGGCATCCTTTGCGGCGGCAACACCGACAGCAGCTGGCAGCCGCTGGTGCATGACCTGACCAACGAAGGCCTTGCCTTTGGTCATGAACTGGCCCAGGCGCTGCGTAGCATGCATTCCGCCACCAGCGATTCGCTGGAAGATGATGGTTTCCTGTTCCAGCTGTATATGCCGGAAGGCGACAACGTCAGCGTTTTCGACCGCGCCGACGCGCTGGCGGGTTGGGTAAACCATTTCCTGCTCGGCCTTGGCGTGACCCAGCCGAAGCTGGATAAAGTGAAGGATGAGACCGGCGAAGCCATCGATGATCTGCGTAACATTGCGCAACTCGGCTACGACGAAGATGAAGACCAGGAAGAGCTGGAAATGTCTCTCGAAGAGATTATTGAGTACGTACGCGTCGCCGCGTTACTGTGCCACGATACCTTCGCGCGCCAGCAGCCAACCGCACCGGAAGTACGCAAGCCAACGTTACACTAAATAAAAACGACATTCAGGGGGCGTCATGACACAGCAGGAGTTTCTTTCTCGTCGCCAGGCATTATTGGCGCAGATGCAGCCGGGCAGCGCGGCGCTGATTTTTGCCGCGCCGGAAGCGGTACGCAGCGCAGATTCGGAATATCCCTACCGGCAGAACAGCGATTTTTGGTACTTCACCGGCTTCAACGAACCGGAAGCGCTGCTGGTGCTGATCAAAAGCGATGAAACGCACAATCATAGCGTGCTGTTTAACCGCGTTCGCGATCTGACGGCGGAAATCTGGTTTGGCCGCCGTCTGGGCCAGGATGCCGCGCCGGGTAAACTCGGCGTCGATCGCGCGCTGGCGTTTAGCGAAATCAACCAGCAGCTGTATCAACTGCTCAACGGCCTGGACGCTATCTATTTTGCCCAGGGCGAATATGCCTATGCCGATGAAATTGTGTTTAACGCCCTCGAAAAACTGCGTAAAGGTTCACGTCAGAACCTGCAGGCGCCGAACTCCGTCATCGACTGGCGGCCTGTGGTGCATGAAATGCGCCTGTTCAAATCCGCGGAAGAGCTGGAAGTGATGCGCCGCGCCGGTGAAATTTCCGCCCTTGCCCATACCCGGGCGATGGAAAAATGCCGCCCGGGCATGTTCGAATATCAGCTGGAAGGCGAAATTCTCCACGAATTCAACCGCCACGGCGCGCGTTTCCCGTCTTATAACACCATCGTTGGCGGCGGCGAAAACGCCTGCATCCTGCACTACACCGAAAACGAATCCGAACTGCGTGATGGCGATTTAGTGCTGATTGACGCCGGCTGTGAATACCGCGGCTATGCGGGCGATATCACCCGCACCTTCCCGGTTAACGGTAAATTCAGCAAACCGCAGCGTGAAATCTACGACATCGTGCTGGAATCGCTGGAAACCGCGCTGGAGCTGTATCGTCCGGGTACCTCCATTTATGAGGTTAATCAGGAAGTGGTGCGCATTATGATTAACGGCCTGGTGCGGCTGGGGATCCTGAAAGGCGAGATTGACGAGCTTATCGCCAACAACGCCCACCGTCCTTACTTCATGCATGGCCTGAGCCACTGGTTGGGTCTGGATGTGCACGATGTCGGTAATTACGACACCGACCGTTCGCGCGTGCTGGAACCGGGAATGGTGTTGACCGTCGAGCCGGGGCTGTATATCGCCACCGACGCCGACGTACCGGCCCAATATCGCGGCATCGGCATTCGTATTGAAGATGACATCGTGATTACCGAAGATGGCAACGAAAATCTCACCGCCAGCGTGGTGAAGAAGGCGGATGAGATCGAGGCGCTGATGGCGGCGGCGCGCCAGTCATGAGCGTGCTGATTGTCGGCGGCGGGATGACCGGCGCGACGCTCGCGCTGGCCATCTCCCGTTTGACCGGCGGTGCGCTGCCGGTTCATCTGATTGAAGCGCAGGATCCGGCGTCGTCACGCCACCCAGGTTTTGACGATCGGGCGATCGCCCTGGCTGCGGGCACCTGCCAGCAGCTGGCGCGCATCGGTATCTGGCAGAACCTTGCTAAACGAGCGACGCCTATCCAGCGGGTACACGTCAGCGACCGCGGCCATGCCGGTTTTGTAAACCTGGCGGCGGCCGATTACGGCCTGTCGGCGCTGGGGCAGGTGGTTGAACTCCACGATGTCGGCCAGCGGCTGTTTAGCCTGCTGCGCGAGGCGCCGGGCGTCACCCTGCACTGTCCGGCGAAAGTGGAAGCGGTCAACCGCAGCCAGGACAGCGTCAGCCTCACCCTCGATAGCGGCGAAACGATCAACGGTAAGCTGCTGGTGGCGGCAGATGGTTCGCGTTCGTCGCTGGGCGCCCGCTGCGGCATTAGCTGGCAGCAGCAGCCCTATGAGCAACTGGCGATTATCGCCAACGTTAGCACCGCGTTGCCGCACGAAGGCCGCGCCTTCGAGCGCTTTACCGAGCACGGTCCGCTGGCGATGCTGCCGATGTCGCAAGGGCGCTGTTCGCTGGTGTGGTGCCATCCGCAGTCGCGGCGCGACGAGGTGCTGAGCTGGTCTGACGAACGTTTTTGCCAACAATTACAGCAGGCGTTCGGCTGGCGGCTTGGGCGCATTACCCATGCCGGTAAGCGTAGTGTTTATCCGCTGGCGTTAACCACCGCTATCCGTTCGGTGTCGCACCGTCTGGCGCTGGTCGGCAACGCGGCGCAGACATTACACCCGATCGCCGGGCAGGGCTTTAATCTCGGTCTGCGCGACGTGATGAGCCTGGCTGAAATGCTTGCCGACGCCCATGCGCTCGGCGAGGATGTGGGCAATTATTCTCTGCTGTGCCGCTACCAGGCGCGGCGAGCGGATGATAAAGCCGCCACCATCGGCGTGACCGATGGGCTGGTGCATCTCTTTGCCAACCGTTGGGCGCCGCTGGTGGCGGGGCGCAACGTCGGTCTGATGGCGATGGAATTATTTACCCCGGCGCGCGATGCGCTGGCGCAGCGTACCCTCGGTTGGGTTCCCCGTTAAGGAGTAGAACGTGCAAAGTGTTGATGTTGCCATTGTTGGCGGCGGAATGGTGGGACTGGCGGTAGCCTGTGGTTTACAGGGCAGCGGCCTGCGCGTCGCGGTGCTGGAACAAGCGGCGCCGCAGCCTCTTGACGCCGATGCGCCGCCGGCGCTGCGCGTTTCGGCTATTAATGCCGCCAGCGAAAAGTTACTGGATAAGCTGGGCGTCTGGAGCGAAATCATCGCCCAGCGCGCCAGCTGCTATCACGGCATGGAAGTGTGGGACAAAGATAGCTTTGGCCGCATTAGCTTCGATGACCAGAGCATGGGCTTTAGCCATCTGGGCCATATTATTGAAAATGCCGTGGTGCATCACGCGCTGTGGCAGAAGGCGCAGCGCTGTGCTGACGTTACCCTGCTGGCGCCTGCGCAACTGCAGCAGGTAGCGTGGGGCGAAAACGAAGCCTTTCTGAGCCTGCAGGACGGCAGCATGCTGACCGCGCGGCTGGTGGTCGGCGCCGATGGCGCCAATTCGTGGCTGCGTAATAAAGCCGATATTCCGCTGACCTTCTGGGACTATCGCCATCATGCGCTGGTGGCGACGATACGTACCACCGAGCCGCATCAGGCTGTGGCGCGTCAGGCGTTCCACGGCGAGGGGATTCTGGCCTTCCTGCCGCTTAGCGATCCGCATCTGTGCTCGATCGTCTGGTCGCTGTCGCCGGAGGAGGCGCAGCGAATGCAGCAGGCCGATGCAGCCGCGTTTAACCAGGCGCTGAATATCGCTTTTGATAATCGCCTTGGTCTTTGCCAGCTTGAGAGCGATCGGCAGGTTTTCCCGCTGACCGGACGCTACGCGCGTCAGTTCGCCGCCCATCGTCTGGCGCTGGTTGGCGATGCCGCCCACACTATTCATCCGCTGGCCGGGCAGGGGGTGAACCTTGGCTTTATGGACGCCGCCGAGCTTATCGACGAGCTGAAGCGCCTGCATGCGCAGGGTAAAGATATCGGTCAGCATTTGTACCTGCGCCGCTATGAGCGCAGCCGCAAGCACAGTGCCGCGCTGATGCTGGCGGGTATGCAGGGGTTCCGCGAAATGTTTTCCGGCAGCCATCCGGCTAAGAAATTCCTGCGCGATATGGGGCTCAAACTGGCCGATTCGCTGCCTGGCGTAAAACCACAGTTGATTCGCCAGGCGATGGGCCTCAACGATCTCCCCGCCTGGTTACGTTAACCCCGTCACACTTCTTTTACCCGGCCTGCGTGCCGGGTTTTCTCTCTCATTTGAAATATTCTAATTTCACCTCTTTTTTCGCATTAGTTTTATTAATGCGCTCTTTTTTTTGTTAAAGAAATTAGGCCCGTAAAATCGCATAAAACACCATCATCACCTGACTGGATTGCTCATTATGTTAATTTTATGTGGCACAAATCGCTTTTTTCCAGTCAATAACTCTGTAGGCTTTTCGGCGCGCTTTGGTCATAAGCTAATGTGATGTCCTGATTTACCTTATGGTTTAGCACCGGGTTCGGTGGTAAGTTCAGGCAAAAGAGAACGTTTGCGTCGGTGTCCGTAAGCGGTGCCGTCGCCGGATTTCGTGGCGCAAAATCGCCGACAATATCGTGGCTGGTTCCGTTTTATTCGATGAGGAAAAGATGGCTCAACAGACTCCGTTGTATGAACAACACACGCTGTGCGGTGCTCGCATGGTGGATTTCCATGGCTGGATGATGCCGCTGCATTACGGGTCCCAGATTGATGAGCACCACGCGGTGCGCGGCGATGCAGGGATGTTCGATGTGTCGCATATGACCATCGTCGATTTCCACGGCAGCCGGATCAGAGAGTTCTTGCGCTATTTGCTGGCAAACGATGTGGCGAAGCTTACCACCCCAGGCAAAGCGCTCTACACCGGCATGCTAACCGCTTCCGCCGGCGTCATCGATGACCTGATTGTTTATTTCCTTTCTGAAGATTATTTCCGCCTCGTTGTTAACTCCGCCACTCGTGAAAAAGACCTCGCCTGGATTTCCGAACAAGCCGAACCTTACGGTCTTGAAATCACCGTTCGCGACGATCTGTCGCTGATCGCGGTGCAGGGTCCGCAGGCGAAAGCGAAGGCGGCGACGCTGTTCACCGACGCTCAGCGCCAGGCCGTGGAAGGCATGAAGCCGTTCTTCGGCGTACAGGCCGGCGACCTGTTTATCGCCACCACCGGTTATACCGGCGAAGCGGGTTATGAAATCGCTATGCCGAACGAGCAGGCGGCGGATTTCTGGCGCGGTCTGCTGGACGCCGGCGTTAAGCCTTGCGGTCTTGGCGCGCGCGACACCCTGCGCCTGGAAGCCGGGATGAATCTGTACGGCCAGGAGATGGACGAAGGCGTCTCGCCGCTGGCGGCGAACATGGGCTGGACTATCGCCTGGGAGCCCGCCGATCGTAACTTCATCGGCCGCGAAGCGCTGGAAATGCAGCGCGAAAAAGGCACCGAGCAGTTGGTTGGCCTGGTGATGACCGAGAAAGGCGTCCTGCGCGGCGGCCTGCCGGTACGTTTTACCGATAGCGACGGTAATCAAAAAGAAGGCATTATCACCAGCGGCACCTTCTCGCCGACGCTGGGCTACAGCATCGCGCTGGCTCGCGTACCGGCCGGGATTGGCGACACCGCGGTGGTGCAAATTCGTAACCGTGAAATGCCGGTAAAAGTGACTAAACCTGGTTTTGTACGCAATGGCAAAGCCATTGTGTGATTTCCCTTTTTTGGAGATGAATTGATGAGCAACGTACCAGCAGAACTGAAATACAGCAAAGAACACGAGTGGCTGCGTAAAGAAGCGGACGGCACCTATACCGTCGGGATCACCGAGCACGCGCAGGAGCTGCTTGGCGACATGGTTTTCGTTGACCTGCCGGAAGTGGGCGCCACCGTTGAAGCGGGCGCCGATTGCGCCGTTGCCGAATCCGTGAAAGCGGCTTCCGATATCTACGCGCCGATTAGCGGTGAAATCGTTGCCGTCAACGAAGAGCTGAACGACTCTCCGGAACTGGTCAACAGCGACCCGTATGCCGACGGCTGGATCTTCAAAATCAAAGCCAGCGACGAAGCGCAGGTTGCCGCGCTGCTGGATGCGACAGCCTATGAAGCTCTGTTAGAAGACGAATAAATGTGTGCCGGATGGCGCTGCGCTTATCCGGCCTACGAACTTTGTAGGCCCGGTAAGCGCTAGCGCCACCGGGCAATTCAGGTAAGTAGAGACAATCACGATTCACCGCACGTTTCAGGAACCATCGCTCATGACTCAGACTTTAAGTCAGCTTGAAAACCGCGACGCCTTTATTGAACGTCACATTGGCTCGGACGCTCAGCAGCAGCAAGAGATGCTGAAGACCGTCGGCGCGGATTCGCTTAACGCCCTGATTGGCCAGATTGTGCCGCAGGATATCCAGCTGGCGACCCCACCACAGGTGGGCGACGCGACTACAGAATTCGCCGCGCTGGCGGAGCTGAAGGCGATCGCCGGTCGCAACAAGCGCTTCAAGTCTTACATCGGCATGGGCTACACCGCCGTGCAACTGCCGCCGGTCATTCAGCGCAACATGCTGGAAAACCCGGGCTGGTACACCGCCTATACCCCTTACCAACCGGAAGTATCCCAGGGCCGTCTGGAATCGCTGCTCAACTTCCAGCAGGTCACTCTGGATCTGACCGGGTTGGATATCGCTTCCGCTTCGCTGCTTGATGAAGCCACCGCCGCCGCCGAAGCGATGGCGATGGCCAAACGCGTGAGCAAACTGAAGAACGCCAACCGCTTCTTCGTTGCCGCTGACGTTCATCCACAAACCCTGGATGTGGTTCGCACCCGTGCGGAAACCTTTGGCTTCGACGTGATTGTCGATGACGCCGACAAAGTGCTCGATCACCAGGATGTTTTTGGCGTGCTGCTGCAGCAGGTTGGCACCACCGGTGAAATCCACGATTACAGTAAACTGATCGCCGAGCTGAAAGCGCGCAAAGTGATTGTCAGCGTCGCCGCCGACTTTATGGCGCTGGTGCTGCTGACGGCGCCGGGCAAGCAGGGCGCCGATATTGTCTTCGGCTCCGCTCAACGTTTCGGCGTGCCGATGGGCTATGGCGGCCCGCACGCGGCCTTCTTCGCGGCGAAAGATGAATTCAAACGCTCCATGCCGGGCCGTATTATCGGCGTATCGAAAGATGCGGCGGGTAATACCGCGCTGCGCATGGCGATGCAGACTCGCGAGCAGCATATCCGCCGCGAGAAAGCGAACTCCAACATTTGTACCTCGCAGGTTCTGCTGGCCAACATCGCCAGCCTGTACGCGGTTTTCCACGGCCCGGCGGGCCTGAAACGTATCGCTGGCCGCATTCATCGCCTGACCGACATTCTGGCCGACGGCCTGCAGAAGAAAGGGCTGAAGCTGCGCCATGCTCACTACTTCGACACCCTTTGCGTCGAAGTGGCGGATAAAGCTGCGGTGCTGGCGCGTGCCGAAGCGCTGCAGATTAACCTGCGTAGCGATATTCACGGCGCGGTTGGCATTACGCTCGATGAAGCGACCACCCGCGAAGATGTGCTGAACCTGTTCCGCGCCATCGTTGGCGACGATCACGGTCTGGATATCGATACCCTGGATAAAGACGTGGCGCTGGATAGCCGTTCGATCCCGGCGGCGATGCTGCGCGACGATGCGATTCTCACCCATCCGGTGTTTAACCGCTACCATAGCGAAACCGAGATGATGCGCTACATGCACGCGCTGGAGCGTAAAGATCTGGCGCTGAACCAGGCGATGATCCCGCTGGGCTCCTGCACCATGAAACTGAACGCCGCGGCGGAGATGATCCCGATCACCTGGCCGGAATTTGCCGAGCTGCACCCGTTCTGCCCGGTCGAGCAGGCGGAAGGTTATCATCAGATGATCGCCCAGCTTTCAGACTGGCTGGTGAAACTGACCGGCTATGACGCCGTCTGTATGCAGCCGAACTCCGGCGCGCAGGGCGAGTATGCTGGCCTGCTGGCGATTCGCCACTATCACGAGAGCCGCAACGAAGGCCATCGCGATATCTGCCTGATCCCAAGCTCCGCGCACGGCACTAACCCGGCTTCCGCGCAGATGGCGGGTATGCAGGTAGTGGTCGTTGCCTGCGATAAAAACGGCAACATCGATCTTGCCGATCTGCGTGAAAAAGCAGAGCAGGCAGGGGCGAATCTCTCCTGCATCATGGTCACCTATCCGTCGACCCACGGCGTGTATGAAGAGACCATCCGTGAAGTGTGCGAGATAGTGCATCAATTCGGCGGCCAGGTTTACCTCGATGGCGCCAACATGAACGCCCAGGTCGGGATCACTTCTCCGGGCTTTATCGGCGCTGACGTTTCGCACCTCAACCTGCATAAAACCTTCTGCATTCCGCACGGCGGCGGCGGTCCGGGTATGGGCCCTATCGGCGTGAAAGCGCACCTGGCGCCGTTTGTACCGGGCCACAGCGTGGTACAGATTGAAGGCATGCTGACCCGTCAGGGCGCGGTTTCCGCCGCGCCGTTCGGCAGCGCTTCCATTCTGCCGATCAGTTGGATGTATATCCGCATGATGGGCGCGGAAGGGCTGAAACAGGCGAGCCAGAACGCGATTCTCAACGCCAACTATATCGCTACTCGTCTGAAAGATGCTTATCCGGTGCTGTATACCGGCCGCGACGGTCGCGTGGCGCACGAATGTATTCTCGATATTCGTCCGCTGAAAGAAGAGACCGGCATTAGCGAGCTGGATATTGCTAAGCGCCTGATCGACTTTGGTTTCCATGCGCCGACCATGTCCTTCCCGGTTGCCGGGACGCTGATGGTTGAGCCGACGGAATCGGAAAGCAAGGTAGAGCTGGACCGCTTTATTGACGCCATGCTGGCGATCCGCGCGGAAATCGATCGCGTTAAAGCCGGTGAATGGCCGCTGGAAGATAACCCGCTGGTCAACGCGCCGCACACCCAGGGCGAGCTGGTGAGCGAGTGGAACCATCCGTACAGCCGCGAGCTGGCGGTATTCCCGGCTGGGTTGCACAACAAGTACTGGCCAACGGTGAAACGCCTGGATGACGTGTATGGCGACCGTAACCTGTTCTGCTCCTGTGTGCCGATGAGCGAATACCAGTAAGTGGCGAATTAGCTAAACTTTTAAAGGCGCTGCGGCGCCTTTATTTTTTTGGAGAGAAGGTATGGCGATAGCTCTGATTAGCGGCGCGAGCCGCGGCATAGGCCGGGCGACGGCGCTGCTGTTGGCGCAGGAAGGGTATACCGTCGCGGTCAATTACCATCACAACATTAAAGCCGCAACCGAAGTGGTCAATACCATTGTTGAATCTGGCGGCAAAGCCACGGCGCTGCGGGCCGATATCAGCGATGAAGCGCAGGTGATGGCGATGTTTGAGGCGGTTGACCGCATGGGCGAACCGCTGATGGCGTTGGTCAACAACGCCGGGATCCTGTTTACCCAATGTACGGTGGAGAGCCTGAGCGCCGAGCGTATTAACCGCGTGCTGGCCACCAACGTTACCGGCTACTTCCTCTGTTGCCGTGAGGCGGTAAAGCGCATGTCGCATCGGCATGGCGGCAAGGGCGGGGCGATAGTTAACGTTTCGTCGGCGGCCTCGCGCCTTGGCGCGCCGGGAGAGTACGTTGACTATGCCGCGTCGAAAGGGGCGGTAGATACTCTGACCACCGGGCTTGCGCTGGAGGTGGCGGCGCAGGGGATTCGGGTAAACGGCGTGCGTCCGGGGCTAATTTATACCGAGATGCACGCCTCCGGCGGCGAACCGGGACGCGTGGATCGGGTAAAAAATTCGCTACCGATGCAGCGCGGCGGCCAGCCGGAAGAGGTCGCTCAGGCCATTGCCTGGCTGCTGAGCGACAAAGCGTCGTATGTGACAGGTAGCTTCCTCGAACTGGCGGGCGGTAAATAACCCGTAGATGTCTATTGCCCGGCGGCGCAGCGCGAGCCGGGTAACCTTCCCGGATAGCGGCTACGCCTTATCCGGGCTACCCAACGATGCGTACCCGTAGCCCGGCTGAGCGCAGCGCGAGCCGGGGAAACCTTCCCGGATGGCGGTTACGCCTTATCCGGGCTACCCAACAACGCGAGCGGGGAACCTGACGGTCTACCAGGAGGCCAGCCACAGCCGCAGGCGCATTCCCCAACTGCTGGTCCAGCCGGTGGTAACCGACTTCACCTCACCTTGAGAAATGACCACCAGCGTTGGCGTTACCTGGATATCCCACTGCCGCGCCAACTGGCCGCTCGGATCATTTACTGTCGGCAGCGTCATTTTCTTCCTGGTCAGCCACTTCTCCAGCGCGGCGTTATTGCCGGAACGCAGGGCTACCGTCAGCACATTGCCGCCGTCGGCGGCAAGCGATGCCACCGACGGCGTGGTATAGCGACAGACTCCGCACCAGGTCGCCCAGACGTACAGCAGCAGCGGCTTTTGCTGACTCATGGCGTTCAGATCCAGCGTCCTGCCGTCGAGTGTCTGCAGCGATGTGGCGCTGAAGTTTTGCGGCAGCGCGGGCTGGCGAAAATAATCCACCGCCAGGCTCACCGCCGCGCCAATCAGCAGCCACACCGCCAGCTCGCGTAGCCAGCGCCTGATTTTACTGGCCACGGGCTTTCGCCAGCTGTTCTTTCACCAGCCCCTCCAGCTCTTCAGCAGGGATCGCGCCGGCCACCATCTGATCGCCGATGATGGTCGCCGGGGTGCCCTGAATATTCAGCACCTGCGACAAAATCAGGTTCATCTTCAGCGAATCCATGGTCTTGTCATCAATATTCACGCTATCGGTGGCGGTTTTCTTCTGCGCGGCGGCGATGCTGGCGTCATCGTGATAGCCTTTTTTTGCCATCAGCCGCTGATGCAGCGCCCAGAACTTATCGGGCTGCTGGCGCCAGGTGGAGAGCGCGGCTTTAGCGGCATTCACCGAACTCTGCCCTTTAAACGGCAGCAGCTTAACGATGAGCTGAATATCCGGATTATCGTGGACGATTTTTTCCAGCATCGGATCAAACTGTTTGCAGTAAGGACAGTTGTAATCGGTAAACGAGACGATTGTGAGTTTTGGCTCTTTCGCGCCGGTGCGCGGACTATTCGGATCGTTAAACAGCAGCTGGGCTAACTGGTCATTACCGTTCGATTGTGGTTCTTCCGCCGGTGCGGCGAAGCTGAAGGCCGATACGCACAGCAGTAATAAGGCGGTGATAGCTCTCATGTTATTTTCCTTTAGCGGCGGACAGGGTGGCGAGAAGTTGTTCGCGGTCTAACAGCGCAGGCAGAATCTGTCCCTGCGGCAATCCCGGTCCGTAAATCTGGTTAAACGGCACCGCGGCGCTGCCGCGAGCGGTTAAAAACTGACTAATGTCGGCGGAGGGGCGGCTCCAGTCGCCGCGTAAGGCGATCACATCTGGCGCTGATAGCGCCTGCTGGACGTCGTCGCGCAGCAGCACGTTGTATTTATTGGTTTTACAGGTCACGCACCAGTCGGCGGTGACATCAATAAATACCCGTTTATGCTCCGCAAGGGCGTTAGCGATAGCCTGCTCGCTGAGCGGCTGCCAGTTAACCCGGTCGCGGCGCGGGCCCTGGCCGTCCTGTTGTGCGACAAAGGCGACGACGCCCGCCACCACGATGGCCAGAGCGCCCGCGCGCAGCGCCGTACGCCAGCGGTAGCGCCAGGCGGTGGCCAGGAGCAGGACGATGGCCAGAATCACCAGCAGGGTAAGCACCGGCGTACGGCCGATGTGGATCTTCAGCAGGCTAACCAGCCATAGCGCTGAACCAAGCATCATTAGCCCCAACACCACGCGCAGATGATTCATCCAGCGGCCTGGACGTGGAAGTCGTTGCGCCAGACCCGGCCAGGCGACGATAAGCAGCCACGGCAGGCTCATACCGATCCCCATGGCGAAGAAAATCCCCCACAGCAGCGGCAGCGGCGCCACCAGCGCTACCGAAACGGCGGTACCGAGGAATGGCGCGGTACAGGGCGTCGCCAGCAGGGTGGCGAAGGCGCCCTGCCAAAAATGGCCCATCAAGCCGTTGCCGCCGCGGGTGGCGAGGAAGGTGCTGGCGCTGGAGGAGAGACGGATTTCGAACAGCCCCAATAAACTGGCGCTGAACAGCACCATCACCAGCGCCATCGCGCCGATAAACCACGGGTTCTGGAACTGGATCCCCCAGCCGAGCGCCTGATTACCTAAACGTAGCGCGGTCATCATCAGCGCCAGCGCCAGGAAGGAGACGACGATTCCGCATACCGAGGCGAGGAACTGCCGCCGCACCGCGCCGCGTTCACGACGTTCGGTTTGCACCAATGAGCCGAGTTTCATCGCCAACACCGGCAGCACGCAAGGCATGACGTTGAGGATAAGCCCGCCGGCCAGCGCCATCAGCAGCACCCAGCCTAACGCCAGCCCCGGCGCGGCACTGCCGGCGGCGATGGCGATATGGCTTTCCTGCGCCTGGCCGCTATCGGCCAGCACCAGCGACAGCGTTTTGCCGCTCAGATCCGGCGCCGCTTCGCCCCAGCTATCGGTGACCGGTACGGTGGCAGTCAACGTATCGCCGCGGCTGGTAAAGCTCGGCTTGCCGAAATCGACATCCTCCATGCTGTCGATAAACAGCGCTGGCTGCTGCCAGCCGGCATCGCGGCGGGCGGTTACCGTCAGCTTTCCGCTGACGTAGCTGGCGCTAAGCGCCGAGGTGAGACCGTCGCGCAGGGGCAGCGTGCCCATCGCGCGGGTGAAATCGTAATTAAAACGCTCTCCCGCCGGAGCCGTCATATCCAGCGAAAAGGGGTAGTCAGTGAGAATGCAGACATTGCTGCAGGTAGAGAGCGTCAGTACGCCGCTGAGCGTCGGCGGTATTTTGCCGCGCAGGGTCATCGGGAAGCTGACGTCGCCGTGATACCCCTGAGTGGAAATACCCGCGACGTCGAAGCGCTGCGGCGTCGGCCAGCGCCAGTTAACCTCCAGCGGCGTGTGCCAGGCGATAGCTGGCGCGATGCCGCCTTCGCCCGGCGAACGCCAGTAGGTTTTCCAGCCCTTTTCCAGCGCTACGTCTAAAAGCAGGCGGGTGTCGCCATTGCTTTCGCTTTGCGCCCGCAGGCGCACGCTGGCGTGTTGATTGTCGGCGGCGCGCAGCCAGCCGCTATCGGCGGCCTGGCTGACGGGCAGCCATAGCCAAAGCAGGCAGACCAGCAGTCGCCTGAATACCATAAACATAAATTTTCTCCGTAAGTAATAAATTAACCTGAGCTGTCAGGAGAATTAATCACTCACGGAAGACGCATAATCGTAGATGCACCCGCAATCGGGGAGGAGAAATGACGCGGGGAGGCCAGATTCGCTCGATGCGCGGCGGGATGGCCGCCAGCACCGCCAGCAGCAGGGCGATCGCTAATAGCGCCCCTTCAAACAGCATCGGCGGAACGGCCATCAGCGACTTGGCGCTGAGTTCGCAGGGGGAGACCGGCGCCTCGGCATTATCCGGGCCCGGTTGGGCGGATTGGCTGGCGGCCGTGACGTTCATCACCAACGCATGCATCCCCGCCATTCTCTGGGCGGTGCAGATCAGCACCACCAGGCAGGCAAGAAGTACAAGAAGAATGGCTTTGCGTTGTCGCTTAATCATGGTCGCCTCAAATATTCACGAGGCCTATCTTATCGGGCGAACGCGTTTTAGCAATGGTAAAGCTGTAAAGAAGTGTCTGGCGGATAAGTGATTTGCCCCCTCCCGGCCGGGAGAGGGCGGTTAATTACAGATTCTCGCCGTTGCTGGCAATGACTTCTTTGTACCAGTTAAAGCTCTTCTTGCGCGAGCGGGACATATCGCCGGTGCCGTCGTCGTGTTTATTAACGTAGATGAAGCCGTAGCGTTTGCTGTACTGGCCAGTGGTGAAGGAGACGCAGTCGATGCAGCCCCATGGGGTATAACCCATCAGATCAACGCCGTCATAAGTCACCGCTTTAATCATCTCTTCGACGTGGGCGCGCAGATAATCGATGCGGTAGTCATCATTGATGCTGCCGTCGGCTTCTACTTTGTCGTAGGCGCCAAAGCCGTTTTCCACGATAAACAGCGGCTTCTGGTAGCGCTCATACAATTCGCACAGGGCGTAGCGCAGGCCAACCGGGTCAATCTGCCAGCCCCAGTCGGAGGCTTTCACATGCGGGTTCGGCACGCTGCCTTCGAAGCCGGAAATGGCATCGCCGGTGCCGCCTTCGGCTTTCACCGCGTTGGTCATGTAGTAGCTGAAGCCGAGATAGGCGCAGGTGCCTTCACGCAGGATCTGCGCGTCGCCGTCTTCCATCTTGATGTTGAAGCCGCGGCGTTCCCATTCATTCAACACATAGCTCGGGTAGTAGCCGCGCAGCTGGACATCGGTAAAGACATAGCGTTCGCGCATCGACTCCTGGGCAAACATGACATCTTCCGGTTTGCAGGAGTAAGGGTAGAGGGCGACCATCGCCAGCATGCAGCCGACCTGCATTTCCGGGTTGATGCGCTGCGCCGCTTTCACCGCCAGCGCGCTGGCGACGAACTGGTGATGCAGCACCTGGTACATGGTCTCTTCCGGGTTTTCATGCTCGGTATAGACCACGCCGGAACAGCAGTAGCCGAACAGCGGCGCGCGCCAGTTACGCTGGTTATTGATCTCGTTAAAGGTCATCCAGTATTTCACTTTGTGCTTATAACGCTCAAAGACAACTTCGGCGAAGCGCACAAAGAAATCGACCACTTTGCGGTTGGTCCAACCGCCGTACTGCTGTACCAGATGCAGCGGCATTTCAAAGTGGGAAAGGGTGATCACTGGCTCGATGTTGTACTTCAGCAGTTCATCAAACATGTCATCGTAGAATTTCAGCCCTTCTTCATTTGGCTGAGTTTCGTCGCCCTGCGGGAAGATGCGGGTCCAGGCAATAGAGGTGCGGAAGCATTTGAAACCCATCTCGGCGAACAATTTGATGTCTTCTTTGTAGTGGCCGTAAAAATCAACCGCTTCATGGTTAGGGTAATACTTACCCGCTTCGACCTGTTGGGTGATTTCGCGCGGCACGCCGTGCGCCCCGCCGGTTAAAACGTCGCAGATGCTGGGGCCTTTGCCGCCTTTATTCCAGCCACCTTCAACCTGATGCGCGGCGACCGCGCCGCCCCATAAAAAGTCTTTGGGAAGAGTCAATTTTTTCATCTTTGCTAATCTCTATGAATAACTATTGCGATTGAGTCTAGCAAAGCGAAATTGAATGTCACGATATAACAAATCCCGCTAAAGGTAATATGTTACATCGAAAAAACAGGCTGTTATTTTAAGCCGATTTTGCGCGCTAATTTACGCCCCAGGGATTCGAGAATATATATCACCGGAATCTGTGTTGTAATATCGTAAACGCCGCCGATGCGCGTTTGCGGCACGTGCCAGGAGAGATTGAAATCAGCCAGTTTTGCCAGCCGCGAATGCTCATGGCTGGTAATCGACATCACTTTACAGTGATGCAGGCTGAACTGGCTGGCAAAGCGCAGGATCTCTTCGGTTTCACCGGAGACGGAAAGCACAATCGCCAGCGCGTTGCGGGCCATATCATTGGTGACCGGGAAATAAGGATCGTCAATATGGTTGCTGAATTTCCCGACGTTGGAAAAGAAGCGCGCGCCATATTTCGCCAGCGCGCCGGAGGTGCCGGCGCCGACGAAAATAATACGCTCGGAGGAGAGAATAATATCGACGGCCTGTTCGAGCAATTGATCGAACTCGTCATTATTGACGCTTTTAAAAAAGCTCATTATTTCGCTGGCGCCGATATTTGCCTGTTGAGGCTCATTCTGCTCAAGATATAATTTAAAGCGTACGCGAAATTCAGAGTAGCCCTCGCACTGCAGTTTGCGACAGAAGCGCAACACGGTAGTGGTGGAGACCCCGGCGGCCTCGGCCAGTTCGCGAATAGTCATGTACATCACTTTGTCACGATTCTTAATGACGTAGTGGTAGACCATCATCTCAAGATTATTGAGACTAGCGACAGCGGCGTGGGAGAACATACTCACAGTGGCGAACTCACAATTCATAAAGACCAGGACGGAATTATATCATGCAGGCTAATGACATTACCTTTTTTCAGCGTTTTCAGGACGACATCCTGGCCGGGCGCAAAACGATCACCATTCGCGATGCGGCGGAGTCGCACTTTAAGGCCGGTGATGTGCTGCGCGTCGGACGCTATGAAGATGACGGCTACTTCTGCACTATCGCCGTTACCGCGACCTCAACGGTGACCCTCGACACGCTAACTGAACAGCATGCTCAACAGGAGAATATGACCCTCGAACAACTGCGGCAGGTCATCAGTGAAATCTATCCTGCGGAAGATCGGTTTTATGTTATTGAATTCAAACGTCTTTAAATAAAACCAGCACAACTGTTAGTTGAAATATTGTTGTAACACTATGATTTTAATGTATTTACAAATATACATCGTTTTATTTTAGCTAACAGGTGTTCACTGGAATCATTCTCAGTTAACCTAAGTGGGCAATGAAAGCGTTCTTGTTTTCACGGAGTCAAAATATGGTTCGCAAACCATTAATCACTCAGGGATATTCTCTGGCAGAGGAAGTTGCCAACAGCATCAGTCACGGGATCGGACTGGTGTTCGGTATTGTCGGCCTCGTGTTGCTGTTGGTGCAGGCGGTAGACACGAACGCCAGCGCGACGGCGATCACCAGCTACAGCCTGTACGGCGGCAGTATGATTATGCTGTTCCTCGCTTCCACGCTCTATCACGCTATCCCGCATCAGCGGGCGAAACAGTGGCTCAAGAAATTCGACCACTGCGCCATCTACTTGCTGATTGCCGGAACCTACACGCCATTTTTGCTGGTGGGATTGAATTCGCCGCTGGCAAAGGGGTTGATGATTGTCATCTGGAGCCTGGCGCTACTGGGGATCCTGTTTAAGCTGACTATCGCGCACCGCTTTAAAATTTTGTCGCTGGTGACCTATCTGACGATGGGCTGGCTGTCGCTTATCGTGGTCTATCAACTGGCGGTGAAGCTGGCGGTGGGCGGGGTAACGCTGCTGGCGGTTGGCGGGGTGGTGTACTCGCTGGGGGTCATCTTCTACGTCTGCAAACGTATTCCTTATAACCACGCTATCTGGCACGGCTTCGTGCTCGGCGGCAGCGTGTGTCACTTCCTGGCGATTTATCTTTACGTCGGCCAGTCCTGATCAAACGTCCACGGCGGCGCTGCGCTTGCCGCGGTCACGATATTCTGCAGGCTGGTAGCCCGGCTAAGGCGCAAGCGCCGCAAGCCGGGAACTGTTCCTTAATCTTCTTCCAGCGAATACGGCAATGGCTTGATGCTCAGGCTGCCGGCATCATCACGCACGCGGAACACGCTGTCCGGTTCCATATCGTTATTCATCACCACCTGGACCATCAGGCTTCCGTCATCCAACTGTACGGCTGCCAGCACCGTACCGGTGCGGCGCCAGTTGTCGCCCATTTTCAGCTCCAGATCTTCCCCGGCTTCCGGCACCCGGCTGGCGGTACCCGCCAGCGTCCACAGCGCGCGTTTATTGGCGCCGCGGAATTTCGCCCGGGCGACCATTTCCTGGCCGGTGTAGCAGCCTTTCTTGAAGCTGATACCGCCCAACGCTTGCAGGTTGGTCGCCTGCGGAATGAACTGCGCGCTGTTTACGCTGTCGATAACCGGCAGACCGGCCTCGATGTTCAGCGCCAGCCACTGCTGGCTGTTGTTAAGCTGCGCTTCGCCGCGCAGCGCGTCTGTCACCCGGTTGGCGGTGTCGGCATCGGTCACCAGCAGGAAGCGTTCGGCAGGATGTTCAAACCACAGCAGGCTGGTCACGCCTTCGGTGACCACCGGTTTACCAGCGTCCGGCAGCGCGGCGAACAATGGAGCCAGCGCGGCGCGCGCCTGGAAACCGGCAACGCCCAGCAGGACCAGATCGTCGTTTGCGGCGATGGTGACTTTGGAGAAGACGGCATATTTTTTCAGTTCGGTCAGCTGCGCTTCGCGCAGGCTGCGGCGCTCAATCCACGCGAAACCGCCGTCGCGGTGGAAGACGCGCAGGTTGCTCCACATTTTGCCTTTGGCATCACAGTGCGCGGCAAGCAGATGCTGATCGGCGGTTAAATGGCTGACATCGGCGGTGATCTGCCCCTGCAGATACTTCTCGCCATCCGGACCGGTAATCGTCGCCAGCGCCCAATCATCCAGCGTCATCAGCGTTAACGGCAGACGAGCGGAAAAAGAGGGCTGACGCGGAGGAAAAGGTGTAAAAGCCATAGTCATATCCTGAATAGCTTAACGCAGAGTGAATGACTAATGGTAAAAGAGCTATGGTGCAATGCAAGCGCTTTCGGCAAGCCATTTGTGCCCTCAGGATGCGGTGAATAGCCAACCGGATTTTGGGCTTTTATGGAATGCTGCTCGCACAAGGCGATATTACTGTAAAGTAAGTGCCTAAAAAGGGTTAAACTAAGCTATATCTTGATGCTGGAAGGACAACATGGACATTAACAACAAAGCTCGCATCCACTGGGCATGCCGCCGCGGTATGCGCGAACTCGATATCTCCATCATGCCGTTTTTCGAGTATGAGTACGACACGCTCAGCGATGACGACAAGCGCCTGTTCATCCGTTTGCTGGAGAACGATGATCCGGATCTGTTTAACTGGCTGATGAATCACGGCAAGCCGGCAGATGCGCAACTTCAACGGATGATTAATTTAATCCAGACTCGGAATCGGGAACGTGGTCCTGTGGCAATCTGATTTACGTATTTCCTGGCGTTCGCAGTGGTTCTCGCTGCTGCTGCACGGGGTGGTGGCGGCGATAGTGCTGCTCATGCCCTGGCCGTTAAGCTACACCCCGATTTGGCTCCTGTTGCTATCGCTGGTGGTGTTTGACTGCGTGCGCAGCCAGCGGCGGATCCACGCCTGCCAGGGAGAAATTAAGCTGTTGATCGATTCCCGTTTACGGTGGCAAAAAACGGAATGGGATATCGTCGGGACGCCATGGGTTATCAGCAGCGGGATGCTGCTGCGCCTGAAGCATGCGGAAACCGGCCGTAGCCAGCATTTGTGGGTGGCGGCGGATAGTATGGATGCGGGAGAATGGCGGGATTTGCGCCGGCTGGTGCTGCAAAAACCGGCGCACGACTAACTCAGGATCAGGCGAAGTGCTCCGCCATTTCGCCGAGGATCTGCTCGCACCAGTTCTGGATGCGCTCATCGCTCAGGTCGTACTGATTGGTTTCATCCAGCGCCAGGCCGACAAACAGTTGGCCATCGGCGATAACCGGTTTCGGGCTGGTGAACTCATAGCCCTCGGTTGGCCAGTAGCCGACAAACTTCACGCCTTTGGTCGCCAGCTTATCGTGCAGCATCCCCAGCGCATCAAGGAACCATTCGCCGTAACCAAGCTGATCGCCCATGCCGTACAGCGCGACGATTTTGCCATTCAGATCTAAGGCGTCGAGCTGTTCCCAGACCGCTTCCCAGTCTTCCTGAATTTCGCCGAAATCCCAGGTCGGGATGCCGAGAATCAGCACGTCGTACTGGCTCATCAGCGCGGGGGAGTCATCTTTCAGATTATGCAGCGTCACCAGCTCGGGGCCGATGATATCGCGGATTTTTTCCGCGGCCATTTCGGTGTAGCAGGTACTGGAGCCGTAAAAAAGACCTATATTCATCGCGTAAACGTCTCAATTCTTGCCGTGAATTGCGCCCAGTGTACCAGAAAGGCGGCCTCTTAAGGCATAATGAGGGCGTATAACGAACAAAGAGGCCGATGTGAAACAGGATCTGGCACAAATTGAACAGTTTCTCGATGCCCTTTGGCTGGAGCGTAATCTGGCGGAGAACACGCTCAGCGCCTATCGTCGCGATTTGACGATGCTCGTGGAGTGGCTGCATCATCGCGGGCTGTCGCTGGCGAGCGTCGGCAGCGACGATTTACAGGCGCTGCTGGCCGAGCGGCAAACCGGCGGCTACAAAGCGACCAGTACCGCACGGCTGCTTAGCGCCGTGCGCCGCTTCTTCCAGCATTTGTACCGGGAGAAAGTCCGCCCGGACGATCCCAGCGCGCTGCTGGCTTCGCCGAAGCTGCCGCAGCGGCTGCCGAAAGATCTCAGCGAGGCGCAGGTTGAGCGTCTGCTGCAGGCGCCGCTGGTGGAGCAGCCGCTGGAGTTGCGCGATAAGGCGATGCTGGAAGTGCTGTATGCCACCGGCCTGCGCGTCTCCGAACTGGTTGGCCTGACGATGAGCGATATCAGCCTGCGACAGGGCGTACTGCGGGTCATTGGTAAAGGCAACAAAGAGCGGCTGGTGCCGCTGGGCGAAGAGGCGGTGTCATGGGTAGAAAATTACCTTGAATACGGCCGCCCGTGGCTGCTGAACGGCGTGGCTTCGGACGTGCTTTTCCCCAGCCAGCGCGCGCAGCAGATGACGCGCCAGACCTTCTGGCACCGCATTAAACACTATGCCGTACTGGCGGGGATCGACAGCGCGAAGCTCTCCCCGCACGTGTTGCGTCATGCGTTTGCCACGCATTTGCTCAATCACGGCGCCGATTTACGCGTGGTACAGATGCTGTTAGGACACAGCGATCTCTCCACCACGCAGATCTACACCCACGTGGCGACCGAACGTTTACGACAACTTCATCAACAGCATCACCCGCGGGCGTGAGTGCTGAATAAAAGGACTGAGTATGAAAAAAGGTTTATTGATGTTCACCCTGCTGGCGGCTTCACTCTCCGGCGCGGCGCATGCCGATAGCGCGGCGATCAAACAGTCGCTGGCGAAACTGGGTGTGCAGAGCACCGATATCCAGCCGTCGCCGGTTTCCGGGATGAGCACGGTGCTCACCGACAGCGGCGTGCTGTACGTCACTGACGATGGCAAACACATTATTCAGGGACCGATGTATGACGTCAGCGGCGCGCAGCCGGTTAACGTCACCAACCAGTTGCTGGTCGGCAAGCTGAACGCCTTAACCAAAGAGATGATTGTCTATAAAGCGCCGAAGGAGCAGCATGTCATTACCGTCTTTACCGACATCACCTGCGGCTACTGCCACAAGCTGCACGAGCAGATGAGCGACTATAACGCGCTGGGGATCACCGTGCGCTATCTGGCCTTCCCGCGCCAGGGGCTGCAAAGCCAGGCCGAGCAGGATATGAAAGCGATCTGGTGTGCGAAAGATCGTAATAAAGCGCTGGATGACGCCATGAATGGTAAAGGCGTACAGCCGGCGAGCTGCAGCGTAGATATCGCCAAACATTATACCCTCGGGGTGCAAATGGGCGTCAACGGCACCCCGGCGATGGTTCTCAGCAACGGCATGGTGCTGCCGGGCTATCAGGGGCCGAAAGAGCTTAAAGCTTTCCTCGACGAGCATCAAAAACAGACAAGCGGTAACTGATTCGCGTGAAACAACAGATACAACTACGCCGCCGCGAGGCGGTTGATGGCGTCGACCTTCCCGCCGACCTGCCGCCGCTGCTGCAGCGGCTGTATGCCAGCCGCGGCGTGCGCAGCGCGCAGGAGCTGGAACGCGGCGTCAAAGGCATGTTGCCATGGACGCAACTCACCGGCGTTGAAAAAGCCGTTGAAATGCTGCATGACGCTTTCCAGAAAGGGTTACATATTGTGGTGGTCGGCGATTTTGACGCCGATGGCGCCACCAGTACCGCGCTCAGCGTGCTCGCCTTGCGCGCGCTGGGCTACGGTAACGTTTCCTATCTGGTGCCGAACCGTTTTGAAGACGGCTATGGTTTAAGCCCGGAAGTGGTCGAGCAGGCGCACGCGCGCGGCGCGCAGATGATCATGACCGTCGATAACGGCATTTCATCACATGCCGGCGTCGATCACGCCCATAAGCTCGGTATCCCGGTGCTGGTGACCGATCACCACCTGCCGGGCGATACGCTGCCGGCGGCGGAGGCCATCGTTAACCCTAACCTGCGCGATTGCGACTTCCCGTCAAAATCACTGGCCGGGGTCGGGGTGGCGTTTTATCTGATGCTGGCGCTGCGCACCTTCCTGCGCGATAACGGCTGGTTCGAGGCCCGCGGTATCGCCGCGCCAAACCTTGCCGAGCTGCTGGATTTAGTGGCGCTGGGCACCGTTGCGGACGTGGTGCCGTTAGATGCCAACAACCGCATCCTGACTTGGCAGGGGTTAAGCCGCATTCGCGCCGGAAAATGTCGGCCAGGCATTAAAGCGCTGCTGGAAATTTCCAACCGCGATCCGCAAAAGCTTGCCGCCAGCGATCTCGGTTTCGCCCTCGGGCCGCGCCTGAATGCTGCGGGACGGCTGGATGATATGTCCGTCGGCGTTGCACTGCTGCTGTGCGATAACATCGGCGAAGCGCGGGTGCTGGCCAATGAGCTCGATGCGCTTAACCAGACGCGCAAAGAGATTGAGCAGGGGATGCAGGCCGAAGCGCTGACTCTGTGCCAGCAGCTGGAACGCAGTAGCGACACCCTGCCCGGCGGGCTGGCGATGTACCATCCGCAATGGCATCAGGGGGTGGTCGGCATTCTGGCATCACGGATTAAAGAGCGCTTCCATCGCCCGGTTATCGCTTTTGCGCCTACCGGCGACGGCACGCTCAAAGGTTCTGGCCGCTCCATTCAGGGGCTGCACATGCGCGATGCGCTGGAGCGCCTTGATACGCTTTATCCTGGGTTAATCCTGAAGTTTGGCGGCCACGCGATGGCGGCGGGCTTATCGCTGGAAGAGGCGCGTTTTGAAGAGTTTCAACAGCGCTTCGGCGAGCTGGTGACCGAGTGGCTGGATCCCGCATTATTGCAGGGTGAGGTGGTTTCCGACGGCCCGCTGGCGGCGGCGGAGATGAGCATGGAAGTGGCGCAGATGCTGCGCGATGCCGGGCCATGGGGGCAGATGTTCCCGGAACCGCTGTTTGATGGCCGTTTCCGCCTGCTGCAGCAGCGGCTGGTGGGCGAGCGTCATCTGAAAGTGATGGTCGAGCCGGTTGACGGCGGGCCGCTGCTGGACGGTATTGCCTTCAACATCGATACTTCCATTTGGCCGGATAACGGCGTGCGTGAAGTACAGTTAGCCTACAAGCTCGACATCAACGAGTTCCGCGGCAACCGTAGCCTGCAGCTGATCATCGATCACCTCTGGCCAAATTGACAACAGTGTATTAATAAGGGCGCGAATCCGGTAGAATTCCGCTCTTATCACCGCATTTTGACAAATCCATTAAAAGAAACCGACCATGTTTGAAATAAATCCGGTAAAAAACCGCATTCAGGACCTCACGGAGCGCTCCGACGTTCTTAGGGGGTATCTTTGACTACGATGCGAAGAAAGAGCGTCTCGAAGAAGTAAACGCCGAGCTGGAACAGCCGGACGTCTGGAACGAACCTGAGCGCGCACAGGCGCTGGGCAAAGAACGTTCTTCCCTGGAAGCTATCGTCGAAACGCTGGATCAGATGACCCAGGGTCTGGAAGATGTCGCCGGACTGCTGGAGCTGGCGGTAGAAGCCGAAGACGAAGAGACCTTCAACGAAGCGGTTGCCGAGCTGGACGGGCTGGAAGAGAAGCTGGCGCAGCTTGAGTTCCGCCGCATGTTCTCTGGCGAATATGACAGCGCCGACTGCTATCTCGATATTCAGGCCGGTTCCGGCGGCACCGAAGCCCAGGACTGGGCCAGCATGCTGATGCGCATGTACCTGCGTTGGGCGGAAGCGCGCGGCTTTAAGACCGAAATCATCGAAGAATCCGAAGGTGAAGTCGCGGGCATTAAATCCGTGACCATCAAAATCATTGGCGATTACGCCTACGGCTGGCTGCGTACTGAAACTGGCGTTCACCGCCTGGTGCGTAAGAGCCCGTTCGATTCCGGCGGCCGCCGTCATACCTCCTTTAGTTCGGCGTTCGTTTACCCGGAAGTTGATGACGATATCGATATCGAAATTAACCCAGCCGACCTGCGCATTGACGTATACCGCGCGTCCGGCGCCGGTGGTCAGCACGTTAACCGTACGGAATCCGCGGTGCGTATTACCCATATCCCGACCGGATTGGTGACGCAGTGCCAGAACGACCGTTCGCAGCACAAGAACAAAGACCAGGCCATGAAGCAGATGAAAGCGAAGCTTTATGAGCTGGAAATGCAGAAGAAAAATGCCGAGAAGCAGGTGATGGAAGATAACAAATCCGACATCGGCTGGGGCAGCCAGATCCGCTCTTACGTGCTGGACGACTCGCGTATTAAAGATCTGCGCACCGGGGTGGAAACCCGCAACACTCAGGCGGTGCTCGACGGCAGCCTGGACCAATTTATCGAAGCAAGTTTGAAAGCAGGGTTATGAGGAACCAACATGTCTGAACAACAAGCACAGGGCGCTGACGCGGCAATTGACCTTAATAATGAACTGAAAACCCGTCGTGAGAAGCTGGCTGCGCTGCGTGAGCAGGGCGTCGCATTCCCGAACGATTTCCGTCGTGACCATACCTCTGACCAACTGCACGCTGACTTCGATGCCAAAGAAAACGAAGAGCTGGAAGCGCTGAATGTCGAAGTGGCCGTTGCTGGCCGCATGATGACCCGTCGTATCATGGGTAAAGCGTCTTTCGTTACCCTGCAGGACGTCGGCGGCCGCATTCAGCTGTACGTCGCGCGCGATGACCTGGCGGAAGGCGTCTACAACGATCAGTTCAAAAAATGGGATCTCGGCGACATCATCGCCGCCCGCGGTAAGCTGTTCAAAACCAAAACCGGCGAGCTGTCCATCCACTGCACCGAACTGCGTCTGCTGACCAAAGCCCTGCGCCCGCTGCCGGACAAATTCCACGGCCTGCAGGATCAGGAAGCGCGCTACCGTCAGCGTTACCTCGATCTGATCTCCAACGACGAATCTCGTAACACTTTCAAAGTACGTTCGCAGATCCTGGCTGGCATCCGTCAGTTCATGGTTGGCCGCGGCTTTATGGAAGTGGAAACCCCGATGATGCAGGTGATCCCAGGCGGCGCTTCCGCGCGTCCGTTCATCACCCATCATAACGCGCTGGATCTGGACATGTACCTGCGTATCGCGCCGGAACTGTACCTCAAGCGTCTGGTAGTTGGCGGCTTCGAACGCGTCTTCGAAATCAACCGTAACTTCCGTAACGAAGGGATCTCCGTTCGCCACAACCCAGAGTTCACCATGATGGAACTCTATATGGCCTATGCGGATTATAAAGACCTGATTGAGCTGACCGAATCCCTGTTCCGCACCCTGGCGCAGGACATCCTCGGTAATACCGCGGTGCCTTATGGCGATCAGACTTTCGATTTCGGCAAGCCGTTCGAAAAACTGACCATGCGTGAAGCTATCAAGAAATACCGTCCGGAAACCGAGATGGCGGATCTGGATAACTTCGATTCCGCGAAAGCGATCGCTGAGTCTATCGGCATCAAAGTTGAGAAGAGCTGGGGTCTTGGCCGTATCGTGACCGAGATCTTCGAAGAAGTGGCGGAAGCGCATCTGATCCAGCCGACCTTCATCACCGAATACCCGGCAGAAGTTTCTCCGCTGGCCCGTCGTAACGACGTGAACCCGGAAATCACCGACCGTTTTGAATTCTTCATCGGCGGCCGCGAGATCGGTAACGGCTTTAGCGAGCTGAACGATGCGGAAGACCAGGCGCAGCGCTTCCAGGATCAGGTTGATGCGAAAGCCGCCGGCGACGACGAAGCGATGTTCTACGACGAAGACTACGTCACCGCGCTGGAGCACGGCCTGCCGCCGACCGCCGGTCTGGGTATCGGTATCGACCGTATGGTGATGCTGTTCACTAACAGCCACACCATCCGCGACGTTATTCTGTTCCCGGCGATGCGTCCGCAGAAATAATCGCTTTTCGCGAAAAGCAAAAACCCGGCTTGCCGGGTTTTTTTATATTTGATGTCAAGGTTCGTCGCTGGCGTAGCCCGGCTCTTTAATGCTCGTCACTCGCGGTTACGCGCGTAAACGCGCGACAAAGTCTATCAACGCCTGACGCGCGTTTTTGTTTTTGGCTTCCAGCACCATCCACGGGCTAAAGGCCCACGGGGTAGCGGCCAGCGCGCTTAACATTTCCGGCAGCTCAACCCACTGATAATCCATGACTTCATCATCATTAGGTTGTAGTTCGCTGACCACGCGTGCGGCAAAAACCGGGCAGACTTCGTTTTCGACGATGCCATTCGGTGCGACGGCGCGGTAGCGGAAGGCCGGGTGGACGGGGGCAATATCAGCGATCTCGACGCCCAGTTCGAAGCGGCAGCGCCGGGTGACGGCCTGCTCGAAGGTTTCGCCCTGTTGCGGATGTCCGCACACTGAGTTAGTCCACACGCCGGGCCAGGCTTTTTTGCTAAGCGAGCGGCGCGTGACCAGGAACTGGCCTTGCTCATTGAACAACCAGCAGGAAAACGCGAGATGCAAAGGGGTATCGAGCGTGTGGGCGGCATACTTCTCCAGCATACCTGTGGGTTTATCTTGCTCATCCAGCAAAATGACGTGTTCCCCGGCCATGACGACTCCTGAAAAAAATAAATGACCCGGCACAAACCCGCCGGGTCATGTACTCAGGCCACTAGGGTAGCCCATAAATGGGAGAAAGGCATTACCAAAACAAGCCCTGCAGGTATTCGTCGGGCGAGAACAATAGTAGAAAAAGCCCAGAACATTGGGGATCGTCCATCGGGCTGGTATGATATTCGCCCATGATGCCGAGATGAGAAACCGTTGAGTGCAGGACGCCTGATGAAAACACGCTTTTATATCGCGATAATGCTGCTTGCTAGCCTGACTTTAGCCGGCTGTTCCAGTACTTCCGATTCTGGGTCCACCTATACCGTGAAACGCGGCGATACGCTGTATGCGATCTCCCGTAGTACCGGCACCAGCGTACGCGATCTGGCGCGCCTGAATAACATCTCTCCGCCATATACTATTGAAGTCGGGCAGAAGCTGAAACTTAACGGCGGTTCGAAAGCAAAAAGCAGCACAGCCGGGAAAAAATCCTCCAGCACCCGCACAGCCGCCGTGACGCCATCATCGGCGGTGCCGCAGTCCTCATGGCCGCCTGTGGGGCAGCGCTGCTGGCGCTGGCCGACCAGCGGTAAAGTGGTGATGCCGTACTCCACCCGCGATGGCGGCAATAAAGGTATCGATATCGCCGGTACCCGCGGCCAGCCGGTTTACGCCGCCGGCGCCGGTAAGGTGGTCTACGTCGGCAACCAGCTGCGCGGCTACGGTAATCTGATTATGATTAAGCATAACGAGGATTACATCACCGCGTATGCGCATAACGATAAGATGATGGTTAACAACGGCCAGAGCGTGAAGATTGGCCAGCAGATTGCGACCATGGGCAGTACGGACGCCGATTCCGTACGGCTGCATTTCCAGATTCGCTATCGCGCCACGGCCATCGACCCGCTGCGTTATCTGCCGCCGCAAGGCAGTAAGCCTAAGTGCTAAAAGGTTATTTTATCAGCAGTTAGCCCAATTCGGGCTTGCCACAGGGTGCGTAAGGTCTATAATGCTTTTCGCACCTCTTCGCGGGCGTAGTTCAATGGTAGAACGAGAGCTTCCCAAGCTCTATACGAGGGTTCGATTCCCTTCGCCCGCTCCAAACTCAACTCCCCTGAAATCTACCAAACTCAACTTTTCCTTGATAAAACAGCAGTTATAGCATTCAATTAGTCTATTGAACTCAATTTTACTCCCCCAGGGTCAAGCTCAATGTGGGGGTATGGATGGGGGTATAATTGTACCCCTGCTGAGAGGTACCCCCAATGAAGCTGACAGCTCGTCAGGTTGAAACTGCAAAACCTAAAGAGAAGCCCTACAAACTGGCCGATGGTGGTGGTCTTTACCTGCTGGTTAATCCCAACGGCAAAAGATACTGGCGTCTCAAATACCGTTCATTAGGTAAAGAGAAGCTGCTCGCTATTGGCGTTTACCCTGATGTTTCTTTATCTGAAGCTCGAGGTAAGCGTGAGGATGCTAAAAGAACATTAGCTGCTGGCAATGATCCTTCTCTTGAACGAAAAATTGAGAAACTTAGTCGTCAACAAAACGCAGAAAACTCATTTGAGGCTATCACCCGGGAGTGGTATCAGCGTCGCTATGACCGCTGGTCTGTCTCCTACCGCGAAGAAATGCTGAGAACTTTTGAAAAGGATGTATTTCCTTATATCGGTCATCGGCCAATCAAAGATATCAAGCCGATGGAGCTGCTTGCTGTTCTTTCAAAAATAGAAGCACGAGGAGCAACTGAGAAGGTCCGTAAGGTTCGCCAGCGTTGTGGAGAGGTCTGGAAGTATGCTGTTGTGACTGGTAGGGCCGAGTACAATCCAGCACCTGCTCTAGCTAGCGCCGTAACTCCTCATGAGAAAGAGCACTATGCTTTTTTAACCCAGGATGAATTGCCAGAGTTTCTTCGGACTCTAAACACCTATGCCGGTAGTGTGATTGTTAAGATTGCTATGCAATTACTTATTTTGACTGGAGTAAGGCCTGGGGAATTGAGGCAAGCGGAGTGGCGGGAGTTTGATTTTGAGCGGAAGGTTTGGAACGTACCAGCAGAGCGAATGAAAATGCGCCGCCCTCATCTGGTTCCGTTATCAGGCCAGGCAATTGACCTGCTAAATCAGCTTAAACCCATGACTGAAGCAGGTACGTTGCTGTTCCCAGGACGTAATAATCCTAAGAAACCGATGAGTGAAATGGCATTGACTGTACTGGTAAGGCGCATCGGCTATGCAGGACGCGTCACAGGGCACGGATTCCGCCACACGATGAGTACAATTTTGCATGAGCAGGGATTTAACTCAGCTTGGATCGAGCTACAACTGGCTCACGTCGATAAGAACTCAATTCGTGGAACGTATAACCATGCTCAATATCTGGAGGGGAGGAGGGAGATGATGCAGTGGTACTCAAATTATATTTCTCAATGAGAAAAGTCAAGGCCAACATTTGTATCTAAATACTTTTTGAACCTTAGGGGAAAAAGGAACAAAATAAGTAGGGTGCATCCATGATGGATGCACTCTGTATAATAACGCGTTATATATTTATTTTTTTTAAACTCATACTTTTCAAAGAGCGTATGCTGATAATTAGTACTATTCGTAATAAATATTTAATAAAAATTTAGCTTCATTTAAATCTTATATGGCGAGTTCATCGAAATGGGGGATGCATTGTCGCCATAGATAATATGGAGTCGTATAGGAGAAGAAAAAATGAACCTCTAAACCTGATATTCACATGAATAAACAATGTAAACATTGAAAGGTAGTTATATTAATAAATGTTATTTTCTAACACGCTCCCCCAACCAATCAGATTTTTTGAGGTATATAAGGAATCGATATTCTGACTGCGGACTTTCTAAATTTTGTAACTTAAATGGCTAGAAACATTTAGCTGGATTTAACGGCACCAATTAAAGTCGCCCGTTCGGGCGAGGCTTTAGGCGCTTTAAATATTATGGTATATTAGCACTTCTTAAAATTGTTCAAGAAGACATCTAATAGCGGAAGCGTTGTGTGTAATCTTCCAAAGATTCTGGTTTGCCAAAATAATAACCTTGGAATAAAGAGATGCCTAGCATTTTAAGTGATTGTAATTGTTTGGTATTTTCAATCCCCTCAGCTATGATTTTACAGTTGAAACTTGCTGCCAAATCTATCATGTTCTTCACGACTTGTATCGAAACTGATTTTTTTTCAATTTCTGCAGTAAACATTTTATCTATCTTAAGAAAGTCAGGTGCAAACTTTTTTAGATAACTATAATTTGCGTGGCCCGTACCAAAGTCATCAAGAGAAAACTTAACACCGAGCATTCTTAACTTCTCAATAATGCATTTTATTTGTAATGTGTCTTCGATAAGTTCACGCTCAGTAATCTCCAAAACTAAGCTAATCTTAAGTTGACGAAGTTTCTCTAAAAAACGAGAGCATAAGATGACAATATCATCGTCAATAAAATTAAGGGCGCTTATGTTAAAACACATATATAACTCTCCGGGTAATTTTAGCTTGTTTTGATTCAGACTTTCAATGACTTGTTCAAAACATAGCCTTGTTATATCCTTAATTAAAAGAGAACGTTCGGCTAAAGGAATAAATTCATCAGGCGGAATAAATCCTAGGCTTGGATGTTCCCAGCGAACAAGAATCTCTCCTCCGATAATATTATTATTAACGCCGTTAATAATAGGTTGTATGAATGCTTTCAACTCTTTATGTTTTAATCCATTTTTCAACATAAATTCCGTTGTTAACCTATAATAGAGGTGTTTACTAATTAAATATGTTGATAATATTGATATAAATAAGACAATGAGAATGCTTTTCCATTCATAATTCACAAATGTTATATAGAGTGGTTGCACTGGAAATTCAGCGAATACTTTATACTCGAATTTGCTAGAGGTGCTTTCAATTAATGAATTTCCTTTAGACGCACTTGTGACTTTCCCATTGCTATCAAGAATAAGCTCACCTATTTGAAGTTGAAGCGGTGTATCCATACTAATGTTTTTTAAAACTCTAAAGAAATAAAAACCATTTATAGTAACTCGCACTGCATTGCCTTGGGTATCCTGAGTGTTGTATACAATTAATGATTCATATGGAGTTAATTGATTTCCTTTAAGTAATATGAGGTTTTGTTTTGTGTAAGCTGCTAGTTTGAGGGGGAAATAACGATTGCCAATAATTGTTGAACAGTAGAAAGCATGATCTTTCACGATTCCAACTGAACGAATATAGGGGTGAATGGCTACTATTCCACGAAGTACTGTTAGTACTTCATCGGTGCATTCCCTTCCCATAAATTTTTCTGCATTTCTTGAAACTTGACTGGCCTCGGTCAACACTTTATCAAGAATAGTGACTGCTTTGTTTAATCGCGTGCGCATATTCTTTTGTAGGTTATTTTGCATTTGTAGATAGCACAGCGCAGTTCCAACACTTACAAAAGCTAAAAAAATACATAGTAACCAAGGTAGATAGAACAAAGGTTTTTTTTTCATTGTCAGACCCGCTGGTATGATAAGTTTCAGTGTATATATGCTAGCGGACAGTTATAGTCCTGTGTACTGTTCGGTTGATTTAGGATTGTTATGGCTGAACGCCATTACCAGACTTATCCCTGACTTCTGGCTATCATACTTTGGCATAATATTTATGAAATATAGCATAGTCGCCTTCGCTGTAATTTCAGCGATGCTATTTCCTTGCCTGCTGCGTACTTCTTTTGAGCACGATTCAATCATCAACCTTCAGGCACCCCATTGTCTTTCATATGCCATGAAATCCGGATCTTTACCCATGTACTATTCACGCTGCTATAATGACAGCTCCTTCCCACAGCAGCCTGCTTCACATTATGCACAACTTCTTTGGTGTAGCCACCTGATCCTGCTGCCCACTCGATGAACTCCCTTTTATTGCCGTCATCAGGGAAGGTCTTCCGCAGTTCCGCTCATTTAACATAGCGGAACTGGAAGTAAACTGATGACTCACCTAATCGCTCTGCTCAATGGCTGTACTCTCTTTGAAGGCCAGCATCTGATACTTATCAACACACTTAGGTTCCATAAGCAGATGAAGGAGGACTAATAATGGAACACCCATTCGCGTTAACAGCAGGTATCTCATTCCGCACAGCATTACTTAGCAAATGTGTCCATACATGGCGATAACTGGACGTGGGGGGTTAGATACCACGCTAGTAATCTTTTGCCTCCCGGGAATAATCAGAACGTGAGGACTGTCTGAAACTCTTGCAGCCAGAAGAATAATTAATTCTGATGGTAAGATGCGTTAATGATGCGACCATTCGGCCAGCCAAATCAGAAACCATAATAACTAAACGTTCAGAGGTTCTTTTCTAGTCACCATACCAATAAACCAATCCATAAATTTACCTTTTGATGAATTGCGAAAAATAGCATCAAACTCTAATGTTTCCCATATTGGAGAAACAGAAAGTTTTTTCAGTCTAGTATCACCTTGCCTATACTGGCTCTCCACGAACCATTCCGGAAGCTCACACCAACCTAACCCCTGGGCACAGAGTCTGTATGCGCTAAAAATATTATCTGTAAATATATTATTACGAGGCGATTGGTTGTTAATCATCCCTTTGACAAGACGAATACGACGAAAACGTTTAATATCATCCTCACATAATTCAGTGAGTTGGCTCAATGGATGAGTGCTTGAGCAATAAATATGCAATCTAGACTTAAACCATGTGCGTCGACTTTTTAATTCAATTGGATAATTCATTCTGGAATTTATGGCAGGTATCACAGCAATATCAACCTCACCATTTGATATCATAGAATCTATTTTATAGCTTTCTGCCGAAAGAATGGTAATCTGCAGACTATTAATATGTGCGTCCAATTCTTTTTTGAGGAATTCTCTCTGTTGATCTGGAATGAAACCAGATAAAGCAATAGTTATAGCTACTTCCTGAACATCAACCAGCTCTCCTGCAACATTAATTAGTTCCTGACGTGCATTGAGTACTATCAGCGCACGTGAATAGATTACCTCACCCTCTTTTGTTAGTTTTACTTTACGCCCCTGACGTTCAAATAATATAATATTTAAGTCATCTTCCAGAGCTGATATAGACATACTCACCGTTGACTGAGCTTTTTGTAGTTTTTTCGCAGCAGCAGAAAAACTACCACAATCAACACAGGCCACAAAAATTTGTAAAAGCTCTGGCGATACACGCATCATTATAATCACCTCAAATTAATTAATACAGGAATTCGCTTCAGACAGAAAACATTAGATTAACTTCTTTTACATGCAAAATAATTCTCTGAAGCATCTTGAATCACATTAACAAATTGTTATCAAGCTTTCTAAATTCAATTAAAAGATAGATAGTGTGAAACTTAAAATCAAGATGATAAATGTTTTTGTTTATGTTTCATTTAATAAGGATTATGCAAACAATGTTAGGGTGAATAGTTTAAATCTTAAATGCACGTATAACTGTATAATTTAAATAAAATTTCATGGTTCTCATTGTAAGGGAGAAGAAAAGTCTTCACATAATCTACTCTAAACCATAATAGATTTAGTGAATAAGATGCATAGCATATTAATTCACTAATTTTTGTGCAAAATGTAGCATCCCTATATGAGAGACAAAAAATCAAGAGTTTAGTAGCCACCAAATACATGGGGCCACTAATCAATATTGACTCAATAGACATGAACAGAATATGTTGTAAAATAGAAAATAAACATACTGATTTTTGTGGGAATTTTAAATTCAAGTCATAAAGTCTACTTTTTTAATTTTATTATTAATCATAGTATTATCTAATATATGTTGGGCATGTGTATTTCTGTAGGTTTTCTTATTGATAAGAAAATGTTACACTTGCTATACCATTAGCGCTACCAGGTTTCAACCCTCCTGTCCTAATATAATTACTTTTTAAATCTAAGGAATAAAATTCATTATCCATTGTAGTAATGTAAAGTTCGCGCTGATTAGGTTGTCCTTTTGAACTTATGTCAGGCCCAAATGAAATAGGTGTTGGATCATTATTAAAGAAAAACTGAATGCCTACACCTGAACCCGTTGATTCTTTTGTAAGACTGAGGACTGAACTTGTATTTGACTGATCCGTTTGATCGGTCATTCCTGCATACAAATGAATATTTTTGTCACATTGAAGAGAGATCTGTTTTGAGATTAACTTTGATGTTGCCCCTATCTTATCCAGATCCCGGATCAAAACATCTCCCATATTAAATGTAAGAGATTTTGTATTAACTGTACATGCTCTTGCCTTGATATTAAGCTCTGTAGAATTTAATGTTACTACGGATTGTTCATTTCCATTATGGCGACCTCCATATTCTGACCATGTCTTGGCAATTACTAATGGCGGAATATGATAACTACCGCTCACAAGATGTTCACCGGTAACCACAAAAACAATTTTGGCTTTCAAAGAAACACGATTAACGTCCTTATTTACAGTAGAACCTTTTTGAGGATAGACAATTGTTCCTGCCGTAGGATCACCCTGTCCATCAACCGGATTATAATCCACTGAATCATTGTTATCTTTTAACCCAAAAGCATAACCTATACCGGGTACTCCGGGGACTCTATATACGGAATATTGATGTTTACCATCCGAGTAGTAAACACCGTTAACTTTTTCGCCTAAAGCTAATGCCCGAACACGCTGAACATAACACTTCCCTAAACCGGCTCTGGTACATTCAAAGCCGTATTTTACGTAATTCTCTCCGATCCAATTAGCAGTAATAGGGGTACCGACATGAGTACCATCAGCACTTCCAGAAAAAGACATCGGTGGCGGATTTAACTCCAACGGATCCGCCCTTGCAAAAGCGCTATTAGATGATATTACAGAGAAAATCATCAAAGATAAAATAAAAGCTTTTATTATACTCATAAATACTCCAACATGAAAGTTGAAACAGCATTTGCAGGCCCTGGTGTTAAATTATCTTGGGTCAGAACATAGCGTGCATAAAAATTCAATTTATTGACATCTAATTCAGGGTTAATGACATAAACCTTACTGCTTTGGTTGATTGCTATAGGATTCTTATTTTCATCCATAAGGCGAATTGCTAATCCCTTGGCACCATTATCTAATGTTCTTAATAACTCTTTATTATTGGTGTCAGGAGTACCTAGGAAATGTACTTTAACGCCAATAGATTCTGTCTGACAATCTGTTAAATCTATAGAAAATGGTAATTCAGCTGCCCATAAACCATCACTGGAGGGACGAATGAAATCCTTTGATCCAATGTTCCCCATTTTTATAGTCATATTTTTTGACTGTGAAGAAACTGTACATGTATTACCAATTAGATTCCCATTAACATAAATTCGTGTGTCCGCTGCATGACCCAGCAGTGCCTGAAAACAAAGGAAACATATTATCATTGTCTTATAAATATTACTCATAACACTCCAAGTATAGTTTTGCAAACTTTTCCTTTCGCAAGTTTTCAGGAATTGAATAATCTACGGTACATGACTTTCCAATTTCCTTACCCCAAGCCACATTTAATTTTCCTTTATCAGGTACACCCGATAAATATAGGACTCCTTCCTCACCAACTATGCCGGATAATTTATGATTTTTATCATTTGCAATAGCCCCGAAAGGTAAAGGTCTTCCATTTTTCTTAAGGGTAAACAAAACTCGGTTACCAATACGTGGCTTGAATTTAACTTTAGTTATTGCTCCTTCTGTAGGTACAGAGAAATGAACGTTTTCCTCAATATCCACATGATCGTTAAAACTATTAGTATCTAATGCAATACGATTTTTATGATATGCGGTCGCGTACGGTATGACTGCATAACCATTCCGATCGGTGTAAATGCCAGTAGAGTTTTCTATACGAATATCAGGTGAGTTAGGCACGTCAACTAAAACAGCGTTCGAATTAATTGGCTGAGAAAGTGTTATACCATTTTCATGGAAAAGAAGTCCGCCTGAAAAATTATAATCCAATTGTCGGTTTGTTTTCTGATAGCTATAACCCACATTACCATTTCCGTATCGACTTTGATAACCAACCGATACACCACCGCTGGCTCCGGTTCCATTATTTGTTAACCCCTGCTGCACATTGTAATTGAGTGTGTTATCATCAAGTAATGTACCAGACATGCTTACATTATGATTAGTATAGTTTTGTGAGTTACTTAAATTATAATTTAAATAGGTATTGCTTGTTTCAATGGGTGATGACGTAAAGAATCTAAATGGTACAGAAATACCAAGTGATACCATTTTATCATCCCCCATACCCTGTATACCCTTATTATAGCTATAAATTAAGTTATAGGAAATATCTCCTAAATTCCCACTATACCCGGCCTGTAAAAGTGTATTCTTTTCATTTGTGTCCCAATAATTTTGGAAATTACTGGTAAAGAATACCGAGCCAATATCTCCTATTTGCTGAGATAAATTAACCTGCATGCTATCTTTTTTCTTATAACGTAAATCAAAATAACTTTCCGCCACTGAATCTTCTTTATCTGAGATATACCCATTCATTCTTTTGTTCAGTGTGTCAGATAGCGTATAAAATCCAGAGGTTGAGTATCGATAACCCAAAAGCTGGAAATTTGTGCCATAAGAGTTAAGTGACTTCGCATACAGAAATCGTGTTGAATAACCGCGCCTTTTGTTACCATCGGGAAGCTCACTCTGTGAAGTTATTATATCTGCTGATAATGCACCAAAATCTCCAAGATTGTTACCTACACCGAAAGCATATGAATTATATTTGTCTGAATATTGTGTGCCACCATAAATAGTAAAATCATAAGGTAAACCAAGGATAATACCGGCTTGCAGGAATCGAGTATTCTCTTGCTGATATCCTCCTCGGGTATTCCCTATGCTTAAATTAAATTTGTGGTTCCCATCCCTTTGAAGAATCGGCACAGCCGAATACGGTACTGTATAATTATTTAAGCTACCATCATCTTCTTCCACACTGACGTGCAGGTCGCCGCTGTTTGATGTTGGATATAGATCCCTTATTTCAAACGGACCAGCTGGAACAAACGTCTGATAAATAACATAACTATTTTGACGAATTGTAACTTTTGCATGGCCATGTGCGATTCCTCTTACAACGGGAGCAAAACCACGCATACTGTCTGGAAGCATATTATCATTTGATTCCAGACTGAAACCTCTGAAGCTCAGTGGTTCAAATATATCTGAATTAGTATAGCTCTCACCAATTAATAAACGGCTTTTCAATGGTACAACATCACGCTGTAAATAAGTGTTGATGTGATTCCAACTTGAACCATTTTTACCATAAGACCACGTGGAATAATCTCGCAAACGCCAAGCTCCAACATTGAGACCACTCCTTAAGTTGAGGTAATAATTATTAGAATTGTATTCACTAAAGCCATTATTCCCGTTAAAAGAATAGTTGACAGTTGCTGCATTTATACCATTATCCCAGTGCTCGGGAGGGATATATCCACGAGCTTTAAAATTTAGTGCCGATTGAGGGATGCCAATACTAACACTCTGGTTTTTTATGTCAAAACTTACGCTTGAGTTTGGAATTAACTGTTCTATATCAAGGCAGTCATCACTTAGAGCTTCTTCTTTTAATGATAAGAGGTTAATATCTAGTTCTTCCACTAGATTTTTTCTAATGCATGGCTTGACGGTGCCCTTATTATCAATAAAACTCAACTCTAAAGTTTTAAAGTAAACGTCATTAAGATATAGTTTCACCGTGTATAGACCTGGCGGGATAATATTACCAGATTTAAAATAATCCAAGTCAGTTACAGCATCCGGATTATCAGATAAAAAAGCAGGGTTGTAATTATTATCAGCATTTACTTCTAGGCATGGGATAATAAAAAACATGAAGCCAAGCTTAAATGATTTTTGGATTATTGATAAACTATTATTCATAATGACGTCTAATTAAACGATAGCAATACTCATTGCTTCCTGAGAATGTATAATGATAAATTTAATCAATCTGTTTCGTCACTTTGGGGGTTTGTGCGCCGAAATCATTTATTGTTTGATAGCTTACACTACCGCTTACATTAGTGGTTAAATAATCTGAAGAGAAAGGTGCAACAACCAAATTTGACGCAAGTTCTCTCTGATTAGATTTGATGTTAACCAATGTTAAATAATAAGGTGTAGGGTTACTAATCTCTAATTTATTACCATGACGTACAAAACGAATTTTTTCATGCTCCCGTTCATCATACTTTGCTATACTTTGTGGGCGATAGAACAATTTTATTCTGTTTTGAATTGCAATTTGCAAAGTGTTAGTTGTTTTACCCTCATCATTTAACGGCGGAATCACTTTGACATTAACCCAAAACATTGATTCGCGATCTTGTGGAAGGTTGTTTCCAGTATAAACAACACGTAATGTATTTTCTTTATTAGCTTCCAGAACATAGAGAGGTGGTGTCACAATAAAATCTTTATTTTTATGACCATTCTCATCATCAATCCATGATTGTACCAAGAACTTATTCTGAGAGTCTGTATTAATAACGGTTAATTCTGCCTGCTTCGCACTTGAAGAATATATTACCCGAGTTGCTCCCAATGTTACACCACCTGCATATACCTGCTGTGTAGCTGCTAAAATAAAGAGCATCCCCAAAAATAACTTTCTGATTCTTTTAAACATATTGAAATCACTAGTTTGATATTAATGCCATCCTTGGCGTTTAAATTCCCAATATCTTAAGAATACGTTACCATGAAATTAGTAACAGCATTAGCGTTCCCAGCAGAAACTTCATCCGAAGTAGAGATTAAAGACGCGCTATAATTAAGTTCATTACTTCCATCAATCAGTTTTACACCTGTTGAAACTTGGCCAGGAGCGATTTGTTTGTTCTGAGAATCAACAAGTTTCAGTGCAATATTTTTAGCAGCACCAGCGCCCTGTAATGCAAATACATCCTGCTCTGATTCTGATGGCGTGCCTACAAATGTAATTGCAGCTGTGCTTGCTACAGCAGGATCGCAGCTATTAAGTTTGATAGAGAAAGGAATACGGCTTGTCTCATCACCTTTCTTCGAAAAATCAGACAGTTTAAATTGACCTAATTGCACAGTTTGGTTGATGGAGTTTGCGTCCACGGCACATGCAGCATTAACAACTGAAGCTTCAAAGTGAATAGTGCCACCATTTACTGTTACCTGTTGAGGTTTTCCATCATTATTTTCACTTGGCGGATTCTCTTCCGCACCAGCGAATGTTGGTGTCGACACTGCAGCAAAAGATGCAGCAACCAAAGCAGAAATAATTAATTTCTTCATTTTAAGTCCCTATGTATATTGGTTATTATCTGTTCGTTCTGCGAGTTTTAATTAGTGTAATAAATTATCCATCAATAACTTTATTAAACAAAATATAATATGCATCAGTCTTTTCTGATGACATTAATTAAATCTGTTAGTTATCGAATAAATAAATATATTACCCTCATCAACGAAAGCCGGGGCATTATAAATAAAATTTTAAAAAAACAAAAAATCTGAAATGTCATAAATCAATAGGTAAAAACTATTGAATGCATTAAGGATGATCGCTTATAGCAATTCACGTGTTGGATTTTTGTCTTTTTTATTCAATTTTATCAATGGCTTAGTCTTGATTGGTCTTATTTTGCAATTCTTTTGCAAAAGAAACCAAAAAAGAAATAATTGCTTACACAAAGTAAAGAAGTGTAAGTTTCATGTTTTTTTTGCTACAGCAACTAATTTCGTATGTTTTTTCACTACAAGTTTTATGACCCAAGATAAGTTTTCTATAGTTAATAATAGAGTGAAATTTGATTTGCTGCGGGTTCAACAGTAACATCTAAGTCATTTGAAATTGCTTAATCTGAGGTTCTGATGAGCAGTAAGCACTCTGCTTAGGAGCTTAAAATAAAAGTAGCTTAGAAGTTTACTGAACTTGCCCTGAACTGCTCCCCGTTGATTAATACACCCCGATATTAGTAATGTCTTCATAACCCACATGAGGACATCCCTTGAAGAAGCGCTTTTCCGACGCCACCTTTTACACTTGGCGCAAGAAGTATGGCGGTATTGAGGTGCGCGAGGTTATACACCTGAAGTCGCTTGAGGAAGAGAACGCCAGAATCAAGAAGCTTCTGCCGAAGCCACGCTTTATAAGGAGGCACTTCAGTTGGCTCTGGGGCGAAAGTACTGAAGACAGACCAAAAGCGGGAAGCCGTTAAGTTTAAGTGTGATGTGACCGATCTGTCGCAACGTCGAGCCTGCAGGTTTAAAGGTTTCTCTCTGTCGACCTGCCGCTACGAGGCTCAGCGTCCATCTGCTGATGCGCATTTATCAGAGCGTATTAATGAGCTGGCGCTTGAACGCGGACGTTTTTGGTTATCGGTGCATCTGGCAGCTGCTGCGTCGGGAGGGCCTTCACGTCAATCACAAGCGGGTATACAAAATGACACTCAATCGCGGTGTCCTGGCTCCGTAGCTACTCATCATAGATGAAATAGGTTATCTGCCGTTCTGCCAGGAGGAAACCAAGCTGTTCTTCCTGGTCATAGCCAAACCTTACGAGAAGAGCGCGATGATCCTGACCTCCAAACTGCCGCTCGGGCATTGGGACCAGACGTTCGTGGGAGATGCTGCGCTAACATCTGCAATGTTGGACTGGATTTTACATCTTCACACGTATTTCAAATAAAAGGAGAGAGCTATCGACTGACGCAGAAACGAAAGGCCGGGGTTATCGCTGAAACAAATCCTGAGTAGCAAGGCAGATCCATATTAAACCGTTGATGGTGAAGGTAAGTGGATCACTTTTTACCCGTTGTTGACAATGATCCGGGAGAATGCCTGAAAGACGGCGATCTCTTTAGTACATGGTAAGAGGAGATCTTCCCCCAGCACCGCCAGCCCTTCCGCATTTAAGCCTTTCCCCTAATTTACCAGAACAAAGCGACGATAGCGTTCCGTCTCTAACCTATACAAAAACGGTCTGCAGCCAGAACGTATTATGCATTCCATATGTTGGCTTATCGCGGGTAGTAGCAGACAGCGCATCAGATATGATGCAAATTGAGCCCAGCTACTTCTCGGCCTCAGATCTTGTGCGACTGTCCCTTAGTATCGGCTCCGTACTGTAGAGCCCGGATTTACAGATTCTGCAGTACTTATTCCCCTGATATGTGGTATCACACAGCACACAATGCCATTCCTGAGGTGGTCTGACATTTTTGTCAACGGAATACGCCACCTGACGGAGCTTCTTTTCCCGGGCCCGTGCTTTTTCCTCAGGATCCACCCATGCGCATTTCATAAGTCGTTGGTGGGGAATGGAATGCCGTATGTGTTCAAACCAGGGGGCTTCTCCTGCTTCGCCTGTAAGCAGGTGTAATTCACAGCCGCAACTGGCGCATGTCCAGTACCCTGTATCATCACCGGCCTTAGCGGCTTCTTTAGCATTAACAAACTGATTACGGATGTTGTTCGCCAGATAACATTTCAGAATTCGCATGGTACATCTCCTCCCGTAGCAGGCTATCCAGTCGCTGCTGGCGGGGAAAAAGGTAAGGGGTTAGTTAGCAGTGACTTCGACACTGTGGTCACCGGTCCGACAATTCAGGCAATAGCGCTCACCGTGGTAGTGGCTGTCACACTCCGAACAGTGAAATTCAGCCTTGCGCACTATCGGGAGGACATCCGGGACGTAACGGCGCAGCATGCGTATCCGTCGCGATTCCTTAGGCTCAGGGCGTACATACGGACAATAGTGACGACTGTTCTCGGTCAGGTCTTCCCATGTGTGCTCAAACCATGGGCGATTAGTACCCCATTCAGGGTGGAATACCAGAGCGCTGCCGCAGAGGTGGCAGGTGTAGCGGTCGTCAGGGTGAAGCTGTGCAGTGACCGCGCCCGTGAGGCGCTGATTACCGTCAAGCGCGATAAAGGATTTGGCGTAAATCGTCATAGTATTGGTCCTTTGCCATGCGACGCGCAGGGCTAAGCCGTCCCGGGGAGGGCTGCACTGTGGGTCATACGGTCGTTGGAGTTAAATCAGGTGGGAGATGTGACTGCGTTCGACAGGCTATTGCCGGGAGTGCGCGATGCGTTGCTGCAGCCAGGCTTCCACTTCGCTTTCAAGCCAGCGGGAGCTCCTGCCCAGCTTAATGGGCTTCGGGAACTCACCGTCCTGTATGAGCTTATAGAACCATTTGTCGGTTAAGCCGGTAAGCTGGGTGATAAACGCCATCGTTACCAGTTGGTCTTTAAGAACGCTGTAATCTGTGGTCATCGTTTTTCTCCGTTAGTGGTAAGGGAGAAGAAGTCAGGGATGCGAATGGTGCAGACTTCTTCAAACGATGAGGAACTGGAGTAATTTTTTATTCGCTGATGGCACACCTGCGACGTCTGCCACCCACCGCAGGAGCGGGAATGTCACTCAACTGGCAAACCACTTTCTCGCCCTTCTGATCCTGCTTGCTCAGGTAGCTCAGAATGTACAGCATGCCCTTACGGCCTTTCATATCGCTATGCGACGTCACCCGCTCGCCCTGCACTTTGTAATATTTCTGAGGCGTACAGCGGTAAGCACAGCCTTCCTCTCTTGTTATCTCAACCCAGAGGGCCTGCAGGGTTTTAAAGGTCGGCCATATCTTCCGATGCTTCTGACCGTTGAGATAAAACGCAGCGTGGATGTGATAGCCATGCTGTTCGGTATATTCAAGTACCCAGGTAAACCCGACAAGCCCTGTCATCGTGTTACACCGCTGGAGTAACAGAATCATATCCGCCGTCGTGGAATGTTTATCAGCGTGGCACCAGGCATTGCTGTCTACCCGGTAGTAGAAATCAACCCGGAACATGAGCAATTTGGAATAGCGTGCAAATAATTCGGAGAGATGATGACGCTGGTAACGTTGTAGCGTGCGGTGCTGGACGTAGTTAAGATTGGTATCGGTGATGTTGTGGTAAGCCATATGTCGTTTCCCGGTGAATACTTGTCACGGGAATGGACGCAGACTTCAGATTTGACGGATACGCTGATCACGAGGCTAAGGATCAGTATCGTGGGATGTTTCGTTCAGGAAGATTATGGATATGTCGATCTGACGGAAGGCCATTGCTGGATAGCATCAGTTATCAGCATTGGGGTAATGTGATGACAGCCAGGGGGAAGCGATGATTATTAGAAATATCTCTTCTTTAGAAACAGTATTATTTACCTTAATGACAGCGTATGTCTGATTAACAACATAGCATCGAAACTACTCAATTTATCGTAAGGAAACACCGTTTATGCGTCATTTTTTGACAACTTACCGGGACTCAATCCTCGCACTTACAGGGATCATCATTGCCATTATCTCACTTGGGTTCGCTATCTGGCAGGGCAGAGAGGAAATCAGGCACAATCATATTTCTGTCGAACCGAGGATAAATGCCTATTTCTCCAACGATGGGCGAAAAAATCAGTGGGGAATTTATGCCATCAACAACGGTATGGGAACGGCCTTTGTTAACAGAATGGTCGTGATGGTCGATGGTAAACCCGTGGAGCCCGTTGACAACAATATCTTCCTCGGAGCAGTTCTGGCACTCGGCCTTCACGCTAAATGTTTTGTGATTGGTGGTCCGCGTCCGAATGATTCCTTCAAGGTTGGAGAAGAAATATTTCTGGTGGAAGCAAGAGGTTCAGAAAAAAACTGTGCTGAAGACCGACTACGACTGAAGTGGGCTTCACAAAATCCACACCAGCTGGACTTTGTGCTGGGTATGGAATCTATCTACGGCGATAAGTTTCGTTATACCTATTCGTTGAATCGCCAGGACAAACTGGATTAACGTCCGGGAACAGATTAGCGTGGTCTGCCGTTCACCGCCGGTGCAGGAACTGCGCTGACTCTGTAAATACGGCGTTCTGTCCGCTGCGATGGCTTATCCAAAAAGCTCAGGATGTATTGCATGCTCTCCCACAGGGACTGTATGGACTCCCAGAAGCACCAGACCTTCCTGTAACGCTGACCATTGAGATAAATGTGGTCAAGATAATCTTATGCTCCCAGGCGTAACCCACCAGCCCTATAGTGTCGTACATCGTTCCGTCAGCAAGGTGATATCGGAGACCAGTTGATTTACGTCATCTGATTAACATTGCCGCACATTCCAGTAAGCTGATGTTGGAAAAAACAGTATTAAAAGTGTATTTAATTGTTTTATAAGTGTTTTTTTCTACTATAAATTGCGTGATATCCGCATTGAATTACTTAGAAAGTGTCAAGAAAGACATATGTAAGTAAGCATAAAGTCGTTTTAAAAACGTGCTAAATCAGCAGTGTATTCATAATTTAAAACCATTAAAAATTGCAGATTAAATCGCTTTTTTTATTGTAAATTCCTTGTATGCTTGTCGTTGTTAATCATACATTTTTTATCAGAGGGAGCAGGATGAACAGGTATGTCGAAGTGAGGTCCATCAGAGAGGGCGTCTATATCCTTTGGCGTCTGGGTAATACTGAAAAAGCCCGCCAGTTTGCCTCAGGGGGCCAGAGAGACCTCATTCGATGCAATGGGGCTATCAACAGAATTATTGAGCAGGCATTAACGGAAAAGAATAATAACCCGAGTATCATTCGACGGGTTATAAGGTTACAGGAAAAATATGAACAGCAACGCATTAATGAAAATATAGCATCATGGGTTAATCATGATAAAAATGCATGTATTTATTTTTGGCTCTACCTGTTTACTCGATTTACCCATAGCAGTATATCTGTAGAAGATATTCGTCGAATTATCAGAAATGATAATGACCGGCATAATTACAGGCTGTACAGAGATGCGTTACCCCTTCAGATACCCGATACTGCTGAGCAGTGTTTTATGGCGGGATTATATATCCTCGATTTACTTCCTCTTCCACCGGAAGTAATCCGGAATGAAGTCGATAAAATCAGAAAAGGATACTACAGAGTAAAGGACAGCCTTCGTGATGATTTCGCCTGGATTGCAGATGCTGACCAGGGAAATGTCGAATGGGTCTGGGAACAGTTAAAGAAACACCGTGATTTTTTAAAAGATACAAATCTCACAGAGTTCAGTCAGCATTTATTGTCTCAGTTGATACCCTTTCTTTATTATTTATGGGATGAGCGGAGCGACACAAAGCAATTATTTCTTAATACGTTGCGCAAACGCTATGCTAACATGAAGCATCGTAAGAAGGTTGCTGATAAGGCACCGGTTAATATTCGTATATCTAAAAATGCAAAAGACACACTGGTAAAACTGGAGAAGCGCTTTAACCGAAACAGAGCGGATGTGATTGAATCGCTTATAGAAAGAGCCTGGGCTGAGATGAATCAGAAAAACTAAAAAAATCTCAGCTATATATCACCTTACTGAATTTCCTCCCCTTTATATTTAAAAGGCCATCCCCACCGGATGGCCTTTTTTCATTCAGAGGCCGATATGAAACATCCCTCGGGTTATACCCTTATCCGTCGCCATCTGCGGCGTTATCCACACGCGCTACGCCAGCATTTGCTGCAAGAGCTCAACCGACTCGTTACGTATGAACCGGTGATTGGCATCATGGGGAAAACTGGCGTCGGCAAATCCTCGCTGTGCAATGCACTGTTCCGGAGCGAAGTCTGTACTGTCAATGCCGTGGAAGCCTGTACCCGCCAGCCACAGCGCGTACGGCTACGTTTCGGTACTCACTTCCTTACGCTTGTTGATTTGCCCGGTGTGGGTGAAAGTGTTACCCGTGACGGTGAATACCGTGAGCTGTACCGGGACATCATGCCGCAACTCGATATGGTGCTGTGGGTGCTCAAGGCCGATGACCGGGCTTATGCAGTGGAAGAGCAGTTTTATCGGGACGTGTTCGCGCGGTTCAGCGAACCGCAGCCGCCGGTGCTATGGGTACTCAACCAGGTAGACAAAACTGAACCTGCCGAACAGTGGCGCTGGCCGTCCGCTCAGCCCTCGGAATTACAGGCGGAACGAATTGCGCAGAAGCAGCATGCGGTAGCCCGTCAGTTGGGGGTTGCTGAGCAGGACATTCTTCCCGTTTCGGTCCGGGGGCGTTACCGTCTGTCCCGACTGGTGGAGGCCATGATTACCCGACTCCCAAAGCAGGCCCGCAGTCCACTTGTGCCGCACCTGCAGAACGGGTATCACACCGAAGCCATCATCAGCACCGCCAGCAGCAGCTTTGGCGATGCCGTGGTGGAAGTGATTGATAAGATTATTGACCTAGCCCCGCTACCACATGTGGCTCGCAGTGCGCTGCAGGCTGTTACACACACTGTCGCCCGCGCAGCACGCTCCCTGTGGGGATTTTTCTTCGGCTAGTCACTTCGCTTTCGATGAGCGGCCTTGCCGTTTTCGATAAGTTTCTTTGTTTCATTACGATCGATATTGTCGATCGAGCCGATCGATATTCATCGTTGTACATGATTAATCCGGTAGCCACATAATCCACAGGGCATTATGTGATTTATTAATTTTAACCATCGAAATCAATGCGATGTATCGCAGGGGTTGTCACGCATTAAGGAAAGTATATGCCGTTAATTCTGTTATGGGGCGGTCTGGCCCTGTTGCTGGGTATTGTGGCTTCCGCTAACGGACGCTCGTTCTGGGGCTGGTTCATTCTCGGTCTGATAATCGACCCGATACTGGCGGGGCTGCTGTACTGGCTTATTGCAAAGGACCGCTCATGAAAACATTTCTGCGTCTGTTCGGTAAGTTCACCCGCTGGTACATCACCCTCATTATCTTTATGGCCTGCCTGCTGTTCATTATCACCACCCTGGGCAATATGGCTGGCTTCTGACAGGACACTCCAATGAAAAATAAACTGATTATTTCACTTTTACTGGCTTCAGTGCTGACGCCTTCTGTCTCGCATGCGTTTGGAAACCGTGATAGCTGGGTAAGTGGCTATGTGCAGGGAACGTCTGAATACACCATCCTCGGTAAAGGGCAGTCACAACTATACCTCGCCTGCGACAGTTCCGGCTCACAGCCAGCGACCATTATCTTCACTGACGTGAACGGGCATCAGGTCAGGATGGACAGCGGCCAGACACTTACCATGAGAATTGATAACGCTGAAGAAGTGAATATCAGCGAAAGCGAGTCTCATGTGGGATCAGACAATGTGATGTGGGCATGGAACAAATTACGCACCGGCAAACGTGTTTTGGTTTCAGGTAGCGGGGTAAAACCTGCCACTTTCACTTTAGCGGGGGCTGCTGCCGTTCTTTCTGCGTTCGGTGACAACGGCTGCGTGCCCGGATTTGCACTGTAGTTCTGCCTCACTCTTACAGGTTAAAGGAAATTTAATGAAGAAAATCATTATGGTCGCAGCACTCTGTCTGCTGTCATTTTCTTCGCTGGCTGCGTCTTCACCGGTCAGCGTCAGTGTTAGTCCCGGAAGCTACAGCCACTACTCATCGATTCGGATTACATCAAAAGTCGATTCGATTGTGATTAAACAACTCATTGTCAACCGGGGAAACTGCCAGGATGCAGAATTCGCCAGCCCGTGGAAACCGGTACGCCTGGGATTTGGCGGTACTGTATCCCATGAATTTACCGGTAAGGGGCTGATGGTTCCCTGTAATGTACTGGAAGTGGTGGTCCAGACAAGCGAAGGCGCATGGCAGTTTGATTTTGACAGCTGACACCACGCGCTTTTCCACCTTTCTTTCTATCTGAACGCCCTGCTCAAACGAGCAGGGCGTTTTCTTTTGCCTCTTTTAAAGGAATTACTCATGAGATTAGCCAGCCGCTTTGGCCGTATAAACCAGATACGCCGTGACCGCCCTCTGACCCATGAAGAGCTGATGAGTCATGTTCCCAGTGTATTCGGGAGTGACAAACATGAATCGCGTTCAGACCGTTACACCTACATTCCGACCATCACCATCCTCGAAAGCCTGCAGCGCGAGGGTTTTGAGCCGTTCTTTGCCTGCCAGACAAAGGTTCGGGACCAGAGCAAGCGGGAGCACACCAAACACATGCTTCGCCTGCGTCGCGCCGGGCAGCTAAATGGTCATCAGGTACCGGAAATCATTTTACTCAACAGCCATGACGGCTCATCAAGCTACCAGATGCTGCCGGGGCTGTTTCGTGGCGTCTGTACTAACGGTCTGGTCTGCGGTCAGTCATTCGGAGAGGTGCGGGTGCCACATAAAGGTAATGTCGTTGAGAAGGTAATAGAAGGGGCTTACGAAGTGCTCGGGGTATTTGACCGGGTGGATGAAAAACGCGATGCAATGCAGTCTCTGACGCTACCTGTACCCGTCCGTCACGCACTGGCGAATGCTGCACTGAAGTATCGATTTGGTGAGGACCACCAGCCGGTCACGGAATCGCAGTTGCTGACTCCGCGTCGTCGGGAGGACTACAGCGATGACCTGTGGACCGTTTACCAGCGCGTGCAGGAGAATCTGATGAAAGGTGGTCTGTCAGGGCGAACCGCTCAGGGGAAAAGCAGTCGCACCCGTGCCGTTACCGGTATTGATGGCGACGTGAAGCTCAACCGGGCGCTCTGGGTAATGGCAGAAGAACTGCAGCAGGCGCTGAGCTGATGCCACCGCTGCCTTATAACGCCCGCCAGGCCCTCCTTATCCGACCGCCCTGGAAAACAATCCCTGCAGCCGCTCCATCTCTGACGACGACCTCTGTGCCTGATGCTCATACCTTCGTTATCGCCCCGGTGAACGCAGCCTGTGCAGCTTAAACATAAATGAAGATCACTGGCCCTCCCACTGCGATACGGACGCTATGCGCAGTCCTGCCCGTCACTTCGTCTCAACAACTCACCTGAAACTACAAAGGAAATCAAATGAATAACAAACTCACCCTGACCAGCACAGTAACTGAATCACTCTTCTCGCCGCACACCGATGCTGGCGGCATCGTGTGCACGCCGGTGCCCGATGAGCAGCGTGTTGCCTTCTGGCCTGGACACTTCGGCAGCATCCCGCAGTGGATAATCCTCGAACCGACCGTCTTCGCGTGGATGGACCGTTTCTGCAAAGATTACCACGGTGGTATCTGGAATTTTTACACCCTCAGCAACGGCGGGGCATTTATGGCACCCGAAGCCAGCGGTGACGATGACGGGAAATGGGCACTGTTTAACAACATGAACGGAAACGGCGCAGAAATGAGTGCTGATGCCACCGGTATTGCAGTCTGCCTGATGACGTACAGCCACCATGCCATGCGCACCGAATGCGATGGCATGACTGAGCACTATTACCAGTTGCGGGGCTACGCGCTGAACCACGCGGAGTGTAATGCCATTATGCACATCATCGACTGAGGTCAAAATTATGGAACAACAACTTCCGCTGTTTGTCCGTGAATTGGCCCCCACAGACCAGCAGACGGTCAGGAGGGCGCTGCTCCTGCTGGAGCGACAGTTACGTGAACCCGGGGCGTCATTTACCTCCAGTCACACCGTCCGTGACTGGCTACGTCTGCAGCTGTCCACACTGGAGCGTGAAGAATTCATCGCGCTTTTCCTCGATAACCAGCACCGGCTGATTGCGCACGACACGCTGTTTACCGGCACCATCAACCATACGCAGGTACATCCACGAGAGGTGGTGAAGACTGCGCTGAAACATAACGCTGTCGCCATTCTTGTGGCGCACTGCCACCCGTCGGGTCTCGCTGAACCCAGCGACGCAGACAGACGAATCACCGAACGCCTAAAACAGGCGCTGGACCTGGTTGATATTCGCCTGCTGGACCATCTGGTGGTCGGCGGGATGGATATTGTCTCTTTTGCCGAACGCGGCTGGCTTTAAGGAGAATAGCGATGAAAATCATCAGCAAACGCCAGGCCATGACGATTTACCGTCAGCATCCTCATTCCCGCCTGTTTCGCTTCTGTACCGGGCGGTATCAGTGGTCTGGCAGCATCTGCCACTATGCCGGACGGGAGGTGCAGGATATCAGCGGTGTGCTGGCGGTCTTCGCGGAGCGCCGTCAGGACCGCAACGGTCCGTATGTCGTATTGCCCAGCGTTACCCTGAATTAACCCATCTTTAAGGAGCACTTTAATTGTCAAATAACACACCGCCAGCCTGACGCCCCTTGGTGGGGACTAAAACCCACCGTCACGCCGTGTTTTGGCGCACGGCTGGTACAGGAAGGCAACCGGCTGCATTATCTGGCTGACCGGGCCGGATTCAACGGTGCTTTCAGCGACGATGACGCGCTACGCTTGGATCAGGCCTTTCCGTTGATACTCAAGCAACTGGAGCTGATGCTCACCAGCGGAGAAATTTCTCCCGAGCATCAGCACAGTGTCACCCTGTATCACAATGGGCTGACCTGCGAAGCTGATACCCTTGGTAGTTGCGGCTACGTATACATCGCTATTTATCCCACTCAACGTTAAGTATTTTCACGAGGGAAAAATGAAATTTCAACCTGCAACAAACATGCGGGCGGCGAAGCTATACCTATCCCCCGTGGCTGTCTTGCAAATGCTAGTTACACAGCTGCTGGAACAGCATTATGGCTTTACGCAAAACGAAATACCTTTTTGTGATGAAATTGTTATACAGGAACATATTGATGCCGATATCACTCTGGCTAATGCCGTTAACTTTCTGGTGGAAAAGTACGAACTGGCCCCTATCGATCATAGAGGGTTTAGCTGGAACAAACACCATATCTCACAATTATTGATATTATGAGGGCCCGCCGTGATCTTAGTTTATTGAATCGTAATTAGTCTTATGTTAACGGTATCGCTGCTTTAGAGTATGCCTGCCATTTGCTATCATCTTGCTTCCTGCTGATTTATCGACAAAGGTAATTACATGAATTCAAAGCCTCTGTGCTTTGGGGGTATCTTTGGGGGTATAAGTTAAGATTTAACTTGAAAAGGTATTAATTTTCAATTAATTGACTTGGTTGTTCTATTCCCTTCGCCCGCTCCAAACTCAAGTCTCATAATCTCAATTTCCCTTTTGTTAATAACAAGTTACAGCTTTATTTTTTTGTATTGTTAAGCCTGACGTTCGACTCACTGAATATCAAATTATCGCTGCTACCAGGTCTGCCTGGCCCTGCTGGAAAACAGCAGGAAGTCGCCTCATAAAATCCTACCTAATCAGATGCCGGAATATCATTGCCGTCGGCAGAAACGTTGAAAACTTCAAAAAGCCATGAAAATAAAACAGATGCGCTTACATTGAAAGAGTCATCACATTTTGTGGTGTTATCATTCAAACATAAAATGTGATGATAGTGACTTTTAAGACCGGTAATTTTGTGTTCTTGTGACATTTGTCACTTTAAAGATGTTCATCATTGTTATAGTTCTAACATTGATTATGCTGATGATTCAGATAAATCTTATTGACGCATTCTTTGGTTTATCAGCTAAGGATGAAGATTGTTAGGGGAAAAGATGAAGTATCTTATTGGTATCATGAGTTTTTTAGTAATTTTCATTCTTGCAATCCTTGCCAGTAACAACCGGGGGGCTATACGCTATCGGCCATTGGTCGTGATGTTATTCTGTCAATTCACGTTTGCCGGTTTGTTGTTGAAAACAAGCCTGGGTAACCAGGTGATAGCCGTTATTGCTGGCGCGTTTGCCCATTTAATGGCCTATGCGAGTGAAGGGGTTAACTTTGTCTTTGGTGGTTTGCAAAACCACGGCGAGCTCTCTTTCTTTATTAGCGTCCTCTTGCCTATAGTTTTTGTGTCCGCTCTTATTGGTATTCTTCAACATCTGAAGATACTAGGCTTCCTTATCCGTTACATCGGATTGGGACTCAGTAAGATTAATGGCATGGGGCGGCTTGAGTCGTATAATGCGGTTGCTTCTGCAGTATTAGGTCAATCAGAAGTATTTATTTCAGTTAAGCAACAACTGGGACTTCTACCTCAACATCGTCTTTATACGCTGTGCACATCTGCAATGTCGACTGTGTCAATGGCCATAGTTGGTGCTTATATGGCGATGTTAGAACCGCGCTATGTAGTCACCGCTCTGGTGCTGAACCTGTTTGGCGGGTTTATAATTGCATCGCTACTTAACCCTTATCAGGTCGAACCACAAGAGGATATTCTTACCGTATCTGAAGGCCATCAAAGTTTCTTTGAAATGTTAAGTGAGTATATTTTAGATGGTTTTAAGGTTGCGCTCATTGTTGGGGCAATGTTGATTGGATTTATTGCGTTAATCACTATGATGAACGCCATATTTACCGCAATATTTGGCATCTCATTTCAGGCGCTTCTGGGATATTTGTTTGCTCCTATGGCCTACCTGGTTGGTGTTCCATGGCATGAAACGGTGGATGCAGGGAGTCTGATGGCCACCAAAATTGTAAGTAATGAATTTGTCGCGATGCTGAGCCTGAAAAGTATGGCTGCTGAATTCTCAGTACGTACTATGGCTGTACTTTCGGTATTCCTGGTATCGTTTGCTAACTTCTCATCTATTGGCATCATCGTAGGTGCTATTAAGGCGCTGAATAATGAGCAGGGTAACAGCGCGGCTCGTTTTGGCTTGAAATTATTATATGGTGCTACGTTGGTAAGTTTCCTTAATGCGACCATTGTTGGCCTGTTTTTCTAAATTCACAAAGTAATAATCTAATAGTATGTAATCATTATGCCTCAACGTTTTTAAATGTTGGGCCCTTACTCAGCTTTAATAATAAAGAAGCAATATAAGGGATTATTGATATGTTAAATTGCTGTTTTTTTAATAAACCTCTGGCTACGATTTTATTAATGTCTGCATCAATGTCACCGATATATGCAGCTGAAGAATCGAGGAGTAGACCACCAAATGGTGTAACTAACTTTATCACAGACAGTAGCGCTGATATTTCCTTGAGAAACCAATTCAAAAACCTTAACTCCTCTGACTATGGTGAAAGGTCAGTGCAAACAGCCTGGGGGCAAGGGGTAACATTAGATTTCCGTTCGGGTTATATTGCCGATATTATTGGTTTTGACACATCGTATTATCAAGTTTTTAAGTTGGCCGCAAGTGATGATTTCGCTGGGCGCAGCGTCTTATACAATGATAATGGGAAAGCGAAGGGATTTCATAAATTTGGCCAGTTATATGCTAAATTGAAACTTGACGGTGAAGATAGTTATTTCAGACTGTATTCTGGTTGGCAGATTATCAATAAATGGGGAGCGTTGACGAATTCGAGTCGTGCGATACCAAGTACCTATCAAGGATGGAAGATGGATAGCGAGTTTGGCCGACTCGCTTTTCGCGGCGCATGGGTTGACCGATACAGCGATCGTGATTCTCCTGAGCAGGTTCATTTCCAGACTGCCGATCGTAAGAAAAATATAAGTTACCTGGCTACAGGAGAGCTCAGCTATAAACAAAAGGATTATAGTGTGCTTTATTTTTATGGCGAAAGTCATAACTATATGCAGCGGCATGGCGTGGAAGTCGGTTGGCAGCCTCAGTCTTTAGCTAAGAATCAGGGCCGAGTACTTACCATGTTATATATGAACCATGGTCTCAAAGATTTCAAAGCGATGAGTGCTGATTATCGTCCATTCAATAATGATGCATGGCATGCTGCATTTTACCTGGAATGGAAACAGCATAAGTGGAAAAATAAGTTTGGTGCATCCTGGACCAGGGCCAATTCTTCAGACGATCACCTTGGGTATTTTGAACGACACATGGCAAAGAATAGTCGCGGAAGATTCAATTCTATGGCGGATGCATGGGGTAATGACTACGTCGGTAATAATGAAAAATCGGTGACATGGACGACGGAATATAACTTAACGCCAGAAGTGAATATCGGGTTACAAAGCGCTATTGGATGGGGGATGAAATACCACTCCCAAACAATTGAGCGTGGTGAGACTATTTTGTTCTCAAGGTGGAAACCATCGTGGGAAAAGAATTTAAGTTTCCAGTTGTCCGGTGGCCCTTCCTGGAATTACCAAAGTAAAAAAAATCGACCAATTCTAACCGACGATGGTAGACCAAAGCGTGCAGTTAATCATTCTATCGAATTCCAGATTGATTATGCATTTAATCTATTCTAATTGCTAACCTGTTTAAGGATAAATATCCATGTATAAATATAAAATGATTCGTTCAGCGGCTTTCGTTAGCGCTCTTATTTTCAGTGTGCCAGCTTTTTGTGCCAATCCGGTGTCATCCGATACCGGTATCGGCGCAACATTGCAGCAGATTACCGAGCAATATCCTATTCATTTCATTTCTATAGAGCAAATTGTTAAAGAGTTAAAGAATAAGCCGCCGATGGATGTCGGTTTTGATATTGATGATACTATTTATTATTCTACTCCTGCATTTATCCATGGTCAGAGAGAATTGTCACCTAAAAGTAATGAATTCCTGAAGAAAAGTGAGTTTTGGGATCGACTTAGTAACGGTTGGGATAGTTTTTCCGTCCCCAAAAAATCTGCATCTGAATTGATTAAACTGCATCTGGAACGTGGAGATCGTATTTGGTTTGTCACCGGTCGACAAAAACCCACTAACGGAAAAGAGACGGTGACTGAACTGTTGGGGAGAGACTTTTCTATCCCGCATGAAAAACTTAATAAAGTTATTTTTGCCGGAGAAGATAAAGGGGCAAAAGTACAATATATCCGTGACCGAAATATCAAGTTATATTATGGAGATTCAGATGGCGACATTAAGGATGCTCGTGAAGCTGGCGCAGAACCTATTCGCGTGATGCGTGCACTGAACTCCTCTAATCAGCCTATGCCTCGCAACGGCGCGTTAGAAGAAAAAGTATTGGTTAACTCTGACTACTGATTGTTTCATTTTCGCCCCCACCAGCCTGGGTGGGGGTAGCGAAAACTGAGGAATATATGGCGCAGGGAGTTTGGGCATCTGATTAAAGGTAATATACTTACCTCAACACAAAGCAGGTGATTTCATGAACAACAAAACTAAGCATACTTTCCCCCTGGGTTCAGGCTGGAATGTGCATAGCTGATTGGTATAAGAGTTACTCTTATCGACAGGCCAGTGGGGCAATGAATGTCGGTTTTATCCCTTTCGAAACCTGGATTAGTCAGCTCAGGCGGAAGCGGCAGGATATTTTCTTTGAGGTATAAATTAAGGTTTAACTTACAAAATGGTCCGTGCTACAACGGGGCATATCTTATCGGCCACATCCGTGCTACCGGACGAACAATACATCAGGTCATCCTTAACCCGACGCATATCCAGAAGGTGATTAATCTGCGAAGTGATTCATTACGCAGGCGAAGCGGGGTGAAAAGTTATCGCCAATAAGAACCGTTTCCTCATTCAGCCGCTTTAACATATACAGCTTGTCGGCATGTTCGTAAGCGTCGAAGAAGAGGTAATCGACAGCATCTGTTGCATTATCATCGGGGGATTTTTCGCGTCCCTCGGGGGTTAGCATGAAAACGCCGGCAGTATGTCCAAGCGGACGAGCATACCGAAAGAACAATTTTCGGTTTACAGCAAACTCGCCGTCATCGCTTTTGAGCTTTCCTTGCACTGATAATGAAAGGTGCCCGGAGTTGTAGCTGGTAATCAACATGATTCCGTGGAGTTCCTTTTTGGTATTCTGGATGTCGATTATCGACGTGAATTCCGAGGAGCAGGAAAAACTGATTTCTTGTTTTTTAGCATTCCCAGTGATAATCAAATAGGCGATAGCTGCCAGCCCAATAATGACGATTACGACTGACCAGAGTAAAAAAGAGTGATCGCTTTCCTGCTTCATATCATTCCTCATGATGGCGATACTGGCTGATGCAATGGTAATAGCCGAGGTTGAGGCCGCATTCAGCGGCAAACGACCACTCAACCAGGTTATGGTTGCTCGCCCAGGTATTAAGATACAGGTCTTTAGGGTGCGAGCAGTTGGGGCTAATCCCCACGGACTTGAAAATATCCAGCGCTTTCTTTTCGGTTATCGTGTCGGTGAGGGCATTTCCTAATATATGTACACGGCATTGCTCGTAGTCGATGGTTCGTAAGATAGCTGCGTCCGTCATGGCTATATGATTGGGTATCCATGTTAACCACGCTGTTGCCAGCACGGCGATGCTGGTAATTAACGCTGTGATAGCGACAGGCCACCGGTTTGGTTTCTTTCTCCTCGGCGTCGATGCAACATAGGCGACTCTGGCGGCCGTTTGCGCTTCTTCCTGTAGCTGAATATTGATATTGACGTCGCCCATCCGAAATCCAATACGAGGAATGGTAACGATGAGTTCTGCAGGATGACCTGTCGACGTAATGGCTTTGCGCAAAAATGAAATGTGCTGGTTAAGATTCGCATCCGTCGCTCTGGCGCCATTATGCTGGAAAACATTCAGCAGAATTTCATCGCGCGAGGATATCTCTTTACCATTTTGCAACAAATAGAGCAGTAATTGTGTAGCCACGTTATTCAATGTGGCTATTTCACCAGATGCCACGTCTTTTAGGGTATTTTTAAGTGGTCTGAAAACTAAACCATCACCAATAATTACGGATTTAATTTTGTTTATTGGTATATGAGAAATCACTGATGTCTCCTTTAAAGCAGGATATCTCGCATTCGAGTGGGGGAAGCAACAGCATAACATAATTCATTTATAAAAAGAGGTTGTGCCATAGATCGCTTTATTATCATTTACATAACAATATTTTAATATTCTTTATGTAATCATTCATTCTCCTTCCTTTCTTTCACTATCTTATTGTCAGCACTCACTTTTGGTATCCCTTTCAATTTTTAAAAATATTTTATAAATATATTTTGCCAGTTATCTGTTCTAAATTAAAAAATAGTTGATAGTTAAAAGCTCTATAAAAACTATAAATAATAGACATTAACACTGTCGGTTGCGTGTTTTTTGGCTAATTTTTAGGTAAATGATCGATCTGCAGGCGGGAAAGCAACACGATTTCCTGAGTTTGATTGATTCCGTATTTTGGCATTGTGTCAATTTTTCGTCGACTTAATATAAGCCCCGAAACAGAGTAAACGACTGTGGACGGTATTTCTGATGGAATACCAATGAAGTTCAAAATACGGTGCGGTTCGAGATGGATTGTTTGCAAGGATATGCGCTGCCGCCACCGCGAGATCGGGTTTTCCCGGACAGGAATTGTCTGCGGAAATAGATCGTCGGAATAACCAAAAACAGATATAAGGTTAAGAGTAATATGAAAATGAAAAACGTGGCTGTGGCCTGTGCGCTGATGGCGGGAATGACTTTTACTGCCTCTTCTGCTTTCGCTGCAAAAAATGTTGAACCGACTAACGGTAAAATCCACTTCACCGGCTCTCTCGTTAATTCTGCATGTGGTCTGGCGCCAGAATCCAGCCCGGTGCAGGTGAATTTTGGCGAGATCCCAACTTCTCAGTTAAAAGACAACCAACGTGCTGGCGTTAAACATGCCAAAATTGTTCTGCAGGGTTGCGATACGACTGTCGCAAAAACCGCTACCGTGACTTATACCCCGGCAACGATTGATGCAGACAACAACGCGCTAGCCGCCTTCACCTCTGGTACCGCCAAGGGCGCAGGCATCGGTATGGTTGACAGCGGCAACCAGGATGTTGAGTGGGGTAAAGCTGCCTCTCAGGTCAACATTACCGATGGTGAAACCGACATTGATTTCGTCGCTTACCTGCAGGCAAACAACGCATCTGCAGCGGTAACTCCGGGTGATTTCGAATCTACCGTTAATTTCCAGATCGATTATCAGTAACGATCTGCAGCGGGCGCATTATCGCGCCTGCTTAACCCTTCCTGCGAATAACTGAAAGGAAATGCGGTTATGCCTGGATGGCGTATTTTACTGCTTTTTATCTTCATATCGCCTGCATGGGTTTCGGCTGACACTTTCCGTCTTGTCAGTACGCCCGGAAAAATGCGTATGCGGGGAAATATTATTGAGGCTGCTTGTTATGTCGATCCGCGCGACCGGTCACTACTGGTTGAATTCGATGATCTCTCAGCCAGAGATATTTCTGGTAAACCTGAAAAAGTATCTGCGCATAATTTCAGCATTCATTTGCTGGGATGCTCACTAGGGGATTCTCAACACCCCGGTAATGTGTTTCAACGCGCCAATATTACTTTTTCCGGTGCCCCCGATAGGGACAATCCAGATTATCTGAGCGTGCAATCGGAAACTGAAAATTTAGCGATAGAAATATACGACAGCAAAGGACAGCAAATTCATCTGGGCGAACCATCACCGGACTATGTACTTAACCCAGGAAAAAATACGCTCAAATTTACGGCTTATTTGATCTCCCGCGACGGAAGAATGACATCTGGCGAATTTACTGCGGTCACGCATTTTGTTGTGAATTATCTCTGAGCTGCACTGCATTTCGGGTATCTGAAGGTTGCGAACGAAAATGATCACGCTGAAAACAGATAAAAAACGTCTGGCGCTATTTATTGTTCTGGTCTGCGCCGCTTCATGGGCTGAAGCGGATGAGGCTATTGAATTTAATACCGACGTACTGGATGCCAGCGACAGGCATAATGTCGATTTACAGCGTTTTTCCGAAGGCAACTTTGTGGCTCCCGGAGAATATCTGCTGGATGTTCGAATTAACAGCCAGGAGATTCCTCAGCAGACAATCCGTTATATCGCCGATCCGGCCAATTCACATAAATCTATAGCGTGCCTGACGGCGCAACAACTTGAGTTACTGGCGCTCAAAGAAGAGGCGCTGACCCATATTCATCCCATTAGCGCAACCTGCTATGACATTTCCCACCTTCCGGGTGTGGCGCTGAATAATAGCGCAGGCGTACTGGACATTACCGTGCCTCAGGCATGGATGAAATATACCGACCCAGACTGGACGCCGCCTGAGCGCTGGGATAACGGCGTCGCCGGGCTGATTTTTGACTACAGCATTTCAGGGCAGGCCACGCATTACGAACAGGGTGGCGATCACTATCGCTCTCTGTCCGGCTATGGGCAGACAGGTTTTAACCTCGGCGCATGGCGTTTTCGTGGCCAGTATCAGGCCAATTACACTTCAGATGATAATCATGGGCGTATCGACTGGGATCAGATCTATGCATATCGCCCGTTACCGATGCAGGCTGCAAAACTGACGGTCGGCGAAATCTATTTGAATTCTCAGGTTTTTGATTCGGTGCGCTTCACCGGGGTCAACCTCGCCAGCGATGAGCGTATGCTGCCGCCAAATTTGCAGGGCTACGCGCCTGAAGTGCACGGCATCGCCCGCAGTAATGCGAAGGTCACCGTCAGTCAGCAGGGGCGTGTTATCTATCAAACCACCGTCCCTGCGGGGCCGTTTAATATTCAGGATCTGCACGGTTCGGTACGCGGTACGTTGGATGTGCGCGTCGAAGAGCAGGATGGCAGCGTACAAACTTTCCAGGTCAATACGGCTGATATCCCTTATCTGACGCGTCCGGGCTATGTTCGCTACAACGCCGCGGTTGGTAAGCCGTCGCGTTATAACCACGACGTTCAGGGCCCTGCGTTTTATAGCGGCGATTTTTCCTGGGGGGTGAGCAATGCATGGTCACTGTACGGCGGCGCGTTGCTCACCGGCGAGCGCTACAACGCCTGGTCGATGGGGATAGGACGGGATTTAAACTGGCTGGGAGCGCTGTCGGCCGATGCGACGCAATCCGTGAGTCGGGTGAAGCATCAGGCTGAACAAAAAGGCATGTCCTTTAAGCTCAGCTACGCCAAAACCTTTGATGAGTACAACAGCGCGATTACCTTTGCCGGATACCGCTTTTCACAGCGAACCTTTCGCACCTTCTCGCAGTTTCTCGACGAGCAGTATGAAAGTAACAACAGCGCCGGCAACGAAAAAGAGATGTACACCGTTACCGGCAACAAAACCTTTTTTGCTGACGATCCGCATTTAGCGACCACGTTATACCTCACCTATACCCACCAGAACTATTGGGATCGCGGTTCCCAGGATCGTTACGGATTATCGATGGGACACAGTTTTTCCTTCGCGGGAATCCAGGGGATCAGCACCAACCTCGCGGCTTATCGCTCTGAGTATCAGGGCAAACGGGACGACAGTCTTTCGCTTTCAATTTCAGTGCCATGGGGCGATGGCCGCTCTATGGATTATGAATTACAGAACAGCGGTAACCAGACCAGTCAAATGGTTTCGTATTCCGATAACCGCGATCGTAACAATCCGTGGCGTTTGCGCGCAGGGGTTTCCGGTGAAGGGCATACGGCATTTGATGGCTATTACCAGCATCGCAGCATGATGGCGGAACTGGAATCTAACGTCAGCTGGCAGCAATCACGCTATTTCTCCGTTGGCGGCACGGTACGCGGCGGCTTTACGGCGACGCGTCACGGCGCGGCGCTACATAACAGTCAGGCGTCAATGAATACCGCCAGAGTGATGGTTGATACCGATGGCGTTGCCAATGTGCCGCTTAACGGTGAACAGGCGCATTCAAATCGTTTCGGTATTGCCGTTGTACCGGACGTCGTCAGTTATCACAGCTTTGATACCCGTATCGATGTGGACGCCATGGACGAGGACATTTCCGCGACCAAAGCGATCGTGACTAACACCCTGACGGAAGGCGCTATTGGCTACCAGCGCTTTGCCGTCGCGCAGGGGCAAAAAATGATGGCACTGCTGCGCCTGAAGGATGGCTCGGTGCCGCCGTTTGGCGCCGAAGTGTTTAACGCCAACGGCGTCAGCGTCGCCATGGTGATGGAAAACGGCATGGCCTGGATTGCGGGGGTGAATCCGTCCGAGCGTCTTTCCGTTGCCTGGGCTGGCCGTGCGCAGTGTCACTTACAGGTGCCACAACAAATCAACCCGGAAGGTAACGTGCTGTTGCCTTGTGAATAATTTCAATAACCTGAATGAATTTTGTCATGAATAATCAATCTCTTAAATTCGCACGCCGTTGGCTTAAACCCGTCGCCTGTGGCCTGTTTTTTATTGCCCAGATCAATGCTTCGTGGGCGGGTATTGCGCTCGACCGTACACGCATGATTATCACCGGTGATGCTCGCTCGGTAAGTGCGAACTTAACCAACACCAGCCCGAGCATTCCATTTCTGGCTCAGTCGTGGGTAGAGGACGCCCACGGAACAAAAATTACCTCGCCATTAATGGTCTTACCGCCGCTGCAACGGATTAACGGTGGGCAGAAGGGAATCGCCCGCGTGACGAAAACCAGCGGAGTTAACGCGTTGCCACAGGATCGCGAGAGTCTGTTCTACCTGAACGTGCGTGAAATTCCGCCAAAACCGGATAAGCCGAACGTGCTGCAGCTGGCGATGCAGTCGCGGATCAAATTGTTCTATCGGCCGACAGCTATCGTGCCGGAAACGCCGGGGGCGGTGTGGCAAAACCAACTGATCTTTCACAAGCAGGGTCAGCGCTGGACCGTGGATAACCCAACGCCATACTTCGTCACCTTAATCGGCTTGAGCCGCAAACCTGAAGCCCAGGGCGGCGGCAGACTGACTGATTTCCCGGGGATTATGATCCCGCCAAAATCCTCTCTCGATTTCAAGGTTTCGGACGCCAGCGTCAGCCAGTTCAGCATGATGTACGTGAACGATTTTGGCGGTCACCCTGAATTGAAATTCAGCTGCACAGGCAATGTGTGTAAAGCATTGCCGATGGAGCAACAGCCCCGGTAAAGGACTCGTAAATGAAAAAGATGCTTTGCGCTCTGCTGATGGCAGGCATGGCCTGCTCGGTTCAGGCCACAAGCGGCCGCCATGATATGAGCAACGTTTCCGGCGAGTATGGCAACGTCCGCTTTCACGGTCGGGTATTCGTTTCGCCGTGCGTGCTGGATATGGCTTCACGCGATCAGACCATCGATCTCGGTGATATTTCCGCCAGCCGCTTTCGCCAGAGCGGCGATCGCAGCGATCCGGTATTGGTGACGCTGCACCTGAATGGCTGCTTAAAAGGCTCCGGGCACACGTTAAAGGACTTCCCTGGGCAGACCAGCGAGCTCCCTGAGCTGTCGCACAGTACGGTGGAGCGTGGCGTTTCGATGACACTGATGGCCGAAAGCGCGCCGGAAAACAGCGATCTTGGGCGGATTCGCGGCGATGTGCGCGGCGCGGGCATTCGGCTACTGACCGAACGCAACCAGTTGATCCACCTGAATCAACCGCAACGCATGTGGATCCTCAAGCCGGGCGATAACGCGATTCACTTTCTTGCCGCGCTGGAATCTTTTGGGCAGGAGGTGACCGCTGGCGAATTTAACGGTCTGGTCAGACTTAAGCTGGAGTATCTATGAGCGTATTGCACAAAGCGCTGCTGTGGGTCGTCCTGGCTGGCTGTCCGCTGGCCGGGCAGGCATTTACTCTCGGTGAGGGAGAACCTCAGGGCGGATCGCCGCATCAGTACGATATTGAACTGAACTCACTGGATGTCAGCAAAAACCACGAGGGCGGCAGAACGGATCCGTTCACCTGGAATTTAGGCAGTTGGTATGTCGTGGATTTTCATTGTGAGCAGGCCGACATCTCGCGCCAGCCGATTTACTACACCACCACGACCACCATGCCGCCCTCTAATCAGGGAGCGAACCGTTTTCGTCTGAATGATTACCTGGATGTGGAAGTGAAGGTATGGGTCGCCGGGCGGTATAACGACTACGTTCAGGCGCCGTTCACCAACTTTTCGAATCGCTACAACGACCATAACTGCAAAAAGCGCAAAGGCTACGAGCGAGCCACTAACATTGAAAGTGGCTCTAAAGGGAAAGTGACGTTTATTGTCACTAAACCCATTATTAACGGCATCAATATCACTTCTCAGTCGCTGGTGGAGGTTGCTGGACGTCTGGGCAGCGCTGGCCCTACGCCGACAACGCCAATTTCCCGTGTGGTCATTAAATCCGGGCTCATTACCGTGCCGGACAAATGCATCTTTAATCGCGGAGACAAAATCAGCATTGAATTTGGCGATCTGCCAGGCTCCGCCGCCCGGCTCAACGGCACCAACTACAGCAAGTCGATCCCCATTCATGTGGTCTGCGAGGGGGGGAGCTTCGATCAGGGCGCGTTGAACATTAATCTTGGCGTACAAACTACCACGGCGTCAGGCACGGCGGGATTTAACGATCATCTCCTCGGCACGCTAAGCGGCGGCCAAAAACGCGACGATCTCGGCATTGTGATTAAAGACGCGAGCGGCGGCACCGTCGTGCCCAATCAGTTCTACAACGTGAAGGGTTTTTACCAGAATCAGGGCGACTGGAATCTTACCGCCGCGCCGGTGGCCAAACCGGGCGTGGGAAGCGTCAAAGAAGGTGAGTTTGAAGCCTCCGCCACCGTTGTCGCGCAGTTTCAGTAGGGGGATGCCATGAGATTTACGCTGTTAATCGCCACCAGCGCGCTACTGCTTGGCGGCTTGGCGCAGGCCGACACTAAGCTGGTCGGCGGCGATATGTATTTTCACGGCACCATTCGAGCGCTGGCCTGCAGCCTTGCGCCAGGAGGCGACAAAATCGAGGTCGATTTCGGGCAAATCGCGACCCAGGATCTCTATCTCTCGGGGCGCAGTAAGCCGAAAAAATTCAGCATTGAGTTACGCGACTGCAACCCGGAGGTTTTTCGCGGGATCTCGGTCACTTTCAGCGGAAGTGAAGATGCGGAGCTGGCGGATCATCTGGCGCTGGATAGCAGTGAACAAGGCGCCTCCGGAATCGGCATCGGAATGAGCGAAGAGGATGGTACGGCAATTCGCCTTGATGAAAGCACGTCAGTCAAAGAGATTACTGAAGGCTCGATGACGCTGAACTTTTTGGCATGGGTCGCGGCGGAACCGTCGGCGTTAAAAAATCAGACTCTCGAATACGGCCCCTTCAGCGCCAGCGGGACCTGGACGCTGAACTACCAATAGCATGATGAACGCATTGCATCGTATTGCGCCGCTGCCGGCGCAGAAATTATTGCTGGTTGTCAGTCTGTTTTTCTGGGGTGGGGCAATGCATCTCTACTGGCCGAATAACGGGGGTAGCGGTTTGTCGTTGCCGCTAAATATAACGGCCTGGATTTATGCCGTTGTGCTGGCAGCTAGCGCATTGATGCTGGTACCTCGTCAACGCTGGCGGATAACTATACCCGCCGCGGGGTTTACGATGGGCGCGCTCATTCTGACGCTGCTTTGTCTATTGACGCCTGAGATTTGGCGGTCCGAGGCGCTGCTGGTGGCGGGGGCGTTGTCAGGAGGCGTGCTCGTCTATTTGGCGACGTTGCAAATTCCGCTTACGACAAACACGCTGACACTACTGTTGGCTCTGCTCTGGGGCGCGTGCGTCCTCGAATGTCTGGCGTTTACCTATCAATACTGGCATTGGCCGGGAGTGAATTACTGGGAGTTTGCCTGGCGGCGCGGTACGCGCCCCTACGGTATTTTTCAGCAGGTTAATCTGATGGCCAGCTTCACGGCGTGTGGCGTGCTGCTGTCAGCATTGCTCTATTTACGGCTACGTGGCGGATATCGAATTATCATCGCGATTGCTCTGGTGATAATGGGATTTGTTCTGCATGAGTCTCAGTCGCAAACCGGTTACCTGTCTGTGGCGGTAGGCGAGGCCTTGCTGCTGGCTGTTTTTCCTGCGCAGCGCCGTACGCTGCTGTTACTCCTGCTGCCGCTGGCGATAGGCATGATTGCGGGCGCGCTTGCCCGCCATTTCTTGTCGGTGGTGACGGTTAATCACCTGACGACCTCTCAGGTGCGCTGGACGGTGTTGAAAGCATCGCTGGCATTATTTGCCGAACGTCCGTGGACAGGATGGGGCGTGGGCAGTTTCGCCGCCGTGTTTCTTGAACGCGCGGGGCCGTTGGGGCTGAGCAGCATCTCGCATCCGCATAACGAACTGGCGCTGTGGCTGGTGGAAGGCGGGCTGGTTGGGCTGGTAGGAGCGCTTTGTTTTATGGCAAGTGGTTTATGGCTCTGGCTATACGGCAATCGCTGGCATCGCGCCTGCCTGGTGGCGGCGCTACCCGTGGTTATCCATATGTTGACGGAATACCCCGTCAGGCAGTCAACGCCACACTGGTTACTGCTGATTTTGTTGCTTCGTTGCGCAGACTGCCGGCGAAAAGGGGCCCGGCTGCCGTTCACCCTGGCGTCGCTGTTGCGTGCCGTGGCATCGATCGCGGTTGCTGTCATCACTCCATTGTTGTTTCTCACGCTGCAGACACAACAGCAACTGACGCTGGCGGAGCGACAATCGACGCAGTGGCGTCTGGCCGAATCTCTCCCTGTGGGAGGCTGGCTGCTTGCCACTCGCTACCGGTTTGATGTCCAGATGGGGTATCTACAACGATATCAACATACCCGTGATGAGCGTTGGCTGGCAGCCGTTCGCCGCTGGGCGCCTGACTATGTGCGTGTTCAACCGGACCCGAATGTCTCCTTCACGCAGATCTTGCTGGCGTTGCAGCAGAGGGACCTGGCCGAGGCGCATCGTCTGGCGACGCGCTTTTGTCTGTTATACCCGAACGATAGGCGTATTCCATGGCTGCAGGATGCACGACGTCCTTTTAATCAAATAATGGAGTGAGATAAGCAAATCCTCTTATAGACCAGCGCCCATCACTGAGACAGAACGACCTGCGCGAGCCGATCGGTGATGTTATCAAGCGTGCAAATCTTAAAACGATGGTCCCGTGAATCAGAGAGGATGATCGTTTCTCCGTCGCCTTCGATTTCAAGGATAAATCTTGCCCCCAGACGTCTGGAATTTTTATAGCGAGTGCTGATTCGTTGGGGGGAGCAGTCGTTGATGATGCTTAAATAGGGAAATTGCTGACGCAGGCTACGTCCGAGCAGCATTGCCTTAGCAGCCACACGGGGCTGGCCTGCAATAATCACAATGTCGGTCGGCGGATGTGCTCTGGCGGGTTGGGGACGATAACCGAGCAGAGTGACAATCGGCTCCATCATGAATGCAAAACCGCAGGCGGAAACCGGTTTTTCAGCAATACGGCTGGCGCAGGCGTCGTATCGGCCGCCGCGGCTGATGATTAACTCGCGCTCCATGGCGATGCTGCGCCATTCAAAGACCAGCTGACAATAGTCATTGGCGGGAAACAGCGCAGGATCGTACTGCCAGGCAATACCGGCTTGGGTCAGGGCATGCTGAAGGCGCTGGAACCGATGACGGGAGTCAACGGTAATAAAATCCGCCAGGCAGGGCGCCGCAGGAGCAAGACGCTGAAGAAGGATATCCTCATGATGGATCAACCACTCCGGATGTTTCTCCAGCCAGTGCTGCTGCTCCGGGTTCAGCAAACGCGAGATGGGCTGATAGTAATCGCGCAACGCCCGGCGGAAAGCCGCCAACGAGGCCTCGTCACCCAGCATATTAATATGCAGTTCCGCCATTTCACCGAGGCCAATACGCCTGAAGAAAACCGCCTGCATAACCAGATGCTCAAGTTCGATATCAACGCCCGGCATGCCGAAGGCTTCGACGCCAATTTGATGATTTTGCCGGATATCTCCATCCAGGGAGCGTTGACGGAACATGGCGCCCGAATACCAAATCCGGCTCATTACTGCGGTATGAGGGTTATCGGCCATCAGGCGCAGACATCCGGTTGTCCCATCGCCACGTAATTTTCCCTTGTCGGCCATCACCGGGCCGCCTGGGGCGAATAGCGATGTATGTTCAAGTAAGGGTAACCTGATTTGTTGATAGCCATGCTGGCGCAGAAACTGTTCAGCCTGAAGTTCCAGCCAGGTCCACTGTTCTGATGGAGAGGATTCATATTTACGCGGGCGGCCGCAATGTCGTGCCCGCAGCGGCCTTTCCATCTGGGCTTCAAGTTGCTGGCTCAATGCTGGCGAGGCGAGCAGGCAATTTTGCGCCAACGCATGGCGAATCCTGGTCACCAGCGCCCGATTTACCGGTTGCCGGCAGAATTCCTGGAAGTGGGCCTGTCGCTGTTGCTCATTCTCACCGAGCTTGAGCCAGACAGGATGGGGGACTATCAAACCTGAAGGCTGATTACCGTGACTATGGCACCCCGGGCTCCCGTCCTCGTCACATTCAATAAAGCGCTTCACGGCCAGGAAATAGGTTTCAGGTTCCAGGGGACTGCATAAGTAGCGGCTGTCCCACAATGCGCCATGCCGTTGGTAACGACGATTGTAATAAGGCACATAGCTGCGTCCGATATGCTGAATAAAACGGCTCAGCGCCTGTTTATCCGGAGCGCTGACCAGCAGCAGGATACGTGGGACGGCAAGTGACCAACTATGAATAGACACGGCGTAACGTTGCGCCGCGTCTTGCATACACCGTTCGAAGGCCGAGTAATCCTCCTCGTGGCGGAATAACTCCTCGCCATTATGCCCGCGAAGCTGCGCCATATGCGGCATCCCCGGAATAAATAATCTGTTTTTTCTCGGCATGTCCACGGTTCTCTGCTTAAGGATCTCGCTGTGTGTCAGGGTGAAATGCTGAAGGCGGGATTAGCGCCGGGACGAGTACCGTCCTGCCGCACGGTACCCAATCTGGACGTGTTTACTGGCAGTGCTGTTGCAGCCAGTCAATGAGCGCTTTCTCTTCGAGCGTCATTTGACGGGAGCTGGCGAGGTCCCACAGCCGTATCTCATTGTCGGTATTCAGCGTGATTATCGCGCGACACTGACTTTGCAGGGCGGTCTGATGCTGGCGTTTAAGTTTGTTGCCGCTGCAATCCACCATCACGCTTAACTTTTCAATACGTTGGCGCAGTAGCTCCGCCAGCATCTGGGCCCGCAGGCCATCATCCTGACATTCACTGGTAATGACCACGTCAGGGTGAAAATGCCACAACGGATTATCTTTCTGGCTGACGGTCTGAATGAGTAACAGCAGGCGTTCGATACCGATGGCAAAACCGCAGGCTGGCAACGCCTTCGGATTGAATAACTCCGCCAGGCCGTCGTAACGGCCACCACCACAGACAGTACCCTGCGAGCCCAGTTCATCAGTCACCCACTCAAACACGGTGCGGGTGTAGTAATCCAGCCCGCGCACCAGACGCGGATTGATGGTATAGGGGATGTCGGCCTTATCAAGCAGTTCGCAGAGCAGCGAAAAATGGTGACGGGACTCTTCGGACAGGTAATCCAGCAATCGCGGCGCCTGTTCCAGCATAGGTTGCATGGTCGGATTTTTGCTGTCGAGGATGCGTAATGGGTTGGTTTCCAGCCGTTTGAGGCTATCTTCATCCAGTTGCTCACGATGAGCATTAAACCAGTCAACAAGGGCGGCTTTATGGGCCCGCCGTTCATCCGGCGTGCCCAGAGAATTAATTTCCAGCCTGACATGCGGGGTCAGGCCCAGCTCCTGGAACAAATCACGGACCATAAAAATCATTTCAGCATCGACGTCCGGCCCGGCCATGCCGAAGGCTTCAGCACCGAACTGCGTGAACTGACGCAGCCGTCCCTTCTGCGGGCGTTCATAGCGAAACATCGGGCCCTGATACCACAGGCGCTGGGTTTTGTTGTAACACAGATTATTTTCCAGTACCGCACGCATACAGCCGCTGGTCCCCTCGGGTCGCAGCGTAATCTGTTCGCCGCTTTTATCCGTAAAGTTGTACATTTCTTTGGCAACGATATCTGTGGCTTCGCCAACAGCACGTTCGAATAAGGCGACCGGTTCCAGCAGGGGTAAGCGGATCTCCTGGTAACCATAACGGTAGGTCAGACGCCGGAATTTATTTTCAAGCCACTGCCAGATTGGCGTTTCGGCGGGCAGTACGTCGCGCATACCACGTATGGCTTTTAACTTTGCACTCATCGTTTATGACTCCTGATGCGAAATTCCCATATACTGTGCAGGTCTGGCGGGTTCCGGTTGGCGCTGCAACCCACCAGATTGTCCAGCGGGCAGCGGCAGTTTGCCGCTGCTCACTCTTATGCCGCCCGTTGCGCCAGGTCGGCAATCACGTCATCGATCAGCGCATCAATCCGGGAACTGTCCAGGTGGTGAGCGGTGGTGATCAGATGGGCTACGTTGCCGGACGTTGCCAGGCAGTGTTTCTTCCATACCCATTCAGAAGGCTTCGGAAAGACCACCGTGATGGAGTTTTTGTGGCACAGCGCGTCAATACCTGCTGCTTTAAAGCGATCCACGGCGTATTTCGCCATGTTGAGGCTGTGACCAATGCGGCGATGCCATTCGGCATCGGTATGGCTGCGAACGGCGGCCCACATCATCAAAGGGGTATGACCGTTGCGTGACCCTGAAATCGTTTTATCGTGGGCGGAGATGTAGTCGATCTCTACGCTGATACGGTCGACGTTGGCTTTCTTGGCTACCACAATGCCGCATGGAATCGGGGAGCCGATCATTTTGTGTCCGGAAACGCCAATCGAATCGATACCATCCGCGAAGGTAAACGGTTGTGGATCCTCCACGAAAGGCAAGATCATGCCGCTTAGCGCGGCATCCGCGTGTAGATAATAATCTTCACGTGGGATCCCCAGCGCAGCGATACGTTTCTGTATCTCAGCGATATTATCAACAGCGCCGCGTACCGTTGTGCCAATATTGGCGAAAATGATGGGATGGCGTTCGCCTGAGGTCCTGATTTTATTGATCAAATCGTCATAATCCATTTCTCCGTCTGGCTGAGATTCCACCAGTTGCGATTTGATACGCAGCAGTTTGACGATTTTGGCGACGGAATAGTGAGTATCTTTTGAATAGTAGAGCGTGCCTTCCGGGAACAGTTCTCTTCCCAGATAGCAACCAAACATATTACTTTCTGTGCCACCGTTGGTGACATAGCCCCAGCTTTCCGCAAAGGGGATTTTGAATATGCCGGAGAAATACTCCATGACTTCTTTTTCAAAGTCGAAAGAGTTGAGTAAATAGTTACAGTACTCCCCCCAGTCACCACAGTTATTAATTGAGAAACGCAGAAAACGCTCCAGCATGGTGTAATCAAAATCAGCAGATTCAGGGTAGCCAATATTAAAGTAGCGATTTTTTACACAGTATGACCAAAATGCATCGAGTTTATTTTGATCGGCAATAGATAAAGACATATGAATCTCCATATTTATGTTGGTGAATAAAATATTATTTTTGAAGGTAAAGAATATCCTGGCCTTTTTTATTACGTCCGGCCGCGACAAAAGAAAACAGAGGAATGGTTACCATCATCATAATTGTGCCCCAGAAAATGGAATCGGTACCTGAACCGAGCAGGGCGAATATACTGTAAATCATACCGATGACAGTCAGGACGCAATAAAACATAAAACCACGTCCACGGTTGAGCTTTTTAGATACCATGATGATAGGTAGCGCGATAATGGCATACATATAAGGCAGCAGGGAGGCAAATACCGACATCAGAATCACCACCTGGAACTGTTTGGCGAGATCGGGGGAAGCCGTCAGTAACAGCACCAGACTCATCAGCACGCCAGAAATAATCAGACCTTTCATCGGGACATCATTTTTATTGGTCTCGGCGAAAATCTGCGGAAATAACCCCTGTTTCGCCCCGGCCCGCGGCCCTTCTGACTGTAGAATCAACCAGCCGGAAATGGAGCCAAAACAGGCGATAATACTCAGCGCGGAGGCGATGTTGCCGGCCATATCGCCAAACATATAGCGTGCCGCATCGGCGAATGGGGCGGCAGATTTGACCAGTTCGGCGTGGGGAACCAGGCCCATGATAACGGTACAGCTACCGACGTAACATACGGAGGCAATCAGCAGACCATATACGGTTGCGCGAGGTACCGTGCGTTCAGGATTTTCCACCTGTCCGCTGGAAACCACGGCGGATTCCACCCCTAAGAAACCCCACAGCGCAATGGAGGCCGCGGAGACGATCGCTGAGCTGTCGCTGTTGCCCGTCCCGTTGTAGACTTCAGAGAACATTTTCGGGTCAAACCAGAACCAGCCGACAATGCCCACACCCAGTACGACGACCAGCATGCAGCTGGCGGTGAAGGACTGCGCGCGCCCGGCCGTTTTAGCCCCCAGGCTGCCTAAGGCAATAAATGCCCACAGAATAGCGATAGCGGTGATACAACCGTAAACCGGATTATGCAGCGCCGGGAAGAAGTAGCTCAGATAGCCGACCCCGGCGACGAGGAGCGCGACGTTGCCAATCCAGGCGCTAATCCAGTAGCAAATCGTCGTTTGAAAACCGATGAAAGGGCCAAACGCATCGCTGGCATAGGCCACGATCCCTCCCGCGCGAGGGGTAATGAGGCTGGTTTTAGCGAAAACCAACGCCAACGCAATTACGCCAATAATAGTAAACAACCATCCCCATAGTGAAATATATCCCACTCCGGCGAGATTGGTCGGCAACATAAAAACACCGGAACCCATCATATTTGATGCGGTCACAAGGGTTAGTGCTGTTAACCCCATTTTTTGCGCAGTACCCGCGCTGACGCTTCCCATATATATCCCCTCTGTATTAAGTAAATGCTTACTTGGTTATTAAACGCATTTTTTCACAGGGCAGGGGTGGGAATATGATCTACATCATTTTTTGAAAATGATGTGAGCTAATACATATTAATTTTGGTACATTTTTTAAACAGTGATTAGGTAATTCACTCCGTCCCCTTTTTTATTTAATCATCAAGGTTAGTGGTGATTGTGTAATAAATAACGGGAGGGCTAATTTTTATAGGCGAGCGCTACAGTGAGTAGCTGCTGATTTTTTGGATGCAAAAAATAAGGGGCAAAAGCCCCTTATTTTTACTTCAACGTACCTAATTAGTAAGTTTCACCGCTCTACAGGTGGTTTACTGGACCGGCTGGTACTTTTCGCCATGCTGGCAAACACGCCGTCGCGGAATATCCATGCGTGCACTAATGCCGCAGAGAGATGTAGCAACACCACCGCAAAGAGCAGTTTAGCTAGCAGGCGATGGGCATCGTGAAACCAGGCAAAAAGCAGCGGGCTGGTCGGGGTAATGGCCGGAAGGTTAAGCCCTTCAAACATAACAATCGGAACGCCCGCTGCCGACAGTTGCGCCCAGCCAAGCAATGGCATTGCCAGCATCAGCGCGTATAGCGCCCAGTGTGACGCTTTTGCCGCTAGTACCTGCAACCGTGAGAGCTCCGCAGGAAGAGGTGGCTGCCCGCTATAAAACCGGTTGGCCAGGCGGATGAGCGCCAGCAGCAAAATAGCGATCCCCAATGGCCGATGTACATCCACCAACCAAATGCGATGGTGTAATGAAGTCATCATAGCTGCGCCGATGAACAGCATGGTCAGGATCATGATTGCCATCAGCCAATGCAGATATCTCGCCAGAGGGTTGAAATGCTGCGGCGCGCGCGCTTGCTTGTGGTGATTAGAGTTCATTTAACCTCCGTTTTTTGCACGGCTTCGGTTGCTTTGCCATAGCCAATTTCCCGTTCGCGACGGCTCCAGGAATGCGAATAGGCGCCAGAGCGCGCATTTAAGACGGGATCGTTAGAGACCTCTACTCCAGCAGGCACGATGGAGGGATCAAAGTTAACGTCACGGCAGGCGCCTTCGGCTTGGGCGACGAGTTGGGTGACTTTGAGCGTACCGGCGATGACCTGCTGGCGATCGTTTGGCCATGGCTGCGAAGGGTCATCCACCGCGTCGCCAGCTTGGGCGAGTTGCAATACCAAATCCCAGTAAATAGGATGCTGAGAAAGTCGCTGCTGTAATTGTTCGAACAGGAAGTTATGGTCGGCTTTCTGTCGCTGTTCATCAGCGATAGAGACAAATGGATCGTGTGGCCGCATCATCCAGCGTACGGGCTGGCGCTGGCGGTCGGCGTTCACGAGATAGAAAGCGTTAATACTATAAAATGTCGCCCCGGCAAAGCCGCCTGGCGCTGGCTTTTGCGCCGCCCACTGTAAATATTTACCGGCTTCCGGGTAGTCCTGTAAAAATACCGCAAGACGCTGCGGATCGGGCTTACCGGTGGCCGGGTCGACGGCGGTGGCTTTCTTCATGGCAAGAAAGCCCTCCGGGTTTCGGGTGGCGAAGTAGGGCTCGTTGTTCATTGCCATGCGCCACTGCTGTTTATCGTCCGTTTTCAGTAGCAGCGCCATGCTCAGGGTTTTCGTTGAATTATCAGCCGCGTGTGGATTACCTGCGCCAATGGAGAATCGCCCGACAACGGGGGTTTCCGACTGTGAAAAGAGCCGCGCGGTGGAATAAGAAACGGCTGGAGCGGCTGGCTCGAACGTTCCGCTAAAACAGATCCCTTTGCCGTGCGCCCGGCGAAACCCGGCAGGAAACGGCTTGTCTGGATCGGGGACTAATGACTGGCTGGTGGTTCGCGAACCCAGCCAACCAGAGGTCCAGGCGAATGCCGCTGCCGTTGCCCCGACGATGACCGCGATCGACGCCAGCGCGCGCCAGGTATTTGGGGATCGGAAATCCAGTTTTGACATAGACGTATCCATCGTTAAGTTTTATTTCACGTCACGCGTGATATATCGCACGCAACACGTTTAATATCGTGAGAATACAGGGGGTGTTGATATCTGAATGTCGCCTTTATATATTTTTGTGCTGCAAAGATATTTCTTCTTGAAATTATTGTTTATAATAAAATCATTGTGATTTAGTTGGTTACGTTTTTTCTTTAACCGCTTTTTAATTTCTTCATTAAGTATCATGATAATAATTATAATTGGTGCGCGAACGAAAGAAACAATATCACGAAAAGTTTATACTTCTGTTCAGTTAACGTGATAATAAAAAATGTCATTATCTGCGCTGGTTGGCCGGCATTACCAACCCGATTCAGGGTATAGTGAAAGCCAAAGTGGTCTCGGGACACATAGCCTTCAGCGTGACGAGGGTAATGTGTTGAGCGATACATCTATGCCTGATGGATTTCACTGAAAAATTAAAGCGATGAACGATAAAAAATGGATTAAAGCAGAAGACGTGGCGAAACTTGCCGGCGTTTCCCGTTCAGCCGTCTCCCGCGCTTTCACGCCTGGGGCCTCGGTGTCGCCGAAAACCCGCGCCAAAGTGCAGGCCGCCGCGGAAGCTCTGGGCTACCAGGTCAATATCATCGCCCGTACGATGAACACCGGCAGCAGCAACTTTATCGGCATCATCACTTCAGGGTTCGATAACCCTTTTCGCAGTAAGCTGCTGGCGCCGCTGATCCACCAGCTGGCGCTGCATGGATTTATGCCATTGTTGATGAACGCCGATGATCCGCAGCAGTTAGCTCCTTCGCTAAAACATCTTCTCAGCTATCACGTCGCTGGCGTCATTATCACCTCTGGCGCGCCGCCGCTGGAGCTGGCTGAGGAGTATCTTGCGCGCAAAATTCCCGTTACGCTTATCAACCGTCATGCTGAACTTCCCGGTTGCGACCGCGTCAGCAGCGATAACGCGCTCGGCGGGAAACTGGCCGCTGAGCTGTTGCACGCAGGCCAGTGCCGGGACGTCGGTTTTATTGGCGAAAATCGTGACAATTTCAGCACCCGGCAGCGCTACGAGGGGTTTATTCACCATGCCAGCGGGCTGGCTGTCACGGCGCATTTCTGCGAAACGGGCGGTTATCAGTCCGGTTTTGCGGCCGCTCGTCGGCTCGCCGCGGAAAGGCCAGGATTGCAGGCGCTGTTTTGCGCCACCGATATGCTGGCGATTGGGGCGATGGATGGGCTACGAGCGGATAATCCAGCAGCCGTCCTTCCGGCAATTATTGGCTTCGACGATATTCCCCAGGCGGAATGGCAACCCTATCAACTTACCACTATCCAGCAGGACACCACGCTGTTGGCTTATCACGCGGTGGAGATGCTGGTTAGCCGGATCGCCAAATTCAATCAACCTTCACGTCACCGCGAAGTCGCTGTGAAATTAATAATTCGTAATAGCGCTAAATGAAAAATTCATTTTATGATGAATCGATCACAGAATTATCGCTAAAATCCATCCACACTCACTGCGCTCTTCGGGGCTTTTTTAAATAAAATTGCACACGTGTGCAAAAGGAGCAAATGATGACATCACTGGATTCCTCTGCGCTACAGGCCCGCTATCGCCTGGCCTGCGAGCTGGCGAAAGCGGGTGCCGAGCTGGCTTTCGAATACTATCAGCAGCGCGAGGCGCTGGCGGTAGAGCATAAGGGCAATGACCTTCAGGACGTGGTGAGCGTGGCCGATAAACGCGTAGAAGCCTTTGTTAAGCAGCGCATTACTGATGCGTTTGCGGAGGATGGTTTTCTTGGCGAAGAGAGCGGTACGCAGATGCCGGACGCCAGGGTGCTATGGGTGGTTGATCCCATTGATGGCACCAGCTGTTTTTTGAATGGGCTGCATACCTGGTGCTTGTCGCTGGCGATCGTCGTTGACGGCGAGCCGGTGGTTGGCGTCGTCTACGATCCCAACCATCGTGAACTGTTCCACGCGCTACGGGGCCATGGTGCCTGGCTCAATGAGACGCCAATTCGCCCACATCCCGCAGCAACGGTCAAAGAAGGGGTGATGGGCGTCGGAACGTCGCATCGGGTGACGCCGGCGCAATTCCTGCCTTTTCTTGACGCGCTGCTCAGCGATGGCGGCATGTTCATCCGCAATGGCTCCGGCGCGTTGATGAGCGCATGGGCGGCCGCCGGGCGCCTGATTGGCTACTACGAACCGCACATGAACCCGTGGGATGCCTTACCCGGTCTGGTGTTGATGCGCGAAGCGGGGGGCGTCGCCAACGACTTTCTGGCGCAAGAGGGGATTCGCCATGGTAACCCCCTCCTGCTGGCCAGCCAAACGCTGTATCCCCAACTCAAAAATATGATTCTTCAACCATTACATTAACCCTTACAGGTTCGGGCTGTTTCTGATTATGTACCCTACACAGTAACGATAACGACCCTCACGGACGAAGCACATCAATCAGTCAAGCCTCCGACCGTCGGAGAAACTATTATGTCTGGAATTATTCATTTTTTCCGGGCGTCGCCGCCGCAAGCGGGCGCCGCGTTTGATGAAAAACGTTTTCGCCGGGTACGTTGGCAAACGTTTATTGCTATGACCCTGGCCTACGTGACGTTCTACGTCTGCCGCTTATCGTTCACCGTGGCGAAAAGCGCGCTGGTGGAATTAGGCATTACCCCAACGGAGTTGGGAATGATTGGTTCGACGCTATTCTTTAGCTACGCCATCGGTAAACTGGTTAACGGTTTTATCGCCGATCATGCCAACGTGGTGCGTTACATGAGCCTTGGGCTATTGCTCAGCGCCGGGATGAACTTGCTGATGGGCATGACCACCAATGCCATGCTGCTGGCTATCTTTTGGGGGATTAACGGCTGGGCGCAGTCGATGGGCGTCGGTCCTTGTGCGGTTTCGCTGGCGCGCTGGTACGGCTTTAAAGAGCGGGGAACGTTTTACGCCATCTGGTCGACGGCGCATAACATCGGCGAGGCCATGACCTACATGGTGATCGCCGCGGTGATCGCGGGTTTTGGCTGGCAAATGGGTTACCTCTCCACGGCTGCGCTCGGCGCCGCTGGCGTGGTGCTGTTACTGCTGTTTATGCGCGATTCGCCACAGAGCAGCGGCTTTCCCTCCATTAACGTGATTCGTGATGAACCGCAGGAAGAGACTGAAGCGCGGGGATCGGTGTTCAAAAACCAACTGCTGGCATTGCGTAACCCGGCGCTGTGGACGCTGGCGCTGGCATCGGCATTTATGTATATCGACCGTTATGCGGTGAACTCGTGGGGAATCTTCTTTCTGGAGCAGGATAAAGCCTATTCCACCCTTGAGGCTTCAGGCATCATCGGCGTTAACGCGATCGCCGGTATCGCCGGGACCATCATCGCCGGCATGCTCTCTGACCGCTTTTTCCCGCGCAATCGCAGCGTCATGGCCGGGTTTATCAGCCTGCTGAACACCGCGGGTTTCGCCTTAATGCTCTGGTCGCCGCATAATTACTACACCGACATCCTGGCGATGATCGTCTTCGGCGCGACCATCGGCGCGTTAACCTGTTTCCTCGGAGGATTGATCGCCGTCGATATCTCTTCACGCAAAGCGGCGGGGGCAGCGCTGGGAACCATTGGTATTGCCAGCTATGCCGGGGCGGGGTTGGGCGAATTTCTGACCGGGATCATTATCGATAAAACCGCGATCCTCGAAAACGGGAAAACGCTTTATGATTTCAGCACGCTGGCGTTGTTCTGGATAGGCACCGGATTGGGTTCCGCGTTACTCTGTTTTACCACCGCCGCCATCGTCGCCCGACGCCATGCCGTCGAACGGCAGACTTCATTCTCCTCATAACTGATTAATCGATAAGGAAGATTTTATGATGCCTGCAAGACATCAGGGCCTTTTACGCCTGTTTATTGCCTGTGCGCTGCCGCTGCTGGCGATGCAATCCGCCGTCGCGGCGAACTGGCAACTGGAAAAAGTGGTGGAGTTAAGCCGCCACGGCATTCGTCCGCCAACGCCCGGCAATCGTGAAGCCATTGAAGCCGCGACCCAGCGTCCATGGACCGAATGGACCACCCACGATGGGGAGATGACCGGACATGGCTATGCGGCGGTCGCCAATAAAGGGCGCGCGGAAGGACAGCATTATCGCCAGCTTGGCCTGCTGCAGGGGCAGTGTCCCAGCGCGGAGGATATTTATGTTCGCGCCAGCCCGCTACAGCGTACCCGGGCAACCGCACAGGCGTTGGTAGATGGGGCATTCCCCGGCTGCGGCGTGGCGATTCATTATGTCAGCGGCGATGCTGACCCGCTGTTCCAGACCGACAAGTTTACGGCTACGCAAACCGATCCCGTCCGCCAGTTGGCGGCAGTGAAGGCGAAAGCCGGCGATCTGGCTAAGCGTCGGCAGGCGCTGGCGCCGACGATCCAGTTATTAAAAGCCGCGGTTTGCCAACAGGATAAACCGTGCCCCATTTTTGATAAGCCCTGGCAGGTGGAGCAAAACCAAAGCGGTAAAACCACCATAAGCGGGCTCAGCGTGATGGCCAATATGGTTGAAACGCTGCGTCTGGGCTGGAGTGAAAACCTGCCCTTAAGCCAGTTGGCATGGGGGAAGATTACTCATGCCAGCCAGATCACAGCCATTCTGCCGCTGTTAACGGCAAACTACGATCTCAGTAATGACGTGCTGTACACCGCGCAAAAGCGCGGCTCGGTGCTGCTCAACGCGATGCTGGACGGAGTGAAAGCGGACGCCACGCCGCACGTACGCTGGCTGCTGCTGGTGGCTCATGACACCAATATCGCGATGGTGCGCACGCTGATGAATTTTAGCTGGCAACTGCCCGGTTACAGCCGGGGCAATATTCCGCCGGGCAGCAGTCTGGTGATAGAGCGCTGGCGCAACAGCAAAAATGGCGAACGTTATCTGCGCGTCTATTTCCAGGCGCAAAGCCTGGACGACCTGCGACGCCTGCAGATGCCGGATCAACAGCACCCGATGTTGCAACAGGAGTGGCGTCAGCCTGATTGCCAGCAGACCAGCGTGGGCACGTTATGCCCGTATCAGTCCGCGCTGGAGGCCTTAAGTAAACAGATCGATAAAAGCGCGGTACCGCCGGTGAATATGGTTCTTTAATCAGCGCAAACGCCATAATCCTGAGTGGAAATAGGACGGATTATGGCGTATTGCTTAAAAGTGTTAGTGATTCGAGTAATAATTCCAGAGATATTGGTTTAATGGACGCATGGCACTAATTTACTGAGAGGAAAAATAAGCAAGCCTCCTCTGAGTTTTGTTACGTCTTTATGTAATATGCCTTGGTTTTTTGGAATTTTTAGGAAAACATTTAGGTGCGCTAAGATTGTTCATAACTCAGGAGTTGGTTACCATTTAACTTCTCAAGATAGTGCTCTGTAATAGTATAGATATTTACTTTAAAGAGTGGGGGCTTTTTAATACTTCAATTAATAACATATTGAAGAGGTTGGTAATAGTCATGTTTATTGGTGGGCTAAATTTAGTAGGTGTGGTATTGGTTTTGTTGGATTTTATGCCACCATTTTCTTGGGGGTAAGTTAAAGCTAAAAAAAGATTTATGCAATGGTTGAATATTATTTTGGCCATGATGGCCTCCACAATATCTCTCCTTTTGATAGACCAGCAACATGGGGAGGGCCAGGTCCAGTTGATTTTAATTTTCATGATCTAGCAAAACAATTGGACTGTTCGCGGAATTTCAATCGAGTTGGTATTATTTATTCTAATGGTGTGAGCCAATGGTTGGTAAGACCTTCCCGGCGGATTGCCAATTCGGTCCAAAGCATAGCAAGTCATGTTATTGTCACAAAGGTTTGCGATATCTCACAAGAAAGTTCCACAAAAGCTATTGTTAAGACACTTCAGGCACCATCACTGGCCACCGAAATTACATCAACGGCACTTTCATGCGGAGCGGCTGCAATCACATTAGCCCTTACTCTTACTGGAACGGCGATACTTCCCCTTACGGCAGGAGCATCGGTGCTGGTAGCCGGAGTTATTGCTGCCAGCGGCGTAGCTACCGTTGGGCAATGTTTTATCGGTGCGGGAAGGTTATGGACAATAAGCAGAGGTAGGGAAGAGCGTTTAGCATGGCTTGATTCGCAGGATTGGTATCTTACTACGACTACTATCCTTGATATCATTTCTCTTGCAGGTGCCGGGGCTGGGTTAGCGAAATCTATCGAAGTGTGGAAAACGATGAAAAAAATATCTTCAGCAGAAGCTTTATCATGGCTAAGAGGCCTAAGTAGGGTTGAGCGTAAGCGGCTTACTTATGAAATCATTCGTAATGAAAATCCGGGAATATCTAACTCTGGTATAAAAGCTGCTATAGAAATGGGGCATTATCCTAAACGATTTCCATCTGAAGTATTACAACGAACTCTACAAAGGGAGTTGATGCAAGTGATTGTTAATTCATCAGCATTTGCAGGGAGCGGCATTTCCGGAACTGTTAGAAATCCACATAATCTAAAAAAAACAGGACAATATGTGATAGGGATAATACAATCCTTTTCATTAACATAAAATCTGGTTGGCATAATGATTGAGCATATAAAAAACAGCCTTGTGTTAAATATTGATGTGGAAAAAAATCTTGCGTCAATGAGTCCCCGACAACTTGAGATGGTTAAGCAGCGATTGACCGAATATGTAGGAGCAAAAGTCGGGGGGCATACGCTCAGTATTCCAATGGTGGGCGGAATACTATTTGCTGTTTTTTGCTTTGTTATGCCGCAAATTACCGTGTGGGAAATTATTTTCAGGCTTAATGGATGGCCTGATTATGCTATACTGGCTGCGGCTTTTCCCTCGGGAGTTTTGTATAGCATATTGATTTGTATTCCGGCGTTTCTTACTGCACGAGGCCGATTGATAGGTCTGAAATCTCTTTTATGTGTCATTACTGGGACAGGAATTATTGCAATAGCATTTTTATTATTCGCTGTTATTACTTTCATTATGGGGGGAGGTAATGATGCGGGCGATCTCCTCGGTGCTATTTTAGGAGTGTTTTTTATCGCGATCGGCATCAAATGCCTCAATACGGTTATGTTCACTAAAACAATCGCATTTTACTTACTAAATCGGGTCTCCCGCCAGCAAATAAAATTGAAACACTCGTCTGGTTAAGATTTTGGGTATCAATGATTGTTCATACTTCTGCGTTAGTTACTATTTGAGTATTCAATGCGTGACGATATCGTAGTCTGGATATTGACTTTAAGATCGCGCTGTCATTATGTACAGCTATTAGATTAACTCGGTGCGGAAAGTGATTATATGACTAACCTTAATTGATCGCCAGGGAATGAAATGCGCATAATATTTTTCTGTTTATTAACTTCTTTTTTCATCGTTCTCTTCCCGTTGGGTGGGCTGTTAGATTATTTATCCCGGACTAGCAACGATTTCTTGAACAGCACCGGTTTGGGGTTTGCCGATGGGGATGCCGACCCCTCTTTCTTGTGGGTTTTGCTGACGTTGATGATGATTGTGACCGTGGGGTTGAACTATCTCATCCGTAAGATTGTGCCAGGAAATAGAGTATGAAATTTATGTGAAGTTATTAAACAACGGACCTTTGCTGGCCCGTTATTTATCCACATCATTCCCTTTTCTTCAGCTATTCACCTTCATCGCCATAATAGAGCTTGCCGATCTTAATTAGCGGTCGGCCCTGGGATTTACGGTGCCGATTGCTATCGCGTAGCGAGTAGACGCAGCCGCAGTACTCCTGCTGGTAAAAGCGCTCGCGCTTGCTGATATCGATCATCCGCGAGGATCCGCCCTGTTTACGCCAGTTATAATCCCAGTAGACCATGCCTGGATAATGCCCGGCGGCGCGCTCGCCGCAGTCGTTGATTTGCTGCATGTTCTTCCAGCGTGAAATTCCCAGCGAACTGCTGATAACGCTAAAGCCGTGCTCGTAGGCATAGAGCGCGGTGCGTTCGAAGCGCATATCAAAGCACATCGTGCAGCGCACGCCGCGCTCGGGTTCCCATTCCATCCCCCTTGCCCGCGCGAACCAGTTATCGGTGTCATAATCGGCATCGATAAACGGCACACCGTGTTTGTGCGCAAAACGAATATTCTCTTCCTTGCGGATTTCATACTCTTTCTGCGGGTGAATGTTGGGGTTATAGAAGAAAATGGTGTAGTCGATACCGGAGGCCTGAATCGCCTCCATCACTTCCCCGGAGCAGGGAGCGCAGCAGGAGTGGAGCAGCAGTTTATCGGCTCCGTTGGGCAACGTCAGCTGTGGGCGCTGGAACTCGGACATCAAGTCATTCCTGAAGTAAATACATCCAGCGCCAACTGTAGCATGTTGAAGGGCTGCTAACCTTCCCCAGAAATGTCAGGCCGCGCATCCTCACGCGGCGCTGAATTCATCTCAAATTAACCTCTCACGCCGAGATAGCCGTGGATCGCCATATAGATCCCCACCGCGCCGATTAGCACGCTGGAAAAGTAGGGGGCCCGTCGGGCGAGCGTGTTAAAACCACTCCAGCGTTTGGCCACCTGGCGAACGCTTACCGCCGCGCCAACGCCGACGGTTACCAGCGTCAGCGCGAGGCCGATGCTGAATGAGAGGACCAGCGTCGCACCTAAGGTCAGGGCTTTGAGCTGGATGCAGATAAGCAGTACGGTGATCGCCGCCGGGCAGGGAATCAATCCACCGGTCAGGCCGAACAGTAAGATCTGCCAGTTGGTGACCTCCCGGCCGTCGAAGCGACGTTGAATATCGTTTGCATGGGCCCGCTCGTGGGCGTCCTGATAGGCCTGACTTCCTTCCTCAAGACCATCCAGTTCATGATGATGATGCTCATGAAACGCCAGATCATAATCGTGGGTATGGCGCTGGTGGCCGAGCGTCAGGCGTACGTTAAAGTCATGCGGTTCCGGGATGGTCTGCGCGGATTCTAAATAATCGCCTTTATCAACAAAAGAGAACATCTGCGCGAAGCTGCTCCCGCTGCGCCGTGTCGCCAGTGAGACATCGCCAGCGGCCCATTGGTTGCCACTTAGCGTGCGAATGCGCCAGCGCGGCGGTTCTCCTTCTTCGAAGATGGAAAGGGCGATTTGACCGTGGCCGGTGTCGACGATTTGCGTTTCATCATCATGATGATGCGCATCCCGATCCTGCATGGCCTGCAGCCAGTTACGTTCACCGCGCCAGGTGCGCCAGAACATCCATATTGCGGTACCGAGAATGATGAACGCGGAAACCAGCTGTAGCCAGGGTTCAGCCGCTTCGGCGGTAAATTTCTGGCTAAAATACATGCCGCCAAAGGCGATCAGCCAGACGATGGCGGTATGCGAAAGGGTCGCGGCGAGGCCCAGCATCACCGCCTGACGTACCGTGCCTTTAATGGCGATGATGAACGCCGCCATCATGGTCTTTGAATGGCCCGGTTCCAGGCCATGTAGCGCGCCTAACAGAATGGCGCTGGGAATGAAAAACCAGGCATTGCCCTGCTGAAGTAAAGGTAAGAATTCGTTCATAAGAAGAGAGTTGGTTGTCGTTGGTGAACGGGATTCTACTCCCCCCCAGTATAAGATACTACCCCCCAGTAGATTACAAACCTATAATTGAGGCATTGAGTTCGCCAGTGAGGTTAACGTGTCGCATACGATTCGGGATAAAAAGAAGCTGCAGGCCAGAGCCAGCAAGATTGAGGGGCAGGTGAGCGCGCTGAAAAAGATGCTGGATGAGCCGCACGAATGCGCCGCCGTGCTGCAGCAAATTGCCGCTATTCGCGGAGCGGTAAACGGGCTAATGCGTGAAGTGATCAAGGGCCATCTGACGGAACATATCGTTCATGAAGGCGATGAAGTGAAACGTGAAGAGGATTTGGACGTGGTGCTGAAGGTGCTGGATTCCTATATCAAATAGCGGCCACGGATAGCGCCGGCGGCGACAGACGCGCCGCCGGCTTCAGCATTAGCTGTGTTTGTTTTTCATCTCAAAACGCGGTGATACCAGGCCGTACAGCGTCCAGCCCATAAAGGTCACGATCGCGCCGTAGAGCATCGCCTCTTCGCCGGAGGAGTACAGCGCATAGAAGCTGTACACCGCGCCGATAAAGGCAATCACGTTGGTGGATCGCGCTTTGCCCGGTTCCACATTGGCCATTTTCTGGATAATCGCCAGCGCCGCCATCGACAGAATGTACGGGATGATGTTAGTCACCACCGCCAGGTTAACCAGCACGTTGAACTGGTTGCTCAACGATGGGCTAATGGTCATCAGCGACAAGCCGGTTTGCAGGATAACGATGGTCAGCATCCCCTGAATCGGCGCGCCGGAAGCCGAGACGCGGGAGAAGATTTTCGGGAAGTAACCTTCGTCAGACGATGATTTAAAGACCTGCGCGATGGTGAACTGCCAGCCGAGCAGCGAACCGCAGCAGGACATCACCATCAGCCCCATAATCACTTTACCTACGCCAGGCGTGAACATCTGGGCAAACGCCAGGCCAAACGGCGCCGTGGAGTTAGCCAGGTCCATGTTCGGCACGATCCCGGCGATGACGTTGGTCGAAACGATATAGATAACCGCCGCGCCGAGGGTACCGCCGAGTACGGCGATCGGCACGTTACGTTCCGGGTTTTCGACCACATCGGTGTTGGCGCAAGCGGATTCCAGACCGAGGAAGGCCCACAGCGTCATGGCGATTGACGAACCAACGGCGCCGAAGAACGGTACGTGGTGCGGGTTCCAGGACTCGACGTACATCGTCGGGCTAAACCAGAACCAGCCGATGACGCACAGGCCGACAACCGGAATGATGACCCCCCATACGGTGATGCTACTGATCTGGCCGGTAATGCGCGCGCCGCCGAAGTTGGCTACGGTACAGATCCACAGCACCCCGATAGTCGCCAGGCCAATCTGCACCGGCGACAGGGTGGCGCCGAACAGCTCGGTGCCGTAACCCACCGCGGAGATAGCGATGGCGACGTTGGCGATCAGCAGCGAGACGCCGTAGGTATAGTTGGCCATAAAGTTGCCAGACTTGCCGAACGCGTACTCGGCGTAACCGCCCATCCCGCCTGATTTACGGCTAAACATCCCGCATTTGGCGAAGGCCCACGCCAGCGCCATCGATCCTACCGCCGTCACCAGCCAGGAGATGATGGAGATAGTCCCCACCTCCGCCAGCTTGGTGGGCAGCATGATGATGCCGGAGCCCATCATGTTGACCATGGTTAAGATGGTGAGCTGTACCACTCCCATCTTGTTACTGGATTTGCTCATACAGTTTCCCCTTTCAGCAGCGCGCTTTGTTTCTCGCTTTCCGCGATGACATAGCACCAGACCTGTTTACGGCCATCGTGCTCCTGGATATAAACCCCCTGCAGTTCCGGCGCGAAGCCCGGCAGCAGGTTGATCCCTTCTTCCAGTGCGGTGAAGTACTGCAGCACCGCGCCGCCCCAGACTTCGCCCGGAACTACACACAGCACTCCCGGCGGGTAAGGCAGGGCGCCTTCAGCGGCCACGCGGCCTTCGGCTTGCGGCAGCGGCACCAGATCGACCTGGCCGCGCAGATAGGCGTAGTTAGCCTCTTGCGGGTTCATCACCACGCGCGGGAAGTGATCTTTACGGAACATCTCTTTTTGCAGCTGTTTAACGTTGTGACGGGCATACAGATCATGCATTTCCTGACACAGCTGGCGCAGGGTATAACCGGCATAACGCTCTTTGTGCTGGCTGTAGATAGACGGCAGAACCTCCTGCAGCGGCGCATCGGCGTCGAGCAGCTTATCGAAGCGCGCCAGCAGGGCGACCAGCTGCTGCAGTTTGGCCATATCTTCCGCCGGGGTCAGCAGGAACAGAATGGAGTTGAGGTCGCATTTTTCCGGTACCACGCCGTTTTCACGCAGGAAGTTGGCGAGAATGGTGGCCGGTACGCCGAAGGCGTCATATTCGCCGCTGGCGGTATTGATCCCCGGGGTGGTCAGCAGAAGTTTGCACGGATCGACAAAGTACTGATGCTCGGCATAACCGTCAAAGGCGTGCCAGCGTTCGCCTGGGCCAAACTCGAAGAAGCGCAGGTCAACGGCGATTTGCGCGGTTTCATATGACTGCCACGGTTTACCATCGACCATTTTTGGCACAAATGGACGGATGTGCTTACAGCTTTCAAGGATCAGCTTACGCGCCTTGATGCCGTTCATAACGCAGTCCATCCACATGTTGCGGCCGCTCTCGCCTTCATGCATTTTGGCGTTGATATCCAGCGCGGCAAACAGCGGATAGAACGGGCTGGTGGAGGCGTGCATCATAAAGGCGTTATTCAGACGTTTATGCGGAACATAGCGCTGCTGGCCTTTGATATGGCTGTCTTTTTTATGGATTTGCGAGGTCTGGGAGAAACCGGCCTGCTGTTTGTGCACCGACTGGGTTACCAGAATGCCCGGATCGTTTTCGTTCAGCTCCAGCAGCAGCGGCGAACAATCAGCCATCATCGGAATGAACTGTTCATAGCCGACCCACGCGGAGTCAAACAGGATGTAATCGCACAGATGACCAATTTTATCGACCACCTGACGAGCGTTATAAATGGTGCCGTCGTAGGTACCTAACTGGATCACCGCCAGGCGGAACGGGCGGGCATCCTGTTTCCGATTCGGCGCCACTTCTCCGACCAGCTCGCGCAGATAGCGCTCCTCGAAACAGTGGGCGTCGATACCGCCGATAAAACCATACGGGTTACGTGCGGTTTCCAGATAGACCGGTGTCGCCCCGGCCTGCAGCAGCGCGCCGTGGTGATTGGATTTATGGTTGTTACGGTCGAACAGTACCAGGTCGCCCGGGGTCAGCAGCGCGTTGAGCACCACTTTGTTAGAAGAGGAGGTACCGTTGAGCACGAAGTAGGTTTTATCGGCGTTAAAGACTTTTGCCGCATGCTGTTGGGCAATGCATGGCGCCCCTTCGTGGATCAGCAGGTCACCCATGGCGACGTCGGCGTTGCACAGGTCGGAGCGGAACAGCGTCTCGCCGAAATACTCGACGAACTGATTACCGGCCGGATGACGGCGGAAGAATTCACCCCCCTGATGCCCCGGGCAGTCAAAGGCGCTGTTGCCCTGTTTGACGTAATCGACCAGCGCGCTAAAGAATGGCGGACGCAGCTCGGTTTCATATTTATGCGCAGCGGCTTCCAGCTGGCGGCCGTAAAAGTCGTTGCGGGTTTCGTCGTGTTCAAATACCCCCTGCACCGAAGCCATATACTCGGCCGGGACAACCTCTTCTTTATTAATAGCGATAAATACCGGGATGTTATAGCCGGTGGCCTTTAACTCATCGAGTTTACCGCATTCGATGTCTTCCAGGGTTAATACTACCGCGGCCACATCAATAAAGTTGGTTTCGCTAGTATTGACAATATTACGCTGGGTAGAAAAACAGTTTGGACATGTACGGCTAACGGCAATTTTTAAATCAGTCATTGTTATCTCTTTATTTTCAGATAATAGCAGGCCCTCAATTTCTCGAATGAGAAATTGATTACGCCGGACAAAAGGTAATAGTCTGCCGCTGATATAATAAATATCAGTAGAGTACCTTTTGAGATGCAATAAACCCTACCAGTCCGGTGGCTGGTAAATAGCAGGATTTATTAGGGCGAGCGCGGTTAGCTACAGGCGAATGCCTGTATTAACAACAAAAGATGCAGGAAGACCTGTATGCTGAAGCGCCCGTAGTCGGAAGACTACCGGGCATTAAAGAAATGAAAATCGAAGCTGTTACGGTGAGCAAACATCATAATATGCGTTGTCCGCCTTATGTGTGGCATCATCCTGTTATTGTTTTCCATGATATACACCTTTCAAATGATTGACTGAAGGTATGGCATATTCTATATCCGGCTTAGACTTAATCTGTGACGCCGATCACTAATAGCCTCTCATTATGATATCAATAGCTGGTATTTTGATCTTATCCAACATTATTCACTGGTTTGTTGTTTATATGTAAATATATTGTGTTGCAATGTGGTTAAAATCAATAATGGCCGGTTAATCATTGCGTTATTTCAGCCATATGACGGAAATATGTCGTATACTCGGGACTTTCTGACTTCTATCCTCTTAACATTATGTTTATTAAGGATTAAGAGGTTCCTGTAGTACGAAAGAACGCTGTCAATCATTATCCCTTTATTGCCAACATAAAATCTGGGAAAAGAGAGCCTGGTCGAGTTTTCATCTAAAAGATATCGCTCAGGGGCTAGACAAAACCACCGTCTGGTTATCAAATGGTTAAATAAAATTAACGCCTGTGTGAATGATAGGCAGGTAGAAAAAATGGTCAATATGCTTTTCGGCATGACAAAGCGCTAAGATCGCCTTATTGGGAGAAGTTATGCATTCCTCTGTTAACAAAAATGAAAGCCGGACCTTCTTTGGTCACCCTTACCCTCTGGGATCGCTGTTCTTCACCGAAATGTGGGAGCGATTCTCGTTTTATGGCATTCGCCCGTTATTAATCCTGTTCATGGCGGCCACCGTCTATGACGGCGGTATGGGCTTAGCCCGTGAGAACGCGTCGGCCATCGTCGGCATCTTCGCGGGCGCCATGTACCTGGCGGCGCTGCCGGGCGGCTGGTTGGCGGACAACTGGCTTGGCCAGCAGAAAGCGGTGTGGTACGGCTCGATTCTGATCGCGCTGGGCCATCTGTCGATTGCGCTGTCAGCGTTTATGGGCAACAACCTGTTCTTTATCGGGCTGATGTTTATCGTGCTCGGTTCCGGCCTGTTTAAAACCTGCATCTCGGTGATGGTCGGTACGCTGTATAAGAAAGGCGATAGCCGTCGCGATGGCGGTTTCTCGCTGTTCTATATGGGTATCAATATGGGGTCGTTTATCGCGCCGCTGATTTCCGGCTGGCTGATTAAATCCCACGGCTGGCACTGGGGCTTCGGCATCGGTGGTATCGGTATGCTGGTGGCGCTGGTGATTTTCCGCCTTTTCGCGGTCCCGGCAATGAAACGCTACGACAGCGAAGTGGGTCTCGACTCTACCTGGAATAGTCCCGTCGCGAAGAAAAACGGCGTTGGCGCCTGGCTGCTGGCGCTGGCGGTCGGCGTGGCGGTGGTGATTACGCTGATTGCTCAGGGGGTGATAGTCATTAACCCGGTGGCGGTCGCCAGCATGCTGGTATACGTGATTGCCGCGTCGGTGGTGCTCTATTTCATCTACCTGTTCGTTTTTGCGGGACTTAACCGTAAAGAGCGCGCGCGTCTGCTGGTCTGCTTTATTCTGCTGGTTTCCGCCGCCTTCTTCTGGTCAGCCTTCGAACAGAAACCGACCTCCTTTAACCTGTTTGCGAACGACTACACCAACCGCATGATTGGCGATTTCGAAATCCCGGCGGTGTGGTTCCAGTCGATTAACGCCCTGTTTATCATCCTGCTGGCGCCGGTATTTAGCTGGGCATGGCCGGCAATGGCGCGCAAAAACGTGCGCCCGAGCAGCATCACCAAGTTTGTTATCGGGATTCTGTGCGCGGCGGCGGGCTTCGGCCTGATGATGCTGGCGGCGCAGAACGTGCTGAGCAACGGCGGCGCCGGCGTATCGCCGCTGTGGCTGGTGGGCAGCATTCTGATGCTGACGCTGGGCGAACTGTGTCTGAGCCCGATAGGCCTGGCAACTATGACCCTACTGGCGCCGGAAAGAATGCGCGGCCAGATGATGGGGCTGTGGTTCTGCGCCAGCGCGCTGGGTAACCTGGCGGCGGGGCTGATTGGCGGCCACGTGAAGGCCGACCAGCTGGATATGCTGCCGGATCTGTTCGCCCGCTGCTCGACGGCGCTGCTGATCTGCGCTGCGGTGTTGTGCGTGTTGATTGTGCCGGTGCGCCGTATGCTGGAGAACAGTAAATCCGTCGAGCAAAAACCGGCGACCAATGCCTGATTGCGCAAGCGGTCAATGAAAAGCCGGCGCTGAGCGCCGGCTTTTTTATAGTAAGCAGAGTATGGAAACGGTAGCCCGGATAAGGCGTAAGCCGCTATCCGGGGATTTCCCTGCTCGCGCTGCGCTTAGCAGGGTTACGGTTCTGCGCAACCCACTGCCGGGGCTTCATCAGAACGGTAGCCCGGATAAGGCGTAAGCCGCTATCCGGGGATTTCCCTGCTCGCGCTACGCTTAGCAGGGCTACGGTTTTGCGGAACCCACCGCCGGGCCGCGGTAATCGCCGCCGAGGGCCTTAATCAGCGTGATATCGGTGCTAAGGCGCTGGGCCTGAATATCCAGCAATAACAGCTGCTGGGCGATGGCCGGTCGCCGCGCTTCTTCCGCGGCATAGCGGCTTAACAGGCCGCGCTGGTGATGGGCGCTGGCGCTGCGGGTGGTGGCCATCGTTGCCGTCACCTTCAGCTCCTGCAGCGCCACCTGCTGGTTGAGATCGTTAAGCTGACTGGAGCTTATCGCCACATCCCGTACCGCATCCAGCACCGCCTGGTTGTACTGCTTAATCAGGATATTGCTCGCCGTACGTACCGACTTGAGATTGGCGTTCAGGCGGCCGCCATCGAATATCGGCAAATACAGCCCCGGCAGCAGGTTAATCTGCTGGAAGGACGACTTAAACAGATCGCCAATGCTCAGCGCGTTATATCCCCAGAAGGCTTTAATATCAAAATGCGGATAAAAGGCCGCTTTCGCCGCATCTACCTGGCTCATAGAAGCGGTCACATAACCGCGCAGGGCCTGCAGATCCGGGCGACGCGCCAGCAATTCGAAGGAGAGTGAATCCGGCAGCGTTTCCTGCAACGCCGGCAGGGCGACCGGGTGGATCTCCGGCATACTCTGCGCGTCGGCGCCAATCAGCGCCCGCAACGTTTCACGGTACTGGGTTAGCGTGCCGCGGGCGGTAATCACCTGCTGCTGCGCGCCCAGCAGTTCCGCCTGCGCATTGGCGATATCGACGCTATCCTCCACGCCGCGTTGGGTGCGGTGTTCATGCGCCTGTACCGACAGCCGCGCTATTTCTTCTAGCTGCTGCAGCAGAACGATCTTCTGGAAGGTGGCCTGCATGGCGAAGTACAGCTGCGCCACGCTGCTGGCGAGGTCCAGTTCGATACCGGCGGTTTCCGCCTGGCGAGCGTTCTTTTCGCCAATAGCCGCCGCGACGCGGGCCCGGTCGGCGCCCCATAAATCGATATTCAGCGTTGCGCCGACGCCCACGGTATTGAGCGTGTACCACGGGCCGTTTTTATCCACCGGCAGAGAATAGGAGTAGGGCCAGCTAAAGGATTTATCGGTTATACGCATCCGGTTCTGCGCCGCCACGGCGGTCGCCTGCACGCCCATTGCCGACTGCGCCAGCTCGACGGTGGATTGTGACTGTGAGATGCGTAGCCGCGCCGCCTGCATGGTCGGCGAATTTTGCAGCGCGCGGTTTACCAGCATGTTGAGCTGGGGATCGTGATACCCTTCCCACCAGCGGGCCGCCGGCCAGCCGCTATTCGCCAGGTGGATCACCTGCGCCAGCTGCGCCTGTTGCGGATTAACGATCGGCACTTCGCCAGGATCGTCCTGAATCAGCGCGCATCCTGTCAACAGGCTGATGACGAAGGCCAGCGGTGAGTAGCGCAGAAAACGTGCTGCGGCATCCATTTTTATCATGACGGTTCTGCCTGTCGCGTAAATTCAGAAGGTTTGTCTGACCAGTCCGGCAGGGTGGTCAGTAAAGCCGCCAGCGGTTCGCCGAACGGATTAGCCGGATCGACAACCAGCGGCGCGACGGGTGCCGTCGGCTGCTGACGTTCAATATCATCGGCATACGTCTGTAACTGTTCGGCGCAGCGGCTTAAGAAGGGGTCTCCCGGTGCGGCATACAGCCGGTAGCCCTCGCTCAGGCGTACTATCTCCTGCGCCTGCTGCCAGGTGGCTTTGCTCGGCCAGGATTTCGCCTGCGGCCACGGATGCGCGAAAGTGCCCAGCGGCTCGGCGGCGACCCGATGCATCAGCGTTTCGCTGGTGGTCAGCGCCTGGAACAGCGGTACCATCTGCGGCTTATCATCTTTCGTGCGCAGGAAGTCGGCTATCTGGCGATAGAGTTGCGCCAGCCGCGATTTCAGCTGTGGCGCTTCGCTATCCGGCCACAGGTAAAGATGGACGATCGATGAGACCAGTACGCCGAGCAAAATACCGATGACCCGGTCGCGCAGTTCGGTCAGGTTGGTCAGTGGGCCAAACCAGCTGAGGAAGGCCAGCGAGAAGGTAAAGCCGATTTGGATCCCGGCGTAGGCAATACGCTCTGACCCGGCGGCAATCCACGCCGAGAGCGCCATTACCGGCAGAACCATCGCCAGCAGGCCGACGATGGACTCGGTCCACGGCTGTACAAAGACGATCAACAGCAACGCCAGCAGCGTGGCGAGCAGCGCGCCGCCGATACGCAGCCAGGTTTTTTGCATCGTCGCCCCCAGCCCCGGCTGGGCGACAATCACGCAGCTCAGCATGATGGTGTGGATCCCTTGCCAGTCCGCGGCGGTATAGAAGACGTAGCACAGCAGCGTCGCCAGCAGGGTTTTCAGGGCGAAATGCAGATAAGCGGGATTGCGCCAGGCATCCGGCAGCAGCAGCGGCGACTTCTCGGCTTCACCCTGCGGCAGGTCGATGGTTTCACCGCACGCCAGCTTCGCCAGCACATCCGCCATCTCTTGTAAAATCAGCGTATTGGCGCCGCGATCATCAATGGCCGGCGCGGAGAATGAAAACGACGTACCCTCGTTCATCGACGGCACCAGCGCCTGTAGCGCGGCGGCGATCTGCTGGCGCGCCGCGGCGTGATCGTCGCCCGGTTGCAGCAGCGCCGCGAGGTGATAGCAGTGCAGGGTGGTCGCCATCAGCGCCTGCCAGCGCGACGGATCGGCGGCAATTTCCGGCGCCGCAAAACGGGCCTGCTTAAACAATCCTTGCAACTGATTAAAACGCCCGGCGATCTCTTTGAAGGTCGGCGGCGCGGCGTTCTGCCTCAGCACGTCGGCGACCTGACGCTGCATCACCACCAGTTGGGCGCGGAATTGGTAGCCGGGGAAGGCCTGGCGAAAGCAGGCGTTGACCAGGAGCGTGACCAGCGTTGCGGTATTGATCGCCACCCAAAGCCACAGCAGCAGGCGCACCAGAACTTCACTTTGGCTGGTCATCGACGGGAAGGTCTGGGCATAAATCACCGCCAGCGCCACCACGAAAAACGCCAGCCCGAGTTTGCCCAGCACGCGCATCAGATACATCGCGCCAAAGAACAGGCATACCGAAGCGACCAGGCGAATCAGCGGGAAATCATAGGTCCACTTGATGATCAGCAGCACCAGCCCCAGCGCCACGCTGATGGTGACAAAAAACAGGACGCTGCCCAGCTTAATCATCAGAATGTTCGGCTGGCTGACGTAAAACACCACGATCAGCGCCACGGCGAGAAACGGGATCTGCAGGGTCATAAACAGGGTGATCAGCACTGCGCAGCTCAGCGTCAGGCGCAGGGTATAGTTGGCCCGCCCCGGCACGTCGGCGAGCTCCCGTTGCAGAAACAACCAGAAATTATGCATGCCGGACCCTTATTTCGCCTGCAGCACGGCGCTGGCGGAGGCGCCCATGCGGAACAGTTCCGGGTCGGGATTTTTCACCGCGATTTTAACCGGGAAGCGCTGCGACACATGTACCCAGTTGATGCTCTTCTGAATCACCGGCAGCCCGCCAATGACGCTACCGCCCTCCGGCAGTACGCCTGAACCAACGGAATCGACGACGCCGTCAAAGGGGCGGCTGTGGTTGGTCATCACCGTCACGGTTGCCGGCACGCCAGGCCGAACGTTTTGCAGATCGGTTTCGCGGAAGTTCGCAATCACATACCAGTGGTCGTTATCCAGCAGCGTGAAGACCGGTTTCAGGGCGGATGCATATTGTCCGACGGTGGTTTTCAGGGCGATAACCACGCCGTTAAACGGCGCGCGAACTTCGGTGAACTCCAGGTGCAGTTCCGCCAGGGCGATTTGCGCGACGATCCCGGCGCGCTGCGCGACCATTGCATCGATGCCGGTGACCGCGGCATCAGCCTGTTTAGCCTGCAGCAGCGTAGCTTCCAGTTCGGCGCGGGCGGCTTTTTCCGCGGTGCGCGCCTGATCGAGATCTTCCTGCGCGGCGAATCCCTGCGGCACCAGCGGTTCCAGGCGGATACGGGTCGAGGTAGTCTGTTTCACCAGCGCCTTCGCCCGCTCTACCGCGGCGCTCACCGACTGAGCGTTATACTGCTGGGCTTTGATGGTGCGTTGGGTCAGCATAATCTGCGCATCAAGCGCCGCCAGCCGTGATTTAGCATCGTCCAGCATCGCCTGATAGGGGCGCGGATCGATGCGGAACAGCAGATCGCCTTTCTTCACCCGCTGGTTATCGCGGATCGGCATTTCAACGATTCGCCCGCTGACTTCCGGCACCACGTCGATGGTGTCGGCGTAGACGTAGGCGTCGTTGGTTTCCGGCGAAGTCTGTAACTGCCAGATAACCACGATCAGCGCCACAATGGCGGCGAGGACGAGAGCCAACAAGGGCCATTTTTTCCGTAAAACGCTTGGGCTGGATTGAGTCATAGGTATTTAATGTGCGAAAAGAAGAAACCACAGAATAGTGGCAAATAGAAACATTAACGCCAGGTAACTTAATACCAGCGGGGAAAAGCGCGCCTGCCAGCCTTTACGGGCAATCAGGATATGACAAGGGATCAGCAGTAATGCGCCGCCTAAAAAGCAGAAGAACCAGCCGGGGAATGCTGCGCCTAATACCGGTATGGCGGGGGATAAAGAGCAACCGGAGACCGCCAAAAGAAGTAATAACAATGCCGGGCGCGCCCGTTTTACAATTTGCTTCAAAGGAAGATACCTGAATGTTCATGCCATTGAACAATTGAGTTTATTCGTTTTTGATCAAATAAACCCTCATACACCGCCTAAATTATAGCGCTGATGGTTTGCTTAGCCGAGTTATGGTTATCCTCTGATAATAGTTTAATTTCGCGTAGGTATTAAAAAGTCACTTTATCATTAGCGAAATAATTGAAATAGGGCGTTTCTCATTTCTCCATAGTCAGCGGCTATGCCGCGAGCTATTCTTAGAGCCTATCCCAGTAGGCGTAATTGGCGCAGCCAGTTTGAACACGGACAGCGCGCAGAAACCGGAGCGTACACGTAGTACGTGAGGATTTTGAGCACTGCCCAGGTTCAAAATGGCAAGCAAAATAGCCCTAATGAGATAGGCTCTTAGGTAAACATAATAAAAATACTGAGGCAATGTCATGGATAAGGAACTACTGGAAGCGGGCTACCGGGCCTATACCGGCGAGAAGATAGATGTCTATTTCAATACCGATATCTGTCAGCACTCGGGTAACTGCGTGCGCGGCAGCGCGAAGCTGTTCAATCTGAAACGTAAACCGTGGATCATCCCCGATCAGGTGGATGTGGCGACGGTGGTCAAAGTGATCGATACCTGTCCCAGCGGCGCATTGAAGTATCGCCACAAATAAGCGAGGAAATGATGGAAATTCTGGAAGGCCATAACAAGTTCTACGTTAATGACGCCGAGGGAAACCAGGTGGCGGAAATTGTCTTTGTTCCAACCGGTGAACATCTGAGCATTATTGAGCATACCGATGTCGATCCCAGCCTGAAAGGCCAGGGCGTGGGTAAACAGCTGGTCGCGAAAGTGGTCGAAAAAATGCGCCAGGAACAGCGCAAAATCATTCCGCTGTGCCCGTTTGCCAAACACGAATTCGATAACACCCGCGAGTACGACGATATTCGCGCCTGAAATATGGCGCCAGCTGTGGCTGGCGCCGTGCTGCGATTACCCGGCCAACCGGCAGGTGGCATGATCTGGTAAAAATCGCGAAATGATCTCTCCCAGATGCTCGCGAGTGACCGGTGGTGAGAACAGATACCCCTGGAAACGATCGACTCCCAGCGCTTTTAGCTGATTAAATTTCTCCAGACTATCTACCCCCTCGGCGATGCAGCGGTTCTGCGTTAGCTGGCAGTAGTAGACCAGGCTTTTAATCAACACCAGCGCGTGCGGGTCGCGCTGAAAATCATTGACGATGCTCATATCCAGCTTGTAGCCGCTAAAACGCGCCGTGCGTACCGGGAACATCACGCTGCTGTGCGAGAAGCAGTCGTCGAGAAAGATGCGAAAGCCCTGCTGCTGAATATTACTCATATTCTCCACCGCTTTTCCTTGCTGCTGTAAATCGACGGTTTCAGCAAATTCCAGCACCAGCCGGTTGGCCCACTGCGGGTTCTGTAGCTGTTGCCAGGCGGTTTCCATCATACGGGCAAGATTATCGTGATAGGCGATGCAGGGAGGGATATTGACCGAAAAATAGAACTCGCCCTGATAGCGATTGATATTCTGCACCGCTTCCTGCAGGACAAAGGCGGTCAGTAATAGCCAGGCGTATTCGGAGTGAATATGCGGGAGAAATTCGCCCGGCGGCAGTACCACGCCATCTTTGCGCCAGCGGGATAAGATCTCGATGCCCTGCAGGCGTAAGCGCTCGTCGACAATCGGCTGAAAGACCGGAAAGATCTGCCGGCTGTGAATAGCATGGATAAACTCACGTTCGAAGGGGGTCAGCGCGGTCATGCCCTGACCTGTTACGCGTTTGCTTCGGCTGCCCGGAAATCGGCTCGCCAGATGCGGATGATACTCCACCATCTTGTTTAGTCCTGAGGTTCTTTGGTTGTAGAGCGTTTTCTGACTGACGCCGCGGATCTGCGCCTGGCTGGTGATGCTGTGGCCATACAGCAGGGCGAGGGTGGCGTTAAGTTCGATTTTGCTTAAGCCCGACGGCGGCTTGCCGCGCGCCAGCGCCTCAATGGCGGAAAGCTGTTGCAGGCCGGGGTAGCCGACCAGGCCGCCTTGCAGCAATGCCGCCAGACGGCGGCACGGTAGATCGGATGAGACCGCCTGCACGGCGGCCAGCAGGCGGCGGTCGCCGACCTGGTGCAGTAAGGTTTGCCATAGCCACGGCGCCGGGCTGCGGCTTAAGATCACCATAGGCAAAGGTCGTTTGGCCTGGTTGAGTAACCAGGCGGCTTCGCGCAGGACGAACAGTAGCCACCAGGGATCGTCGGGCAGAAAAACCACAATTTGCCGGACGTCGGCTGGCGCAGATATCGACAGCATGCTCTGCACCCGCGGCTGTAGCCACACCGGATGGCGGCAACCGTCGTCGACCATGCGGGCTAATCCCGCCGCCGCCATGGCGCAGGGCGACAGGATGTAGTCTGTCGTCGCCTGCGGGATATCGGCTTTACTGGTAGACAAACGTCACCCCAATAATCGACTGGACGTTACCCGCCGTTACCTGGCCGCTGGTGCGCGCGTAGGTGGCGGTCAGCCCGAGATTCACCGGCGAAGTACCCACTGTACCCAGTGAGACATTGCTGTTGGCCGGAACGGCGGTCCCGTTACGCGTCAACTGGACGCCAATACCCTGTGCCGGCGAAGCGGAAGCGGTATTGCGAAATATGGAATTGGCGCTATCGGCGGTGGTGCCCGTCAGGTAATAGGCAAGGTTTTGATTTTGCGCGCAGTGAACCGTGACGGGCACGGCCATGGAACCCGGATAGTCGGGAAGCGTAACCGTGACATCACGGGCTGACACGTCGCAACCGCCCGTTGGTACCACGACATTATTATTGGCATAAATATTCCAGGTGAAATCTCTCGGGTTTCCGTCGCTGGCCACTTTATGCATATTGAGCCGCGCGATAAGCTCGCCAGAATTAATCACGACCCCGCCCGCAGCGCCGGTTGCGGTAAGGTACATGCGCAACGGTAATCCACGATAATCTGTGTGGGTGATGATGTAGACCGACGAGTTCGAGTTCATCGGTAATGGGTAAGTATTGCCTGCCCAATAAATGCTCCCGGTAAATGCCTCCAGCGCGCCACCGAATGCTGAGCCACTGGTGAGGTTGATATAGTCAATAATGGAGCCGCCGCTGGAGTCATTTTTACAGACGATGGAAGAAGATAAATCGACAACCAGGTTTTGGCCGACGCCAATAGAGGGCGTTAAGTTGACGTAAACATTCGCCGCGCCTGAAGTCATAGTTTGCCCGGTGTCGGCAACTTTACAGGTGAATGCCGCGACGTCCAGCGACCAGCCCATCAGCAGCAGGGCGGTAAACAGAGCGATGATTTTTTTCATAAACAAACTCTCCTGACTCAGGCGTAGGTATAGGTGACGCTAATCACCGCCTGAATGGTTCCCTGGGTGGCGCCGCCGTTAACCGACAGGGCCCGAACCTGCAGCGGAAAACGCGCCGACTGCGAGCTTTCGTCGACCTGAACCGACTTTTGCGCCCCGTTATTGAGCGTGGTGCCGCTGTCGTCCTGTAGTTCGAGCTGGATATTTCCTGCGGTACCCTGATTCTTGTAATAGCCGGTGCTGTCCGCGGTGCCGCTAAAGGTGGCGACGACGCGTGACGTGCCGACCGGGCAGTTGCTTAAATCCAGCGCGGTGCTGTGCCAGGCCGAAGCGGAACCCGCCGATACCAGGCTGAAGGTATAAAGATCGCCGAGGTCGACGCTGGCGTTAGTGGTGGAGACCGTACACGGTTTGGCCACCACTTTGCCGTTCACCGTGATGGTGATGTCGGCGGCATGCAGTGGGATAATGTTTAACGCCAGCGCGCCTGCCAGAAGCCATCCTGCGTAGTGTGCTTTCATCTCAGCCTCCGGTTACTGGAATTCAAGGGTAAAGGTGGCGGTGGCGTAGACGTGACCGGCGGTCACCGGTACGCGGGTTGCCATCAGCCGGGCGTAAAAACCGAGGGTGTTGGTCTGCCCCGGCGTTAAGGTGGTCCAGGCGATCGACGAAGAGGGCGCGTTGACCGGCAGCATCGTCTGCTGGCCGTTGAGGATCTGCACCGCCATCCCCGCCGCCGCAGAGGCGCCGCCGTCGATTTTTAACAGGTCGTTATTGTCGCTATCCGGGGTGCCGTTAAAGCCGACTTTGACCGCCGTCACCGAGCTGCCGCAGGGCGACAGCACGATGCGAAACGGCACCAGCGGCGTGGTCGCGCCGACGGCGTTAAACTGCTTCGCGGCGTTGTCCATCAGATCGACGGTAAACTCTTTCGATTCGGTGGCCACCGCGCAGGCGTTGTCGCGCACGTAGCCGCTGATGGTGATGGTGCTGTCCGCCGCAAAGGCGTTGGCGCAGACCAGCGTCAGGACGGCGCCAAACAGGTTAAGTGGTTTTTTCATCATCATGCGTTCCTTAACGGCACTCTGCCGATAGCTGGCTCAGCGCCTGCCGCTGACTCTCTTCCGGCAGGCGGTAGCTGGCCATACAGCTGGCGTCCGCGCCTTCGCCCCATTTCACCTGTACGCTGCCGGCGAGCGGCATCCCGCTCAGGTAGACCTGGCCGTTATCGGCCACGATACTGCCGCTCTGATTGCTGCCAGAGGTGACCATCGCGCCAAACGGCACTGGTTTGCCGTTATGGGTCAACGTCATTAGTAACTTGACCCCGACGTGGGCTTTGAAGTCCGCCCGTACGATAGCGCCGTGGGTAGGGACAACGCTGACCACCGCGTCATCGAGATCGACGTTATCGGCAAGGGTATTGGTATCCAGCGCCACCCGGTTTTCGCGATATTCGGTGGCGTAAGGCAGCACCGCATAGCCGCGCCAGTCGGTACGCACCCCGGTCTGGTTTTCCACTTTGACATCACCGGCACCGGGCGCTTTCACCAGCACCACCGTGTCATTCAGCGGCTGGCTCAGGGTCACGCCGTTAGCGTGGGCCAGCACACCGCCGCTGACGCCGTAGTAGAGCTGTTTGAAACCGTCGCTGCGGCTGTAGCCGACATTGGCGTTGCCGTAGCCGCCGCGATAGTTCAGCGCCGCGTAGCCGGTGCCGCTGCTATCGCCTTCGCCGCCGCTGGCGTAGCCGGTCTGCACGCTATAGCTCAGGTTATTGTCTTCCAGCAGGGTGCCGTAAAGTCCCGCCAGATTGGTCATCCGACCATCAAGATCGTGCGACATGCTGTAGCTGGCGCTGGCGTGCCGCCATACCGATTTGCTGTCGGAACGCAGCCAGTGGCTGAACGGAATATTGACGTTGACCGCCAGCATCTGGTCGCGGCCCTGCTGCCAGGCGTTTTTGGTCAGGCTGTAGCTCAGCGTCCAGTTGATGTCGTCCACCGCCGCGTTGAGCCCGGCCTGCAGCTGCTGGTCCGCCTTGCCGGTCGACCAGTAGGTCTGATGGCTGCCGCTCAGATAGAGCGTGGCGGTACGCCCCAACTGTTGGGTGACGCTTAGCTGCACTTTGCCGCGCTTGTTGTAGGCGAGGTTGTAGTAATCGGTGAATTTCGGCTTCACCTGGATTACGCCATCCTGGGTCTCTACGTCGTAACCGCTCATCCGGCGGTAGGTAGTATCGGCAAAGCTGTAATAACCTTTAGTAGAGTAGCGATAGCCCACCAGCTGGATATTGGTGCCGACATCGCTCAGCGACTTGTTATAGAGGAAGCGAATTGACTGCCCCTGATGATCGCTGTCGTCGGGTAGGGTGGCATTGGCCTGGGTGACATCCAGCGACACGGCGCCGAAATCGCCCATATTTTTCCCCACGCCGAGATTAAAGGCGCGGTAGCGGTCGGCGAGCTGCGTACCGCCATATAGCGTCCAGCCCGCAGGCAGACCGTGTAACACGGTACTCTGAAAGAACTTCGGCTCTTCTTGCTGATCGTTGCCGCTGCGATATTCGCCAGCGGTCAGCGCGTACCGGGTGTGCCCTTCGCGCTGCAGTACCGGCACCGTTGACCACGGCACGCTGAAGACCTGGCTGGTGCCGTCGTTTTCTTTAATCGTCACCTGCAGATCGCCGCCGTTTCCTGCGGCATAGAGATCGTTAATGGTGAACGGGCCCGGCGGGACCGTGCTCTGGTAAATCTCATAGCCGTTTTGTTTGATCGACACCTGCGCGGTGCCGCGGGCTATGCCATGGATCACCGGCGCAAAGCCCTTCTGGCTATCCGGCAGCATGTTGTCATCGCTCGCCAGCTGGGCGCCGCGGAAGTTTATGCCGTCGAAAATATCGCCGTTGGTGTAGCTATCGCCGAGGGTCAGGCGCGAGCGTAGCGGTGTGATGTCGCGCTCAAGCCAGGTGTTGACGTGTTGCCATTTGTTCTCATTGCTGGAACTGCTGCCGCCGCTGCTGTAGCTCCAGGTGGTGTTATCACGCAGCCGCCAGGCACCGAGATTGAGGCCGCTTTGCAGGTTTAAATAAGCGTAGTTGCTGCTGCCGCCGGTATCGTTATGGACGTTGTTACCGGTGAAGTTGTAGTTCAGCAGCCCAGCGTTGATGCCGTCATCCCACATTTCTGGCGGAATATAGCCGCGCGCGCGGTTGCCCATAAAAGCCTGCGGCACGGTGAGGTACAGGCGCTGCTGGCCGACATCGAAGCGCGTCGTGGCATCAGTGATAAGTTCGGTCAGCGGCACGCAGGCGTCGGCGGCGAGGGCGCTCATCCCGTTCACCGCCGCGGTATTGACCCCCATGCCCGCCAGTTGGCCGCGGGTCAGGCACGGGCTTAGACCATGGCCTTTTTCGCCGCGGTTAAAAGTGACATCGCGAGTGGTCATAAAGCCGTCGTTAAGGTAAATATCGACGCGGTAGGTGCCGGGCGGCACCTCTTGCCCGTTTTCGAAACCGGAAAGATCGGCCACCGCCGCAGGATCGTCAGCTAAAAAACGCGGGTTAAAATAGAGTTCAGCCTGCGCGTAGCCCGCCTGCAGGACAAAACAGAGCGCCACGGGAAATTTCGCCATGGCCAAAATAGCGCGTGGGCGGAGCCTCGCGCTGCGGGAACCAAAACGGTCCTGTCCATATTTGAGATGTGACATAGTCCCTCCGGTCTCAATTCGCCCGGCTGTCAGTTCTTATTGTTATGCGCGGTTTGGCCCGCCCGGCGGGCCAAACCTGTATTAACGCAGCACGCCAGTCATTTTTGGGGTCAGCGCGCCGTAATCATTAATCGTGCGATAAGTAATGTTGCTACCGGCATCCGGCGGCAGCTTGACGGAGGTTTTACCCATTGGCGGCACCAGCGCGTTTTCCAGCACCCGGGTGCCGGCGTTAAGTTCGGTGACGGTCAGGTAATAAGGGGTAGGGTTAGTCAACGTTAACGACGAACCGCTGCGGCTAAAGCTCAGTTTTTCCGCCGCCTGATCCGGCGGTAGCGCCAGCTTCGCCGGGCGGTAATAGAGCTTGATGCGGCTGATAATCGCCAACTGCAGGGTGTTGTCGCTCAGTTTGGATTTATCCATCGACGGGATGGCTTTCACGTTAATCCAGAACAGGCTTTCGCGATCCTGCGGCAGTTGTTTATTGGTGGCGTCAATGATGCGCAGGGTATTCTCTTTTTTGCCCTGCATGGCGAACAGCGGCGGCGTAATCACGAAGCGGCCATCTTTGCCGCCGTCGGCGTTTTCCACCCACGACTGAATCAGATAGGTGCTGCTGTCATCATTATTGGTCACCCCTAACTGCACCTGTTTTTGCCCGGCCGGATAGATAACCCGCGTGGCGCCGAGCGCAACGCCGGCCTGAGCCCAGGCGGAGTAACCGCTTGCGGCTATCATCAATAACCCCGCCAGTAGTCCGCGCGTCATCCCCAGTCTCTTTTTCACGTTTACCCCTTTTGTACTCACCGTTGTTTCCTGTTTCCGGCATATTTGCTGGTTAATTACTGATAGGTCAGAGAGAACCAAACTTGCGCGTTTGCCGCTCCCCCGGTGACCTGATTGCCGGTCGCCCGATATTTGGCTACAAAATGTAGCGTGGTGGGGCCGGTATACAGCCGCCGCCAGGCGCCCGGCGGGCTATTCAGCGGAATCAATTGATCTTCGTTATCAAATAACGCGATGCCGACGCCGGTGGCGATACCCGGTCCTTCGCCAACCGAGAGCACATCCGGATTTTTGCCATCGGCCACGCCGCGAAAAGACACGCCGACATGCTGGCTGACTGCGGTGCTGCAATCCTGAAGGTGAATATCGAATGGCACCGGGTTGGCATCTTCCCCGGCTGAATGAAAGCGATTACTGCTGATCTGCCCCATATTGACGGTCATCTGCTGGTCGCCGGCTTCAACACGGCAGGACTCAGCGATGATGACGCCTTGAAAACGCATGTTTCCCCCAGCCACCGTGACGTTCCAGTGGTTGCCGGCCAGCGCCAGCGGCGGAAACAGAAACATCAGCAGACCTGTCTTCACTCCTTGCATCGTTATCACCCCAATCCCGTAGTGGATAACGGGCCATCCTGGCCCGGAATGCTTCCCTGTCTGATGTTTGAATTACTCGTATTGCACTTTGAAGGTGGCGTCTGCGTTAGCAGTACCGGCAGTAGCCGCGCCAGTGGCGTAGTAACGCGCCTGGAAAGGAATGATGTTGGTGCCGTCGTTCAGCGTGGTGGCCGCGCTGAAGGTAGCGCCATCCAGGCCCAGCGGAGTGCCGGTTTTGTCGAGGATCTGTACGCCGACGTTGGTCGCGCCGCCAGCAGCGGAGCTCTGCAGAGCCAGAACGCTGGTGTTGGTGCTGTCAACCGCGGTACCAGAGAAAGCGACAGAGGCTTTGGTGGCGACAGAGGTATCACAGTCGTCTAACTGAATGTTGAAACCTACAGCGGAGCTGGTGCTGCCCGCGGTAGCCAGTTTTGCCGAACGAACCTGGCCTAACTGAACGGTCTGGTCGATAGAACCGGCATCGACTGCACAGGCTGCGTTGACGATTTCTCCTTTAAAATGCACTGTTCCGCCATTTACCGTGGTGGTATCGGCCAGGGCCGCCGCGGAGCTCAGGGACAGAGCTGACAGGACAACGATTGCCAGTGTTTTGATTTTCATGCTGTTTTCCTTTAAACAAAATCGATATTACGAACCAAAAATGGCAGTCGTCTTGCCTTCCAGGCATTCCATAAATCAGCCGAATGGTGCGACTGCCGGTTCTGCACAGTTTTTGCCCCTACTGATGAGTCAATTGGGGCCATTTTGACTCATCAGGATTTATGGCTTTTATTTTGTTAAGGTTGGTTTAGTTTTGGATTTATATACTTCTAATTGTTTGTTTTATGGATTTAAAAGCTGTGATTGTGCCGTGAATGGAAAAGCGGCGTACTTGACTTCGATAGCGGAAAGCGGGCGAATGCGAGATAGTCTGACGAGGATAAGTAAAGAAAGGTCGTTGGAGAATTCAATGTAAATCAATTGGATATAATTTTTTTTGATGAAATATGCACTTGTCAGTTGCAAAAGATTACAAAACATTTTTATGATATAGACAGTTTGGCCCCAATTGACTTGTTCGATATTAAAAATTTTCCTTTTTATCAATCGGTTATCCTATTTCTTCCGCGCTTGTAAATTTTCCTCTAACAGATTGTTTCTTTCCCAAATCCCGGCAAAACGCGCTGCATTACTGGCGGTATAACGGACAGTATGACGAATATTACGATGTCCGAGATAATCTTGTATCAAACGGGTATCAGCTCCTCTTTCCGCCAGTTCATAGCCGCAGGCATGACGCAGCATATGCGGATGCGTATGCGTCACGGTTCCCGCTTCTTCCCCGGCGGCGCGGATAATGCGATAGGCCTGTTGCCGTGAAAGCGGGGTGCCGCGGCGCGAGATAAATAGAGCGTCGCTTTTGCCTGCTGCCTTCCAGCCGGCCCGTTGCTGTGTCCAGCGTTCTATCGCTTCGCGTTCATCAAAACGCAGCGGATGTACGGTAGAGAAACCGTTCTTTAAGCGGCGAACATTGATGCGTCCTTCGTTAAGGTCGAGATCGCGATAGTGCAGATCGAGTAATTCGCTGATACGCATCCCGTGGCGAAACGCCAGCAGGATCAGACAGTAATCCCGTTCGCCGGTTGGGCCGTGCTGGGCCGCCTGCATCATTGCCTGAACTTCTTTGGCGGTGAGAAAACGACGTCGGTTCACAATTTTGAGCTCCTGAATTTAAGTTTACTCGCAAGGAACAGCCTGAGAAAAAATCTCAGGATGCATAAAAAATAATCTGAATGGAAAGCCCGTATTATTTGAGAGGGATAAAGACCAACAGGTATCACATTACATTTACACAAACATAAATTACCGCTACGCGATAATTCTTATTTTTATCTATTTTATTCTTTACCACAATAGAGCTGTGCCAGGTCGCGGGCAGGTGCATAAAATAGCAAGGAAAAAAGTTAATGCCAGCTATTTATTGAACGGAAAACATGTGCTGAAAGGATTAATTTAACAATAAATAACGAACTAATATCCTGATGAATTACAGGTGCATAGGAACGTTTTTTTTCATGTTCTAAATAAGAACTTTTAAGAACAATAAACATATTTAACGTATGGTTAATTTTTATTAATGTTTCGCAAGAAAAAATCTATATATGAGGAAAGCTGCAATTTATCGCAGCCTAAACAGAGCAAATTTGCAACAGTCTTGCCGGGGATGGCGGGCAGGGGCTGGCAGTAAGAGGGGAACCGACAACGAAACGCCATCCGTGGCGTAAGGCTACCTTACTGGAAAAGCGAGATTCTTTGCTTCTCGCGGGAATTATCCCAGATACCATAAAAGCGCCCGGCGTTACTGGCCGTGTACCAGACGGTATGGCGAATGTTGCGGTGGCCGAGATAATCCTGGATAAGTCGCGTATCAATGCCCATATTAGCCAGCGCAAAGCCGCAGGAGTGGCGTAACATGTGCGGGTGAATTTCCAGCGGTAATCCTGCCTGATCGCCGGAGGCGGAAATGATCTGGTAAAACTGTTGGCGCGACAGAGGATTACCCTTACGCGATAAAAATAACCACTCGCTGGTGGATTGTGGATATTCATCACGAATATCCAGCCAGCGCTTTAGCGCCTGGATCTCTTTATTCAGCAATGGATGAGTGGTTGAGAAACCTTTTTTTAATCGATGGATGTAAATACATTTTGAACGCAAGTCAATATCTGAAATTCGCAGGCGACAAATTTCGCTGGCACGAAAGCCATGAATAAAACAAAGTAATGTCAGGCAATAATTACGAGCTGCATGAGGTCCGCTATTGGCAGCATTGAGTAATGACTCGATTTCATTCTGAGTCAGGAAGTTCCTTTTTTTAATGTCACTATTATTCTTCATTATGTTCCCTTTCTTTTGCAGGCGTACATTACTATCCCATAGGCTCTGGCTGGCCTATTACAGGATCCGAAGATAGGTTGCGCATTTTATGAATAAGCATGATGCGGATCGCTTTTACTATCCCTCAGGTAACAAGGACTTTATCGCGGCAAAGCTGCGCGAAATCCTGTGGATATAATGAAGTGGCTTCATCGCCCGCAAGCTGTACGCAGGCGAATTCCTGATGCGAAGCGCTCAGGCATTTGATGTACATCGGTTTTCCTGGAGGTTTACACGTCCTGTTCATCCTTTCTCCTCTTGAGTATGCGCGCTTACAGCAAGGTCATAGACTACCGGCTGATAAACTGAGTCCTGGCTGGATAACGCTGCAAACCGTTATCCATGAGGATAATTGCCTCAATAAACAGGTTGGCGTTGCGTAAATGTTTTGCTATACAAAATAGCGTAAGACACCTGATAGCATTCACCGCAACACTACAACAGCGATTAAACCATACTGCAAAAATCGTAGAGAGAATAGCGTTAATAAATGTGCAGACGTTTCAAAGAGAGATTTTACTTATTATCGAGCAGTCGGAATTTTCCGCTCGCGTAATCAGTTAATGAGAGACTTAATCGGAGTTTTTAGGAAGCTTTAAGAAGTTATTGCGAAGCGCAATTTCTGCTGTAACCGCTTATGATTTATAGGAAATTTATCTCTGGTTGTATCAGAAAATAACGGCCCGGGCTTGTCAGGCTCAACAACGTAATAGTGACCAGAGAGCCCGGATTATATTTGTTGATGAAGCCGTATGGCGCTAATCAACTTCCCCAGTAAGCGCCACGGCTTACGAATTATCTTAACTGCTGGTAAAACAGGATAATCGCAATGGCAATCATGATAAGCCCTGAAACCATGCTCACTCCTTTCGCCGCCTGTGGGCGGGCCGCCAGTACCGCCCGCGACCCATAGCCGACCAACAGATAAATTAGCGTACAGGTCATCAGGTGCATCGCACCCAGCGCCGACATCTGCAGCGCCAGCGGCCAACTGCCGTGCGGATCGGTAAACTGCGGCAGCAGGGCGAGGAACAACAGAAAGACTTTTGGATTAAGGCCGCTAATGCATAGTCCCTTCACCGCCCACGCATTCCAGCTGCCAGCCGATTGTTGCGCCGCGCCCGGCGCCGCCGGATGGCGTAATATCATGACCCCGAGCCACAATAAATAGGCCGCGCCCGCCAGGGTGATCGCCGATAGCGCCAGTGGATGACCGGCGATTAACACCCCGACGCCGGCGACGACGATAATCGTTGCCAGCAGATGTCCAGACATCAGCCCCATCACCGCCGGAACGACGCGACGGCCGTTGATACCGGCGCTGATGGCATACGCCCAGTCGGCACCGGGGGTAATAATCAACAGGAATGAGACTATCCAGAAGCTGGCGATCAGGCTTATTTCCATCAGCAACGCTCCACAACGATATTAGACATCACACACTCGCAAAATTAGGTTATCGTGTGAGAAAGAATATCGACATAGAAGCGAAATGAGCTTTCAATGTTATGTCATAATCCGGCGATAAAAGAGAAAATCTTCCAAATGGATAGCATAGATCGAAAAATTCTTGCTGAGCTGCAGGCCGATGGTCGTCTGTCGATAACTGAACTGGCGGAGCGGGTGAATTTGAGCCTCTCTCCCTGCCACCGGCGACTACGCGCGCTGGAGCAAGAGGGGGTGATCACCGGCTATCGCGCCAATCTCGACCCGGGAAAAATGGGGTTCAATTTTCTGGCTATCGTTTTCGCCACGTTAAAAGAGGGCGATAAAAAAGCGGTCAGCGCTTTTGAGGAGGCGGTGGCGGAGATCCCGCAGGTTGTGCTGGCGCAACGATTGTTTGGCGATCCGGACTATCTGATGCACGTCGTCACCCGGGATCTTCCTGCGTTTCAGAAACTCTATGATGACAAACTGTCGGCGATGCCCGGCGTGCAGCATTTACGCTCGACGCTGGTGATGAAAACCGTGGTGCAGGATCGCCCTTTCCCCCTGGAGACGTTAAACGCTTCCCGCTAATGCCCTGCTGCCAGGGCATTGTAGAATGGCGAATTACCACTTTTCATCACGCGCGTCGCGGCGGCCTTCGCGCCGATTTTCTCGCTTATCTTCGCGACAGCGCATATTGCTCTTGTCATCATTTCTCACGCATTCACGTTTTTCTTCACGTCCACTCTGGCGCGCATCCTGACGGATATCGCGAGCATCCTGGCGTTTTTCCGCGCGGTAGGTGGCGTGCGCGGTGAGGGTCGGCAGCAACAGGGCGGCGGTAAGCAGAGGCAGGATTATTTTTTTCATTGTCGAAACCTTAAATATAAAAATAAATCACGGAAGGTTATAATTGTGGTTCGTAATCTTATGTAAATCGATACAAAATGTGCTGAACTCTCTTTTTTTTAGTTTATTATTAAACAAGCCCGGCAAGTTCTCATTTTATTATTCTCGTTGCTACGTATTTTAGCTTATTACGCTAAAGAGATTACGAATATAGCATCAGGGCTCAGTCGCTTTAAGTATTTGCCTTGATTTTTATCAACGATCCTTATTCATCCGGTTGTGGCGGATATTTGGCCGTGCGATGCTCGCGGCATGAGATTTTTCTCAGTCTCCGCGAAGTTAAATGGAATTGTTAATAAAAGGAATATTATATGAAACGTTCAATTATTGCTGCTGCAGTATTTTCAACCGTGCTGATGAGTATTAATGCTTTTGCCGCGGCGCCAAGTGAAGAGCAGGGCGAGTTAGTTATTATTGGTAATGTTATTAATTCTTCCTGTCGTTTTGAAACCGATTATAGCAGTACGATTCAACTGGCTGATGTTGACGCTACCCGTTTTGCCGGCATGTCAGCCGGTGAAGTCTTATCCGGCAATTTCGCTACCAGTAGCGATCCATTAACTATCGTTTGCCCGGAAGGCACGGTATTGAAATCGATTGATATTAGCGGCGGGACCTATACTACCGGCGGCGTACTTAATCCTATCGCAACTACAACGTCTGCTAATGGTGTCGGTTTTAAATTAAGACTCGGCTCCGCGGATATTAATGAAAATACCATATATGACGTCAATAATTTGCCGGATGCGGTGACTTCTTTGGGCAATGGCGTTTATCAAATGAACTTTTCGGCGCAATACGCCCGAATTAATGCCGCCACACCGGTAACCGCCGGTGAAGTCCGCTCGGTGTTAACGATTGCCGTCTCTGCGGAGTAAGGAACTGTGCCGGCGCTTCGCCGGCTATTATTGTGCTAAGGGTGTGGTGCTATGAAACGGATTTTATTAGCAGGTTTATTTATCGCTATGCAGCCCGCGCATGCCGGAGTGGTGATTTTCGGTACCCGGGTGGTTTATCCGGCTGAGAAACAAGAAGTGGTCGTACAGTTGATGAATCATGGCACCCGCTCTTCACTGGTGCAGTCGTGGATTGACGATGGCAATACTTCATTGCCGCCGGAAAAAATCAACGTGCCTTTCCTGCTGTCGCCGCCGGTGGCGCGCATAACGGGTAACTCCGGTCAGCAGCTGCGAATTAAAAAGTTAGCCAACAAACTTCCGGCGAACAAAGAGTCGCTGTTTTATCTCAACGTACTCGATATTCCTCCGAATACACCAGGAAGTGAGGGGGCGAATACGCTGCGGTTTGCCATGCAAAACCGCATTAAGCTTTTTTATCGCCCTAAAGGTATCGCAGCGGTAAATAAAGATACATTTAAAAGTATTTCGTTGTCTTCGCGCAAAAACGCTCTGCATATTGCCAATGGTTCGGCAAATTGGTTGACGATTACTGAAATTAAACTCAGTAACGTTAAAGTCAATGAGCGCAGCGTTATGCTTGCGCCGTTATCAAGTCAGGATGTCTTTTTAAAAAATAATCTCGCCCGCCAGTATTCGCTAACGATGATTGATGATAATGGAAACTTTATTAGCGACAGGCTCAATGTAAAATAATAAATAATGGAGTTGGCCATGTTAAGGATGACGCCGCTTTCCTCAATGATACTGTTGGTTTTATTATCCGGTCAGCTGCAGGCCGCTGAAGAGACTTTTGATACCAATTTCATGATCGGCGGAATGAAAGGTGAAAAATCATCAAGCTTTCGCTTTGCGGATAATCAACCACTGCCTGGGGAATATGAATTGGATATTTACGTCAATAAACAATGGCGTGGTAAATATCCAATCGTAGTCGCCAGTAATCCGGATGATACCTGCCTGTCATCGGCATTATTACATCAGTTGGGAATCAAAGCGGATAGCGCGCCGTTGGCAAAAGATAACCAGTGCATGACGCTTAAATCCGCGGTGCGGAGCGGCAGTTATACGTTTAATATCAATATTTTTCAGCTTGATTTAGAAATTCCGCAGGCCTACGTTCTGGATCTTGAGCGCGGCTACGTCGCGCCGGAAAGTTGGGACCGCGGCGTTAACGCGCTCTATACCTCTTATTATCTGAGCCAGTATTACAGCGACTATAAAGACAGTGGCAATAACAAAAGCACTTACGCCCGCTTCAACAGCGGGCTGAACCTGTTGAGCTGGCAGTTGCACTCTGATGCCACCTACAGTAAAGCCGATAGCGGCGGCGGCGACTGGAAAAGCAACACCCTGTATCTGGAGCGCAGCTTTGCGCCAATTTTAGGCACCTTGCGCGCGGGCGACATGTATACCTCAGCGGATATTTTCGATGCGGTACGCTTTCGCGGCGTTCGTCTGTTCCGCGACATGCAAATGTTGCCAAACTCAAAACAGAACTTTACGCCAATCGTGCAGGGGATTGCCCAGAGCAACGCGCTGGTAACCATCGAGCAGAACGGCTTCACCGTCTATCAGAAAGAGGTGCCGCCGGGGCCTTTTGCGATTGCCGATTTACAACTCGCCGGCGGCGGGGCGGATCTCGATGTCACTATCCGGGAAGCCGACGGCTCGGTAACCACCTACCTGGTGCCTTATTCCTCGGTACCCAATATGTTGCAGCCGGGGGTGTCTAAATATGATATTGCCGCCGGGCGCAGCCATATCGAAGGCGCCAGCAATCAGGAAGACTTTATGCAGGCCAGCTATCAATACGGCCTGAACAATCTGCTGACCCTGTATGGCGGTACCATGCTTGGTACCGACTATCAGGCTTTTACTATGGGAACCGGGTGGAATACCCATCTCGGCGCGGTATCCGTTGACGGTACCTGGGCGCGCAGCGATCAGGATAACGGTACTTTTGAAGGGCAAAGTTATCAGATTGCCTACAACAAATACCTCACCCAGACTAAAACGCGCTTCGGTATGGCGGCTTATCGCTATTCAACCAGCGACTATCGCACCTTTAACGATCATGTCTGGGCGAAGAACCGTAATAGTTATCACCATGATGATAATGACGTTTACAACATTGATGATTATTACCGTTATGATTTTGGCCGTAAAAATAGCTTATCCGCCAATATTAGCCAGTCGTTGCCGGAAGGATTAGGGTCTTTCTCACTGAGCGCTTTATGGCGTGATTACTGGGGAAAAAGCGGCAGTAATAAAGATTATCAACTGAGTTACACCAATAACTGGCAGCGGGTTTCCTGGACCATTTCAGCCAGCCAGACCTATGACGAGGATCATCATGAAGATAAGCGCTTTAACCTCTTCATTTCGATTCCGCTGATCTGGGGAGAGAGCGATAGCGTGCTGGCGCGTCGCCTGACGCTGTCGAATTCGACGACCTTCGATAACGACGGTTTTGCCTCCAATAATACCGGCATCAGCGGTACGGGCGGCCAGCGCGACCAGTTTGACTATGGCGTGAACCTAAGCCGGCAGCAGCAAAACCATGAAACCACCGCCGGCGGCAACCTTACCTGGAACGCGCCGCTGGCGACGCTGAGCGGCAGCTACAGCCAGTCGTCAAAATATACCCAGGCCAGCGGCAGCCTGTCTGGCGGGGTGGTGGCCTGGTCCGGCGGCGTCAACTTCGCTAACCAGCTATCGGAAACCTTCGCCATTATTCAGGCGCCGGGCCTGGAAAATGCTTACGTCAATGGTCAGAAATATCGCACCACCAACGCGCAGGGAACGGTCATTTTCGACCATGTCTTGCCCTATCGCGAAAGTTCGTTGCTGCTGAATACCGCCAATACGCAGAGCAAAACCGAGTTGATTGGCAACCGGAAAGCGGTGGCTCCGTACCGCGGCGCGGTGGTGCTGGCGCGTTTCGATACCGACCAGCGTCAACCCTGGCTTATTCACGCCGAACGCCCGGACGGTACGCCGCTGAAATTTGGCTATGAAATTGAAGATAACGACGGACAGAATGTCGGCGTCGTCGGCCAGGGCAGCATGCTGTATATCCGCACCGATAACGTTCCGCCGTCGATTACCATCGCGGTCGATAAGCTGCAGGGCCATTACTGCACCATTACATTTAAACATACCATTGATGAAGGTAAGACCTATGTCTGCCGCTAAAAGGACGATTTTCATGAAATGGATAATTTTGCTGGTATTAAGCTTATGCTCTTTTTTAGCGCGGGCGGGGAACTGTGAATTAACGCCGAGCATCCCACCGGCGTCGATTGAGGCTAGCGGCAACTACACTTTTAAACCGCTGGCCGCCAACGGGGAGCTCAATTTACGTGATAGTTCACTTCAGGCTAACGCATTCAGCTTTCGCTGCCCCAGTAACTCAAATATTACGGTCTCGGTCAGTCTGCAATCGCCACCACAAACCTCCTACTATGTTGAAGTAGGCAGTAAGATCTATGAGATTAATTTCTCCTTCGACCAGACAAAAATGGAATCGTTGGGAAACGGAAAAATTGTTGAAAACCAGGTATATAATTTGGCAGATATGTTTAATAGTTTGGTCGGCATACGCTATGAGATTAAAGAAGGTAGCGCTAACGGGCAGCGTGTTACTCCCGGTGTGCCTTTCCAGATGCGGTATGGCATAGTTTTGAAGTATTGTAAGAATAATGAATGTCATAATGTTAACATCAATTACACCTTTAACGTCACCCTGCAGGTAAATATTATGACCTGCGGTTTTAACGTCCCGAACCGTCTCATCAATATGGGCGATTACAGCTACTTCGATATTAAAGAAGACAAAGCGCAATATCGCCTGGAAAGCGTTGATATCGATTGTAACCAGGACGAGTCGGCGGTATTCAAACTGACGCCAGGGAAAATTGATTATTATTTTGTCGCCGCTTCCGGCTTTGCCGGCACCAGCAAAATATTGAAGAATGACGATCAGGATGCCGCCACCGGCGCCGGCGAAGTCGGTTTTCATCTGCTCGATAGTCAGGGCGGGGAACTCCAGTACGGTAGCGGTTTCCTCTACCACTCCAGTGAGGATGCCCGACATGGCGACAGCAACCCGATCTATCTGCAAATTAAGCCGATGAAATATGGCGAAAATATCCGCGGCGGCACGATTAAAAGCCGGGTTATTATCGTCATCAACAATAACTAGCCACACGCGCCGCGCGCCTTCCTTGGCGCGCGGCGCGTGTGGGTTACGCGGTCGCGACCGGTTCAGGTCGCAACTGCTGCTGACGAATACTTATCAGCGCTACCAGCGCCAATAGCGCGAAGGCCAGCAGCATCAGCGCAATGGGGATATAGCTATCCCACATCATTAAAAAAGCTACCGCCAGCATCGGGCTAATACCACCGGAAATCACCGCCCCAATCTCATGCCCCAGCGCCAGCCCGGTGTAGCGTACCTCCACCGGAAACAGATCCACCATCAGACACGGCTGCGCGGCAATCATCGCGCCATGGCACAATGGCAATGCCAACAGCATGGCGAGCAGCATCGCCGGGAAGGTGTGCATATTAAGCAGCCAGAAGAAGGGGAAGGCGACCAGCGCCATGCCTATCACGCCGATATAGTAAAGCCGCTTACGGCCAATGCGATCGGAAAGCCATCCCCAGCCGAGAATCGTGGCGATCTCCACCGTCATGGCGATGGTGACCGCCGCGATCAGGTCGCGGGTGTCGATGCCGATATGTTTGCAATAGACCACTGAAAACGTGAAGAAGATATACACCGCGCCGTTTTCCGCCAGCCGCAGGCCGATAGCCTGTAATATCGCTCGTGGATGATTTTTGAAGGCGCTGAGCACCGGTAAATGATGGGCCTCATTTTTGCTGTCGTTTTCTGCTTTGCTCGCCACGAATTCCGCGTTTTCCTGGATGTTACGGCGAATATAGACGCCCACCAGAAAGATAAACAGGCTGAGCAAAAACGGAATACGCCACGCCCACGACATCACCTCTTCCTGCGGCAGCAGCTGCACCAGATAGAATGCCAGCGAAGAAAGAACAAACCCGCCGCAGACCCCCACCTGGCTCCAGGCGGTGTAGTACCCTTTCTGGCTTTCCGGCGCATTTTCGCTCAGCATCAACACCCCGCCGCCCCATTCGCCGCCGGAAGCCACGCCCTGTACAAAGCGCAGCGTAATCAAGGCGATTGGCGCCAGTACGCCGATATGGGCGTAGGTTGGCAGCAGACCAATTAAGAACGTACTGGCGCCCATCAGCGTCAGGGTGATGATGAGCGTCATTTTGCGACTGTAGCGATCGCCGAGATGGCCGAATATCACGCCGCCGAGGGGGCGGGCGATAAAGCCGATGGCAAAGCCGGAAAAGGCTAAAAATGAACCGAGCAGCGGGTCATTCGTGGTCGGGAAAAACAGCGGCCCGAAGACCAGCGCCGCCGCGGTGCCATACAGGAAAAAATCGTACCATTCCAGCGAGTTGCCGAGAAAAGACCCGATGATTAATTTGCGCATAGGTTGCGCCGGGGGGACCGTTGTACCGCTCACAGCTCCAGACATAAGGTTAACTCCAGTGCAGGTGAATCAGGCGGCGCCTGCTGGCGCCGGGCGATGGGTCGGCAGGGTTTTTATGGTTATGATGAAACTTAACGGCACGACGCCATGCTAAGGGTATGGAACTGGCGATTAAACCAGACCAGCCCGTCGCTGGGGTTGCCGAAGCGGATCTGTTTGACCTCGCAATAAAATACGCTGTGGCTGCCCACTTCATGGCTGTCGGCAATGACGCAGTCGCAGTTCGCCACGGCGGAAGCCAGCGCCGGCGAACCGGTCTCCAGCGCCAGCCATTCGTCGTGCAGGAAGCGTTCTTCAGAGCGGATTTGGCCGTTGGCGAAAATCCCGGACAATTGCTGATGCTGACCGGAGAGCACGTTAACGCACAGCACGCCGTTGTGCTGGAATTTGCCGTGCGCGAAGGACGAGCGGTTCATACATACCAGCAGCGTCGGCGGCGAATCCGTCACGCTACACACCGCCGAGGCGGTAAAACCGAAGCGGCCCGCCGGGCCATCGGTGGTAATGATGGTGATCGCGCTGCCCAGTTGCGCCATGGCATTACGAAAATCAGATGTCAGGTTCATAGTAATACCCGTTATTTCAGTTTGACGTATTCGAAGCCTTCAATAACCAGCCGCGGGGTTTTGGCCCGCGAACAGCACAGCAGGATCTGGTCGTTATCTTCGCGTTCTTCTTCGGTTAAATACTCGTCGCGGTGGTCAGGTTCGCCGCTGCAAACGTTGGCGAGGCAGGTGCCGCAGACGCCCTGTTGGCAGGAGACTTTGACTTTGATGCCGGCCTTTTGCAGCGCGGCGACGATTGTCTCGTTTTCACCGACGGTGACGCTCAGATTGAGTTCCGGAACCGCAACCTCAAAGCTGCCGCCGCTGGTTTCTACCTCGCGGTTGAAATACTCCTGATGCAGCTGCTCCGCGCTGAAACCGCATCCCTGAGCCGTTTCGTTAATCCACGCCATAAAACCCTCCGGGCCGCAAACGTACAGGTGGCCGGCGGCGGCGTGAGGCGTCAGGAGTTCCTGAGGGCGGATCCTGCCGTTTTCATCGCTGATATGCAGCTGAACCTGAGCGCTAAAGTGGCAATCCGCCAGTTCGGCCAGAAACGCCATTACCTCACGGCTGTGGCCGCAGTAATGCACTTCGAAGGATTTCCCGGCGCGAAATAGCGTATCGGCCATCGCCAGCATCGGCGTGATGCCAATGCCGCCGCCGATCAGAATGCTATGAGGCGCCGACATCTCCAGCGCGAACAGGTTGCGCGGAGGGCTAATTTGCACCTCGTCGCCGGGCTGTAAAGCGTGCGCCGCCAGCGAACCGCCGCGCGAGGCGCGATCTTTGAGGATCCCCAACCGATAACGCTGCGGGTGATGGGCGCTGCCGCACAGCGAATACTGGCGCACGATGCCATCGCCAAGATGCAAATCGATATGCGCCCCGGCGCTAAACGAGGGCAGGGGAGCGCCGTCCGGCGAGGCCAGCGTCAGGACTACCACCTCGGCTCCCTGAATTTCGCGTTCTGTGACGCGTACCGTCAATGTTTCAGCCATAGTTTTTCTCCACCCGCGAAGGGCTTAACGCATATAAATGCCGCCGTTGATATCCCAGGTCGCGCCGGTGATAAAGGTGGCGGAGGGCGCCGCCAGCAGTTCTACCGCGCGGGCGACCAGCAGCGGATCGCCAAGCCGCTTCATCGGGATCATCTCCAGCAGCGCCGGCATTTTCTCTTCCGGCACCGCGGCGCGAACGGAAGGTAGATCCAACGGCCCCGGCGCAATTGCGTTGACGCTCACCCCGGCGTTGCTCAGGGCGCGGGCGAAGACTTTGGTCAGCGTAATAATGCCGCCCTTGGAGGCTGCATAGTGGGCGCCGGAGGCGGTACCGCCGTTTTGCCCGGCCAGCGACGCGAGGTTAATAATGCTGCCCTGCTGGCGCTGGCTGAAATAGCGGCCGATAGCCTGGCAGCCGACGAAGGTACCGCGCAGGTTGGTACTGGTGACGCGATCGAATTCTTCTACGTCGATCTCCATGATCGGCGTGGTCAGGGTTAAGGCGGCGTTGTTGACCAGTACGTCGAGTTCGCCGAAACGTGCGCGGATCTGCGCCAGCGCGTCGCTGAACTGTTGCGGCTGGCGAATATCCAGCGCCAGCGGCAGCAGCCGCTGCTGGCTGGGATCGATCTCCTGGGCGCTGCGGGTGACCGTATCGAGATTGAGGTCGGCCATCGCCACCTGATAGCCCTGTTGCCAGAGATGGCGGCTGATAACCAGCCCGAGGCCGTTGGCCGCGCCGGTAATAAGTACGCTACGTGTCATAAAGTCCTCACAGGATGTAGCCAATGCTATGCAGGTAATCGTCGCCGTTAATCAGGCGTACGACCTTTTGCAGGATGCGGAAACTGTCGCCCTCCGGCGCCAGCGTCCAGGTGACGTCAGCGGCGTAGTGCTGTTCATTGCCCTTGCGGTACTCGTAAAGGAATTGGGCGCAGCGTACTTCGACGACCTCATCGCTGGCGCTGAGCAGGCGATAACGGCCGCTCATGCGGATAGTGCGCGCGCGCGGGGTGGTGGAGATCGATTCGCCGCTGTATAAACGCTGCACGCGTTTTTCCCGCATCTCGTGGTTGTCGTAGGCGTAGTTGAGCACGTTGGCGAAATCGGTGGTCTGCTGATCGATGGGAATGATGTAAATTCCCTCAGCGCGCCACAGCGCCAGCCATTCACGGAATTCGCCTTGATCGAGCAGGTCCGCTTCCAGGTTAATAAACTGAATGGCGGCGTTGAGGATAGGTGATGTGTTCATTATTGCCCCCGGTTATCAGCGGTCATGTACTTTTTCCATTGTTGATAGGCGGCGCGCATGCCGGTTTCGGCGCTGACGTCGCTGCGCAGGCCGTCGGCGGTGCGGACTTCGCCGGGCAGGCCGCGGTTGAGCATGATCCACAGATCGTCGCCCGCGCCGCCGCCGCGCTGCACCCGCTCCCAGGCCTCTGAATCATCGGGGGTGCCGAAGCCCATCGGCCCCTGGAAGTGTTCGTGCAGCCGCAGGCGCGCCTGGTTGGCGATCGCCGGGCCATCTTTCATGGTCAGCACCATGTGATGAATTTCCGTCTCTTTTACCGATATCGGCTGCAGCACGCGGAAGAAGGCCATTGAACAGGCGACATTGGGGAACAGGTTAAGGTTAAAACCGCTGCCGCCGACCGCGCGTACGATGCGCCGCACCTGCTGCTCGTCGTGGCCTTCTTCGCGCAGGGCCTGGGCCAGCTCGCTAAAGCGCTCCGGGATTGGCGCATCGAGATTGGCTTCCAGATCGATAAGCTCGGGGATCATCACCATCACGCTGTGGCCATTGCCGAGATCTTCCACGAAACCTTTGCCGTCGACGAAGTTGAGCATCTCTTCGGTCTGTTTATCGACCGAGCTTAAAAACGACTTATGAACGATCGGGAAGTGATAGCCGTCGGTGGTATTTTCCAGCTGGATTTTCCAGTTGCCGGGAAAGCGAAAACGGTGCGCGGTGGTGGCCTGCAGCGCGTAGCCAGCCCCCTGTTTCATGAACAGATCCATCCATTTCATCGCCGGGCCGAGGAAGTCGGTCAGTGGCTCTATGTCGTGGTTGAAGCTGGCGAAAATCATTCCGGCGTAGCTTTCAACGCGCAGGCGCACCATGCCGAGCTCAGATTTGTTCAGCGTATCGCCGTAGCTCTCCGGATGCGGCACCCCGCGCAGCGCGCCGTCGAGGCCATAGCCCCAGCCGTGATACGGGCAGGTAAAACCGTTCGTTTTCCCGCTGCGATGTTCGCAGACGGTGGCGGCGCGGTGGCGGCAGCGGTTGAGCAGCACGTTGATATTGCCTTTGCGATCGCGCACGACGATCACCGGCTGGGTACCCACCATCGAGGATTTATAGCTGCCGGCGTCAGGGATTTCGCTCTCGTGGGCGACCCATACCCAGGTACGGTTAAAAATGTTGTCGATTTCGAGGTCGAAAATTTCCTCGGAAGTATAGAGACAGGTATGGACCCGGTCGCTTTGCACCAGTGCCGCCAGCGTTTCGGCGGTATGGCTGGTATCGATATTTTTTACCGGAATACATTCAGACATTGTCACTCTCCACATATCTCTTTTAATGATCATCAGGCACCGGTAAATCGGCGAGCGAATGCCAGTCATCTACCGGGCGGCTAAATAAATTACGGGTGGTAAAATGATGAATTAACCACTGTTGATCTTGTTTAATAAATTCAATGACGAGCTCCGCGCTATTTAAATGCGAGCCGCCGCGGCGAAACGTTGAAGCTTGCAGCATTTTCCAGCGGCCGACCGCGCGGTTATTTTCGTCGACGCGAATATGCTCGGCCGTTAAATAATGTACGTTGATGGCGAAGTGTGACGGCTCGCTAATATAAGCGTTCATCATCCCGACGATCGCCGCTCTGCCGCAGTGGCGCCCGAGCTTGTGTTGATATAATTCGCCGATACCTTCCCAAATAGCCGTTTCGCTAAATAGCGCGCCAATTTGCCGGGCGGTATCCGGATGCGTCAGGTCATCACAGAGATGCATATACTGGCTGATGGCGTTTCGGATTTGCACTACGGCTTCCAGCTTTTCCAGGCGTTGCAGCATTTCTTCATTCATTGCCGGCTCCGTATAACTCATAAATAGCCTGGCTGCGGCGAGTGGCCGAAGAACATATTGCCGGCGTTGATGTATGTCAGCTCGCCCATAAAGGCGTGCTGGGTGATGACCATGGAGTCGCGGGCATAGCGCTGAAGCGGGCTGCGCATCGATATGCCCGGCATCCCGGCCAGTTTCAGCGCGCGGGTGGTAACCGAAGCAGAGACGCGGGTAATGTGGGTGGAAGAGAGGCGCATGGCGTTAATCCGCTCTTCTCCCGGTTCATCGCCGCGCAGAATCGCTTGCCAGACATCGTCGATGGCGTCGTAGAACCAGCAGCGCGCCGAACGAAGATCCGCTTCGCAGTGAGCGATTTCCATCTGCGCGAATTGGCGATCCGCCAGGCACGGCGCGCCGGTGACCGAGCTCTGGCGTTCGGCAATGGCGTAAATTTCCGATAACGCCGCGCGGGCGATACCCAGTGCGACCACCGACAGCACCTGAGTGGCCAGCGACAGTACCGGATAGCGATACAGAGGGCCTTCGAGGTTAAGTTCGCCGCCGCGAATAAAGGTCCATTCCTGCGGCACGAAGGCATTATTCAGCACTACGTCATGGCTGCCGGTACCGGAGAGGCCGACCGTATTCCAGACCGGATCGATGGTGAACTCCCCGGCGGGTAGCACCGCGATGCGCGGCAGCGGACGATCGCTGCCGTCATCGGTCAGAATACCCACGCCGATAAGTTCGGCGCCGCTGCAGCCGCTGGCGAAGCTCCAGCGCCCGCTGACGCGGTAGCCGCCATCCTGAGTCGTCGCTTTTTGCGGCGGGAAGATCCCGCCGGCAAAGACAATATCCGGCCCGTGGCGGTAAAGCTCATCGAGACTGCTCGGCGGTAGGCCGCCAAGATAAAACGGATTCATGCCGAAACTCGCCACCCAGCCGGCAGATCCGTCCGCTGTTGAGAGCGTTTCAATTAACTGACAAAACTCCGCAGGTGATATTTCATCGCCGCCGTAGCGTTTTGGCACCAGCGCGCGATAAACACCGATCTTTTTAAAGCGGGAAATAATATCCGCCGGGATATATTTCTGCTGCTCGAACTCCTCGCTGCGCTTTTTAATATCTGCGAGTAATTCGGCAAACTCTATTGTTGTGGCGTGCAGGGTCTTTTCCGCACGCGAAGTTGCAGAGGGGTTTAACATGCGATTTAGCCTCTTCCAGTTAATGAAAGTACGGTTTTATTATTTTAATTTTTCCAGCAAATACTCAGCGTAATTAAGTAAATCAAACTCTTTATTTTTATTGGCGACTAATTGCAGAGCCACCGGGCGATGATTAATTTCGCCAAGCGGCAGGCTCAGGGCCGGGTGGCCGCTTAAATTAAATGGGCGCACCAGGCGAGTCAGGTTGACCACCTTGAGCGGATCCGCCGCTTCTTCCAGCGTTGGCGGGCATTCCGGGAGGGTCGGCAGCACAATCAGCGGGGTTTTCGCCAGTTGGGCATCCACCGCGGCGCTAAATTGCTGACGCACGCTTTCCGCAGCCTGCCGTTGCTGAGGGCCAATCTCCGCGCCGGCGTGGATCCGCCGGGCGACATCCGGCGCCAGGTTCGGCGCGTTGATGATGCTGTGAAACGCCAGCCAGTTTTCCTGGCTTATCACCGTAAGCCCGGCCTGATGCGCTTCGTTGAACCCCGGTAGTTCAGCGCGGGTCCATGCCAGCCCCGCCTGCTGCAGACGTGAGACGATCAGTTGCTCAATTTCCGGCGTTGCCGTGCCCGCCAGATAACTTATCGCGGGGGCGTCCCGGCGCGCAGGAGGCGCTGATTCCCCCAGCGCTTTTGCCAGCGCCTGACGCAATGTGGCGATATCGCGGGCGAACAGGCCGACGCAGTCGAGCGAACTTTCCGTCGGCATGACGCCAGCGCGGCTCAGACGGCCAAAGCTCGGCTTCAGGCCAGCCACGCCGCAGCAGGCCGCGGGCATTCGCACCGAGCCGCCGGTATCGGTGCCGACGGCGAAGTCGACTTCACCGGCCGCGACCACGGCGGCGGAGCCGCTGGACGAACCGCCGGGGATTAACTGCGGATAATGCGGATTGCGCGGCGTACCGCTATGCGGGTTGATGCCGGTGACGCCAAAGGCCAGCTCGTGCAGGGTGGTTTTGCCGCGCAGCTGGCAGCCGTTATCCAGCAGCGCCTCGACTACGGCGGCATGGCGAACGGCAGGCGGCGCATCCTGCAATACCGGGCTGCCGGCGCGGGTCGGAAAACCGGCAATATCGAGACTGTCTTTAACCGCAAACGTCAGCTCGCCTTCGCCAAGGGTGAAGCGCGAGATAAACCCGGATTCTGCTTTTTCTGCCTCTGTACGATGTTCAGTAACCATGTTTCACATCTCCGTGAGGGGGATAATTACCGCGCGAAATGACTAAAAAACGACCCGCTGGCGTTTGAGGTAATCTTGTCAGTAAAACTTGAAATTTCAAGTAATTTGTTACCTGTTTTTTACATCGTAATTGACGATAAGATGATGCTATGAAAGAGAGATTGTTCTTTAACTAATTGATTTAAATCATTAAACATTGGTGTTTAAATTTTAATCTCTTGAAGGGCGTCACAAAAATAAATGAAAAATATAAGTTAAAAAAATGATAAAAAAGTGTGCGAAAAACGCAGGGGAGGGTAAAACAAAATGAATAACCATTTATAGTAAATGGTTATTTTCGCAGAGGATCAGTCATCGAGGTTGTGCAGAATGAGCGCCAGCACCTGATTCATCTTTTTTTCCTGCGCCGGGGTGACGCCCTTGAAGGCTTTAGCAAACACGGTTTCCGCTAATGCCCGGGCTTCGGCAACCTTGGCTTCACCGGCGGCGGTGAGTTCCGCTTCGGTGACCCGGCCATCGCTGACGCTAACGTGGGTCGTGAGCAGGCCATCATCGCGCAGACGGCCAACAATTTTGGTCACCGTCGGCATCTTACTAACGGCATATTCGGTGATCCGCGAAATACTGGCGCGGTGGTATTGGTGCACCAGCATCAGTACGCGGAAGCGGGAAAGGTCGATGTCGATTTTTTTGAGCTCGATTTCCATTAATTGGGTATAACGGGCGTAAACGTTAACCACCCAGAAGAAGGGGAACTCTTCTTTATGAAAGCGGCTTTCGTGGCTCTCTGGCGGGGTCGAAGAGTGAGTCTTATCCACAAGCATCTCCTTGCCTGATGACGATAGAATGTGCAGATGGTATGCGCATTTAGCGGTTATTGCAAAACGCGGTACTGCGAAAACCATGCGCTATGATGCCGGGAGGATGGCCTCTTTGTTAGCCGCGCGTTGTTCATCGTAGCAACCGCCTGTCGCCGGAGGTCACTCATTCTCCAGCAGACGCATAAATACCCGTAGCGCTTCGTCTAACTGCTGAAGTTGGGGGGCGGAAAGCCCTGCCAGCAGTTGCTGCTCATTCGCCACATGGGTGGCAACCGCCTCATCGATCAGCGCTCGTCCCTCTGGCGTTAACGCGACCAGCATGCTGCGGGCATCCTGAGGATTTGCTAAGCGGGTAATCAACCCTCGTTTTTCCAGCGCCTTGAGGCGATGGGTCATCGTGCCGGAGGTAATCATCAGTGTCGAAAAGAGCTGGGTCGGCGACAGCACGAATGGCTCGCCGGCGCGGCGCAGCGTCGCCAGCATGTCGAACTCCCAACGTACCAGCCCATGTTTAACAAACGCCGCCTCCACCCGCGGCTCCAGCAGCATGGCGCAGCGCTTGAGGCGGCCAATCGGCCCCATTGGGCTGCAATCCAGATCCGGGCGCTCGCGCTGCCATTGGGCGAGAATGCGGTCAACGGCATCCGTTGGCGGTAATTTGTCCATGTGTGCTCACTTGTCTTGATATCAAGATATTTATCGATACATACTTGCTGCACAATTTAACTTGATATGAAGATAAAATCATGGCCTTTTTTACTCGTCATCTGGCGGTCGATCTGCTGCTGACCGCGCTGGCTCCCGCCATCTGGGGAACCACTTATATCGTCACTTCGCAATTCTTGCCGCCGGACCGTCCTTTTATCGCCGCGCTGTTGCGCGTGTTGCCCGCCGGGATTGCGTTGTTACTGTGGAGCCGCCAGTTTCCGCAGCGCGGTGAGTGGTGGAAGCTGATCATTACCGGAATATTAAATATCGGCGCCTTTCAGGCGCTGCTGTTTATCGCCGCCTACCGCCTGCCCGGCGGGCTGGCGGCGGTGATCGGCGCGATTCAGCCGCTGCTGGTGATGCTGCTGGCCTGGTGCGTGGATCGCCAGCGTTCGCCGTGGCTGGCGGTGGTTTCCGCCTGCGCCGGGATCATCGGTATGGCGATGTTGCTGCTTTCTCCGCGCACGGTGCTGGATTCGTTAGGTATCGGCGCCGCTTTTCTTGGCGCCGTCAGTATGGCGCTGGGCACCTGGCTGTCGCGGCGCTGGGCGCTATCGTTGCCGGTTGTGGCGATGACCGGCTGGCAATTGTTGATAGGCGGGATCGTGTTACTGCCCATCGCGCTGCTGGTGGACCCGCCGTTGCACAACATCACCCCATTACAGGCGGCAGGTTATGTCTGGCTGTGTGTGGCCGGAGCGATGCTGGCCTATGGATTATGGTTCCGAGGTATCAGCCGATTGTCGCCGGTGGCGGTATCGGCAATGAGCCTGCTTAGCCCGGTGACGGCGGTGCTGTTGGGGTGGATATTTCTCGGGCAGAAAATTGAGGGGATGGCGCTGGCGGGCCTTATTGTGGTACTGGCGAGTGTGCTCTCTATTCAGCGCGCGCTGGCGAAACGTTGACGTGAAAAAGCCCCATAAAGGGGCTCGACATTGCCGTGTGTTTTTACGTGGCGGGAGCCAGACCAGCCGTCCTGAGACGACCTGTCCGGCAGCTCCCTCTGCGACCATTCGGTTATTTAGACAGTTCCGCCGTCATGTGTACCTGATTACCGGTATAGGCTTCGGTAATGTGGTAAGAGGCGCCCTGATCTTTAGCGATAGCAGCGATTTTTGCTTCTGCGTTGTCCAGGGTATCAGAGGTCACGCTCACCGGGTGAGCCGCGAAGCTTGCGAAAGAAACCAGAGACAGCATACCAGCAGCAGCAAGTAATTTTACGTTTTTCATGGTGTTTATCCTTTTAACTTTTATGGTGGAAAGCGTTGTGCTTTCGATGGGTTTATAATAAGCCTGCTAACTATAACGCACGTTGCAAAAAGTGCGATTTAGATCACATTTTTATGACGGTTTGATGACTGTAAATGGGATTTTTATTGAAAAAAACTGTGAAAACAGAATGTTATATCTCATCTTCGAGAGTGCTAATTTCCGTTGACCCGCGTTTATGTCTCAACAGAATTTCGCCTGGTATTGATTGTGTGAATGGTTTGGTGGTTTTTTGGCTTGTTGTGACCGCGATACTTCGCCCGCTGGCGAAGCATTGCTAACCATCGGCGCGCTACAGTGCGGCTTCATTCATTGCTGGAGGAAAAAACCATGATTGCGGTACTCTTTGAAGCACAGGTCACGCCAGCGCAGCAGGAACGATACCTCGCGCTGGCGGCACAATTGAAACCGCTGCTGGAAACCATCGACGGCTTTATCGCCATCGAGCGTTTTCAAAGCCTCAGTGCGCCGGGAAAGATTTTGTCGCTGTCGTGGTGGCGGGACGAACAGTCGGTTGCAGCCTGGAAGCACAATATTTGTCATCAGGCGGCGCAGCGGGAAGGGCGGGAGTCTATCTTTGCTGATTATCAGATTCGCGTGGCACAGGTATTGCGTGAATACCAGATGCAGAGTTCGCATTCTGCGTAACCAATATTAAGCGGAGGCAGTATGTTGCACCCTGCGGTTGTCATTGATGATGACGAAGCGCTGGCCGTCGCGATGGCGGCGGTTGCCTCGGCGATGGCTGACCCTTCACGAGTGAAAATACTCTGCGCGCTAATGGATGGCCGGGCATGGACGGCGACTGAGCTCTCCGGCGCGGCGGATATTTCGCCGTCGACCGCCAGCGCTCACCTTAGCCGTCTGGTCAACAGTCGCTTACTGATCTGCCTGGCGCAAGGGCGACATCGCTACTATCGGCTGGCGGGCGGCGATGTCGCCGGATTGCTGGAAAATATGATGACCATGGCGGGCAAAAGCGCAGTGCCGCTGACCACGCGAACGCCGGGAACGCTGCGTATGGCGCGTACCTGCTACGATCATCTGGCGGGTGAAGTGGCCGTCGCCATCTATGATTTTCTGCAGCAGCAAGCGTGGCTCACGGCAAATGGCACCGCGCTTACCGCGGCGGGGGAGGCGCATTTCGCCCGCTTAGGTATTACGTGCGATAGCGGATCCCGCCGCAAAGTATGCTGCGCCTGCCTCGACTGGAGCGAGCGCCGTTTTCATCTGGGCGGTGCCGCGGGCGCTGCCCTGCTGCAGTGGGGCGTGCAAAAAGGTTGGTTTATGCCGGTCCCGGGCTATCGCGAAGTGACAATCAGCGAGCCTGGGAAGCGAGCGCTGCGTCAGCACTTTGGCCTGGCGCTGTAGACCCGGCGACAGGATAGCCGTTCAGCAGTGATTCATATTGACGATTTGCTTATGCATCACCTGCGAGCTATTCATTCCCAGCTTTTTCATAATGTGAATGCGGTGGCTGTGTACCGTCTTATGATCGATATTCAGCAGCGAGGCAATTCGCTTGTTGTTATTGCAGGCGATAATAAGTTCCAGTACCTGCAGCTCTCTGGCGGTCAGCTTTCGCTGCGTGCGCAAATACCGGGTCTGCGGAGTTTCATCCTGCGTTCTGGTAATTGCCGAAAATGCGTCTAAAGAAGATTTTTCCGTCAGGATTAACAGGTTTTCCAGATCGATTAATTCCCGGCACAGATTGGCGATATCGCTTTTTACCATCAATACCAACAGTGTACAGCGCGAGAAATGAAAGCGCAGTTTGTTGAGTAATACGACCGTATCGGCGGCGGATATATCCTTGTGGATCATATTGAAGATCACCGTCTCAGCCAGGGGCGCGACGCCCCCTTGCACGATGTCCTGATAACTGGCCTGGGTGATATCCTGGTGAATATCGCTCAGATAATCATGAATAGATTGGCCAATGATATTGTCGTCAGTGTACAGCAAGATATTGTTCAAGGGCATTAAACTCTCTTCTTACGCTTGGCTTCCAGAATCAAATCGATCAGCGTTTTTTCTATTTTCTTCCTGTCATCGCTGCGGCGGAACTTAAACTGGCAGGAAATCTGATAGTAGTTTTCCGGACTCTTTTCTTCGCTATCCAGCGTGACCATCGCCACGTTCTTGATAATCAGATCAACGGTGATTTCGCCATATTCAGCCAGAGACAGAATGGCGTTTTTCAGCGTTGAGTTGTTGGCAAGGAATTTCAGATTTGGACTTGGTGCAATCAGCGCGCAGCCACCATCTGAAATATCTTTGATATCAAAAGCATAGTTTTCGCCATTTTTATGGCGCCCATGACAAAAGAAATCATTCTCATCGCGTAAACGAAATCGCGGATCTCGTCGTCTTTGTACAACCTGGATGCATTCCGGTAACGCAAATGCCACCTTATTGCTATTCTCCGCGCCGCCAGCGGAATTCTTCTGCCGCTGGGAGGTGAACTCGATCTTTCCTGAATCACTATGCAGAATAAATTTGAATTTATTCCCCGCAGGGATTTTGCTATCGCTCTGGATATGGAATTCGGCAAAATCTACACGCGCAATCTGAGTACTGATGCTTTTGTTATTAAAGAAAATTTCTATCTCTGTTTGCTTTCTCTGTTCCTCTCTGAAAATAGCAATGATTTCATACTTACTGGTTTTTATCGTTCCCTCTATCATGGGTAATCCTTGTTGAATCGTTACTGTGCATAGTTAATTTTTTTTACAGCAATAGCGACATACTGATTATGTTAACCAGATGTTTTTGTGAACGTTCGATGATATTGACTATCTTTGTAGCCAAATTGATTTGTATAAACGTCGAAGCCGATATTGTTTTTTCCTGTAATCAAGAGTGTTAACAAAAACCATGGAACAATACAAACGACAACAGCCTCCCAATTAGGAGGCCTAAGAAATAACGTAACTCAATGCAATTTATAAGGTTATTTCCTCGACGAGGAATCAGCATAACCCGATTTGTAGGATATATAGTGCCAGCAGAGATGGCCTAATTCCAGCTTAATATTAAGGGGATAGCCCTTCACGGCAAACGCCGTAAAGGGGGGAGTTGACGCCATCAACCGCTGATGCTATCCAGCTTCGCCAGTGCTCCGGCGGGGAGGGTAAGCGTTGCAGCGGCGAGATTTTCCCGTAAATGCGCCACCGATGAGGTGCCCGGAATCAGCAAAATATTCGGCGAGCGCTGCAGTAACCACGCCAGCGCCACCTGCATCGGCGTGGCGTCGAGCATGGCGGCAACCTCGTTAAGCTCTTGCGCCTGTAGCGGCGTAAAACCGCCCAGCGGGAAGAACGGCACGTAGGCGATGTTTTGCTGCGCCAGCGCGTCGATTAACGCGTCGTCACCGCGGTTAGCGATGTTGTACTGGTTTTGCACGCAGACGATGGGCGTCAGCTTCTGCGCATCGGCAACCTGTCTGGCGGTGACGTTACTCAGACCGATGTGACGTATCAGACCGCGGGCTTTTAGTTCCAGTAAGGTCGTTAGCGGTTCCTCCAGCGAACCCTCCACCGGGCCGTGGGTGCCGAGCATGCTGCGCAGATTGACCACCTCCAGCCTCTCCAGGCCGAGGTTACGCAGGTTATCTTCGACGGCCTGGGTGAGTTCCGCCGGCGACATCGCTGGTAGCCAATTGCCTTTCTCATCGCGGCGGGCGCTGACCTTGGTGACGATACACAAGTCGTCGCTATAGGGATGCAGCGCCTGACGAATTAGCTGATTGGTGATATGCGGGCCGTAGAAATCTGAGGTATCGATATGATTCACCCCGGCGGCGACGGCTTCTTGCAGAACGCGAATGGCGGCGTCGGGATCTTTTGGCGGCCCGAACACGCCGGGGCCGGCGAGCTGCATGGCGCCGTATCCAAGCCGGTAAACCTGACGGTCGCCTAAGGTCATGACCCCGGATAATGTTACGCTGGACATAATGACTCCCTCCGATGATAGGCAAGGAGTAAGTGTAATCCCGTCAGGGAGAAGCGATGGGCGAGAATGTTGGCAGAACGTGCGGCGACGCTGAAGGCGTCGCCGCGAGAGCGATTTAACTGAAGAACATCACCGAGACGCAGAGCAGGCCGACGATTAAGGTAATGAGATTACCCAGCGAACGGTAGGGCTTGAGCGCCGGAATGATATACGTCGACAACGTCGGCATGATGAACAGAATCATGGCGATAAGCGGGCCGCTGATGGCGTAAATCATCGAGATGGCGTTCGGATTGATAAAGCAGACGATAAAGGTCAGCGCCGAGACCAGCATAATCGACATGGCGCGGTTAAAGGCGCGGCTCTTACGAATGCCGAGCTGGCCGAGCGAGGTTTTAACGATTTCGCTGGCGCCTTCAATCACCCCAAAATAGGTGCCGAGGAACGATTTCGACATCGCGACCACCGCGACGATAATGCCGGTCACTGCAAGCCAGCCTGGCGCGCCCGGCGCCATGGAGAGCGCAGAGAGAATCGTCACCCCTTCATTACGCGCGGCTTCGATGTACGGCAGCGGAATGGACAGCAGGCAACTGAAGACAAAAAACAGCACGCTGGCGCAGATGATGGTGTAGGCCACCTTCATGATTTTTTTGCATTTACCCATGGCCAGCTCACCATATTTCTCCTGCTGATCGATAGCGAAGGTCGAAATAATCGGCGTATGGCTAAAAGCGAAAACCATCACGGGAATCGAGATCCAGATTTGGTGCCAGGTCTTTGCGTTCAGCTGCATCTGACTGGTGAGGTGTTCCGGTTGCCAACTGCCAATCAGGTAGATGGAGAGGAACAGGAAACAGCCAATCAGCGGGAAGACGAGGAATCCCATCACTTTGATGGTCATATGACGCCCCATCAGGAAGATCAGATTCAGTACCAGCACCACGGCGAGGCTCAGTAGAGCGCGTACGCCAGGAGTCATCGCCACGTGTCTCGCCAGTTGTTCAGCCAGCGAATTAGTGATTGCCACGGCGTAGATCAGGATCACTACGAAGAAGGCGAGAAAGTACAGGCTGGTGATCAGATTGCCGACTTTTTTGCCGTAGTAATGATTGACCGCGCCGGTGATCCCTTCACCGGCCGCCACTTTGGCCGACAGGATGAATTGACACAGCGCTTTGTGCGGCCAGTAGGTTAACGGCCAGGCAACCAAAGCGGTAAGGAACAGCACGATGGCGCCGGCCGAACCGAGTTGAATCGGCAGGAATAGGGTGCCGGCGCCTACGGCAGTGCCATATAGAGCAAAACTCCATAGAGTTTCTTCTTTAGACCAAATTTTAGACATTATGCGAATTTATCAACCGTATAACCCAAAAAAAGGAGTGCAATTTACCACATTTATGAATCGTTTGCGGTGATAGTTTTCGGCGATAAATAAACCTGCGGATCGCCAAAGGGTTAGGCGATCCGCGCGATCGAGAACGTTAACTATTCGGCAGACTCTGCGGCTGGCGATACTTCAGGACGCGCACGCGCAGCGTATCCCACGCCCAGTTAAAGAACATGGTGTAGGGCAGGAAGAACAGCATAAAGCCGATTTCCAGCATAAATGCCTGCACCAGCGACACGCCAAGCACCAGCGCGACGACGGTGACGCCGATGATGATAAAGCCGCACTCAAAGCCGATGGCGTGCAGCGCGCGCACCCGCAGCGTACGCGCCAGGCGTGAAACCGGCCACAGACGGTCGAAGGCGGCGTTATAGATCAGGTTCCAGACCATCGCCATGGTGGCGAGCAAAATGGCCAAGCCGCCCATTTCGACCACCGATCGCTGCATTAACCAGGCGGCGGTGGGGGCCAGAATTAACGTGGCGAGGCCTTCAAAGCTCACCGCGTGGAGTACGCGTTCCAGTAGCGTCTTATGTTGCAGGTTATTGGTTTTCATTTTGGGATACCTCTTGTTAGTTCTGTCATCCAGATTTACCCGGCATTTTATGGAAAAATGTGATAAACAAAAGATAGATTCCATCGATAAAGTAGATAGGTTATGCACTATTCTCCCGAAGCCCTCACCGCCTTTGTAGAAGCCGCCGCCAGCGGTTCGTTCTCCGCCGCCGCCCGGCGGATGCGTAAAAGCCAGTCCACCATCAGTACCGCGATTTCGAATCTTGAAACCGACCTGGGGTTGACTCTGTTCGATCGTTCCACTCGCCAGCCGACGCTAACCGCGCAGGGCGAGCAGGTGCTGGGCTATGTGAAAGCAATACTGGCCGCCAGTTCGCGGCTGGATGAGCTCGCCAGTTCGTTATCCGGCAATACCGAACCGCGGCTGACCTTCGTCTTGTCGGATACCCTGCACCCGGATGTACTGGAGTATTTGCTGGAACAGTTCGATCGGCGTTTTCCGCATACCGAGTTTGAATGTCTGATTGGCGAAGATGAAGACGTGGTGGATCTGCTGCAAAAAGAGCGCGCTCAGGTGGGGCTTATCGAAGCCCGGGACAGCTATCCGATGGAGATCGGCAGCATGCGCCTGCCGTTGCAAACGGCGATGGGGATTTATGTTGCGCCGGGGCATCCGCTGGCCGGTCAGGGGCGGGTTTTCTGGGATGATCTGCACGGCTGGCGTGAATTGCGGCTTAGCACTTATCTTGAGAGCGCGCCGGATCCCTCGCGCGGCCAGGTATGGTCGGCGCCCAACTATTTGCTGCTGCTGAGTATGGCGGTGCAGGGCTTTGGCTGGTGCATTTTGCCCTGCGCGCTGGTGGAAGAGTTCGCCGGTAGCGGCAAGCTTAAAGCGTTGAATATCGCCGGCTGGCCGCGCTCGATCTCGGTGGATCTGCTATGGAACAAGCGTACGCCGCTGGGGGAAGCGGGCAGTTGGCTGCGCCAACACCTTGAAGGGCAAGGCCGCGAGTCGTGACGGCGAACTTTGTGAACCGCCTCACTTTTTTTAAACAATTGCGAAATTTTTTGATAACAATTCTCTACTATAACGGCATCTATTGATGGTTCTTTGCGCAGAAGGTAAAGGATGAAAGATGTCGTGATCGTCGGCGCGTTGCGTACGCCTATCGGCTGTTTTCAGGGAACGCTGGCGCGTCACTCGGCGGTGGAATTGGGCAGCGTGGTGGTGAAGGCGTTAGTCGAGCGGAGCGGAATCGATCCGCAGTGCATTGATGAAGTGATCCTCGGTCAGGTGCTGACCGCGGGCACCGGGCAGAATCCGGCGCGTCAGTCGGCGATCCGCGGCGGGCTGCCGAATACCGTTTCGGCGATCACCATCAACGACGTTTGCGGCTCCGGGCTGAAAGCGCTGCACCTGGCGACTCAGGCCATCCAATGCGGCGAAGCGGATGTAGTGATCGCCGGCGGCCAGGAAAACATGAGCCGCGCGCCGCATGTACTTACCGACAGCCGAACCGGCGCGCAGCTGGGCAATAGCCAGCTTATCGACAGCCTGGTGCATGATGGGCTGTGGGACGCTTTCAATGACTACCATATGGGCGTAACGGCGGAAAATCTGGCGCGGGAGTATGGGATCAGCCGTGAACTACAGGACGCCTGGGCGCTTAGCTCGCAGCAAAAAGCGCGGCGGGCGATAGACTCCGGGCGGTTTCGCGATGAAATCGTGCCGGTCGCCACCGAGCATAACGGCAGTCAACGGCTGGTGGATACCGACGAGCAGCCGCGGATGGATGCCAGCGCTGAAGGGTTAGCCAGCCTGATGCCCACCTTCGACCAGCTTGGGTCGGTGACCGCGGGTAATGCATCGAGTATTAACGATGGCGCGGCGGCGGTAATGATGATGAGCGAATCAAAGGCCCAGGAGCTGGGGCTGCCGATTCTGGCGCGCATTCGCGCCTTCGCCAGCGTCGGCGTCGATCCGGCGCTAATGGGTATCGCGCCGGTACATGCCACCCGGCGCTGCCTTGAGCGCGCGGGCTGGCAGCTGGATGAGGTTGACTTAATCGAAGCTAATGAAGCTTTTGCCGCCCAGGCTATCTCCGTTGGCAGAGTGCTGGAGTGGGATGAACGGCGGGTTAACGTTAACGGCGGGGCTATCGCCCTGGGCCATCCGATTGGCGCGTCCGGCTGCCGTATTCTGGTGTCGCTGGTACATGAAATGATCAAGCGCGATGCGCGTAAAGGGCTCGCGACGCTGTGTATCGGCGGCGGTCAGGGCGTTGCGCTGGCGGTGGAGCGCGCATAATACGATCTCGCGCCGTCTTCGGCGCGATGTCCAACTTCCTCGCCGATCTTCTTTTCTTCGTTTTTCTCTCCGATTTTCTCTCTTCGCGGTTATTTTTCAAAGATAACCTAACTCACTGTATTTATAGCTTTTGTACAGGTTGCTAGTTCCTGGCGATGTGATCCGTTTTGCGTTTTTATCATTTTTAATCATAAAAAATGAAACGTTGTTTTAATTGTCGTTGAAAATGATTTTTCAGCGGTCTACTATGTGACCATCAGCAAAACGGAACTCTGTTTTATTTTTATGATGGGGATGTTCCAGGAGTTCTTCTTAACCTCAGAACCTTGCCTGTGGTGAGCAGGCCGTGAAAGAAAGGAACCAGATATGATTCTTGATGCATTCTCTCTTCAGGGGAAAGTCGCGGTAGTGACCGGCTGCGACACCGGTTTAGGCCAGGGCATGGCGGTTGGGCTGGCGGAAGCGGGCTGCGATATCGTCGGTATTAATATCGTTGAGCCGACGGAAACCATCGAGCGCGTTACCGCGCTGGGGCGTCGTTTTTTGAGCCTCACCGCCGACCTGCGGCAGATAGATGGTATTCCGCAGTTGCTTGAGCGCGCGGTGGCGGAATTTGGCCACATCGATATTCTGGTCAATAACGCGGGGCTAATCCGCCGTCAGGATGCTATCGAATTCAGCGAGAAGGACTGGGATGACGTGATGAACCTGAACATCAAAAGCGTCTTTTTCATGTCTCAGGCCGCGGCGAAGCACTTCATCGCTCAGGGTAACGGCGGCAAGATCATCAATATTGCCTCCATGCTGTCGTTCCAGGGCGGGATCCGCGTGCCGTCCTACACCGCCTCGAAAAGCGGCGTCATGGGCGTAACTCGCCTGCTGGCCAATGAATGGGCAAAGCATAATATCAATGTTAACGCCATTGCCCCCGGCTACATGGCAACCAACAATACCCAGCAGTTACGCGCCGATGAACAGCGCAGCGCGGAAATTCTCGACCGTATCCCGGCCGGCCGCTGGGGCCTGCCGAGCGATTTAATGGGGCCGGTGGTGTTTCTCGCCTCCAGCGCATCCGATTACATCAACGGCTACACCGTGGCGGTAGATGGCGGTTGGCTGGCGCGCTAACAGACATAGTCGAACAACCCGCCAACCGGCGGGTTGTTTTCTGAACAATGATCGTCCATATCATGAGGTTTAAATAATCCATACTCGTTAGTAATGGAAAATAAAATACTCGCCATTCATCAGGGTTGTTTTGACGATCGGACAGCATTTTTTGCATAAGATAAAGTTTAATGTCCATCACAAAAACAATGCTGCCAGCCGTTTTATCCATATCTTCGCCATCTCCCGCCTGACACCTTAGCCCTGCGATCCCGTACTTTCACTGCACGCATACTCTGTTGAGGCAGGAAAAAAATGACTTCATTGACCACCGATCCGGGTTTACTCCCCAATGCGCAGCGCAACACCCGGCGCATGAACCAGTTTGTCTCCATTGCCGCCGCGGTGGCGGGTTTGTTATTCGGCCTTGATATCGGCGTGATTGCCGGGGCGCTACCTTTCATCACCGATCATTTCGTTTTATCCAGCCGTCTGCAGGAGTGGGTGGTCAGCAGTATGATGCTTGGCGCGGCGATCGGCGCGCTGTTCAACGGCTGGCTCTCTTTCCGTCTTGGCCGTAAATACAGTTTGATGGTTGGCGCGGTGCTATTTGTGGCGGGCTCTATCGGCTCGGCATTCGCCACCAGCGTCGAGATGCTGCTGGCGGCGCGTATTGTCCTTGGCGTCGCCGTCGGTATCGCCTCTTATACCGCGCCGCTCTATCTTTCTGAAATGGCAAGCGAAAACGTTCGCGGCAAGATGATCAGCATGTATCAGTTGATGGTCACGCTTGGCATCGTGCTGGCCTTCTTATCCGATACCGCCTTCAGCTACAGCGGCAACTGGCGGGCAATGCTTGGCGTGCTGGCGCTGCCGGCGGTATTGCTGATTATCCTGGTGGTGTTCCTGCCTAACAGCCCGCGCTGGCTGGCGGAAAAAGGCCGCCATATCGAGGCCGAAGAAGTGCTGCGCATGCTGCGCGATACCTCGGAAAAGGCGCGCGATGAGCTGAATGAAATCCGCGAAAGCCTGAAGCTCAAGCAGGGCGGCTGGGCGCTGTTCAAAGTGAACCGCAACGTGCGTCGGGCGGTATTCCTTGGCATGTTATTGCAGGCGATGCAGCAGTTTACCGGCATGAATATCATCATGTATTACGCGCCGCGGATCTTCAAAATGGCCGGCTTTACCACCACCGAGCAGCAGATGATCGCCACGCTGGTGGTCGGCCTGACCTTCATGTTCGCCACCTTTATCGCGGTGTTTACCGTTGATAAGGCCGGGCGTAAACCGGCATTGAAAATCGGCTTTAGCGTGATGGCGTTGGGCACCCTGGTGCTGGGCTACTGCCTGATGCAGTTTGATAACGGTACCGCCGGCAGCGGTCTCTCCTGGCTATCGGTGGGAATGACCATGATGTGTATTGCCGGATACGCGATGAGCGCCGCGCCGGTTGTGTGGATCCTCTGCTCTGAGATCCAGCCGCTAAAATGCCGCGACTTCGGCATCACCTGTTCGACCACCACCAACTGGGTGTCGAACATGATTATTGGCGCGACCTTCCTGACGCTGCTGGACGCGATTGGCGCGGCAGGCACGTTCTGGCTCTATACCGCGCTGAACGTGGCGTTTATCGGCGTGACCTTCTGGCTGATCCCGGAAACCAAAAACGTGACGCTTGAACATATCGAACGCAAGCTGATGTCCGGGGAAAAGCTGCGTAACATCGGCAACTGATCACACGGATTCGCGCGGCAGCCACGGGCTGGGAACCTTAATGGTATCCCGATGGCTGTCGCCGTTAATAATATGCAGGGCGCTCAGGCGGCCAATTTCATAATGCGGTAACTGCACCGTTGACAGCGGCGGCAGGAACAGATCGCCAATCCCCACCATGTTGTCATAACCCACCACCGCCACATCTTCAGGGATTCGCAAGCCCTGCGCCAGCAACGTCTGGTAGACCATAAAAGCGATGCGATCGTTACCGCACACTACGGAATCAAACCGCGGTTTACCCTGATCAATATGGGCCAGCAGCTGGCCGGGAATATCGCGATAGTGTTCGTCACCGTAGGTCATATAGCCGTGATCGAGCGTATCCGGATCGACCTGCGCCTCACGGCAGGCGCGTTCCATCCCCTGTCGGCGGCGTATCGTCGCCAGATGCCTGGCCGGAAGATGCAAACAGAGCGGGCGGCGATAGCCGGCGGCCAGCAGCGCTTTCACCGCGTCGTACTGGCCTTGCTCATCGTCCGGAATATAGCTGGCGACGTTCTCGTTCAGGCTTTCGCAGTTGGCCAGCACGCAGGGCAGCGTCAACAATTTCGCCGGTAGCGGAACCTGGCGTAGCCCCATGGTGGTGTAAATGATGCCGTCCGGGCGGTGGGAAAGCAGCAGGTCAAGGATGGCATCTGGATTGTCATCCGAGAACATGTTAACCACAAAGCTGTTCCAGCCGTGGGCCCGCGCCGTCTCTTCGATAGAGAGCGTTATCTCTACCGAGAATGGAGTGGTCACCGTATCCAGCGCCAGCACGCCGATGGTGCTCGGCGTTGCCCGGGCGCCGCGAATTTTCTTCGCCGACAGGTCGGGGACGTAATTGGTCTGTTCGATAGCCGCCTGTACGCGGGCGAGCGTTTCCGCCTTCAGGCGCTCCGGGCTGTTCAGCGCGCGGGATACCGTCATCAGTGAGACGTTGGCTAGCTTCGCTACATCTTTCAGGGATGCCATGGTGATTACTCCGGTATACAACTAAGTCGCTGATGTAAAAGGATCATACGATAGTCTATCCCAGCCTGATGGTGAAGCATGGCGAGGAATAGTTGATCGCGATCTCATCTCCATTATGTTAACGTTAACTTTTGTGATTAACATCATGAATCGTCACAAAACCAGATGAGAGTTGTTTTTTGTTAACGTTACCATTTGCGCATTACTCCAACACGAGAATGTCATGATGAAGATGCATCACTCTCACAGCTACCCCTTACTCAGTGCCTTACTGTTTTTCTTTTTTGTTACCTGGTCTTCTTCCGGCTCGTTGCTTTCCATCTGGCTACATCAGGAGGTAGGGCTGAAAGCCGGGGATACCGGCATTATCTACGCGGTGCTGTCGGTCTCGGCGCTATTCGCCCAGATTTGCTACGGCTTTATCCAGGATAAACTGGGGCTGCGCAAAAATTTACTCTGGTATATCACCGTCTTACTGATCCTTTCCGGCCCGGCCTATCTGCTGTTTGGCTATCTGCTGAAAATCAACGTGCTGCTTGGCAGTATTTTTGGCGGCATCTATATCGGCCTGACCTTTAACGGCGGCATTGGCGTGCTGGAGTCCTATACCGAGCGCGTGGCGCGGCAAAGCCAGTTTGAATTCGGCAAAGCGCGGATGTGGGGATCGTTGGGCTGGGCGGTGGCGACCTTTTTCGCCGGGCTGCTGTTCAACATTAACCCACAGCTGAACTTCGCCGTCGCCAGCTGTTCCGGTCTGGTTTTCTTCATGCTGCTGGCGCGGCTTAAGGTCTCTTCAGCGCCGCACGCCATGCAGGAGGCGGTCAGTGGCGGTAAAGTCACGCTGGAAGACGCGCTGCGCCTGCTGACGCTGCCGCGCTTTTGGGCGCTGGTGTTTTTCGTCGTTGGCACCTGTATTTACGGCGTTTACGACCAGCAGTTCCCGGTCTACTTCTCCTCGCAGTTCGCCACGCTGCATGAAGGGAACGCCATGTATGGCTATCTCAACTCCTTCCAGGTGTTCCTCGAAGCGGCGGGAATGTTCTGCGCCCCGTGGCTGGTCAACCGTATCGGCGCGAAAAACGGCCTGATCTTCGCCGGCATGGTGATGGCGATGCGCATGGTGGCCTCCGGGCTGGTGGAAGGCCCTGTACTGATCTCGATTACGAAACTGCTGCACGCCGTGGAATTGCCGGTGCTGCTGGTGTCCATCTTCAAATACAACAGCCTGAACTTTGATAAACGCCTTTCTTCCACCCTGTACCTGGTTGGTTTCGCCTGCACCAGTTCGGTTATCGCCACCGTCCTGTCGCCGCTGGCGGGCTATAGCTATGAAAAATACGGCTTCGCCGACTCCTATCTGATCATGGGACTGCTGGTGTTCTGCACCACCTTCATCTCCATCTTCCTGCTGCGATCCAATAAGGCCTCTTCGGATTCGCTCATGTCGCAGCCATCCACTATCTGACTGAAAAGAGAAATGAATATGATCTATTCCATTAGTAACGCGGAGCGGGAACTGCAGGCGAAAAGCGTGGATCTCAACCCGCGCTGGTATCCGCGTTATCACCTGGCTGCCCGTGCCGGCTGGATCAACGACCCCAACGGGCTGGTATGGTTCGACGGCTGGTACCACGCGTTTTATCAGCACCACCCGTATTCAAACCAGTGGGGGCCGATGCACTGGGGCCACGCGCGCAGCAAGGACCTTGTGCATTGGGAACACCTGCCGGTGGCGCTGGCGCCGGAAGGGCCGGAAGATAAAGACGGCTGTTTCTCCGGCTCGGCGGTGGTTGATGGCGATACGCTGGCGCTCATCTACACCGGCCATAAATTTCATGGCGATCCCGCTGATGAAAATAACCTGTACCAGGTGCAGTGTCTGGCGACCAGCCGCGACGGCATCCATTTTGAGCGCCAGGGGATGGTCATTGATACCCCGCCGGAGATGCACCATTTTCGCGACCCGAAAGTATGGCGTGAAGGTGAAAGCTGGTACATGGTGGTCGGCGCGCGGGTAGACGACGTCGGCCAGGTGCGGTTGTACCGTTCTGACGACCTGCGCCACTGGCAGGATGCCGGTATTCTTGCCCAGGCCGAAACGGGGATGGGCTACATGTGGGAGTGCCCGGATTTCTTTGAACTCGATGGCAAGCGGGTTCTGATGTTCTCACCGCAGGGGATGGCCGCGGACGGCTTTGCCCGGCGCAATTTATTCCAGAGCGGCTATCTGCTGGGGGACTGGCAGCCGGGGCAAACTTTCGTCCGCGAAGAGGCGTTTGTCGAACTCGACAGCGGCCACGATTTCTATGCGCCGCAAAGCTTCCTCACCCCTGATGGCCGACGGATTGTTATCGGCTGGCTGGACATGTGGGAGTCGCCGCTGCCGGAGCAGCAGGACGGTTGGGCCGGTATGCTGTCGCTGCCGCGCGAGTTAAGCCTCGGTGCCGATAATCGGCTGTTGATGCGTCCGGCAAAAGAGGTGGAAGTCCTGCGCCGCGACTGGTTCCCGTGGCCGGTCAGTTCGTTGAAGAATCAGCAGCTGACGATGGTAGAGCATTGTGAAACCATGGAGGTCAATCTGCATTGGGATATGGCCAATAGCTGCGCCGAGCAATACGGTTTGAGCTTTGGCGAAGGGCTGAAGGTATATGTCGACAATCAGATGCAGCGTCTGGTGCTGGAGCGTCGCTATCCGCAATATGGTTTGTGCGGCACGCGCAGCGTTCCGTTACCAGCCGGTTCGGCGCTGAAGCTGCGGCTATTTTTCGATAGCTCATCCGTTGAGGTTTTCGTTAATGACGGCGAAGCCTGCCTCAGCAGCCGTATTTATCCTGATGCCCGGCGCCGGGAATTAGCTTTATTTTCCTGGAGCGGTAGTGCGGCATTAATTGATGGCGGAGCATGGAATCTCTAATTAAATAGTCATTGACCTGAATAACCCGCAAGCAAACGCCGGCGGGTTATTTAATATTCACCAAAATAATAAAACAATACCTTTAATATATAATAAGCAGGGTCTAACGATGAATAAAATCTGGGTTGGATGTCTTATCTCGTCTTTATTTATTCCCGCTGCCGGCGCGCAGCAAACGCTTTCGCTTGAGGAGCGTCTGGCGCAGATGGAGCAGCGCTTAAAAGCCACCGAGCAGCGGGCGCAAAACGCCGAGGCGGAAATCCGCGAACTGAAGCATCAGGAGCGCGCGACGGCTAAAAGCAGTGCACCTGCGCCCGCGACGGTTGCCGCGCCCGCGCTGGCGGTGAATAAAGATGTCGATTTAAAATTTTACGGTGATGTTGAATTTAATATGGATGGCGCCAGCCGAACCGGCAGCCTGACCTCGGTAAAAACCAGCGCGAATAAGAACTGGGCGCCGGGGGATAAAGAGCGCTGGGATATTAATGGGCGTATTTTGTTAGGGTTTGATGGCTTACGCAAAGGCGCTAATGGTAAATATTCCGGCTTTAGCGTACAACCGCTGGCGGATATGACCGGGAAAATGAATCTTGATGATGCCGTATTTTTCTTTGGTCAGGAAAATGACTGGAAAATAAAAATCGGGCGCTTTGAAGCTTACGATATGTTCCCGCTGAATCAGGATACGTTTATTGAATATTCTGGTAATACCGCCAACGATCTCTATAGCGACGGTTACGGTTATATCTACATGATGAAAGAGGGGCGCGGGCGTAGCAGCAGCGGCGGTAATTTCCTGCTGAGCAAATACGTCGATAACTGGTACTTTGAGCTCAACACGCTGGTGGAAGACGGTAGCTCGCTGTTTGTCGATCAAAACTACCATGGCAACGCGCTCGAAAATCATAAAAACGTGGTCTATGTGCGGCCGGTGGCGGCCTGGCAGTCCGGGCCGTGGTCAGTGGCGGCGGCGGTAGAGAGCAACCTGGTGAATAATGCCTATGGTTATCAAAACCAGAACGGACGCTGGGTCGATCAGTCCAGCCGTACCGGCTACGGCCTGACCATGAGCTGGAATACGCTGAAAACCGATGCCGAGGATGGCATGGTGGTGAATCTCAGCACCGCTTATCTGGACGCGGCGGATGAAGAGGATTTCAGCGCCGGTATCAACGCGCTGTGGCATCGCGTCGAGCTGGGATATATCTACGCGCACAACAAAATCGACCAGTTCAACATGGCGGGGGTCAGCGGCGAGTGCGATGGCGACTGCGCGATTCTGACGCCGGGCCGCTATGACATCCACACGATCCATGCCTCCTGGCAACTGCCGAATATCATGGATATGCCGAACTTTAATATTTATCTCGGCGCCTATGCCTCATGGCTGGATTCGTCGGCCCAGCGGAGCGGGAACGACGACGAACGCTACGGCGCGCGCGTGCGCTTTAAATATTTCTTCTGATGGGGTCGCCGCCCAACAGCAACAGTGGAAAGTTATCGGCAGGTTTGCTTCACTGGAGCAAACCATAAAGGAGCAGATAATGAAAACCATCGGCCTGCTGGGCGGCATGAGCTGGGAATCCACCATTCCCTATTACCGGTTAATCAATGAAGGCATTAAAGCGCGGCTCGGCGGCCTGCATTCCGCCAGCCTGTTGCTACATAGTGTTGATTTTCATGAGATTGAAGCCTGCCAGTCGGCAGGGGAGTGGGATCGCGCCGGCGAGATCCTCGCCGCGGCCGCGCTGGGGCTACAGCAGGCCGGCGCCGAGGGCATCGTGCTGTGCACCAACACCATGCATAAGGTGGCTGATGCGATTGAAGCCCGCTGCGAGGTGCCGTTCCTGCATATCGCTGACGCCACCGGGCGGGCTATCAGCGCTAAAGGCCAGCGTCGGGTCGCGCTATTGGGCACCCGCTACACCATGGAGCAGGATTTTTATCGCGGCCGTCTACAGCAGCAGTTTGCCATTGAGACGCTGATCCCGCAGGCCGAAGATCGGGTGCGCATCAATCAGATTATTTTTGATGAGCTCTGCCTCGGCACCTTTAGCGACGCCTCGCGCGACTATTATCTGCAGGTCATCGAGGCGCTGGCGGCACAGGGGGCGCAAGGCGTTATCTTCGGCTGCACTGAAATCGGCCTGCTGGTACCGGAAACGAGTAGTCCGCTGCCGGTATTTGATACCGCGGCGATCCATGCCGCCGACGCGGTGGAATTTATGCTCTCTTAAGTACCGCCGCCAGCGGCTGTTCGATACGCGGCAGGCTGGTTTGCAGATGCTGGACAAAGGCGTCGACCAGCGCGGAACCGGGGCGATGTAGTGGGCGGATTAGGCTGACGGTAAAGGGCACATCGACGCTGAAGCGCCGCACCACCACGCCGCTCTCAGCGTAGTCGAGGGCGGTGAGCGGGTTGACCACCGAAATGCCCGCACCAGCGCGCACCAGCGCGCAGATCGACGCCGCGCTGTGGGTTTCAACCACCATCCGTCGTTTCACCTGGTGCTCCATAAACAGCGCATCAAGCAGCTGACGATAGCTGTCGGTGCGCGACAGGCTGATATAGTTTTCACCGTGGAAGTCGGCGGGGGTGAGTTCGGTTTTAACGGCCAGCGGGTGATTTTGTGGCAGCACGCAGACTTCATTTAAGGTCAGCAGCGGCGTGCGCTCGGTGCCGGCCGGCGTATGCAGCGTTTCCGTTAACCCCAAATCATGGCGCTGGGCGGACAGCCACTCCTCCAGCAGCGGCGACTCCTGCGGCACGATCTGCAGGCTGACGTCCGGATAGCGCGCCAGGAACGGCTGCAGCAGCAGCGGCAGAAATGACTGCGAAAAGACCGGCAGGCAGGCTACCGACAGCTCTCCCTGGCGGAATTCGCGCAGGCTCTCCGCGGCGCTAACGATGCGATCCAACCCGTACCACGAGCGCTGTACTTCTTCAAACAGTCGCAGCCCCTGCACCGTCGGCTGCAGACGGCCGCGGGCGCGCTCAAACAGCTTTAAGCCCAGCACTTTCTCAAAACGTGCCAGTTCACGGCTGACCGTCGGCTGCGAGGTATGCAGCATCCGCGCCGCTTCGGTTAGGTTGCCGGTGGTCATCACCGCGTGGAAAATCTCAATATGGCGTAAGTTGACGGCAGGCATGGGCGGCTCCCGGTTAGCATCAGATAGCCATATCATTTTTGCATAGACTCTCGATAAAACGATATTTTTTATTCTCTTCCCGCTGTGGCGTAATCGGAAAAAACATCGACAAACACACGTACGCACCGGAGTCCTTATGCCACGCTCGCTGAACGCCACCGATACCGATCTGACCGCCGACAATCTACTGCGCCTGCCCGCTGAGTTCGGCTGCCCGGTATGGGTCTATGACGCGCAGATTATCCGCCGCCAGATTGCCCAACTTAGCCAGTTTGACGTGGTGCGTTTTGCGCAGAAGGCCTGCTCCAATATTCATATTCTGCGTCTGATGCGCGAGCAGGGCGTGAAGGTGGATTCGGTGTCGCTTGGCGAGATCGAACGCGCGCTGGCGGCAGGTTACGATCCCGTGCAGCATCCGGACGATATCGTCTTTACCGCCGATCTGATCGATCGTGCGACCCTTGAGCGGGTGAAAGCATTACAGATCCCAGTGAATGCCGGATCCGTGGATATGCTTAGCCAACTGGGCGAAGTCTCGCCGGGTCACCGCGTCTGGCTACGCGTCAACCCGGGATTTGGTCATGGCCACAGCCAGAAGACCAACACCGGCGGCGAAAACAGCAAACACGGTATCTGGTTCAGCCAGCTGCCGCAGGCGCTGGAGGTGATTCGCCGCCATTCGCTGCAGCTGGTCGGCATCCATATGCATATCGGCTCCGGCGTTGATTACGGTCATCTTGAGCAAGTATGCGGCGCGATGGTGCGCCAGGTGGTGGAGTTTGGTCAGGATCTGCAGGCGATCTCCGCCGGCGGCGGTTTATCGATCCCGTATCATGAAGGCGAAGAGGCGATCGATACCGATCACTACTTTGGCCTGTGGAATGCGGCGCGCGAGCAGATCGCCAAACATCTGGGGCATCCGGTGAAGCTGGAGATTGAACCGGGGCGTTTCCTGGTGGCGGAGTCCGGCGTGCTGGTATCGCAGGTGCGTAGCGTGAAAGAGATGGGCAGCCGCCACTTCGTGCTGATCGACGCCGGCTTTAACGATCTGATGCGCCCGGCCATGTACGGCAGCTATCATCATATTACCGCGCTGGCGGCGGACGGGCGCGACCTGAGCGGCGAACCGCAGCTGGAAACCGTGGTCGCGGGGCCGCTGTGCGAATCCGGCGACGTCTTTACCCAACAGGAGGGCGGTAAAGTGGAAACTCGCCTGCTGCCGGCGGTGGCGCCGGGCGATTACCTGGTGCTGCACGACACCGGCGCCTACGGCGCATCGATGTCTTCAAACTACAACAGCCGCCCGCTACTACCGGAAGTGCTGTTTGATAACGGCAGCGCGCGCCTGATTCGCCGTCGCCAGACCATTGAAGAACTGCTGGCGCTGGAGCTTATTTAAAGAATGGCCCCGTCGTCACCGATTCACGCAGTACCAGCGTACCGGTGAACGGCGGGATGGTTTCGATCGGCTGTTCGTTGGCGAGCTTAATCGCCTGGTCGATGGCGGTGGTGATCATATTGTCGATCGGCAGATAAACCGTTGATAATCCGGGCTCCAGCCACTTCGCGCTGGGGGCGTCGTCAAAGCCGAAGAGCGATACGTCCTGCGGAATGCGCAGCCCCGCCTGATGCAGCGCTTTCGAGGCGCCCAACGCCATATCATCGTTACAGGAGAACAGCGCGCTAAACGGCGTTTTCTCTTCTAATAATTCCCGACACAGCTCATAACCGCGGGTCATCGTTGAATCGCCGTACTTGACCCGCGCCGGTTCCCACGCAATTCCGTGCTTTTCCAGGGCGCTGCGGTAGCCCGCCAGGCGCGCTTTACCCGTTGGGGTATGCATCGGCACGGTCAGGCAGGCGATATCGCGGTGCCCTTGGGAGATCAGATAGTCGACGGCCTGAAACGCCGCTTCCTGCTGTTCGAAGAACACGCAGCGTTCCCGCGCCTGGCTAACGTCGCGGTTAATCACCACCAGCGGCGTTTCAATGGTCTCGATAAGCGACATGATTTTCTGTTCGCTCATATGGCGGGTGTAGAGCACGATGGCGTCGCACTGACGGTCGGCCAACATTTGTACCGCTTCTTCTTCTCGTTCGGGCGCATCGTGGCCGTCGGTGACGATAAGCTGTTTGCCCCAGGCTTCCGTTTGGCGCGACGCCTGTTGCAGCAAGCGGCCAAAGTAAAAACCGTCGAATGTCGATACCACCAGTCCAATGCTGTTGCTGGTGCGATTCGCCAGCGAGCGGGCGAGAAAATTAGGCCGGTAGCCCAGCTCTTCCATCGCTTTGAATACCTGTTGGCGGGTACTCTCTTTTACCTGACCTGTGCCGTTCAACACGCGGGAAACCGTCGCTTTCGAGACGCCTGCGCGTATTGAGACATCCAGCATTGTTGCCATTCGTCGATTCCTGATAACCGGTGATAGGGCGCAGTTTACCACAGTCATTCAGAGGGATATGAGCCTGACGACGGCAAAGACTATCGCGATCACGCTTTTTGCGGAAATCCTGTTGAAGGCATTTTCCGACCCCGGATGCGCGGGCGCGAGCGGCGCGCTAGAATTCATCGATTCACAGGGGGAAAAAATGCAGATTCAACCGTTGTACGCCGCGCCGCAGCATGGGCCGCAGGTGGCGGAGTGGCTATGGCAGGCTTTTGCCGGCGATGCCTTACCGCAGGCGTTTTTTAGCAGTATTGTTGAACATAGCCAAACGCCGGGGGCGCTGCCGCTGACCTTTATCGCCACCGATGGCGAGGCGCTGCTGGGTACCGTGGGGCTGTGGCGTTGCGATTTGATAAGCCGTCAGGATCTGTTTCCATGGATGGCGGCGCTGTTTGTCGCCGAAACGGCGCGCGGGCAGGGGCTGGCCGGGAAGCTGCAGCGGCACGTCATCGACTATGCCCGCCAGTGCGGTTATCCGCAGCTTTATCTCTATTCCGCCTGCCGCGATTTTTATGAGCGCTTTGGCTGGCGCTATATCGGCGAGGGCCTGGATTACCCGGCCACCGCCGTGAGCCTGTACCGCTATGACTTGTCACTTTCCGCGGGCGTTATCACCGAGTGACGGCGCACCAGCGTCGGGCTGAAGAGGTGAGTGATTTCCGGCGCCGGACGCTGTTCTGCTAGTGCCAGGGCCAGCTCCGCCGCCTGGGTCGCCATGGTGACGATCGGATAACGTACGGTGGTCAGGCGGGGGCGCACGTAGCGCGAGATCAGCACATCATCGAAGCCAATCAGCGAAATTTCCTGCGGCACCTCGATACCGTTATCGTTGAGCACCCCCATCGCGCCGGCGGCCATTGAATCGTTGTAACAGGCGACGGCGGTAAAGTTTCTGCCGCGGCCTAATAGCTCGGTCATCGCCAGCTCGCCGCCGCTTTCGTCAGGCTCGGCGAAGGTGACCAGCCGGTCATTGACGGCCAGGCCGCTCTCCTTCAGGGCATCGTAATAACCCTGCAGCCGGTCTTCAGCATCGGAAATCGCGTGGTTGGAGCAGATATAGCCAATGCGGCTGTGGCCCTGCTGAATCAGATGGCGCGTCGCCAGCCAGGCGCCGTAGCGGTCATCGAGCGCCACGCTGCGTTGCTCGAAACCCGGCACGATGCGGTTAATCAACACCATGCCGGGGATCTGTTTCATCAGCCCCGCCAGCTCATCGTCGGGGATCATTTTGGCGTGCACCACCAGCGCCGCGCAGCGGTGACGGATTAGCTGTTCAATCGCCTGACGTTCCTTTTGCACGTTGTGGTAGCCGTTGCCGATAAGCAAAAAATTACCGGTGCTGTAGGCCACCTGCTCGACGGCTTTGACCATCGCGCCGAAGAAGGGATCGGAAACGTCGCCCACCACCAGGCCGATGGTTTCCGTTGACTGCTGCGCCAGCGCGCGGGCGTTGGCATTGGGGTGGTAGTTCAGGGTTTCCATCGCCGCCGTCACCGACTGACGAGAGGCTTCACTCGCTTTTGGCGAGTTGTTGATAACGCGTGAGACGGTAGCGACGGACACTCCTGCGAGTCGGGCTACATCCTTAATTGTCGCCATACCGGACCTTTTTTAGGGTAAGCGTTTACATAATAGTTATGTTACGGGAAAGCGCAGCGGATTCAAGGCTACCGCTATTCTGGTTGATACAAATGTGACGCAGACAGAGATTAGCAGTGACAAAGTTACACAGCACAATGCGTGGGATGCAACGGTGAAAAGAGAATTCTCATCTTTGCTTACACTTTGCGATTAGCTGTTGCGAATGTTCGCTGGTTTCGTTGAGTGATGCATTGATACTCTGACTATCCCAGAGGTATTGATAGGTGGAGTCAACGTCATGTTGACCACTTAATTACACCAACCTGCGCAGATGCGCAGGTTTTTTTTGCCTGTTATTCATGCTGTTACAGATAGCGAGAATCGTAATACCTGGTTGCACTTAGGCTCATTCCCTTGCGTTTTCGCGCTGGCGTAATTGCAGGCAAAAACGCGACAATCAGGGTCCCAGAGGTATTGATTGGTGAGTTTCTTAAGTACGCACTTCGTACTGATTATCTTGCACCGGCCTGCGCGGATGCGCAGGTTTTTTTTATTCTGAATTTTATCCCCCCACACTGCTTTTCCCCTCCTTCTCATGTAACCTGCTTGGATTACTAAATCAGCCACGCGGAGTCGTTATGCTGTTGGGATTTTTTCGATTACTGTTCAAAGGATTGTACCGGGTGCGATTGACCGGAGACACTCAGGCGCTTTATCAGGAAAAAGTATTAATAACGCCTAATCATGTCTCATTTCTCGACGGTATTTTACTGGCGCTCTTTTTGCCTGTGCGGCCGGTGTTTGCGGTCTATACCTCGATTAGCCAGCGCTGGTTTATGCGGGCGCTGACGCCGCTTATCGACTTTGTTCCGCTGGACCCCACCAAACCGATGTCAATTAAGCATCTGGTGCGCTTGATTGAGCAGGGACGCCCGGTGGTTATCTTCCCGGAAGGGCGTATTTCGGTCAGCGGTTCGCTGATGAAAATCTATGACGGCGCGGCGTTCGTGGCGGCGAAGTCGAAAGCGACCATTGTGCCGCTGCGAATTGAAGGCGCCGAACTTACGCCATTCAGCCGCCTGAAGGGGCTGGTAAAACGCCGCCTGTTCCCGCGTATTCAGCTCCATTTACTGCCGCCGACGCATCTGCCGATGCCGGAGGCGCCGCGCGCCCGCGATCGGCGAAAAATCGCTGGCGAAATGCTGCACCAGATCATGATGGAAGCGCGGATGGCGGTGCGCCCGCGTGAAACGTTATATGAGTCGCTACTGGCGGCGCAGGACCGCTTTGGCGCGCGCAAAAACTGCGTGGAAGATATTAATTTCCAGCCGGATACCTACCGTAAACTGTTGACCAAAACGCTGTTCGTCGCGCGTATTCTGGAAAAATACAGCGCGCAGGGCGAGAAAATCGGCCTGATGCTGCCTAACGCCGGTATCAGCGCGGCGGTGATTTTCGGCGCGATTGCCCGCGGGCGAATCCCGGCAATGATGAACTATACCGCCGGCGTCAAAGGACTCAGCAGCGCGATTACCGCCGCGGAAATCAAAACCATTTTTACCTCCCGTACCTTCCTCGATAAGGGCAAACTCTGGCACCTGCCTGAGCAGTTGACTCAGGTGCGCTGGGTGTTTCTGGAAGATCTGAAAGGCGATGTCACCACTGCCGACAAGCTGTGGATATTTGGTCATCTGCTGGCGCCGCGTCTGGCGCAGGTCAAGCAGCAGCCGGAAGATGCGGCGATGATCCTCTTTACCTCCGGCTCGGAGGGGAATCCAAAAGGGGTGGTGCATAGCCATAAAAGCCTGCTGGCTAACGTCGAACAGATTAAAACCATCGCCGATTTTACCGCCAACGACCGCTTTATGTCGGCGCTGCCGCTGTTCCACTCCTTCGGCCTGACGGTCGGCCTGCTGACGCCGCTATTCACCGGCGCGGAAGTATTCCTCTATCCAAGCCCGCTGCACTATCGGGTGGTGCCGGAGCTGGTTTACGATCGTAACTGTACCGTTTTGTTCGGCACCTCAACCTTCCTCGCCAACTATGCCCGCTTTGCCAACCCGTATGATTTTTATCGCCTGCGCTATGTGGTGGCAGGGGCGGAAAAACTGCAGGACAGCACCAAGCAGCTGTGGCAGGACAAATTTGGTCTGCGCATCCTTGAAGGCTACGGCGTGACCGAATGCGCGCCGGTGGTCTCCATCAACGTCCCGATGGCGGCGAAAGTCGGCACCGTCGGGCGCATTCTTCCGGGAATGGATGCCCGATTGCTGGCGATGCCGGGCATCGAACAGGGAGGCCGACTGCAGTTAAAAGGGCCTAACATCATGAAAGGCTATCTGCGGGTAGAAAACCCCGGCGTGCTGGAAGCGCCGACGGCGGAAAACCAGTACGGTGAAGTGGAGAGCGGCTGGTACGACACCGGCGATATCGTCGTCTTTGACGAACAGGGCTACGTCCGCATTCAGGGCCGCGCCAAGCGCTTCGCCAAAATCGCCGGCGAGATGGTCTCGCTGGAGATGGTCGAGCAGGTCGCTTTGGCGGTCTCGCCAGACAAAATGCACGCCACGGCCATTAAGCAGGACGCCAGCAAAGGCGAGGCGCTGGTGCTGTTTACCACCGATAATGAACTCAATCGCGAAAAGCTGTTGCGCTACGCACGTGAACATGGCGTACCGGAACTGGCGGTGCCGCGCGATATTCGTTGGCTGAAACAGCTGCCGGTACTGGGCAGCGGCAAGCCGGACTTTGTCACCCTGAAAGGCATGGTAGAAGAGGCGGAGCATTCAAATGAGTGAGTCAGTGCACACTAACGCTTCACTGTACTCGAAAGGGATGATGGCGGTGATCTGCGCCCAGTTCCTGTCGGCCTTCGGCGATAATGCGCTGCTGTTCGCCACCCTGGCGCTGATGAAACAGCTCTACTATCCGGAGTGGAGCCAGCCGGTGTTGCAGATGTTGTTTGTGGGCGCTTACATTCTCTTTGCGCCGTTTGTCGGTCAGTTTGCCGATAGCTTCGCCAAAGGCCGGGTGATGATGGTCGCTAACGGCCTGAAGCTGCTCGGCGCCGGGTGTATTTGCTTTGGCGTCAATCCGTTTATCGGTTATACGCTGGTGGGTGTTGGCGCGGCGGCCTATTCGCCGGCGAAATACGGTATTCTGGGCGAACTGACCACCGGCGATAAGTTAGTGAAGGCTAACGGACTGATGGAGTCGTCGACCATCGCGGCTATCCTGCTAGGGTCGATGGCGGGCGGCATTCTTGCGGACTGGCACGTGCTGGCGGCGCTTATCGTTTGTGCGCTGGTTTATGGCGGCGCGGTGGTCGCTAACCTGTGGATCCCGAAACTACCGGCGGCTCGTCCTGGGCAGTCGTGGCGTTTCAGGCCGATGACCCATAGCTTCTTCAGCGCCTGTACAACGCTGTGGCGTAATAGCGAAACGCGTTTCTCGTTGATGGGCACCAGCTTGTTTTGGGGCGCGGGGGTGACGCTGCGCTTCCTGCTGGTGATTTGGGTGCCCGTAGCGCTTGGGATCACCAGCAACGCGATGCCGACCTACCTCAATGCGATGGTCGCCGTCGGGATTGTGGTTGGCGCTGGCGCGGCGGCGAAGCTGGTAACGCTGGAAACCGTCTCGCGCTGTATGCCCGCCGGGATATTGATTGGCGTCGCGGTGATTGCCTTCGCGGTGCAGCAGTCGCTATTGCCAGCATTTGGCCTGCTGCTACTGCTCGGTGTGTGCGGCGGCTTCTTTATTGTGCCGCTGAACGCGCTGCTGCAGGAGCGCGGGAAACATACCGTTGGCGCAGGTAACGCCATTGCGGTACAGAACCTCGGCGAAAACGTGGCGATGCTGCTCATGCTGGGGCTGTACTCGCTGGCGGTCAGCGTTGGGATCCCGCCGGTTGGCGTGGGGATAGGGTTTGGTGCGGTCTTTGCGCTAGCCATCGCCGCATTGTGGTGGTGGGGACGGCGTAAATAACGCCCCGGAGGGGGACGGACTCACAAATGTCTGCTCTCCAGTAGCCCGGGTAAGGCGTTTACGCCGCTACCCGGGTTTTACCCTCTTAAGGCGCTGGGTAGGTATATACCTTATGCACCGCTTCAATCTCCGCTAACACCTCTTCGCTCAGCTCAAGATGCAAACTTTCGACGTTGGTCTTGAGCTGCTCCATGGTCGTGGCCCCGAGCAGGGTGCTGGCGACAAACGGCTGGCGGCGCACAAAGGCCAACGCCATTTGCGCCGGATCGAGATTGTGGCGTTTGGCAATGTCCACATAAGCGGCCACCGCTTTCTGCGCCTGCTCGCCGCTGTAGCGGGTAAAGCGGCTGAATAGCGTATTGCGTGCGCCAGCCGGCTGCGCGCCGTTGAGGTACTTACCGGTTAGCGTACCGAACGCCAGGCATGAATACGCCAGCAGCTCTACGCCCTCATATTGGCTCACTTCCGCCAGCCCCACTTCGTAGCTGCGGTTAAGCAGGCTGTACGGGTTTTGAATCGTGACGATGCGCGGCAGGTCGTGCTTATCGGCCAGATGCAGATAGCGCATGACGCCAAAAGCGGTTTCGTTAGAGACGCCGATATAGCGAATTTTCCCGGCGCGCTGGAATTCGGTGAGGGCTTCCAGCGTATCGAGCAGGGTGACCACCGGCGCGGAGTCGCTCCAGGTATAGCCCAGCTTGCCGAAACAGTTGGTCTGGCGCTGTGGCCAATGTACCTGATAGAGGTCGAGATAATCGGTTTGCAGACGCTTCAGGCTGTCGTGCAGCGCGTCGCGAATGTTTTTGCGATCCAGCGCGTGGTTCGGGCGAATGCTGCTGTCGTTATTGCGCGCCGGGCCGCTGACTTTAGAGGCGATAACCAGCTTTTCGCGGTTGCCGCGTTTTGCCAGCCAGTTGCCGACGTAGGTTTCGGTCAGACCCTGGGTTTCCGGGCGCGGCGGGACAGGATACATTTCGGCGACATCAATCAGGTTAATTCCCTGACTTACGGCGTAGTCGAGCTGTTCATGAGCGTCGGCCTCGCTATTTTGTTCACCAAACGTCATTGTGCCCAGCCCCAGCGTGCTGATTTCAAGAGAACTGTGTGGGATACGGTGATACTGCATAGCCGGCTTCCTTATTTTTATCAACAAGGTCAGGAGTTTCCCGACAAAACTATCTCCCCACAAACTTCAAAGCGCTTGCAGGCTGATGGGAATAACAACATGGCAGAGGGAGAGAAAAAGAGAAAGGGAAAATATCAAAAAAGCCGGGTCTGGAGATCCTGAAGGGGGTTGCCCTGGGATATAGCAGGGGGATCCCGACTCTTTTCTGTTGCTGTGGTTGTCGGAAATTGTGCTTTTAACCGACGAAAAGCTTAACGCTTAATAATTTGTGACACGTCGTCGCGGTTGATCTGCATTTTATTGCCTTGCTGATCTTCGTAGCTTATCAAACCGGTGTCATCGTCAACCGCCGGTTTACCGTCGGTAAGAATCATACGTCCGTCTTTTGTCGCCATGACATAATCGCTGCTGCAACCGGAAACCGAGAACGCCAGTCCTACGGCGGAAATCAATACTGCCCATTTTTTCATCGTCATTACCTCACTTATGGCCGCACCTCGTACCAGTATATTAATAGCCTGATTTGTGAGACATAAAAAGCAGTAAAGTCTTAAAAAGAATTGCAGCCCGCTTCCGGACTGCAATTTTGTGGCTTACAGCGGGTTTTTCTTATTGCGCATCAGGTTGAGAGTTTCGACCGCAATGGAGAAGAACATCGCGAAGTAGATGTAACCTTTCGGCACATGCACATCGAAGCTCTCCAGCATCAGGGTGAAACCGACCAGGATCAGAAACGACAACGCCAACATTTTGACCGACGGGTGACGGTCAACGAAGTCGCCGATCGGACGTGCGGCAAACATCATCACCCCAACCGCAATCACCACCGCGGCCATCATAATGAACAGATGATCGGAGAGGCCGACGGCGGTGATGACTGAATCAAGACTGAAGATGATATCCAGCAGCATGATCTGCACGATGGCGCCAAAGAAGGAGTGGACGTTGCTTTTAAGACCTTCTTCCTCGCCTTCAATCGATTCGTGGATCTCTTTACTCGCTTTCCAGATCAGGAACAGGCCACCGAGCAGCAGGATCAGATCGCGAAACGAGATCTCCTGACCGAATACGGTGAAGAGTGGATTGGTGAGCTTAACGACCCAGGCGATAGACGCCAGCAGGCCGAGACGCATCAGCATTGCACCCATCAGCCCGATACGCCGCGCATGGGCGCGTTGGGCGGTGGGCAACTTAGCGACAACCAGAGAGAGAAAAATAATATTATCGATCCCGAGAACGATCTCCAGCAGCGTCAGCGTGCCGAGCGCCAGCCAGGCGTTAGGATCGGTTATCCATGCAAATAACATTGTTCAAAGTCCTGCAAAAATAAAGTCGTAATTATATGCAGGCGTTGCGGCAGAACAAAAAATTATTCATGCCCTAATAGAAAATGACGCGCCAGCAGTGCGGCGGTAAAGTTCTTTTTCAGATAAAAGCCGCGCGGCAAAGTGAGGATTGGCTCGCCGTGGGCGCCGATCGCTTCCGTTAGCGCCTTGCTGTTGGCCGCTTTAGGGCGTAGTTGCAATACCTCGCCGTGGCGGGCGGTGATGCGTTCAACCTGGCCGAGTACGATCAAATCCATCAACTCTTCCCAGTCCATGCGCAGCTGGCGATCTTCTTCCTCGTCTGGCGTCCATAATAGCGGCGCGCCGACGCGGCGTTGCGCGAGCGGGATCTCGCGTTCGCCTTCTACCGGGATCCACAATACGCGCTGTAGCTTATGCCGCACGTGGCTGCTTTCCCAGGTCACGCCGCTATTGCCGGTTAGCGGCGCCACGCAAACAAATGTGGTCTCCAGAGGACGGCCCTGACGGTCAATGGGGATGGTTTTCAGCTCCACGCCTAAGGCGGCGAAATCCTGCTCCGGTTTGCTCCCGGCGCTGGCGCCCAGCCAAATTTCCAGCAGAATGCCAATCCAGCCTTTATCGCGTTTCAAATCGCGGGGAATGGGAACCCCCGCCAGCGCCGCCAGTTCCCCCAGCGAATAACCCGCCAGCCGCTGGGCCTGAGCAAGAAGTTGCTCCTGACTTTGCGGCGGAGCGGTAAGTGGAGCAATGGCTGGCATGATGGAAAACCTCTGGTTAAAAAGTGAGCGCTATTTTTATGCGTTGTGGATAGAGTTTACCTTTTTATGGGTAACTATACCAATGTGATGATTTATATATGTTTTTTGTCCCGTTTCTTCGCTTGTGAAAACAGTGAAAACGGGTTTTCCAGAACTGGTCACTGACAATGAACAGGATCTTACACCATGTTATCCACAGAAAAATGGGATAACTGGGGAAAAGCCCCACTACTGGTTCGATTTACAGCCTTGACGTGCGACGAAAATCGAATTTTTAGACAAAATGTGCCCGACGAGTGTGCTTTATCTGTGGATAAAAGCGGCATTGTTCGATCTTTCATCAGTTGCCGGATCGCATATGTGATGATCATCACGTTATGCTGTAATTTGTCGGTGTGAACTATGATAACTTAATGAATAGTATGTCATTATTAAGAAGCCCTATCTCTACGTCGTTCGGACTACTCTGGGTTTTCCCTGGTTAATTCCGTACTTCTTCACAACTCTATCCACAGAAAAAGTGAATAAAATGGCCCGGGGATGGCGTTCACTGTTTATAACTCGGGTGATTACTGTGAGTTATTCAAATGTTATTCGTTATCACGCCACACAGAGAGTGGTTTACCGTTTCCAACGAGTGTGAAACAATCATTCACATTGAAGCTTATTTTGAGGTAGTCCGGTGATTGATGACGATGGCTACCGCCCAAATGTCGGCATTGTAATCTGTAACCGCCAGGGCCAGGTGATGTGGGCCCGGCGCTATGGTCAGCACTCGTGGCAGTTCCCGCAAGGGGGCATTAATCCAGGCGAGTCCGCCGAGCAGGCAATGTATCGGGAATTGTTCGAAGAGGTTGGGTTAAGCCGCAAAGATGTGCGGATCCTGGCCTCAACCCGTAACTGGCTGCGTTACAAGCTGCCTAAACGTTTGGTGCGTTGGGACACAAAGCCGGTTTGTATCGGTCAGAAGCAGAAGTGGTTTCTTCTACAACTGGTCGGCAGCGATACGGCTATTAATATGCAAACCAGCAGTACACCTGAGTTTGATGGCTGGCGATGGGTAAGTTACTGGTACCCGGTTCGTCAGGTGGTGTCGTTTAAGCGCGACGTTTACCGCCGGGTGATGAAAGAGTTCGCGGGTGTGACAATGTCGCTCGCTGAAACCACACCGAAGCCACAAAGCGCGCCTGCTTATCGACGTAAAAGAGGTTAAGCCACGCACATTATGCTCACTCGGTTGCGAGAAATAGTCGAGAAGGTCGCCAGCGCGCCGCGTTTAAACGAGGCGCTGGATATCCTGGTGACGGATGTCTGTAAAGCGATGGAAACGGAAGTTTGTTCGGTTTATCTGGCTGACAACGATCGACGCTGCTATTACCTGATGGCCACGCGCGGGCTGAAAAAACCCCGTGGGCGCACAGTCGCACTCGCATTTGATGAAGGTCTTGTCGGCCTGGTGGGGCGGCTGGCCGAACCTATCAACCTCGCCGATGCGCAGAAGCATCCCAGCTTTAAATATATACCGGCTGTTAAGGAGGAGCGTTTTCGCGCCTTCCTTGGCGTGCCGATCATCCAGCGGCGTCAGCTGCTGGGTGTGCTGGTAGTCCAGCAGCGTGAGCTGCGCCAGTTCGATGAAAGCGAAGAGTCCTTCCTTGTCACCCTCGCCACCCAGATGGCGGCGATTCTCTCCCAATCACAGTTAAATGCGCTGTTTGGGCAGTATCGTCAGACCCGCATCCGCGCGCTGCCGGCATCATCCGGGGTGGCGATTGCCGAAGGCTGGATGGATGCCAGCCTGCCGTTGATGGAGCAGGTCTACGAGGCCTCGACGCTGGACACCGCTTCCGAGCGCGAACGTCTCACCGGCGCGCTGGAAGAGGCGGCGAATGAGTTTCGTCGCTACAGCAAGCGCTACGCCGCCGGGGCGCAAAAAGAGACGGCGGCTATTTTTGACCTCTATTCGCACCTGCTATCCGATGCGCGCCTGCGCCGTGAGCTATTCGACGAAGTCGACAAAGGCTCCGTCGCCGAATGGGCGGTGAAAAAGGTCATTGAAAAATTTGCCGAGCAGTTTGCCGCCCTCAGCGATGGCTATCTGAAAGAGCGGGCGGGGGATTTACGTACTCTCGGACAGCGGCTGTTGTTCCATCTCGACGACACCACCCAGGGGCCTAACACCTGGCCTGAGCGCATTATTCTGGTGGCCGACGAACTGTCGGCTACCACGCTTGCGGAAGTGCCGCAGGACCGTTTAGTCGGGGTGGTGGTGCGCGACGGCGCGGCCAACTCCCACGCGGCGATCATGGTGCGCGCGCTGGGCATCCCGACGGTAATGGGCGCCGATATTCAGCCGTCGCTGCTGCATGGCCATATGCTGATCGTTGATGGTTATCGCGGCGATCTATTGGTCGATCCCGAACCGGTGCTGCTGCAGGAATATCAGCGGTTAATCAGCGAAGAGAACGAACTGAGCCGGCTGGCGGAAGACGATCTCGAACGCGCTTCCGAACTGAAAAGCGGCGAACGGGTAAAAGTGATGCTCAACGCCGGCCTGAGCCCGGAGCATGAAGAGAAACTCGGCAGCTTTATCGATGGTATCGGGCTTTACCGCACCGAAATTCCGTTTATGTTACAGAGCGGCTTCCCTTCCGAAGAGGAGCAAGTCGCCCAGTATCAGGGCATGCTGCAGATGTTTAACAGCAAGCCTGTAACCCTGCGTACGCTGGATATTGGCGCCGATAAGCAACTGCCGTATATGCCGATTAGCGAAGAGAACCCGTGCCTTGGCTGGCGCGGGATCCGTATTACGCTCGATCAGCCAGAGATCTTCTTGATCCAGGTGCGCGCGATGCTGCGCGCCAATGCCGCCACCGGCAATCTCAGCATTCTGCTGCCGATGGTCACCAGCCTCGAAGAGGTTGACGAAGCCCGCCGCCTGATTGAGCGCGCCAGCCGTGAAGTCGAAGAGATGATTGGTTACGCTATTCCGCGCCCGCGCCTTGGGGTGATGCTGGAAGTGCCGTCTATGGTCTTTATGCTTCCGCAGTTGGCAAACCGCATCGACTTTATCTCGGTCGGCACCAATGACCTGACGCAATACATCCTCGCGGTCGACCGCAATAATACCCGCGTCGCCAATATGTACGACTGCCTGCATCCTGCGGTATTGCGGGCGCTGGCAATGATCGCTCATGACGCCGAGCGTTTTGGTATCGATCTGCGCCTGTGCGGCGAAATGGCGGGCGACCCGATGTGCGTCACCATCCTGGTAGGACTCGGCTATCGCCATTTGTCGATGAACGGCCGTTCGGTCGCGCGCGTGAAATATCTGCTACGCCGTATCGATATTGAAGAAGCGCAGGAGCTGTCACGGCGCAGTCTGGAAGCGCAGATGACCACGGAAGTGCGCCACCAGGTGGCGGCGTTTATGGAGCGCCGCGGTCTCGGCGGCCTGATCCGCGGCGGACGGTAACGTAGTTAACGTAGGTCGGGTAAGGCGTTAGCCGCCACCCGACAAAAAACGGCACCGCGAGTAGTGCTGTAGCCCCGGTAAGCGGCAGCGCCACCGGGGGATTTTGAGATCGCCATCACCAGTAGTGTCAGCCATCATGGTGAATAAATTAAAGGCAGGCCGCACGGACCGTAGGTCGGGTAAGGCGTTAGCCGCCACCCGACAAAAAAACGGCACCGCGAGTAGCGAGCCAGGGGAAAAAACCGCACGCTGTTAGCATCCGTATACATATCTTTTACACGTTCAGCGCGGATCGCACTACACGCTTATGCTATCATTCGCCTCCTTCGGAGTGCCCGTTTTAAGCGGGCACGGATCATCACCGCTGTCCACTTTCGGCGGAATAACAAGTCTTTATGGTGACAGATGAATAGTGGCTACCTGCATTTTCCGGAGTTCGATCCGGTAATATTTTCCATTGGACCGGTCTCTCTCCACTGGTACGGCTTAATGTACCTGGTTGGTTTCGTCTTTGCGATGTGGCTGGCCACCCGTCGGGCCAATCGTCCGGGCAGCGGCTGGACGAAAAATGAAGTGGAAAACCTGCTCTACGCGGGCTTCCTCGGCGTATTCCTCGGCGGCCGTATCGGCTATGTGATGTTCTACAACCTGCCGGTCTTCCTTAGCGACCCGCTATATCTGTTCCGCGTCTGGGATGGCGGCATGTCGTTCCACGGCGGCCTGATCGGCGTGATTCTGGTGATGATTATCTTCGCCAAACGCACCAAACGCACCTTCTTCCAGGTCTCTGATTTCATCGCGCCGCTGATCCCGTTTGGCCTCGGCGCCGGGCGTCTGGGCAACTTTATCAACGGTGAACTGTGGGGCCGCGTTGACCCGAACTTCCATTACGCGATGATTTTCCCGGGCTCGCGCGCTGAGGACCTGGCGCTGCTGCCGTCGCACCCGGAGTGGCAATCATTATTCGATACCTACGGCGCGCTGCCGCGTCACGCCTCGCAGCTTTATGAGCTGGCGCTGGAAGGCGTGGTGCTGTTCCTGATCCTGAACCTGTTTATCCGTAAACCGCGCCCGACCGGTTCGGTTTCCGGCCTGTTCCTGATTGGCTACGGCCTGTTCCGCATTATCGTGGAATTCTTCCGTCAGCCGGACGCGCAGTTTACCGGCGGCTGGGTACAGTACATCAGTATGGGGCAGATTCTTTCGATCCCGATGGTGCTTGCGGGTATCATTATGATGGTTTGGGCTTATCGTCATCGTCCGCAGCAACAAAACTCTTGAGGAACCATGAAACAGTATCTTGATTTGATGCAGAAAGTGCTCGCCGAGGGCACGCCAAAAAATGACCGCACCGGCACTGGCACCATCTCTATCTTCGGCCACCAGATGCGTTTTAACTTGCAGGAAGGCTTCCCGCTAGTGACCACCAAGCGCTGTCATTTACGCTCCATCATCCATGAACTGCTGTGGTTCCTGCAGGGCGACACCAACATTGCCTATCTGCACGAAAATAACGTCACAATCTGGGATGAGTGGGCGGATGAGAATGGCGATCTCGGGCCGGTCTACGGCAAACAGTGGCGCTCCTGGCCTGCGCCGGACGGCCGCCATATCGACCAGATCAGCACGGTCATGGAACAGCTGAAAAATGACCCCGACTCTCGCCGTATCATCGTGTCGGCATGGAACGTCGGCGAGCTGGATAAAATGGCGCTGGCGCCGTGCCACGCGTTCTTCCAGTTCTACGTCGCGGACGGCAAGCTCTCCTGCCAGCTGTATCAGCGCTCCTGCGACGTGTTCCTCGGCCTGCCGTTCAACATCGCCAGCTATGCGCTGCTGGTGCATATGGTGGCGCAGCAGTGCGATCTGCAAGTGGGCGATTTTGTCTGGACCGGCGGCGACACTCACCTGTACAGCAATCACCTGGAGCAGACCAACCTGCAGCTGAGCCGCGAACCGCGTCCGCTGCCGAAGCTGGTCATTAAGCGCAAACCGGCGTCGATTTTCGACTACCGTTTTGAAGACTTCGAAATTGAAGGTTATGACCCGCATCCGGGTATTAAAGCGCCTGTGGCGATTTAACCTCTCTGTAGTGATGACAAACCGGCGCCAGCAGCGCCGGTTTTTTTATGCCCTTTGCAGAATTTTGCGAGCCTGATTCCTGACGCCGCTCAACATCCTGCAACTGGCGAATTTTTTCCCGAGCCGCGACGCGAACCGTAGATTTGCTATTCGAATTGATGGTCAGAGCAACGCATACTCGGCGCCATGAACAGACAGCATGGCTACACCTTAATTGAAATGCTGATCACCATGATGCTGGTGGTCATCCTCAGCGCCAGCGGTATGTACGGCTGGCAGCGCTGGCAACAGCAACAGCGCCTGTGGCAGGTCGCCTGCCAGGTGCGCGATTATCTCGTGCTGCTGCGCGATGACGCTAACTGGCACAACCGCGAGCGCGTCATTCGCGTCGGACAATCGCCCACCGGCTGGTGCCTGAGCGCAATCGGCGTGGAGGCTGACTGTCACGCGAAAACGCCTTTTACCCTGCAGCCGCTATGGCCGGGAATTACCTTGCGGCACCTGACGGCGGGAATCGGCTTCTACGGCCTGCGCAACAGCGCCTGGGCCGGTTATATTCTGCTGCAAAGCGATGGCGGAGCGTGGCGGATTGTTGTCTCTAACTGGGGGCGCATACGCCTGTGTCGGGAAGAGGAGGAATTATGCCAGTAGCGGCGCGTGGTTTTTCGCTCATTGAAACGCTGATTGCCATGGCGATTGGCGCGGTATTACTGCTCGGAGCCGCTCGTTTCCTTCCGGCGCTACAGCGCCAGGTTCTTCGCCAAACGCAGCAGCAGGCGCTGGAAAATGAGCTATGGCAGCGGGTCTATGCGTTAGCCAAACATTTGCAGCGCGCCGGATATTGCGCAGGTCAATGTCATGGTCAGGCGCTGGTGATTGCCAGCGGCGGGCAGTGCGTAATCGTTCGCTGGGATGGCAACAGCAACGGCATTTGGGATCTGGCGCCGGAGGCCGATGCCGATTCTACCGGTTTTCGCCTGCGCGACGGAGCGCTGGAAACGCGGCGCGGCGTTACTGACTGCGGCGGAAAAAATTGGGAGAAAATGACTAATCCCGCCGCTATCACGGTCACGCGCTTTCACGTTGAGCGGCAGGCGGTAAGCGGGTTCTCTCCTGAACTTATCGTTACCCTGGCGGCGCAGGCGCAATCGGACTCGCGTATTTCCGCCGAGGCGCAATATCAGGTAACGGGGTTCAACCTGTGAAACGCCAGCGCGGAGTTTCATCACTGCTGATGGTGCTGCTGCTACTGGCGCTGGGCAGCTTGCTATTGCAGGGGCTGAATCAGCAGCAGCGATCGCTGCTGGCGCAGGTGAGCGCCGAAACCCAGGCAATTCGCGATACGGCCGCCGCGCAGTCGGCGCTGCAATGGGGCAAAGGGGTGAACTGGCCGCTGCAGAGCGCAGTTGCGTGTCAACAGGAAAACAGCCAACGCTGGCGCGCGTGTCTGCGGCTTTTTAATGATGACCGCGCGCTGCTTATCGCCGGCAGCGGCACGATACAGCTGTGGCAGTCAGCGTCGATTGAACAGGGCAAGCTGCGGTATTTAGCGCATGGCTGGAGCGACTTTTGCCCGTTGAAGGAGAGTGCGTTATGCCTGATGCCGTAGCGCGCCAGCGCGGTTTTAGTCTGGCGGAGACATTATTAGCGATGGCGCTGTTAATCATGACCATCACGGCGCTTGGCGGCTATCATCGCGGGCTGGCCAGCGGCGCCGCTCAATTGAACGCCTACCGCCAGCAGTGGCGGGAGGCGTGGCGCTTTAGCCAGCTCATTCCCCCGGCACAGCCCTCGCAAGGGCAAATAAGCCGCTTGCAGACATCCAGGCAAAGTTGTGTCAGCATCACGGTAACGATCACCATGCCCGCCGCTAAGCGGGTGCAGATGAACCGGCTACATTGTCCGGCAAATCAGTAGTCAGGAGCGAATATGTTAAGGGTGTACCACTCAAACCGTCTGGATGTACTTGAAGCGTTGATGGAGTTTATCGTCGAGCGCCAGCGGCTGGATGACCCTTTCATGCCGGAAATGGTGCTGGTGCAAAGTACCGGTATGGCGCAATGGCTACAAATGACGCTGGCAAAGCGCTTCGGTATTGCGGCGAATATCGAGTTTCCGCTGCCGGCCAGCTTTATCTGGGATATGTTCGTTCGCGTGCTAGACGATATTCCCGGCGAGAGCGCCTTCAGTAAACAGAGCATGAGCTGGAAGCTAATGACTCTACTACCGCAGTATCTCGACGATGACGCCTTCACATTGCTGCGCCACTATCTGAGCGATGACAGCGACAAGCGTAAGCTATTCCAGCTAGCCGCGCGGGTAGCCGATCTGTATGACCAGTATCTGGTCTATCGCCCGGAGTGGCTGATGCGCTGGGAGGCCGATGAACGGGTTGACGGGCTGGGCGACGCTCAGCAGTGGCAGGCTCCGCTGTGGAAAGCGTTAGTCGAATACACCGCGGAGCTTGGGCAACCGCTGTGGCACCGCGCTAATCTGTACCAGCGCTTTATCAGCGCGCTGGAAAATGCTGACCAGCCGCCAGCCGGGCTGCCGTCGCGGGTCTTTATCTGTGGCATCTCCGCGCTGCCGCCGGTGTATTTGCAGGCCCTGCAGGCGCTGGGCAAGCACGTCGATGTCTATGTACTCTTCACTAACCCCTGTCGCTACTACTGGGGCGATATTAAAGATCCGGCGTTTCTTGCCAAACTGATGTCGCGCCAGCGCCGCCACCACCGCGAGGCGCGCGAGCTGCCGCTGTTCCGCGACACTGAACAGGCGCCGGGGTTGTTTAATGATGATGGCGAGCAGGATGTTGGCAACCCGCTGCTGGCCTCGTGGGGCAAGCTCGGGCGCGATTATATCTATCTGCTGGCCGGGCTGGAGCGCTATGAAGAGCTGGACGCCTTTGTCGATATCGCCCCCGATAACCTGCTGCATAACCTTCAGGCCGATATTCTGGATCTGCGCAACGCCGCGGTGGCAGGGCGCACCGCGCAAGAGTTCGCCAGCAGTAAGAGCAAGCGTCCGCTGGCGACTGACGACCGCAGCCTGGCTATCCACGTCTGCCATAGCCCGCAACGCGAAGTGGAAGTGCTGCATGACCGGCTGCTGGCGATGCTGGAAGAAGACCCGGAGCTGACGCCGCGCGATATTATCGTGATGGTCGCCGATATCGACAGCTACAGTCCCTATATTCAGGCGGTATTCGGCGCAGCGCGCGGCGAACGCTGGCTGCCGTGGGCGATTTCCGACCGTCGGGCGCGGGAATCGCACCCGGCGCTACAGGCGTTTATCACGTTGCTTTCTCTGCCGGATAGCCGTTTCGCCAGTGAAGATGTGCTGGCGCTGCTGGATGTACCAGTGCTGGCGGCGCGCTTCAATATCAATGAAGAGGGGCTACGCTATCTGCGCCAGTGGGTCAATGAATCCGGCGTACGATGGGGTATGGATGACGACAACGTGCGCGAAATGGATCTCCCGGCGACCGGTCAGCACACCTGGCGTTTCGGTTTAACACGTATGCTGCTGGGATATGCGATGGACAGCAGCCAGGGCGAGTGGCAGTCGGTGCTGCCCTATGATGAATCCAGCGGGCTGATTGCCGAACTGGTGGGGAATCTCGCTTCGCTGCTGATGCAGCTCAATCTGTGGCGCCGCGGTCTGGCACAGGATCGCCCGCTGACAGAGTGGCTGCCGGTGTGCCGCGATCTGCTCACGGATTTCTTCCTGCCAGACAGTGAAACCGAAGCGGCGCTGGCGCTGATTGAACAGCAATGGCAAGCCATCATCGATGGCGGGCTGGATGCGCAGTACGGGGCTGCCGTGCCGCTATCGCTGCTGCGCGATGAGCTGGCGCAGCGCCTCGATCAGCAGCGCATCAGCCAGCGTTTCCTGGCCGGGCCGGTGAATATCTGCACCCTGATGCCGATGCGTTCTATTCCCTTCAAAGTTGTCTGCCTGCTGGGGATGAACGACGGCGTCTACCCACGCACCCTCGCGCCGCTGGGTTTCGATTTAATGAGCCAAAAACCGCAGCGCGGCGACCGTAGCCGTCGCGACGACGACCGCTATCTGTTCCTGGAAGCGCTGATGTCGGCAGAACAGAAGCTATACATCAGCTATATCGGCCGCTCTATTCAGGATAATAGCGAGCGTTATCCTTCGGTGCTGGTACAGGAACTGGCGGACTATATCGGTCAGAGCCACTGCCTTGAAGGCGATGAAGTGCTGGACTGCGATGCCAGCGAACGCCGCGTTAAAGAGCACATTACCCATCTGCATACGCGCATGCCTTTTGATGCCGCCAATTACCTGCCGGATGAAGATCAGAGCTATGCAAGAGAGTGGCTGGCCGCCGCCAGCCAGCAGGGAGAGGCGCATAGTGAATTTATCCAGCCGCTTGCGCCGCTCGATATCGACACGCTGCCGTTCGAACAGCTGTTACGCTTTTGGCAGCATCCAGTGCGCGCTTTCTTCCAGCAGCGTTTGCGGGTGAATTTCCGCTCTGAAGAGAGCGAGATCCCCGAAGATGAGCCTTTCGTGCTTGAAGGGCTAAGCCGTTACCAGTTGAACCAACAGTTGCTGAATACGCTGATTGAACAGCAGGATGCGTCAGCGATGTATCGTCGTTTTCGTGCGGCGGGGGAGCTGCCCTATGGCGCGTTTGGCGAACTGGCGTGGGAGGCGCAGCGTCAGGAAATGCAGAACCTGGCTGAGCGGGTTATCGCCAGTCGTCAACCCGCGCAAAGTATGGAGATTGACCTACAGTGCAACGGTATCAATCTCACCGGCTGGCTACAGCAGGTACAGCCGGATGGGTTATTGCGCTGGCGTCCATCGCTGCTGAGCGTCTCTCAGGGCGTGCAGCTTTGGCTGGAACATCTTGTCTATTGTGCTAGCGGCGGTCTCGGCGAAAGTCGCTTGTTCGTGCGCAAGGAAGGCGAATGGCGTTTCCCGCCGCTGGCGGCGGAGCAGGCGCAGGCGTATCTGAATGAGCTGGTAGAAGGCTACCTGCAGGGGATGTCAAAACCGCTACTGCTGTTGCCGGAAAGCGGCGGCGCGTGGCTAAAAGCCTGTTATGACGCGGAAAAGGATGTCATGTTAATGGATGACGATACGCAACAAAAAGCGCGTAGCAAGTTCCTTCAGGCCTACGAAGGTAATATGGTGGTGAGCGGCGAAGGTGCCGATATCTGGTACCAGCGCCTGTGGCGCACTCTTGAGCCTGCGTACTATGAAGAGATTATCGCGCAGGCGCAGCGTTATCTGTTGCCGATATTTCGTTTCCATCAGTCCGAATAAAATTGTAATAGTATAAAAATTGCGCAAAAGAAGGTTGTTCATTTATTATGCGCAGCGAATCACGGACTGATGTTTTAAATACCCGGAAGATGGCCCGAGCCTGATGATGGGTATCCACGCTGACGCTATGCAGCGCGAAGTTTGTTAATGATGAGGTCCGTGAATGCCCCGCAGTTTATGGTTCAAAGTTCTTGTTGTAGTGGTCGCCCTTTGGGCGCCGTTAAGTCAGGCAGACACCGGATGGCAACCGATTCAGGAAACCATCCGTAAAAGCGAAAAAGATCCCCGTCACTATCAGGCTATTCGCCTGCAAAACGGCATGGTCGTGCTGCTGGTATCCGATCCGCAGGCGGTAAAATCGTTGTCGGCGCTGGTGGTGCCGGTGGGTTCATTACAGGATCCGGCCGACCATCAAGGGCTGGCGCACTATCTCGAGCATATGACCTTAATGGGCTCGCAGAAGTACCCGCAGCCTGACAGCCTTGCTGAATTCCTCAAAATGCACGGCGGCAGTCATAATGCCAGCACGGCGCCGTATCGCACCGCCTTCTACCTTGAAGTGGAAAACGATGCTCTCAACGGCGCTGTCGATCGGCTGGCCGATGCCATTGCCGCGCCGCTGCTGGATAAAAAATATGCCGAACGCGAACGTAACGCGGTCAACGCCGAATTGACTATGGCGCGCACCCGGGACGGGATGCGCATGGCGCAGGTGAGCGCCGAAACCATCAACCCTGCGCATCCGGCTTCACAATTTTCCGGCGGTAACCTCGATACGCTGAGCGACAAGCCTGGTAGCCCGGTGCTTGATGCGCTACACGCTTTCCGCGACCGCTGGTACTCGGCAAACCTGATGAAGGCAGTTATCTACAGCAATAAGCCGCTGCCTGAGTTGGCAAGCATTGCCGCCGCGACCTACGGGCGGGTGCCAAACCACGACATCAGCAAGCCGGAAATTACCGTACCGGTCGTGACCGATGCGCAGAAGGGCATTGTGATTCACTACGTGCCGGCGATGCCGCGTAAGGTGCTGCGCGTTGAATTCCGCATCGATAACAACAGCGCTCAGTTCCGCAGCAAGACCGATGAGCTGGTGACCTATATGATTGGCAACCGCAGCCCCGGCACCTTATCCGACTGGCTGCAGAAGCAGGGGCTGGCGGAAGGGATTCGCGCGGATTCCGATCCGGCGGTCAACGGTAATAGCGGCGTGCTGGCGATCTCCGCTACCCTCACCGATAAAGGCCTGGCGCACCGCGATGAAGTTACCGCCGCTATTTTCAGCTACCTGAATTTGCTGCGTACACAGGGTATTGATAAGCGCTACTTTGATGAATTAGCCCACGTGCTGGAGCTCGATTTCCGTTATCCGTCGATTAACCGCGATATGGATTATGTGGAGTGGCTGGCCGATACCATGATTCGCGTGCCGGTAGAGCACGTACTGGACGTGGTTAATATCGCCGACCGCTATGATGCCCAGGCGATCAAAGACCGTCTGGCGATGATGACGCCGCAAAATGCGCGTATCTGGTACATCAGCCCGAATGAGCCGCACAACAAAACCGCTTATTTCGTCAACGCGCCGTACCAGGTCGATAAAATTAGCGCCCGGACCTTCGCCGACTGGCAGCAAAAATCTGCTGCCATCAAGCTGCAGCTGCCGACGCTGAACCCGTATATTCCGGATGATTTTACGCTGATTAAGAGCGATAAGGCCTACCCGCATCCGGAGCTTATCGTCGATGAGCCGACGCTGCGCGTGGTGTATGCCCCCAGCCAGTACTTTGCCAGTGAACCAAAGGCCGACGTCTCGCTGGTGCTACGTAACCCGCAGGCGATGGACAGCGCGCGCCGTCAGGTGATGTTCGCGTTGAATGATTACCTGGCCGGTATCGCCCTCGATCAACTTAGCAATCAGGCCGCGGTAGGCGGGATAAGCTTCTCGACCGGCGCCAACAACGGTCTGATGGTTAATGCCAACGGCTATACCCAGCGTCTGCCGCAGCTCTTTACCGCGCTGCTGGACGGCTACTTTAGCTATACGCCGACCGAAGAGCAGCTTGAGCAAGCGAAGTCCTGGTATGCCCAGATGATGGATTCGGCGGACAAAGGCAAAGCCTATGACCAGGCGATTATGCCGATTCAGATGCTGTCGCAGGTACCCTATTTTGAGCGTAAAACTCGTCGCGATTTACTACCGTCAATCACCCTGAAAGAGGTGATCAACTACCGCGATAACCTGAAAGCAAGAGGGCGGCCGGAGCTGCTGGTCATCGGTAACATGAGCGCCAGACAGTCCACCGATCTGGCCCGCCAGATCCAAAAACAGCTTGGCGCCGATGGCAACGAGTGGTGTCGCAACAAAGACGTGCTGATCGACAGCAAACAGCTGGCGATGTTTGAGAAAGCAGGCAGCAGCACCGACTCCGCGCTGGCGGCGGTTTTCGCGCCGCCAAACGTCGATGAATACAGCAGCATGGCCGCCAGTTCGCTGTTAGGGCAGATTATTCAGCCCTGGTTCTACAACCAGTTACGTACTGAAGAACAACTCGGCTATGCGGTATTCGCCTTCTCAATGAATGTGGGCCGCCAGTGGGGGATGGGCTTCCTGCTACAGAGCAGCGATAAACAGCCGGCCTTCCTCTGGCAGCGCTTCCAGGCCTTCTTCCCGACGGCGGAAGCCAAACTTCGGGCGATGAAACCGGAAGAGTTTGCCCAGATCCAGCAGGCGGCGATTAGCCAGATGCTGCAGGCGCCGCAAACGTTGAGCGAAGAAGCATCAAAGCTGAGCAAAGATTTCGATCGCGGTAATATGCGCTTCGATTCACGTGATAAAGTAGTGGCTCAGATGAAACTGCTGACGCCGCAAAAACTTGCCGACTTCTTCCATCAGACGGTGGTGGATCCGCAAGGCATGGCACTGTTATCCCAGGTTTCCGGCAGCCAGAACGGCAAGACGGAATACGCCGCCCCTGAAGGCGGTAAGGTATGGGAAAGCGTCAGCGCATTGCAAAAATCCTTACCCCTGATGCGAGAGAATGAATGACCGAAACCGCTGAGTCTCTTGACCCACTCCGCTTGCCCCTGACGGGCGAGCGGCTGATAGAAGCCTCCGCGGGCACCGGAAAAACCTTTACCATCGCCGCGCTATATCTACGGCTGCTGCTGGGGCTGGGGGGGGAATCTGCTTTCCCCCGGCCGGTCAGCGTGGAAGAGCTGCTGGTGGTTACCTTTACCGAAGCGGCGACGGAAGAGCTGCGTGGGCGCATCCGCAGCAATATTCATGAACTGCGGATCGCCTGTTTGCGTGAGAGTTCCAGTAATCCTCTGTATGCCTCTCTGCTCGCGGAAATCGCCGATAAAAACCAGGCGGCGCAAACGTTGATGCTGGCGGAGCGGCAGATGGACGAGGCGGCAGTCTTTACCATCCACGGCTTCTGTCAGCGGATGCTAAGCCTCAACGCCTTCGAATCCGGCATGCTGTTTGAACAGCAATTGATCGAAGACGAATCCCGCCTGCGTTATCAGGCCTGCGCCGACTTCTGGCGTCGCCACTGTTATCCGCTGCCGCGCGATATCGCCGCGGTGATCCATGAACAGTGGAAAGGACCACGCGATCTGCTCAAGGCGATCGACCGCTGGCTGCAGGGCGAAGCGCCGCAGCTAAAATCGCCGCCGCCCGCGGAAGAGACGCTGGCAAGCCGCCATCAGCAAATCCTGGAACGTATCAATGCGCTGAAGCAGCAGTGGCGGGAGCAGGTTAGCGAAATTGAAAACGTGCTGGAAAACTCAGGGCTCGATCGCCGCAAGTTCAACCGCGGCAACCAGGGCAAGTGGATCGAAAAGGTCAGCGCCTGGGCGCAGGAAGAAACGCTGAGTTATCAGTTGCCTGATGCGCTGGAAAAATTCTCGCAACCGTTCCTCATTGAGCGCACCAAAGACGGCGGCGAACCACCGTTGCATCCGTTATTCAGCGCGGTAGAGGCGCTGCTCGCCTCACCGCTTACCTTAAACGATCTGGTTATCGCCAGGGCGATGGTGGAGATCCGTGAAGCGGTCGCCCGCGAAAAGCGGCGTCGAGGCGAACTGGGCTTTGACGACATGCTCAGCCGCCTTGACGACGCGCTGCGCGGCGACAGCGGCGAAGCGTTGGCCAGCGCTATTCGTCAGCGTTTCCCGGTGGCGATGATCGATGAGTTCCAGGATACCGATCCGCAACAGTATCGTATCTTCCGCCGCATCTGGCGTCGCCAGCCGGATACGGCCCTGCTGCTGATTGGCGACCCGAAACAGGCGATTTACGCCTTCCGAGGCGCCGATATTTTCACCTATATGAAAGCGCGTGGCGATGTCGCTGCCCACTATACGCTGGATACCAACTGGCGTTCGGCGCCGGGCATGGTACAGAGCGTAAATCGTCTGTTCGGCCTGAGTGATAATCCATTCATGTTCCGCGAGATCCCATTCTTGCCGGTGAAGCCAGCCGCTAAAAATCAGACGTTGCGCTTTACCATTGATGAGAAGCCGATCCCGGCGATGAACATGTGGTTAATGCCTGGCGAAGCCGTCGGTTCTGGCGATTATCAGTCTTTTATGGCGCAATTGTGTGCGACGCAGATCCGCGACTGGCTCAGCGCCGGCCAGCAGGGGCGCGCGCTGCTGTGGCGCGGCGAAAAAGCCGAGCCGGTGCGCGCCTCCGATATCACCGTGCTGGTGCGTAACCGTCTCGAAGCGGCGCTTATTCGCGATGCGCTGCAGCTCTTGTCGATCCCGTCGGTCTATCTCTCAAACCGCGACAGCGTTTTTGAAACCCCGGAAGCGCAGGAATTACTGTGGGTTCTACAGGCGGTACTGGCGCCAGAGCGTGAAAACACGCTACGCAGCGCGCTGGCGACGTCGATGTTTGGCCTTAATGCGCAGGATATCGAAAACCTCAATCAGGATGAACGTGCCTGGGATGCGCTGGTAGAGGAGTTCAGTGAATACCGGCAGATCTGGCGCCAGCGCGGCGTGATGCCAATGCTGCGCGCGCTGATGGGGGCACGTCATATTGCCGAAAATCTGCTGGCGACCCACGGCGGCGAACGCCGTTTGACCGATATTTTGCACATCAGCGAATTGTTACAAGAGGCGGCTAATCAGCTGGAGAGCGAGCACGCGCTGGTGCGCTGGCTGACGCAACATATCGCCGAGCCGGACAGCAATGCTTCCAGCCAGCAGATGCGTCTGGAGAGCGATAAGCATCTGGTGCAAATCGTCACTATCCACAAATCAAAAGGACTGGAATATTCGCTGGTCTGGCTGCCCTTTATCGCGCGCTTTCGCAAACAGGATCAGGCGTTCTATCACGACCGCGATTCCTTTGCTGCGGTACTCGACCTCGGAGAGGGGGAGAATAGCCTTGAGCTGGCGGAAGCCGAGCGTCTGGCGGAGGATTTACGCCTGTTGTATGTGGCCCTGACCCGCGCGGTGTGGCACTGCAGTCTCGGGGTTGCGCCGTTAAGTACCCGCCGAAGCGATAAACCTGGCAACAGTGATTTTCATCACAGCGCCCTCGGCCGTCTGCTGCAGGACGGCGAGCCGATGGACGCGGCGGGATTGACCGCGCGGCTACAGGCATTATGCCACGATGATATTGCGCTATGTATTCCCGATACCATGGACCAGACACCGTGGCAGGCGCCGGAAAACGCGCTACCGTCGCTTTCGGCGCGGACGGTTGAACGCCAGGTGAGTGACGACTGGCGGGTGACCAGTTATTCCGGCCTGCAGCAACATGGTTCCAGCGCCGGTCAGGAGCTGCTACCGCGTCTCGATATCGACGCCGCGGGCGTTGGCGAGGTGGCGGAAGAGCCGCAGCTCACGCCTCATCAGTTCCCACGCGGCGCGTCGCCGGGGACTTTCCTGCATAGCCTGTTTGAGGATCTCGATTTCAGTCAGCCGGTACCGGTTGACTGGATGGCGCAAAAACTACAGTTGCACGGTTTTGGCGAAGAGTGGGCGCCGGTGTTGAGCGAATGGCTGGACGGCGTGCTGCGAACACGCCTGCCGGGGGCTGAAATCGCCCTGAATCAGCTGGGCGTGCGGGATAAACAGGTGGAAATGGCCTTCTATCTACCGATTGAACAACCGCTGGATCCGCTGCAGCTGGACGCGCTGATCCGCCGCTATGATCCGCTGTCGGCTGATACCCCGGCGCTCGATTTCCGCCAGGTCCGCGGCATGCTGAAAGGGTTTATCGATCTGGTATTTCGTCATGATGGTCGTTATTACCTGCTGGACTACAAATCTAACTGGCTGGGCGAAGATCGCGAAGCCTATACCCAGCAGGCGATGATCCAGGCGATGCGCCTGCATCGTTATGATCTGCAGTACCAGCTGTATAGCCTGGCGCTGCACCGTTATCTGCGTCACCGTATTGCCGATTATCACTACGAGCGGCACTTTGGCGGCGTCATTTATCTCTTTTTACGCGGCATGGACGGGCAGGAAGGCGGGCAGGGGATCTTCACCACCCGCCCGGCGCAGCCGCTGATTGACGGCCTCGACGCGCTATTTGCCGGTGTTGCCCAGGAGGTGGACTCATGACCATGGATGAACTGCTGCTGGCCGCCGCCGAGCAGCGTTTGCTGCGACCGCTGGACGTACAGTTTGCGCTGATGGTGGCGCAGGATGCCCCTCCGGCAGTGAAGCTGGCCGCCGCGCTGTTGAGCCGGGATGCCGGAGAAGGTCATGTCTGCCTGCCGCTGTCGCGCCTCAACGCTGAAGAAGCGCTAAGCGGCAAGGCCGGCGAGATCCGCGACCAGTTGCTGGCGATGGCCGGAGAGCCGCAGGACTGGCCTCAATTGTTGCTTTCTTCGTCAGCGGTGAGCCGCGGCGACGAACCGACGCCGATGATTTTATGTGGCGAAAGGCTGTACCTGAACCGCATGTGGCGTAATGAACTCACCGTCGCCCGCTTTTTTAATGAGACGAACCGGGTACTGGAGGTTGATGAAGGGCGGTTAACGGCAACCCTGAATGAACTCTTTCCTGCGACCGACGATATCGACTGGCAAAAAGTCGCTGCGGCGGTGGCGCTGACCCGGCGCATTTCGGTGATCTCCGGCGGTCCCGGCACCGGCAAGACCACTACCGTCGCGAAGCTGCTGGCGGCGCTGATTCAGATCAACGACACGTCGCGCTGTCGAATTCGGCTGGCGGCGCCGACCGGCAAAGCCGCAGCGCGCCTGACGGAATCCCTTGGGGCGGCGTTAAGAAAACTTCCGCTTAGCGATGAGCAAAAAGCGCTGGTTCCCGCCGATGCCAGTACCTTGCATCGCCTGCTGGGGGCGCAGCCCGGCAGCCAACGCATGCGCTACCACGCCGGGAACCCGCTGCATCTGGATGTGCTGGTGGTCGATGAAGCCTCAATGATCGACTTACCGATGATGTCGCGTCTGATTGATGCTTTGCCGGAACATGGGCGGGTGATTTTTCTCGGTGACCGTGACCAGCTTGCCTCCGTGGAAGCCGGGGCGGTGCTTGGCGACATCTGCGCCTGGGCGACATCCGGTTATACCGCGGCGCGAGCGCAAGAACTGTCGCGTTTGACCGGCGCAACGGTGCCGGCGGGGGAGGGGCAGATGGCCGGGGCGTTGCGCGATAGCCTGTGCCTGTTGCAAAAAAGCTACCGCTTTGGCAGCCATTCCGGTATTGGCAGCCTGGCGCGGGCGGTCAATGCCGGTGCGCGCGCAGAAGTGAAAGCAACATTACGCCAGCCGTTTGAGGATATCGTTCTGCAGCCGCTCAGCACCACCGAGGAGTATGAAGCGATGCTGATGGCGGCACAGGAGGGCTACGGTCGTTATCTGCAACTGCGCCGCGAGCAGGCCGCGCCGGAGCAGATGATTGCCGCCTTCGGCGAATTTCAGCTGCTGTGCGCGCTGCGTGAAGGGCCTTACGGGGTAAGCGGCGTGAATGAACAGCTGGAGCAGATGCTCCACCGTAAGCGGGCGATTACGCTACCGCGCCATTCACGCTGGTACGATGGCCGCCCGGTGATGATTTCCCGTAACGATAGCGCGCTGGGGCTGTTTAACGGTGATATTGGTATTGCGCTGGAAAGGGACGGCGAACTTCGCGTGTGGTTCCCAATGCCGGATGGCAGCATTAAATCGGTGCAGCCAAGCCGCCTGCCGGAACATGATACCGCCTGGGCAATGACGGTGCATAAGTCGCAAGGGTCGGAGTTCGATCATGCGGCGCTGATCTTGCCTTCTCGTAGCGTACCGCTGGTGACCCGCGAGCTGGTTTATACCGCGATTACCCGCGCCAAACGGCGCCTGTCGCTTTACGCCGACGAGCAGGTACTGGCGCAAGCCATCGTGACGCGCACCGAACGGCGCAGCGGCCTGGCGGAGATTTTCGCGCATGGCGGAAAGCCCGGATAAGGCGCAGCCGCCATCCGGGGGAGCCCTGCTGGCGCTACGTTGCGATGTCGTCGGGTAGCCCGGATAAGGCGCAAGCCGCTATCCGGGGAGTTATCCGTCAGCCCAGGTCTGCCATCAATACCTTCGAACGGCGCTGATAGTTGTACATCTGTTTTTTACTCTCCGGCAGCAAATCAATATCCACCGGGGTGAAGCCGCGTTCCTGGAACCAGTGGATACTGCGAGTGGTCAACACGAATAGCTTGCTGAGCCCCATCTGCTTCGCCTGGGCGGCGATACGGCTCAGCAGTACCTCGCCGCGTGACGAACTACGGTAATCCGGATGCACCGCTACGCAGGCCATTTCGCCGATTTTCTCTTCCGGGAATGGATAGAGCGCGGCGCAGGCGATGGTGGTGTTATCGCGCTGGATGATGGTGAATTTATCAATCTCCATTTCCAGCTGTTCGCGCGAGCGGCGCACCAGAATGCCTTGCTGCTCCAGCGGGCTGATAAGATCGAGGATGCCGCCGATATCGTTAATGGTTGCCCGGCGGATCTGCTCGGCGCTTTCCATGACGATCTGCGTACCGATACCGTCACGTGAGAATAGCTCCTGCAGCAGCGCGCCATCTTCCTGATAGCTAATTAAATGGCAGCGACGCACGCCGCTGCGGCAGGCTTTCACCGCCCCGCGCAGGAAGCGTACGGTACCGGAATTATAATCTTCTTCCGCTTCCAGCTCCTCTACCCGCGCCTGCGCCTCGTTAGGGAACAGCTCGGAAACGATCTCGCCGTGCTGGTCGTAGACCCCCTGCGACGAGCAGAAGCCGATCATCTTTTCAGCTTTCAGCTTTACCGCCAGTTGGGTGGCTATCTCTTCAGAAGTGAGGTTGAAGCTCTCGCCGGTGACGGATACCGCGACCGGGCCCATGAGCACGATTGCGCCGCTGTCCAGTTGGCGATGAATGGCTTCTTCATCGATGCGGCGAATACGGCCGCTGTGGCAGTAATCGACGCCATCATCGACGCCAAGAGGTTGAGCAATAATAAAATTGCCGCTCACCACGTTGATATGCGCCCCCTGCAGGGGCGTATTGCCGAGGCTCATCGACAGGCGGGCGGTAATTTCTAACTGCAGCATACCGGCGGCCTGCTTAACCAGCTCAAGGGTTTTGGCGTCGGTGACGCGGGTCTGCTTGTGGTAAACCGGCTCGTGGTGGTGTTCCGCGAGATTAGCGTCAATTTGCGGACGCGCGCCATAGACCACCACCAGGCGAATACCGAGGCTGTGCAATAAGCCAATGTCATTGACTATGCTGGAAAAGTTATCGTGCTCGATGGCTTCTCCGCCCAGCATGATGACAAACGTTTTTCCCCGGTGCGCGTTTATATAGGGAACAGAATGGCGGAATCCCTCGACCAGTTCAGTGCGACGCTCCTTCACCATGACAAACCCTCAATGCATGATTATTCGTAATAAGTGTATTTTTATTCTGTTTTGCTTCGTGGCGCAACCCCTAATTTGTCACTAATTTGCGAAAACATTGTGACAAAACCTTGGGTGTCAAAGTTTGTTTACCCTTTTATAGATGACAGGTTATGCGGCTTTGGTTAAAGTTTCTGGTCAATCTGTTCATTTTGGCTTCAAACACGTTTTTTTGCTTGGGAGTGGCATGTCGGGATACAAGTCGGGATTAAGCCGCCGTCGTTTTTTACAAGGGGCGGGCGCCATGTGGTTAATGAGTGTGAGTCCGGTCGGTTTGGCCGCCGCCGCGCAGGTAGTCGCGGTGCGTATCTGGCCGTCGTCGACTTACACCCGCGTCACGGTGGAATCCAATCATGTACTGAAATATCGGCAGTTTGCGTTAAGCAATCCTGAGCGAGTGGTGGTTGATATTGAAGGCGTTAACCTGAACTCGGTTCTGAAAGGGATGGGCGGGCAGATTCGCGACGACGACCCGTATATTAAATCCGCGCGCGTGGGCCAGTTCGACCCGCAAACCGTGCGGATGGTGTTTGAACTGAAACAAAACGTCAAACCGCAGTTGTTTGCGCTGGCGCCGGTCGCCGGTTTTAAAGAGCGTCTGGTGATGGATCTTTATCCCTCTACGGCCACCGATGTGCAGGATCCGCTACTGGCGCTGCTGGAAGATTACAACAAAGGCGATCTGGAACGTCAGGTACCGCCGGCAGAAAGCGGGCCGCAGCCGGGGAAAGCCGGGCGCGATCGTCCTATCGTTATCATGCTCGATCCCGGCCACGGTGGTGAAGACTCCGGCGCGATTGGTAAATACCGTACTCGTGAGAAAGACGTGGTGCTGCAGATTGCCCGTCGATTGCGCGCGCTCATTGAGCGTGAAGGCAATATGAAGGTCTTTATGACCCGTAACGAAGACGTGTTTATTCCCTTGAAGGTGCGCGTCGCCAAGGCGCAGAAGCAGCGTGCCGACCTGTTCGTTTCGATTCACGCCGACGCCTTTACCAGCCGTCAGCCGAGCGGCTCTTCGGTGTTCGCGCTCTCGACCAAGGGCGCTACCAGTACCGCCGCAAAATACCTCGCGCAAACGCAGAACGCCTCGGACTTAATCGGCGGGGTCAGCAAGAGCGGCGATCGTTACGTTGACCACACCATGTTCGATATGGTGCAGTCCCTGACCATCGCCGACAGCCTGAAATTTGGTAAAGCGGTGCTGCAAAAAATGGGCAATATTAATAAGCTGCATAAAAATCAGGTGGAGCAGGCGGGCTTTGCGGTACTGAAAGCGCCGGATATTCCTTCGATTCTGGTCGAAACGGCCTTTATCAGTAACGTTGAAGAAGAGCGTAAACTGAAGACCGCGAAATTCCAGCAGGAAGTGGCGGAGTCGATTCTGGCGGGGATCAAAGCCTACTTTGCCGATGGGGCGACGTTGGCCAGACGCGGATAAAAAAATAGCGCCTTCGGGCGCTTTTTTTTATAGCGGTATTTACGGACGGTAGAAACAAAAAAACACCCTTAAGGGTGTTCATTGTGTTGGTTGCGGGGGCCGGATTTGAACCGACGACCTTCGGGTTATGAGCCCGACGAGCTACCAGGCTGCTCCACCCCGCGTCCGTCTTTACTCTTCCATCGAGTAAATTTGCTTCTGATTGTAATTGGTTGCGGGGGCCGGATTTGAACCGACGACCTTCGGGTTATGAGCCCGACGAGCTACCAGGCTGCTCCACCCCGCGTCCGCGTCTACTCTTCCATCGAGTAGATTTACTTCAGATTTTAATTGGTTGCGGGGGCCGGATTTGAACCGACGACCTTCGGGTTATGAGCCCGACGAGCTACCAGGCTGCTCCACCCCGCGTCCGTGGAAGCGCACTATACTCCGCTAGCGTTCTGATGCAACCTTTTTTCGTAGAAATCGTCAATTTTGTAAAAAACGGCGGCTAAAAATACAGTAATGGGCGAATTTTTACACAATTTGGGCTGCGGGGCGCTTTCGTGCATTTCATTAGCCGCATGGGTTTGTTATCTTCATCACGCACTAAGGCTTAGCAGCAATAAAGAAGAGATACCATGAAAGGACGTTGGGCAAAATATGTAGCGACGGGGGCAATGCTGGCGATGCTCGCCGCCTGTACCTCGAAACCGACCGATCGCGGTCAGCAATATAGTGATGGCAAGTTTACCCAGCCGTTTTCATTGGTAAACCAACCTGATGCGGTAGGCGCGCCGATTAACGCCGGCGACTTCTCCCAGCAGGTTGGTCAGATTCGTAGCGCCTCTCCGCGTCTCTATAATAGCCAGAGCAGCGTCTATAACGCGATTCAGGAGTGGCTGCGTTCCGGCGGCGATACCCGCACGTTACGCCAGTTTGGTATTGATGCCTGGCAGATGCAGGGGGCTGATAACTACGGCAACGTGCAGTTTACCGGCTACTACACCCCGGTCGTACAGGCCCGCCACACTCGCCAGGGCGAGTTCCAGTATCCTATTTACCGTATGCCGCCGAAAAACGGCAAACTGCCTTCCCGCGCCAGCATCTATGCCGGCGCGCTCAGCGATAACTACGTGCTGGCCTACAGCAACTCGCTGATGGATAACTTCATCATGGACGTGCAGGGCAGCGGCTATATCGATTTCGGCGACGGTTCGCCGCTTAACTTCTTCAGCTACGCCGGGAAAAACGGCTGGCCTTACCGTAGTATCGGTAAAGTGCTTATCGACCGCGGTGAAGTGAAGCGGGAAGATATGTCGATGCAGGCGATCCGTGAATGGGGCGAAAAACATAGCGAAGCGGAAGTCCGCGAGCTGCTGGAACAGAACCCATCTTTTGTCTTCTTTAAACCGCAGTCCTACGCGCCGGTGAAAGGGGCGAGCGCGGTACCGTTGATTGGCCGCGCGTCGGTCGCCTCTGACCGTTCGATTATTCCGCCGGGAACCACCTTGCTGGCCGAGGTGCCTCTGCTGGATAATAACGGTAAGTTTAACGGTCAGTACGAGCTACGCCTGATGGTGGCGCTGGATGTCGGCGGGGCGATTAAAGGCCAGCATTTCGATATCTACCAGGGCATCGGCCCGGATGCCGGTCATCGCGCCGGTTGGTATAACCACTATGGCCGCGTGTGGGTACTGAAAAACGCGCCAGGCGCCGGTAGCGTCTTTAGCGGTTAACGTTCAAACGTCCGTACGTTTCTAACCCGGATCCGCGCAACGCGCCGAATCCGGGGTCTCTACTTTATTCCGAGGTTTTATGTCTGTAGTAATCAGCGATGCCTGGCGCCAGCGGTTTGGCGGCACGGCGCGTTTATATGGCGAAAAGGCGCTGCAGTGTTTTGCCGAGGCGCATGTTTGCGTGGTCGGGATCGGCGGCGTCGGCTCATGGGCGGCGGAAGCGCTGGCGCGTACCGGGATTGGCGCGATTACGCTGATTGATATGGATGATGTTTGCGTCACCAATACCAATCGCCAAATCCACGCCCTTGGCGGCAACGTTGGGCTGGCGAAAGCGGAAGTGATGGCCGAGCGTATACGTCTGATTAACCCGGAGTGTCGGGTCACGGTTATCGATGATTTCATCACGCCCGAGAACGTAGCGGAATACCTGGGAGCGGGCTTTAGCTATGTTATCGACGCGATCGATAGCGTCAGGCCAAAAGCGGCGCTGATCGCCTGGTGCCGCCGTTATAAAGTACCGTTGGTGACGACCGGCGGAGCTGGCGGGCAAATCGATCCGACGCAGATCCAGGTGGCCGATTTGGCGAAAACTATTCAGGATCCGCTGGCGGCGAAACTGCGCGAACGGCTGAAAAGCCAGTTTGGCGTAGTGAAGAATAGTAAAGGAAAGCTGGGCATCGATTGCGTCTTCTCGACCGAAGCGTTGGTCTACCCGCAGGCGGATGGCAGCGTATGTGCAATGAAAAGCACGGCGGAAGGGCCGAAGCGGATGGATTGCGCCTCCGGTTTTGGCGCGGCGACCATGGTGACGGCGACCTTTGGTTTTGTCGCCGTATCCCATGCGTTGAAGAAGATGTTGGCGAAAGCGCAGCGTCAGGGGGAATAGTCCGGCAGGCGTTTCCTTTATTGGCCTGGAACCGTAGATACTGTTATTGGTTTGCAACGGTTTTGGTTGGGGATAAACATGTGCTTTGTGTTAATTCAAAGCACATTGCGCTCCCGATATTTCTTCTGCGTTATGGCACTCATGGCGCAGGGAGCGCACAGAGGGCGGCCAGTCGCCGCCGCCCTCTGTACTCCCGGGCTCTGGCCGCCAAAATCGCCACTTCGTGGTTCCTTCGACTTATCCCGGCAGGCTTCGGGTCGGGCCGAGGCAGCGTCCGTGCAAAACACGGCCCTCAGCCCGCATCCATGCGGGCTGCCCCGGCCTGCCGGGAACGTCTCAGCGATTTTGAGGCCCCCAACACCGGCAGTTTCAGTCAGCATTGATGCGGTTGTAGTGGGAGTAGCCCGGCTCAGCGTAGCGCAAGCCGGGGAGACGGCGTTTGAATTAGTTCTCGCGGGCGGCGGCGAGCACCGCGTCGCTTAGCGCCTGCAGCCCCTGGCTGCGCGAAGCGCTAAGCTGCCCGCGCAAACCCAGCTCATCGAATAACGCCAACGGATCATTCGCTAAAATCTCAGCGGCGCTTTTTCCTTCGCAGGCGGCTAACAGCACCGCCAGCAGGCCGCGCACAATACGCCCTTCGCTATCGCCAAAGAAGTGCATCTTGCCCTCAGCATCAACCTGATACCCCAGCCAGACACGGTTTTCGCAGCCGGCGATCTCTTTCGCCTGCGCCCGCTGGTCATCCGTTAATGGCGGCAGTTTCTTACCCACTAAAATCAACTGGCGGTACTTATCTTCCCACTGAGTTAGCGGGGCGAAGATCTGGCGCAGCGTCGCTTCGCTGAGCGCGGTGCTTAAGGGTTGGGAGGTCATCATTAATCCACCAGTATTTCCAGCGCGCGGTCGATAGCGTGCACCAGCGCATAAACATCATCTTGCGTATTGTACGGCGCGAATGAGGCGCGCAGCGTACCGCTGACGCCTAATGCCGCCAGCAGCGGTTGCGCGCAATGCTGCCCGGCGCGTAGCGCAATGCCGGACTCCGCCAGCAACGTAACCATATCGCTATGGTGTACGCCCTCGAAATCAAAGGCCAGCAGGCTCGAATCCTGACAGCGGAACGAACGAAAACCGGGCCGCTTTGCCAGTTCATCTTCCGCAAGCGTCGCCAGGCTACGGCTCCAGCTTTCCGCCTGTGTAAGATCGATTTCCTGCAGCCATTCCAGCGCGGCGCTGAGGCCGATAACGCCGGCGACGTTGGGCGTCCCGGCTTCAAGCCGCCAGGGGGCGGGCTGGGTTTTAAAGCCATCGAATGAGACTTCAGTAATCATTTTGCCGCCGCCGAGCCATGGCGACATCTCCGCTAGCAGCTCGCTTTTGCCATACAGCGCGCCAATACCCGTTGGGCCATACAGCTTATGGGCGGAGAAGGCATAAAAATCGATATCCAGCGCCTGCACGTCGGCCGGAAAGTGCACCGCGCCCTGCGCGCCATCAACCATCACTATCATTCCCGCCTGATGGGCTAAATCAATAGCAAGTCGCAGATCGGGGCAGCCGCCGGTGACGTTAGACATCTGGCCAATCGCCAGCACCCGGCTGCGCGGAGAGATAAGCGAAGGGAGTTGAGCGATATCCGGCAGACGATCGGCGCCCAGCGGCAGCTTGACCACCCGCGCGCCGGTTTGTTCGGCAACCATCAGCCACGGCACCAGGTTGGCGTGGTGTTCGGCTTCGCTGACGATTATTTCATCGCCAGGATGCAGGCGCGGGCGCGCGTAACTCTGCGCGACCATATTGATGGCTTCTGTGGTGCCGCGGGTCCAGACGATATCTTTGCCGGAAGAGGCGTTAAGCCAGCTGGCGACGCGTTCGCGCGCCGCCTCGTAGCGCTCGGTAAGACGCTGGGCGGCGGCAAACTGGCTGCGGTGGACGTTGCCGGCGCTCAGGCGATAAAACTGGTCGCTGGCATCGATCACGGCCAGCGGTTTTAGCGCCGTCGCCGCGCTATCCAGGTAGACGCCGGCATCCGCCAGGGCTGGAAACTGGGCGCGGAAGTGGGCGGGATTGAATGCGTTCATGGAATTCCTCATATCGATATCACGATCGTCGCGCAAATTCCCCATTAGGGCAAGGCTGGTGATAGCGAGGAGGCGGGGAGAACGGTGATTTTTCGGCAAAAAAAAGCACCGCGCATTGCGGTGCTACATTAAATCACTATGGACAGACAGGGTAAATGTACAGGAAGTGAAAAGGTAGCCTTGCTACCATGGTCTGCAAACCCAGACCAATTGCAAACACAACAACACAACATCACAACCGTAAGCCAAAAGCTTGTTGGAACACGCATTCCAAAAAAAGCTTTTCGTTCCGGCTCAGGAAGTGCCGCCACTATAGGTATTTGCTGGTAGAACCTCAACGGACAATTTATAATGGCTCAGATAAAAAAACTAATAGGTTAACTGTTGTTTCCTATTTGTTAAAACTCGTTAACATCTCAGTCAGAATAACCATGTCGAAGCGATTACCACCTCTGAATGCATTACGTGTTTTTGATGCAGCCGCACGTCATCTGAGCTTCACTCGCGCAGCCGATGAGCTTTTTGTGACGCAGGCCGCAGTAAGTCACCAAATCAAGTCACTAGAGGACTTTCTGGGCCTGAAGCTGTTTCGTCGACGCAATCGCTCGCTGCTGTTAACGGAAGAGGGGCAAAGCTATTTTCAGGATATTAAAGAGATTTTTTCGCAGCTCACCGAAGCCACGCGTAAACTGCAGGCGCGCAGCGCGAAAGGGGCGCTAACTGTTAGTTTATTGCCCAGTTTCGCCATTCAGTGGCTGGTGCCGCGACTCTCAAGCTTTAACTCAGCTTATCCGGGGATCGACGTGCGGATCCAGGCGGTGGACCGTCAGGAAGACAAACTGGCCGACGACGTCGACGTGGCGATTTTCTATGGCCGCGGCAACTGGCCGGGGCTGCGTGTTGAAAAACTGTACGCCGAATATTTACTACCGGTTTGTTCGCCGTTGTTGTTAACCGGTGACAAAGCGTTGAAAACGCCTGCCGATCTGGCGCAACATACGCTGTTACATGATGCCTCTCGCCGCGACTGGCAAACTTATACCCGGCAACTGGGTCTAAATCATATCAATGTGCAACAGGGACCGATATTCAGCCACAGCGCGATGGTGCTGCAGGCGGCAATCCATGGACAAGGCGTCGCACTGGCCAATAACGTTATGGCTCAGTCCGAAATTGAAGCAGGCCGTTTGGTCTGCCCGTTTAATGATGTTCTGGTCAGTAAGAACGCGTTTTACCTTGTTTGTCATGACAGTCAGGCTGAACTGGGTAAAATAGCCGCTTTCCGCCAGTGGATTTTAGCGAAGGCGGCGAGCGAACAAGAAAAATTCCGCTTTCGTTACGAACAATAACGGCCTGATGACCAGGCGTTAACTGACTTTGTAGGGTATCAACATGACCAGCCGTTTTATGCTGATTTTTGCCGCCATCAGCGGCTTTATCTTTGTGGCTCTGGGCGCCTTTGGCGCACACGTATTAAGTAAATCGCTGGGTGCGGCCGAAATGGCCTGGATCCACACCGGCCTTGAGTATCAGGCGTTTCATACGCTGGCGATTTTAGGCCTGTCTGTCGCCATGCAGCGGCGGATAAGCATTTGGTTTTACTGGAGCAGCGTGTTTTTGGCGCTGGGAACCGTGTTGTTCAGCGGCAGCTTATATTGCCTGGCGCTGTCGCATTTACGCCTGTGGGCGTTCGTTACCCCGGTAGGCGGCGTCTGCTTCCTTGCCGGTTGGGTATTAATGTTAATTGGTGCAATTCGTCTGAAACGTAAGGGCGTTGTTCATGAATAAGGTTGTCCTCTATTGTCGCCCCGGGTTTGAGAAAGAGTGCGCAGCAGAAATTACCGATAAGGCAGCCCGCCTTGAGGTATTTGGTTTTGCCCGGGTCAAAGACGACTCCGGATATGTGATTTTTGAGTGCTATCAGCAGGGCGATGGCGAGAAGCTGGTGCGCGATCTACCGTTTAGCTCGCTGATTTTCGCGCGTCAGATGTTCGTTGTTGGCGAACTGCTGCGCGACCTGCCGCCGGAAGACCGCATCACGCCGATCGTCGGCATGCTGCAGGGCGTGGTGGAAAAGGGCGGTGATCTGCGCGTTGAGGTCGCGGATACCAACGAAAGCAAAGAGCTGATGAAGTTCTGCCGCAAGTTCACGGTGCCGCTGCGCGCGGCGCTGCGTGAAGCCGGCGTGCTGACCAACTATGAAACGCCGAAGCGTCCGGTGGTGCACGTGTTCTTTATCGCCCCCGGCTGCTGTTACACCGGCTACTCCTTTAGCAATAACAACTCGCCGTTTTATATGGGGATCCCGCGCCTGAAGTTCCCTTCCGATGCGCCGAGCCGTTCGACGCTGAAGCTGGAAGAGGCATTTCACGTCTTCATTCCGGCGGATGAGTGGGACGAGCGTCTGGCGAATGGCATGTACGCGGTGGATCTCGGCGCCTGCCCGGGCGGCTGGACCTATCAGCTGGTGAAGCGCAACATGTGGGTCTCTTCGGTCGATAACGGCCCGATGGCGCAGAGCCTGATGGATACCGGACAGGTGACCTGGCTGCGTGAAGATGGCTTCCGCTATCGTCCGAACCGCAACAACATCTCGTGGATGGTGTGCGACATGGTTGAGAAACCGGCGAAGGTGGCGGCGTTAATGGCGCAGTGGCTGGTGAACGGCTGGTGCCGCGAGACCATTTTTAACCTTAAGCTGCCGATGAAAAAGCGCTATGAAGAGGTGTCGCAAAACCTGGCCTATATTCAGGCGCAGCTTGATGAGCACGGAATTAACGCGCAGATTCAGGCCCGTCAGTTGTATCACGACCGTGAAGAAGTGACCGTACACGTGCGTCGCCTGTGGGCGGCGGTCGGCGGCCGCCGCGACGAGCGCTAATCAGCGCTCAGCAGCCCCGGCCACGCATTAGCGCGGCCGGGGATCACGCGGATGGCAAACGCAGCTGCTGTAGGTTGCCATCGAGCTGTAAATCCGTTTGCAGGCGGGCGATTTCCCGGCAGGTAAACGCCATCTCTTTATGCTCTTCAAGCTTCTTACGCCACTTCTCCGGCACTTCGGCAAGCCGCGCGTAGATGCCTTCTAAATCCTGATAATCCGTTAACAGCTGCGCCGCGCTTTTCGGCCCAATCCCGGCAACGCCCGGGACTTTTGAGCTGCTAATTCCCGCCAGGCCCCAGTAGTCCGGGAGCTGTTCCGGCGTCACGCCGAATTCATTGGCGATAAACGGCGCATCCAGCCAGCGTTTCTGGAAATAGTCGCGGATGCGAATGGTCGGCGACAGCAGCTGACAGTAGCCTTTATCGGTCGAGACAATAGTCGCCTGATGCCCGGCCTGGGCAACTTTAACGGCGAGCGTGGCCGCCAGGTCGTCCGCTTCGCTGCCGGGCAGCGCCCAGCAGCGGATACCGCGCTGTTCGAAAGCCGCCCGCAGCGCCGGCATTTCCGCTTCCAGCGTTTCCGGCATCGGCGCGCGCCCGGCTTTATAGTCCGGCAGCCGCTGGTGGCGCCAGCCGTGGGCGCGGTCTTCATCGTCGAACACCGCCACGGCGTGCGTCGGCTGGCTGTGGACGATAAGCTGTTCCAGGGCGTGCAGGCAGGTATCCGCGCAGGGTGAACCCTGTACCGCATGAATACGGCGGATCAGGTTGAGCGCGTCGACAATTAACAGATGAACAGCCACAAGATACCTCCCTTTGTTCTCAGGCTGTAAGGGTAACATCGGTGGCAAGATGAGGCTATTGGTAGAGCGAAGTTCGGGAAGCAGGCTCGCAGAATGAGCCAGGGCTGGAGGAGAGTTGGCCCGACATGCCGAAGCGTGCCGGGCCAGAGGCGTTAATCGCAGGCGACGATTTTCATCGCCAGGCCGCCGCGAGAGGTTTCGCGGTACTTGGCGTTCATATCTTTGCCCGTTTCATACATGGTCTCGATAACCTTATCGAGGCACACGCGCGGTTCGCTGGTACGGCGCAGGGCCATGCGCGCGGCGTTAACCGCTTTGACCGCCGCGATGGCGTTACGCTCGATGCACGGTACCTGCACCTGGCCGGCAACCGGGTCGCAGGTCAGGCCGAGGTTATGTTCCATACCGATTTCCGCGGCGATGCACACCTGAGCCGGGCTAGCGCCCAGCAGCTCCGCCAGACCGGCCGCGGCCATCGAGCAGGCCACGCCGACTTCGCCCTGGCAACCGACTTCGGCGCCGGAGATAGAGGCGTTCATCTTATACAGCGAACCAATGGCGCTGGCGACCAGCATATAGCGGGCCAGAGAGTTAGCGTTCACCTTGCGGATAAACTTGTCGTAGTAGGCCAGTACCGCCGGAACGATACCGCACGCGCCGTTAGTTGGCGCGGTCACCACGCGGCCACCGGCGGCGTTCTCTTCGTTTACCGCCAGCGCGAACATGTTGATCCAGTCCACTACCGCCATCGGGTCGCTGTTAGTATTGTCCTGGCTTACCAGCATGCGGCGCAGCGCGGCGGCGCGGCGCGGAACGCGCAGTTTGCCCGGCAGAACGCCTTCAGTGGTAATGCCGCGCTCGATACCGGCGCTCATCACTTCCCACACCGCGGCGAAGTGCTGTTCCAGCTCTTCTTTGCTGTGCAGCGCCAGCTCGTTTTGCATCATCAGACCGGAGAGCGACAGGCCGGTTTCATTGCAGTGTTTCTGCAGGTCGGCGGCGTTTTTGTACGGATAAGGCACAGCAACCGGCGCCTCGGTGGTCAGGCCGAAGTGCTCTTCATCGACGATAAAGCCGCCGCCGATGGAGTAGTAGGTCTGGCTGTAGAGCACCTTGTCGCCGCCCAGCGCGGTAATGCGCATGCCGTTCTCATGCAGAGAAAGGTTGTCGGCATGGAAATTCATGCACTGGTCGACAGGGAACTCGACTTCGTGCTGGCCGTTCGCCAGCAGCAGGCGGCCGTGGGTGTTAACGTCCTGAATAAAGCCCGGGATCGCGTCGATGTCGACGGTATCCGGCAGATTGCCGGCCAGTCCCATGATAATGGCGATATCGGTATGGTGGCCTTTACCGGTCAGAGACAGGGAGCCGTAAACGTCGACGACGACTTTGCTGACGTCGGCCAGCAGGCCGCGCGCAATCAGGTCGTCAGTAAATTGTTTGCCCGCTTTCATCGGTCCAACGGTATGGGAGCTGGATGGGCCAATGCCGATTTTGAAAATATCGAATACGCTGATCATGATGTATTCCAGTACTGTCGGAAAGCGCGCCGCCGTTAAGCGGCGCGAGGGGAGGTCTTAAGAGAATTAGCTGAACAGAGAGTAGAAAATCGCGGAGATGGCAATCAGGCCCATAATCACAACGAAGACGTTGCTGATGTGGCCGCTGTATTTGCGCATGGCCGGAACTTTCTGGATAGCGTACATCGGCATCAGGAACAGAATCATCGCGATAATCGGACCGCCCAGGGTCTCAATCATGCCGAGGATGCTCGGGTTCAGCGTGGCCACAATCCAGGTGGTGACCAGCATAAACAGCGCGGTCAGCTTGTTCAGTTTGTTGATTTCGATGGTTTTGCCTTTGCCGCGCAGAGACTTAATCACCATGCCGTTGAAACCTTCACGAGCGCCCAGATAGTGGCCGAGGAAGGATTTGGTGATAGCGATCATCGCGATGATCGGCGCCATCCAGGCGATAACCGGTGCGTTAAAGTGGTTCGCCAGGTAAGACAGAATCGAGATGTTCTGCTCTTTCGCCGCCGCCAGGTCCGCCGGAGACAGGCTCAGTACGCAGCTGAAGACGAAGAACATAACGGTCAGCACCATCATGATGTGAGCGCGCGCCAGGATGCTGGAGCATTTCTTCTCTGCGCCTTCGCCGTACTCTTCACGCTTCGCTACCGCGAAGGAGGAGATGATCGGCGAGTGGTTAAAGGAGAAGACCATTACCGGGATCGCCAGCCACAGGGTCATCAGCAGACCGTTACCGGTTGTTGACGCGCTGCTCAGCGACAGGGTTTCCAGCGCCGCGCCGTTCCATTGCGGGATCAGGTACAGCGCCAGAACCATCAGCGCGATAACGAACGGGAATACCAGGACACTCATTGCCTTAACGATCATCTGCTCGCCGAAACGCACGATGGTCATCATGCCGACAATCAGAATCAGGGACAGAATGGCGCGCGGCGGCGGCGTCATGTGCAGCTGGTGCGCCATGAAACTTTCGACGGTGTTGGTGATCGCCACGCTATAAACCAGCAGGATCGGGTAGATTGCGAAGAAGTAGAGCAGCGTAATCAGTTTACCTGCGCCTACGCCAAAGTGTTCTTCAACGACTTCGGTGATGTCTTCGCCCGGATTTTTACCGGACAGCACGAAGCGGGTCATACCGCGGTGTGCGAAGAAGGTCATCGGGAAGGCCAGAATCGCCATGATAATCAGTGGGATCATACCGCCGACGCCGGCGTTGATTGGCAGGAACAAAACGCCCGCGCCGATCGCCGTGCCGTACAGGCCCAGCATCCACATGGTATCCGTTTTGCGCCATCCGCTGCGGGATTCACCCGAAACGATAGTGCTGGTTTGTGTGGTTTCCATCTGTATCTCCTGGAGGAATCAACAAAATCTAGTAAATAAAAACGATTAAATAATATGAAATTCGTTGCTTTACGGTTTTTTAGAAATTTTCTCCGTAACAATTGGGCGGCAAGATACATTTATATGGAAAATACATCAGTGATCGGGATCCCAAATGCAATAATCCACTTTAAATCTGAACGTTTTTAGCCCAACAGTCTGTTTATGGTGATCAGCCAGATAAATGTGGCGCGAAGGCTATCATTTGCAGCACATGAGATAAAAGCTCTGTTACCAAATAACGAGGTTTTTGCTGCAAAAAAGTGATGTAAACGACGTTTTTTCGCCAGAATGTTATTTTTATGGTGAATTTTATTGCTCTTTTTGGAAACGCAAACGTTTGGCTATGTGGAAACTCTACGAATCATTAATTAGAAAAATTAATTAACTGGAAATTGAGGACGGGGGTGCCCGGGCAGGGTATCGACCGCCGCCCGGGAGAGGTATCACGTTATCAGGAGCAGATTTCGTAGCACGGAATGTAGGCACTGCCGCCCGGAAGCTTCATGCGGTGCTGGGCAACGAAGCCCTGCAGCAGATCGTCCATGCGGCGCATCATTTCCGGATCGCCATGCAGCTTGTAAGGGCCATATTTCTCGATAGCCTGAATACCGACTTCTTTCACGTTGCCGGCGACAATACCGGAGAAGGCGCGACGCAGGTCGGCGGCCAGCACTTCCACCGGTTGGTCCGGATAAAGTTTGAGATTGGCCATATTGTCGTGCGTCGGATCGAATGGCATCTGCAGGTCCGGCGAAATACGAATCGACCAGTTGAAGCTGTAGGCGTCATCGGTTTCGCGGCGGCTCTCTTTGACCAATGGCATCGCTTTTTTCATCTGGCGCGCCACTTCCGCGGCATCGTCAATAATAATGCGATAGTGGCGGCGAGCCGATTCGCCGAGGGTATGAACGATGAACTCGTCCAGCACGCGGAAGTAGTCGGCGCTCTCTTTCGGCCCGGTGAGGATAAGCGGCAGCACCTGCGCCTTGTTATCCGGATGCATCAGGATGCCCAGCAGATAAAGCAGCTCTTCCGCAGTACCCACGCCGCCGGGGAAGATGATAATACCGTGGGCGATGCGCACGAACGCTTCGAGACGCTTTTCGATATCCGGCATGATGATCAGTTCGTTGACCAGCGGGTTTGGCGGCTCAGCGGCGATAATGGAAGGTTCGGTCATGCCGATAAAGCGGCTGTCTTTATAGCGCTGCTGGGCGTGGCCGACGGCGGCGCCTTTCATTGGCGCTTCCATGGCGCCTGGCCCGCAGCCGGTGCAGATATTCAGTTCGCGTAGGCCAAGCTGGGTACCGACGCGGCGCGCGTACAGGTATTCATTTTCATTAATAGAGTGGCCACCCCAGCAGACAATCATATTCGGCGCTTCGCCGACGTGCAGCGCGCGGGCGTTGCGCAGAATCGAGAACACCAGGTTGGTGATATGAATTGAGCTTTCGAGATCGAGATTCGGGAAGCGGACGGTGTTGTGGATCTGCCCGTAGACGAACAAGATATCGCGCAGCACGGCAAACAGGTTGGCCTGCAGGGAACGGATAATACGGCCATCGACGAAAGCGTCTTCCGGCGGGTTGATCAGTTCCAGCTTCACGCCGCGTTCGCGGCGCAGCACGTTAATATCGAAGTTTTCAAAACGAGACAGTAGCTCCTTGCTGTTATCGGTCAGGCTCCCCGAGTTGAGCACAGCAAGCGAGCAGTTGCGAAAGAGTTGATACAGGTCACTACTGGCGGTGCGTTTAAGCATATCCACTTCCAGCTGTGACAGCATATCCATTGAACCAAGCGGGCTAACGTGTGTAATCAAGTGAACTCCTTACAGGACGATTATCGTCTTCCTGTGATTACAATAGCCCTGGCCGTAGTATTTCCACAACCTTGCGTACGCGTTAACGCACGCAAAGTGTGAAAAATTTCGCTTATTGCCGCGCCAGACGGCCGGTTGCCGGCACGAATTCACCGTTGCTGCGCCACGGATTGATATCCAGGCCGCCGCGGCGGGTGTAGCGAGCGTACACGGAAAGCGATTCCGGGCGGCAGAAACGCAGCACATCATTAAAGATGCGTTCGACGCACTGTTCGTGGAATTCATTGTGGTGGCGGAACGACACCAGATAGCGCAGCAGTTTTTCGCGATCGATTTTCGGCCCGCGATATTGAATCTGTACCGAGCCCCAGTCCGGCTGGTGGGTGATCAGACAATTCGATTTCAACAGATGGCTGACCAGCGTCTCTTCGACGACTTTGCCGCTGGCCGCGTCCTGCAGGTAGTCGGCGCTGAACTGATAGTTATCAATCTCGATATCTTGATCGTCGATGCAGGTGCCATGCAGATGGGCGACCGGTTGCCCTTCCAGCTCATCGAGTCGGTACAGCGAAACCTTGACCTCGCCCTGGGCGCAGGCGCTAAGATCGCGGGTCAGCGTGGCCTGAACTTCCTGCCAGTCGGCGAAGCGGGTCTGGTTGAAGCTGTTCAGGTACAGTTTGAAGCTTTTCGATTCCACCAGATTGATGGTGGTATCGCTCAGTTCCACGTAGCCGACGGCGACCTGCGGCAGGCCTTTGGCGTTCAGCCACGACAGCTCGTACAGCGTCCAGATATCGGTGCCGTGGAACGGCAGATTATCGGCATGCAGGCCGAGCGGATCGCGGTTCAGGCTGCGCGGCACGCCCTGCAGCAACGAAGCGTCATAGGTATCGCGGTAATCCGTTGATTTACCGAGCGTCAGGCCGGCCAGCGCCTGATGATTATCGTAAGAAGACATGTTTCACCATAGTAAAGCGGGTACACTATATGCCAAGTGTATCCTGTCTAACGTGAAGAGAGAAACCGGTGGATCATCAGACCATAGAAGCGCTGCAATCATTTACCCAACGTTACTGCGATGCGTGGCAGCAGCGTTATGCCAGCCTGCCGCGTAGCGAAGACCTTTATGGCATCCCATCTCCCTGTATTAGCGCTAGCGAAGACGATGCCGTTTTCTGGCAGCCGCAGCCGTTTACGTTAGAACACCATCTCGATGGGGTTGAACGGGCGCTGGAGATTGTGGTACAACAGCCGATTCATAGTTATTATACCACTCAGTTCGCTGGCGATATGCACGCCCGCTTCGCGGAACAGAACCTCACTCTGCTGCAGGCATGGAGCCCGGATGATTTCCAGCGAGTACAGGAAAACCTCATTGGTCACCTGGTGGTACAAAAACGTCTGAAGCTATCGCCGACGCTGTTTATCGCCACGCTGGATAGCGAACTGGAGGTTATTTCGGTCTGTAACCTGAGCGGCGAAGTGATTAAAGAGACGCTCGGTACTCGAAAAAGAGAGACCCTTTCCCACTCGCTTGCGAGTTTCCTGAATCAGCTTGAGCCCCTTCTGTAATCCATTTCCCCAAGTTGTTTGTGAGAGATCTCTTACAAGACCTGTAAGAGATCGTCATCATTTTCAGCAATTTTTTACGTAGTGATTACATGTAACTTATTGTTATTAAATGATTTGATGATTATGCGCGCTTTTAGTTTGGCCACTAATCTTAAGAGATTGTCGTAGTAAGTCTTGTAAGAAGAGGCGGAATCAGTGATCCTATGTACGTCGACAGGAAGTCGCGGATGAAGAGAACATCAGGATGATGGCTCTTCTACAGGACCCGCCAGGATGGCGTTGCAAGGACAGGCTTCAGGATGAAGCAAGGATAACGCAGGAAAGCGTAAAGGACACCTCCAGGATGGAGAACGAGAGCCGCTCAGGATGAACGGTGGATCAGGAAGATCTGGACACACTTAGGGATAAGTTATTTCACATCGGGGTGGTGTGAAAGCAGGATGCGCTAGTTTATGGATGAACTTGGTCAGGAGACCTCAGGAAAAGTTTTCAAGGACGAGCAGGGAGCACCAATGTAGCTGGAATGCTGCAAAACGAACCGGGAGCACTGTTTATACAGTGCTCCCTTTTTTTATTTCTCTCGCGGATTTGCTATCCTGCGCCCGGTTTACAATTCATCGAGGTTTCCCCATGACCCTTCACGCTAGCGTGCGCGATCGCCTGCACGCCATTGAAGCGCTGCTGCGCGAAACAAACCACTGGCAGGAACAGGCCCCGGATAGCCGCGCTTTCGCCAGCGAGCAGCCGTTTTGCCTGGACACGCTCGAGCCGCTGGAATGGCTACAGTGGGTGCTGATCCCACGTATGCATCAACTGATTGCCAGCGGTATGCCGCTGCCGCAGAACTTTGCCGTCGCGCCCTATTACGAGATGGCGCTGGATAAAGCCCATCCGGCGCGCGAAGCTATCGTGGCCGAGTTGCTGCTGCTGGATGCATTATTCGCGGATGAAGACGCCTGATGCTGGAGATCATTTACCAGGATCAGTGGCTGGTGGCGGTGAACAAACCATCCGGTTGGCTGGTGCACCGTAGCTGGCTGGATCGCGATGAGAAAGTGGTGGTGATGCAGACCGTGCGCGATCAAATTGGCCAGCACGTCTTCACCGCTCATCGTCTGGACCGGCCGACTTCCGGCGTGCTGCTGATGGGGTTATCGAGCGAGGCGGGCAGGCTGCTGGCGCAGCAGTTTGAACAACACCAGATGCAAAAACGCTATCACGCCATCGTTCGCGGCTGGTTGACTGAAGAGGCGGTACTGGATTATCCGCTTGTAGAAGAGCTGGATAAAATCGCCGATAAATTCGCTCGTGAAGATAAAGGCCCGCAGCCGGCGGTGACCCACTATCGCGGGCTGGCGACGGTAGAAATGCCGGTCGCCACCGGCCGTTACCCGACCACCCGCTACGGGCTGGTGGAGCTGGAGCCGAAAACCGGGCGTAAGCATCAGCTGCGTCGCCATTTGGCCCATCTGCGCCATCCGATCCTCGGCGACAGCAAACATGGCGATCTACGGCAAAACCGCAGCGCCGCTGAACATTTCGGCTGTAATCGCCTGATGCTGCATGCCAGTCAGCTGTCATTAACGCATCCGTTTACCGGCGAGCCGCTGACGATTCGCGCGGGTCTGGATGATGTCTGGATGCGCGCGCTGTCGCAGTTTGGCTGGCGCGGGCTTCTCCCGCTAAATGAAAGGGTTGAGTTTGCCGACGACAGCGGTCAGGATGAGAGTATCGCGGATAATCCAGGGAGATAATCACTATGGCAGAAGTCGGAATTTTTGTCGGCACGATGTACGGAAACTCGCTGTTGGTCGCCGAAGAGGCGGAAGCCATTCTGAGCGGGCTGGGGCATAAAGCGACGGTCTTTGAGGATCCGGAGGTAAAAGACTGGGAATCCTATACCGGCAAATACGTGCTGGTCGTGACCTCGACCACCGGGCAGGGCGATCTGCCGGACAGCATCGTTCCGCTGTATGAAGGCATTAAAGATATGTATCAACCGCATCTGCGCTACGGCATTATCGCGCTTGGCGATAGTACCTACGCCAACTTCTGCGGCGGCGGTAAAACCTTTGATGCATTGCTGCAGGAGCAGGGCGCGCGTCGTATTGGCGAGATGCTCACCATTGACGCCAGCGAAGACCCGGAACCGGAAAGCGTTTCCAACCCTTGGGTAGAAGCGTGGGCTAAACTGCTCGACTAATCCTATTAAGAACGCCCTCTCCCTACGTAGAGGGCGCGCTTAAGCTGCCAGTGGCCGGATAAACGGTCAGGGTTATCTTAACGTTATCCATCGCGCCCGGCTTCGGGCATCTGCCTGATAACCACTTTATCGATATGGCTTTTTTCTTTGCGTTTCCCCGGCGTCAAGAGAGCCGATTCACACTCTGAAGGTAATGTCGTCCATCGACCCATCAGCGGGCGGCGGTTTTCCATTTCCGTGAACTACTCCCCACAACCTTAGGCATACGCCATAAACTAACGCAGTATCACCCGCTAAAGCTGTGTATATGCACGGTGAGCCCGCCGACGCCTCTTTTTATACTTTTCCTGCCAGTGACAAAAGCAGTACGCCAGATATAACGAAAAAAACACTAACACGTCATTCTGATTACCCTACAGGTTGTGCTGTTCAGAATGAACGTAGCTAAACGCTATGATTCAGGAGTACAACAATGAGTTCATTAAGTCAGGCTGCGAGCGCCGCTGAAAAGCGCACCAATGCTCGCTATTGGATAGTGGTGATGCTGTTTATCGTCACATCCTTTAACTATGGCGACCGCGCGACGTTGTCGATCGCCGGTTCTGAAATGGCCAAGGATATCGGCCTCGATCCTGTTGGCATGGGTTACGTTTTCTCCGCGTTTTCATGGGCCTATGTGATCGGACAGATCCCCGGCGGCTGGCTGCTTGACCGCTTTGGTTCTAAACGCGTCTATTTCTGGTCCATCTTTATCTGGTCCGTGTTTACCCTGCTGCAGGGCTTCGTGGATATCTTTAGCGGTTTTGGCATTATCATCGCGCTGTTTACCCTGCGCTTCCTCGTCGGCCTTGCCGAATCGCCCTCGTTCCCTGGTAATAGCCGCATTGTGGCCGCCTGGTTCCCGGCGCAGGAGAGAGGGACGGCGGTATCGATTTTTAACTCCGCGCAGTATTTTGCCACCGTTATTTTCGCGCCGATTATGGGTTGGTTGACCCATGAAGTGGGTTGGTCGCACGTATTCTTCTTTATGGGCGGATTGGGTATTGTCATCAGCTTCGTGTGGCTGAAAGTGATCCACGATCCCAATAACCACCCAGGCGTTAACCAGAAAGAGCTGGACTACATCGCCGAAGGCGGCGCGTTGATCAATATGGATCAAAAGAGCAGTGCGCAGAAGGTGCCCTTTAACGTCAAAATGGGCCAAATCAAGCAGTTGATCGGCTCGCGAATGATGGTCGGGATCTATATCGGCCAGTACTGCATCAACGCGTTAACCTACTTCTTTATCACCTGGTTCCCGGTTTATCTGGTGCAGGCGCGCGGCATGTCGATCCTCAAAGCGGGCTTTGTCGCCTCGATTCCGGCGGTGTGTGGCTTTGTCGGCGGCGTGTTGGGCGGGATTATTTCCGACTGGTTGATGCGCCGTACCGGCTCGCTAAATATCGCGCGTAAAACGCCGATCGTACTGGGCATGCTGTTGTCCATGACCATGCTGATGTGTAACTACGTCAACGCGGAATGGATGATCATCGGCTTTATGGCGATGGCCTTCTTCGGCAAAGGCATTGGCGCGCTGGGCTGGGCGGTAATGGCGGACACCGCGCCGAAAGAGATCAGCGGCCTGTCCGGCGGTCTGTTCAACATGTTCGGCAATATTTCCGGCATCGTCACCCCTATCGCTATCGGCTATATCGTCGGCACCACCGGCTCTTTCAACGGCGCGCTGATTTACGTCGGTATCCACGCTCTGGTGGCGGTATTCAGCTACCTGGTGCTGGTTGGCGATATCAAACGTATCGAACTTAAACCGATTGCGGGGCGTTAATCATGAATACCCAATCCAGCCCAATCGTTACCGAAATGAAGGTGATTCCGGTCGCCGGGCACGACAGCATGCTGATGAACATCGGCGGCGCGCATAATGCCTGGTTTACCCGCAATATTGTGGTGTTAACCGACAACGCCGGCCATACCGGCGTCGGCGAAGCGCCCGGCGGCGAAGTCATCTACCAGACGTTGGTCGATGCCATACCCCAGGTGGTTGGGCAGGAAGTCGCTCGCCTCAACCGCGTGGTGCAGCAGGTACATAAAGGCAATCAGGCGGCGGATTTCGACACCTTCGGCAAAGGGGCATGGACCTTCGAATTGAAAGTCAATGCGGTAGCGGCGCTGGAAGCCGCGCTGCTCGACCTGCTTGGCAAGGTGTTGAATGTCCCGGTGTGCGAACTATTGGGGCCGGGCAAACAGCGTGATGCGGTGACCGTGCTGGGCTACCTGTTTTATATAGGCGACCGCGAAAAAACCGATTTGGACTATCTTGCGCGGACGCCGGGCGACCACGAATGGTACCGTCTTCGTCACCAGCAGGCGCTGAATAGCGACGCGGTGGTGCGATTGGCGGAGGCGGCGCAGGATCGCTACGGTTTTAAAGACTTTAAGCTAAAAGGCGGCGTATTACCTGGCGAGCAGGAAATCGACACCGCCCGCGCGTTGAAAAAACGCTTCCCTGACGCCCGCATTACCGTTGACCCGAACGGCGCCTGGCTGCTGGATGAAGCGATTACGCTGTGCAAAGGGCTGCAGGATGTCCTGACCTATGCCGAAGATCCGTGCGGCGCTGAACAGGGCTTTTCCGGTCGGGAAGTGATGGCCGAGTTCCGCCGCGCCACCGGGTTGCCGGTGGCGACTAACATGATAGCCACCAACTGGCGCGAAATGGGGCATGCGGTCATGCTCAACGCCGTCGATATTCCGCTGGCGGACCCGCACTTCTGGACGCTCTCCGGCGCGGTGCGGGTGGCGCAGTTGTGCGATGACTGGGGGCTGACCTGGGGCTGTCATTCGAACAACCACTTTGATATCTCGCTGGCGATGTTTACCCACGTCGGCGCCGCGGCGCCGGGCAATCCGACTGCTATCGATACCCATTGGATTTGGCAGGAGGGCGATGCGCGCCTGACGCAAAATCCGCTGCAGATTATCAACGGCAAAATCGCCGTGCCAGACGCGCCGGGACTCGGCGTGGAGCTGGACTGGGAACAGGTGCATAAAGCTCATGAGGCCTATAAGGCGCTGCCAGGCGGCGCGCGTAACGATGCGGGCCCGATGCAGTATCTGATTCCCGGTTGGACATTCGACCGTAAACGCCCCGTTTTCGGCCGTCATTAATTAAAAAGGATTACGCTATGACTACATCATCTTCAACGCCAATTGTGACCGCTATGCAGGTTATCCCGGTCGCCGGGCATGACAGCATGCTGATGAACCTGAGCGGCGCGCATGCGCCGTACTTCACCCGTAATATTGTTATCATCAAAGATAACTCCGGGCACACGGGCGTTGGCGAAATCCCCGGCGGCGAAAAGATCCGCCAGACCCTGGAAGACGCCGCGCCGTTGGTGGTGGGTAAAACGCTGGGCGAGTACAAAAATGTGCTGAGTGCCGTGCGTAACCAGTTTGCCGACCGCGATGCCGGCGGCCGCGGCCTGCAAACCTTCGATCTGCGCACCACCATTCACGTGGTGACCGGGATTGAAGCGGCGCTGCTGGATCTGCTGGGCCAGCATCTGGGCGTGAACGTTGCTTCTCTGCTCGGCGACGGCCAGCAGCGGAGCGAAGTCGAAATGCTGGGCTACCTGTTCTTTGTCGGTAACCGCCACGCGACGCCGCTGGCTTATCAAAGCCAGCCGGATGAACAGTGCGACTGGTATCGTATTCGTCATGAAGAGGCGATGACGCCGGAGGCGGTGGTTCGCCTGGCGGAGGCCGCTTACGAAAAATATGGCTTCAATGACTTTAAACTGAAGGGCGGGGTGTTGGCCGGTTTTGAAGAAGCCGAAGCGATTAGCGCGCTGGCGAAGCGTTTCCCTGATGCGCGCGTGACCCTCGACCCGAACGGCGCCTGGCTGCTGGATGAAGCCATCCAGATAGGTAAACAGCTGAAAGGCGTGCTGGCCTATGCGGAAGATCCTTGCGGCGCTGAACAAGGTTTCTCCGGCCGCGAAGTGATGGCCGAATTCCGTCGGGCGACCGGGCTGCCGACCGCGACCAACATGATCGCTACCGACTGGCGGCAGATGGGCCATACGCTGTCGCTACAATCGGTGGATATTCCGCTGGCGGACCCGCACTTCTGGACCATGCAAGGGTCGGTACGCGTGGCGCAGATGTGTCATGAATTCGGCCTGACCTGGGGTTCGCACTCTAATAATCACTTCGACGTGTCGCTGGCGATGTTTACCCATGTTGCCGCGGCGGCGCCGGGTAAAATTACCGCTATCGATACCCACTGGATCTGGCAGGAGGGCAACCAGCGTCTGACCAAACAGCCGTTTGAAATCAAAGGCGGTATGGTGCAGGTGCCGACGACGCCGGGTCTGGGCGTTGAGCTGGATATGGACCGCGTGATGCAGGCTAATGAGCTATATAAGAAACATGGCCTGGGCGCGCGTGATGACGCCATGGCGATGCAATATTTAATCCCGAACTGGACCTTTGATAACAAACGTCCTTGCATGGTTCGCTAAGATAACGCCGACCCTGTAAGGGTCGGCAACTGCCGGTCGCCGGGGTTATTCATATTAAGGACACTTATGAAGATAGTGATCGCGCCGGATTCTTACAAAGAGAGCCTGAGTGCGCTGGACGTCGCCACCGCGATAGAAACGGGGTTCCGCGAAATTTATCCTCATGCGGAGTACGTTAAAGTCCCGGTTGCCGACGGCGGCGAGGGCACCGTTGAGGCGATGGTGGCCGCGACCCAAGGGCATATCGTACAGGTCAGCGTTACCGGGCCGCTTGGCGAACCGGTCAACGCCTTTTACGGCCTGTCCGGCGATATGCGCTGCGCCTATATCGAAATGGCGGCAGCCAGCGGACTGGAAAGCGTGCCGCCCACGCGACGTAATCCGCTACTGACTACCTCCTGGGGAACCGGCGAGCTGATTCGTCACGCGTTGGATGCGGGGGTTTCGCAGATTATTATTGGCATCGGCGGCAGCGCGACCAATGACGGCGGCGCCGGTATGGCACAGGCGTTGGGAGCGAAACTGTTGAGCGCCGGGCAACAGCAAATTGCGCCGGGCGGCGGCGCGCTGGAGACGCTGGCGCGGATCGATCTCAGCGAACTGGATCCAAGATTGGCGGATTGCCGAATTGATGTCGCCTGCGACGTTACCAATCCGTTAACCGGCCCGCAGGGCGCAAGCGCGGTGTTTGGCCCGCAAAAAGGGGCGACGGCGGCGATGATTGAGCGTCTTGACCGCGGCCTGCAACACTTTGCGCAGATTATCGACCGTGATTTGGATATCGATGTGCTGAGCCTGGAAGGGGGCGGCGCGGCGGGCGGTATGGGGGCGGCGTTGTATGCGTTTTGCGGCGCCAACCTGCGTCCGGGAATTGAGATAGTGACCGATGCGCTGGGGTTGGCGGATTTAGTGGCTGATGCCGATTTAGTAATTACCGGCGAAGGTCGCATCGACAGCCAGACCATTCACGGCAAGGTACCGGTGGGGGTGGCGAAGGTTGCGAAACGCTTCAACGTGCCGGTGATTGGGATTGCCGGCAGCCTGACCGCCGATGTTGGCGTTGTGCATCAGCATGGCCTCGATGCCGTCTTTAGCGTGCTCTATTCCGTCTGTACCCTGGACGAGGCGCTGGCGAACGCCGCCGCCAACGTGCGGATGACGGCACGTAACGTGGCGGCGGTATTAGAGATGGGCGGCAAGCGGTAACCTGGCCGGGGCAGTGGTATTGGTAGCCCGGATAAGGCACGTAGCGCCTTATCCGGGAACCCTCCCCGGTGGCGCTTACGCTTACCGGGGCTACCAACCGAGTACCGGATCGTAGCCCGGATAAGGCGCGCAGCGCCGCTATCCGGGGTTTACACTCCCATCTTGCACGCTTCGCGGGCGACGTTATCCATCTCGTCTAACAGTTCCAGCAGTTCCGGCTCCAGCTCTTCCGGCGCGGTACCTGCGCGCAACTGGCTTTCAAGGGTATGGCACAGTTTTTTCAGCCGCGGTACGCCGCTATAGCTGCAGCTGCCGTGCAGTTTATGAATTAAATCCAGCAACCCTTCCGGCGTTTCGCCAACCAGCTGTTCTTCAACTTTATTGCGCACCTCCGGCATAAAGGCGAGCAGCATTTGCAGCATCTCCCGCGCGAGGTCTGGTTTCATGGCAGCCTGACGCAGCGCCAGCTGCCAGTTGAGCGTGACGTTATGATCGATAACCGGCTCCACCGGTTCGGCTAATTGCGGCGCGGCGACGTGCATGCCGGGCTGATAGCGCAACAGCAGGGTGCTAAGCTTATCTTCTTCAATCGGCTTCGCCAGATAATCGTTCATCCCGGCGGCCAGCAGTTTCTCGCGCTGCCCCTCAAGGGCGTGGGCGGTCACCGCGATCACCGGGGTCTGCTGCTGATGCGGGAGATGGCGGATCAATTCACAGGCGCGAATGCCGTCCATATCCGGCATTTGAATATCCATCAGAATGAGATCCAACTGCGACTGTTTGGCCTGCTCTACGGCATCCTGGCCGCTATCGCACAGAATGACATGCTGCACCAGATCGTCCAGCAGCGCGCCAATAAGCTTGAGGTTGGCCGGGTTATCATCTACCGCCATTACCGTCATCGCCAGTTTATCGCTATCGATATAGGGCTGTGGCACCGGCGGCTGCGCGCGGCAAGAGGCCATCAGCACCGGGAAAAGCCGCGTGGAGGTCAATGGTTTAAGCAGGCAGGCGGTAACACCGTTTCTTTTAAGCTCTTCGGCGCTAACCTGCGCGTGGCAAGGCAGCCCCAGCACCAGGGTATCGGAAAGTGAGCAAGCGCGGACCAGTTTTTCCCGCTGGTTGCTGAGATCGCGCATCGACACCGGAATACCGGCCAGTAAAATATCGTAGTGGGCATCCGGCAGCGCTGACAGCGTCGGGCTGTAGACCACTTCCAGCGGTGTGGTTGCCAGCAGTTCCATCGTGCTTTGCGCAGCGGTGGTATTGGCTTCAATGTAGGCCAGCTTCTTGCCCGCCAGGCAATGGGTATCGAAACCGTCGGTAATGGCGTTCGGATTCAGGTCAAGGCTGATATGGAACCAGAAAGTGGAACCGCGGTTCGGCTGACTATGGAATGAGATATCGCCGCCCATCTCTTTGACCAGCCGCTGAGTGATAACCAGCCCCAGGCCGGTGCCGCCGTGGCGGCGTGAGATACTGGCATCGGCCTGACGGAAGGCCTGGAACAACCGCGACTGATCGCGCTCCGGAATGCCGATGCCGGTATCATGAATCTGTACTTCGATTTGTACTCGCGAATTGCTCATCGCCCGCTGTTCAACCAGCACATCAATGTTGCCGTGTTCGGTGAATTTAATCGCGTTACCCACCAGATTGGTGATCACCTGCTGCAGGCGCAGCGGATCGCCAATCACATTATCCGGGACATCGCTTTTAATGTTGAGGGTGAGCTCAAGGCCTTTATCGTGCGCCGAATGTGCCAGCAAGGTCACCACTTCATCCAGGGTATTACGCAGCAGGAAAGGAATGCTTTCCAGAATCAGCTTGCCCGCTTCGAGCTTGGAGAAATCCAGCACATCATTGATGATGGCCAGCAGATTATTCGCCGAACGTTCGATGGTGGTCAGGTGGTCGCGCTGGGTAGCGTTGAGATCGGTTTTCAAGGTCAGGCGGGTAAAGCCAATCACGCCGTTAAGCGGAGTTCGTAGCTCGTGCGACATATTGGCAAGGAACTCGGACTTGATGCGCGCGGCCTCCTGGGCGCGCTTTTTCGCCAGATCCAGCTCGACGTTCTGAATCTCCATCTGCTCCAGCGTTTCGCGCAGATCCGAGGTCGCCTGATCGACATTGTGCTGCATCTCCTCGTGGTAGGCCGCCAGCGACATCGCCATCGAGTTAATGCCGTTTTTCAGCATATCCAACTCGCCGAGCATAAAACCTTCAACGCGGCTATCTAACTGGCCGCGGCGGATGCGGTCAACGGTGTTGACCATATTACGAATCGGACCGGTCACGTCGCGCATCAGGCGCCAGCCGAAAATCAGCGCAATGCCGATACAAAACAGCATCATGACGCTTGAGATAAATATCTCTTTGTACTGCTGCAGGCGCACAGATTTAAGGTCGAGCTCCAGCGCCACATAGCCGAGCATATTGTCCGGCATTTTAGCATCGCTTTCCGGCGACTCATCGGGTAGATAGCTTTCTGACACAATAGGCGTGCGCAGCACCATGATGTCGCCGTGGCGGGTGACGCTCAGCCGGCGAGGGAAGGGCGCGCCGCGCGGGAGCTGTATTTCCCGCGGATCGAGCTGGAAGTTAGAGGTAACGAACAGCCGGTTTTTAGCATCATAAATAGAAATAGCCCGCACGATATCGGAATGGCGGCGGTGAAGCACGCTGATAAGTTGGCCGATCGCCTCGCGATTTTGCAAATTCATGCCGTACTCACTGGATACCGCCAGCGGTTCGATAATACTGGCGCCGGCATCTTCCAACTGCCGCTGCAGGTCGTTATAGCGGTGGGCAACGAAGAAAATACTGAGCAGCAGACCAATCAAAACGGTCGGCGCCAGAATAAGAATCATCATGCGAGCACGTAGGCTGTAGTTGGTCATGCGGTTCCATTATGGGAGAATATACATATCAACCTTCAGACGGCTTCTGCATTGGTAGCCCGAATGATTTCATGTATAGAGTCAGTATATTTTTGAGATAATCCTCTACGATGGCGCAATTCTACTCTGCAAAACGGCGTGTGACGACGCGCCAGATCATAACCGTGACGGTAAATGACCTTGATCCCTTTGGCCAGGGCGTAGCCCGTCATCAGGGTAAGGCGCTGTTTATCCCCGGCCTGTTGCCGCAAGAGCAGGCGGAAGTCGTGCTGGTAGAGGATAAAAAACAGTATGCCCGCGCTCAGGTTAAACGCCGCCTCAACGACAGTCCACAGCGCGTTGCGCCACGCTGCCCGCATTTCGGCGTCTGCGGCGGATGTCAGCAGCAACATGCGAGCATTGAACTACAGCAGCAAAGCAAGCGCGCCGCGCTCTCCCGCCTGATGAAACGTGACGTTGACGACATTATAGCCGCTGAACCCTGGGGCTACCGGCGTCGGGCGCGTTTGAGCTTGAATTATCAGCCAAAGACCCAACAACTGCAGATGGGTTTTCGCAAGGCCAACTCCAGCGAAATCATCGATGTGGTGCAGTGCCCCGTTTTGGCGCCCCAACTTGAGGCGTTGTTACCCGCGGTGCGCGAGTGTTTAACCAGCCTACAATCACAACGTCAACTTGGCCACGTTGAACTGGTGCAGGCGGATAATGGCCCGCTGATGGTTTTACGCCATACCGCCGCGCTGACGGCGGCGGATAAAGAAAAACTGGAACGTTTTTCGCAAACTCACGGTCTATCCCTGTACCTCGCGCCGCAAAGCGAGATACTTGAACATATTCGCGGCGATGAACCATGGTACACGTCAGACGGACTACGCTTAGTGTTCAGTCCGCGCGATTTTATCCAGGTCAACGATGGCGTAAACCAGAAAATGGTGCGTACGGCGCTGGCCTGGTTAGATATTCAGCCGCAGGACCGCGTTCTGGATCTGTTTTGCGGTATGGGCAATTTCACCCTGCCGCTGGCCAAAGCGGCGGCGAGCGTGGTGGGCGTCGAAGGCGTACCCGCGCTGGTGGCAAAGGGGCGGGAAAATGCCGCCCTCAATGAATTGCAGAACGTGACTTTCTTTCATGAAAACCTGGAAGAAGATGTTACCCGGCAGGCCTGGGCGAAGCATGGCTTTGATAAAATTCTACTCGACCCGGCAAGAGCCGGGGCGCCGGGCGTGATGGCGCATATTATCAAGCTGGCACCGCGGCGGGTGGTCTATGTTTCATGTAACCCGGCGACGCTGGCGCGCGATAGCGAAGCGTTGCTTCAGGTGGGATATCGCATTCAACGTCTGGCGATGCTGGACATGTTCCCGCACACCGGGCACCTGGAATCGATAGTATTGTTTGAGCGCGAGCTTACATAAAATTGTTCAGCCCGCATCGAGGCGACAGTGAAGATGCCTGATGGCGGTGTGGACTGAAGGATGAAGTATGACGGGTATAAAATACGGCTTGCTGACTTCGGTAGGCTGAGTCCCTTAAGGAGAGGACAATGGTTGCGGTAAGAAGTGCACATCTTAATAAAGCTGGTGAGTTTGACCCGAAGAAATGGATCGCGAGTCTGGGGATTTCCAGCCAGCAGTCGTGTGAGCGCTTAGCCGAGACCTGGGATTATTGTCGCGTAACAACGCAGGGACACCCGCAGGCGGATCTCCTGCTTTGGCGCGGCGTGGAGATGGTAGAAATTCTCTCCATGCTCAATATGGATATCGATACCTTGCGGGCCGCTTTACTGTTTCCGCTGGCGGACGGCAACGTCGTCAGCGAAGAGGTCCTGCAAGAGAGCGTCGGCAAATCCGTCGTTACCCTGATTCACGGCGTGCGTGATATGGCGGCGATTCGCCAGCTTAAAGCCACGCACACCGACACCGTCTCCTCAGAACAGGTCGACAATATTCGCCGCATGCTGCTGGCGATGGTCGATGATTTCCGCTGCGTGGTTATCAAGCTTGCGGAACGTATCGCTCACCTGCGCGAGGTAAAAGATGAACCCGAAGATGAGCGCGTACTGGCAGCAAAAGAGTGTACCAACATCTATGCGCCGCTGGCGAACCGCTTAGGCATCGGTCAACTGAAGTGGGAACTGGAAGACTACTGCTTCCGTTACCTGCATCCAGCCGAATATAAGCGTATTGCTAAGTTGCTGCACGAACGCCGTATTGACCGCGAACATTACATCGATGAGTTCGTCGGCCACCTGCGTTCAGAAATGAAAAATGAAGGCGTGAAGGCTGAGGTATACGGGCGTCCGAAGCATATCTATAGTATCTGGCGCAAAATGCAGAAGAAGCATCTCGCTTTTGATGAGCTGTTTGACGTGCGTGCGGTACGTATCGTCGCTGAACGTTTGCAGGATTGCTACGCGGCGCTGGGGATCGTGCATACCCACTATCGTCATCTGCCTGACGAATTTGATGATTACGTCGCCAACCCGAAACCGAACGGCTACCAGTCTATTCACACCGTGGTGCTTGGGCCGGGCGGTAAAACGGTTGAGATCCAAATTCGCACCAAACAGATGCATGAAGACGCCGAGCTCGGCGTGGCGGCGCACTGGAAGTATAAAGAGGGTACCAGCGCCGGGGCGAGCGGCGGTCGCGGCCATGAAGACCGTATCGCCTGGCTGCGTAAGCTGATCGCCTGGCAGGAAGAGATGGCCGATTCCGGCGAAATGCTCGACGAAGTGCGTAGCCAGGTCTTCGACGACCGGGTCTACGTGTTTACCCCGAAGGGCGACGTGGTTGATCTGCCGGCGGGCTCAACTCCACTCGACTTTGCCTACCATATCCATAGCGATGTCGGGCACCGCTGCATCGGCGCCAAAATTGGCGGGCGCATTGTGCCGTTCACCTATCAGCTGCAGATGGGCGATCAGATTGAGATAATCACCCAGAAGCAGCCGAACCCAAGCCGCGACTGGCTGAACCCGAACCTTGGCTACGTGACCACCAGCCGTGGACGCTCCAAAATTCATGCCTGGTTCCGTAAACAGGATCGCGATAAAAACATTCTCGCCGGGCGGCAGATCCTCGATGATGAGCTCGAGCATCTGGGCATCAGCTTGAAGGATGCCGAGAAACATCTGCTGCCGCGCTACAACTTTAATGAACTGGATGAACTGCTGGCGGCTATCGGTGGCGGCGATATTCGCCTTAACCAGATGGTCAACTTCCTGCAGGCGCAGTTCAACAAACCGAGCGCCGCCGAGCAGGATGCCGCCGCGCTGAAGCAACTGCAGCAAAAAACCTACACCCCGCAGAACCGCAGCAAAGATAATGGCCGGGTGGTGGTTGAGGGCGTCGGCAATCTGATGCATCACATTGCCCGCTGCTGCCAGCCGATCCCCGGCGACGAAATCGTCGGCTTTATCACCCAGGGGCGCGGGATTTCAGTACACCGCGCCGACTGCGATCAGCTGGCTGAGCTGCAGTCTCACGCGCCGGAACGCATCGTTGATGCGGTATGGGGCGAGAGCTATTCGGCGGGATATTCGCTGGTGGTGCGCGTGGTCGCCAACGACCGCAGCGGCCTGCTGCGCGACATTACCACTATTCTTGCCAACGAGAAGGTGAACGTGCTGGGGGTGGCCAGCCGCAGCGATACGAAACAGCAGCTGGCGACCATCGATATGACCATTGAAATCTACAACCTGCAGGTGTTGGGCCGGGTGCTCGGCAAGCTGAACCAGGTGCCGGATGTGATCGACGCGCGTCGTCTGCACGGCGGTTAATTCGTCTGTAGGCCGGATAAGGCATAGATGCCTTATCCGGCCTACTATTTTTAAATTTCCAGGATTGTTACATGACTCAAATTGACCGCCTGCTCGGTATTATGCGTCGCCTGCGCGACCCGGAAAACGGCTGCCCGTGGGATAAAGAACAGACCTTTGCCACTATCGCCCCTTATACCCTTGAAGAGACCTATGAAGTGCTGGACGCCATTGCGCGCGAAGATTTTGACGATCTGCGCGGCGAGCTTGGCGATCTGCTGTTCCAGGTGGTGTTCTATGCGCAGATGGCGCAGGAAGAAGGGCGTTTTGATTTCAACGATATCTGCGCCGCCATCAGCGACAAACTGGAACGTCGTCATCCGCATATCTTTGGCGATGCTTCGGCCGGGAACAGTGCGGAAGTGCTGGCGCGCTGGGAGCAGATTAAGAGCGCGGAACGAGCGGAAAAGGCGCAACACTCGGCGCTGGATGATATTCCGCATAGCCTGCCGGCGCTGATGCGCGCGCATAAAATTCAGCGTCGCTGCTCGGCTGTGGGCTTTGACTGGACCTCGCTTGGCCCGGTGCTCGATAAAGTGCATGAAGAGATAGATGAAGTCATGCATGAAGCGCAGCAGGCGGTGGTTGATGAAGCTAAACTTGAGGAAGAAGTGGGCGATTTGCTGTTCGCCACGGTGAATTTGTCCCGTCATTTAGGGGTTAAAGCCGAGGTCGCATTGCAGAAAGCGAACCTCAAATTTGAGCGCCGCTTCCGCGAAGTTGAGCGGATTGTCGCCGCCAGAGGTCTGGAAATGACCGGCGTTGACCTCGAAACCATGGAAGAAGTATGGCAGGAAGTAAAACGCCAGGAAACTGATCTCTAACGAGTTTTCGTGATCAAGCGCTATTTGTGTGATTTTATAAATAACAAGCGCTTGATTTACGTCAAAAACATTTCGCCAAAAGCGGCTATTTTCTCATTCCGTTATGTTGTTGAAACACCATGTAGCCTGCCTCTTCGAGTTGTTCGAGTCGCAACGCAGGTGCGGCTGGTAGAAAGAAGAGGAGGGGAGAATGAAAGTTTGTGGCGTCACGCATGTTCGGGTATACTACTTTCCCGTCCTGGTTATTCCATCGTTTTACCCTAACTTCTCAGGTTCAGCATGACAACGAACTATATTTTTGTGACCGGCGGGGTCGTATCCTCTCTGGGTAAAGGCATTGCCGCAGCTTCCCTGGCAGCCATTCTTGAAGCCCGTGGGCTCAATGTAACTATCATGAAACTGGATCCGTACATCAACGTCGATCCGGGCACCATGAGCCCAATCCAGCACGGGGAAGTGTTCGTTACTGAAGACGGCGCTGAAACCGATCTGGACCTGGGTCACTACGAGCGTTTCATCCGCACCAAGATGACTCGCCGCAACAACTTCACCACCGGTCGAATCTACTCCGACGTTCTGCGTAAAGAGCGCCGTGGCGACTATCTGGGCGCAACCGTACAGGTTATCCCGCACATCACCAACGCCATCAAAGAGCGCGTACTGGCTGGCGGCGAAGGCCATGACGTGGTGCTGGTTGAAATCGGCGGTACCGTAGGCGATATCGAATCCCTGCCGTTCCTCGAAGCTATTCGCCAGATGGCGGTAGAAATCGGCCGTGAGCATACCCTGTTCATGCACTTGACCCTGGTGCCATACATGGCGGCGGCGGGTGAAGTCAAAACTAAACCGACTCAGCACTCTGTTAAAGAGCTGCTCTCCATTGGTATCCAGCCAGATATCCTGATTTGCCGCTCCGATCGCGCGGTTCCGGCCAACGAACGTGCAAAAATTGCATTGTTCTGTAACGTCCCGGAAAAGGCTGTGATTTCTCTGAAAGACGTCGATTCCATTTATAAAATTCCAGGCCTGTTGAAATCTCAGGGGCTGGACGATTATATTTGTAAACGATTCAGCTTAACTTGTCCGGAAGCAAACCTGGCCGAATGGGAACAGGTAATCTATGAAGAAGCTAACCCGGCAGGCGAAGTCACCATTGGTATGGTTGGTAAGTATATTGAACTGCCGGATGCCTACAAATCGGTGATTGAAGCGCTGAAACACGGTGGTCTGAAAAACCGCGTGACCGTCAACATCAAGCTTATCGATTCGCAAGATGTTGAAACGCGCGGCGTCGAAATCCTTAAAGATTTGGACGCGATCCTCATCCCGGGCGGCTTCGGCTACCGCGGTGTTGAAGGTAAGATCGCCACCGCGCGCTATGCGCGTGAGAACAATATTCCATATCTGGGTATCTGCCTGGGTATGCAGGTTGCGCTGATTGAGTTCGCGCGCAACGTAGCGGGCATGGAAAACGCCAACTCTACGGAATTTGTGCCAGACTGTAAGTACCCGGTGGTGGCGCTGATTACCGAATGGCGTGACGAAGAAGGCAACGTTGAAGTTCGTTCCGAGAAGAGCGACCTCGGCGGCACCATGCGCCTTGGCGCGCAGCAGTGCCAGCTGGGTGATGATTCTCTGGTTCGTCAGCTGTACGGCGAGCCGACTATCACCGAGCGCCATCGTCACCGCTACGAAGTCAACAACATGTTGTTGAAACCGATTGAAGCTGCCGGCCTGCGCGTTGCGGGCCGTTCCGGGGATGATCAGTTGGTCGAGATCATCGAAGTGCCGAACCATCCGTGGTTTGTGGCCTGCCAGTTCCACCCGGAATTTACTTCGACGCCGCGTGACGGCCACCCGCTGTTTGCCGGCTTTGTGAAAGCCGCGAGCGAGTACCAGAAGCGTCAGGCGAAGTAAAAAGAGTTAGAACGGCAATGCACCCAATTGGGTGCATTGTTTGTCTGGAGTTTTAGTTTAACTTGTACTGAGGAAAACCTAATGTCCAAAATCGTTAAAGTCATCGGTCGTGAAATCATCGACTCCCGTGGTAACCCGACTGTTGAAGCCGAAGTACACCTGGAAGGTGGTTTCGTCGGTATGGCAGCTGCTCCGTCAGGTGCTTCTACTGGTTCCCGCGAAGCGCTGGAACTGCGCGATGGCGACAAATCCCGTTTCCTGGGTAAAGGCGTAACCAAAGCTGTTGCTGCGGTAAACGGCCCGATCGCTCAGGCAGTCCTGGGTAAAGATGCTAAAGATCAAGCTGGCATCGATAAGATCATGATCGACCTGGACGGTACTGAAAACAAATCCAACTTCGGTGCGAACGCAATCCTGGCGGTATCCCTGGCGAACGCCAAAGCAGCAGCTGCTTCTAAAGGCCAGCCGCTGTTCGAACACATTGCTGAACTGAACGGCACTCCGGGCAAATACTCTATGCCGGTTCCGATGATGAACATCATCAACGGTGGTGAGCACGCTGACAACAACGTCGACATCCAGGAATTCATGATTCAGCCGGTTGGCGCGCCGACTCTGAAAGAAGCCGTACGTATGGGTTCTGAAGTGTTCCACCACCTGGCGAAAGTTCTGAAATCCAAAGGTATGAACACTGCAGTTGGTGACGAAGGCGGCTACGCGCCGAACCTGGGTTCCAACGCCGAAGCGCTGGCTGTTATCGCTGAAGCGGTTAAAGCAGCAGGCTACGAACTGGGCAAAGACATCACTCTGGCGATGGACTGCGCAGCTTCTGAATTCTACAAAGACGGTAAATACGTTCTGGCTGGCGAAGGCAACAAAGCGTTCACCTCTGAAGAGTTCACCCACTTCCTGGAAGAGCTGACCAAACAGTACCCGATCGTCTCCATCGAAGATGGTCTGGACGAGTCTGACTGGGACGGTTTCGCATACCAGACCAAAGTACTGGGCGACAAAATCCAGCTGGTTGGTGACGATCTGTTCGTAACCAACACCAAGATCCTTAAAGAAGGCATCGAAAAAGGCATCGCTAACTCCATCCTGATCAAATTCAACCAGATCGGTTCTCTGACCGAAACTCTGGCTGCAATCAAGATGGCGAAAGACGCTGGCTACACCGCTGTCATCTCTCACCGTTCTGGCGAAACTGAAGACGCTACCATCGCTGACCTGGCTGTTGGTACCGCTGCAGGCCAGATCAAAACTGGTTCTATGAGCCGTTCTGACCGCGTTGCTAAATACAACCAGCTGATTCGTATCGAAGAAGCGCTGGGTGAAAAAGCGCCGTACAACGGTCGTAAAGAGATCAAAGGCCAGGCTTAATCCTGACTTTTTGTGAAATAAAAATGCCAGTCTGCGGACTGGCATTTTTTTACCTGCGCATTGTGTTTACTTAAAATCGACGGCCATCTGCTGCGGGATAGAGAGCCCGCGGGTGGTTTGTACGCAGCGGTCGATATAATCGGTGAAGCGCGGCGGTTTGGGCATGCCCATGCTGAGCAGCTTATCATTGCTGAAGCGGACGTTCAGCGTCGCGAAGGCGCCATACAGGCGCATCGCTTTGAGCATCAGGCGCTCGTTGCACGGGCCAAAAATATCCTTCAACTCGCGGCGCATTTTAACCAGCGTCTCGTAGCTGACCTGCGCGTATCGGTCGCCTACCGGAGCCTGCTCCAGCGCTGAGGCCATCGCGCGATCGATTTCCGCAAATTTCACGCTGTTTTCTTCTCCGGCGGAGATATGCACGACTTCACCACGCGCCAATGGGCGTTGTAATAACATCAGCAGCGCGTCGGCGCAGTAGTCGACCGGGATCACGTCAACACGGTCTTCCAGGGAGCAGAGGAATTTTTGCAGCATCAGCCCCATGCTGAACACCCAAAAAATGCTGCTTGAGGGCTGGCAACCGTGATGAGTATGGCCAACGACGATAGAAGGGCGGGCGATGGCTAACGGTAACGTCGGACATTGCTCCTGCATCAGGCGCTCAATCGTCGATTTGGAATGGGTATACTCCACCAGATGCTCGGCGTGCTCGCGGAATTCAGCGCTTTCTGCGACCAGTGAATCTGGCTCCGGGGTACAGGACATCGCGGTCCCGACGTGGAGAAAACGTTGTAGTCCAGCTACGCGGGACATCCGTTGGGCAAATTTGAACGTTCCTTCGACGTTCACTTTCCAGATGAGCGGGTTATTACCAAATGAGGCGACGGCGGCGCTGTTGATAACGTGAGTGACCTGCTCCAGACGCGGGTCGCTCAGGAACGCCTCCGGTGATGACAAATCGCCGAGCAGGATCTGCCTGGGGGTTAATGCGGCCAGCTTCTCCTCTGCAATATTGAATTTACGCAGGTTTTCCTTCACCCGGGCCAGAGCCGCTTCATCGTTATTGGCTCGCACCAGGAGCAGTAGATTAATCCCATTTTCATTATTAAGGATATTCTCTAATACCGCTCCGCCCAGAAATCCGGTAACGCCTGTAATTAATAATGTATTCATGAATGCAGTCTCTCATGGTTGGTCGACTGGATTCTAGGCGCGGAAAATTAAACGGAGATTAAATAAAAACAGGCGGCAACAAGCGCTTTCTTAAGCTTATTTTAAGCTATGGAAATCAAGTGAATTGAATTTGACCCTGGGCGAAGATAAAAGATTCATTGTTTCATGTATCGGTTTGTACATCGTTGATTAATAATTTCTTTTTGTTGCTTTGGACAGCGATGGATAATGTCATTACGATCATCAAAGACATTCTTTGTTACATCTTTATCCGCGCGCAGATACATCTGAAGAAAGTAATAAATAATCCAATTCAATGACCAAGTGCGGCGCATGCTAAAATAATACTCAAAATATCGTAAATACATTTTGTGCTTATTTTATAGTTTGCTAGCTAATATAAAAAGATAGCTTACGAAAAGCTGACGATGGGATCTGGTAATCGCAGCTGAGGACAAGACCTGAGCGCCTGAATCTGCGATAATACCTTTTTACCACCTGAACAGAGATGACTATGCAGTACCCGATTAACGAGATGTTCCAGACCTTGCAAGGCGAGGGTTACTTTACCGGCGTGCCTGCCATTTTTATTCGTTTGCAGGGATGCCCGGTTGGTTGCGCCTGGTGCGATACCAAACATACCTGGGATAAGCTGGCCGATCGGGAAGTGTCTCTATTTAGTATCCTCGCTAAAACCAAAGAGAGCGATAAGTGGGGCCCGGCGACCAGCGACGATCTGCTGGCGATCATTGGCCGTCAGGGATGGACCGCCCGTCACGTCGTGATTACCGGCGGCGAGCCCTGTATTCACGATCTCACGCCGTTGACCGATCTGCTTGAGCAACATGGTTTCAGCTGCCAGATTGAAACCAGCGGCACGCATGAAGTGCGCTGCAGCCACAACACCTGGGTCACGGTCTCGCCGAAAGTGAACATGCGCGGCGGCTATGATGTGCTTTCGCAGGCGCTGCAGCGCGCCGATGAAATCAAGCATCCGGTTGGCCGCGTGCGCGATATCGAAGCGCTGGATGAACTGCTGGAAACGCTGGCCGATGAAAAGCCGCGTATTATTGCCTTGCAGCCGATTAGTCAAAAAGAAGATGCGACGCGTCTGTGCATCGAGACCTGTATCGCCCGAAACTGGCGCTTATCCATGCAGACGCATAAATACCTGAACATCGCCTGATACCCGCTTTCATTGCCGGGTTGGTTGCTAACCGCCCGGCAGCTCTCTTCTTCATATATGAATTCATCTTTGCACTCGATTTCAGCGCCGGGGTTGAGATACGCCTTCATGACAGCAGTGCTATCATTGGCGCATTAATTCAGCCGCCTGAAGCGGGCGGCTGATACGTTGACTTAAGGAACGAGTTAACCATGCAGCCAATTGATCCATCCACTGCCTTCTCTATGGACTTCTTCTCGCTCAAGGGGAAAACCGCTATCGTTACCGGTGGTAATAGCGGCCTGGGGCAGGCTTTTGCCGTTGCTCTGGCGACCGCCGGCGCGAATCTGTTTGTTCCCGCTCTGCGCGAAGAACACACGCAAACCCGCAAACTTATCGAACAGCAGGGCGTTGAGCTGGAATTCATGCTGGCGGATATCACCGATGGCGGTATGCCGCAGCGGATTATCGCCGCCTGCTGCGAACGTTTCGGTACCGTTGATATTCTGGTGAACAATGCCGGTATTTGTCAGTTGAATAAGGTGCTGCGCTTTGGGCGAACAGACTGGGATCCGATGATCGAGACTAACCTGACCGCAGCGTTCGAGCTCAGCCACGAAGCCGCGAAAATTATGGTTCCGCGGCGAAGCGGTAAGATTATTAATATCTGTTCGGTGTTTTCTTATCTCGGCGGCAGCTGGTCGCCGGCCTATGCCGCCACCAAGCATGCGCTGGCTGGCTTAACCAAAGCCTACTGCGATGAGCTGGGCCCGCATAATATTCAGGTTAACGGCATCGCGCCTGGCTATTACGAAACTGCCATGACCGCTATCACCCGCAGTATCCCAAAAGAGAACCGACGCGTACTTGCGCATATACCCGCAGGCCGTTGGGGAGAAGCGCAGGATTTAATGGGCGCCGTTGTGTTCCTCGCCAGCCGGGCCTCGGATTACGTTAACGGTCATATTCTGGCGGTGGATGGCGGCTATCTGGTGCGTTGATTCCAACGGCGTGGGATGAAACAGAAAACCGCCATGGCAGCAGCCGGATGGCGGATAGACAGGGCATTACTCGCCGCGATAGACGCAGCCTGCGGTGCAGGTCTCTTTTACCATTACCGCGCTCAGCAGAGGAACCTGCGGTTTCATTTGATCCCAAATCCATTTGGCCAGCACTTCGCTGGTTGGGTTCTCCAGTCCTGGGATATCGTTCAGGTAATAGTGGTCTAAACGATCGTAGGTCGGTTTAAACGCGGCTTTCAGCTCGGCGAAATCCATGATCCACCCGGTATGGGGATCGACTTCACCGGTAATCTCCAGACGCACCATAAAAGAGTGACCATGCAGGCGACCGCATTTGTGGCCTTTCGGTACGTGCGGCAGGTGGTGGGCGGCTTCGAAGGTGAAATCTTTAAACAGCGTGGTGGACATCATTAACTCTCAACAGGACGAAAAAAACCGCCGTAGGGTACCGGAAAGTACATTTTTTAGCATTAACTAAAACGGCCCTGAACGCAAAATCGCCATTTTTGTGGTGTTTTGATGATTTAATTTATTATTTTTCAACAGGTTAACTAATCGTTTTTGTTGTTAATAACTATAACTAAAACAGGTTAGTCCATTTGGTTATTTGTTATTTCCATCCCTTCTTTAATTGTTAGTATGCCCGCCGTTAACCTTACAATCTCTTCTGTTTTTGTCGCGCTGACAGGGCGTGAATAACAGCTTTGCTTACTGGAACATAACGACGCATGACGACACAGGCCCCACCTTCCAATCTGCTGCCGCTAAACCCGGAGCAACTGGCGCGCCTACAGGCGGCCACGACTGACTTTACGCCAACCCAACTGGCTTGGGTGTCCGGCTACTTCTGGGGCATGCTGAATCAGCAGCCCGGCGCCGTGGTAAGCGCGCCCGTTCAGGCGGTAGAAGCGCCGGCCATCACCCTGATTTCCGCTTCGCAGACCGGCAACGCGCGTCGGGTTGCCGAAGCGCTGCGCGACGATTTACAGGCCGCGCAGCTGAACGTGAAACTGGTGAACGCTGGCGACTATAAATTCAAACAAATCGCCGGTGAAAAACTGCTGGTAGTGGTGACGTCGACTCAGGGTGAAGGTGAGCCGCCGGAAGAAGCCGTCGCATTGCATAAGTTATTGTTTTCAAAGAAAGCGCCGAAGCTCGATGGCACCGCCTTCGCGGTGTTTGGTCTCGGCGATACCTCCTATGAGTTTTTCTGCCAGTCCGGCAAAGATTTCGATAGCAAACTGGCCGAACTGGGCGGCGAACGTCTGCTCGATCGCGTTGACGCCGACGTTGAATATCAAGCCGCGGCGGCGGAATGGCGCGCTCGCGTAGTGGATGTGCTGAAAGCGCGTGCGCCGACGGCAGCGCCTGCCCAGCTTGCTACCAGCGGCGCAGTGAATGAAATTCATACCAGTCCGTATACCAAAGAAGCGCCGCTGACGGCGACGCTTGCTGTGAATCAGAAAATAACCGGTCGCGACTCGGAAAAAGATGTCCGTCATATCGAGATCGATCTGGGTGATTCCGGCCTGCGTTATCAGCCGGGAGATGCGCTAGGCGTGTGGTATCAGAACGATCCGGCGCTGGTCAAAGAGCTGGTGGAGCTGCTGTGGCTTAAGGGTGATGAACCGGTCACGGTAGAAGGCAAAACGCTGCCGCTGGCGCAAGCGCTGGAGTGGCATTTTGAGCTGACGGTCAATACCGCCAATATTGTTGAGAACTATGCCACCCTGACCCGCAGTGAAACGCTGCTGCCGCTGGTCGGCGATAAAGCGCAGTTGCAGCACTACGCTGCGACAACACCTATCGTCGATATGGTGCGCTTCTCGCCGGCACAGTTGAATGCCGAAGCCTTAATCGGCCTGCTGCGCCCGCTAACGCCGCGCCTCTACTCTATTGCGTCCTCGCAGGCGGAAGCGGAAAACGAAGTCCACGTTACCGTTGGCGTCGTGCGTTATGACATCGAAGGCCGCGCTCGCGCCGGTGGCGCGTCCAGCTTCCTCGCCGACCGCGTGGAAGAAGATGGCGAAGTGCGCATCTTTATCGAACACAATGACAACTTCCGTCTGCCTGCTAACCCGCAAACCCCGGTTATCATGATTGGCCCTGGAACCGGGATTGCGCCGTTCCGCGCCTTTATGCAGCAGCGCGCGGCGGAAGGGGCGGAAGGGAAGAACTGGTTGTTCTTCGGCAATCCGCATTTCACGGAAGATTTCCTCTATCAGGTGGAATGGCAGAGCTACGTCAAAGAGGGCGTGCTGAGCCGAATCGACCTGGCCTGGTCCCGCGATCAACAACAAAAAATCTATGTACAGGACAAACTGCGCGAGCAGGGGGCTGAAGTGTGGCGTTGGATTAACGACGGCGCCCATATTTATGTCTGCGGCGATGCCAATCGTATGGCGAAAGACGTCGAGCAGGCGTTACTGGAAGTGATTGCCGAATACGGCGCGATGGACGCCGAAGCGGCGGACGAATTTTTAAGTGAGCTGCGCGTTGAGCGCCGTTATCAGCGAGATGTCTACTAATGAGCGAAAAACATCCTGGCCCGCTGGTGGTCGAAGGTAAACTCTCCGACGCCGAGCGTATGAAGATCGAGAGCAACTACCTGCGCGGCACCATCGCGGAAGATTTAAATGACGGCCTGACCGGCGGTTTTAAAGGTGACAACTTCCTGCTCATCCGCTTCCACGGTATGTACCAGCAGGACGACCGCGATATTCGCGCGGAACGCGCGGCGCAGAAACTGGAGCCGCGCCACGCGATGCTGCTGCGCTGCCGTCTGCCGGGCGGCGTTATCACCACCAAACAGTGGCAGGCGATCGATAAATTCGCCGCGGATAACACCATCTACGGTAGTATTCGTCTGACTAACCGTCAGACTTTCCAGTTCCACGGTATTCTGAAGAAGAACGTGAAGCCGGTGCATCAGATGCTGCACTCCGTTGGCCTGGATGCGCTGGCGACCGCCAACGACATGAACCGCAATGTGCTGTGCACCTCGAACCCGTTTGAGTCGCAGCTGCACGCCGAAGCCTACGAGTGGGCGAAGAAGATCTCTGAACATCTGCTGCCGCGTACCCGCGCCTATGCTGAGATCTGGTTAGATCAGGAAAAGGTCGCCACCACCGACGAGGAACCGATCCTCGGCCAGACCTATCTGCCGCGTAAATTCAAAACGACGGTGGTGATCCCGCCGCAGAACGATATCGATCTGCATGCCAATGATATGAACTTCGTGGCGATTGCGGAAAACGGCAAGCTTGTCGGCTTTAACCTGCTGGTGGGCGGCGGGTTGTCTATCGAGCACGGTAATAAGAAAACCTATGCGCGTACCGCCAGCGAGTTTGGCTATCTGCCGCTGGAGCATACCCTGGCAGTGGCGGAAGCGGTCGTGACCACCCAGCGCGACTGGGGTAATCGTACCGATCGTAAAAACGCGAAAACCAAATATACCCTTGAGCGCGTCGGTGTGGAGACCTTCAAGGCGGAAGTTGAGCGTCGTGCCGGGATCAAATTCGAACCGATTCGTCCGTACGAATTTACCGGCCGCGGCGACCGCATCGGCTGGGTTAAGGGTATCGATAATAACTGGCACCTGACGCTGTTTATTGAGAACGGCCGTATTCTGGATTATCCGGGCCGCCCGCTAAAAACTGGCCTGCTGGAGATCGCGAAGATTCACAAAGGTGAATTCCGTATCACCGCCAACCAGAACCTGATCATCGCCAGCGTACCGGAAGATCAGAAAGCGCGGATCGAGAAACTGGCCCGCGATCATGGCCTGATGAATGCCGTCACGGCGCAGCGTGAGAACTCAATGGCCTGCGTGTCGTTCCCGACTTGTCCGTTAGCGATGGCCGAAGCCGAGCGTTTCCTGCCGTCGTTTATCGACAAGGTCGAAGAGGTGATGAGCAAGCACGGCGTTGGCGATGAGCATATCGTAACCCGCGTCACGGGTTGCCCGAACGGCTGCGGCCGCGCGATGCTGGCGGAAGTTGGCCTGGTGGGTAAAGCCCCTGGCCGCTATAACCTGCATATCGGCGGCAACCGCAGCGGGACGCGCATTCCACGAATGTATCGTGAAAATATCACCGAGCCGGAGATCCTTGCTTCGCTCGACGAGCTGGTAGGGCGCTGGGCGAAAGAGCGCGAAGCGGGTGAAGGCTTCGGCGACTTTACGGTGCGTGCGGGCATCATTCGCCCGGTGCTCGACCCGGCGCGTGATTTCTGGGAATAACCTGAATTGCCGGATAGCGGCATGAATGCTTTATCAAGCCTACCGTTCGCGTAGGCCTGATAAGCGAAGCGCCATCAGGCAAGGCACACAGTGAGGAATCTATGTCCAAACTCGATCTAAACGCGCTGAACGATCTGCCTAAAGTAGAACGCGTCATGGCGCTGGCGGAAGTTAACACTCAGCTGGAAAAACTCAGCGCCGAAGAACGCGTGGCGTGGGCGCTGGAAAACCTGCCCGGCGACTATGCGCTCTCTTCAAGCTTTGGTATTCAGGCGGCAGTCAGCCTGCATCTGGTGAACCAGCTGCGCCCGGACATTCCGGTGATCCTGACCGATACCGGCTATCTGTTCCCGGAAACCTATCAGTTTATTGATGAATTGACCGAGAAGCTCAACCTGAACCTTAAAGTCTACCGGGCGACGGAAAGCGCCGCCTGGCAGGAAGCGCGTTACGGCAAACTGTGGGAGCAGGGCGTTGAAGGCATTGAGAAGTACAATGAAATCAACAAAGTTGAGCCGATGAATCGGGCGCTGAAGGAGCTCAACACCCGCACCTGGTTTGCTGGCCTGCGCCGCGAGCAGTCCGGCAGCCGGGCGCATTTACCGGTGCTGGCTATCCAGCGCGGCGTCTTTAAGCTGCTGCCGATTATCGACTGGGATAACCGGACGGTTTATCAGTATCTGCAAAAGCACGGCCTGAAATACCACCCGCTCTGGGAGCAGGGGTATTTGTCCGTTGGTGACACTCACACTACCCGTAAATGGGAACCCGGTATGGCGGAAGAAGAAACCCGATTCTTTGGCCTCAAGCGGGAGTGCGGATTGCACGAAGGCTAAGCGATGCGCTATGCCGGAGAGTGTTATTCCAAAGCGGACACGCGGGCTATACCGCGGGTTCGCTTTGCGCAAATCAGTTTTTCTTCTCAACTTTCGCCAGCTCTTTCACCAGCGGCAGCATCACTTTGACAACATCGCGCCCGCGGTGCTCGATCCTTCCCGGCAGCGCTTTGTCGATATACTGTTGGTTATCCAGTTGTACATCATGCCAGCTGGTACCCTGCGGGAAGCTACGGGTTTTACTGCGCTGCTGATAGCCATCCTTTTTACCCAATGACCAGTTAGTCGCTTCCACGGAGAGTACCGGGATCCCGGCGTTATCAAAAACGCTGGCATCGTTACAGCAACCGGTGCCTTTCGGGAACTCCGGATTCAGCCCTGGATTGGTGAACGCGGCGATACCGTGACTACGGGCGATAGCCAGCGCGCGATCGCGGGTCAGCTTGCGTACCGATGCCGGCGTGCTGCGCCCGCTATTGAAATAGAGCTTATCGCCGACCACCAGGTTATCGAGATTAATCACCAGCAGCGTATTTTTCTTTTCCGCCTCGCTCATGCGCTTAAGTATGTTTTGCGCGCCCAGTCGGCCTTCTTCCTCGCCGCTGGTGGCGATAAAGCGAATGCCGTAACGGGTGGGGACGTTCTTTAAATGTTCCGCCAGCTCCAGCAGCACGCCGAGCCCCATTGCGTTATCGTCAATACCCTGCAGCGTCAGGCCACCAAGGTTGTTCTCAACGTCTTTATCGCTCTGCGGCGCGTAGGTATCGAGGTGCGCCATAATAATGATTTGCTGGCGAGACTGGCCTTCATGCGCGGCGATAACCGTGCTGCCGGTGGCGTTGTGCCAGTTCTTACGTTGATTGCTGTCGGTATAGATGTAGCGGGTATTAAAGCTACGTACGTCGCTCTGATAACCCATCTGGGCAAACTGTTGACGAAGATAATCGGCTGATAGCATCTCGGCCGGCGTACCGGTCATTCTTCCGGGGAAGACGGTAGCAATATGGCGGGCCTGGGTATTGGCGGTGTCGCCCAGGGCGCTGAATGCCGGAGCGGCGGAGAAGACAAAACCTGTGCCAAGCGCCAGCGGCAGCAGACGGCGGCACATCGCGGAAAACATAATGGGTCCTTACACAAGCGAAACATTTCGACCGCGTTAGTATGAAACTGTGACGGCGCTTAAACAATTTCATTTGCTCTTAAATAGCGGAAAATGAGCGTGTTAAGCACTTTTTGATATTTAGATTTCCAGCTCGTTATTCTTTTGCGTCACAACTCATTCCATTTCGTAATTTCATTTGCTCAAGGCCGCCCCCTATAGTCCCTCTATTGCTGAATGTAAGAGAGTTGTTGCGCCGTGGATTACTTGCCCCTGTTTGCCGAGTTGAAAGAGAGACCCGTGCTGGTTATCGGCGGCGGTGAAGTTGCCGTCCGTAAGATTAAATTCTTGCTGCGGGCGCAGGCGAAGGTACAGGTGGTCGCCGCCGTCCTGTCGCCGGAGCTCGCTGAACAGGTTGAACGTCAGCAAATCAGCTGGCGGGCAACCGCCTTTGATGAGCAGCAGGTGGACGATGTATTTCTGGTGATTGCCGCCACCGACGATCGTGAACTTAACCAGCGGGTGTTTGCCGCGGCTAACGCGCGTTACCGCCTGGTAAACGTGGTGGATGACCAGCAACTGTGCTCATTCGTCTTTCCTTCTATTGTCGACAGGTCGCCGCTGCTGGTGGCGATCTCCTCCAGCGGCAAGGCGCCGGTGCTGTCGCGCATTCTGCGTGAAAAAATCGAAGCGCTACTGCCCACCAATCTGGGGCGACTGGCTGAAACGGCGAGCTACTGGCGCCATCATCTGAAAACCCGGCTGACCACCACCGAAGCGCGTCGTCGCTTCTGGGAGCGCGTTTTCACCGGGCGTTTTGCCAGCCTGATGGTGGCCGGTAACCACGCGGCGGCGGAACGGGCGCTGCAGGATGAACTCGACAGGCCGGAACGCAGCGTGGGCGAAATTATTCTGGTAGGCGCCGGGCCGGGGGATGCCGGCTTGCTGACACTACGCGGCCTGCAGGCGATTCAACAGGCGGACGTGGTGTTTTATGACCATCTGGTGACCGAGAGCGTGCGGGAACTGGTGCGCCGCGATGCCGAAATGATCTGCGTTGGCAAGCGCGCGGGCGAGCACTCCGTACCGCAGCACGAAACGAATCAAATGCTGGTGGAGGCTGCCAAAGCGGGGAAAACGGTGGTGCGCCTGAAGGGCGGCGATCCGTTTATTTTCGGACGCGGCGGGGAAGAACTGCAGGCGGCCGCCGCCGCCGGGATCCCGTTCCAGGTGGTGCCAGGCGTTACCGCCGCGGCGGGCGCGACGGCCTATGCTGGCATTCCGCTGACCCATCGCGATTATGCGCAAAGTGCAGTTTTCGTCACCGGTCACTATAAATCTGACAGCGCGCCGTTTGATTGGGCGCTGCTGGCGAAGAGCCAACAAACGCTGGCGATTTACATGGGCACCATGAAAGCGGCGGACATCAGCGCTCAGCTGATCGCCCATGGCCGCGACGCGAATACTCCGGTGGCGGTGATTTCCCGCGGCACTCGCGAGGATCAGCAGACGCTGACAGGCACGTTACAACAGCTCGAACATCTGGCGAAAGATGCCCCAATGCCCGCGCTACTGGTGGTGGGCGAAGTGGTACAGCTGCATCAGCAGCTCGCCTGGTTTCAACACACAACGACAGCGGAAGGGTTTAACTCTTCTGTGGTAAATCTGGCTTAAGGAACGGTTATGGACCAAAAACGACTCACTCACCTGCGGCAACTGGAGGCGGAAAGCATCCATATCATTCGTGAGGTGGCCGCCGAATTCTCTAACCCGGTGATGATGTACTCCATCGGTAAAGATTCCAGCGTAATGCTGCATCTGGCGCGCAAAGCGTTTTATCCGGGGACCCTGCCGTTCCCGCTGCTGCACGTCGATACCGGCTGGAAATTCCGTGAGATGTATGAATTCCGTGACCGTACCGCCAAAGCCTATGGCTGCGAACTGCTGGTGCATAAAAACCCGGAAGGGGTGGCGATGGGCATCAACCCGTTCGTTCACGGCAGCGCCAAGCACACCGATATCATGAAAACCGAAGGCCTGAAGCAGGCGCTGAACAAATATGGCTTTGATGCCGCATTCGGCGGCGCGCGTCGTGATGAAGAGAAATCCCGCGCTAAAGAGCGCATTTACTCCTTCCGCGACCGCTTCCACCGCTGGGATCCGAAAAATCAGCGTCCGGAGCTGTGGCATAACTACAACGGCCAGATTAACAAAGGCGAAAGCATTCGCGTCTTCCCGCTCTCTAACTGGACCGAGCTGGATATCTGGCAGTACATCTACCTGGAAAATATTGAAATCGTCCCGCTGTACCTGGCGGCAGAACGCCCGGTACTGGAGCGCGACGGCATGCTGATGATGATCGATGACGACCGTATCGATCTGCAGCCGGGCGAGATGATCAAAAAGCAGATGGTGCGCTTCCGTACCCTCGGCTGCTGGCCACTGACCGGCGCGGTAGAGTCCAACGCGCAAACGCTGCCGGAAATTATTGAAGAGATGCTGGTATCCACCACCAGCGAACGTCAGGGGCGCGTCATTGACCGCGACCAGGCAGGCTCCATGGAGCTGAAAAAACGTCAGGGGTATTTCTAAGGAGCCGCCATGAACACTACGATTGCACAACAAATTGCTAAAGAAGGCGGCGTAGAAGCTTATCTGCACGCGCAACAGCACAAAAGCCTGCTGCGTTTTCTGACCTGCGGCAGCGTCGATGACGGCAAAAGTACCTTGATTGGCCGCCTGCTGCACGATACGCGCCAGATTTATGAAGATCAGCTCTCTTCCCTGCACAATGACAGCAAGCGTCACGGTACTCAGGGCGAGAAACTGGATCTGGCGCTGCTGGTGGATGGCCTGCAGGCCGAGCGCGAGCAGGGCATCACCATTGATGTCGCCTATCGCTACTTCTCGACTGAGAAACGCAAATTTATCATTGCCGACACGCCGGGCCATGAGCAGTACACCCGTAATATGGCGACCGGCGCGTCCACCTGCGATCTGGCGATCCTGCTGATTGACGCCCGCAAAGGCGTGCTCGACCAGACTCGCCGCCACAGCTTTATCTCTACGCTATTGGGGATTAAGCACCTGGTGGTCGCGGTGAACAAAATGGATCTCGTCGAGTTCAGCGAAGCGCGCTTCAATGAAATTCGTGAAGATTATCTGACCTTCGCCGAACAGCTGCCGGGCAAGCTTGATATCCGTTTCGTGCCGCTCTCGGCGCTGGAAGGGGATAACGTCGCCACCCAGAGCGATAAAATGCCGTGGTACAGCGGCCCGACGCTGCTGGAAGTGCTGGAAACCGTTGACATCCAGCGCGAGGTTGAAAGCCAGCCGCTGCGCTTCCCGGTGCAGTACGTGAACCGTCCGAACCTGGATTTCCGCGGTTTCTCCGGCACCGTCGCTTCCGGTACGGTCACCGTTGGCCAGCGCCTGAAGGTGTTGCCGTCGGGCGTCGAGTCGAACGTGGCGCGTATTGTCACCTTTGACGGCGACCTGCCTCAGGCCGGGGCGGGGGAAGCGATCACTATCGTTCTGAAAGATGAAATCGACATCAGCCGCGGCGATTTGCTGGTTGACGCTGAAGCCTCGCTGCCTGCGGTACAAAGCGCCAGCATCGACGTCGTGTGGATGGCGGAACAGGCGCTGTCGCCGGGCCAGAGCTATGACATTAAAGTGGCTGGCAAGAAAACCCGCGCCCGCGTTGACGCTATCCGCTATCAGGTGGACATCAATAATCTGACCCAGCGTGAAGTCGAAACCCTGCCGCTGAACGGCATTGGGCTGGTGGAGCTGACCTTTGACGAGCCGCTGGTGCTTGATCCATATCAGAACAACCCGGTGACCGGCGGGCTTATCTTTATCGATCGCCTGAGCAACGTGACGGTTGGCGCGGGAATGGTCAACGAACCGCACCTGCAGGCGCAGGCCCCGACGTCGCAGTACAGCGCGTTTGAACTGGAACTGAATCAGCTGATTCGGAAACACTTCCCGCACTGGGACGCGCGCGATCTGCTGGGAGGCAAGTAATGGCCCGGCATGACGAAAACGTCGTCTGGCATGCGCATCCGGTGACCCGAGAGCAGCGCGAGCAGCACCATGGCCATCGCGGCGTGGTGCTGTGGTTTACCGGCCTCTCGGGGTCGGGTAAATCCACCGTCGCCGGGGCGCTGGAAGAGGCGCTGCACGAGCTTGGCGTAAGCACCTATTTGCTTGACGGCGATAATGTGCGTCACGGGCTGTGCAGCGATCTGGGATTCAGTGACGACGATCGCAAAGAGAACATTCGCCGCGTCGGTGAAGTGGCTAAGCTGATGGTCGATGCCGGGCTGGTTGTATTGACGGCATTTATATCTCCGCATCGTGCAGAACGGCAGATGGTGCGTGAGCGTTTGGGAGAGGGACGCTTTATCGAGGTCTTTGTCGATACCCCGTTAGCCATCTGTGAGACGCGGGATCCAAAAGGATTGTACAAGAAGGCGCGGGCAGGGGAGTTGCGCAATTTTACCGGTATTGATTCGGTCTATGAATCCCCGGAGAATGCTGAAATTCATCTGGATGGTGAACAATTGGTAACAAATTTGGTGCACCAACTATTAGACCTGCTTCGACAGAGCGATATTATCAGATCCTGAAAAGGCAACGGCATCGAGGGGTGCCGGTCGGCCGGTCAACAGGATTCGATATGCGCAATACCCAGAACCTCAGTATTATTCGTTCAGAACCGCCTCCGGCGGCCAGCGACGAGACCACCTGGTCTTTGTCGGGTGCCGCCGTGGGCTTTATTTCGTGGCTGCTGGCGCTGGGTATTCCCTTCCTCTTGTATGGCGGTAATACGCTCTTTTTCTTCCTCTACACCTGGCCTTTCTTCCTTGCCATTATGCCGGTCGCCGTGGTGGTCGGTATTGCGCTACATTCATTACTGGACGGCAAGCTGATTTACAGCGTTTGCGCGACGATTTTAACCGTCGGGCTGATGTTTGGTCTGCTGTTCCTCTGGCTGTTGGGATAGCCTTTTTGGGATGAATCAAGCCTGGGTATCCATCGCAAAAATGTGGTACAGTCCCCGCGTTACGCGGCATCGTCCGCGCGCCAGGGTAGAGTACTCCGGCGAGTTATGGGATGATGATGCCGTTTTTCAGGGGGCAGGATGGGTAAATTAACGCTGCTATTATTAGCTTTGCTGGTCTGGCTACAGTACTCGCTGTGGTTTGGCAAAAATGGTTTGCACGACTATAGCCGGGTTAATGACGATGTCTCCGCTCAGCAGGCCACTAACGCCAAATTAAAAGCGCGCAACGATCAGCTTTTCGCCGAAATTGACGATCTCAACGGCGGTCAGGAAGCGATCGAAGAACGCGCACGCAATGAACTCAGCATGACCCGCCCGGGCGAAACATTCTATCGTCTGGTGCCGGATGCCTCAAAACGCAATCAGGGTTCTGCGCAGAATAATCGATAAACAAGCCCAGGATGACAATATGGCAGCCACTTTTCCGGGCGTTTGCGCCGTGGTGCCGGCAGCCGGTTTTGGCCGCCGTATGCAAACGGAGTGCCCGAAACAATATCTCTCAATCGGTAACAAAACGATTCTCGAACATTCGGTCGCCGCGCTGCTGGCGAACGAACGCGTTCAGCGGGTGGTGATCGCCGTCAGCCCCGGCGACGTCCGCTTTAGTCAACTTCCCTTAGCCCATCATCCGCAGGTCACCGTCGTTGACGGCGGCGCCGAGCGCGCCGATTCGGTACTCGCGGGGCTAAAAGCGTTAGCGGATGCGCAATGGGTGCTGGTTCATGATGCCGCGCGACCGTGCCTGCATCAGGACGATCTCTCGCGGCTGCTGGCGCTGAGCGCAACCAGCCGCGTCGGCGGCATACTGGCGGCGCCGGTGCGCGATACCATGAAGCGTGCCGAACCGGGCAAAACCGCGATCGCCCATACCGTTGAACGCAATGATTTATGGCATGCGCTGACGCCGCAATTTTTCCCGCGTGAACTGCTATTTGACTGCCTGACGCGCGCGCTGGATGAAGGCGCGACCATCACCGATGAAGCGTCGGCGCTGGAGTACTGCGGCTTCCATCCCGAATTGGTCGCCGGACGAGCTGATAATATTAAAGTAACGCGCCCGGAAGATCTGGCGCTGGCCGAATTTTACCTTACCCGTTCCCGACACCAGGAGAAGGCTTAATGCGAATTGGACACGGTTTTGACGTACACGCTTTTGGCGGTGAAGGGCCAATTATTATTGGCGGGGTACGTATTCCTTATGAGAAAGGGCTGCTCGCCCATTCCGATGGCGACGTCGCGCTACATGCGCTGACCGACGCGCTGCTGGGCGCCGCGGCGCTCGGCGACATCGGTAAACTGTTCCCGGATACCGATCCGGCCTTTAAAGGCGCGGATAGCCGGGAGCTGCTGCGTGAAGCGTGGCGGCGGATTCAGGCGAAGGGATATACCCTTGGCAACGTTGACGTCACCATCATCGCCCAGGCGCCAAAAATGCTGCCGCATATCCCGCAGATGCGCGTGTTTATCGCCGAAGATCTCGGCTGCCATATGGACGACGTCAATGTGAAAGCGACCACCACCGAGAAGCTTGGCTTCACCGGCCGTGGCGAAGGCATCGCCTGTGAAGCGGTGGCGCTGCTGCGTAAGGCTGCGCAATGATCGCCTTTGATGACTTAACATACCTGCACGGCAAGCCGCTGGGCCAGGGGCGGCTGAAGGCCAATCCGGAAGACTTTCTGGTGGTCGAAGACCTCGGTTTCGCCCCTGATGGCGAAGGCGAACATGTGCTGGTGCGGATTCTGAAAAATGGCTGCAACACCCGTTTTGTTGCCGATGCGCTGGCGAAATTCCTTAAAATCCATGCGCGCGAAGTGAGCTTTGCCGGGCAAAAGGATAAGCATGCGGTCACCGAACAGTGGCTGTGCGCCCGCGTGCCGGGCAAAGAGATGCCGGATCTGAGTAAGTTTCAGCTCGAAGGCTGCCAGGTGCTGGAGTATGCACGCCATAAGCGTAAGCTGCGTTTAGGCGCGCTGAAGGGCAACCAGTTCACGCTGATCCTGCGGGAAATCAGCGATCGCGACGATGTAGAAAAGCGCTTGCAGGCGATTGCCGACGGCGGCGTGCCGAACTATTTTGGCGCGCAACGCTTTGGTATCGGCGGCAGTAACCTGCAGGGCGCTTTGCGCTGGGCCGAGAACGGCGAACCGGTGCGCGATCGCAATAAACGCAGTTTTTGGTTGTCGGCGGCTCGCAGCGCGTTGTTTAATCAGCAAGTTGCAATTAGATTAAAAAAAACGGAATTTAATCAGGTTGTTGATGGCGATGCGCTACAATTAGCGGGGCGCGGAAGCTGGTTTGTGGCAACCACCGAAGAGTTGGCGGAATTGCAGGCGCGGGTCGATAACCGCGAACTGATGATTACCGCTGCGCTGCCGGGCAGCGGCGACTGGGGCAGCCAACGCGACGCGCTGGCCGCCGAGCAAGCCGCGATAGCCGAAGAAACGTCGCTACAGGCGCTGCTGGCGCGCGAAAAAGTTGAAGCCGCGCGCCGGGCGATGCTGCTGTATCCGCAGCAATTGTGCTGGAACTGGTGGGATGATGTCACTGTTGAACTGCGCTTCTGGCTGCCAGCGGGAAGTTTTGCCACCAGCGTGGTAAGGGAACTTATCAATACAACGGGTGACTATGCGAATATTGCTGAGTAACGATGACGGTATCCACGCGCCGGGGATCCAAACCCTGGCGAAGGCCTTACGCGAATTTGCCGAGGTCCAGGTTGTTGCACCCGATCGTAATCGCAGCGGCGCCTCAAATTCGCTCACGCTGGAATCTTCTCTACGCACGTTCACCTTTGAAAATGGCGATATCGCCGTCCAGATGGGCACGCCGACCGACTGCGTTTATCTCGGCGTTAACGCGCTGATGCGCCCGCGCCCGGATATTGTGGTCTCTGGAATCAACGCGGGCCCCAATCTTGGCGATGATGTTATCTATTCCGGTACCGTCGCGGCCGCGATGGAAGGCCGCCATCTTGGTTTTCCCGCCCTTGCCGTTTCGCTGGACGGCTATCAACATTACGATACCGCGGCGGCAGTGACGTGCACCATTCTGCGCGCGTTAAGCCGCGAGCCGCTGCGTACCGGGCGGATCCTCAACATCAACGTGCCGGATCTTCCCCTCGAGCAAATCAAAGGCATTCGCGTCACCCGCTGCGGCAACCGGCACCCGGCCGACCAGGTCATCCCGCAAAAAGATCCGCGCGGCAATACGCTGTACTGGATCGGCCCGCCGGGTGATAAGCGCGATGCCGGGCCGGGGACCGATTTTGCGGCGGTGGATGAAGGCTATGTTTCCGTAACGCCATTGCATGTCGATTTAACCGCTCATCAGGCACATGAGGTGGTAACCGATTGGTTAGAACGCGTCGGGGTTGATACGCAATGGTAAGTAAACGTGTTGAAAGTTTGTTGAATCAGCTACGCACTCAGGGCATCGTCGATGAGCGGGTCCTCGAGGCAATCGCGCAGGTTCCGCGCGAAAAATTCGTTGATGAAGCCTTTGAACATAAGGCGTGGGAAAACACCGCGCTGCCGATTGGCCAGGGGCAAACCATCTCGCAGCCTTATATGGTGGCGCGGATGACGGAGCTTCTGGAACTGACGCCGGACTCAAGGGTGCTGGAAATTGGCACCGGCTCCGGCTATCAGACGGCGATCCTGGCGCACCTTGTGCACCACGTCTGCTCGGTTGAGCGGATTAAGAGCCTGCAGTGGCAGGCGCGCCGGCGTCTTAAACAACTTGATTTACATAATGTTTCAACCCGTCATGGCGATGGATGGCAGGGTTGGCAGGCTCGCGCGCCTTTTGACGCGATTATCGTCACCGCCGCGCCGCCGGAAATTCCGGCCGCGCTGATGGCGCAGCTTGATGAAGGCGGCGTGCTGGTTTTGCCTGTCGGTGAAGAACATCAGTACCTGAAGCGGATCCGTCGCCGCGGCGGCGAATTTTTCATCGATACCGTCGAAGCCGTTCGCTTTGTTCCGCTCGTCAGAGGGGAACTGGCCTGAACCCGGATTATTCCAGGTTTTTTTTGCCTAAGTTTAGGCGTAGGGTGGACACATTTTTCAGTGTCCTGGCCGGGCGCTGCCCGGTAAGCAAGATATTGGCAGTTAACATATTCCTGGGGGATAAATGAGCGCGGGAAGCCCAAAATTTACCGTAAGCCGTATTGCGGCGTTGTCACTGGTTTCACTCTGGCTGGCCGGGTGTACAAATACCAATAATCCGCCTGCGCCGGTGAATTCGGCAAGCGGCGCTGCGTCCTCCAGCACCAATTCCGGGATGCTGATTACACCGCCATCCTCCGGCGCGCAGCAAGTTCCGCCGGCTCAGCCGATTCAGCCGATGCAGACCCAGCCAATTCAGACTCAGCCGACCCAGGTTCAGCCGATGGCTCAGCAACCGGTGCAGACGGTGAACGGTAAGATCGTTTACAACCGTAAATATGGCGATATTCCGAAAGGCAGCTACACCGGCGGCAGCACCTATACCGTTAAGCGCGGCGATACCCTGTTCTATATCGCATGGGTCACCGGCAACGATTTCCGCGACCTTGCGGAACGCAACAACGTCCCGGCGCCGTACGCGCTGAACGTGGGCCAGGTGCTGCAGGTCGGCAACTCCGCAGGCCAGCCGATCACCGGCGAAAACCCGGTATCTCAGGCTAGCGCGCAAGCAAGCGGCGGTGCGACGGCCACCACAACTTCTGCACAAAAATCCACCGCAGTGGTTGCGTCACAACCGACTATTACGTATTCTGAATCTTCAGGTGAACAGAGTGCTACTAAGATGTTGCCGAATAATAAACCAGCAACGACCACGACAGCGGTCGCTCCGGTTACGGCGCCATCAACCGTTAGCACAACCCAACCGACTGCAAGCAGTACGTCTACCAGTTCGCCGATCTCATCATGGCGCTGGCCGACTGATGGCAAGGTTATCGAGAACTTTAGCGGCGCGGAAGGCGGCAATAAAGGTATCGACATTGCAGGCAGTAAAGGACAGGCTATTGTCGCGACCGCCGATGGGCGCGTCGTCTATGCCGGTAACGCACTGCGCGGTTACGGTAATCTTATTATCATCAAACACAACGATGATTACCTGAGTGCCTACGCTCATAACGATACCATGCTGGTTCGGGAGCAACAGGAAGTCAAAGCGGGGCAGAAAATCGCTACCATGGGTAGCACCGGAACCAGCTCAACAAGATTACATTTTGAAATTCGTTACAAGGGGAAATCCGTCAACCCGCTGCAGTACTTACCGCAGCGATAATTTGGCAAAGTACGGATAAGCGTAACACCATGAAAGGCGCCAGGGCGGTCGCGATATGCCTCCTTCAGTGGAGGCATAAAGAGGATAACTCCGGCGTCGTTTAGTGATGGGTCGCGGAAGGTGCTTTGCTCAGGGATCACGGGTAGGAGCCACCTTTATGAGTCAGAATACGCTGAAAGTTCATGATTTAAATGAAGACGCGGAATTTGATGAGAACGGAATGGAGGTTTTCGACGAGAAAGCCTTAGTAGAAGAGGAACCCAGTGATAGCGATCTGGCTGAGGAAGAGCTGCTGTCGCAAGGCGCCACCCAGCGCGTTCTCGATGCGACACAGCTGTATCTTGGTGAGATTGGTTATTCCCCGCTGCTGACGGCCGAAGAAGAAGTCTATTTCGCCCGTCGCGCACTACGTGGAGATGTTGCTTCACGCCGTCGCATGATTGAAAGTAACCTGCGTCTGGTGGTGAAGATTGCTCGTCGTTACAGCAATCGTGGTCTGGCGCTGCTGGATCTGATTGAAGAAGGTAACCTCGGCCTGATCCGCGCAGTTGAGAAGTTTGACCCGGAGCGTGGGTTCCGTTTTTCAACCTACGCCACCTGGTGGATCCGTCAAACGATTGAACGGGCGATTATGAACCAAACCCGTACCATTCGTTTACCCATCCATATTGTGAAAGAGCTGAACGTTTATCTGCGTACCGCGCGCGAGTTGTCGCATAAGCTGGACCACGAGCCAAGCGCCGAAGAGATAGCCGAACAGCTGGATAAACCGGTTGATGACGTTAGCCGTATGCTGCGTCTGAACGAGCGCATTACCTCAGTGGATACCCCGCTGGGCGGTGACTCAGAAAAAGCGCTGCTGGATATTCTGGCCGATGAAAAAGACAACGGCCCGGAAGACACCACGCAGGACGATGATATGAAACAAAGCATCGTCAAATGGCTGTTCGAACTGAACGCCAAACAGCGCGAAGTACTGGCTCGTCGTTTCGGGCTGCTGGGATATGAAGCCGCAACGCTTGAAGATGTGGGTCGTGAAATCGGCCTGACCCGCGAACGCGTGCGTCAGATTCAGGTGGAAGGCCTGCGCCGCCTGCGGGAGATCCTGCAGGGACAGGGGCTAAACATCGAAGCGCTATTCCGCGAATAAATCGTTTTCTCTCAAAAAGGCCCAATCCAGCGATTGGGCCTTTTCCTTTGCATTAACCGATACGGGTTTCCTGCAGGTGACGCCAGAGGATTTTTCCCTCAATGCGTTGAAATATCGCCGTGGACCAGCGCACGACTTCGCCTTGTTCCGGCAGGGTCTGGCTTTCGCGGTAGAGCACCGCGCCGCCGTCATGCCATTCGCTCAACACCTGCGCATTATCAACCACGATACTTAATCCAGGGCGGCTGCCGCCAGCGCTATGGAAAAAGCCGCTTACCGTCGGGTAATCCATCTTAGCGCCGCTGATAGGAACCATTGTAAACTCTTGTGCAAAACGGCTCATCAGCGCTTGTGCGCTACCTTCTTTCCGGCCCAGCCATTGTTCAATGATCACGTGGGCGTCGATAACTTCTTGGATCCATGGGTTCATGTTTTCTCCGGATTAAGCTGCAGGCAATGCAGGGGATTACTGTAAACCGCGTCTCAGGGGCGGATAAATGCGCTTTTCAGGGATATACTGTCTAAAAATTTTTGACAATAAGCCCTATTCAAATGCTAAACCTGCAGCGCGTTACCATGTTTGTCGCCGTTGTTGATGCCGGAAGCTTTACTGCCGCGGCGGCGGCGCTTGGGCAGACCAAAGCGGTGGTCAGTTTTAACGTTCGCCAGCTAGAGAGTGAACTGGGGGTGACGTTGCTGCTGCGTTCGACGCGCCGGTTAACGCTCACCGAAGCCGGGGCGGTGTTTTACCAGCGCGGCGTCGGGCTGTTGAAAGCCGCGGAGAATTTACAGGATGAGGTGCGCGCCAGCCACGCCGGGTTAAGCGGTGAACTGCGGATCACCACCACCCCGGAATATGGCGCCCAGGTGATTATCCCGGCACTGGCGGAATTTGCTTGTCGACATCCGGCGCTGCGGGTGCGTCACGTCTCATCGTCTTATCACGCGGATTTGATCTCTGAACGTTTTGATGTCGCGATACGCCTCGGGACCCTGGCCGATTCACGCTATCATGCGGCCCGGATTTCGCGTTTCGCCATCGTGCCCGTGGCCTCGCCGATTTGGCTGGATAAACATCCGCTGCGCACGCTTGCCGACCTGGCGCAGGCGGCGTGGATTGTTAACGAGCGCCTGGCGACGCCGCTACGCTGGCAGCTCCTGACCGCCGAAGGGCAATCGATCGCTTTTGAAATTACGCAACCACCGCGGATCTCAGCCGATAGCGCACAAGCGTTAATGGGCTTCGCGCTGGCGGGAAGCGGAGTGGCGCTACTCCCGGAGTGGCTGGTGGCCGAAGCTATCGCGCGGCAGGAGCTGGTGCGGGTAGTGCCAGAGTATATTTTTCCATCGCAGGGGGTATACGCCGTCTACCCGGACGCGCAGCATGTGCCAACCAAGGTCCGGGCATTTATCGATTTTCTGCGCGAACGAACCGCTTAATCCGCGTTTTTATTTTCCATCATTTTCAGCACCAGCCGGGAAAACTGCGCGCGCTCCTCTTCGTTAAGGCGGCTCAAAAATTCTTCATCGACCCGGTTGCCCTGCGGCATGGAATTTGCCAGCAGCGCCTGCCCTTCATTCGTCAGATAGACAAAGCGGCGACGTTTATCGCTCGGATCGTGTTCGCGGCGTACCAGCCCGCGTTTCTCCATCCGGCTTAGCATTTCCGCCAGCGTCGCTTTCGTGCTGACGGCCGCTTCGATAAGCGTCACCTGCTCGATACCAGGATGTTCGGCGACCGAGCGCATCACCGCGTATTGCGGCTTGGTCAGTTCCGGTAATTCATGCTGCCAGCGCGCGGTATGCTGTTGAAAAAGCTGGCGTAGAAGGTGGAACGCCTCGTTACGTAACTCCATGGACACTCCGTCACAAAAATATCACCTTTATGATAGCCGTATTTTCGGCTTCTTTTCACATCTCATTTTTTTGATTATTGATGCGATCGTGTACGAACGATATTGAGATCTCGCAAGAATGAGCGTAGTTTTAATACAAATGTTCGTATGCGAACAATGTATGAGGTAGCGAATGAAACTGATTATTGGGATGACCGGGGCGACCGGCGCGCCGTTAGGCGTCGCGCTGTTACAGGCGCTGAATGAAATGCCGGATGTGGAAACGCATCTGGTCATGTCGAAATGGGCAAAAACCACCATTGAGCTGGAAACGCCCTATAGCGCTCGTGATGTCGCCGCGCTGGCGGACTTCTGCCATAGCCCTGCGGATCAGGCCGCGACCATCTCATCAGGATCGTTTCGTACCGACGGCATGATTGTTATCCCCTGCAGCATGAAAACGCTGGCGGGTATTCGCGCTGGCTATGCGGAAGGGTTAGTCGGCCGCGCGGCGGACGTGGTGCTGAAAGAGGGGCGCAAGCTGGTTCTGGTGCCGCGTGAAATGCCGCTGAGCACCATTCATCTGGAGAACATGCTGGCGCTGTCGCGCATGGGCGTGGCGATGGTGCCGCCCATGCCTGCCTATTACAACCACCCGGAAACGGTAGAGGATATCACCAACCATATCGTGACCCGGGTGCTGGATCAGTTTGGTCTCGAATATCACAAAGCGCGCCGCTGGAACGGCCTGCGCGCGGTCGAGAATTTATCACAGGAGAATTAATCATGGCTTTTGATGATTTACGCAGCTTTTTGCAGGCGCTTGATGAGCAGGGGCAACTGCTAAAAATTAGCGAAGAGGTGAATGCCGAGCCGGATCTCGCCGCTGCCGCTAACGCCACAGGGCGCATCGGTGACGGCGCGCCAGCGTTGTGGTTTGATAACATTCGCGGCTTTACCGACGCCCGTGTCGCCATGAACACCATCGGTTCCTGGCAAAACCACGCGATTTCGCTGGGGCTGCCGCCAAACACGCCGGTGAAAAAGCAGATTGATGAATTTATTCGCCGCTGGGATAAATTCCCGGTAACGCCGGAGCGTCGCGCTAATCCAGCGTGGGCGGAAAACACCGTTGATGGCGACGATATCAACCTGTTCGATATTCTGCCGCTGTTCCGCCTGAACGATGGCGACGGTGGTTTCTATCTCGACAAAGCCTGTGTGGTTTCGCGCGATCCGCTTGACCCGGACCACTTTGGCAAACAGAACGTCGGTATTTACCGGATGGAAGTGAAAGGCAAGCGCAAGCTGGGCCTGCAGCCGGTACCGATGCACGATATCGCGCTGCATCTGCATAAAGCGGAAGAGCGCGGTGAGGATCTGCCCATTGCCATCACCCTGGGTAACGACCCGATTATTACCCTGATGGGCGCGACGCCGCTGAAATATGACCAGTCAGAATATGAGATGGCGGGCGCGCTGCGCGAAAGCCCGTATCCCATCGCCACCGCGCCGCTGACCGGCTTTGACGTTCCCTGGGGCTCAGAGGTGATCCTTGAAGGGGTGATTGAAGGGCGCAAGCGTGAAATCGAAGGGCCGTTCGGCGAGTTCACCGGCCACTACTCAGGCGGCCGCAATATGACGGTGGTGCGTATCGATAAAGTCTCTTATCGCACAAAACCGATTTTTGAATCGTTGTATCTCGGAATGCCGTGGACCGAAATCGACTATCTGATGGGCCCGGCGACCTGCGTGCCGCTGTACCAGCAGCTGAAGGCGGAGTTCCCGGAGGTGCAGGCGGTCAATGCCATGTACACCCATGGTCTGCTGGCGATTATCTCCACCAAAAAACGCTACGGCGGTTTTGCCCGCGCGGTGGGATTACGGGCAATGACTACCCCGCACGGCCTCGGTTACGTGAAAATGGTGATCATGGTCGATGAAGATGTCGATCCGTTCAACCTGCCGCAGGTGATGTGGGCGCTCTCCTCGAAGGTCAACCCGGCGGGCGACCTGGTACAGTTGCCGAACATGTCGGTGCTGGAGCTTGACCCTGGTTCCAGTCCGGCGGGGATCACCGACAAACTGATTATCGACGCCACCACCCCGGTTGCGCCTGACCTTCGCGGTCACTACAGCCAGCCGGTTCAGGATTTACCGGAAACCAAAGCCTGGGCTGAAAAACTGACCGCCATGTTGGCCAACCGTAAATAAGGAGAAGAAGATGATTTGTCCACGTTGCGCTGATGAGCAGATTGAAGTGATGGCGACGTCGCCGGTAAAAGGGGTGTGGATCGTTTACCAGTGCCAGCACTGCCTCTATACCTGGCGTAATACCGAACCGCTGCGTCGTACCAGCCGCGAACATTATCCGGAAGCGTTCCGCATGACGCAGAAAGATATTGATGAGGCGCCGCAGGTGCCGCATATTCCACCGCTGTTGGCGGCAGATAAGCGTTAAATGACTGGCCCGGATATTCCGGGCCTTTTTATTTAGAATTAAAGGGCGTGACAACTATTTTCAATTAGATTATAACTAGTGACTTAATCATTAATGATTATAATTCACATCTTGTCAGCTATCATTACTCATTTCTGCCTCTCTCTGTTTATTTTTTAAACAGTCAACCCTCCATAAGTTTTTAATTAAATGCATCCAATTTGAATCAATCTGTAAATATCTTGTAGTCTAAATATGGACTCGATGGGGTATTTTAAAATGCATATTGACGTCCATTTTTTCTAAACGAGTTAATAAACATTATCACTGAACGTGCATTATTTAATGGGCGTTTGTTGATAATGCTTTTCGGTTGTCATTTTGACAACAATTAATAATTGCGATGTTTATTATTTTTATTGGGATATTAAAGAATGAAACTTACTAAAATCGGCGCAGCTCTGGTTCTGACTTTTGGCATGAGCGCGGCAGCGATGGCATCTAACACCATTACCTTTAACGGTGAAGTGCTGGAGACGGGTTGCAACATCACTGTTGATGGCGGTACTCCGGATGCAACCGTTGAACTGGGCAGCGTGGCAGCAACTGATTTGGTAGCAAAAGGTGACCTCGGCGCGCCGAAACAGTTCGTTTTTAATCTGGACCAGTGCCCGACTGCGTCCAATGTCAATATTGTCTTCTCTGCTCCGGTTGACCCGGTGGCAGGTGATGACTCGTACTTCGCGAATACTGCCTCTGGGGTTGGCGTCACTGCTGCACAAAACGTTGCCGTTCAACTGAAGCAAGGCGGTTCTAATGGCACCATCGTGAAGAACAATGCAGACAACGATCCTATTACCCTGGACTCTGGTTCTGCTACCGAGACCTACACCGCATCGATGATTGCTGTTGATCAGGCTGTTGCTGGTACGGTTCAGTCCGTTGTGACCTATAACGTCCGTTATAACTAATCCTGAAGGAGGGGAAACCCTCCTTATATTTTTGTGAGTGCATTGCATAATGAAACCCATCGCAGCTTTTGTTTTTTGTGTGGCCGCCGTTGCCAGTCTGAATGCGTCTGCCAGTATCGTTACCGGCGGAACGCGGGTGATTTTTGACGGCTCCCATCAGGCCGCCTCGTTATCCGTGGAAAACTCGGACAAAGTTACCAATCTGGTGCAATCCTGGGTCAGTCCCGCCGAAGGTAGCGCGCTGAAAAAAGAAACTATGATTATTACGCCGCCGCTGTTTCGCCTCGAAGCCGGGAAAAAAGCGTCGATCCGGATTGTTCGTTCAGGGATGCCGGTTCCGGAAGATCGCGAATCATTATTGTGGCTAAACGTAAAAGGTATTCCTGCTACGGATGATAGTTCTGCTGGCAAAAATACCATGCAGATTGCCATCAATTCGAAAATTAAGCTGATCTATCGCCCGGTTGCGCTCAAAGGCCAGTCGCCGGAAAGCAGTGCAAATAAAGTGGTATGGAAGCCGGCTGCCGGCGGTGTGCAGGTCAATAACCCGACGCCGTTTTATATGAACTTCTCCCGTATAGAAATTAATAATCATGCGCTCAGCGGCCAATATTTTGTCGCACCGTTCTCCACGCTGAATATTTCCGAAGGGAAGATCCCCTCCCACGGCAAAGTGACCTGGTCGCTGATTAATGATTACGGCGTGAAAGGTCAGGACAAAGTCTCTTCATATTAATCGGCACGGTACGTATCCCGTACGGATACAGGGTAATAATGGAAAAAGTTAAGCATACCTATGTCCTTTCTTTAGGGCTGGGGCTCAGTATTGCCTTCAGTTCTTTCAGCGCCATTGCTCAGGAACATTTTAACCCTCGTCTTTTGGAAACGGATAGTACAGAGACGCCAATGATGGATCTCAGTCTGTTTGCCAAAGATGAGGTACCGCCTGGTGACTATAACGTCGATATTTATATCAACGGTAGCCTGGTGGATACTAAAACCATTTCCTTTCGCAAGCTGTCGGACGACAAAAACACCACTGCCGGGCAGGTTGTTGGAGCGTGCCTGAGCGTGTCTGAGCTGAAAGCCTGGAATGTGCGGGTCGATAACTACTTTAGCGAACAGGACAAAACCAGCGAGTGCGCCAGCCTGCAGGCTATTCCGGGTCTGGAACAGAAAATGGATCTGGCGAATCAGCGCTTTGATCTCACTATCCCGCAGGTTGCCCTGCTCAACACCGCCCGTGGTTACGTTTCGCCAGAGCGATGGGATGAAGGTATTGCCGCCGGTTTGCTTAACTACAGCGTCTCTGGTCAGCAGGATTTGCACCACCGTAATGGCGTGGACAGTAGCAACCAGTTCGTCAGCCTACAGCCGGGACTGAACCTGGGGGCGTGGCGTTTGCGTAACTATTCCACCTACAGCCACTCTGAATCCGAAAGTGAGTGGGATTCGGTGTACACCTACGCTTCCCGCGATATTAAATCTCTGAAAAGCCAACTGGTTCTCGGGCAGGGCACCACCCGCGGCGGTGTGTTCGATAGCGTGGGTTTTACCGGGGTACAGATGTATTCCGATAATGATATGAAGCCGGACAGCATGCAGGGCTTCGCGCCGGTGATCCGCGGTATCGCCCGCAGCAACGCCGAGGTCACGGTGTACCAGAACGGACACAGCATCTATAAGGCCACGGTGCCACCGGGGCCATTCGAATTCAGCGATATGTACCCGACCGGTAGCTCCGGCGACCTGAAAGTGGTGATCAAGGAGTCTGACGGTTCGCAAAGCAGCTTTATCGTCCCTTACGCCACGCTGCCGGTGCTGCAGCGTGAAGGGCAGGTGCAATATGGCCTGGTGGCGGGTAGAACCCGTCAGGACGGCTCGGATTCGCGGGCGGAAGACTTTAACTTTGTCCAGGGATCGGCGGCCTGGGGCGTCGGCAAAGGCGTGACCTTGTACGGCGGTTATATTCAGGCGGAAGACAAATACTCCAACCTGATTGCCGGTACCGGTTTTAACCTCGGCAGCGCCGGTGCGCTCTCTTTTGATATTTCACAGTCGTGGGCGGATGTCCCGCAGCCGGACAATATACGGCAGATGGAACACCATAGCGGCCAGTCGTACCGCGTGCGCTACAGCAAGACGCTGCAGCAGACCAACACCGATATTGCGGTGGCTGGCTACAAATTCTCAACCCGCGGTTATCTGTCGTTCCAGGATTTCCTCAATGACTGGGACCCGGGCAACAGCGCCATCGATAACGGTCGCGAACGTAACCGTTTCGACGTGACTATCTCGCAGACGCTGCCTTTCGGGACGTTGTCCCTGACCATGTATGACGCCTCCTACTGGAACAGCCAGCACGCCGACTCGCTGAACCTCGGCTTCAGCAGCACGCTGGGGCCGGTATCGTACTCGCTAAACTATGCGCACACGAAAAACGTTGATGGCGGTTATGGCAACGATTCCGATGAATACGATGACGATAACGTCTTCTCGCTTAACTTTAGCGTACCGTTCAGCGCCTTCAGCAATAGTGAAGCGGCGCAGTCGATTTCGGCTAACTACTCGATGAACAGCAGCAAACACGGCGATACCACGCATAACATCGGTATTTCCGGCACCGCAATGCAGCAAAACCAGCTCAACTGGCAGGTGTCGGAAGGCTATAACGCCGATTCAGAAGCGACCAACGGCAACGTTACCGTCGGCTACCAGAGCTCGTATGCCGATGTGTCCGCCGGTTACAGCTACGACGACTACAGCCGTCGTCTGAACTATAGCCTGCGCGGTGGAATGGTGGTTCACAGCGGCGGTATTACCCTGGCCCGTCAGTTGAATGACAGCGTAGCGCTGGTGGAAACGCCGGGCGTCTCCGGGGTGCCGATCAATGGCCAGACTAACGTCCATACCGACTACTTTGGTAATGCGATTGTGCCGTACGTGCGTCCGTACCACAGTAACCAGATTTCCCTCAATACCGTGGAGGCCAGCGATGCCACTGCGGCCATTGATAACGTCGCCAAAACCGTGGTGCCGACCAAAGGCGCGGTGGTCCGCGTGAAGTACAACACCTGGATTGGCCGGAAGGCGATGATGACGTTGATCTTCAACGGTAAGCCGGTGCCGTTCGGCGCGGTAGTCACGCAAACCAGCGATGATTCGGACGACACCCGCAGCAGCATCGTCGGCGACAGTGGTGAAGTGTACCTGGTTGGTCTCGCCGATAAAGGGCAACTGATGGTCAAGTGGGGCGACGGGGCGAACAAACGGTGTGCCGTTGACTACACACTGGCGGGCGCGAAGTCGCAGGCCGATATTCTGTTTATCAACGGGATATGCCATCCCGTCCAGGGGGCTCACTGATGTCACGCTTTCATTTTGCTACCGTCCGACGCATGGCGGCGACGAGCCTGCTTTTCGTTGCCGGGCTGCCGTCTGCGCTGGCGTACAACACACAGGATGTCATTAACTTCAGCGTCACGGGGAATATTGTGGCAGGCAGCTGTAATGTTAGTTATCCCGCGACCGTTGAACTGGGAACCTATCTGCCAACGGATTTTATTAATGAAGGCGATAGCACGGACAATGTCCCGTTCACTGTCTCTTTCACTAACTGTTCTCCCTCGCTGACTAAAGCGACGGTCGCGTTTACCGGTGCCGTAGATGGAACCCAGCCATTCTATTTTGCCAACGGGATTACGGCAGAGGGGGGCGGCGCAACCGATGTTGCACTGGAATTATTAACCGATGCGGATCACTGGCAAATGTCTAACGGGCAGAGTCATGACGTCACTCTCGAGTCAGACAGCCATGCCGGTGAAATCATTTTTATCGCAAGAATGGCAACCCCAGGCCACAACCCCGGCACCGGGGAGTTCCAGAGCGTCGTCACCCTGAACGTTGTTTATAACTAGTTACCTGATAAAAGGCAGGAGACATGTCAAAATTTTTATATGCTGTTCTGTTTTTCGCGGGGATGCTGGTTAGCGCAATGCCAGCTCTGGCTGGGGATAATAATCTCCGGGAAACACGTGATATTACCTTTCACGGCAGGATTGCCGCAGGGACCTGTAATGTCACCAATCCTGAAACCGTAGATCTGGGGAAATACTATAAAGGAGACTTTTCTGTTGCCGGCGGTAACACCGGTAATGTTCCAGTCACCATCAGTTTTGACAGCTGTACTGCTGAAATCAGCCAGGCCACCGTCACCTTCACCGGCACGCCCTATTCCGAAGACCCGACCTATGGCTCGGTCATTTATGCCAATCAGGTGACGCCTGATGCCGATGGCGCTACCGATGTTGGATTGCAGTTGTTCGATTATCCAGCTATCCACGTGGCGCTGGCCAATGGGGTGAGTTATCCGGTACCCATTGAAAATGGCGCGGGCGCATTGAAATTTATTGCCCGCATGTACACCCCTCATGGCGCCCCAACGGCGGGTAAATTCAGCTCCGCGGTCACGTTGAACGTGACCTATAACTAACCCCGATTTAAGGCAAACAACGTGTTAAAATTTTTATATGCCACCCTGTTATTGCTGGGGCTGTTTCCGCTGGCGGCCCAGGCGGTTTGTCATCGTACCGACGACACCCCGTCGCAATCTTATGTTGCGATGCCGCAGCAGCTACTGGTCTCCAGTAAAAATTATGCGCCGGGCGAGATCCTGTATGACTCCGGATATATGTCCGGCGGCACGACAACCATCAAGAACTGTGCGGGGACTTATTACGTTGGTTTTCACTACGCCGGCGCGTTAACCACCGCCAGCCCGCTGCAGGATAATGTCTATCCGTTGACCAATGGTTCAACCGCCACCGGGCTCGGTATTCGCGTCTATACCATTAATCAGGCAGGCCCGTTTGATGACGAACGGGCGATCGATAACAGCTGGCAGGAACACGATGCCGGGGCGGGCTCCGACCACACCCTCAACAATTCCGCTTATCGGGTGCAAATTATCGCCACCGGCGGGCCGATAACCAGCGGCACGTTTAACGTACCGAGCCCGCTGGCGCGGGTCGATTATCGCGAAACGCAGAGTATTGATAGCAGCGATGGCGACATCGCCTCCACGCTGACGCTGTCGACCACCACGGTTGAAGTACATGCGATGGGCTGTACGGCTTCAGTCTCTTCTTTGCTTTTTGATATGGGGAGTGTCGATGTCTCTTCGTTTGATAACCAGCAAACGGTAGAAGGACCTGAACAGAGCGTGGGGCTTTCATGCGAACCGGGAACTAACGTAACGCTGAAATTTAGTGGCGCGGTGGCGTCGGGAGACAATGACAACGGTTCGGTCTTCGCACTGACCGACGCTGGCTCTGACGGCGTAGCGACCGGCGTTGGCGTGAAAATCCTAACCTATAATCCGAATCGACAATCTTTTATTTCTCTACCTATTGGCCAGACGTTTGGCGTCTTTAGCTCCGATCGTGACGCGGCGGCGGCGGCAAATAGCGGACAGGATGCCGATGGCAATGCCATTTCCGATATTGGCTCCGCAACGACTTATAGCGATGATGCGAATAGGGGAGGGGCAGGGGCAAGTGAAGCGATCCGCTTCCGGGCGGATTACTACAAAACCGGTTCGGCGGTGACCCCCGGTACCGCCAATGCCACCGGGACGATCACCCTGCAATATAACTGATGCTAAAAACAAAAAGCCTGACGATGACGCCAGGCTTTTTGTTATTTAACGCTTAATTACGCCAGGCTTTTCAGGCGGTAGATCCACTCCAGCGCCTGACGCGGGCTCAGCGAATCCGGGTCAAGATTCTCCAGCGCTTCCAGCGCCGGCGAGGTCTCTTCCGGCGCGGAGAGCAGCGACATCTGCGTACCATCAACCTGCGTGGCGGCGGCATTTGGCGAAATGCTCTCCAGCTCGCGCAGTTTCTGCCGCGCGCGCTTGATCACCTCTTTCGGCACTCCCGCCAGCGCGGCGACCGCCAGGCCATAGCTCTTGCTGGCCGCACCGTCCTGCACGCTGTGCATAAAGGCGATGGTATCGCCGTGCTCCAGCGCATCGAGGTGCACGTTGGCCACGCCTTCCATTTTTTCCGGCAACTGGGTGAGCTCGAAGTAGTGGGTGGCGAACAGGGTCAACGCCTTGATCTTATTCGCCAGATTCTCCGCGCAGGCCCACGCCAGCGACAGACCGTCGTAGGTAGACGTGCCGCGACCAATCTCATCCATCAGCACCAGGCTGTGTTCGGTGGCGTTGTGCAGAATATTGGCGGTTTCGGTCATCTCCACCATGAAGGTGGAACGGCCGCTCGCCAGGTCATCTGCCGCGCCGACGCGGGTAAAGATGCGGTCGATCGGGCCAATTTCTACTTTCTGCGCCGGCACGTAGCTGCCGATATAGGCCAGCAGCGCAATCAGCGCGGTCTGGCGCATATAGGTACTTTTACCGCCCATGTTCGGGCCGGTGATGATCAGCATGCGGCGCTGCGGCGCCAGCTGCAGCGGGTTGGCGATAAACGGCTCTTTCAGTACCTGTTCCACTACCGGGTGACGGCCTTCGGTAATGCGAATACCGGGTTTATCGATAAAGGTCGGGCAGCAGTAGTTCAGGGTCTCAGCGCGTTCCGCGAGGTTCACCAGTACGTCCAGCTCGGCCAGCGCGCTGGCGCTGGTTTGTAAGTCGGCCAGATGCGGCAGCAGCTTTTCGAACAGGTCGTCATAGAGCTGTTTTTCCAGCGCCAGCGCCTTGCCTTTTGAAGTCAGGACCTTATCTTCGTATTCCTTCAGTTCCGGAATAATGTAGCGCTCGGCGTTTTTCAGCGTCTGGCGGCGCACGTAGTGGATCGGCGCGTGCTGGCTCTGGCCGCGGCTGATCTGGATGTAGTAACCGTGAACGGCATTGTAGCCGACCTTCAGGGTATCAAGGCCCAGCCGCTCGCGTTCGCGGATTTCCAGTTTGTCGAGATAATCGGTCGCGCCATCGGCCAGCGCCCGCCACTCATCCAGCTCTTCATTATAACCCGGAGCGATAACGCCGCCGTCACGCACCAGCACAGGCGGCGCGTCGATGATCGCGCGTTCCAGCAGTTCACGCAGTTCGGCGAACTCGCCCATTTTCTCGCGCAGCTGTTGCACCGGCTGACAGTCAACGTCGGCCAGCAGCTCGCGCAGCAGCGGCAGCTGCTGGAAGGCATGGCGCATACGGGCTAAATCGCGCGGGCGGGCGGTACGCAGCGCCAGACGCGCCAGAATACGTTCGAGATCGCCGACCTGACGCAGTACCGGCTGCAGCTCGGTATAGCGTTCCTGTAAGGCGCCAATCGTTTGTTGGCGTTCAACCAGCACCGCGGTATCGCGTACCGGCATATGCAGCCAGCGTTTGAGCATGCGGCTGCCCATCGGCGTGACCGTGCAGTCGAGTACCGAGGCAAGGGTGTTATCAACGCCACCGGCGAGATTCTGAGTGATCTCCAGATTGCGACGGGTGGCGGCATCCATAATGATGCTGTCCTGCTGGCGTTCCATAGTGATGGAGCGGATATGCGGCAGCGAGGTGCGCTGGGTATCTTTGACGTATTGCAACAGGCAGCCGGCGGCGCATAGCCCGCGCGGGGCGTTTTCGACGCCGAAGCCCACCAGATCGCGGGTGCCGAACTGCAGGTTGAGCTGCTGGCGCGCGGTGTCGATTTCGAACTCCCATAGCGGGCGACGGCGCAGGCCGCGGCGGCCTTCAATCAGTGACGATTCGGCAAAATCTTCCGCATACAGCAGTTCCGCCGGATTGGTACGTTGTAGTTCCGCCGCCATGGTCTCGCGGTCGGCCGGTTCGCTCAGGCGAAAGCGCCCGGAGCTGATATCCAGCGTCGCGTAGCCGAAGCCCTTGCTGTCCTGCCAGATGGCGGCCAGCAGGTTGTCCTGGCGCTCCTGCAGCAGCGCTTCATCGCTGATGGTGCCCGGCGTGACGATGCGTACCACTTTGCGTTCAACCGGCCCTTTGGTGGTGGCCGGATCGCCAATCTGTTCGCAAATCGCGACCGACTCGCCCTGGTTTACCAACTTTGCGAGATAGTTTTCCACCGCGTGGTGGGGAATGCCGGCCATGGGAATCGGTTCGCCCGCGGAAGCGCCGCGTTTGGTCAGCGAGATATCGAGCAGCTGCGAGGCGCGTTTGGCGTCGTCATAAAACAGCTCGTAAAAGTCGCCCATCCGGTAAAACAGCAGGATCTCCGGATGCTGAGCCTTCAGCTTCAGATACTGCTGCATCATTGGGGTATGGGCGTCTAAATTGTCGATTGTGCTCATAGGGTGTTATCCAGGTCCCTGATTTTTAATAGAGTGCGATTTTATTATTGTCGTCGTTATCGCATGAGGAAGACATGATAACGGAGATAGGCATTTGAGGGAAAGTGACGAAGTAGATGCAGCGATCCTGATTCCACTTCGCGAACGCGCGGCCATCGCTAAGCTGGCCGCGCGTGACGTTCAGGGCGCCAGATAAACCTGTGGAATCGCTTTTTCCGGATGCTGGCCGAGGCGCACGTCCGCGCCGTACCAGCGGCTAATGATTTCCTGCTGGATAACCTGATGCGGCGTGCCCTGCGCCACCACCTGTCCCTGGTGCAGCAGCAGAATCTGGTCGGCCCACAGGGCGGCGAGGTTGAGATCGTGCAGCACCACGCAGACATGTAGCTGGCCGGAAGCGGTCAGCCGCTTGAGCAGGCGTAACAGATGCTGCTGGTAATAGAGATCCAGCGCCGAGGTGGGTTCATCCAGAAACAGCCATCCCTGCGGCGCGCCGTTTTGCCACAGCTGCGCGAGACAGCGGGCCAGCTGTACCCGCTGCTGCTCGCCGCCGGAAAGCGACGGATAGCGCCTGCCGCGCAAATGATCGCAGCCGGTTTCCGCCATAACATCGCGCAGAGTCTGCGGACTGGCGGTCGCTTCCCACGGCGAGCGCCCCATGGCGATAACCGTTTCCACCGTCCAGTCGGCCTGGAGTGGAGTGCGCTGCAACATCACCGCCCGGCGGCGCGATAGCGCCTGCGGCGACCAACGCTCCAGCGCTTTGCCGTCCATCATGCGTTCGCCGCTATCCGGGGTAAGGAAGCCGGTTAGCAGCCGCAGCAGGGTGGATTTGCCCGCGCCGTTCGGGCCGATCAGCGCGGTCATCTCGCCGCCGCGAAGCGTCAGCGAAACCTGGTCAATCACCTGACGTTGGCCGAGCCGCAGCGACAGCCCTTGCGCCCGATAGTCTTTATCCATGGATTGGTTTCTCCCGACGAAATATCAGCCACAGGAACCACGGCGCGCCGAGCAGGCTGGTTAGCAGCCCCACCGGCATCTCCGCCGGCGCGGCGACGGTGCGCGCCAGGGTATCGGCAATCAGCAGCAGAATCGCGCCCGCCAGCAGCGAGCCAGGGATAAGCCCGCGGTGGTCCGCCCCCAGCCACATTCGCATCAGATGCGGCACCACCAGGCCGATAAAGCCGATGACGCCGCTTATCGCCACCGCCGCGGCAACCAGCACCGCGCTGCATAACAACAGCAGCCGCTGTATCGCCCGCACGTTAACGCCGAGATAGTGCGCCTCTTCATCGCCGAGTTGCAGCAGGTTAAGACGTGTTGCCATCCGCCACACCGCTATTGACGCCGGAATAATCAGGCTGGCCGCCACCAGCAGCGTCGACCATTCGGCTTGGCCGAGGCTTCCCATCCCCCATAGCGACAGCTGGCGTAGCTGAGCATCGTTGCTTAGCCACGCCAGCACGCCGACCAGCGCGCCGCATAAGGCGTTGATGGCGATCCCCACCAGCAGCAGCCGCGACAGCGAACCGTCACCTGCGCGGCTGAGGATAAAAATCACTGCCATCACCGCCAGGCTGCCGATAAACGCCGCCAGCATCGGCATATACAGAGCTAACAGAGCCGGCACGCTGAGCGGCAACACCAGCCAGCAGGCCACCGCCAGCGCCGCGCCGCTGCTGATACCCAGCAGCCCCGGGTCGGCGAGCGGGTTGCGAAACAGCCCCTGCATCACGCAGCCGGACAGCGCCAGCGCGGCGCCGACCAGCAGCGCCAGCAGCACTCGCGGCAGACGGATCGTCAGCCAGATATGGCGCAGGATTTCATCGCCGGAGGGCAGCAGGTTGACCAATGGCAATCGCATTGCGCCGAGGGTGGTGGCGTAGAGCGTCAAGACGACCAGCAGCAGCGCCATCAACAGCAAATGGCGAACGAGGGCAGGGCGCATCAGGGCAACAGCTCCGCTTTTTTCCGCAGTTCGAGGATCGCCTGCGGCGTACGCGGGCCGAAGCCAAGCAGGGCCATATCGTCGATCGCCAGTAGTTGTTTATGGCGGCCAGCGGGTGTTTGCGCCAGACCGGGCAATTTCCATAACCCGCTTTCGCCGCCCATCCCCTTGAGACCATCGGCGGAAATCACCACCAGATCCGCCTGGCTTGCGGCCACGCCTTCCTGCGACATCGCGCGATAATGGTCAAAGCCCTGCATTGCGTTTTGCAGCCCGGCGGCGCGGATCGCGCCATCGGCGGCGGTGTGCTGTCCGGCCACCATGGTATTCATCCCGCCGTGGCTGAGGATAAACAGCACCCGTTTGGCGATAGGCCGTGAGGGAATGGCGGCTATCCGCTGCTTGACCTGCTGGCGCAGCACGTCGCCTGCCGGAGTTTTACCTAATGCTTTGGCAATAACGGCGATTTTGTTATCGATGGCGGCAAGGTTATCGCCGCCCGGCACGTTGACGACCGTCACCTTGCTGTCCTGCACTTTCTGCAGCACCAGCGACGGCTGCGCCTGCGCGCTGGCCAGCACCAGCTGCGGGCGTAAGGAGAGGATCCCCTCGGCGTTTAACTGCCGTAGATAGCCGACATCCGGCAGCTTATGCGCGGCGGCAGGCCAGGTGCTGGTGCTGTCTTTCGCCACCAGCTGCTGCCCGGCGTTCAGCGCGTAGACAATTTCGGTAACGTCGCCGCCGAGGGAAATTACTCGTTCGGCGGCCGCGCTGGCGAACAGCGGCAGTGCGGCAAGCAGTATTAACCAACGTTTCATGCCGGCTGCCCTTCCGCGCACAGACGCGCCACCTGCGCGCGCCACTGTTGTTGCTCCGGGTGGCCTTCGCTGCGCTGGCCGTACAGCTGGGCGATTTGCGTACCGTCTTTGGCAAACAGTTCGACGCTGGTGACGTGGCCATCGGAGGTCGGTTTACGGGTGACCCAGATTTCATCCACGCTGTCTTCACGCAGATGCAGGGTAAAGGCGCTGTTGAAGATGTTGATCCAGCCGCGCATCGGCGCCAGCTTTTCCAGCGCGCCGGTGAAGATCTGCACGCAGCCGCGGTTGCCGACGAAGATCATGATTTCATTGCCGTCCTGGCGCACCGTTTCCAGCAGTCCCGGCAGCGCATTATTGTCGATGCGGCAGGCCAGATCGTCGCTCACCAGGCGGAAGGCCTGCTGACGGGAAAGATTGTGTTTACGCAGCAGACCGAAGAACTGGTGCACATCGGTCATCGCGCGCCACTCCTTTTCCAGCGCCGCGGCGTCGGCGGAGTCGGCGTACTTTACGCGGTCGGCCGGGCGAATCGTCAGCGCGCCGGGCGCCGTCTCGCTGAATTTGGCTACCAGCGTTTGCCATGCCGCCATATCGGTTTTCCCGGTGGCGTAAACCTTTAGCAGCGCATCGCCGTGCGGGTCGAAGAACTGAATGCTCTGGCGGCCGTTATCGTTGAGGTGGAACACGCTCGACCACTGGCTGAGGAACAGGCGCAGGTCGAGCGCCCGCGGGTTGAGCACCAGCCCGGCGTGGCCGCTCAGGTGTTGATGGGTAAATTCGCCGACCTGCTCGTGCACCGCGTATTCGTTGCGGCAGATGCATTTGGTTTCGCCGACGCTCTCCAGGACGGCGATAATCGCCCGTACGTCGTCGTGCAGACGCACGGCATCGTGACCGACGCGCGCGGCGGTTAATTCGGCTTCGCTAATTCCCATCTCTGCGGCAATGTCGCGGGCATATTTGGCGGTGGAGCGGGCTTTGGTGGCCTGGTAGCGCTGCCACAGATCGTCGTGTGCGTTTTGCATAATTCACATCCTTCTCTACGATGAATTTCCCCGGCCCGCGGGCCGGGGGGCAGGTTTGTTATTATTCGGGCGATCAGAAATCGATATTCACGCCCAGTTGCCAGGTCCTTCCGGGCATCACAGCCAGCGCTTTATCGTTGGCATCCTGATTGGTACTGGTCTCGATGTTGCGGCTGCTCAGGTAGTCCCAGTATTTACGGTCGGTAATGTTGTAAACCCCGCCGTTGAGGCGAACGTTCTTCGCCACCTGCCAGTAAGCGGTCCAGTCCAGCATGCCGTAGCCCGGCACGCGCATATATTCGGTGCTGGAATCGGCGATGGCGGAGCCGGTGTTGTTGTAGCTCTCGCGGCTGGTGGCAGTGGCCTGTTTGCCCTTAACGAAGGTGGCGGTCAGCGCCGTACCGTAGCGCTTAGCCGGATCGTCCCACGCCACGCCGACGATCGCTTTCATCGGCGCGACGCTGTCGAGGTCGACGTATTTGTCGCCGTAGTAGCTGGATTTCGATTTCCCTTCGCTATAGCCCCAGGCGAGGGTGGCGCTCAGGCCATCCACCTGCTCAAACCAGGTGCCGAAGTTAAATTTAGTGCTGATCTCGCCGCCGTAGATATAGGCCTTATCGCGGTTCTCCGCTTGATAAATGGTGTAAATATTCGACGGGACGTTAGTGAATTTGCCCGGATTGTTGGCGCGCGAATAACGCGTATAGGCGATAAAGTTCTTATAGCTGTTGTAGAACAGCGCGGTACGCACGGTGATGCCTTCGGTGACTTCGCCCTTGATACCCCATTCAATATTGTCGCTGGTCTCGGTTTTCAGATCGTTGTTGCCGATTAGCGCGTACTGCTGGCTGCCGGCATAGCTGGAGCCCAGGTTCCACGAACCATACAGCTGGCTGGCATTCGGGAACTGCGCGCCGCGCTGGTACTGCAGATAGGTCATCAGCCGCGGCGTAATGTCGTACTGGAACGTCAGTGACGGCAGCACCTGGGTGTCGCTGTTTTTACCATACAGATTCGCCACCGACGATTCGGTGAGCACGCTGCTGTTGGCGCTAAGATCGGACAGATCTTCCGGTTTAGTGGACTGATGCGTCACGCGTACGCCGGGAATAATCGCGAAGTAGTGGCTATCGAGATCGAAGTTGATCTGATCCTGCACATAACCGCCGAGGGTGTAGCTACGGCTGTCCGCTTCCGGCTGCATAATTTCGCTGTAGACGCTGGGGATCGGCGACTGGCTAAATGGCCGCTGGGTTTTGGTCGTGCTGGCGTTAAAACCGGCGCTCAGGTCGTGGCGGCCGATGCTTTTCGCGAGCGCTGTCTGCAGGCCCCAGGTATCGGTATCGTAGTCGGAATTGACCGTCTGCATTTTGCGGGTGACGCTATCCGGCATCCAGGTCCAGTCGTGAGCTTCGGTATGCTGGTAGTAAACCTTGGTCGAGACGCTGTCGATGTAATCGTTCATCGGCGTCCAGTCGTCTTTCAGGCTCAGCCCCCAGCGCCGCGTCTGGTTGGTTTGGTTGGCGGCGCCGATCACGCTGTTACCGCTGGAGTCCCACGAATCGAAGTGGCTGTGGTTGGTCTTGTGATAGTAGTCGAAGGTGCTGGTGAACTTATGTTCATCGTTCGGCTGCCAGATGCCGGAGGCCATAAACGCGTCAGAGTGCCAGTTTGCCGGGTAAGCGTCGACGCTGCCGCTGTTGTTCTCGGTTTCCTGGCCATCGCGGCGGCTGTAGACGAAAATGCCGCGCAGCGTTTCATCGCCACCGGCGACGGTGACGCCGTTATGCCAGCTGCGGTCGGAAGAGTCGTAGCCGCTCTGGTAGCCAAAGGCGCTGGTTTTGCCCGGGCGCAGATAGTCATCCGCCGATTTCGGGCGGAAGGAGACGTTGCCGCCGATTGAGCTGTTAGCGGTTTCCGTTGAGGTGGCGCCCGACTGAATATCCACGCTGCCGTACATATAGGGGTCGATATAATCGCGGCCAATGCCAAAGGTGTTGAGGCCGGAACGGCCAACGTAGCCGCGGCCGGTGGCGTTTGGCTGGGCAATGCCGTCAACATCGATGCCGACGCGGTTGCTTTCGAGGCCGCGGATGTTGTAGCCGGTATAGCCGCCGCGATCGAAACCGCTTTTACCGTTGCCGGAACCGCCGCTGGCGCCGGTGGCGCTGATGAGGGGTTCATAACGCATGATTGAGCCGAAGTTGTTGGCGCCTTTGTCCTGCAGTTCCTGCGCGCTCACCGAGTGCTCGCTGCCGGCTTTCAGCTGTGGGGCCGGGGCGGTCACCACCATCTGTTCCGCGCTATCCGTCGTGTTATCCTGGGTCACGGCCGCGATAGCGGCATTCTGCGCGATTGCTGCGAGCAGAGAAGTCGCCAGCAGGCTTTTCTTACACCATGCTGCTGATTGAGTCGATTTGTACATTTGTAGCCACGCCTTGATAATTATTAGTATCGGCTCACGCGTTACTTCCAGAGTGCAGGTTGGTCCGTGTTTTCCCTGGCGGACAGTGGTATTCCTGATTTAGTAATTGCGAATGGTAATGATAGGTATTATCGTTTGCAACAAAATAATCATCTATTCTGAATTTTGTTTACATTCGTGCGGAGGGGAGCAAGCCAACATGAGCCATAAAGCGATGATTACCATTCACTACTGTTCCCAATGCAACTGGATGCTGCGCGCCAGCTGGATGGCCCAGGAGCTGCTGCATACCTTTAGTACCGATATCGCTTCGGTCACGCTGGTGCCCGGTACCGGCGGCATTTTTGTGGTAACCGTTGACGGGGTACAAATCTGGGAGCGTAAGCAGGACGGCGGTTTTCCGGATGCGGCTGAACTGAAACGGCGGGTGAGGGACGTCTGCTTCCCGGAAAAAGCGCTGGGGCACGTGGATAATGCCGGGAAGCAGATCTAAAACGGCTGGCTGCGATTAACGTCCTAGTTCAACGTTGACCAGTACGCTTTGTCGGCGAGTGCGAATAATAGCGACCGCCTCTTCCAGTACCCCGGGGAGATCTTCCGCCAGCGAAACCGTCAGCGCAGCCGCGCGGCTGGAGGCGGCGAGCGCGGCGAAATCTGGCGACGACGAGAACGCGGTGGCCGGGATCGCGTCCATTTTAGCAGCATAGCCGTCGGGATAGAGCGCCCGGGTGCCGCCCGCCACCGCTCCCCAGCCGCCATTGTTGCCGACCACCACCAGCACGGGAAGCTTCATCACTTCCGCGATGTGATGACACACCGCCGGATTGGCAAAGAGATAGGAGCCGTCGCCAACGGCGGCGATGATAAGCTCACCCCGCCGGGCGAGCTGCAGCCCTAAGGCGATGGGCAACGCTTCACCCAGACCGCCCGCCAGCGCTTCCTGATAATAACTGTCCGCCTGAGTCAGGCCGGCAAACTGCGGCATTGTTGTCAGTTCAGAGACGATCTTCCCCTGATGTTGATTGGCAAGCTGACCCAGACAGTAACTCATCCAAGGTTTGCCAATCGCCCCTTTTTGGTTGGCGTGGAGGAGGGCTTCACGTTGGTTCTTCGCGTGTTGAATCAGGTTAAGCACATGTTTTTCACGTTCAGCCACCTGCCGTTGCTTCGCCGCCACAAGCGGCTGGAGCGCCTCTTGTAAAAGTTCGAATACCTCGTCGGTTTCTCCGGCCAGGTTAATATCGGCGCGATAACCGCGGACGGGGTAGCGGGAAAAAAGCGGATCGGGGCCGATCTGGATCACCTTACAGCTGTCGTTGCAGCGGCTTTCTTCGATGATCCACGGGGCCTGTGAGTCGATAACGATGATGACGTCGGCGGCAGAAAGCCAGCCTTCGGGATCGCTGCCGGCCAGCATAGGATTGTCGCTGCTAAGGGTGACTTCAGTGCCCCAGTATTCCACCACCGGAATAGCCCACTCCTTAACCAGGGTATTGAGCCGCGCAAAGCCACCAGACGTTCTTGCGCCGCGCTGGGCGAAGATGACCGGCTGTCTGGCATTGGCTATCGCATCGGCGGCGCTGGCAATATCCGCCCGCGTTGGCGCGTAGCGTACCGGCTGCTGGGTGGGGGAGGCATGAAGCGCTTGTTCATCGATCGTGAACGTTTCGCATAGCGGCTCGCGCGGCAGGCTCAAATACACCGGCCCCTTTGGCAATGAACGGGCTATCGCCCATGCTCTGTCAACATGCTCGCCGATCTGATCGGCAATGCGTAATTCAAAGTCCCATTTCACCGACTCGCGAATGAGCGCCGCCTGATCGCGCATCTCCTGGCCGTAGCCAATCGGCGTGTTGCGACAACCAAAGTGTGAATGCTCGCTAATTGGCGTACGTCCGCCAAAAATCAGTACCGGAATATTGCTGTTGGCCAGATTGATGACGCCGCAGGCGGCATTGGCCAGGCCTACGTTAGTGTGAACCATGACGGCCTGCACTTTCCCGCTCCCGAGATAATAGCCATGGGCCATGCCAATAGCGGCGTTCTCGTGGGGACATATCACCAGCTCCGGTACCTGTTGTCCCGTAGCACGCATTTTGGCCCACGCTTCAATAACCGGGGGATAATCGGTACCCGAATTAATAAAAATATAGGCCACGTCGAGGGCCTGAAGCCGGTGCAGTAATAATTCAGCGGCCGATACAGTGATAGAAGTCATATTCTCTCCGGATTAACGCGATGTTATCGCCGTGATTAAAAGGTCAGGAAAATAAATGCGCCCATCGTAATGATGGAAGTAATAATACTTAGCGCCATGGTCGAGGCCATTTCTTGCTCGCCGGACTTATATTGCATAGCAATAATAATGGCGATCGAGCCCACAGGAATCGCCATCGTTAATACCACTTGTTTTATTTGCTCCATGCTGAAACCCATTTTTAACAAAATGAGGTAGCAGGCGCCGGGCACCAGAATATTACGGGCGATGACGGTAATAATGGTGGCAGAGGTGATGACAATGCTGCGAGTATAGAGCACGATACCTGCGGCAAACAGCGCCAGTCCGCCGGAGGCCTTACCCAGCAGACCTAGCGACATTGATACGGTTTCTGGAATATGAATATCCATTAATACTAATATCAGCGCGACAACCGGCGACCATACCACCGGCTGCTTGATGGCGTTGATGACCCGCGTGGCAAAAGAGATATTCTGGCTTTTATCCCCCGTTGCAACGGACATCAGAATCATCACCAGCGGGAGCTGGAAGACATTTTGCGTAATACTGGAAACAGTAATGAGTGAGGCGCTGACGGTGCCGAATAAAAAAGCCAGTACCGAGGTGCCAATGAAGGGAACGGCCGGCGAGCCGATGGCCAGAGCCTGTAGGGTACTGAGCGCCAGGGAGCGTTTACAGATATAACGGGCGATAGCTAAGGGAATAAGGAAACTCGGAATTAGCGCCAGGATAATGGCGATAGCGACCGGCCCCATGCTCATCACGATATGCCGCGGCGTCATGACCATATTACTGAAAATACTCAGCGGTAAAGCATACAGCATCACAATTTTATTAATATCACCAGCCTGCTGCCAGTTGAAGTCTTTGCGTTTACCGCTGATATAGCCAATGAGAACGGTAATGATAACGGGTAAAATAGCGCCGAGGATTAATAGAATGTTGTTCTGTGTCATAGTGATTTATTCTCATTATAAATTATCGTTAGGGTCAGGGTGTTGATCTATAAATATTGAGAGGGTTTCCCACGGAAATGCGCCGCTGTTGCACTATTCATTTTTTTCGTTGCTTACTGCATTCTTGACGCAAAAAGAAGCGTCAGGGAAATGTAAAAATAATTCGTTCAATGAGTAATTGTCATGGCTATGAAAATTAAACAGATACAAGCCTTTCTTACCGTCGCCAGCGAAGGAAATTTAACCCTGGCTGCGGAGAAAATGGGGATTACGCAATCCGGGCTCAGCCGATTATTGCTGACCCTGGAGGAGGATCTGAATGCCACCTTATTTGAACGACATAAGCATGGAATGGCGTTAAGCGAGTATGGCAGCGCGTTTTTACCCTATGCCATGACAATGTTGAACACGGAGAACAAAGCCAGAGAGGAAATGGCGCTGATCCGTGGGGCGGGCAAGGGGATTTTGAGAATCGGCTGCGTATCCAGTCTGTTAACCAGCCATTTTATTGATAAATTAGCCGCCTTTCATAAACGCCATCCCCAGATACACATCAAAATATTCGACCGCATTGACTCAGAGTTGTTTAAGCTGCTGCTGATGCATGAAATAGATATCGCCCTCTGCGGGCCTTTACCGCATGACGATAAAATCGTGGTTCGTGGAAAAATTAACTGGCAGGACCGTATTTGTATCATTTCAAGGCCAGGCCATCCGCTGCAAAAAGAAAAACGTCTGTCGCTTGCGGCGATGCTCGACTATCCGTGGATCATGCCGCCGCCATTAAGCACGCCGATGCTTATCCTTGAAGATATTTTTCGCTCGCATCAGTTACCCTGTCCGGTTCCTATTATCGAGTGCGCTTCATCCGCGGCGATAAAATCCTTTATTGCTGAGAGCGATCTTTTAACGTCAATGCCTGCTCCCGTCTATCGACTGGAAGAGAAGCTTGGATTGTTGCGCCCGCTGGAGGCGAAGGGCAGCGTGTTTGTCCGAGATTTCTATGCCTGGAGCCATTTTGGCGTGTTATCCGGAGCCGCGCTGCAGTTAATCCAGCATCTGAAGCAGTGAGATGCCCTGACAGATACAAAGGTGTATAATCAATGCATCTTATTGGCTTGAGGCTGTGACATGGGCAAACGCATCGATCGCGAAAAGAAGACTATCGGCAATATGATCAGGCTTTATCAGCGCCGCTGCCCGGATGCGCGCAACGACGGCGAACATTACCTGGCGCTTAACGCTTACGCCGACAAGCGGCTGGATAAGTGCGTATTTGGCGAAGAGAAGCCGGCCTGTAAACAGTGTCCGGTACACTGCTATCAGCCGGCGAAGCGAGAAGAGATGAAGCGGATCATGCGCTGGGCCGGGCCGCGGATGCTCTGGCGCCACCCGATTCTGACCATTCGTCACCTGATTGACGACAGGCGACCGGCGCCGGAGCTGCCGGAAAAATACCGGCCGAAAAAATAGCGGCCTTTCCACGGTTTGCGCTGCGCTTCGTCGGCACCGGGGATTGCGGTTGAAGGATCGTAGATACTGCTATCGGTTTGCAACTTTTTCGCTTGAGAAAAACGTTTATCGAGTGTCGCTTCAGAGGATATTGCGCTCCCGTTTGATTTTTATGCAATATGTTTTCCGTGGCGCAGGGAGCGCACAGAGGGCGGCCAGTCGCCGCCGCCCTCTGTACTCCCGGGCTTTGGCCGCCAAAATCGCCACTTCGTGGTTCCTTCGACTTATCCCTACAGGCTTCGGGTCGGGCCGAGGCTGCGTCCCTGCAAGTCACGGCCCTCAGCCCGCATCCATGCGGGCTGCCCCGGCCTTCCGGGAACGTCTCAGCGATTTTGAGGCCACCAACACCGGCAGTTTCGGTCTGCATGGTGAATAAATTAAAGGCAGGCCGCACGGACTGTAGGTCGGATAAGCGTAGCGCCATCCGACAATTCTCCCTGCTCGCGCTGGCGTTAACCGCCACCGGGGAGCGTTGCTGACGCCCTCTGTTTCTGACCGTCACGGACCGTACTGGCGACAAAGGCCAGCACGAACAGCGCGGTAAATAGCACCACGATGGTTGGCGCCGGGGCGCTATCGAGATAAAACGACAGCCAGACGCCCGCCAGCGAACAGCCCACGGCGATTACCGTTGCCAGCAATAATGCGCTGACAAAGCGCCGCGTCAGCAGCAGGGCGATAGCGCCGGGTGCTATCAGCAGCGAAATCGACAGAATAATCCCCACCGACTTTAACGTCGCGACGATAGTCAGCGCGATCATGCACAGCAGACCATAATGCAGCAGCCCGCAGCGCAGGCCGCTGGCTTTGGCCTGGTTCGGATCAAAGGCGTGCAGTAAAAAATCGCGCCACTTTAGCCCGATAATCAGCGCAATCGCCAGCGCAATCACCGCCGTTTGCCCGATATCGCTGGTGGATATCCCCAGCATATCGCCAAACAGAATATGGTCGAGATGGACCTCGGATTGAATCGCCACGTACAGCACCAGCCCGGCGCCGAACATCCCCGAGAAGACGATCCCCATAATGGTATCGCGCTTGATGCGGCTGTTATCGTCGAGAAAACCGGTGGCGACGGCGCAGAATAAGCCGGCAATAAACGCGCCGATGGCGAAGGGGATACCGATAATGTAGGCCACCACCACGCCGGGAAACACCGCGTGGCTCATGGCATCACCCATCAGCGCCCAGCCTTTTAACACCAGAAATACCGACAGCAGCGCGCAGGGGACGGCGACGATCGTCGCCACCAGCATCGCGTTGACCATAAACGGGAACTGTAATGGTTCAAGGAGCATCGTTAGCATGAGGCCTCCCTGGCGCGGCGGCGGTTGGCCAGCAGGCCGTGCTTCGGCGCGAAGACAAAGGTAGCTAAGAACAGCAGCGTCTGCGCCACCACGATGATGCCGCCGGTGGCGCCATCAAGGTAGTAGCTCAGCCATGCGCCGAAGAAGCTGGTCAGGCTGCCGATAGCGACGGCAATGGCCAGCAGACGCGGGAAGCGGTCGGTTAACAGCCAGGCGGTGGCGCCGGGCGTCACGACCAGACAGATGACCAGAAACGCGCCGACGGTTTGCAGCGCCGCCACGGTGCAGGCAGCCAACAGAGTGAAGAACAGCAGCTTCAGGCCGCTGGTGTTAAGGCCAATCGAGCGGGCGTGGTTCTCATCGAAGAAGGTGACCATCAGGTCTTTCCACTTCAGCAACAGGATCGCCATTGAAATAAAGCCAATCGCCGCCAGCTGGATAATATCCTCCGGAGCGATGGCGAGAATATTGCCGAGAATAATAGTTTGAATGTTCACCGAGGTCGGATTCAGCGACACCATAAACAGACCGATGCCGAAAAACGAGGAGAAAATCAGCCCGATGATGGCGTCCTCTTTAAGCCGCGAACGCTGGTTAAGAAACAGCATGCTGCCTGCCGCCAGGCCGCCGGAGAGAAACGCGCCGAGCGCAAAGGGCAGGCCGAGCATATAAGCGCCGGCGACGCCGGGAACGATCGAGTGGGAGAGGGCGTCGCCAATCAGCGACCAGCCTTTGAGCATCAGGTAGCAGGAGAGAAAGGCGCAGACGCCGCCGACTAATGCCGAGACCCACATCGCGTTGAGCATGTATTGATAGCCAAACGGCTCCAGCAGCCAGCTCATCGTTGGCCCCCCGCCGCGCGATGGCTGATAAACGGCCGCTCATCGTCGGTAATAATGCGCTCTTCCGCGCCGGTGAGCGTGACGTGGCGCAATACGCCGCTGAAGGCCAGCTCCAGGTTCTCGGCGGTGAAGGTGGTCTCCGTCGGGCCGCTGGCCAGCACGGTGCCTTTCACCATCACCGTATAATCGCAAAATTCGCTGACTGAACCGAGGTTATGGGTAGAAACCAGCATGGTACAGCCTTCGTCGCGCAGTTCTCGCAGCAAGGCAATGATCCGCGCCTCGGTCTGCACATCGACGCCGGTAAACGGCTCATCGAGCAGGATCACTTTGCCTTCCTGAGCAATGGCGCGGGCGAGGAACACGCGCTTTTTCTGCCCGCCGGAGAGCTCGCCAATTTGCCTTTTGCGGTATTCGCTCATCCCTACGCGGGCCAGCGCGTCATCGACAATCTGCCGGTCGCGGGGCTTCGCCCGCCGCAGCCAGCCCATGTGACCATAGCGGCCCATCATCACTACATCTTCCACCAGCACCGGAAAAGACCAGTCCACCTCTTCCGATTGCGGTACGTAGGCAACAAGATTTTGCCGAAGCGCGCGGTTGACCGGCTGGCCGAGAATGGCGATATCGCCGTGGCCGACGCGCACGAAGCCCATCAGCGCTTTGAACAACGTGGATTTACCGGAGCCGTTGACCCCCACCAGCGCGGCAATCGATCCGCGCGGTACGCTGAACGAGGCATCGCGCAGGGCGGTGTGGCCGTTGCGATAGGTCACCGTGACCTGGTCGACGATAAGTCCCGCTTGTGGCGCAATCATGACTGTTTCCTCAGGCCATCGTTGATCCCTTTGACGATGGTTTCGGTGGTGACGCGCAGCAGGTCAAGATAGGTCGGCACCGGGCCGTCGGCGGCGCTCAGTGAGTCAACATACAGTACGCCGCCATAGTGGGCGCCGGCTTCACGGGCGACCTGTCGCGCCGGTTTGTCGGAGATGGTGCTTTCACTGAAGATGGTCGGGATATGCTCCTTCTTCATGGTGTCGATGGTTTTACGCACCTGCTGCGGCGTGCCCTGCTGGTCGGCGTTAATCGGCCACAGATAACGCTCCTGCAGGCCGTTATCGCGCGCCAGATAGGAGAATGCGCCTTCGCTGGTGACCAGCCAGCGTTTGTCCGCCGGCAGTTTCGCCAGTTCGGCCTTCAGCGGCGCCATGGTCTGGCGGATCTTCTCTTTGTAGGCCTCGGCGTTACGGCGATAGGTGTCGGCATTGACGGGATCGTATTTCACCAGCGCATCGCGAATGTTATCGACGTAGATCAGCGCATTATCCGCCGACATCCACGCGTGCGGATTAGGTTTGCCGTTGTAGGGGCCATCGCTGATGCCCATCGGCTGGATACCGTTGCTGACCACCACTTCCGGTACGCCGTTCAGGTGCTGATAAAAACGGGCGAACCACAGTTCGAGGTTGAGACCGTTGGCGAGAATAAGCTTCGCCCCCTGCGCGCGTTTGATATCGCCCGGCGTCGGCTGATATTCGTGAATTTCCGCGCCCGGCTTGGTGATTGAGCTGACGTCTGCGGCGTCGCCGGCAACGTTCTGCGCCATATCGGCGATCACGGTGAAGGTGGTAATGACTTTAAATTTTTCTTGCGCCTGAGCGGGGGCGATGGCAAGCAGCGCTAATGCGGCGGAGAACAACAGGCACTTGAACGGCGGCAGATGCGGCATAGGATCCCTCACGGTATTGCGATTAATTAATCATCGTTTATAGCCTTTGCTATGTTATATAGCACAAGCTATTTATAAATGAAAATAATTCTTATTTAGATGTTGGGGTAATGATTAGGCTGAGAAGGGATTGTGAAGGGGATTAACTCAGGGGCGGCCCGGTATTCGATTGCTCGCGCCGTTATTTTGTCGGATGGCGCTACGCTTATCCGACCTACGGTCCCGCGCGATTTGGTAGCCCGGAGAAGGCGCAATGCGCCGCCTCCGGGAGAATCCCCACGCTATGAGAGACATATCGCCGGGCTAGACTAACCGATCCTTATTAATGCCTAAACGCTTCATGCGCGACAGCAGCGTCGTGCGCTTGAGCCCCAGGCGCTGGGCGGCGCCTTTTGGCCCGGCCACCACGCCGTTGCTCTCTTTCAGTACCCGGACGATCAGCTGATATTCATCTTCGCCTTCCTCCGGCAGCACTTCCGGCGCCAGCGTCTCCTGTTCAATATGCATTTCCGGCAGCGACAGTTGCAGTACGTTGCCGCGGGTCAACAACACCGCGCGCTCGACGACGTTTTCCAGCTCGCGCACGTTGCCCGGCCACTCCATGCGCGAAAGCGTGCGCAGGGTCTCCGCGGGAATACTGTCGATGTTGCGCCCCAGACGGCGGGCGATTTTGAAAGTGAATGCTTTCACCAGCAGTGGAATATCGTCCGGGCGTTCGCGCAGCGGCGGCAGGTGGATCGGGAACACATTGAGCCGATAGTAAAGATCGCTGCGGAATTCACGATCGATAACCATCTGTTTGAGATCGCGGTTGGTGGCGGCTATCAGCCGTACATCGGTCTGAATCAGTTTATTGCTGCCCAGACGTTCGAATTCCTGCTCCTGGAGAACGCGCAGCAGCTTCGGCTGCAGTTCCAGCGGCATATCGCCGACCTCATCGAGGAACAGCGAGCTTTTGTCCGCTAGTTCGAAACGGCCGATGCGCTGGGCGCTGGCGCCGGTAAAAGCGCCGCGCTCGTGGCCGAACAGATCGCTTTCCAGCAGGCCCGCGGGCATCGCCGCGCAGTTCATTTTCACCATCCGCCGGCCGTTGCGCCCGCTCAGGTTATGAATAGCGCGGGCAATCAGTTCCTTACCGGTGCCGGTTTCACCGAGGATCAGCACCGTACTGTCGCTCTGCGCCACCATCTCCACCTGTTTAAGCACGCTGTGCATCGCTTCGCTGCGACCGATGATTTCGCCGAACTCGCTTTCGACGTTGTTGAGCTGTTCAGTGAGCGCCAGGTTTTCATCCACCAGCCGTTCTTTCAGACGCTGGATCTCGCGGTAGGCGAGGGCATTATCGATAGCTATCGATACGCGCTCGGCGATTTGCCGCAGCAGTTTAAGGTTGGTGGTGGTAAATACTTGTTCATCGCACTGCGCCAGCTTAAGTACCCCGAGCAGCGTATTGCCGGACATGAGCGGCAACAGGCACAGGGTCTGGATCTGGTTATCCCACATCTCGAAGAGCATTTTCTCATACGGCGCCAGCGAGTCGTGCTCATGCAGATTGAGTAACAGCATCTCTTTGCTCTTAAACACCCGCTCGGTTAGCGTGCCGGCTTCATCGACTTCGCTTTGGTCGTGGACCGGATGGCTGGCGTCGAGATAGTGGGTAGAGTAGATGTTAAGCTTGCCTTTGCGGTTGCTGCGCAGCACCACGCTGATGGCGTCGATGCGGAAATAGCGGTGGATCTCTTTCGCCACCTCGCTGACCAGCTCGTCAATATCGAGGCGCGACAGGACGGCGTTGGTGATGGCCACCAGGATGCGGAAGTTATCGCGCTCGTGGCACAGCAGGTCGTAATCGACGTTGTTGCTGACCCGGCTTTGGATCTGCTCGGTCACGACGGCGACAATCTGCGCGAAAGTATGCAGGCGCTGGTACTCTTTTTCGCTCCATGGCCGGTTGTCGTCGCGGATGAACTCACAACCGCCGAAGATGCGGCCTTCCGCCGCCAGCGGCAGCAGGCAGTAGTAGCCGAATTCCGGGTAAATGCCGCTGGCGGCCAGCTGCGGCCAGGTTTCGGCGAAGGTCACGTTGTCGCAATGTAGCGCGTCGGGGCGCGACAGCAGGCGGCGTACCGGGCCGTGCGCCAGTACGGTTTCATCTTCGTAGCTTGCCGGCTGCCCGGCGTCGTCGCAGGCGTACCTGGCGGCGCGATGGTTGCCGTGGTTCCACAAGATAATCGCCGCCCGGTCGGCAAGCGCGGATTGCTGCACCAGACGGGTTAGCGTTTCGCTCAGCGCGGCCAGATCGGGCTGCTGTAATAAAATACGGGTGATATCAAACAGACCCTGCTGCCCGAGATCGCCCATTGGTGTATACGACATTGCTTAAGTCCAAAAAGCGCCGCAGCGCGGCGCAGAATAAAGAGATGAATCAAATAATAGTCTGTTAATAAAACAATTGTTGCCGTTGTTGAGGTCGCCCTGATATGGCGACTGCCACCTTCCAGGCCTGTTCAGTGGTTAGCAAATTCTTGGCAGCGGCTCGGCGTGGGGAAGATCGAGTGTACGTTTAACACCATATAACCCGACAGAGCGCACGCCGGCGCGCTCGACAACGTCGCCAATTATCGCGGCATTCTGCCCGAGCGGGTGAGACCGTAAATGCTCAAGTACGCGCGGCGCGGCTTCTCTGGCGACGGCAATCACCAGTTTACCTTCGTTGGCGAAATTCAGGGCGTCCAGCCCCAGCAGTTCGCAGACGCCGCGCACCGTATCGTTGACCGGCAGCTTCGCTTCATGCAGCTCGATACCGCAGCCGCTGGCGGCGGCGAACTCGTGCGCCACCGCGTTGACGCCGCCGCGGGTGGCGTCGCGTAGCGCTTTAATGCCCGGAATCTCGCGCAGGGTCTGGATAAGCGGCGTCAGCACCGCGCAGTCGCTGGATAACGCGCCGTCCAGCCCCAGCTGTTCGCGCAGGTTAAGAATGGTGGCGCCGTGATCGCCGAGCGTGCCGCTGACCAGCAGCACATCGCCGGCGCTAATCTGCTGCGCTCCCCAGTGAATATCGCCGGGGATGGCGCCAATACCGGCGGTATTGATGAATATTTTATCTGCCGCGCCGCGCGGCACCACTTTGGTATCGCCGGTCACAATGGCAATCCCGGCCTGCTGAGCGGTAGTTGCCATGCTGCGCACCACCGCTTCCAGCGTCGCCATCTCCAGCCCCTCTTCGAGGATAAACCCGCAGGAGAGATAGCGTGGCACGGCGCCGCTGACCGCCACGTCGTTGGCGGTGCCGCAGACCGCCAGCTTGCCGATATCGCCGCCGGGGAAAAACAGTGGGTCAATAACGTAGCTGTCCGTTGAGAAGGCCAGCCGATCGCCCTGGGCGGCAAGCCCGGCGAGATCTAAACGCGCCTGATCTTCCTGTTCGGCCAGCCAGGGGTTGGCGAAGGCCTGCATAAACAGCTCGCCAATGAGTTGCTGCATCGCCTGACCGCCGCTACCGTGAGCTAACTGAATGCTTTTCATGCTTTATTTTCCTGACTGCGATATTGATACCAGGCGGCGCAGGCGCCCTCTGAAGAGACCATCAGCGCGCCAAAGGCGCTCTGCGGGTTGCAGACGCGGCCAAACAGCGGACACTGGTGTGGTTTACAACGCCCGGTCAGCACTTCACCGCAGCGGGCGCGCGGGTCGTCGCAAACCCGCTGCGGCGCCGGGCGGAAATGGGCCTCGGCGTCAAAGCGTTGATAATCTGGCGTCAGGCAAACGCCGGAATCGTTGATCGTCCCCAGGCCGCGCCATTCGCTATCGCCGCTCAGGCAAAAGACTTCGGCGATTGCCGCCTGCGCCAGCGCGTTACCGGCATCCGGCACCACGCGACGGTACTGATTCTCTACCTGACTGCGCTGCGCTATTTTCTGCTCAACCAGCATGATCACGCCTTGCAGTAGATCAACTGGTTCAAATCCAGCAACGACTAATGGCCGATGATAGTCGCTGGCGATGAAACCGTAGGCGTCGGTGCCAATCACCATACTGACGTGGCCGGGGGCGAGAAACGCATCGATACCATTGTCCGGCTGGTCCAGCAGGCTGCGCAGCGTTGGCAGCAAGGTGATGTGCTGACAGAAAAAGTAGAAGTTGCCGACGTTGCGCTCGCGGGCCTGACGCAGCGTCAGCGCGGTGGCGGGCATGGTGGTTTCGAAACCGAGACCGAAAAACACCACCTCGCGCTGCGGATTCTGCTGCGCCAGCCGCAGGGCGTCCATCGGCGAGTAAACGATTCGCACATCGGCGCCGCGACTCTTCGCCTGCAGCAGCGACCCGTTTTTTCCCGGCACGCGCATCGCATCGCCAAAGGTGCAGAAAATCACCCCCGGACGGCTGGCTATCTCGATACACGCATCAATGCGGCCCATCGGCAGGACGCACACCGGGCAGCCGGGGCCGTGAATAAATTCAATATTGTTCGGTAATAGCTGGTCGAGGCCGAATTTGAAGATGGCGTGGGTATGGCCGCCGCAGACCTCCATCATCCGCAGCGGGCGGGCTTCACTGTAGTCCAGCAGCCGGGCGCGCTGCTGCAGATGTTCGACCAGCTGCAGCACCTGCTCCGGCGCGCGGTATTCATCAACAAAACGCATTATCGCTCCTCGCCGTATAGCAGCGCGCCGACGTCCGGTTCCACCTCGAACATGTTTTGCAGCGCCTCGAGGGTATCGCGCGCTTCGGCTTCGTTAATCACGCTCATGGCGAACCCAACGTGGACCAGCACCCACTGGCCGATGCGCGGCTGGCCCTGTTCATCGACGGCGCCGACCAGCGTCAGATCGACTTCGCGCTGGATGCCGCACACTTCAACCTTCGCCATCACGCCGTCAATCGTGCGAATTTGCCCCGGAATGCCTATGCACATCGCTGCGTCTCCAGCCAGTTAAGCCACTGGTCCATGCCTTCGCCGCTGGTGGCGGAGAGCAAAATAATCTCGATATGAGGGTTCACTTCACGCGCGCAGGCTAGGCACTTCTCGACGTCAAAGTTGAGGTACGGCAGCAGGTCGACTTTGTTGAGCAGCATCAGGCTGGCGGCGGCAAACATATGCGGATACTTCAGCGGTTTATCTTCTCCTTCGGTGACCGACAGCACCGCCACTTTATGGCGTTCGCCAAGATCGAAGCTGGCCGGGCAGACCAGGTTACCGACGTTTTCGATAAACAGAATGCCGTTATCGCCAGCCGGCAGGCGCGCAGAGGCGTCGGTAATCATTTGCGCATCGAGATGGCAGCCCTTGCCGGTATTGACCTGAATCGCCGGCGTGCCGGTGGCGCGGATGCGCGCGGCATCGTTGACCGTCTGCTGATCGCCTTCAATGACCGCGCAGTCGACGATGCCTTTCAGGCGGGTCAGGGTTTCGGTGAGCAGGGTGGTTTTACCGGAGCCGGGACTGGAGACCAGATTTAGCACCAGTTGGTTATTCGCCGCGAAGCGCGCGCGGTTGCGCGCCGCCAGGCGGTTGTTTTTATCCAGAACGTCGATTTCGACTTCCAGCATCCGCCGTTGGCTCTGGCCCGGCGCGTGGGTACCCGCTTCGCCGTGGCCGTAATGCAGATCGCCTTGCGCGCTGCGGGTCGGGGAGAAGTTATCGGTTTTCACGCCGGTGATGGTCATGGTCTGGCGCGGGGCGGGGGCGAAGGGGGCGCTGCGAAACGCCGAGTGCGGGTTATGTTCATCGCCTTCGATATAAAGGTTGCCTTCTCCGCAGCCGCATGTCGTACACATAATCTTTTACTCCAATTCTAAACGCTGAATCTGTAAGCCATCATCCGCCACGATCTGCAACTGGTCGTTATCGCAGTGCGGGCAGCGGCGGACGTGCTGAGAGACAAGATGCACATACTGCTGACAGCGTTCACACCAGCATTCGGCCTGTTGCTCGGCAATGTGCAGCGCGCAGCCTTCCGCCAGCGTGCCGCGGCACACCAGTTCAAAACAGAAGGTGAGGGCGCTGGCCTCCACGCAGGAAAACGCGCCAACCTTCAGCCACACGCCGGTGACCCGGCGCGCGCCGTTTTGCCGCGCCTGTTGCTCAATGATTTCCAGCGCCCGCTGGCTTAGCGTGATTTCGTGCATGTTGGCCTCCGTTAATACTATGGCGGCTATATGCAATAACGATGCCAGGAGACCATAAACGGCGGGGGAACTGTCGATGACGACGACGTGCGGCTGTCATCGACATGTCGTGATGGCGCGCGAGTTTTTAATAATTCCTTTAAATTCAAATAAATAAATTTTGGCATGGAAAATGCTTAACCGGTGCATCTCATGTAACGGGAGGATCCGGGATGACAATTTGGGAATTAAGTGAAAAGGCGGACTACATCGCCGATCGTCACCGCCAGCATCAGGAGCAGTGGCACACCTACTGCAACTCGCTGGTTCAGGGCATCACCCTGTCGAAAGCGCGTCTGCATCACGCGATGAGCTGCGCGCCGGACAAAGAGCTGTGCTTCGTGCTGTTCGGCCACTTTCAGGTATATGTCGCGCTGGCGGAAGGCTTTAACAGCCACACCATCGAATACTACGTAGAAAGCAAAAATGGCGATGACAAACGGCTGATCGCCCAGGCGACGCTGGATGCGGAAGGCGTAATTGACGGTCGCATCAGTAACCGTTCCCGCGAAGCGGTGCTGGAACACTACCTGGCGATCATCGCCACCGTATATGACCGCCTGTATGAGGCCATGGAGCGTGATCAGCCGGTGGATTTAAACCATCTGGCGCAGGTCCATTAATTATGAAGTGTCGACAAGTGTCGAAACCGACACCTGCGCGGCCTGATTTCGTCAAAAGTGACTTTCACCCGAGGATGACCCGGTGAACCGTTTTGTAATTGCTGATTCCAGCGTCTGTATCGGCTGCCGCACCTGCGAAGCCGCCTGTTCCGAGACGCACCGCCAGTATGGCCTGCAAAGTATGCCGCGCCTGCAGGTCATGCGTAATGAAAAAGAGTCTGCGCCGCAGATGTGCCACCACTGCGAAGACGCGCCCTGCGCCGCGGTGTGCCCGGTCAACGCCATTACTCGCGTTGACGGCGCGGTACAGCTGAATGAAAGCCTGTGCGTGAGCTGCAAACTGTGCGGCATCGCCTGCCCGTTCGGCGCGATTGAATTCTCCGGCAGCCGCCCGTTGGATATTCCCGCCAACGCTAACACGCCGATGGCGCCCGCCGCGCCGCCGGCTCCGGCCCGCGTCAGCTCGCTGCTCGATTGGGTGCCTGGCGTTCGCGCTATCGCCGTGAAATGCGACCTCTGCCACTTTGATGAGCAGGGCCCGGCGTGCGTGCGGACCTGTCCGACCAAAGCCTTAGTGCTGGTGGATATTCGCGACATAGCTAAGTCCAGCAAGCGTAAGCGTGAACTGACCTTTAATACCGACCTCGGCGATTTGTCGCTGTTTCAGGCGCAACAAGGGGGCGTGAAATGAGCGTGGTTGCATTAGTGAATCAGGCGGTTGCCTGGTATACCGCCAGCGCGGTGCTGGCGTTTTTATTTAGTCTGCGTAAACCGCTGAGCGGCGCGATTGCCGGGATCGGCGGCGCGGTTGCCAGCGCGATGTTAATCGTCGCTGGCTTTTCGGCGCTGATCGCGCCGGAGCGGATCAACGGCGGCATGCTGCAGTATCTGCATCTGGCGATGCGGGTGGGCGGGATTAACGCTCTGTGGCTGTTGGCCATTGGCCTGTCGGCGCTGCCGATTTCGCTGTTTAACATTTCCTGGCATCGTCATCCGCAGGTCAAATCCAACGGCCTGCTGGTTAACCTGCTGCTGGCTGCCGCCACCTGCGCGGTGGTGGTGACTAACTTCGGCAGCCTGGTGGTGATGGCGGAAATCATGGCGCTGTGCGCCGCGTTCCTTACCGGCTGTGCGCAGTCCGGCAAACTGTGGTTTGCGCTGGGGCGTCTCGGTACCCTGCTGCTGGCGTGGACCTGCTGGCTGGTGTGGTCGTTCTACGGCACTCTCGATCTGGCGGCGATTAGCCAGTTGGCCGCTGGCGCGCCGCAGAACATGGCGCTGTGGCTGCCGGGTCTGCTCGGTTTTGCCCTGCTCGCCGGGGTGATCCCGCTGCACGGCTGGGCGCCGCAGGCGCATGCGGGCGCCAGCGCCCCGGCCGCCGCGCTGTTTTCTACGGTGGTGATGAAGGTCGGTCTGTACGGCATCTTGACCGTGTCGCTGGCCGGTAGCGTGCCGCCGCTGTGGTGGGGCGTGCTGCTGCTGGTGTTGGGGATGATTACCGCCTTTATCGGCGGGCTGTACGCGCTGATGGAACATAATATCCAGCGCCTGCTGGCTTACCACACCCTGGAAAACATCGGCATTATTCTGCTTGGCCTCGGCGCGTTCGTCACCGGTATTGCTACCGGCAATAATGCGCTGATGGTGCTGGGCTTTATCGGCGGCATGTACCACCTGATCAACCACAGCCTGTTCAAAACCACGCTGTTCCTTGGTGCGGGGGCGGTGTGGTTCCGTACCGGGCATCGCGATATCGAGAAGCTGGGCGGCATCGGTAAAAAAATGCCGCTGATTTCACTCGCCATGCTGGTGGGGCTGATGGCGATGGCCGCGCTGCCGCCGCTGAACGGCTTTGCCGGCGAATGGGTTATCTATCAATCCTTCTTCAAGCTGAGCACCGGCGAGGTGTTTATCGGCCGTCTGCTGGGGCCGCTGCTGGCGGTTGGCCTGGCGATTACCGGGGCGCTGGCGGTGATGTGTATGGCCAAAGTCTACGGCGTCACCTTCCTCGGCGCGCCGCGCAGTAAAGAGGCGGAAAACGCCACCTGCGCGCCCTGGCTGATGACCTTAAGCGTGGTGCTTGCCGCCGCGTGCTGCGTCATCGGCGGCGTGGCGGCACCATGGTTGTTGCCGCTGGTCGGCCACGTTATTCCGGTTCCTGCGCAGGCCACAAGCGTCGTGTCGCAGCCGCTGATCGCCATTCTGCTGATTGCCTGTCCGCTGCTGCCGTTCCTGTTGATGATCTTCTTCAAAGGCGACCGCCTGCCGGCGCGCTCGCGCGGCGCGGCGTGGGTCTGCGGCTACGACCATGAACAAGCGATGGTGGTCACCGCCCACGGCTTCGCCATGCCGGTGAAAGAAGCCTTTGCGCCGCTGCTGAAGCTGCGTCACTGGTTGAATCCGGTACGGCTGGTGCCCGGCTGGCAGAACGCCGCCGCGCCCGCCTTGCTGCGCGGCGTGGCGCTGATCGAACTGGCGGTACTGGTGGTGATTGTGATTTCGCGAGGAGCCTGAGAGTGAACCTATTCGTTGCATTAATACAGGCGCTGGTACTGTTTGCCGTCGCGCCGCTGCTGTCCGGCCTGACCCGCGTTGCCCGCGCGCGCCTGCATAACCGCCGCGGGCCGGGGGTACTGCAGGAGTATCGGGATATCCTGAAACTGCTGGGTCGCCAGAGCGTGGGCCCGGACGCTTCCGGCTGGGTATTCCGCCTGACGCCGTTTGTGATGGTTGGCGTGATGCTGACCATCGCCGCCGCGCTGCCGGTGGTGACCGTAGATTCACCGCTGCCGGGGCTGGGCGACCTGATTACGCTTATCTATCTGTTCGCCATCGCCCGCTTCTTCTTCGCCATTTCCGGCCTGGATACCGGCAGTCCGTTCACCGCCATCGGCAGCAGTCGTGAAGCGATGCTCGGTGTGCTGGTCGAACCGATCCTGCTGCTTGGGCTGTGGGTCGCGGCGCAGGTTGCCGGCTCCACCCATATTAGCGCGATTACCGATACCGTTTACCACTGGCCCGCCGCGCGCAGCATCCCGCTGATCCTGGCGCTGTGCGCCTGCGCTTTCGCCACCTTTATCGAAATGGGCAAGCTGCCGTTCGATTTAGCCGAGGCCGAACAGGAACTGCAGGAAGGGCCGCTTTCCGAGTACAGCGGCAGCGGTTTCGCGGTGCTGAAGTGGGGCATCAGCCTGAAACAGCTGGTGGTACTGCAGATGTTCGTCGGCGTATTTATCCCGTGGGGACAGATGACCAGTTTTAGCGCGCCAGGCCTGCTGCTGGCGCTGGTGGTCGCCGTCGTCAAGCTGGTGCTCGGGGTGCTGATTATCGCGCTATTCGAAAACAGCATGGCGCGTCTGCGCTTTTGTGCCACCTCCCGCGTTACCTGGGCCGGGTTTGGTTTCGCCTTTTTAGCTTTCGTCTCCTTGCTGGTGGCGTGATTAAGAGAATTTGAGCATGTCTGAAGAAAAAATCGGTCAACACTATCTTGCGGCGCTGCACCAGGCCTTTCCTGGCGTGGTGCTGGATGAAGCCTGGCAGACCAAAGATCAGCTTACCGTCACCGTGAAGGTTAACTACCTGCCGGAAGTGGTCGAGTTCCTGTACTACAAGCAGGGGGGCTGGCTGTCGGTACTGTTCGGCAACGACGAACGTAAGTTGAACGGCCACTACGCGGTTTACTACGTGCTGTCGATGGAGCAGGGCACTAAATGCTGGATCACCGTGCGCGTGGAAGTCGACGCTAACAAACCGGAATATCCGTCGGTGACCCCGCGCGTGCCGGCGGCGGTATGGGGTGAACGCGAAGTACGCGATATGTACGGTCTGGTGCCGGTGGGCTTGCCGGACGAGCGCCGCCTGGTGCTGCCGGATGACTGGCCGGATGAACTCTATCCGCTGCGTAAAGACAGCATGGACTACCGCCAGCGCCCGGCGCCGACCACCGACGCGGAGACCTACGAGTTCATTAACGAGCTCGGCAGTAAGAAAAACAACGTGGTGCCGATTGGCCCGCTGCACGTCACCTCCGATGAGCCTGGACACTTCCGTCTGTTTGTCGACGGCGAGAACATTATCGACGCCGATTACCGCCTGTTCTATGTCCACCGCGGCATGGAAAAGCTGGCGGAAACCCGCATGGGCTACAACGAAGTGACGTTCCTGTCGGACCGGGTATGCGGCATCTGCGGCTTCGCCCACAGTACCGCCTATACCACCTCGGTGGAAAACGCGATGGGCATCGTGGTGCCGGAGCGCGCGCAGATGATCCGCGCCATTCTGCTGGAAGTAGAACGCCTGCACTCGCACCTGCTGAACCTTGGCCTGGCCTGCCACTTCACCGGTTTTGACTCCGGTTTTATGCAGTTCTTCCGCGTACGCGAAACCTCAATGAAGATGGCGGAGATCCTCACCGGCGCGCGTAAAACCTACGGTATGAACCTGATCGGCGGGATTCGCCGCGATCTGCTGAAAGAGGACATGATCCAGACCCGCCAGCTGGCGCAGCAGATGCGCCGCGATGTGCAGGAGCTGGTGGATATGTTGCTCAGCACGCCGAACATGGAACAGCGCACCGTCGGTATTGGCCGTCTGGATCCAGAAATCGCCCGCGACTTCAGTAACGTCGGCCCGATGGTCCGCGCCAGCGGCCACGCCCGCGATACTCGCGCCGATCACCCGTTCGTTGGTTACGGTCTGCTGCCGATGGAAGTTCACAGCGAGCAGGGCTGCGACGTGATTTCCCGCCTCAAGGTGCGTATCAACGAAGTTTATACCGCGCTGAATATGATTGATTTCGGTCTCGACAATCTGCCCGGCGGCCCGCTGATGGTGGATGGCTTCACCTATATTCCGCACCGCTTCGCGCTGGGCTTCTCGGAAGCGCCGCGCGGCGACGATATCCACTGGAGCATGACCGGCGACAACCAAAAACTGTACCGCTGGCGCTGCCGTGCGGCGACCTACGCCAACTGGCCGACCCTGCGCTATATGCTGCGCGGCAACACCGTCTCCGACGCGCCGCTGATTATTGGCAGCCTCGACCCTTGCTACTCCTGTACCGACCGCATGACGGTGGTCGATGTACGTAAGAAGAAAAGCAAAGTGGTGCCGTACAAAGAGCTGGAGCGCTACAGCATCGAGCGTAAAAACTCGCCGCTGAAATAAGGAATCGCCATGTTTACCTTTATCAAAAAAGTCATCAAGACCGGCACCGCGACCCACTCCTATCCGCTGGAGCCTATGCCGGTGGATAAAAACTTCCGCGGCAAACCGGAACACAATCCGCAGCAGTGCATCGGCTGCGCGGCCTGCGTGAATGCCTGTCCGTCTAACGCCCTGACGGTAGAGACCGACCTGGCGACTAACCAGCTGGCGTGGCAGTTCAACCTCGGGCGCTGCATTTTCTGCGGCCGCTGTGAAGAAGTTTGCCCGACGGCGGCGATTAAGCTGTCGCAGGAGTATGAACTGGCGGTGTGGAAAAAAGAGGATTTCCTCCAGCAGTCGCGCTTTGCCATCTGTCACTGTCGGGTCTGCGAACGGCCTTTCGCGGTACAAAAAGAGATCGACTACGCTATCGCGCTGCTTAAGCACAACGGCGATACCCGCGCCGAACTTCACCGCGAAAGTTTTGAGACCTGCCCGGAATGCAAGCGTCAGAAATGCCTGGTGCCATCCGATCGTATTGAACTGACTCGCCACATGAGGGAGGCCAGCTGATGAGCAATTTATTAGGCCCGCGCGATGAAAACGGCATTCCGCTGCCGATGTCGGTGGATGAATCCATCGCCAGCATGAAGGCCTCACTGCTGAAAAAAATCAAACGTTCCGCCTACGTTTACCGCGTCGACTGCGGCGGCTGTAACGGCTGCGAAATCGAGATTTTCGCCACCCTTTCGCCGCTTTTCGATGCCGAACGCTTCGGGATTAAAGTAGTGCCGTCGCCGCGCCATGCCGATATTCTGCTGTTTACCGGCGCGGTGACCCGCGCGATGCGTTCGCCGGCGCTGCGTGCCTGGCAATCGGCGCCGGATCCGAAAATCTGCATCTCTTACGGCGCCTGCGGCAACAGCGGCGGTATCTTCCACGATCTGTATTGCGTATGGGGCGGCACCGACAAAATCGTGCCGGTCGATGTCTATATTCCGGGCTGTCCGCCGACGCCTGCCGCCACGCTGTACGGTTTTGCGATGGCGCTTGGTCTGCTGGAGCAAAAAATCCATGCCCGCCAGCCGGGCGAGCTTGACGACCAGCCAACCGAATTGCTGCATCCCAACATGGTGCAGCCGCTGCGGGTGCGTATCGATCGCGAAGCGCGCCGTCTGGCCGGCTATCGCTATGGCCGCCAGATCGCCGACGACTATATGCGTCTACTGGGGCAGGGTGATAACCAGGTACTGCGCTGGCTGGAAGCGGAGAAAGATCCGCGTCTGACCGAGATCGTCACGCACCTGAATCAGGTGGTCGAGGGGGCGCGTATCCGATGAGCGAGACGGTGGTGTTCAGTCAGCTGAGCCGTAAATTTATTGATGAGAACGACGCGACGCCGGATCAGGCGCAGCAGGTGGTCTATTACAGCCTGGCGATTGGCCACCACCTCGGCGTCATTGACTGCCTGGAGGCGGCGTTAAGCTGCCCGTGGGAGGACTATCTGGCGTGGATCGGTACGCTGGAAGCGGGCAGCGCCGCGCGGCGCAAAATGGAAGGCGTGCCGAAGTATGGCGAGATCGTTATCGACAGTAATCACGTGGCGATGCTGGCTAACGCCTTTGATAAAGCGCAGTCCGCGCAAACCCCGCAGCAGCAGGCGTGGAGTAAAACCCTGCTCAGCATGCTGCACGATATTCACCAGGAAAGCGCCATCTATCTGATGGTGAGGAGACTACGTGACTGACGTTTTACTGTGTGTCGGCAACAGCATGATGGGCGATGACGGCGCAGGCCCGCTGCTGGCGGAAATGTGCGCGGCCAATCCGGTCGGCGGCTGGGTGGTGATTGACGGCGGCAGCGCGCCGGAAAACGATATCGTCGCCATCCGCGAGCTGCGCCCGACCCGGTTGCTGATCGTCGATGCGACCGATATGGGGCTCAACCCCGGCGAAATCCGCATTGTCGACCCGGACGATATCGCCGACATGTTTATGATGACCACCCACAATATGCCGCTTAACTATCTTATCGATCAGTTAAAAGAGGATGTTGGCGAGGTGATTTTTGTGGGCATTCAGCCCGATATAGTCGGTTTCTATTACCCGATGACTCAGCCTGTGAAAGACGCCGTCGCGACGGTATACGCGCGGCTTGATGGCTGGCAGGAGCAGGGCGGTTTTGCCGCGCTGGAAGCGGCCGAGGAGCAGGCGTTCCCCGGCTTGCGCTAATGCTTCGCCGGGCTATAAATGGTACGGACCGTTGATATTGTTATCGTTTTGCAACCGTTTGGGTCCGGGAAAAACACGTGTTTTGTGTTAATTCAGAGCACATTGCGCTCCCGATATTTTTTCTGCGTTATGGCTCTCATGGCGCAGGGAGCGCACAGAGGGCGGCCAGTCGCCGCCGCCCTCTGTACTCCCGGGCTCTGGCCGCCAAAATCGCCACTTCGTGGTTCCTTCGACTTATCCCGGCAGGCCGGGAACGTCTCAGCGATTTTGAGGCCACCAACACCGGCAGTTTCAGCCAGCGTGGTGAATAAAATAACGGCAGGCCGTACGGACCGTAGGCCGGGTAAGGCGTAAGCCGCCACCCGGCAATACCGGCTATTCCAGATCCGCCCCGTTGCTGGCGATGACCTTCTTATACCACCAGAACGATTTCTTACGCTTGCGCGCAAGCGTGCCGTTACCGGCATCGTCGCGATCGACATACACAAAACCGTAGCGCTTGCTCATCTCGCCGGTGGAGGCGGAGACCAAATCGATACAGCCCCAGCTGGTATAGCCGATGACCGGAATACCGTCATCGATGGCGTCGCGCATCGCCTTGATATGCTCACGCAGATAGCTAATGCGGTAGTCGTCGTTGATTTCGCCATTGGCGTCAATTTCATCGCGCGCGCCGAGCCCGTTTTCCACGAGGAATAGCGGTTTCTGATAGCGGTCATACATCATGTTCATGGTGATGCGCAGGCCGAGCGGATCGATGCCCCAGCCCCATTCGCTGGCCGCAATGTACGGATTCTTCAGCGACTTGACGATATTGGCGGCGTTGGTATTGCTGGCGTTCATCTCCGCTGACGCGCAGCGCGAGGCGTAATAGCTAAAGGAGACAAAATCAACGGTGTTTTTGAGGATTTCGTCGTCGCCCGGCTGTTTGGCAATAGTGACGCCTTTCTCGCGGAATACCCGCGCGGCCCACACCGGATACGCGCCGCGTGCCTGCACATCGATAAAGAACAGGTTTTCACGATCTTTTTCCAACGCCATCCAGACATCTTCCGGCTTACAGGAATAGGGGTAGAAATTACCGCCCGCCAGCATGCAGCCGACCTGGTTTTGCGGGTTAACCTGATGGGCTATTTTTGTCGCCAGCGCGCTGGCCACCAGCTCGTGATGTGCGGCCTGGTATTTCACCTGTTCCTGATTTTCTCCCTCCTCAAACACCAGACCGGCGCCGGAGTAGGGGCTATGCAGCATAATGTTGATTTCATTGAAGGTGAGCCAGTATTTCACCAGACCGTCAAAAGCTTCAAAACAGGTGCGCGCATAGTGGCTGAAAAAATCGACCATCTTCCGGTTACGCCAGGAGCCATATTCCGTTACCAGATGCATCGGTACATCAAAGTGGCACAGGGTGACCAGCGGTTCGATCCCGTACTTTCTGCACTCTTCAAACATCGCGCGATAGAAGGCGATACCTTCCGGGTTTGGCTGTTGTTCATCGCCGCGCGGAAACAGGCGGCTCCAGGCGATAGAGGTGCGGAAGACGCTAAACCCCATCTCCGCCATCAGGGCGATATCCTCTTTATAGCGATGGTAAAAATCGATCGCTACGTGGCTTGGATAGAATTCGTCTTCGCGAAGCGTAAAGCGCTTCTCCTGACCCAGCTTCACCGCCAGGCGATGGGCGCCGTGCGGAATAGTATCTACGGTCGTCAGCCCTTTGCCGCCTTCAAGATAAGCGCCTTCAGACTGGTTAGCGGCCAGAGCGCCGCCCCATAAAAATCCGTGTGGAAAACTCGACATGCGTTACCTCGCGTTCAAAAAAGTGTTCAGGCGTGAGTGGCCGCGCCCTGGCGCTGTCTGGCATCGGCGGCGGCATTTTCTACCGGGATATCTTCAAAACCGAGCAGCAGCGTCAGCACAAAGGAGAGCACCACTGAAAGCGCCATCACGCCAAAGACCCAAACGATAGTCATCGGATTGGCCGGATCGAAGAACTGGACGCTGGTGAACAGCCCCGGTGCCGCCATCGAATGGCTGGCCAGCCCGGCGATTCCCGCCACCGCGCCACAAATAAAGCCGCTGATTAAGCTGGCGACCAGCGGGCGTTTCAGACGTACCGCCACGCCGTACAGCGCCGGTTCGGAAATCCCGGCCAGAATCGCCGATGCCGCCGCCGCCAATGCGGTCTGGCGCAGCTCCGGGTTTTTGGTTTTCCACGCCACCGCCAGCGACGATCCGCCCAGCGACAGGTTGGCGCCGATTTCCGATGGCATCACCATCCCCTCTTTGCCGGTTTCGGCAATGGTCTGAATGATGGTTGGCGTAAAGACGCGGTGCATCCCGGTCATCACCAGCAGCGGCCAGAGTCCGCCCATGATCGCCACCGACAGCCAGCCGAGATAGCTATGGATCGTGTACACCAGCGCGGAGATCGCGCTGCCGATCCAGATGCCGAGCGGGCCAATCAGCAGGATCGCCAGCGGCGCGGCAATCAGCACGATCAGCATCGGTTTAAGGAAGTTTTTCGTCACCGCCGGGGTGATGCGATCGACCCAGCGCTCGATATAAGAGAGACACCAGGTCATCACCAGCGCCGGGATCACCGTGTAGGTGTATTTCACCGCGGTAACCGGAATGAAGGCGAACTCAACGTGTTCTCCCTGCGCGGCTTTAGCCATTAATTCGATGAATCCCGGATGCACCAGCACCCCGGCGATAGCGATAGCCAGCGACATATTGGTTTTGAATTTTACTGCCGCGGAAGCGGCAACCATCAGCGGCAGGAAGAAGAACGCGCCGTCGCCGATAAGCGTCAGAATGGTCAGTGTCGGAGAGCCTTTTGGCAACGCGCCGCTCATTTCCAGGATCATCGCCAGCAGTTTGACCATCGATCCGCCGATAATCGCCGGGATCAGCGGCGACATGGTGCCGATCAGCGCATCAAGGATCCCGGCACCGACGCGTTTTAAGGTCAGCGGCGGTTTCCCCTGCGGCTCCGCCGGGCGCAACTCGCCGGGCAGCAGATTCAGCACCTCGCGATACGCCTGCGAGACGGTATTGCCGATGATCACCTGACATTGGTTATCGCTACGCACGACGCCAAGTACCCCTTGCAGCGCTTTCAGCGCCGGGGCGTCCACGCGTTGGTTATCTTTCACCACGAAGCGCAGGCGGGTCATGCAGTGGGTCACGGCAACGACATTATCTGCGCCGCCGAGCGCCGTCAGGATCTGGTTCGCCAGGGCTGCATAATTTTTAGACATCGGATTTTATCCTGTTTTATCAATAGGGTACTGATTACACGCCAGCGCCTGACGGCGGCTATGCGCGGTATATGCATAGGAAACCGGTTCCACAAAATCATGATGAGTTTCATTGAGTCATACAAGAACTAAAAAAATCACTTTGCAAATTTGTGATTTTGATCGCTTTGTGGGCAGGGGCAGAGCAACATCAGGGCGATGCCGACTGCTGAAAAACGGCGAGACGTGCAGTACACTGCAGGCAACTTAAGTTACAGGAAGAACCCCATGGCAACGATGCTGGAGGTTGCGAAGCGCGCGGGAGTATCAAAGGCGACCGTGTCGCGGGTGCTGTCGGGCAACGGCTATGTCAGCCAGGAAACCAAAGACCGGGTGTTTCAGGCAATTGCCGAAAGCGGCTATCGGCCGAATCTGCTGGCGCGTAATCTGGCGACCAAAAAAAGCCAGACTATCGGACTGGTGGTAACCAACACCCTTTATCACGGCGTTTATTTCAGCGAGCTGCTGTTTCACGTGGCGCGGCTGACGGAAGATCAGGGGCGGCAGCTGATCCTGGCCGACGGCAAACACAGCGCGCAAGAGGAGCGCGAGGCGATTCAGTATCTGCTCGATATGCGCTGCGATGCGATCATCATCTATCCGCGCTTTCTTAGCGTCGATGAGATGGATGAGATAATCGACAATCATGAGCAGCCGATCGTGGTGCTGAACCGTCGCCTGCGCCGCCACGCCAGCCACTGCGTATGGTCCGATCACAAAGCCTCGGCGCGGATGGCGGTTGAAAAGTTAATTACCAGCGGGCATCGCGACATTGCGTTTATCACCGGTTCGCTGGATTCGCCTACCGGGGTTGAGCGTCTCTCTGGTTATAAAGACGCGCTGGCAGGACTGGGGCTTCCCGTGCGGCAAGAACTGATCGTTGAAGGGCGCTGGACGCCACAAACCGGAGCCGCCGCTGTCGAAGCGCTCTGCCAACGCGGCGTCAGTTTCAGCGCGCTGGTCGCCAGTAATGACGACATGGCGATCGGCGCGATTAAGCAACTGCACCAGCAGGGGATCGCGGTGCCGCAGCAGGTATCGGTGATCGGTTTCGATGACATCGCGCTGGCGCCGTATGTGATCCCTTCGCTCTCCAGCGTTAAAATTCCGGTCACCGAAATGATGAAAGAGAGCATCAACAGGCTGATCTTTATGCTCGACGGCGGCGAATTTAAATATCAGCAAACTTTCCCCGGCGAGCTGATTGAACGCGAGTCGTTGGCGCGCGGCCCGCATGCCTGATGTCGTCATCTGTCATCGTCAGTTGTGACGATGACAGCGGAGTTTAATTTAATTCTCTTATATTTCAATAAAATAAAAGTTGGAACGTATTATGCATAATCCGGCGCGTTAACTTCTTTCCGCTGGAGAAATGGATGAACCGTTTCATTATCGCCGATGCGAGCAAATGCATCGGCTGCCGCACCTGTGAAGTGGCCTGCGTGGTCTCTCATCAGGAAAATCAGGATTGCGCCGCGCTGACGCCGCAGTCGTTCTTGCCGCGTATTCACGTGATCAAAGGCGTCAATGTGTCGACGGCGACGGCCTGTCGTCAATGTGAAGACGCGCCGTGCGCCAACGTCTGCCCGAACGGCGCCATCAGCCGCGATAAAGGCTTTGTCCACGTGATGCAGGAGCGCTGCATCGGCTGTAAAACCTGCGTCGTGGCCTGCCCGTATGGGGCGATGGAAGTGGTGGTGCGCCCGGTCGTTCGCCACAGCGGCGCCGGGTTGAACGTCATGGCGGAAAAAGCCGAAGCCAACAAGTGCGACCTGTGCCACCAGCGCGATAGCGGTCCGGCCTGCATTGAAGCCTGCCCGACCCACGCGCTGGTTTGCGTCGACCGCAACAAGCTTGAGCAGATGAACCTCGAAAAACGTCGCCGTACGGCGCTGGCCTGGTAATACGCCGCATGAACGGGGTGCAAATCCGCATACGCGGCAAAGTGCAGGGGGTGGGTTTCCGCCCCTTTGTCTGGCAACTGGCGCGGCAAATGGCGCGCGGCGGCGATGTCTGTAACGACGGCGACGGCGTGCTGGTCAGACTGACCGGCGACGACGGTGGCTTTTCTGCCGCGTTGGCTCGTCACTGCCCGCCGCTGGCGCGCATTGACAGCACCGACTGCACCCCGTTTCACTGGCACAGGCTTCCTCAGGATTTCACCATTCGCCACAGCGACGGCGGCAGTATGCGCACGCAGATTGTTCCCGATGCCGCAACCTGCCCGGCGTGCCTGGCGGAGATGAACGATCCGCAAGAACGCCGCTACCGCTACCCCTTTATCAACTGTACCCACTGCGGGCCGCGCTTCACCATTATTCGCGCCATGCCATACGATCGCCCCTTTACCGCGATGGCGCCGTTCCCGCTGTGTCCGCGCTGCGCTGCCGAGTATCGGCAGCCTGCCGATCGCCGTTTTCACGCCCAGCCGGTGGCTTGTGCCGATTGCGGCCCACAGCTGGAGTGGCGGGCGGGAACGCTAACGCTATTCGCTGAAGCGGCCCTGCAGGCGGCCATCGCGCGGCTGGCGGCGGGCGATATTGTGGCGATAAAAGGGATTGGCGGTTTTCATCTGGCCTGCGATGCCGGCAATAGCGAGGCGGTGGCAGCGCTGCGCGCGCGTAAACGGCGCCCGGCAAAACCGCTGGCGGTAATGCTGCCGACGGCAACGGGGTTACCCGCCGCGGCGGCAACGCTGCTGCGCTCGCCCGCCGCGCCGATTGTATTGCTGGCTAAAGCGCAGGTTCCCGGCCTGTGTGACGAGATTGCGTCAGGGCTTGCGGAAGTCGGGGTGATGCTGCCGTCTAATCCGCTGCAGCATTTACTTCTGCAGGCGCTGGCGCGCCCGATAGTGATGACCTCCGGCAACCTCAGCGGCCGCCCTCCGGCATTGAGTAATCACGAAGCGCTCACCGACTTAGCCGCTATCGCCGACGGTTTTCTGCTACATAATCGCGATATCGTGCAGCGTATGGACGATTCGCTGGTGCGCTCAAGCGGTGAGATGCTGCGCCGCGCCCGAGGCTACGTGCCGGATGCGCTGCCGCTGCCGCCGGGCCTGGATAATATTCCGCCGCTGCTGGCGCTGGGGGCGGATATGAAAAATACCTTCTGTCTGGCGCGCGGCGACGAGGCGGTGCTGAGCCAGCATTTTGGCGATCTCGGCGAGGAGGGCGTCGAGCAACAGTGGCGCAGTGCGCTGCGGTTAATGCAGAGCATTTATGCGTTTGCGCCGCAGCGGGTGGCGGTTGACGCCCATCCCGGCTATCGCTCAACGCGGTGGGCGGCGTCAATGTCGTTACCGGTCGAGCCGGTACTGCATCACCATGCCCACGCGGCGGCTTGCCTGGCGGAACACCGCTGGCCGCTCGACGGCGGCGATGTGATTGCCCTGACCCTTGATGGCATCGGGATGGGGGAAAACGGCGCGCTGTGGGGCGGCGAATGCCTGCGGGTGAACTACCGCGAATGCGAACATCTTGGCGGCCTCCCGGCCGTCGCGCTGCCGGGCGGCGATCTGGCGGCGCGCCAGCCGTGGCGAAATTTGTTGGCCCAGTGCCTGGCATTTATTCCCGACTGGCAGTCATACCCGCAAACCGCCGCGCTGGGGCAGCGAAACTGGCCGCTGTTGGCGCAGGCCATCGAACGCGGCATTAATTCGCCGCGCGCCTCTTCCTGCGGACGGCTGTTTGATGCCGTCGCCTGCGCGCTGGATTGCGCGCCGGAAACCCTGAGCTACGAAGGCGAGGCGGCCTGTCGGCTGGAGGCGCTGGCCGCCAGCTGTCCGGGCGTCAGCCATCCGATCACGCTGCCCTGGCGCGGCGGCGAGCTGGATTTAGCCACCTTCTGGCGACAGTGGTTGCGCTGGCAGGCGACGCCCGCGCAGAAAGCCTGGGCCTTTCATGATGCGCTGGCCTGCGGGCTGGCGGCGCTGGCGCGCGACCGCGCCGCTTCCTGCGGGATCGCGACGATCGTTTGTAGCGGCGGCGTACTGCATAATCAGCTGCTCGCCGCCCGCCTCAGCGATTACCTCTCGGATTTTACTTTGCTTTTGCCGCAGCAGCTTCCTGCTGGCGATGGCGCTATCGCCTACGGTCAGGCGGTGGTGGCCGCCGCCCGCTGGCAGTCTCAAAGGATTTAAGATGATAACGATGATTTTACGCCAACAGCCGCGTGCGGCGGCGCTGGTTCTGGGACTTATCGCCGCGAACGCCCTGGCCTGGCTATGGGCGTTTCAGGCGTTTGGCGACAGCGGGGCATTGATGGCCGCCAGTCTGCTGGCCTGGGGTTACGGCCTGCGCCATGCGGTCGACGCCGATCATATTGCGGCGATTGATAACGTCACCCGCAAAATGATGCAGCAGGGGCGGCGGCCGTTTGGCGTCGGGGCGTGGTTCTCGCTAGGGCATTCGTCGATCGTGGTGCTGGCGTCGGCGGCGATCGCCGCGACGGCCACCGCCTTCAGCCAGCAGATGAGCTGGCTACACGAAACCGGCAGCGTGATTGGCACTGCGGTATCGGCGCTGTTTCTGCTGGCAATGGCGCTGGTCAATCTGGTGATTTTGCGCAGCGTATGGCGCAGCTTCCAGGCGTGGAAGCGCGGTGAAAAGGTCAGCGACGAAATCGTCAGCGGCGGCGGCATGATGAGCTGGCTGTTTGGCAAGACCTTCCGGCTGATAAGCCGCAGCTGGCAGATGTATCTGGTGGGTTTTTTGTTCGGTCTCGGCTTTGATACCGCCACCGAAATCGGCGTGCTGGGTATTTCCGCCGCCGGCGCGTCGAGCGGCATTTCGATTTGGTCGATAATGGTCTTCCCGGCACTGTTCGCCAGCGGTATGGCGCTGGTGGATACGCTTGATAATGTGTTGATGGTCGGCGCCTACGGTTGGGCATTCAGCAAGCCGCAGCGCAAGCTCTATTACAATATGACCATCACCGCTACCTCGGTGGTGGTGGCGCTGTTTATCGGCGGCCTGGAGGCGCTGGGGCTGTTAATGGATAAGTTCGCCCTAAGCGGCGGGGTGTGGCGCTGGGTAGGGGCGTTAAACGATAACCTCGGCGATGCCGGGTTTGTGGTGGTGGGGTTGTTCGTCGTTTGTTGGGCGCTGTCGGTGATTAATTATCGCTGGCGCGGCTACGATAATTTGGCGCGCTAGCCGGGATATTTTCCCGGCTTGCGCTGCGCTTAGCCGGGCTACCAGGACAATACCGTAGCCCGGCTAAGGCGTTTACGCCGCAAGCCGGGAAAACCATCACCTCACCAGGTGCTTGAGCAGCGCAAAGGCTTCCTTCATTTTGTCTTCACTCACCACAAAGGCCCGTAGCTGGTTTTCGGCATCCACGCCTTTCGCCACCAGCCCCTCTTTGGCGGCCACGATATTCCACGTCAGATCGTCGCGGCGGGTGTCGCCGGCCAGATGCAGCGGCAGATCCGGCGTTTTCACTTTCACCAGCATTGGCGGCAAGGTGAGCTCGCCCGTTTGCGCCAGCAGGTTTTTACTCAGGCACATGGCGCTGAGTAAAATCGGCTGCAGGAACGGCAGTACCGTACCGTTGATTTCCGCACAGTCGCCGAGCGCATAAATTGCCGGGTCGCTGGTTTGCAGGTGGCTATTGACTACCACGCCGCGGTTAATCTGCAATCCGGCGTGGCGCGCCAGCGACGTTTCCGGGCGCAGGCCGGCGGCGGCCACCACCGCATCGACGGTTATCGCGCGCTGGCGGTCGAGGCTGACGCGAATGCCGTCGGCGGTTTGCTCTAACCCCTCAAGCTGCGCCTTGAGCATCAGATGTACGCCCATCTCGGTAAGCCGATGCTGCAGGCGGCTGCTGGCCTCCGGCGGCATCAGCGCCGCCAGCACGCTGGCTGAATTGTCGACTACCGTTACCGCTTTACCGGCGCGGCAGAAATCCATCGCCAGTTCACAGCCAATCAGGCCGCCGCCGACGATCAGCACGCGCTTCGCGTCGTGCAGCTGGCTCTGCGCCGCGCCATATTCGCGCTGGCTGTTCAGCGTCAGCATCAGCTCGCGTCCCGGCACCGGCGGGATAAACGGCGTCGCGCCGGTGGCCAGCACCAGTTTGTCGTAGCGCCACTGGTTATCCTGGCTCTTCACTAACCGGTTTTTGGCGTCGATATCGCTTACCCAGGTATGGGGAAACAAACGCAGATTGTACTGCTCGGCGAACTCGCCTGCGCTTTGCAGGGTCAGATCGTCGGCCTTCTGCCCGCGACTGATGACATGGCTGAGATCCGGTTTGTTGTACTCATCCATGCTATCGGCGGCGATTAACGTCAGCGGGATTTGCGTATCCTGCTTGCGAATATTTTTCACCAGCTGGCGGGCCGCGAAGCCCGAGCCGATGATGACGATGCCATCACTCATTTTGCCTCCGTCGCCAGTACGTCAAAGACATCTTTGCCAAGAGAACACTCAGGGCAGAGGAAATTGTCCGGCACTTCACTCCACGGCGTACCCGGCTGTACATCCTGGTTAGGTTCGCCTTTCGCCGGGTCATAGACCCACTGGCACACGCTGCACTGCATCATGGGGCCGAGATCGGCGGCCGCGGCGCAGGCGCAATCCTGTGGTTCCGGCGTTGTCGCTGCTTCAGCAACCGGTAGCGGCGAGAGGGCCCACTGGCGGGCGATGTCACGACCGTGTTGGCGGCACAGTTCCAGCGCGTCGATATCCGGGCGCCATTTGGCTTTCAGGCTCAGCGACATCTCAAAGCCGGCATCCTGCAGGCGGGTGGACAGGCGGTCTACCGCGCCGCCGCTCCAGCCGTGTGAGCCAAAGGCGCTGGCGCGTTTATTGCGAAAACGCAGCCCGGTCATCTCTTCCACCAGCCCGGCGATTTTCGGCATCATCACGTTGTTCATGGTGGAGGTGCCCACCAGCACGCCTTTCGAGCGGAAAACATTGGTGAGAATGTCGTTTTTGTCGCTGCGGGCGACGTTGAAGATTTTTACCGCTACCCGCGGGTCGACTTCAGTGATCCCCTGAGCGATGGCGTCCGCCATCATACGGGTGTTATTGGACATGGTGTCGTAGAAAATCGTGATGCGATCTTCCTGGTAATCCGCCGCCCACTCGAGGTATTTCTCGACGATTTGCGTCGGGTTATCGCGCCAGACCACGCCGTGGGAGGTGGCAATCATATCCACCGGCAGGTTGAAGCCGAGGATTTCGGTAATTTTCGGCGTCACCAGGCGGCTGAAGGGCGTCAGGATGTTGGCGTAGTAGCGCTGGCACTGTTCGTACAGTTCAATCTGGTCCACTTCATCGTTGAACAGATGTTCGTCGCAGTAGTGCTGGCCGAAGGCGTCGTTGCTGAACAGCACCGCGTCGCCGGTCAGGTAGGTCATCATGCTGTCAGGCCAATGCAGCATCGGCGTTTCCACGAAGATCAGCTGTTTACCATTACCGATATCGAGAGTATCGCCGGTTTTCACCACGTGGAAGTTCCACTCCGGATGATGATGGTGGCCGTTGATCGAGTCGATGGCGTTGGCGGTGCAGTAAATCGGCGTATCCGGGATCTGCATCATCAGTTCGGTCAGCGCGCCGGCATGGTCCTCTTCGGCGTGGTTAATGACGATATAGTCGAGGTCAGCCAGATCGATTTCGCTGCGCAGGTTCTGCACGAACTCGCGGCTGAATTTATGATCGACGGTATCGATCAGCACGTTTTTCTCCTCGCGAATGAGATAGCTGTTGTAGCTGCTGCCGCGCAGCGTTTTATATTCGGTGCCGTGGAAATCACGCACTTCCCAATCGCGTTGGCCAACCCAAAGAATGTTATTTTTAACCGCAATAGACATAGCAACCTCAATCAATACAGTGTGTTTAAACTCAGTTGATTGGCTTATATCAAGTTGCGTGCCAACTTTTTAATTCATTGATAATTAGCTATTTTTAATTTTTTCTGATTTTAGTTGCTGTCAAAATGACAATGATTAAAATAGTCGTTATGACAATGTGTATTGTCAAAATGACAATGGAGCGGCAATGAGTTTTTCCGTCGACGAGCTGGCGAGAATCGCCATTGATTTACAAAGCGATATCGGTCATGCCGACCGTTTTTCGCGCCTGATTACTACCCTGCGGCAGATCCTCGGCTGCGATGCCTCGGCGCTGCTGCGCTATGAGGCGCATCAGTTTGTGCCGCTGGCGATCGATGGCCTGGCGCAGGATGTGCTTGGTCGGCGCTTTGCGTTGGACGGGCATCCGCGGCTTGAGGCGATTGCGCGCGCCGGGGATGTGGTGCGCTTCCCGGCGGATAGCGACTTGCCTGACCCCTACGACGGGCTGATCCCCGGTCATGAGAGCCTGAAGGTTCACGCCTGCGTTGGCCTGCCGCTGTTTGCCGGACAGACGCTGATTGGCGCGCTGACCCTTGATGGTATGGATGCCGATCGTTTCGATAGTTTCAGCGATGAAGAGCTGCGGCTGATTGCCGCGCTGGTGGCTGGCGCCTTGAATAACGCGCTGCTCATCGCCCGCCTAGAGGCGCAAAATGTGTTGCCGGTGCAACCGGTGAATGACGCGCAGCCTGAGCGTCAGGAGATTATCGGCCTGTCGGCGCCCATGCTGCAGCTGAAAAAAGAGATCGATATCGTCGCCGCCTCGGATTTAAACGTGCTGATAAGCGGCGAAACCGGCACCGGTAAAGAGCTGGTGGCGAAGGCGGTGCACCAGGGATCGCCGCGAGCGGCCAATCCGCTGGTCTATCTCAACTGCGCGGCGCTGCCGGAAAGCGTGGCGGAGAGCGAGCTGTTCGGCCATGTGAAAGGGGCATTTACCGGGGCTATCAGCAACCGCAGCGGTAAATTTGAGATGGCTGATAACGGCACCCTGTTCCTTGATGAAATCGGCGAACTGTCGCTGGCGTTGCAGGCGAAGCTGCTGCGCGTGTTGCAGTATGGCGATATTCAGCGCGTCGGCGATGACCGTAGCCTGCGGGTCGATGTGCGGGTGCTGGCGGCGACGAACCGCGATCTGCGCCAGGAGGTGGTGGAAGGGCGCTTTCGCGCCGATCTGTATCATCGGCTGAGCGTCTTCCCGCTGTCGGTTCCGGCGCTACGCGAACGGGAGAACGATGTGGTGCTGCTGGCGGGCTATTTCTGTGAGCAGTGCCGCCTGCGGATGGGGCTGGCGCGGGTCATTTTGGCTGAGGCGGCGCGAAACAGGCTGCAGCAGTGGTCCTGGCCGGGCAACGTGCGCGAGCTGGAGCATGCTATTCACCGCGCGGTGGTGCTGGCGCGGGCCACCCAGGCCGGTGATGAAGTGGTACTGGAGCCGCAGCATTTCCAGTTTGCGGTGACGGCGCCGATGTTGCCGACTGAGACGGCGGCAGCGGCGCCGGCGACGGAAAACGTCAATTTGCGCGAGGCGACTGACTCTTTTCAGCGAGAAGCGATTAGCCGCGCGCTGGAGGCGAACCAGCGCAACTGGGCGGCGACCGCCCGTGCCCTGGAGCTGGACGTCGCCAACCTGCATCGGCTGGCGAAACGTCTGGGACTTAAAGGATCCCTGACTGGTAAAAGTTCTGCAGGTTGATGGCGCCGACCAGTTGGCCGTTTTCATCCACGACCGGCGCGGCGCTGATTTTGTGTTTCATCAGCCGCTCTTTGGCTTCCACCGCGCGACTTTCCGCCTGCAGCGTTACGCCGTTGCGGGTCATCGCCCGAGTGACGCTATCGTTGAGCGTACCGCCAGCAACCAGCCAGCGGCGCAGGTCGCCGTCGGTGAAAACGCCCTGCACGCGGTTGGTTTCATCACATACCGCCACCAGGCCGAGCCCGGTTCGGCTTAGTTCAAGCATGGCGTCCATGACGTTGGCCTCGGCATTGACCCGCGGCACTTCTTCGTCGCGGCGCATCAGGTGATGCACTTTGTTCAGCAGACGCGCGCCGAGGGCGCCCGCCGGGTGGGAACGGGCGAAATCTTCTTCATTGAAACCGCGCGCCTGCATCACCGCCATCGCCAGCGCGTCGCCCAGCATCAGCGTGTTGACGGTGCTGGAGGTCGGGGCCAGATGCATCGGGCAGGCTTCGCGCTCCACGGCGATATCCAGCACCGCTTTCGCCGCCAGCGCCAGCGGCGAGGTGGATTTGCCGGTCATCGCCAGCAGCGGAATGGATTTCTCTTCCAGCCGCGGCACGATGAGATCCAGCTCTTTCGCGCTACCGGAGTAGGAGATAAACAGCATCACGTCGCGGCTATCGAGCATACCGAGATCGCCGTGCAGGGCTTCCGCCGGATGGACGAAAAAGGCCGGGGTGCCGGTGCTGGCGAAGGTTGCCGCCAGCTTTTTACCGATGTGGCCGGATTTACCGATACCGGAGACAATCAGTTTGCCCTCGCAGTGGATGATGGTTTCCGCCGCGCGGATGAAGTCGTCGCCCAGGCGTTCCGGCAGGCGGCTCGCCTCCTGCAGCTCAAGCATCAGGGTCTGGCGTCCGGCCTCTAACAAAAAGTTACTCATGATGTTCTCCAGTAATAATGACTTCAATACCTTTGGCTTCCAGCGCCCGCTGGAATTCAGGGTCAATATCGGCATCGGTAATCAATTTATCCACGCGTTCAAGACCGCAGACAATGTTGGGACTTTTACGGCCAAACTTGGATGAGTCGGCCATCAGGATCACTTCGCGGGCGGCGTTGCACATCGCCTTACTTACGGTATAGACCTCGTTAAAGGTGGTGACGCCCGCGACCAGATCAATGCCGTCGGTGCCCATAAACAGCTTGTCGAAGCTGAATTGTTCGAAGGCGTTTTCCGCCAGTTGGCCGTGAAAAGAGGCCGATTTTTTACGGAAGGTGCCGCCCGGCATCAGGATGGTCTGCTCGTTATCGAGCTCGGAAAGCGCGTTGACGATATGCAGGCTGTTGGTCATCACCGTGATGTTATTGAAGCGGCTCAGCAACGGCACCATCTGCAGCACGGTGCTGCCGGCGTCGAGGATAAGTGAATCGCCATCGTGGATGTATCGCACGGCGGCCTCGGCAATCTGCGCTTTCTTGTGGGTGTTGATCAGCGTCTTGTGGTCGATAGGCGGGTCGGCCTCGTCTTTATTTAACACTACGCCGCCGTAGGTGCGGATGACGGTCCCGGCATTCTCCAGTATCACCAGATCCTTACGGATAGTGGTGCCGGTGGTGTCGAAGTGTTGCGCCAGCTCTTCGACCGAGCATTTGCCCTGCGATTGCAGGTGCTCGAGAATGGCTGCCTGGCGCTGACGTGGTTTCATAGGCGTTGTATCCTGCGTTTAAGTTTCGAAGTGATAATTTCGCAAGATATTAACTTTCACAACGAAATTATGCATGTTTCGGATTAAGCGCTAATGATAGTGCATTCTGACAGAGCGGATCATTGGGAAAGATCACATCAGGCTGCAATTCCTCGAGATGTTTACCGCTAAGCGTGGGGATTTTTTGCGGACTGGCGAAGACGGTGAGTCCCTTCATCAACAGCGTATCGCAAATACGATCGTTTTCATCGACGGCGATAGCGACAATCGCGCGCGGTTTAAAGCGCCCGGAGGAGCGGCCGACGCCGACGCGGCCCTGCTGGCAAAGGCTATCAAAGGCGCGATTGAAGCGGCGGATCTGCCAGCCGCCGAACGCCAGTTGGCAAAGCCAGGCAATAGCGGCGACGGTAATGAGTGCGGTAACCATAATGTCTCCTGAAGGTGTGATGCCGGGTACACCCCGGGTGCCGTTTTTTGTCGGGTGGCGGCTAACGCCTTACCCGACCTACAGTTTTGTTGCCCGGATAAGCGCAGCGCCATCCGGGAACCTTTTAAAACATCACCTGGCCGCCGGTGACGTTAATCGACTGCCCGGTGCAGTACGATGCCTGCGGGCTGGCGTAGAACATCAACACGTTCAGCACATCCTGGTAATCGCAGCCGCGTTTCAACGGCACCTTATCGATGTAGTACTGCTCGACTTCGCTCTCATCAATGCCGAGCTTGGTGGCGTACTGCGGCAGCAGCGACTGGAACATCGGTGATTTCAACAGATTGCCGAGCATCAGCGAATGCACGGTAATGCCGTATTCCGCCAGATCCAGCGCCAGCGACTGGGTCAGCCCGACGCCGCCGAACTTCGCCGCGCTATAGCCTGAGTTATGCTTACTGCCGACTTTGCCGGATTTCGAGTTGATCTGAATGATGCGACCTTTAATGCCATCGCGGATCATCAGCCGTGAGAACTCGCGGGCGCAGAGGAAATAGCCCACCAGGTTGACCTGCAGCGAGCGGTCAAAATCGCCCAGCGCGAAGTCGCTAATAAAGGCGGCCTTAGCGATACCGGCGCTGTAGACCAGGAGATCGACGCGCGTGAAAATCTCATCCACGCCGTGAGCCAGCGCCGTGACGCTGGCTTCGCTGGTGGCGTCGGCGCCGAAGCCGTATGCCGTACCTTCGCCATATTCAGCGTTGATCTCCTGGGCGACGCGGCTGGCTTTTTCACTTTGGATATCGACCACCGCCACGCGGTAGCCCTCGGCGGCCAGACCGCGGCACAGAAACTCTCCTAAGGTTTGTCCGCCACCTATGACAACAGCAACCTGATTCATCTTTCTCTCCTTCTAAGCAACAAATTTCAGTACACAGCCGGTCGCGATGGCGTCCGGTACCGGGCCCGCGACGTGAACGGTTCCGGGAAACTCCGCCTGACGATGGCCGTCAAAGCGCAGGGTGATGTGGCCCAGCTCGCGCAGGTTTTGCTCGGCGACCTCGCCGACGGCGGTCACCGGATAATGCCGATCGCCGAGCTGTAGCTCTGCGCCCGGGCGCAGCTCGCCGCACAGCTCGCCGTGGTTGTGAATAAAGCAATACTCTTCGATATCCGCCGGGGCGCCCTCGCGGAAGGTAATGAGCATCTGTTCTTCCAGCGCCGTCGCCGCGCTGGCGCCGATACGGGTAATAGTGGTGTGGTAAATGACGGTCATCTTCAGGAACCTCTTATTGGTAAATAAATCCGGAAACGAACCACGCGATCAGCACGGTTGGCGCGCCGGTGAGGAAGCGGCTGACCAGCACCGACGGCACGCCGACGCGCACGGTATCCTGACGGGCTTCGGCCAGCGACAGACCTACCGGGATAAAATCGCAGGCGGCCTGGGCATTAATGGCAAACAGCGCGGGCAGGGCGAGATGCGGTGGAATGTTGCCAAGGCCGATCTGGACGCCAATCAGCACGCCGATCACCTGGGCTATCACCGCGCCGGGGCCGAGAAACGGCGATAACAGCGGGAAGGAGCAGATCAGCGCCAGCGTCACCAGCCCCAGCGGATGGCTGGCGAGCGGCGCCAGGCCGTGGGCAATCCAGTCGCCGATGCCGGAGGCCATGATGATGCCGATCAGCGCCGAGACAAAGGCCATAAACGGCAGAATGGTTTTCAGCACCGTATCAATGGTATCGCGCCCGGCCTGGAACAGTACCGCGACCACTGAACCCATCCCCATCCCGACCTTAGCCAGCAGGCCGTCGCTCTGTTCGGTAATCTTCTTGCTGGCATCGTAATCGCGGCCCGCGGCGGGGAGTGGTTGCACTGCCGTCTCGCCGCTATCTTCCAGCAGTTTGATGTTCTCTTCTTTGACTCCGGAGACGTAAATATCTTCGACGATATACTGCGCCAGCGGCCCGGATTTACCGGTGGCGTGGATGTTGATGGTCGGAATACGGCGCTTCGGGTAGAGGCCGCAGCGCAGGGTGCCGCCGCAGTCAATAATGGCGATGCCAATTTCGCTTTCCGCCGGTTCACCTTCTTTAAATCCATCAACCGCCTGCCAGCCGGTCAGGCTGGCGAGCGTATCGACGATCGCCGGGCGGGTGCCTGCGGTGATATAGACAATCTTTTTGCCCTCAACGACGTCGAGTTCAAGCGGGCCGCCCCAACCGCCGATTCCTTTTTCAATACGAATACGGGTCATGATGTCGCTCCTGACAGACGCACTTTCTGGTCAAGTTGAATCGCCATTTTTCTCTCGAAAATAGAGGTGGTCAGGTCGGTGACCCAGCCGCGGAAGAAGTTGGTTACCAGGCCAACCAGCAGGTAGCTCACCGCCAGCGGGCCAAGCGGCAGGCCTAGCGTGGTGAGGCCGTTGGCGATGCCGAGATAAACAAACAGCTCGCCGGGGTTGATGTGCGGAAACAGCCCGTTCATCGAATGACAGCTATAGGAGGCCGCCGCGTAGTAGCTCGGTTTGTATTTCTCCGGCATAAAGCGGCCAAGGCTTAAGGTCATGGGATTGCAGAAGACAAAGGTGCCGATGCAGGGCAGCAGCAGGTAACGGGTAAGCGGGTTGCCGGCGCAGCGCTGCGCCAGCTTTTCGATCCGCTGCTGGCCGATAAAGTTGATCAGCGCGTTCATGATCACCAGCAGGCTTATCAGCAGCGGCAGGATACCGGTCACCATACCGGTAAACACCTCGCCGCCTTTCTGAAACAGGCCGATGAACCACTCAGCGCCGTGGGTAACGATTTCAATCATTGTTCTCTCCTTCAGCGTGTTATTTTTCTTGCTAACTGGAGGCTGATTTTAATCACTTTGAAAGGTTTAAAAGTGTTAAATTGATCGCAAAATGAAAGATAAATATTTTATTTTGAAAGTTTGTTCGCGATGAGTGAAAAAATTAACGTGCGGATCGAATGCGGATAACGTGCAAAAAAAGAACTATTTTGTCTGCAAATGTATTGCCGCTTCCTTGTTGGCGGGCGCATGCTTTACCATAATTACCCTTTGCCGATTTTGTTAAATGGAATTCCCATGTTGAAGCGTCGCTATCTGGCTTTACTCCCTTTATGTGCACTTCTGGCTGCCTGCAGCAGCAAACCTAAGACCCCCGCGGAAGCGGAGATGGCGAGCGGAACCGGCGGCTTTTTGCTGGAACCGCAGCATAACGTGATGCAGATGGGCGGCGATTTCGCCAATAACCCAGCGGCGGCGCAGTTCATCGATAAGATGGTGGCGAAGCACGGCTTCGATAGACAGCAGCTCCAGGAGATCCTGTCGCAGGCTAAGCGCCTGGACTACGTGCTGCGACTGATGGATCGCCAGGCGCCGAGCGGGCTGCCGCCGACCGGGCCAAACGGCGCCTGGTTACGCTATAAGAAACAGTTTATTACGCCGGATAACGTGCAGAACGGCGTGGTGTTCTGGAACCAGTATCAGGACGCGCTGAACCGCGCGTATCAGGTCTACGGCGTACCGCCGGAAATCATCGTCGGCATTATCGGCGTGGAAACCCGTTGGGGCCGGGTGATGGGCAAAACCCGCATCCTCGATGCGCTGGCGACGCTGTCGTTTAACTATCCGCGCCGCGCTGAATACTTCTCCTCTGAGCTGGAAACCTTCCTGCTGATGGCGCGCAGCGAAAGCGATGACCCGCTGGATCTGAAAGGCTCCTTTGCCGGCGCGATGGGCTACGGCCAGTTTATGCCGTCGTCGTATAAGCAATACGCGGTGGACTTCAACGGCGACGGTCATATCAACCTGTGGGATCCGGTTGATGCCATCGGTAGCGTGGCGAACTACTTTAAACAGCACGGTTGGGTGAGCGGCGATACCGTCGCGGTGCAGGCGCTGGGCCAGGCGCCGGGTCTGGATAACGGCTTTAAAACCAAATACAGCGTTTCACAGCTGTCGGCGGCGGGATTAACTCCAACGCAGCCGCTTGGCAACCATCAGCAGGCCAGTCTGCTGCGGCTGGATATCGGCACCGGGTACCAGTACTGGTATGGTCTGCCGAACTTCTACACTATCACCCGATATAACCACAGCACCCACTACGCGATGGCTGTCTGGCAGCTGGGGCTGGCGGTTTCGCAGGCCCGCGGCGGGTATTGATCCTTTCATCCAGCCGACATATTTCGAGTTCCCCGGATGGCGGCGCGTAGCGCCTTATCCGGGCTACGGTCTGGTATCCGGTTGGTAGCCCCGGGACGCCGCGCTTATCCATCCGTTTTTTCCCTTCTGCATGCCTTTTGTTGACCTTTGTTACATTTCCTCTTGCTGACGCAGATTTACATTCTTTTCTGAATCCCATATTGTTATGTTATAACATTTTATTGGGGCGGGAATATGTTCACATCGGTTTTTATGGCATCCGGCGCGGCGCGCGTGGCAATCGCCTGCGGACTGCTGGCGGCGCTATGGCTGGCCACATGGTGGGCGGTGGCGCTGCCATGATTGAGTTGGATCATCTGGTTGCCGGGTATGAAGGCATGGCAATCACTCCGGCGATGAGCGGCGTGATTGCGGCGGGAAGCCTGACGGCGATTGTCGGGCTTAATGGCTGCGGTAAATCGACGCTGCTGAAAACGCTGGCTGGATTTATTCCGCCGGTTAGCGGCCGGCTGAACTGGCGCAAAGGGCGGCCCGTGGTTGGCTGGCTGGCGCAGCGCCATGCCCTGGAATCACAGTTTCCGCTGCTGGTGCGCGATGTCGTCAGTCAGGGGGCCTGGCCGCGGGTCTCGCTGCTGCGCGGTCTGGGCGGCGACGAGCGTCGGCGCATCGCCGCGGCGCTTGAGCGGGTGGGGATCAGCGCGCTGACTAATACGCCAATTGAAGAGCTCTCGGGCGGCCAGTTCCAGCGTATGCTCTTTGCCAGGGTGATGGTGCAACAGGCGCCGCTGGTGATGTTGGACGAGCCGTTTACCGGCGTCGATGAGGCCACCAGCCGCGAGCTGATGGCGCTTATCGTCGATATGCACCGCCAGGGGCAAACGATACTGGCGGTGCTGCACGATAACCAGTGCGTGGCCGATTTCTTTCCCGAGACGCTGCTGCTTGAACCCCAGCACGCGCGCTGGGGCGAGACGTCAAGCGTGCTTCCCGCCTTCAACACCGCGAGGCAGGCATGATCTGGCATACCTTTTTTCAACCTTTTATTGAATTTGGCTTTATGCGCCGGGCGCTGGTGGTGTGCTTCGCGCTGTCGCTGAGCACCACCATGTTAGGCGTGCTATTGCTGCTGCGACGGATGAGCCTGATGGGCGATGCGCTGTCGCACGCCATTCTGCCGGGAGTGGCGGCGGGTTATCTCCTTAACGGCATGTCGCTGCTGGCGATGAGCGTTGGCGGATTTATCGCCGGGATCGCGGTGGCGCTGGTGGCGGGGTGGGTCAGCCGGCGAACGCCGCTGAAAGAGGACGCCAGTTTTGCCGGGTTTTACCTCGGCTCGCTGGCCCTTGGCGTCACGCTGGTCTCGCTGCGCGGCTCCAGCGTCGATCTGCTGCACCTGCTGTTCGGTTCGATTCTGGCGGTGGATAGCGACGCGGCGTTCTTTGTCACCGGCGTGGCGAGCCTGACGCTGCTGTGCATTGCGCTGTTTTATCGCGGGCTGGTCAGCGAGGCGTTCGATAGCGCCTGGCTACAGGTCAACGCGCGGCGGCTACCGGCGCTGCTGCACGGCCTGTTTCTCGCGCTATTGGTACTGAATCTGGTGGCGGGGTTCCAGGTGCTCGGCACGCTAATGGCGGTAGGGCTGATGATGTTGCCCGCGGTAGCGGCGCGCTGCTGGGCACGAACGCTGCCGGGCATTTTGTTGCTGGCGGCGGCGATCGGCGCGTTTTGCGCCTGGATGGGATTGAGCCTTTCGTGGGCAGTGAATTTACCCGCCGGGCCCGCCATCGTGCTGACCGCCAGCGTACTGTTTTTTATTTCAGTGTTTTTTGGCACGCGCAGCCGGCTGGTCGTTGGCTGGCGCAAATTAATGGGGTAAGGAAATGATGAAACGAAGTGCAGTGGTGATGGCGTTAGCCGTGGGGCTGATGGCGCAGGGGGCGATAGCAAAAACGCTGAACGTGGTAAGCAGTTTTTCGGTGCTGGGCGATATGGTGCAGCAGGTCGGCGGCGAGCATGTTCATGTCGATACGCTGGTAGGGCCGGATGGCGATCCGCACACCTTTGAACCTTCACCGAAGGATAGCGCGCTGCTCAGCAAAGCCGACGTGGTGGTGGTCAACGGGCTTGGTCTGGAAGGGTGGCTGGATCGGCTGGTGAAAGCGTCCGGTTTTAAGGGCGAATTAGTGGTGGCGTCAAAAGGGGTTAAGACGCATACCCTCGATGAAGACGGTAAAACGGTGACCGATCCGCACGCCTGGAATAGCGCCGCTAATGGCGCGTTATACGCGCAGAATATCCTTGATGGCCTGGTGAAAGCCGACCCGCAGGATAAAGCGGCGCTCCAGAGCCGCGGTAAGCGTTATATCGAGCAGCTGACGGCAATTGACGGCTGGGCGAAGGCGCAGTTTAGCGCCATCCCGCAGGTGAAGCGTAAAGTGCTGACCAGCCATGATGCTTTCGGCTATTTTGGCCGCGCTTACCACGTGACGTTCCTTGCGCCGCAGGGACTCTCATCCGAGAGCGAAGCTAGCGCGGCGCAGGTGGCGGCGTTGATTAAGCAAATCAAAGCCGATGGCGTGCATACCTGGTTTATGGAGAACCAGCTGGACCCGCGTCTGGTGCAGCAAATCGCTGGCGCGACGGGGGCGCAACCGGGCGGCGAACTCTATCCGGAAGCGCTGTCTAAGCCGGGCGGCGTGGCCGATAGCTACGTTAAAATGCTGCGCCATAACGTCGAGCTCATCGTCAATAGTATGAAGTAACGGGTTGTCTGGTCGTCCTGGTTGCAGCGGGACGGCCCATTTTTGGATCCCCCCTCGTAAAATCACCAGCTCGTCCCCATATCTCTGCCGAAAGTGCTATCTTTGATGGCCTCTTTATCTGGCTTAAGCGGGGCGAAAATGACCGATTCAGAATTAATGCAGCTAAGCGAACAGGTTGGGCTGGCGCTGAAAGCGCAGGGCGCGACGGTGACCACCGCGGAGTCCTGCACCGGGGGCTGGATAGCCAAAGCGCTGACCGATATTGCCGGTAGCTCAGCGTGGTTTGAGCGCGGTTTCGTGACCTATAGCAACGAAGCCAAATCGCAGATGATTGGCGTGAGCGAAGTGACGTTACTGGATAACGGCGCGGTGAGCGAACCGGTGGTTGTCGAGATGGCAATTGGCGCGCTACGCGCGGCGCGCGCCACCTATGCGGTATCGGTCAGCGGTATCGCCGGCCCGGACGGCGGCAGCGCGGAGAAGCCCGTCGGCACCGTGTGGTTCGGCGTCGCCTGTGCGAACGAGCAGGGCGTGACCCGCCGCGAATGCTTTGCCGGAGACCGCGAAGCGGTGCGTCGTCAGGCGACGGCCTATGCGTTAAATCTGCTCTGGCAACAATTTCTACAAAATACTTGATACTGTATGACCATACAGTATAATTGCCTCAACTGAACAAATATTAACGGCGAAGCGAACGCGCTTCACCTCGCATGACAGGAGTAACAATGGCGATCGACGAAAACAAACAGAAAGCGTTGGCGGCAGCACTGGGCCAGATCGAAAAGCAATTCGGTAAAGGCTCCATCATGCGCCTGGGTGAAGACCGTTCCATGGACGTGGAAACCATCTCCACCGGTTCGCTTTCTCTGGATATCGCGCTCGGCGCAGGCGGTCTGCCAATGGGCCGTATCGTTGAGATCTACGGGCCGGAATCATCGGGTAAAACTACCCTGACGCTGCAGGTTATCGCCGCAGCGCAGCGTGAAGGCAAAACCTGTGCGTTCATCGATGCCGAACACGCGCTGGATCCGGTATATGCCCGCAAGCTGGGCGTTGATATCGACAACCTGCTGTGCTCCCAGCCGGATACCGGCGAGCAGGCGCTGGAAATCTGTGACGCGCTGGCGCGTTCCGGCGCGGTAGACGTTATCGTCGTCGACTCCGTGGCGGCGCTGACGCCGAAGGCGGAAATCGAAGGCGAAATCGGCGACTCTCACATGGGCCTCGCGGCGCGTATGATGAGCCAGGCTATGCGTAAACTGGCTGGTAACCTGAAGCAGTCCAACACGCTGCTGATCTTCATCAACCAGATCCGTATGAAAATCGGCGTGATGTTCGGTAACCCGGAAACCACCACCGGTGGTAACGCGTTGAAGTTCTACGCTTCCGTGCGTCTGGACATTCGCCGCATCGGCGCGGTGAAAGAGGGCGACAACGTTGTCGGCAGCGAAACCCGCGTGAAAGTGGTGAAAAACAAAATCGCCGCGCCGTTCAAACAGGCTGAATTCCAGATCCTCTACGGTGAAGGCATCAACTTCTTCGGCGAGCTGGTTGACCTCGGCGTGAAAGAGAAGCTGATTGAAAAAGCGGGCGCCTGGTATAGCTACAACGGCGACAAAATCGGTCAGGGTAAAGCGAACGCAATCTCCTGGCTGAAAGATAACCCGGCGGCGGCGAAAGAAATTGAGAAGAAAGTTCGCGAACTGCTGCTCAACAACCAGGACTCCACGCCGGACTTCGCGGTTGACGGCAACGACGCAGAAGAAACCGAACAAGATTTCTGATATCGTCTAAAAGAGTGACAAAGGGCTGCTGATGCGGCCCTTTTGCTTTTCTTAGATTATCGAGGTGCCTGTGACTGAGACTTCACCACGCCGCTCCGGCTATGCGCGTCTGTTGGATCGCGCAATTCGTATTCTGGCGATGCGCGATCATAGCGAACAGGAGCTGCGGCGTAAGCTGGCGGCGCCGGTAATGAGTAAAAACGGCCCTGAAAAGCTGGACATCACGTCGGAAGAGCTCGAACAGGTTGTCGGCTGGTGCCTGGAAAACCGCTATCTTGATGACCAGCGTTTTGTTCGCCAGTTTATTGCCAGCCGGAGCCGCAAGGGCTATGGGCCGGCACGTATCCGCCAGGAGTTGAATCAAAAGGGCATTGGCCGCAGCGACATCGAAAGCGCGATGCGCGAGTGTGAAATCGACTGGGCGGCGCTGGCCAAAGAGCAGGCGCAGCGTAAATACGGCGAACCGTTACCTACCACCTTTACTGAAAAAGTTAAAATCCAGCGATTTTTGCTGTACCGCGGCTATCTGATGGAAGATATCCAGGAAATCTGGCGAAATTTTGCAGATTGACCCATCGGGGATTTTACTTCCCTCTAAAGAAAACTTATCTTATTCCCACTTTATTCCGTCGGGCCGCTGCTTGTGATTGCATAATCAGCGTCCAGGGCGATTATTCCTTATACACAAAATCATTCAAGCTGCATCACGGCGGCAAGAGAGAACAGCTTCTGGGGCGTACGTGAGTTCACTACCGGGAGAGGACGTTCCGCCAGGTCAGAGGCGACTTGAAGGATGAAGTGTAGCTTGATTTCAGGATAATTATGAGCAAGAGCACCGCTGAGATCCGTCAGGCGTTTCTCGACTTTTTCCATAGTAAGGGACATCAGGTAGTTGCCAGCAGCTCCCTGGTGCCGCACAACGATCCGACCCTGCTGTTTACCAACGCCGGGATGAACCAGTTCAAGGATGTCTTCCTTGGTCTCGACAAACGTAATTATTCGCGCGCGACCACCGCGCAGCGTTGCGTGCGTGCGGGCGGTAAACACAACGATCTGGAAAACGTCGGTTACACCGCGCGTCACCACACCTTCTTCGAAATGCTGGGCAACTTCAGCTTCGGCGATTACTTCAAGCAGGATGCCATCAAATACGCATGGGAACTGCTGACCGGTGAGAACTGGTTCGCCCTGCCGAAAGAAAAACTGTGGGTTACCGTTTACGAGACCGATGACGAAGCTTTCGACATCTGGGCCAATGAAGTGGGCGTTCCGCGCGAGCGTATTATCCGCATCGGCGACAACAAAGGCGCGCCGTTTGCTTCTGATAACTTCTGGCAGATGGGCGATACCGGTCCGTGCGGCCCATGCACCGAAATCTTCTTTGACCATGGCGACCACATCTGGGGCGGCCCTCCGGGAAGCCCGGAAGAAGATGGCGACCGTTACATTGAGATCTGGAACATCGTCTTCATGCAGTTCAACCGTCAGGCTGACGGTACCATGGAGCCGCTGCCGAAACCTTCCGTTGATACCGGTATGGGGCTGGAGCGTATTGCCGCTGTTCTGCAGCACGTTAACTCCAACTATGACATCGACCTGTTCCGCAACCTGATTGCGAGCGTGGCGAAAGTCACCGGCGCGACCGATCTGACTAACAAGTCGCTGCGCGTTATTGCCGATCACATTCGTTCCTGCGCATTCCTGATTGCTGATGGCGTGATCCCGTCGAATGAAAACCGCGGCTACGTGCTGCGTCGCATCATTCGCCGCGCGATTCGCCACGGCAACATGCTGGGCGCGAAAGACACCTTCTTCTGGAAACTGGTTGCTCCGCTTATCGACGTGATGGGCGCCGCCGGTGAAGAGCTGAAACAGCAGCAGGCTCTGGTTGAGCAGGTGCTGAAAACCGAAGAAGAGCAGTTTGCGCGCACACTGGAGCGTGGACTGGCGCTGCTGGATGAGGAACTGTCGAAGCTTAAAGGCGACACGCTGGACGGCGAAACCGCCTTCCGTCTGTATGACACCTATGGCTTCCCGGTTGACCTGACTGCGGATGTCTGCCGCGAGCGCAACATCAAGGTTGACGAAGCAGGCTTTGAAGCCGCGATGGAAGAGCAGCGCCGCCGCGCACGTGAGTCCAGCGGTTTCGGCGCTGACTATAACGCGATGATTCGCGTTGACGGCGCATCGGAATTTAAAGGCTACGATCATCTGGAGCTGAACGGCAAAGTTACTGCGCTGTTCATCGACGGCAAAGCGGTTGATAGCGTCAGCGCGGGTCAGGATGCGGTTGTAGTCCTTGACCAGACGCCGTTCTATGCGGAATCCGGCGGTCAGGTAGGCGATAAAGGCGAACTGAAAGGCGCTGGCTTCTCCTTCGCGGTCAGCGATACGCAGAAGTACGGCCAGGCTATTGGTCATATCGGTAAAGTCGCCAGCGGTTCCCTGAAAGTGGGTGACGCGGTGCAGGCCGATGTCGATCAGGCTCGCCGTCAGCGTATCCGTCTCAACCACTCCGCGACGCACCTGATGCACGCGGCGCTGCGCCAGGTCCTCGGTACCCACGTGGCACAGAAAGGCTCACTGGTTAACGATAAAGCGCTGCGTTTTGACTTCTCGCATTTTGAAGCGATGAAGCCGGAAGAGATTCGTGCGGTAGAAGATCTGGTCAACGCGCAGATCCGTCGTAACCTGGCTATCGAAACCAATATTATGGATATCGATGCCGCGCGTGAATCCGGCGCAATGGCGCTGTTCGGCGAGAAATACGACGATCGCGTTCGCGTACTGCGGATGGGCGATTTCTCCACCGAGCTGTGCGGCGGTACTCACGCGGCGCGTACCGGTGATATCGGCCTGTTCCGTATTACCTCTGAATCCGGTACCGCCGCAGGCGTGCGCCGTATTGAAGCGGTGACCGGCGAAGGGGCGATTGCCAGCCTGCATGCGCAGAGCGATCAGCTCAGTGATATCGCGCAGTTGCTGAAGGGCGATAGCCACAGCATCGGCGATAAAGTTCGCGCGGCGCTTGAGCGTACCCGTCAGTTGGAAAAAGAGCTGCAGCAGCTGAAAGAGCAGGCTGCAGCGCAGGAGAGCGCTAATCTCTCCAGTAAAGCCGAAGAAATTAACGGCGTTAAGCTGCTGGTCAGCGAGCTGGCCGGCGTTGAGCCGAAAATGCTGCGTACCATGGTTGATGATCTGAAAAACCAGCTCGGTTCGACGGTCGTTGTATTAGCTACGGTAGCGGATGGTAAGGTTTCTCTGATTGCAGGTGTGTCTAAGGATGTGACAGACCGCGTGAAAGCAGGGGAGCTGGTTGGTATGGTCGCCCAGCAGGTGGGCGGTAAAGGGGGCGGTCGTCCGGATATGGCGCAAGCCGGCGGTACCGATGCGTCTGCTCTCCCTGCTGCGTTAGCCAGTGTGAAAGGCTGGGTCAGCGCAAAACTGTAATAACTATAAACGCATTTACCCTAAATAATTCGAGTTGCAGGAAGGCGGCGACGCAGCGAATCCCCAGGAGCTTACTCAAGTAAGTGACTGGGGTGAGCGAGGAAAGCCAACACACATGCAACTTGAAGTATGACGGGTATAGGTGCCGTAACCAGAGGGTTACGGCACCTTGCGTCATAAGTACTGATAACGATAAAGTCGGGTTGAAGTTGTGTAGATCGGCTAAACTTAGGTTTAACAGAATGTGATGCCGTGACTGCTTACACCGCGAGGTGTTTGTCATCGCTTACTTTTTGGCGTTATATGATGGATAATGCCGGGATGCGAGAGACCCGACTCTTTTAATCTTTCAAGGAGCAAAGAATGCTGATTCTGACTCGTCGAGTTGGTGAGACCCTCATGATTGGAGATGAGGTCACTGTGACAGTTTTAGGGGTTAAGGGTAACCAGGTACGTATTGGTGTCAACGCCCCTAAAGAAGTCTCTGTACATCGTGAAGAAATCTACCAGCGTATCCAGGCTGAAAAATCCCAGCAGTCCAGTTACTAAGCTTTCCGCGCCTCGCTTTATTGTGAGGCGCATCCCTCCGGCGGTCGTTTTTCTCTTTTCTTCTCCTGTTTCTTCTCTCGCGACATCCTCTCTTTTGTTTTTATTCGCCGTACGTCATTTTTCGTTGTCGCTTTTGAGTGGCCGTAAAGGGCTATTTCCTGTTGATAAAATACTCTTTTTGCCGTTTTTGCAGGCTAATTGCGCGTGAAGTGTGCAAACGGAAAAAGCTCTCGAAAAATTGTTTGACTTATAAGTCTCAGAAAGTAATATGTGCGCCATCGCAGCGACGAAGAGCAGAAACAAGTTCTTCGAAGCACTCGCAAGAGGCGTGTTGTGTGGTGAGGTGGCCGAGAGGCTGAAGGCGCTCCCCTGCTAAGGGAGTATGCGGTCAAAAGCTGCATCCGGGGTTCGAATCCCCGCCTCACCGCCATTTTGCATCCGTAGCTCAGCTGGATAGAGTACTCGGCTACGAACCGAGCGGTCGGAGGTTCGAATCCTCCCGGATGCACCATCTTCTCTCTGTAAACAGAAAGAAGAACGCTGTGAAAGCAGCGGCCCGCAGTGCGAGGCGTAATCGAGTCACTCTACCGATTACTCCATCATACTCAGTGTGGCATGTGTTAGTTGTGACACTGACGCGTAGTAAAGCAAGTTTCCCGATGCATCCGTAGCTCAGCTGGATAGAGTACTCGGCTACGAACCGAGCGGTCGGAGGTTCGAATCCTCCCGGATGCACCATATTCTCCTTAGTAACAGCCATACCGTTGTTACATGGTCTGCGAAATTTTCGCCAGCACCAGGGAGGATAACGTTGCATAAGCAACGGCCCGTAGGGCGAGGCGTAGACGAGTCATCCTCCCGGATGCACCATTCTTGCCTGATTCTGAATTGTTCAGATGAATTATGTAGTAAACTAGTTATTCCGATGCATCCGTAGCTCAGCTGGATAGAGTACTCGGCTACGAACCGAGCGGTCGGAGGTTCGAATCCTCCCGGATGCACCATATTCTCCTTAATAACAGCGACGACGTTGTTGTATGGTCTGCGAAATTATCGCAAGCACCAGGGAGGATAACGTTGCGTAAGCAACGGCCCGAAGGGCGAGGCGCAGCCGAGTAATCCTCCCGGATGCACCTTCATACCTGATTCGGATTAATTCTGTAGTAAACTAGCTTTTCCGATGCATCCGTAGCTCAGCTGGATAGAGTACTCGGCTACGAACCGAGCGGTCGGAGGTTCGAATCCTCCCGGATGCACCATATTCTCCTCAGTAACAGCAATCTCGATTGTTGCATGGTATGCGAAATTATCGCGAGTACCAGGAAGGATAACGTTGCGTCAGCAACGGCCCGTAGGGCGAGGCGTAGCCGAGTAATCCTCCCGGATGCACCATCTTCTCTTCAATAAAACTCTCCAATTTTCATCCCATCAGTACGACGCATTTTATCTCCTCGATAATCAACACATTTCTTATTGGCAAGTCGCTCTTTCCACTATAATTTATCCCTGTAGATCTACCTGAACCGGGTGTGATGAATGCAAGGAGAGAAATCAATGAAATGGTTCAAAGCAATACCTGCCTTTTGCGCAACGCTTCTGGTCGCCGTATCTCTGGCAGGCTGTGCCGGATCGTCCACCAAAGAAAGCACCGGCGGTTATATTGACGATACCGTGGTAACTACCAAGGTAAAAAGCGCGCTGTTTAACGAAAAAGATATCAAATCCTCAGAAATTAGCGTGCAGACCTTTAAAGGCCGCGTACAGCTGAGCGGTTTCGTATCGTCGGCTGAGAGCGCTAAACGGGCGGTAGAGGTCACCCGTCGCGTGCAGGGCGTGCGCGTGGTTGAGAACGACCTGCGAATCAAATAATACCGTTTTCGCTATCCCGAGTTGATTAAGGCGCCTGCAGGCGCCTTTGCTGTCTCTGGCTCCCCCGCGACAAAACCCGCCTTTTGCGATACAGTAACGTTTCCTTATCCGGTTTGTGAGAACACGATGTACCAACGTTACGCAGGACTGATTTTCGATATGGATGGCACCATCCTCGATACCGAGCCGACGCATCGTAAGGCATGGCGTGAAGTACTGGGCCGTTACGGTATGCGTTTTGATGAGAAGGCCGTGGTCGCGCTCAACGGTTCTCCAACCTGGCGTATTGCCCAGGCGATTATCGAGCTGAATCAGGCTGATTTAGATCCGCATCGTCTGGCGCAGGAAAAGACCGTCGCCGTCAAAGCGATGTTGCTGGATAGCGTACGCCCGTTACCGCTGATAGAGGTGGTAAAAGAGTGGCATGGCCGTCGCCCGATGTCGGTCGGTACCGGTAGCGAAAGCGCTGTTGCCGAAGCGCTGCTGGCGCATCTTGGCCTGCGCCACTACTTCTCCGCGGTGGTGGCTGCCGATCACGTGGCGCAGCATAAGCCTGCGCCCGATACCTTCCTGCTGTGCGCGGAGCGCATGGGCGTCGCACCGGAAACCTGCGTGGTCTTCGAGGATGCCGACTTCGGTCTGGAGGCGGCGAAGCTCGCGGGTATGGATGCTGTGGATGTGCGTCTGTTGTGAGCGACGCGCTGTCGCTCCTGTCGCTTTTTGCCAGCAGCTTTTTAAGCGCCACTTTACTGCCCGGTAACTCAGAAGTGGTGCTGGTTGCTATGCTTCTTACGGGGGCAAGTCAACCGTGGATGCTGGTATTAATAGCAACAATCGGCAATAGCCTTGGAGGGGTAACTAACGTTATTCTGGGGCGCCTGTTTCCGCTGCGCAAGCAATCGCGCTGGCAGGAGAGGGCAACCGGCTGGCTTAAACGCTATGGCGCGGTGACATTATTATTGAGCTGGGCGCCTGTTATAGGCGATTTGCTGTGTTTACTAGCGGGATGGATGCGCATTTCCTGGGGACCAGTGCTCTTTTTTTTATGCCTTGGTAAGGCGTTGCGTTATATCGTCATAGCGGCGGCAACCCTTCAGGGCATGACGTGGTGGCACTAATTGGACTGATTGTTCAACCATTACAATTATGCTAATTCAAACGATTTCGACAGGCGGGAGGTCAAATTGATCCCGGATGTATCACAGGCGCTGGCCTGGCTGGAAAAAAATCCGCAGGCGCTGCAAGGCATTAAACGTGGGCTTGAGCGTGAAACGCTGCGCGTTAACGCCGACGGCACGCTGGCCACGACCGGCCATCCTTTAGCTTTAGGTTCGGCGCTGACCCATAAATGGATTACTACTGATTTTGCCGAAGCCCTGTTGGAGTTTATTACTCCAGTGGATGGCGATGTCGATCATATGCTGACTTTCCTGCGCGATGTGCATCGCTTCACCGCCCGCCAGCTCGGCGACGAGCGGATGTGGCCGCTGAGCATGCCGTGCTATATCGCGCCGGGTCAGGATATTGAACTGGCGCAATACGGCACCTCTAACGTTGGCCGGCTGAAAACGTTGTATCGCGAAGGGCTGAAAAACCGCTACGGCGCACTGATGCAAACCATTTCTGGCGTGCACTATAACTTTTCGCTGCCGATGGCGTTCTGGCAGGCCAAGTGCGGCGTGGAAGATGCCGAAAGCGGCAAAGAGGCGATTTCCGCCGGTTATTTCCGCTCGATTCGTAACTACTACCGTTTCGGTTGGGTGATCCCGTACCTGTTCGGCGCGTCGCCAGCGATTTGCTCCTCGTTCCTGCAGGGTAAACCGACGACTCTGCCGTTTGAGAAGGCCGGAAACGGCATGTATTACCTGCCATACGCCACTTCTCTGCGTCTTAGCGACCTCGGTTATACCAATAAGTCGCAAAGCAATCTCGGAATTACGTTTAACGATCTGCACGAGTATGTGGCAGGATTGAAGCGGGCGATTAAAACGCCATCGGAAGAGTACGCTAAAATCGGTCTTGAGAAAGACGGCAAACATCTGCAGATCAACAGCAATATTCTGCAGATTGAAAACGAGCTGTACGCGCCGATTCGCCCGAAACGCGTGACCCGTAGCGGTGAAACGCCGTCCGATGCGCTGCTGCGCGGCGGCATCGAGTACATCGAAGTGCGTTCGCTGGATATCAACCCGTTCTCGCCGATCGGCGTGGATGAGCAGCAGGTGCGCTTCCTCGATCTGTTTATGGTCTGGTGCGTGCTGGCCGATGCGCCGGAGATGAGCAGCAGCGAACTGCTGTGTACCCGCACTAACTGGAACCGGGTGATTCTTGAGGGCCGTAAACCGGGCCTGACGTTGGGGATTGGCTGTGAAAGCGCGCAGTTCCCGCTGGCGCAGGTGGGTAAAGATCTGTTCCGTGATTTACGTCGCGTGGCGCAAACGCTAGACAGCATCCACGGCGGCGAGGCCTATCAACAAGTGTGCGATGAGCTGCTGGCGTGCTTTGACGATCCGGAATTAACGTTCTCAGCGCGCATTCTGCGTTCTATGATTGAAGAAGGGATTGGCGGTACCGGGCGTAAGCTGGCTGATGAGTATCGTACGATGCTGCGCGATGAACCGCTGGAAATTTTAAGCGAAGAAGATTTTATCGCCGAACGTGATGCGTCGGTCGCGCGACAGAAGAAAGTGGAAGCGGAAGATAGCGAGCCGTTCGAGGCACTTTTAGCACGACACGCGTAGTAAAAAGCGCTACAAAAGAAAAAGGCCACATCACTGTGGCCAAACTTTCATCTCTGATTCAGGGATGATGATGATAATAAATGCGCGTCTTTCATATACTCAGACTCGCTGTTGAACGAAGAGTTCATTTTATTTTAAAAAAAATCACTATCGGAGGTGAAGAATGCCGTTGTTAGATAGTTTCACAGTCGACCATACCCGAATGGAAGCGCCTGCGGTGCGCGTCGCGAAGAAAATGAACACGCCGCACGGCGATCAAATCACCGTTTTCGATCTGCGATTCTGCGTACCGAACCAGGAAGTGATGCCGGAGCGCGGTATTCATACACTGGAGCACCTGTTTGCTGGTTTCATGCGCGATCACCTGAACGGTAATGGCGTGGAAATTATCGACATTTCTCCGATGGGCTGCCGTACCGGTTTCTACATGAGCCTGATTGGTACGCCGGAAGAGCAACGCGTGGCCGATGCCTGGAAAGCGGCGATGGCTGACGTGCTGAAAGTCAAAGATCAGAATCAGATCCCTGAGCTGAACGTCTACCAGTGCGGAACCTACACCATGCACTCGCTGGAGGAAGCGCAGGATATCGCCCGCCACATCATTGAGCGTGATGTTCGCATCAACAGCAACGATGAGCTGGCGCTGCCGAAAGAAAAACTGCAAGAACTGCACATCTAGTGCGCATGCGTCGGCCCGGCCATCGCGTCGGGCCGCTCTCCGCTTATCATGTCGACAACGCTCTCCTTTTCCTTCCAGCACCGCGCGCTGGTGCCATTTGCCCATGATTACGCCCACGGCGATAGCGAACCGATGCATTGCCACGACTGCGCTCAGTTATTGCATATTCTCAGCGGCGTGGTTCGGGTGGAAACGCCGGTCGGATTCTGGGTCGTGCCGCCGGGGCGCGGCGTCTGGCTACCGGCACATACGCCGCACGCGTTGCGCATAACCGGCAATGTGGCCGCACGGACGCTATTTATCGATCCGCTGGCCCGTGCCGATCTGCCCTCTACCTGCCAGATCGTGCAGATCTCACCGCTGCTGCGTGAGCTTATCGTCGCGTCGCTGGCGCTGGAAGAGCGCTATTTCCCCGGCACCCGCGATGAACGTATCTATGAGCTGATGCTGGATGAAATTCGCGGGATGTCGGTATTACCTTTCGGTTTGCCGGAACCGCATAGCGATAGCCTGCGTCGGTTATGCCAGCGGGTGCGCGAAGCGCCCGGTGAACCGTGGGGCAGCCGTGAGGCGGCGCAAGCAGGCGGAATGAGCGAGCGTACGCTGAACCGCCATTTTCAACAGCAGACCAGCCTGACGTGGAGCGAATGGGTGCGCCGGGCGAAGCTGATGGAGGCGCTGGTTCGCCTGGCGCAGGGGCAGTCGGTACTACGGGTAGCGCTGGATCTGGGTTACGGCAGTCACAGCGCTTTTAGCGCCATGTTCCGCCGGGTCATGGGGACCGCGCCCAGCGACTATTTTCGCCCGTTGGATTAATCCCTGGCGTGAACGGCATTACACAACGCCTGTAACGACGCGCGGGCAACGTCATTATCAATGCCGACGCCCCATCGACTTTCGCCATTGGCAAAGACGCAGCGAATATAGGCAACGGAGCGGCTGTCGCTGCGCGCCCCGAGGGTATGCTCGTGGTAGTCCTTGATAACGAAATGACGTTTTAACAGCGCGCTCAGGCCGTTAGCGGCGGCGGATAACAAACCGTTACCACGTCCGTTCAAGCGGCGGGTTTCGCCATTCATCCGCAGCGCAGCCTGTAACGTCAGTTCGCCATCCTGCTGGCCGTCGCTCTGATAGTCGAGTAACGCCAGCGTCGGCTGCGCCAGCAGGCCGTAACGGCTGCGAAACAGCTGCCATAATGCGTTATGGGTCATTTCTTTACCATGGCTATCCGTTTCTTGCTGAACGTACTGGCTGAAGTCCTGCTGCAACGCCCGCGGCAGCTTAAGACCGTGGTTCTGCTCAATCAGCCATGCGCTGCCGCTTTTACCTGACTGGCTGTTAACGCGGATCACCGCTTCATAGCTGCAGCCGATATCCTGTGGATCGATAGGTAAATACGGCATTTGCCAGCGATCTCCCGGTTTACGGGCATCAAACCCTTTTTTAATGGCATCCTGATGTGAACCCGAAAAGGCGGTGTAGGCCAGACTGCCTGCCCATGGATGACGCGGATGTACCGGGAGCTGGTTGCAGTTCTCGACGATCTCTACCACCCGATTCATCTGCGTAAAGCGCAACTGCGGATCCACGCCCTGGCTATAGAGATTCATCGCCAGCGTGACCAGACAGACGTTGCCGGTACGCTCGCCATTGCCGAACAGACAGCCTTCAACGCGATCGGCGCCGGCCATCACCGCCAGTTCGGCGCTGGCGACGCCGGTACCGCGATCGTTATGCGGATGCACGCTGATACATACATCCTGGCGGCGCGAGAAGTGGCGGCAAAAATATTCAATCCGATCGGCGTAGACGTTCGGCGTGTTGACTTCGACCGTTGCCGGGAGATTAATAATCATTGGCCGTTCGCCGCAGGGCTGCCAGATTTCCGCCACCGCTTCGCAGATTTCAAGGGCGAATTCCGGCTCGGTAAAACAGAAGGTTTCCGGTGAATATTCATATTGCCAACGGGTGTCCGGCTGCTGCTCGCAATGCTGACGAATAAGCCGGGTGGCGCGGGTGGCGAGCTCGATCACTTCGGCCTTTTCCATGCCGAAAACCAGCTCGCGAAACAGCGGCGCGGTGGCATTGTAGAGATGGATGGTCGCCTGCCGGGCGCCGCGCAGCGCTTCAAAGGTTCGTGCTATGAGTTCTTCCCGCGCCTGAGTCAGCACCTGAATGGTGACATCTTCAGGGATGCGCTGCTCCTCAATCAGCTGGCGCACAAAGTTGAAATCGGTTTGCGAGGCGGAGGGGAAGGCGACCTCTATTTCTTTAAAACCGCACTCCAGCAACAGATCCCAGAACTGCAGCTTACGCGCGGCGTCCATTGGTTCGGCCAGCGCCTGGTTGCCGTCGCGCAAATCGGTGGAAAGCCAGCGCGGCGCGGTAGTGATTTGCCGCTCGGGCCAGCGGCGATCGGGCAGGGCGATAGGCGGATAAGGGCTGTATTTTTCGCAAGGATTGGTCAGCATGGTGTTCTCCTGTAGTCGGAGCTTTATCCTGCATGACATAACCCATCGGCGGCTTTAGCGAAATGGACAGAAGCTAGCGCGAAATGGACAAGGTCGCGGCAATAAAAAAGGGATCCGCAGATCCCTTTTGTTAATACTTAGTGTGCGCCCCCGCCACCGCCGCCGGCGCTGAACGGCGGCCTGGCGAACCACACCAGGCCTAGCAGAAGGATAAAGATCCCCGCCGAAACCCAGAAGATTTCGTTGGCGGAGATAATCAACCCCTGGTTGGTTATCTGCTGGGCAATCCAGCCGGAAGCCTGCTGATGCGTCATTCCCATACCCTGCAGCTGATCGTACATCTGCTGGGCGTTGGGGTTGAACGGCGTCACCGACTCGGTGAGCTGCGCATGGTGCAACGCCTCGCGGTTGGTCCACATGGTGGTGGTAATTGAGGTACCGATGGAGCCGGCAAGGGTTCGGGTAAAGTTCGACAAGCTCGACGCCGCCGCCAGCCGCTCCGGCGGGAGGCCAGAGAGAGTGATGGTGGTCAGCGGCATGAAGAAACAGGCCACCGCAAAACCCTGGATAAACTGCGGCCAGGCCGATGCGCCGAAGTCCATTCCCGGTTCAAAGGTCCACGCGCGCCAGTAGAAGCACACCGCATACATAATAAAGCTGAAGGTCACCAGCCGCCGCATATCGAGCTTATGAGCAAAGCGGCCGATAATCGGCGACAGAATGACCGGGATCACTCCGACCGGCGCCGAAGCCAAACCGGCCCAGGTGGCGGTGTAGCCGTATACCTCCTGCAGAAGCTGCGGCAGCAATACAATGGCGCCGAAGTAGAGCATATAGGCCAGGCTGATACACAAACAGCCGATGGTAAAGTTACGCGACTTAAACAGCGACAGGTCGACTATCGGGTTATCGTCGGTCAGCTCCCAGACGATAAGGAAACTTATCGCCACCACCGCCACGATGGTCAGGATGATAATCTCGTTGGAAGCGAACCAGTCGAGCTCTTTACCGCGGTCGAGCATCACCTGCAGGCTACCGATCCCGATAATCAGCAACGCCAGCCCGACGCCGTCGATACGCCGCTGCTCGGTGCGGGTTTCACGGCCGCGCAGGGTCTGCAGCGTCATGAGAACCACCGCCACGCCAATCGGCACGTTGATGAAGAAGATCCAGCCCCAGTGGTAGTTATCGCTGATATAGCCGCCGAGAATCGGGCCGCAAATCGGCGCGACGATGACCGTCATCGACCACAGCGCCAGCGCGATTGAGCGTTTCGCTGGCGGGTAGTTGCTGAGCAGCAGACTCTGCGATAGCGGGATCAGCGGACCGGCGACGATCCCCTGAATCACGCGGAAGAAAATCAGCATCGTCAGGCTGTTCGACACCCCGCAGGCCCAGGAGGCGATAGCGAATGCCACCGTCGACCAGACGAAGAGTTTCACTTCGCCGACGCGCTTCGCCAGCCAGCCGGTAATCGGGATGGAGATAGCGTTCGCCACCCCAAACGAGGTGATGACCCAGGTTCCCTGACTCAGCGACGAGCCAAGGTTACCGGCAATGGTCGGAATAGCCACGTTGGCGATAGTGGAGTCCAGCACCTGCATGAAAGTCGCCAGCGACAGCGCAATGGTCATGATGACCAGTTGCGCGCCTTCGAGCGGTTTTTGCTGTTGCATTACGCTCACCCCGAATTATCCGGCGTTGGCCTGGATGATACCGTCGATCAGTTTATTTACCGGCTCAAGGCCGATTTCACGGGCATTACTTTCATAGACCGGCGAGCTTCGTACCTGGCTTGCCAGCATCTCGCCTTCGCGATTGCTGGTGTCTACTTCAACCAGCGTCGACAGGCCGATGCGCAGCGGATGTTGCGCCAGCTGTTTAGCATCTATCTCGATACGAACCGGCAGACGCTGGACGACTTTGATCCAGTTACCGGTGGCGTTTTGCGCCGGCAGCAGGGAGAAGGCGCTGCCGGTACCCATATCCAGGCCGACCACTTTACCGGTGTACTTCACGTCATCGCCGTAGATATCGCTGACGATGGTCGCCGGCTGGCCGATACGCATATGGGCGAGCTGGGTCTCTTTAAAGTTGGCGTCAACCCACAGGTTGGTGGCTGGAACCACCGCCATCAGCGGGGTAGTGGTACCGATCTGCGCGCCAGGCTGCACCGAGCGGCGAGAAACGTAGCCGCTAATCGGGCTGACGATTTGCGTACGCTGCAGCGCCAGCCAGGCGTTGCGGACTTCGGTCGCCGCCTGCAGCACCGCCGGCTGCTGTTCCAGTTTGGTGCCCAGTACGATTGCCTGATTGGCGTTGTACTGTTGAATGGCGACGTCGAGTTCGGCCTGCGCGCTGGCGACGGTGTCACGTGCGTGCTGCAGCTCTTCGCGGCCAATCAGGTTCGCGGCACCCAGCGGGATACGACGATTAAGGTCTGCCTGCGCCTGGGCGAGGGCGGTTTTTTTGACGTCAATATTCGCCTGCAGCTGCTTGCTGTTGATCATCTGCTGGCGAGTCTGGCGCACGCTTGCCGCCAGCTGGGTTTTGGCTTTTTCAAACGCCTGCTGGGCGTCGGTCTGGTCAAGGGTGACCAGCGGATCGCCTTGTTGCACAAAGTCGGTGTTGTCGGCCCAGACCTTAGTCACGCTGCCGGAAACCTGCGCCATGATCTGTACCTGGTTCCCTGCCACATAAGCGTCATCGGTCTCTTCATAATGACGCAGGACTAAAAACCAATAAATGCCGTAGGCTACGGCCACAATAACAAAGAGCAAGGTCAGGAGCAGAAGGGCGCCTTTGCGTTTCCCTTTCTTGCTGCCTGATTGCTGCGGAGTTTGGCTCGCCGCATTTTCGCTCATCTGATTCTCCACAATTTTACATTCTTATTATTTCACATCGGCTGAGCCGACCTGTTTACCAGAAAGGCCAGCAGAAGATCTGCTGGCCTGACCGTGTTCCTTGCAACTCAAAATATTGTGCGGCTCCGTGCTTAGCGCAGGGATCCCGCCAGCGCGCCGTCTTCTTCCATTTGGTCGAGGCGGCCAAGCAGTTTACGGGTGATGTGCTCCAGCTGGTCTTTTTCCGCGGTGCTCAAAGAAGACCACAGCTGATGTAGACAGTTGTGCTGCGGAGGTAATACCTCGCGCAAGAATTGATGACCCTTGTCGGTCAGCTGCAGGTGCAGGCAGCGACGATCGTTATCGCTTTCACGACGTTCGATCCAGCCGCGTTTTTCCAGTTCGTCGGCGATGCGGGTGGCATTAGTGCGTGACGAACCCAGCGCGCAGCTCAGCTCGGAAGGTTGAATGCTGTGATTTTCCTGAGACTCAAGCGTTATCAGCGCCATAAATAATGTCTCGTTAATCCCTTGCGCTTTCAGCATTTTGTTACGGTTTTCCAGCAGCTTACCCTGCATGTGCATACAGAGACGGGTGAGGAGAATCTCCTGGAAAGGGAAATCTTCATGGCGGCTGGCGCGGAATTTGAGCATCTGCTCAATGGGAGTAAACGAACTATCCATTTGGGTATAACCTCATTAATTACAGCCGATATAATAACTATTGTGACAAATAAAGCAAATGAATTATTGGTCACTATTAATACTTAAAATCTCCGGCGAGTCGCCGATTTTCCATGCCAAACCATAGGCTAAAGCGCTGAGTTGCGTAGGGATAATAATGCTGTTCGCCACCTGTAAGCTCAACCTGAACGCGACGAAACCTACCCGTGTTGGTAGTCACGGGGGCTGACGTCAGGGAGCAGGAGTTTCCATATTGGTGACTTATTGATAACGTTGGTGAAAATTACGCCTGGAAAGAGTTATTCACCTTAGCAGACGGCGTGATGGCTTCACAATCGCTAAAATGGGAAATCAGAAAATACGCATTTTTATGCATATTCGTTTCATGTTGGTACAGGGGAAGGCAGTCCCCACGGCGATAAAACGCCATGGGGAGAGGGAGAGATTACTTCTGCGCCGCCAGCGCTTCTTTCACCCAGCCATCGAACAACTGCTGGTGGGCTTTAATCCAACCATCAACGTGGCCGTTGATGTCGGCTTCTGAAGCATGGCCGGCATGCATCATCGCGTTTTCGGCGTTGATATCGGCAATTGGCAGCTTCATCAGGCTAAACAGCTTCGCCGCCGCCGGGTTTTTCTCGGCCCAGGCTTTGTTGGCGACGATATGCATGGTGTTCACCGGGAAACCGTAGTTGACGCCGTTCGGCAGCTTGGTGTCGATATCTTTCTGTTCTCCCGGCAGGGAGGAGAACGGTACCTGCAGCCAGACCACATCTTTACCCGGTTTCAGCACGTCGCTGACCCAGTACGGCGTCCAGGTGTAATAAAGAATCGGTTTCCCTTCTTTATAACGGGCGATGGTATCGGCCATCATCGCCGCGTAGTTACCCTGGTTATGGACCACTTTATTGTTCAGCCCATAGGCATCAATCTGATGGTTGATGACCGCTTCGCAGCCCCAGCCGGGGGTACAGCCGGTGAGATCGGCTTTGCCATCGCCGTTGGTATCAAACAGTTTGGCGATCTTAGGATCTTTCAACTGGTCGATGGATTTAATGTGGTACTGCTCGGCGGTTTTCTTGTCGATCAGATAGCCCTGCGCCGCGCCGGTGACGAAGGTTCCTTCACGGTAGAATTTTTTATCGCCGCCCGCCGCCGCGTACATATCATCGTGCAGCGGTTGCCAGTTGGTGGCAATAAAGGTGGCATCGCCAGAGGCGATGGAGGTGTAGGCGACGTTATAGTCGACCTCGCTCGGCTTTTCGACGTTATAGCCCAGTTTCTCCAGCGCGCGGCTGACCAGCAGCGTCTGGAAGGTTTCTTCGGAAATAGTACTCTGCGCCGGTTTCACGGTGATGCCTTTACCCGGCAGCTCGGCAGCAAACGCGCTGGTCGTGACGAGGGCGGTAAACGCTGTGGCAAGGAGAGTTGTATGTCGCATCGTTATTCCTTCTCTTATTTACAGAAAGGGCGGGTAATCAGCCCCAGAGGTCCGGTGGTGTACCAGCGGCGGTTACCGCGGCTACGGGAATCGCGGCCGACGGCCTGCGTCAGGCGGTCAAGGATAATCGCGAGGATAACGATCCCGACACCGCCGACGCTCGCCAGCCCCATATCCAGTCGGCCAATACCGCGCAGCACCATTTGACCGAGGCCGCCGACGGCGATCATCGAGGCAATAACGACCATCGACAGGGCCAGCATCAGCGTCTGGTTGACGCCAGCCATGATGGTCGGCATCGCCAGAGGCAGCTGGACTTTGAACAGCAGCTGGCGCGGGCTGGCGCCGAAGGAGCGTGAGGCCTCAATGAGGTCTGCCGGCACCTGGTTAATCCCAAGGATCGTCAGGCGGACAATTGGCGGCAGGGCGAAGATAATGGTCACCACCACGCCCGGAACGTTGCCGATACCGAACAGCATGACGATCGGCACCAGATAGACGAACGCCGGCGTGGTCTGCATCGCATCCAGTAACGGGCGGATGATTTTCGCCGCCCGCGGGCTACGCGCCAGCCAGATCCCCAGTGGCAGGCCGATTATCATGCAGAACAGCAGCGCGGTCAGCACCAGCGCCAGGGTGACCATCGCCTGCGACCATGCGCCGATAGCGCCGATGGCTACCAGCGAGATCAGGGTGGCGATACCCATGCCGACGCTGGAGATCTGCCAGGCGATCAGCGCGAAGAGAATAATCGCCACCGGCGCCGGCATCCCCAGCAACAGTTGCTGGAAGGCGCTGAGAATATAATCCACCGGCACGCGGATCCCCTGGAACAGGGGACGGAAGTGCAGCACGATCCAGTCGATGGCGTGGGTAACCCAGCTATCGAGCGGGATCAGCGTTTTATGGAACGGATCCATAATATTGAAATGTTCTGGCTGCGGCGCAGGCGCGCTGTTAAGCCAGTCGGCGCCGCCGCCGTCAGCGGGCGCGGGTGTTGGATTGCCCCAGGCGTCGGCAGACTGCGCCGCGTTATCCGCTGGCGCTGCGGTATCCCATGGGTTTGATTGATCAGCCATTGTTTGCCCCCTCGCGATCTAAAGCCTGTAGCAGCATGCGTTTTGAAATAATGCCGAGATACTGGTGTCCTTCATCCACCACCGGGACGGCGCACGGCGCCTGGCCAACGTGGGAGAGCAGGTCGCTGAGCGGCGTTTGTGCCTCCACCGCCTGCGGGGAGTCAATTAACGCCGCATCGAGCCCCTGATTTTCGCTCAGCGCGCTTTTCAGAGAGTCGATGGAGACAATGCCGACAAACTTATTACCGCGTTCAATGACGTAGCCATATTCACGGTCTTCATCCTGCAATAATTTCAGCGCCGAACGCGGGCCGAAACCGGGAGTTTTACGAATCAGGCCAACCGGGCTACGGCGGGCAATATCTTTAGCGCTAAATACCTGGCTAATATCGACGCCGCGGAAGAAAGTACGAACGTAATCATTCGCCGGGTTATTCAGAATTTCGTCTGGCGTGCCAATTTGCACCACTTCGCCATTTTGCATAATGGCAATACGATCGCCAATACGCATAGCTTCATCAAGGTCGTGGGAAATAAAGACAATGGTACGTTGATGCTTTGCCTGTAATTTGGTGAGCTCATCCTGCATTTCAGTACGAATTAACGGATCAAGCGCTGAGAAGGCCTCATCCATGAGCAGAATATCGGGGTTGATCGCTAATGCGCGGGCTAAGCCGACGCGCTGGCGCATCCCGCCGGAAAGTTCGTCGGGATAGGCGTGGGCGTAATTTTCCAGCCCCACCTGACGTAGCGCATCCAGCGCTTTCTGCTGGCGCTCTTCGGCGGAAACGCCGGCCAGTTCCATACCGAACGCGGTGTTATTCAACACGTTCATATGCGGCATCAGGGCGAATGACTGGAAAACCATCGCAATCTTTTTCCTGCGCACCTCGCGAAGCTCGGCATCTGAGATTTTGGCGATATCGACGCCGTCAATCAGCACCTGTCCGCGGGTGGGTTCAATCAGGCGATTGAGAAGGCGAACCATGGTGGATTTCCCTGAACCGGAAAGTCCCATGATGACGAATATCTCGCCTTCTTCAATGGCCAGACTGGCGTCTTTAACGCCAAGCGATAGCCCCGTTTTTTCCAGTATTTGCTCTTTGGTAAGTCCTTTTTCAATATATTTGAACGCGCGTTGCGGGTGCTCGCCAAATATCTTATAGAGATTCTTGATTTCTAATTTAATTGCCATGCAATAAATGATTTCCTGTCTTTAATTATATCGATATCGTACCTGGTGAAGATTATTACCTTTTTACACCCTAACATACTGAGATTCTGTGACAACCCTCGATGTGAATAGCTAGCCAAAATCTGAATAGGGATCTCTGGCTGAATTGCCCGTGATATAAGGGCTGAGCCATCATATACGGCTGGTGATATTTTTTGATTATGCATGAATAATGAATGGGGAAATTGGTGTAAATGAAGGAAATATGACACGAAAATGGCCGGGAGGTTATTTGTGTGATAATAGAAAATAATGTGAAATAGATCACTGGAGAATGTATCGATATATTCCCCAGCGATCGCGAGATTAAAAGTCCCAATCGTCGTCGGCGGTCGCTTCAGTTTTACCCATGACGTAAGAAGAACCGGAGCCGGAGAAAAAGTCGTGGTTTTCATCGGCGTTTGGCGACAGCGCCGCAAGAATTGCCGGGTTCACGGCGGCCATTTCCGCCGGGAATAGCGCCTCATAGCCAAGGTTCATCAATGCTTTATTGGCGTTGTAACAGAGGAACGCGTTGACGTCGTCAAGCCACGGGCTGTCGGCATACAGTTCGCGGGTATAAGCCAATTCGTTATCGTATAGATCCATCAGCAGATCAAAGGCGAAATTTTTCAACTCCTCACGCTTCGCGGCGCTGACGATTTCCAGCCCTTTTTGATATTTATAGCCAATATAGTAACCGTGCACCGCTTCGTCGCGAATAATCAGGCGGATTAAATCGGCGGTATTGGTCAGCTTGCCGCGGCTGGAAAAATGCATCGGCAACCAGAACCCCGAATAGAAGAGGAAAGATTCGAGGAACACGCTGGCGATTTTTTTCTTCAGCGGCTCATCGGCCTGGTAGTAATTGAGCATCAACTGCGCTTTGCGCTGTAGCGGAGCGTTCTCCTCGCTCCAGGCGTAGGCGGCATCGACATCTTTGCTCTGGCACAGGGTCGAGAATATCGAACTATAGGAGCGGGCGTGCACCGCCTCCATAAAGCTAATGTTCGACAGCACCGCCTCTTCATGTGGAGTGAGAGCGTCGGTCATCAACGCCGGGGCGCCGACGCTATTCTGGATGGTGTCGAGCAGCGTCAGCCCGGTAAAGACGCGGATGGTCAACTGCTGCTCCTGAGCCGTCAGGGTCTGCCAGTGCGGAATGTCGTTGGACAGCGGCACTTTCTCCGGCAACCAGAAATTACTGGTCAGCCGGTTCCACACTTCGAGGTCTTTATCATCCTCGATTTTATTCCAGTTAATGGCGCTGATGCGCGATAAATGGGTCATCCTGTTCTCCTTACAGCGCGCAGGACACGCAGCCTTCGATTTCGGTACCTTCCAGCGCCAGCTGGCGCAGGCGAATGTAATACAGCGTCTTGATACCTTTCTTCCACGCGTAAATTTGCGCTTTGTTGATATCGCGCGTGGTGGCGGTATCCGGGAAGAACAGCGTCAGCGACAGCCCTTGATCGACATGTCGCGTGGCTTCAGCATAGGTATCGATAATTTTTTGCGGGCCAATTTCCCAGGCATCCTGATACAGCGCCAGATTGTCGTTAGTCATAAACGGCGCCGGATAGTACACGCGGCCGGTTTTACCTTCTTTACGGATCTCGATTTTCGCCACAATCGGATGAATGCTGGAGGTGGCATGATTGATGTAAGAGATCGAACCGGTCGGCGGGATCGCCTGCAAATTGCGGTTATAAATACCGTAGCGCATCACGTCGTCGCGTAGCTGGCGCCACATCTCACGATCGGGCAGGGTAATCCCCGCACGGGCGAACAGTTCGCGCACCGTGGTGGTTTTCGGCTGCCAGTCACCCTGCAAATACTGCTGGAAATAGTCGCCGCTGGCGTAACGCGACTGCTCAAACCCGGCAAAACGCACGCCACGCTCGCGCGCCATTGCCATAGAGGTGCGCAGGGCGTGCCAGGTGACGGTGTAGAAATAGAGATTAGTGAAGTCCAGCCCCTCCGGGCTGCCGTAGGCGATCCCCTCGCGGGCCAAATAGCCGTGCAGGTTCATCTGGCCAAGGCCGATGGCGTGCGATGCGGCATTACCCGCCGCCACCGATGGCACCGAGCGGATATCGCTCATATCGGAGACCGCCGTCAGGCCGCGAACCGCTACTTCGACGGTGCGGGCGAAGTCCGGCGAATCCATAGCGTGGGCGATATTCAGCGAGCCGAGGTTGCAGGAGATGTCCTCGCCAACGGTGGCGTAATCGAGATTTTCGTCAAAGGTGGAGGCGCTGTTGACCTGCAGGATCTCCGAGCACAGGTTGCTCATATTAATGCGCCCGGCGATCGGATTGGCGCGGTTCACCGTATCCTCGAACATGATGTACGGATAGCCGGATTCAAACTGAATTTCCGCCAGCCGCTGGAACAGATCGCGGGCGCGGATCCAGCGTTTACGAACGCGGTCGTCGGCCACCAGTTGCGCATACATCTCGCTGACGGCGATATCGCCAAAGGCTTTGCCGTACAGTCGCTCAACGTCATAGGGCGAGAACAGCGCCATCTGCGCGTCTTCTTTCGCCAGCTGGAAGGTGATATCCGGAATGACTACCCCCAGCGACAGGGTTTTAATGCGGATCTTCTCATCCGCGTTTTCCCGCTTGGTATCGAGGAAACGCAAAATATCGGGGTGATGGGCGTGAAGGTAAACCGCGCCGGCTCCCTGACGCGCTCCCAGCTGGTTGGCGTATGAGAAGGCGTCTTCCAGCATTTTCATCACCGGCACCACCCCGGAGGATTGGTTTTCGATACGTTTAATCGGCGCGCCCGCTTCGCGCAGGTTGGAGAGCAGGAACGCCACGCCGCCGCCGCGTTTTGACAGCTGCAGGGCGGAGTTCACCGCCCGACCGATCGACTCCATATTATCTTCGATACGCAGCAGGAAGCAGGAGACCAGCTCGCCGCGCTGCTGTTTACCGGCGTTGAGGAAGGTCGGCGTCGCTGGCTGAAAGCGCCCGGCGAGGATCTCATCGGCCAGCTGTCGCGCCAGGGTTTCATCACCCTGGGCCAGGGTTAGCGCCACCATGCAGGCGCGGTCGGCGAAATGCTCCAGGTAGCGTTTGCCGTCGAAAGTACGTAAGGCATAGCTGGTGTAGAACTTCCACGCGCCGAGGAAAGTACGGAAGCGAAAACCGTGTTGATGCGCGTGGGCGAAGAGGGCCAGTACGAAACGTCGCTCATAGCGGGCCAGCACTGCCGGATCGTAATAACCTTCGTCGCTCAGCCATTGCAGTTTCTCCTCCAGCCCGGCGAACGGTACGCTGTTGGGACGCACGTGATTATGGATAAATGCTTCGACCGCCTGTTGGTCCTTTTCCAGGGGAATACGGCCGTTGCTGTCGTATAAATTCAGCATCGCATTGAGGGCGTGGAAATCAGACGCCCCGGCGGTTACACGTTCTGCGGTTGTCGTTGCCAAAATTCGCTTACTCCTTTACGCACGTTGTCGACATCTTGCTGGGTACCCATCAGCTCAAAACGATACAGATACGGCACGCCGCATTTCTGCGCGATGACCTCTCCCGCCCGGCCATAGGCCTCGCCGAAGTTACGGTTACCGGCGGCGATCACGCCGCGAATCAGCCGGCGATTATGCGGGTCGTTTAAAAAGCGGATCGCCTGGCGCGGCACGGCGCCTGCCGTCCCGCCGCCGCCGTAGCTGGGGACGATGAGAATATAGGGTTCGTCTACCTGAATTCGCTCGCGCTCGTTGAGCGGGATGCGCACGGCAGGCAGCGCCAGACGCTGCACAAAGCGATGCGTATTTTCCGAGCTGCTGGAGAAGTAGACGATCAGGCTCATAGGCTGGCCGTAGCCGCGGTGGGACGCAGGCGATTAATCATATCCGGGCGGAAGCCGGACCAGCGGGTTTCCCCGGCCATCACCACCGGTAATTGCTGGAATCCCTGCTCGCGCAGCATGTCGATGGCTTCAGGGTGTTGGTCGATGTTGACCATATCGAAGGCGAAACCGCGGCTCTCCATCGCGCGTTTGGTGGCATGGCATTGCACGCAGTCATTTCGAGTGTAAATAATAATGCGCATGATTCGTATTTCCATTTAAGATAACAAGACGGCGTAAAACATCGTGCCGAACGTTATGGGCTTAATGTTCAGGAAATACTAGATGTAGTTATTTAAAACTTCAACCACGCAATATATAGAGTTTTTCGATAAGTTATCCCCCACCGACTAGCCTGGCGGGGGAGGGAAGTCGATACCCGAAAATTACATCCGCATCGCGACCGCAAGTCGGTTGAAGGCGTTCATCAGGCTGATGGCGAAGGTTAAATCGCTAATCTGGCGGGGGGTAAAATGCTCTTCTAAAGGCAGGTACACCTCATCTTCAGCGTGGCTGGCTGCGATATCAGTAACCGATTCCGCCCATGCCAGGGCCGCGCGTTCCGCGGCGCTGAAGTGGGCGCTTACGCGCCAGCCTGCCAGCGCATCCAGCTTGTCCTGGGCAACGCCGGCTTTGCGTAACGCTTTGCTATGCATCTCAAGGCAAAAAGCGCAGCCGTTAATTTGCGACACCCGCAAATAGACCAGCTCCACCATCGTGCTGCCCAATTCGCTTTTTTCCAGCGCTATGCTGGCCTGAACCAACCCCTTATAGATTTCCGGGCTCAGTTCGCTGTACGGCTGACGTAATGTGGTCATCTTGCAGTTCTCCTCTCTAAGACCCGGGCAAAATAGCACTATAATGGACTGCATAAGATAGCCATATTGTGATGAAAAAAGCAGACCATGATGGAAGCCAAAAAAGTGCCGCACTACCAGCGTATCGCCCGACAGCTGAAATCAGCGATTGAGAATGGCGAGCTGGCCCCGGGAAGCCGCCTGCCCGCGAGCCGGGGTTATGCGCAGGAGCTTGGCGTGTCGCGGGCGACGATTGAAAATGCCTGGGGCGAGCTGGTGGCCCAGGGCTGGCTGGAGCGCCGCGGCCAGGCGGGCACCTTTGTCAGCGAGCGCCTAAGCCCGCGGCAGGTCACGGCTCAGCGCCCGACGGCAGGCCAGGGATCCTCCGCGCCGCAGCCTTTTCAAATGGGTCTACCGGCACTGGATCTTTTCCCGCGCGGGGTGTGGGCGCGGGTGATGGGGCGGCGGCTACGGACGCAATCGCGCTTCGACCTCGCGCCCGGCGATCCCTGCGGCGAACCGGTTCTCCGTCAGGCGATTGTCGACTATTTACGTCTGTCGCGCAGCATCGAGTGCCAGCCGGAGCAGGTTGTGATTAGCGGCAACTATGCGGCCTCGATGGCGCTAATTTTGCGTACCCTCGCGCAACCGGGGCAGCATATGTGGATGGAGGATCCGGGATATCCGTTCATTCGGCCGGTGGTTAGCGCGGCGGGGGTCAATATCGATCCGGTACCGATTGACCAACAGGGAATGGATATCGACTGGGCGCAGGCACACTTTCCGCAGGCGCGCTTTGCGCTGTTGACTCCAGCGCATCAAAGCCCGCTCGGCGTGGCCCTATCGCTGGAGAGGCGCCGCCAGGTACTGCAGTGGGCGGCGCAGCGCGATAGCTGGATTATTGAAGATGATTACGACAGTGAATTTCGCTATCAGGGGAAACCGTTACCGCCGCTGAAAAGCCTCGATGCGCCACAGCGGGTACTGTACGCCGGGTCATTTAGTAAATCGATGTTTCCCGCGCTGCGTGTCGCGTGGCTGGTGGTACCGCTGCCGTTGGCGGCGCGGTTTCGCCGTCAGGCTGAATTGAGCCACTGTAATGTACCGACCTTATGGCAGCAGACGTTAGCGGACTTCATCAATGAGGGGCATTTCTGGCGCCATCTGAAAAAAATGCGCGCCAGCTACGTGTTGCGCAGGCAGTGGCTGGAGTCGGCGCTGCAGGCGCAGGGTTTTCAGGTGGTACCGCAGTCCGGCGGGATCCAACTGGTGATGGCGGTGAAGGGAGACGATCGCGAGCAGGCCCGGCGCTGCCAACGAGCCGGGCTGGCGGTGCAGGCGTTGAGCGATTGGCGCATGCTTAGCCGCGGTGAGGGCGGGCTATTGATGAGTTTTACGAATATAACGTCGGCGGTGATGGCGCGTGAAGTGGTAGGCGAATTAAAGCAAGCGCTGGCCAGCGTGGAATAACAAAAAACCCTGCGTACCATTGGGACGCAGGGTCAGACGCGTATTTGTTATCTTCACATGTAGTCTATCAACACTATTATCGACGCAAATTAAGCAAAACGCCAATAAATACCCCAACGGCGGCGGCCGCGCCAACGCTCTGCCAGGGTTTATCGCGCACGTAGCTGTCGGCGCAGCCGGCGGCATCCCGTGCGCGTTCAACGGTATCATAGGCCGCCTGGCGCAGGCGGGTATTGCCGTTCAGGCGGGCACGCGTCTCTTTCAGCAGCGACTGCGCTTTTTTGCGCGCATTCTCAGCTTCATCTTTCGCATCGCTGCCCCATGATTTCAGCACTTCTTCCAGCGTATCCGCTAATTGGCTGACTTCGTTATGAATATCCTCGGCGCTTTCATCAATGTCGTTGCGGTTCACACGGTTAGCCATTGGTTTCTCCCTTTGTTCCATTCGAGTTATTAAGTGTAGGACATGATTTTGCATTATGCTTTTGCGGGAGTTTATGGAATTTTCTGAAAGCGCTGCTATTCGTGAATAAGGTAAGGTAAATGTGCGGTAAAAGATAACGAGGAATCAGTATGTATTTAAGACCCGATGAGGTGGCGCGTGTTCTTGAAAAAGCCGGCTTCACCATGGATGTTGTGACGCAAAAAGCGTATGGATATCGCCGTGGCGATAATTATGTTTATGTGAACCGCGAAGCGCGCATGGGGCGTACCGCTTTAGTTATTCATCCGGCGCTCAAAGAGCGCAGTAATTCACTGGCTGAACCTGCCAGCGAGATTAAAACTTGCGACCATTATGAACAGTTTCCGCTCTATTTGGCGGGGGATGCGCAGCAGCATTACGGCATTCCCCACGGTTTTAGTTCGCGGATGGCGCTTGAGCGTTTTCTGAATGGGCTGTTTGGCGAAGCTCAGCCGCAGATGTCTCACGGCTAAATAGTCAAATGCGGGTTGGGTGAAAGCGGGCGACTGGCAGCGGCCAGTCGCTGAATGACAAGGATCAGGCTTTAGCTTGCTGATAAGGGCTGACGCGGAACAGGCGACGGCAGAAGTCGAGAAAGTAGCCGTACACTGCGCCCATCATCATTGATACCAGAATGTTTGAACTGACCGCGGCGGCAATTTGATGCCAGTCTGCGCCTACCGACAGCAGAATCAATACATACACCGGTGACTGGAAAGTCACATATGCGACGACGTCAGCAATGTTTTTCATCCATCCCGAGGTGCTGATTCGGCGCGCCTGGCGCATGGCGAAGTCGCGATAGAAGCCATAAGGCACCGCAATAATAATGTTGACCGGGATCGCGACCAGGCGTGAAGATAACGACTGCTCAAAGGTCATTCCGGAGAGGAAAATTTCGATCATCATATTGACAACGGTGCAGTAGACCACCATTGCAAAGGTGTCTGCTACCGCATGACGCAAGCGGGATTGAGCAGAGAACATCGGTATGCTCCTCGAAAAATGAAGTCAATAACGCCGAAAAGTGCGCATGGTGTAGCGGTTTTGGGCTGCCTGTTTTGATGCGTGTAGAGTATATCTCTGTGTAGTAAGTGACAACTAGCTATAAATTTTTATTTATCGCCTTTTTGTCGATAAAACACTCTGTGAACTGGCGTTTTGCTCAGCTTGCGCTACTTTTGTTCCTTTTTTTGATTATGTTGTTTAATATCAAATAGATATGATTTTGTTTTGTAAGGTGACGAGTAAGCATGACAGGGGAAGGGAGGTTGATAAGGCGGGCGCCTGATTACGTAATGTGATACTGGTCACTATTGGCGTTATTTACTGGATGGATGCCTTTTTATCAGCATTTGCTGCTGTATGTAAATAATTGGTTTTATTCTGATTATGTGAATTTAAATTCATTGTCGCAAAGCTATTGGCATTCCCCACGGCGGGCGATGATTTTATAACTCACTGAAGTGGCTATAAATATAACATTATGAATATTATCATGTCGCACTATGCATTATTCATCTGCGCTAGGCTGTATTTATGTTCTATTTCGCTATTACCCGCCAATAAATTTCAGCGCGTTCATAGGTGTAATCCTGTACATATTTATTTGAATAAGCTAAGGCTGGAAATAAATATACATATCTATTAAACTGAACAGGTAATTCTTGTTTTATTTTTTCGATTTGGGATTTTTGATCTTTATGTCTTTTATGTTACAAAAACTGAATAATATTCGCTCACTGCGTGCTATGGCGCGTGAATTCTCCACTGACGTGCTTGAAGAGATGCTGGAAAAGCTCAGGATCGTCACTGAAGAAAAACGCGCTGAGCAGCAGAAGACGCAACAGCAGCAGGCAGAATATCAGGAGAAAATTAATACCTGGCTGGAATTAATGGTTGCTGATGGTATTTCACCTGATGAATTAGTGCTGCATGAAATGGCCCCGGCGAAGAGCAGTAAAAAGCGTAAGCCGCGTCCCGCTAAATATCGTTATACCGACCATACCGGCGCAGAAAAAACCTGGACCGGGCAGGGACGTATGCCGAAGCCGATCGCTTTAGCCGTCGCGCAAGGGAAATCGCTTGAGAGCTTCCTGATTTAAATCGAGCGTAGGTTAAAACGGTGGGATTCCCCACCGTTTTACTTAGCAGACGCCGAAATCGCCTTCTTCGGTATAAGGCGTAACATCAACCGCTTTCAGAGTAAACTTTTCACCCTGCTCGTTACTTGCCTGAACGACGACCAGACTATCGCCATTCACTTCCACTACCTTCAATTTTGGCCCGCCGACGCGCGGTTGTACCAGATCGCCTGTTGCAAACATGGTGTTTCTCCTGTGCATTGGTCACAACTAAGAACCTAAACGATAGCTCAACGACGCTGACGGATTCAATGATCGTGCTGTTTTTTGTTAAAACAATGTGGGGGTGGATGTATTATCTTTGTTAATGGTTTTGACGGCGCTGCGGTGAAGGCAACTAACGCTGCCAGCGAGGAATGATTAAAAACAGAACATGGTCAGATAAGCGAATATGAAGTATATCATTTTACTTATTATTATAATTGCTGTGCTCTACGTCCATTATCGCGGAAAGGTTCGCTATCGTTTCTGGCGGCAGCTTTCCGATCATTCAACTTTTACCGCGCCGCTTAATGGCTTTATGTACCTTTTTTCTCGCGTGCCAAATACGCCGTATCTACGCCCGGAGACTTTTCCAGAGTTGGCGATATTACAAAAGAACTGGTTGGTTATTCGTGAAGAGGGGATTAACCTGCAGCGTCTGGAGCAAATAAAAGCGGCGGAAAAATATAATGATGCCGGATTTAACTCATTCTTTAAAACCGGCTGGAAACGTTTTTACCTGAAATGGTATGAAGACGCGCATCCCTCCGCCAGCCAGCTATGTCCAAAAACGACCGAGCTGCTGCGTGGGATTCCTTCGGTTAAAGCGGCAATGTTCGCCACGCTACCCGATGGTAGCCGTTTGCCTCGCCACCGCGATCCTTACGCCGGGTCGCTGCGTTTTCATCTCGGGCTGGCGACGCCGAATGACGACCGCTGTTTTATTGAAGTGGACGGCGAACGCTACAGCTGGCGCGATGGTGAGGGTGTGCTGTTTGACGAAACCTATATTCACTATGCGGAAAATACCAGCGGTGAGAATCGGCTGATTCTTTTTTGCGATATCGAACGGCCCATGCGTTACCGCTGGGCGCAGAAGGTGAACCACTGGCTGGGGCGAAATTTAATGAGCGCCGCCGCCGCGCCGAACGACGTCGGCGACCGCACCGGCGGAATTAATCGCAGCTTCCGTTACATTTATCAAATCCGCATTATTGGCAAGCGATTGAAAAAATGGAATAAAACGGTTTATTACATCGTCAAATGGCTGCTCTTTGGCGGCATCGCCCTACTCATCTGGCAGGCGTTTTAACGCTGGTTCCACGGCATGACCGCCAGCAGGCGCGCCATGCCGCAGAAACCGGTGAGACCAGCGAAAGTGAGCCCCGCGCCAACGAAACCACTCAGCAAGAAAAAGCCGCTGTTGACGGCGTATCCCAGCACTACGCCCAGCAAAATCAGCGCGCCTGCGGCGATTTGCACCTGGCGCATTAGCGGCAGCGGCTGGGATTTATCTTCGACTATCGGCAACCCCGCCGCCCGCCACGCCTGAATACCGCCAGCCAGCAGCTTAACCTGCGCGGGCGCGGCGGCGGCGGCCAGAAAACTGGCGTTATTTTGCGTGCGCGAGCCGGCCTGGCAGTGAAAAATGATGGTGTCGCCCGGCTGCGCATTGAGCGCCGCGCCGTGAGTTAATTGTTCTAATGGCAGCAGTGTCGCCGCCGGAATATGCTCGCGGGCGTATTCGTCGGCAGCGCGGATATCAATCAGCCGTGCGCCCTGGGCGATAAGCGCCTGGGCTTCGTTGGCTGAAACGGTGGCGATAGTCATAAGGACTCCTTACGGGCAGTAAATGGTCTTCAGCGTGGCGATGACCTGCTGAACGGCGGGATGGGTAATGAAATAGCGCAGGCGCTGCGCATCGCGCTCGCAGTCGATTAGCCCTTCATCACGCATTCGTGCGAGGTGCTGAGAGGTGGCGGAAGGGCTCAGGCCGGTGATTTGCGCCAGCTCGCCTGCGGTTGTACGCGGGGCTTCGCAGAGCATGCACAGAATCAGTAGCCGGTGGGGATTGCTCATCGCTTTCAGCAGGACAGCGGCTTCCCCGGCGCTGGCCTGCAGTTGTTGTGCTGTGGTCATCTTATTTTAGTATTTTCTAAATTTAGATTATTCTAAAGTGAAAGATGACCCTTTACCAGCCGTATAAAGAACGGAGCTCACGCCTGCTGAGCGGCCCTGGCGATATGCTGGCGGGCGTGGGCAATGCCCGCGTCGCGGCCGTGCGGGCGAATATCCATCCCTTCAGCATAGATAAATTCAACGTCGCTAATCCCCATCAATCCCAGCACCGCGCGCAGGTAAGGGGTGACCGCATCGCTGGGTTGCCCGTCATGGACGCCGCCGCGCGAACTAATGACCACCGCACGCACGCCTTCCACTAGTCCCTGAGGCCAGGTCTCGGTGTAGCGGAAGGTTTCCCGCGCCCGCGCCACCAGATCGAACCAGTTTTTGAGATCGGTTGGCACGTTGAGGTTATACATCGGCGCGCCGATCACCAGCAGATCGCTGGCCTTTAACTCGCCGATGAGTGAGTCAGAGAGGGCAACCCCTTGCTGAATCGCCGGGCGCGAGTCTTGCGCGCCGCGCAACGCGGCAAACAGCGCGCCGTCGAGTTTCGGCAAGGCGAGGGTGGTCAGATCGTGTTCGACGACCGAATCCTGATGACCGGCATCGCGGCGGGTCTGCATATATTCATCTATTAGCTGGTTGGTTAGCGACGCCGGGCCGTTGATGCTGGATTTTAAAATCAAAACGTTACTCATGACGGACTCCCCATAAAGTTGATGGTCCGCAGGGTAACACTGTCTTTTTTTCTCCAGTAGTGACATTATTTTTTATCATTGTATCCATTCAGGAACCAATCAATGCGCATTGATTTAAATGCGATCCCGGTATTTGTCGCCGTCGTCGAATGCGGCAACTTTGCGCAAGCCGCGGAGAAGCTGAACGTGACGCGCTCCGCCGTCGGCAAGAGCATTTCCCGGCTGGAGCAGCGGCTTGGCGTCGCGCTGTTTCAGCGCACCACGCGTCGGCAGGCGTTGACCGAAGAAGGCGAGGTCTTTTATCTGCAATCCCGCCGGGCGCTGGATAACCTGCGGGATGCGGAAAATGAAATTCAGCGTGGAAAAACCCTGGTGCAAGGGCGGCTGCGAATCAGCCTGCCGGTGCTGTTTGGCCAGCGCTGCGTGGCGCCGATCTTGTTTCCTCTTAGCCAACGTTATCCGGAGCTTAAGCTCGAGCTGTCGTTTAGCGACCGTCAGGTCAATCTGTTTGAAGAAGGGTTCGATATGGCGATACGTATCGGCGCGTTGAGCGATTCCAGCTTTCTTAAGGCCCGGCGTTTAGGCCAGCACGGCATGATTCTCTGCGCATCGCCGTTATATCTGCATAATCAACCAGCGCCGCAGACGGCGGAAGAACTGCACGAGCATCTTACCATCGGCTATCTCTACGCCGGGCAGATGCAGAAATGGCATTTGCGCGATACGCAGGGAGCGGCGCTCGCGTTTCGCCCTCAGCCCGGACTGGCGATGGATGATTTCGCCGCCATCGCCGCGGCGGCAAAAAGCGGGCTGGGTATCGCCTGGCTGCCGGATTGGCTGGTGGCGGACGAGATAGCGCGGGGAGAACTCCAGCAAATATTGCCGTCGTCCGTCAGCGGCAGTTTTGCGATCAGCGCCGTCTGGCCGGAAGCGGTATGGGTGCCGCAGAAAATTCGCGTGGTGGTAGATGAACTGCTGGCGCGGCTGCCGCAGCAGTTAGCCGGTGGAGAAAACCAGGAGGATTCTTCAGCGTCAGGTTAATCCGGGCTTAAGGTATGCCGGCGATAATGACAGCATGATGACTGTGACGAGAACTCGCCATGAACCTGTTAGAAACGTTTAACCAGAACGCCTTCCTTACGCTGAATGCCGGGCCAGGTACGCCGGACAGCCTATTGCTACTGGCTCAATTCTCCGCCAGCTGGCTTATTCTCATTGTGCCGGCGATATTGCTGGGATTATGGTTCCTTGGCGGTCGTCAGGGGCATCGACAGGCGCTGTTTTGCGCCATGACGATTTTGATAGCGTTAGGGCTGGGGGTTGCCTGTGGAACCCTGTGGTTCCATCCGCGGCCGTTTATGATGCCGCTGGGTCATACCTGGATAAGCCACCCGGCGGATAACTCTTTTCCAAGCGATCACGGCACCGTAATGTTCAGCGCCGCCTTCGCGCTGCTGTCATTACGCCTGCGCGGCATTGGGCTGCTGGTGCTGGCGGCGGCGCTGCCGGTAGCATGGGCGCGTATTTTTCTCGGCGTCCATTTCCCGCTGGATATGCTGGGCGCGGCGCTGATTTCAGCACTGAGCCTCTGCGTAGCAAAAGTGGTCTGGCAACGGCTGGGGCAGACGCTGGTGGCGCTGTGCGAAGCGCTGAGCCGCCGTCTCTTCTCCTGGCTGCCGGCGCGCTTTACGCCGTAGTCACTTCCTTTGTACGCGCGCGGCCCGTCGATACAGCGTGCTGCGCGCGACGCCTAACGCCTGCGCCGCTTTACTCACATTGCCGTTAAAGCGGGCCAGCGTATCGGCAATCAGCTTTGCATCATGTTGTTGAAGCCCGCCCGGAGCGCTGGTTTGCTGCGCGCTTTGATACTCCTCCGGCAGCGCCGCGACGCCCAGGCATTCGCCATCGTCCGCCAGCGCCAACAGGACTTTGAGCAGGCTTTGCAACTGACGCACGTTACCCGGCCAACGACATAATGTCAGTTGATGAATCAACGCGTCAGAGAGGGTTATATGGCGTTCTGCCGCGCCAAGCGAGCGCCACAACGCTGGAATAAACTGCTTGAGTTCAGGCCATTGGCGTAGCGGCGGGATGGTAAAAGCATACTCGCGCAGGCGGTAGAGCAGGTCTTCGCGAAATGCGCCTTCGGCGACACGCTGCGCGAGATGACGGTGGGTAGCGCAAATCAAGGCGAAGTTCACCGGCGCGCTGCGATTCCCACCCAGCGGCATGACCTCTTTTTCCTGCAATACCCGCAGCAGACGGGTTTGCAGAGCCAGCGGCATATCGCCGATTTCATCGAGGAACAGCACCCCACCATCGGCTTCGCGAATTTTGCCGATATAGCCGTTTTTATTCGCGCCGGTAAAGGCCCCCGCCTGATAGCCGAAAAGCTCCGATTCAATCAGCGATTCTGGAATGGCCGCGCAGTTGATGGCGACAAATTTACCGCTGCGCCAGCGGCTATGCGCATGCAGTTCACGGCTGAGGAACTCTTTGCCGCAGCCGGTTTCGCCTTCGATACACAACGCGATACCGGCGTTGAGCAGGCGGACCATTTTCTCGCCTTCGCCGGACGCGCAAAACGGCAGGTTAAGTGCTGGTTGTGCGGGGACGGCGACGCTGGCGCGGGTTGGCGCGCGCAGACGGTAGTAGTAGCCACGTTGCTGGAAGGTCATCGGTAGCGGCACGCTGACCGCCGTTTGCGTCAGGCGGGGGAACAACTGCTGGAAGGTCATCTGTCCGATCTGTCCGGCCTGCAGGCCCAGTTCGCGGATGGCCAGGCGATTGGCCGCGGTCAGCAGGTTATCGGAGAAAACCAGCAGCAGCTCTTCGGCGCTATCGAGCTTCTGTACCCGCGAGTGCAGGCTCATTAACCACTGTTGCGGATGCAGACTCTGTTTCACCCACAGATATTCAATCTGTTTGGCGGCCTCTTTTATCCACGCCAGAGAGTGGGGATGCGGGATATGCGCCGGGCCGGAAATATCCAGCGCCCCGGCAATCTGGCCATCGGGGCTTTGTAGGGGAACCGCCGCGCAATACAAATCCTGATTACGGGTTAAATAGTGTTGGCGGCCTTCGACTTCGCAGCTGTCGTCAATCGCCAGCGCGGTACCGATAGCGTTGGTGCCGCGACCGCTTTCGCTCCAGATATTGCCTGGCTCCAGCGCGAAGCTTTGCGCTTTTTCCATCGCTGCGCTATTGCCGAAGGTTTGGAGCACCAGCCCGCTGGCATCGGAAAGAATCACTACCGATTGCAGCCCGGCGGCACGTTGCGCCAGCGGCGTCGCCACCGGTTGCGCCAGCCGTTGTAGGCTGCGGTTGCTTTCCAGCACGTCGGCCAGTTCGCCGCCGCGCAGGCGCGGAAATTCGTCGCTCGTTGGCTGCAGGCCATAACGCTGGCTGCGTTGCCAGGAGTCGCTCAGCAGCGTGCTGGACTGCGCCTCGGGGGTGATAGTGAACGGATTTCCTTGCACGGCGCACCTCGTGGTCGGCTGGTTTGTGTTGCAATATTGTAGCAATTTGGTTTTCTTGGTGTTGCGATTCGCAACACAGAAGCGGGATCCTGTGCGACAAAGAGGACGCGAATCGGCAGAGGGATATATGTAATTATTTGGAAATTATGAATTTTATGTGAAGTACGCAAACCTGGCATAACCCCTGCTACAGGAAAAAGCGTGCAGCGGACAATAGCAAAAATCACCACGCCGCTGCGCCTTAACCCTACAGAAGGAGATTGCTATGCGTTATGTTCATCCTGGCAAACCGGGCGCTTTGGTTTCATTCAAATCGGCCTACGGCAACTTCATAGACGGTAAATTCGTCGAGCCGTTAAGCGGCGAATATTTCATGAATACTTCTCCCGTCGATGGGAGCAACATTGCGCAGTTTCCCCGTTCCGATGCCAAAGATATCGATTTGGCCCTTGATGCGGCACACCGGGCGGCGGACGCCTGGGGGCGAACCTCGGTACAGCAGCGTTCTCATCTTCTGCTGCAGGTCGCCGACCGCATTCAGGAGAATCTGGAGTATCTGGCGGTAGCGGAGAGCTGGGATAACGGCAAACCAATCCGCGAAACCCTGAACGCCGACCTGCCGCTGGCGGTCGATCATTTCCGCTATTTCGCCGGTTGTCTGCGCGCGCAGGAAGGCAGTACCGCCGAAATTGACGACACCACCGTGGCTTATCATTTCCACGAACCGTTAGGCGTGGTTGGGCAAATTATTCCGTGGAACTTCCCGCTGCTGATGGCGGCATGGAAACTGGCGCCCGCGCTGGCGGCAGGCAACTGCGTGGTCTTAAAACCGGCGGAGCAGACGCCGCTGAGTATTACTTTGCTGATGGAAATTATCGGCGATCTCTTCCCGGCAGGGGTGTTGAACGTGGTGCAGGGCTTTGGCAAAGAGGCCGGCGAAGCGCTGGCCACCAGCAAGCGGATCGCTAAAATCGCCTTTACCGGCTCGACGCCGGTAGGCCGTCATATTATGGCCTGCGCGGCGGAGAATATTATTCCCTGTACCGTTGAGCTGGGCGGCAAATCGCCGAATATCTATTTTGCCGACGTAATGGATGGCGAGGAGGAGTTTATCGAGAAGGCGGTGGAAGGGCTGGTACTGGGCTTCTTCAATCAGGGAGAAGTCTGTACTTGTCCGTCGCGCGCGTTGATCCACGAATCGATCTACGAGCCGTTTATGGAGCGGGTAATGGCAAAAGTGATGCAGATCCGTCGCGGCGATCCGTTTGATACCGAAACGATGATCGGCGCTCAGGCATCACGCCAGCAGTTCGATAAGATCCTGTCATATATCAAGATCGCTCGTGATGAAGGCGGGCAGATCCTCACCGGCGGCGATCGCGCGAGCATTACCGCCGAGCTGGATAGCGGCTTCTATATTCAGCCGACGCTGATTAAAGGGCACAACGAGATGCGCAGCTTCCAGGAGGAGATCTTTGGCCCGGTCATCGGCGTGACCACCTTTAAGGACGAGGCGGAGGCGCTGGCGATCGCGAACCAGACGCAGTTTGGTTTAGGGGCCGGGGTGTGGACGCGGGATACTAACCTGGCGTACCGCATGGGGCGCGGCATCAAGGCCGGACGAGTGTGGACCAACTGCTATCACGTTTACCCGGCGCATGCCGCGTTTGGCGGGTATAAGCAGTCCGGCGTCGGGCGGGAAACCCACAAGATGGCGCTGGAAGCCTATCAACAGACCAAAAACCTGCTGGTGAGCTACGGCACTGCGCCGTTGGGGCTGTTTTGATTCATTTATAACGGCTGACCCGGGGGCGGCGTAAGCGCCTTCCCCGGGCTACCTATGGCACTGGGCCACCCATTGCACTGGATCTGTAGTCCCGTGCAAGCGCAGCGCCGCCGGGCAATATCCGCGGATAAGACACCGCTTTTGCGCCGGATGGCGGCTTCGCCTTATCCGGCCTACGGTCTGTGCGCTCCCTGCGCCATGAGAGCCATAACGCAGAAGAAATATCGGGAGCGCAATGTGCTCTGAATTAACACAAAGCACATGTTTTCCGTACACAAAACCGTTGCAAACCGATAACAGTAGCACCGGGCGGCGCCCGATCTCATCTTATTGTTTGCGCTTTCCAGCAGCGGACCTGCGCGCCATTCGCTTGCGCCTCCAGCGGCTGCGGCCGTTCGCAGCCCTGGCTGGCGTAAGGACAGCGTTCCCGAAAGAAGCATCCCGTCGGTAGCCGGCGGTTGCCCGGTAGTTCGGTATTGCGCACGCCTGCGCCTAATGGCGAACCGATGCGCGGTACCGACTCCATCAATAGCCGGGTATAAGGATGCGCGGGGCTATCCAGCACCTGCCGCGCCTCCCCCATCTCAACGATTTGCCCGAGATACATCACCGCCACCCGATCGCTCATATGGCGTATCACCGAGACGTTATGCGAAATCAGCACGTAGGTGAGATTCTGCCGCTGCTGGAGTTCGACCAGCAGATTAAGGATCTGCGCCTGCACCGAGATGTCCAGCGCCGAAGTCGGCTCATCAAGCACGATTATCTCCGGCTGCGACGAGAGCGCGCGGGCGATGGCGATACGCTGGCGCTGGCCGCCGGAAAAAGCGTGCGGCAGCCGATCGAGATATTCGCTACGGATCCCCACCTGTAGCGCCAGCTGCTCGGCGAGATCGCGACGCGCCTTTTCAGGCATGCGCGACTGGATCCACACCGGTTCGGTGATGGTGCGCCAGACCGGTAGCCGCGGATCCAGCGATGAGAGCGGATCCTGAAACACCATCTGCATGCGTCCGCTCTGGTTTTCGCCGCGCGCCGGCGCGCGGGTGAAGTGGCCGGAAGAGGGCTTTAACATCCCCATCAGCAGCTTCGCCAGGGTGCTTTTCCCACATCCGGATTCGCCAACGATCCCTAAGGTTTCGCCGCGCCTGGCCGTCATATCCAGCCCGTTTAGCGCATAGACGCGTTCGATGACTTTCCCGCGCCAGTTTTTCTGCGCGGCAAAGGTCAGGTGCACATCATTGAGGGTTAATAGCGTCTCAGACATGGGCGTTCTCCCGTTGCGGGTACCAGCAGGCAGCCTGTCTATCGGCGGCGCTATCATGAGCCTGCAGCGTGGGGGTGATACCGCAGGCTTCACCCGCGGCGAAGCAGCGTTCGCGGAAGGCGCAGCCGGCGGGAAGACGCGCCAGATTCGGCACGGTGCCGGGAATAGAACGTAGCGGCGTGCGCGGTTCGCCATTGTCGGGGGCGCTGTTTAACAGGCCAATAGAGTAGGGATGCTGCGGCTGCTGCAGCACTTCTCCGGTGTTGCCGCTTTCAATGACCGCGCCGGCGTACATGACGTACAGCCGATCGCACACCTGAGAGACCACTGCCATATCATGGCTGATAAACAGCACCGCTGTGCCGGTCGCCTGGGCCTTTTGCTTTAACAGGCGCAGTACCTGACGCTGCACGGTGACGTCCAGCGCGGTGGTCGGTTCGTCGGCAATCAGCAGGTCGGGTTCGCAGGAGAAGGCGATAGCGATCATCACCCGCTGGCGCATGCCGCCGGAGAGTTCGAAGGGATAGCGCTTGAGCACGCTTTGCGGATCGGCAATTTGCATATCCGCCAGCAGCTCGACGGCGCGGGCGCGCGCTTCACGCAACGACATGGGACGGTGCTGGCGGATGACGTCTGCCATCTGCTTACCGATGCGTCGGGTGGGGTTAAGCGCGGTCATCGGCTCCTGAAAAATCATCGCGACCTTGCTGCCGCGAATATCGCGTAGCGTTTTTTCCGTCAGGTTGAGCATATCGTGACCCATCAGGGTGATAGCGCCGCTATGAATATGATAGCTGCCGGCGGGAAGCAACCGCATCGCCAGCATCGCGGTCACCGATTTACCAGAACCCGACTCGCCCACCACGCCGACGATTTCACCGCGATCGATGTGCAGCGAGATATTATTCAGCACGTTGACCTGGCCCTGATAGACCGGGAAACTCAGGCGAACGTTATCGATAGTTAAGACCCGATTTTCCATTAGTTGCGCCCTCCGGCTTTGGGATCCAGTAGATCCTGGATGCCATCGCCAAACAGGTTAAAGCCGACGGCGGTGATCAGGATCGCCGCGCCGGGGAAGGCGCAGTACCACCACTGATCGAGCACGTAGTTGCGGCCGTTAGCGACCATCGCGCCCCATTCCGCGGTGGGCTGCTGGGCGCCGAGGCCAATAAAACCGAGCGTGGCGGCCATCAGGATCGCGCTGCCGATATCCAACGAGGCCTGCACCACCAGCGGCGGCAGGGCGTTACGCAGAATATGCCAGCTGATCAGATGCCAGCGCGAGGCGCCAAACGTCACCGAGGCCTCGACGAAAGTATGCTGACGAACCACCAGCGTCTGGCCGCGCGCCAGGCGCACGTAAAATGGAATACGCACGATGGCGATCGCCAGCATCGCGTTGAACAGGCTCGGGCCTAACGCCGCCGCCAGCGCCATGGTCAACACCAGCGACGGAATCGACAGCATAATGTCCATCAGACGCATAATCAGCGCGTCGCTGCGCCCGCCAAGCACCCCGGAGAGACAGCCCAGCAGCGAGCCGCTGATCCCGGCGATCAATACCACCGCCAGCCCGGCGGCCACCGACTGCTGGCTGCCGATCAGTACGCGGCTGAACAGATCGCGGCCAACCTCGTCGGTACCAAACCAGTGATCGAACGACGGCGCCTGCAGACGCGCGGCAAGGTTGATAGCGTTAGGATCGTGCGGCGTCAGCCACGGCGAGAAGATCATTAAAAACAGCATGATCAGCATGATCGCTGCGCCAATCAGCGTTAGCGGGCTCTGGCGGATCAACCACCAACGACGCTTCCAGTGGCCGCTTTTTTCAGCCTTTGGCCGTGGAAGCGGTTGTTCCTGAGTCATCATCACTTAGCTTTCTCCCCGACCCATGCGCGGGTCGATCCATAAATAGAGCAGGTCGACTACCAGGTTGACCAGTACGTAAGCAAAGGAGACCACGATGGCGAAGCCCATCACGGCGGGGAAATCGAGCGCCTGAATCGAAGACACCACGTAAGCGCCCATTCCAGGCCAGGCGAACACCGTTTCCGTGAGCACCGCGCCGTACAGCAGATCGCCCAGCGCCAGCCCGAGCACGGTGATGGAGGGGATCAGCGCGTTGGGTAGCGCATAGCGCACCACAATGGTGAATTTCGGCAGGCCGCTGGCTAACGCGGTCCGAATGTAATCCTCATTGAGCTGCTCGAGCATTGCCGAGCGGATCTGCCGGGCGACGATGCCAAGATGAACGAAGGCAAGGGTGGCCGCCGGCAAAATGAGGTGCTGCAGGGCATTGAAGAAGACTTCAATATTGCCTTCCAGCAGTGAATCCAGCAGATAAAAACCGCTGACACGGGTGGGCGGATCGAACCAGTCATCGAGCCTGCCGCTGCCGGGTAGCCAATCGAGCTTGCCGTAAAACAGCACGATTACCCCGAGACCGAGCCAGAACGCCGGGGTTGAAATGCCGGTCAGCGCCATCAGGCGCACCAGGTGATCGGTCCAGCGATTGCGGTAAACCGCCGACAGCACGCCGAGCGGGATGCCGACCAGCAGGGCAATCAGCAGCGCGCAAAAGGCCAGCTCCAGCGTCGCCGGGAAGAAGGTCTTTAAATCTTCCAGTACCGGGCGGCCGGTGCGAATCGAGGTGCCGAGATCGCCGTGGAGCAGGGCGTCAACGTAGCGGGCAAACTGCTGCCAGAGCGGTAAATCCAGCCCCAGCTGCTGGCGAATATGGCGGACGATTTCATCGCTGGCGCGATCGCCCGCCAGCAGCCGCGCCGGGTCGCCGGGAATCAGGTGCGAAATAATAAAGGTAATCACGCAGACGCCGGCGACAACTAAAATCAGCCCCCAACAGCGCTGCCGTATTAAACCCCAGAAACTCATGATGGCGCTCCTCGGCCGGGCCTGCGACGGCCCGACTCGACAAGATGGAGAGACGGCCCGCTACTTGTGCATGTCGGCGATATTGTAAATCTGCTCAAGCATCGGGTTGAAAACGAAGCCTTTCACCTCCTTGTTCATGGCGACCTGATAGTTCTTCTGGAACAGGTAGACGTAGGCGGCGTCATCAATGACGGTTTTTTGCGCCTGCTGATAATCTTTGGTCCGCGCCGCCTGATCGGTGGTGGCAACCGCCTGTTTCAACAACGCATCAACCTGCGGGTTATCGTAGAACGCGCGGTTTCCCGGCAGCCCTTTTTTGTCCGACTCGAACCAGTAGTTCATAAACATATAGGGGTCAGCGAAATCCGGGCTCCAGTTACCGATAGCGATGTCGTAATCACCTTTACCCACACGCTCGCGCATGGTGGCGTTGGCCAGTTTCTCCAGCTTGACCTGGATACCCAGCGCCTGCAGGTTGGCCTGAGTGGAGAGCGCAATCGGCTCCCAGTTCGGATCGTTATCAGAGTAGAGGAACGTCAGCGTTTTCGGCTTATCCGCTACCTTGTCCAGCGCCGCTTTGGCTTTGTCGAGATCTAATGAATACTGCATGGCGCTGGCGTCGTAACCCCACATGCCATCGGGGATCGGCCCGCGCATCTGCTTACCGTTACCGCCGAGAATGCCGTCGACCATGCCTTTATAGTCCGTTGCCCACGACACCGCGCGGCGCAGATCCGCCTGGTTCATCGGCGCTTTGCTGTTGTTGAGATACAGATAGGTGACGCGCAGCGCCGGATAGTCGTAGACCGTCACCTTGTCCTCTTTCTTCAATGCCGCAAACTGATCGACCGGCAGGGCGTCGGCGATATCCAAATCGCCCTTGGTCAACTGCAGACGGCGAGCGGCGCTTTCGCCGATGATTTTCACCGTGACGCGCTTAAAGGCCGGCTTGTTGCCGCTGAAGTGCGGGTTGGGTACCAGCACCAACTGTTGGCCTTTCTGCCAGCGCTGCAGGCTATACGCGCCGGAGCCTGCGGTGTGCTCGGCCAAATAGGCGCGGGCGTCATCGGCGGCGTTGGCTTTCAGCACCGCCGGGTTAATGATGGAGGCGCCGTCATTGGCGAGGGTATGCAGGAACGGCGCGAAAGATTCCGGCAGCGTGAAACGTACGGTGGCCGGATCGACGACATCCACCTTCAGCCCGCTGGGAAACGCCTCCGATGGCCCCTGTTTAATGCGCATCAGGCGTTCAAAAGAGAGTTTGACCGCCTCTGCCGTCACCGGCGAGCCGTCGGCAAACTGCGCGCCTTTGCGCAGAGTGAAGGTCCAGGTTTTGCCGTCGTCGGAGGCCTGCCAGTTTTCGGCGAGATCGCCTTCGACATCGGTTGAACCTTTGCCATTATCGGTTTTGTATTTGACCAGCCGCTGGTAGGCCGGGTAGGTCACCGTCCAGTCGTTGTTATCGATGGTGACGGCCGGGTCGAGCGTTTGCGGGTCGGCGGCTTTGCCGATCACCAGCATATCTTTCGGCACCGCGGCAAAGGCGGAAGGGATGGCGGCGCAGAGCGCGGCGGCTAACAGTAACGGGCGAAAACCTACGGATGCTGGGCGAGTCATGTTCATGGTGAAACTCCGTCAATCTGAGCGGGGGAGAAACAGGCGAAAACATCATCGAGTAGCGGATAACCGGCCGCGTCCGGTAGTTCGAAGTGCCACCATTCCGTGGTAATACCTTTAAAGCCGCCGCCGAACATAATGGCGTTCAGCAACAGGCGATTGCGCTGGGCCTCCTGAGCTACCGCCGGGTGGTAGGGATGCGAGCGATCGTCCATTTCGTCAAAGGCGGTGCCCATGTCGAGTAGGTTGTTATGTTCATCGAGTAGCGTTACGTCGATGGCGGTGCCGCGGCTGTGGTTGGAGCCGATATTGGCCGGTACGACATAATCCTGGTTCGGGCAGGCATTCCACAGCAGCTGCTGGGCGCGCTGTGGACGATAGGCGTCAAGTACCAGCAGGCGATAGCCCGCCAGCGCGGCGATGGCGATAGATTTCTCCAGCGCGACGGCCGCGTCGGGGTGCAGCAGGCAGCGGGCTTCGCGGTAAATCGGTTGGCCGGTAATGTTATCGGCGGTAGCGTATTTCAGGTCGACAGGCAGCGTGGGAAAACGCGCGGCGATATCCACCAGGGAAAGATGGCTCATCGAAAATTTCCTTAACGTTCAAACTGACCAAATTCCTGCTGCAGCGCGCGGTTCGCGGCAAGGCGGCTGGAGAGGCTCGGCCCCAGCCGTTCCACCACCGCGGAGAGCAGCAGATTAAAAAGGCAACCGATCGGCGCCAGCGAATCCCAGAAGTGGCCGGTATCGGTTTTTACCTGTAGTAAATCAACCGGATAGTCGCGCGCCCACGGACACCAGATATCGGTGACCAGCGCGGTGGCAACCCCGCGTTCGCAGGCGACCCGGCAAAACTGGCGCGCGGCGACGGAGTAAGCGCGGGTATCGGTCAGCACCACATAGGGGCGCTGGTATTCAGAATTCAATGATTCCAGCCAGCTACCGGAACTGCCGTCGGCGTAGGTCACGCGCGGGCGCAGGTATTCCAGATGGCTGAAGAATGTGTTGGCGATGCCGCGGGTCGACTGAATGCCAATGATGATAACCGCGTCGGCCTCGGCGATGCGTTGACTGACGCGGGCGAAGGTCGGTTCCTGCGCCAGTTGATAGACATAGCGAATGGCATCCAGCTCCATCTGCAACGACAGGCTGGCGCGATCCGGCTGCGCCTGCTGCTGTGACCAGGAGTCAAGCCGGTCAATCACTCCCCACTGGCGGTAGGGTGTTGAAGCGGGCTCCTTCAGGCTGTGCTTCACGTCATCGAGATTGCGATAGCCCAGCTTGCGCAGATAGCGGCCTACGGTTATCCCGCTGGTGCCGGTGGCCTGCGCAATGCTGTCGGCGGTCTCAAACGGGATATGCTCCCGATGGCTTAACAGCCAGCTGCCAATACGCTTTTCGCTCGGCGTGAGCTGGCTGAAAGTGGATTCAATAATGTGAAACAAGCCGTTGCTATCGTTCATCTCTGCCCTTAATGATAGTTCGCTCTCATTTAACAGAATTCTGATACTCAATTAACAAAGCACGATGTGTGCCAGCTATTGCGGGAAATAGTATTTCCCGCAATAACGCTAATCTATTGGGAAGTGTGCGGATCCTGAGCGTAGGATTTGGTTATTCATTGCACAAATAAGGTGCAATGAATCCTGGTTGTGCATCACAAAACAAAAACATTTCATTAACATTTTGTGATGTGGATAAAGCATGGATGCTATCAATAGGAGGTGTGCTGGCTGGGTGACGACATTACGCTGGACAGGAAAGGGTGAAAAATGAAAATCGCATTTGGCGAAATAAGATCGTTATTACAAAGTCAGCGTATTTTCCTCGGCGGGCAGAGGCTGGTTTGCGACCATCCGTTTTATCGTGATGAGCAACCAATTGAAGTACCAGAAAATTTATGCACTGAACCTTATACCACCTATTGGGGGCGCTGTGGCGAGCGGTTGGCTTCGCTGGGGGCTTTCAGTTACACCCGTACGTTGTTGCCGGCGTTTATTCAGGTTGGGCGCTACACCTCAATCGCTGATAGATTACAGGTATTAGGCGATCGTCATCCCTTAGAGTGGGCAAGCTCCAGCCCGGTTTTTTACGCCCGTCATTCAGCGCTAATGGAAACCCTGGCAGCGGATAACGGACGGGAAAACCATTTTTACGCTTTTGAAAAACAGACGCGCCCCATCGTGATTGGCAATGATGTCTGGATTGGACAAAACGTGACGTTGGCGCAGGGGATTACCATTGGCGATGGCGCGGTTATCGCCGCCAACGCGCTGGTGGTGAAAGATGTTGCCCCGTATACCATGGTTGGCGGGAACCCGGCGAAGCTCATCAAATATCGTTTTGCCGAACCGATTGTTGAGCAGCTGTTAGCGCTGCGCTGGTGGCAATATTCTGCACAGGATATTGCTATGTTTCCGGTGAACGAGGTGGCGCGCTTTTGTGAATTACTGCGTCATGCGCAGGAGCAAGGTGAACTCACGCCGCTTGCGCTACCAAAGCTGACGGCAACGGTGGTGAAAACCGTAGTCTCTGGCGGCATGAAGATGAAATCATAAGGAATTTAAGATGAAGTTAAAGTTGGGTGTGGCCCTGATGGCGGCGGTGATAGCCTGCGGCGCCCAGGCGCGCGATATGCAGTCAATTCAACAAAGCGGCGAGTTAAAAGTCGGCGTGCCGGGGGACTACGCGCCGTTGGCCTTTCATAACGGCGCCGGCGAACTTATCGGCTATGACGTCGATATGGCGCACGATCTGGGTAAAACGCTGGGAGTGAAGGTGACGTTTATTATCACCAGCTGGCCAACGTTATCGACTGATTTAAAAGCCGATAAGTTTGATATCGCGATGGGAGGCGTAACGGAGACGGCGGCACGGGCAAAAGATTTCTCCCTGAGCCATCCGGTGGTGGCCAATGGTAAAATCGCGCTGGCGAACTGCAGCGCCGCGTCAGCGCTCGGCAGCCTTGAAAAAATCGACCAGCCGAATGTGAAGGTGATTGTGAACCCCGGCGGTACCAACCAAAGTTTCGTTGATGAGCATATCAAGCATGCGCAGATCATCCGCGTGCAGAACAATGTCGATAATCTGCAGGCGCTGCGGCAAAAAACGGCCGATATGATGGTGACCGACCTGATAGAAGGGGATTACTACCAGAGCAAGGAGCCCGGCGTGTTCTGCGTGGCGAATGAGACGCCGTTCCCCGGCACCGCCAGCTATAAGGTTTATATGATGAATAAGGATAATCCGGCGCTGCTTGAGAAAGTGAACCACTGGCTGGATAGCCAGGACAAAAATGTGCTCAAGCGGAAGTGGAAAATTCAGGGGTAATTCATGATTCGCGCTGCCGCCAGAATGCGACATTCTGGCGGCGCAGTGGATTAGCTTTTCTGCCGCGCCTGATAGCGGAAGTAGCAGTAGTAGCCAATTGAGGCGGTCAGACAAAGCATATAGCCGAACGACTCGCTACCCTCTTCAACGGTGTTTTTCACCACCCGCGCGTAGTTTTCATCGAGTACGGCATACCATAAGCCATGCATGCCGAACAGCCGTGAGAAGACCAGAATCGCCAGCAGGCCGCTTATCATCATGCCGTAGTAAGGCGTGCGGGTGTATTGCGCCAGTTGCGACAGCGTTTGACGAGCGTGGCGCAGCGGAGCGATTAGCGCGGCTATCGTCGTTGCCAGCGCGAACCACACCCAGCTACCGTGAGTAATAAGATCAAACAGCGCATCCAGTTCGCGGATCAGCATCGCCAGGAAGAAGCCGCCAACGAGGATATTACAGTAGCGCAGGAGCTCATATTTTTTCGCCAGCAGGAAGTGCATCAGCACGATTACCGCCAGCACGCCCTCCTGCACTACCTCGGTGAGCGAAATCTCCGGGATATCGTTGCCAAACACCCGGATATCCATCCATAGACAAAGTACCGCGATGGCGGAAGCCGCCGCTGCGCCGAGAAAGAAAAGTAAGCTTCTGATGACAGACATTAACACCACTATTTATGTTCAAAACAGCAATGATAAATATCGTGAATGTGACTTCCTGTTCACTTTGTGCGACATCGCGGCGTGTTTTAAACCTTTTGAGCTATTTAGCGCTAAATAGCGCAACTGCAGGTGAGAAAGGGGAGCTTTGCTCCCTTTGCTTAGCGGGGTAATTCAGACAATATCATCGACTACGCCGCCATCGACCCGCAGCGCGGCGCCGGAGGTGGCGGATGCCTGCGGCGAACAGACGTAGACCACCATATTGGCCACCTCGTCCACCGAGGCCGCGCGCTGAATAACCGAAGCGGGGCGTTGCGCCATGACAAACTCTTTCGCCAGTTGTTCCAGCGGCTTGCCGGTTCGCGTGACCTCATCTTTCATCATTTCGGCAAAACCGTCAGAAAGGGTTGGGCCGGGCAGCACGCTGTTTACAGTGACGCCGCTGCCGGCGACGTATTTCGCCAGCCCGCGCGCCAGCGACAGTTGCGCGGTTTTGGTTACGCCGTAGTGGATCATGTCGGCGGGAATATTGCGTGCCGATTCGGAGGAGATAAAGACCACCCGACCCCAGCCTTTACGCACCATGGCGGGCAACAGCGCGCGTGACAGGCGAACGCCGGACATCACGTTGGTTTGCCAGTAGTTTTCCCAGGTGGCGTCATCGGTGGCGTAAAAATCCTGCGGGCCGTAAATACCGGCGTTATTCACCAGGATATCGACTTCATTTACCGCCTGCAGCAGTTGGCCGACGCCCGCGGCATCACTGAGATCGGCCACCGCGGGATAGGGCCGGAATCCCGGCACCTCCTGTTGCAGCCGTGCCATCGCCGCATTAACGCTATGTTCGCTGCGGCCGTTGATAATCACTTCCGCGCCGCTGGCCGCCATCCCTTTGGCAATGGCATAACCGATGCCGGCCGTGGATGCCGTCACCAGCGCGACTTTCCCCGATAAATCAATATTCATGGTTGAGCCTTTTTTATGGAATGGAGTAGTAAGCGTAGCAGGTGGGGATTGCGCTGATGGGGGCGGGGAAGGAAGTTTGAGGGTTGTTGTGGGGTAATATAGAGAATTAACATTAGGTTCTAAAAATGAAATGTTTTTAAATATTACTAATGCGGTGATGCGTATTAATTTATATTAATTTTTTCTGAATGTGCTGCTTTTACGCTATTAATATATATATCGGGGTGATTATAAACGCCATTAATCATTCACGTGATGATTTAAATAGGTGAGGGAGTCCTGTCTGGCTTTACAATTTTGTTCTACAAGACAGCTGAATCATGTTAGGTTAAATAAAATAGCCACATGCAGTAAGGATTGATAATGGATATTTATATTGGCAATTATCGTTTCTCAACTTATTTTTCTACTTTGGCCGCAATGGAAGCTAATAGCTTGATGAATACAGCTGTGGCCGTGTCTGCTTTTCATTTAAGCGATGCACTTACACGTATAAGATTTCAGGAGGAAGTAAAAAACTTTGCGCACCAACAATTACTTTTTATTAAAAGCAGCGCTAGTAATGAAGAATGTCAACATTACATTCGTAATCTTATTGAAGAAAGAAATAATCTTAAAATACAGGACCGCATGTTAAGAACAGGGGAGTCTGTAGTCGCTGCTTCAGTTAAAATATATCAAGAGAATAGAAAGGTGGCCAGCTATATCATCGATGGAATAGGTGTGGTGGTGGCTGGACTGCAAATGGTTGCTGGAACTGGCGTGTTTGCCACATCGTTGCCAACCGGTAACGTTATAGGAATGCTTGCGGGAGCAACTTTATTTCTCAATGGCGTTTCGTCTGTCGCAGAGGGTGTCCAGAAGCTCTCCGGTTCAGATAATCCTTCGAATCTTATGCGAGATGCTTATGAAAATTCAGCACAATTTCTAGGGTTTGATCGCAAGCTCGGTCTTTTAGCATACCAGTTCGTTGATCTAGCAACATCATACTATGGACTTTTCAAGCTCACGTTAAAACCGGACGTCTGGCGGTTATATCGATATACCGCACCTGATTTCTATCGGAAAGTCTCGGCCATGAGTCGTGCAGCCCTTGTAATTAAAGGTACAGGTGCTGGTTGGAAAGGACTACAGATAGGGAATAACATTTATGAAATACAACATGGTCGAAATTGAACAATTTTCATTTCGAACCCTTAACAAATCTCCAGGCCTTCCATGAGAGGTCTAACGGGATAACGTAATAAATGATAGCTATCCCTATAATCATCGCGGGTATATAGCTTAAACCCACTGCTATGGGATAGAAGATTAGTGCGAAAATAGCTAACGAAAATAGTAAAGCTAAACAGAGGGCTCCCGCGTAAAAACGTTTTCTTAGGTCAGTAATTAATGTCGTTAATGATTCACCAGAGTTTTCCTGTCGGGACAGGATTTCTTTCAGACGGGATATGTTCTTATCACTAAAACCGTTATCAACCAAATCTTTTTCAGTAATGTTTGTTTTCATCAATTGGCATCCATTGAAAGCATTAGCAGGGATAGTCTACATTTATATGAACAGGTTTTGAACTCATATTTTGTTGCCGTCACCAGCGCGACTTTCCCCGATAAATCAATATTCATGGTTGAACCTTTTTTATGGAATGGAGTAGTAAGCGTAGCAGGTGGGGGAAGGGGGCTTCGGTCAGCGGCAATCAACAATATCGATGGTGATATCGAAATTATCCGTTAGAGCATAGCGGTGAGAGCCTCTAATAATGGAGGCTGTTTTTGGCGATTACACTGATACTGATGAGTAAACGATGAATACTACTTTTCCCAGTATAGTCCTCGGCGATATGCGCGTTACTGCCGTAAGCGATGGCTATTTGCAGGTAGGTTTTGGCCTGTTAACCAAAATTGATGAAGACGAGTGCAGAAACATCCAGGCTAACGCCCGTATCGCACAACCGAATGCGGTCAACATAAACACCTTTCTGGTACAACAAGCCGGGATGAATATCCTGATCGATAGCGGCGCTGGCGGCGTTAAGGGGTGGGGAGGCCAACTGATCAATAATCTGGCTAAACTTGGCGTCAAACCAGAGGATATTGACGCCGTACTGTTGACCCATGCGCATCCCGATCACATCGGTGGCTTAATTAATTCGCAGCAAGACGCGGTATTTCCTCATGCTGAATTGATAATACCTCAAGATGAATTCAGTTATCTCGAAGATGACCGTAATTTGGTTACGGCCAGTGAACGCGTTAAAGGTAATGTTATGTTCGCGCGCAGCGTGTTTAAACAATATCAGCATCGTTTACGGCTGATTGATGAAGGCGAGGTGTTTGCTGGTATCAGTGCCCTGGCATTAAAAGGACATACGCCAGGCCATACGGGGTATCTCCTCTCTGGAAGCATAGAACGCGTATTAGTGTGGGGGGATATTGTGCATTTTCCCCATATTCAGCTATTAGACCCCGAGGTCACAATAGCCTTCGACTTCGACCCGCTTTTGGCGCAGGAGACGCGCATTCGCCTTCTTGAAAAGGTCTGCGCTGAACAGATACTGGTTGCCGGGATGCATTTTGATACAGCAGGTTTCGCCAGGATTAAAAAATGCTCGTCCGGCTATCAAATTATCCCGGCGGACGGAATTAATAGCCAGTCTCACGCAGCCGTGGATCCTGAAATACGGATGCCACCATGAGGTTCAACTGCTGCAAATCGAAATGGGCGCCCTCAGGGCGGCAGAGCAGCTCAATTCCGAAATCATTAAATTCACCTGTTAATGGATGGATTTTTATTTTTTGCTGGATCTCATCGCTGATTGAGCAACGCAGCACCAGCGAGACCCCTTTGCCATCGGCGATATTTGAGAACAGCACCGGGTAAGAGCCGCACTCCACGACGCGCCTGGGAGTAATGTTGCCTTCACGGAATAACATATCCAGATTGCGCGTTGAAGTTGCGCATTTTTTACTACTCAATAAAAAGACATTGTCATCCAGAGCGGAGGTCGCGGTGATGGCTGGATGATCTTTCGCGGTGATAATCACTAACTCACTAGTGAGCAACATAGCGCGCGTATGCTGTGGGGAGGAGAAGCCCGCGCCAATAATGACCGCATCATATTCGTGTCTATCGAAAGCATTAAGTAAACTGCTGGTATTGCCGATTGAAACATCAATATCCCAGCCTAAGTCATGGCCTGAATCAATCAATGCGCTGATAACATAGGGCGGCAAACATTCAATGATGCCGATTTTAATCGTTAATCGGCGTCTTTTTGAAAGGGTAATGTTGTGTTTGCAATCATCCGCCAGGTTAAGCATTTTGAGGGCATATTCATATAATATCTTTCCCTGCTCGGTTGGGATGCACCCCTCGTTCTTCCTGTCTAATAGCGTGGCATCCAGGCTACTTTCCAGGCTGCGTATCCGATGGGAAATACTGGATTGCACTCGATTCAGACGTTCTGCCGCCAGGGTGATATTCCCCGTTTCCACAACAGTAACGAACGCCAGAAGTTCATTAAGCTTCATCTTAAACCTTATATGAGCGTTATTTTCTATCCGCCAGCATATTTATAAATTTTGGTGACTACTTTGTCATCAGATTTTTAATTATTGACGAATATAGCGATGATTATCGCGGTGACGAACGGCCATCGATTTTTTCGCTAATAATCTCGATTTTATTCTCTGGTTTTTCCCTCTGGCGACATTCATAACAATAAAACCATTTGATCTGTTTTGATAAGGACCTGCGGATATGTCGCTGGTAAGTAGTTGTTCACTTGATCAAGGTTTTGAGGCACCGAGGCGCTATTTAGCCGCCGCGGCCATATTAATTGGCGTGCTAATGGCGGCGCTGGATAGTTCCATTGTCAATGTCGCCTTGCCTTCGATTGCCAGTGCGTTACGGGTCGATTCGGCGTCCGGTATCTGGATCACCAACGGCTATCAGGTAGCCAGCGCGGCGACGATGCTGATTTGCGCGTCGCTGGGCAGCAGAATCGGTGAGAAGCGTTTTTATACGGCGGGAATGGTGTTATTTACGCTCTCTTCGCTGGGCTGTAGCCTTGCGCCGACCTTTGGCGTACTGGTTACCATGCGGATACTGCAAGGGGTAAGCTATGCGGTCATGATAAGCGTGGGGCTGGGCTTGTACCGGGTTATTTTCCCACCCTGCGCGCTAGGAACGATTTTCGGGCTGAATGCGCTGGCCTTCGCGGTTGGCACGGCTATCGGTCCGGCGCTGGGCGGATTTATCATCTCGTCGCTCTCCTGGCCGTGGCTTTTCTATATCAATATCCTGCCTGGCGGCGCTGCGATTGTTTTCTCCTTGATTTCATTAGGGGAGGATAACGAAAAGGAGCAGGGCTTTGATTGGGCCGGGGCCGTGAGTTCAGCGGCGGCATTAGGCTTGATGGTGGTGGCGGTCGATCAAATTGGCCGCTGGGAGGGCCGAACGCTTATCTACTGCGCGGTGGCATCAGTGGCGTTATTTGCCTTCTTTTTTATCGCCCAGACGCGAGCAAAGCACCCCTTATTGCCGCTTGATATATTTCGCTCACGCCAATATACCCTGGCGGTGATCTCGTCCAGCTCTTTGTTCATCGCCCAGGGAATGGCATTGGTCGGTTTACCGTTTGTATTGCAACATACCTACCATTACTCAGTACTGGAATCGGCGTTTATCTTTACGCCGTGGCCGGTGGCGGTCGCAATCTGCGCCCCGCTGGCGGGAAGCTTGTCAAACCGTTTTAATCCGACGCAGATTTCAACTGTCGGGGTGGTTATCTTTTGTCTTGGCTTAGGCTCGCTGGCACTGTTGCCGGGCGCTGCAACGGTGAATGATTTTCTGTGGCGGACCGCCGTTTGCGGGGTGGGGTATGGCTTATTCCTGCCGCCAAACAATAAGGAGATGTTTGCTAATGTCTCAGCAAATCGCACGGCAACGGCCTCCGGGGTATTATCCACCGCCAGGACGACTGGGCTGTCCATTGGTGCGGCGCTGGTGGCGATGGTTATAGCGCTGTTGAACGGCTTAACCGGTCTCGCCGGCGCACAATTTTCTGTTTATGTGTTTGGCCTCGCCTGCGTTATTGCGGCGATATCCTCTCTTGCCAGTACCTTACGTTTGCATCGCTAAAGAAGGGAATGCCGGTAGTGGCGAAAATGCAACCGTTACTGGCACGTTCGATTATGAGTTTTTAGCATTTTTACCTGTTTAGCGGCGGTTCAAAATTTTTAATATATTCAGCAAAACAGATTGTTTTCTTTCGTTATAATAAGGCACTTGAATGCGCTGACCCCCGAACTGGACCTGCTTTCTGATGCTGGAAATAAAAAATATCGCCTGCCTGCGGGATGAACGAACCCTTTTTACCCACCTATCGTTTGCGGTACAACCCGGCGAGATTATTCAAATTTCAGGCCCCAACGGCGCGGGTAAAACCTCGTTATTACATCTCTTAACCGGGTTATCGACGCCAGAAGAAGGGGAAATTCTCTGGCAGGGCAAACCGCTGCGGCGTACTCGCGATAGCTGGCACGCGCAGCTCTTATGGCTCGGTCATCAGGTGGGGGTTAAAGGGGCGCTAACGGCGGACGAAAATCTGCGCTTTTATCATCCCGAGGCGACCATTGAGGCGCGCTGGCAGGCGCTGGCGCAGGTTGAGCTGGTGGGCTTTGAAGATGTTCCGGTAGCGCAACTCTCCGCCGGGCAACAGCGGCGCGTCGCGCTGGCGAGGCTTTGGCTCAGCCGCGCGACGTTCTGGATTTTAGATGAACCCTTCACCGCGCTCGATGCGGCTGGCGTGCAAACGCTGACCACCCGGCTGGAGCAGCACGTCGGCCAGGGCGGTGCGGTCATCCTGACCACCCATCAACCTCTGCGCCCGCTCTGCGTTCCTTTACGCACGATTATGCTGAGCGACGATGAGGCGGTCGCGGCATGATCAAGCAGATATTCTGGCGCGACCTGCGCCTCGCCTTTCGCAATTACGCCGAAATTATCAACCCGCTGTGGTTTTTCCTGATTATTATCACTCTGTTCCCCCTCAGTATCGGCCCTGAACCGCAGCTGCTCCGGCAGATTGCGCCGGGCATTGTCTGGGTGGCCGCGTTACTCTCTTCGCTGCTGGCAATGGACCGGCTGTTTCGCGATGACTGGCTGGATGGCTCGCTGCAGCAACTGATGCTGATGCCGGTGCCGCTGTCGCTGGTGGTGCTGGCAAAAATCGCGGCGCATTGGGTGGTCTCCGGGCTGCCGCTGCTGATAATCTCTCCGCTGATCGCTATGTTATTCGGACTTTCGACGGCGGAGTGGCAGGTGCTGGCCCTGACGCTATTGATGGGCACGCCAACGCTGAGCTTTATTGGCGCCATCGGCGTGGGGCTGACCGTCGGCCTGCGGCGCGGCGGCGTATTGCTGAGCCTGCTGGTGCTGCCGCTGATGATTCCGTTACTGATTTTCGCCACCGCCGCCGTGGGCGCGGCGCAGATGCAGTTGCCGGTTGACGGCTATATGGCCATTCTTGGCGCCTTTCTGGCGGGAAGCGCCACCTTAAGTCCGTTTGCTACCGCGGCGGCACTCAGAATTAGCGTGCAATAATTCCCGTTCCCTCGGGGCAATGAGGCAAAAAAAATGTGGAAAGTGTTACATCAACTCGCCATTCCAGAGCGCCTGTATAGCGTATGCGGACGATTCATTCCGCTGATGGCTATCCTCAGCGCGCTGTTTCTGGTGGTGGGCTGCGTCTGGGGATTTGTCTACGCCCCGGCAGATTATCAACAGGGTGAAAGCTATCGCATCATGTATCTGCACGTCCCGGCGGCGATGTGGTCGATGGGGATTTACGGCTCCATGGCCGTGACCGCTTTTGTCGGCCTGGTCTGGCAGATGAAAATGGCGGATAAAGCGGTGATTGCGATGGCGCTGCCAGGCGCGGTTTACACCTTTATTGCGCTGGTGACCGGTTCCGCGTGGGGAAAACCGATGTGGGGAACCTGGTGGGTCTGGGATGCGCGTCTGACATCCGAACTGGTCCTGCTGTTTTTATACGTCGGGGTGATTGGCCTGTATCACGCTTTTGACGATCGCCGGCTGGCCGGGCGCGCCGCCGGGATACTGGTGCTGGTTGGGGTGGTTAACCTGCCGATTATTCATTATTCCGTGGAGTGGTGGAACACCCTGCATCAGGGCTCGACCAATATGCAGAAAACCATCGATCCGTCGATGCGCATGCCGTTGCGTTTAACCATTTTCGGTTTCTTATTCCTCTTTATTACTCTGACATTAATGCGTATGCGTAATTTAATTCTGTTGCAGGAGCGCCGCCGCCCGTGGGTCGTGGCGCTGGCTGGCGCTAGTAAACGCGAGGAGAACTCATGACCAGCGCTTTTCACTCCTGGAGCGATTTCTGGCAGATGGGCGGCTACGCCTTTTATGTCTGGCTGGCGGTTGCAGTGACGGTCATCGCGCTGCTGATTTTGTTCATCCATACCCGCTGGCAGCGCCGGGCGTTGCTGGCGGATGTACGCCGGCAGATGGCGCGCGAGCGGCGGGTATCGGCGGCGCGTAAGCAAAGCACAATGAAGGGAGATGCGTTGTGAATCCTCGGCGTAAAGTACGTCTCTGGCTCGCCTGCGGAGTGATTGGGGGGCTGGCGCTGACCGTTGGTCTGGTGATGTATGCATTAAGCTCCAATATCGATCTCTTCTATACCCCAGGCGAAGTGATATACGGCAAACGGGAAAATGGCCAGAAGCCAGAGCCGGGACAGCGTCTACGTATCGGCGGCATGGTGATGCCCGGCAGCGTGAAGCGTGACGATAAAACCCTCGATGTGACCTTCAAACTCTATGATGCCCGCGGCGTCGTCGAGGTGAGCTATACCGGGATACTGCCGGCGTTGTTCCGCGAAGGGCAGGGGGTCGTAGCCCAGGGGACGTTGCAGGACGGGACGCATATCCGCGCGAAGGAAGTGCTGGCGAAACACGATGAAAATTACACCCCTCCGGAAGTGAAAGAAGCGATGGAAGAGAATCATCATCCGGCTGAGAAGCCACAGGGAGCCGCGCAATGATCCCTGAAATTGGCCTCTTCCTGCTGTGCCTGGCGCTGGGCATTTCCTGCCTGCTGGCGCTATTTCCCTCCTGGGGCGCGATGCGGCAGGATGCGCGGATGATGGCGCTGGCGAAGCCGCTGTCGGTAGCGATGTTTGCCGCCATCCTCGGGGCGTTTCTCATTCTGGTGTATGCCTTTGTGGTGAATGACTTCACCGTTCTGTATGTCGTCAGTAACTCGAATACGCTGCTGCCGGTGTGGTATCGCGTAGCGGCGACCTGGGGGGCCCACGAGGGATCGTTGCTGCTGTGGGTATTGCTGATGAGCGGCTGGACCTGCGCGGTCGCGGCCCTGAGCCGTAATATTCCGCTGGAAGCCTCTTCGCGGGTGCTGGCGGTGATGGGGATGATCTCTTTCTGCTTTCTGGCGTTCATCCTGCTGACCTCAAATCCCTTCGTGCGAACGCTACCTGATTTCCCCATCGAGGGGCGCGATCTGAACCCGATGCTGCAGGATATCGGGCTGATCTTCCACCCGCCGATGCTGTACATGGGCTATGTGGGTTTCTCCGTGGCCTTCGCTTTCGCCATTGCGTCGCTGATGACCGGGCGTCTTGATAGCGCGTGGGCGCGCTGGTCACGCCCGTGGACGCTGGCGGCGTGGAGCTTTCTGACGGTCGGTATCGTGCTGGGGTCGGCGTGGGCCTATTATGAGCTCGGCTGGGGCGGCTGGTGGTTCTGGGATCCGGTAGAAAACGCCTCCCTGATGCCGTGGCTGGCGGGAACGGCGCTGATTCACTCGCTATCGGTCACCGAAAAGCGCGGCAGCTTTAAATCCTGGACCGTGCTGCTGGCGATTCTGGCGTTCTCGCTGTGTCTGCTGGGCACTTTCCTGGTGCGTTCCGGGGTACTGATTTCCGTACACTCCTTCGCTTCCGATCCTACGCGCGGCATGTTTATTCTGGCGCTACTGGTGATCACTATCGGCGGTTCGCTGCTGTTATTCGCCATCAAAGGCGGCAAGGTACGTTCCCGGGTGCGTCACGAACTGTGGTCGCGCGAGTCGCTGCTGCTGGGCAACAATGTGCTGCTGATTGCCGCCATGCTGGTGGTGCTGCTGGGGACGCTGCTGCCGCTGATACACAAGCTACTGGGGCTAGGCAGCATTTCTATCGGCGAGCCGTTCTTTAATTCCCTCTTTATTGCGCTGATGATCCCGTTCTCGTTGCTGCTTGGGATCGGGCCGCTGGTGCACTGGCGTCGCGATGAATTCCACAAGCTGCGTAAGCGGCTGCTGATTGCAGCGGTGGTTGCCGTCGTACTGGCCATCGCACTGCCGTGGCTGATGCAGGATCGTATTAAAGCCATGACCGTAGTTGGCCTGCTGATGTCGCTGTGGGCATTCGTGCTTACCGTGATGGAAGTGGTGGAGCGCGCCACCGATCGCCACCCCTTCTGGCGCGGGCTGACCCGCCTCGGACGCAGCCATTGGGGAATGGTCGCCGGCCATGTGGGGCTGGTGGTCACCGTCATTGGCATTGCCTTCAGTCAGAATTACAGCATTGAACGCGACGTGCGAATGAAGCCGGGCGATAGCGTCGATATCCACCAGTATCACTTTGTGTTCCGTGACGTGCGGGATATCACCGGGCCGAACTACTTTGGCGGTGAAGGGGTGATCGAAGTTTCGCAGAATGGCCGTCACGTGAGTACGCTGCGGGCGGAGAAACGCATTTACAGCAGCAGCCGGATGGAGATGACCGAAGCCGCCATCGACGGCGGGCTGGTACGCGACCTGTACGCTGCGCTGGGTGAAGAGCTGGCCGACGGTAGCTGGGCGGTGCGCTTGTACTATAAACCTTTTGTTCGCTGGATCTGGTTCGGCGGGATGTTAATGGCGTTTGGCGGCGTGCTGTGCATCCTGGACCCACGTTACCGCTTACGTAAATCACTGCCGGAGAACGCGTGATGAACCGCAAAGTCTTATATTTACCGCTGGCTATCTTCCTGATTCTGGCGGCGGCGCTGATGTGGCAACTGATGCGCAATAGTGACGGCGACGATCCTACCGTGCTTGAATCTGCGCTGGTGGGTAAACCTCTGCCGGATTTCCGCCTGGCGTCGCTGGAAAAACCGGATGTCATGCTGGATCCCTCTAACATTATCAATGGTAAACCGGTGCTGATTAACGTCTGGGCCACCTGGTGCCCCACCTGTCGGGCGGAGCATCAGTATTTGCGCTCCCTGGCGGCGCAGGGCATTCGCATCGTTGGCATCAACTATAAAGACGATCGCCAGAAAGCGGTGAACTGGCTGCACGAATTGGGCAACCCGTATGCGCTGGGGGTGTTTGACGGCGACGGCATGCTGGGGCTGGATCTTGGCGTGTATGGCGCGCCGGAAACTTTCCTCATCGACGGCAAAGGCATTATCCGCTACCGCCATGCCGGCGATGTGAACGAGCGGGTCTGGCAGCAGGAGATTCTGCCGCTGTGGAATAAATATAGCCAGCAGGGGGGCGCGTGAAATATCTGCTCATCACTTTACTGACGGCGCTGTTCTCGTTTCAGGCGCTGGCGGCGATTGATACCTATCCATTTAAAGATGAGGCTCAGGAGCAGCAGTTCCGCCAGTTGACCGAACAGCTGCGCTGCCCGAAATGCCAGAACAACAGTATTGCCGATTCGAACTCGATGATTGCCGCCGACATGCGCAAAAAGGTCTGGCAATTGATGGAGCAGGGACAAAGCAATCAGCAAATCACCGATTACATGGTGGCGCGCTACGGCAACTTCGTGACCTACGAACCGCCGGTGACCCCAGCGACGATTATCCTCTGGCTGCTGCCGGCTTGTTTCGTTGTGGGCGGCGCGCTGGTGATTTTCCGTTTAAGCCGTCGCTCACGGGCTGAACGCATCAGCGAGCTGAGCGCGCAGGAACAGGAACGCTTAAAGGCGCTGCTTGATGACAATAAAAGGACCCTGAAATGATTGTCGCTTTGCTCATCATGTTGGTGTTACTGCTGGGAACCGCGGCGCTGCTGTTTATTCCGTGGAGCGGCAGGCAGCGCGTTGACCGCAATACCATGAACCATATGATTTATCGGGCGCGCCTGCAGGAGCTTGATGAGGATCTTTCAGCGGTGAACGCGGCGCAGCAACAGCAGCTGGTTGACGATTTACGCTTGAATTTATTGGAAGATTTGCCCGAATCTGCCGAAACGAATCACAAAAATAGTAGTTATTGGGTGTATATTCTTGGGGTTATTATACTAACCTCTTTATGCGTAGGGGTTTTTATCCGAACGAGTTACATGACCCGCGTGGTTGAGTGGCAGCAAGTTGTCCAGCAAACGCCGCAGCTGATGCAGCGGGTGATGGATCCACAGGGTAAACCGTTGTCGGAAGAAGAGCTGTTTCGACTGGCGCTGGGGCTACGCACCCGCCTGCAGCAATACCCGGCCGACCAGCTGAGCTGGACGATGCTCGGCAGGCTGCAACTGGTGCTCAATAATCCAGGCGCCGCGTTACAGGCGTTTGATAAGGCGCGACAGCTGGCGCCAGGCAACGCCGATGCGCAGCTGGGATATACCGAAGCGTTACTTCACTCTACGGATCCCAACGATAGCCGTGAAGCCCAGCAACTGCTCGATACGTTGCTGAAGAATAACCATAACGATGTGCGGGTGCTTAGCCTGGCGGCGTTTAACGCCTTTGAGCACCAGCAGTATGACAAAGCGATCGCAGCGTGGCAGCTGATGCTGCAACTGTTACCGGCGGATGATGCTCAGCGAGAAATTATCATTCGTAGTATTGACCGGGCTAAAAAAGAACAAGCCGCTATTCTGCAATAATTAAAATAACGTGAGTATTGCTCGAAGGCATATTGGATTTGCAATGGGTTATCGCTCTGAAATCACAGGATAATCATCCCCGGCTGATTATCCTGGCTCCGAAAATTTCCAAAAATTTAGTTGGATTAGAAGGTGAGTGCAATCGTTATAGATTTATTTATATAACGATTGCCATCTGGCAGGGACTTTTGCGTCTTTCATTTAGGAAAAGGGTTAAATAATAAGATGAGTAAACTTTCACTGGAACGCTCTGGTAGGCGAAAAATTATATTTATCGCCTTGCTGGTTGGGATCATTATTGGCGTGGTATTGCTGGCTGGTACCGCGACTATTATGCATAAAACCAGCGATACCGAATTTTGTGTGTCATGTCATACCATGCAGCAGCCTCTGGCGGAATATCAGGGCAGCGTGCATTTCCAGAACGATAAAGGTATTCGCGCCGAGTGCGCCGATTGCCACGTTCCTCATCAGCCGATCGATTATATGCTGACCAAAATTGGCGCCCTGAAAGATGTCTGGGGTGAAATGACCGGCAAAATCGACACTCCGGAAAAATACGAGGCGCATAAACTGGCGATGGCCCAGAGCGTCTGGGATGGGTTGAAGAAGAGCGATTCGGCGACCTGCCGTTCCTGCCACGACTATAAAGCGATGGATATTCTGGCGCAGACTCCTGAAGCCCGTAAGCAGCATCCAGTGGCGATCAAAGAGGGCGAAACCTGCATCGACTGCCATAAAGGCGTGGCGCATATTCTGCCGAACATGAGCGGCCTGGCGGCGGCAGGGGCCAGCGAGCTCGCTAACGCGGCGGCGAAAACCCCGGCGACCGCGACTACCCTTTACACCATTCAGACCCAGCCGTTCTGGCTGAGCGAGAAAGCAGGCGACCATAACGACGGTAACCTGATGGCCTCCACTGAAGTGAAAGTGGTGAAGCGTGAAGGCGACATGGTGCTGGCGGATGTTCATGGCTGGCAACAGGATGGCGTCACCGAAGCTTTCTACGCCGCGCGCGGCAAACGCATTATGAGCGCGCTGCTGGGCGAAGAAGCTCGCAAAGCGTTAAAAGTCTCTGGCTCCGTTACCGATGAAGAGACCAAACAGGTCTGGCATGAAGTCGATCTGCAGGTCTGGCTGCCGGCGAAAAATCTGATTGGCGATCAACAAAAAATCTGGAGTTACGCTTCTGAATTAATGGCTAACAACTGTACCGGCTGTCATGGCCTGACCGAGTTGAATCGCTTTAACGCCAACCAGTGGATTGGGGTGGTTAAAGGTATGTCCGGCCGTACTTCACTGACTCAGGAACAGGTTCGTCTCCTGACCCAGTATGTACAAAAACATGCGAGCGACATGCCAGCAGCGGCCAATCAGGACAAACAATAAGGAGCCATGATGAAAAAGAATAACGATTATGACATGGCGGATCAGAGCCAGGAACCCGGTATGAATCTGACGCGTCGCCGTTTTCTGGCTGGCGCCAGCGCCCTGATGGCGGCGCCGCTGCTGGCGGGGCTGTGGCCGCGTTCGGCGCTGGCGGAGGCCATTAGCCAGGCGATGCCGCAGTTTATCGCATTGCGCCAGGCGGAAAGCGGGATTCTCACCGGCGCCCACTGGGGCGCGTTTGAAGCCATCGTCCGCGACAGCAAAATGGTTGACGTACGCCCGATTAAAGACGATCCGTATCCCAACGAACTGATTACCATGGCGCCGTATCAGGTTCACGCCGAAAACCGGATTAAATATCCGATGGTGCGTAAAAGCTGGTTAGAAGGCGGGGCGAAAAACGGTAAGCCGGAGCTGCGCGGCCGCGATGAGTGGGTCCGCGTCAGCTGGGATAAAGCCCTGCATCTGGTGGCGGGTGAAATCAGCCGTCTGCAAAAAGAGCATGGCCCATCATCTATTTATGCCGGTTCTTACGGCTGGAAAAGCGTCGGGATGTTCCACAACCCAAGAACGCTGCTGCAGCGCATGATGAACCTGGCGGGCGGCTTTGTCGGCTATTCCGGTGACTACTCCACCGGCGCGGCGCAGGTGATTATGCCGCACGTGGTCGGTTCCGTTGAGGTTTACGAACAGCAGACCGCGTGGCCAAACGTGATTGATAACAGCGAGCTGGTGGTGATGATCGGTTGTAACCCCATGATCACGCTGAAAAACAGCTGGAACCTGCCGGATCACGTCGGCCAGACGGGCTTTGAAGCGCTGAAGAAAAAAGGCACCCGGATGATCTGTATCGACCCGGTGCGCAGCGACAGCGCGCGTGAGTTAGGCGCCGAGTGGATCGCCCCGCGCAGCTACACCGACTGCGCGCTGATGGCGGGGGTAGCCCATACGCTGCTGGCAGAAAATCTGCATAACCCTGATTTCCTGAAAACCTACACCGTAGGGTTCGATAAATTTGAAGCCTACCTGAACGGTAAAGAAGATGGCGTCGTCAAAGATGCCAACTGGGCTGCGGATATCAGCGGCGTTGATGCTGAGACTATCAAGCAGCTGGCGCGAGATATGGCGAAGCATCGCACCATGATCATGGGCGGCTGGGGCATCCAGCGTCAGCATCATGGCGAACAGGCCCACTGGATGATGGTGACGCTGGCGGCGATGCTGGGGCAGATTGGCCTGCCCGGCGGCGGTTTCGGCTTTAGCTATCACTACTCTTCCGGCGGTAGCCCAACCGCGCGCGGCGGCATTCTGGCAGGGATCTCCGCCGGTAGCCCAACGTCGCCAGCGGCGAAAGATATTACGCCGTTCCCGGTGGCGCGCATTGCCGATGCGCTGGCGAACCCAGGCAAGACCATCGACTATAACGGGACAAAGGTCACCTATCCGGATATTAAAATGGTGTACGTGGCGGGCGGTAACACCTTCCACCAGCATCAGGATACCAACAACCTGGTGAAAGCCTGGCAGCATCCGGAAACCGTGGTGGTGAACGAACCGTACTGGACGGCGACGGCGAAACACGCGGACATCGTACTGCCGGTGACCACCACCTACGAGCGCAACGACATGGATATGGGCGGTGACTATTCGCAGCTTTATGTCTTCCCGCTGCGCCAGTGCGTACCGCCGCAGAACGAAGCGAAAAACGACTTTGATGTCTTTGCGGGGATTTCCGAGATCCTTGGGGTGCACGAGGCCTTTACCGAAGGCAAAGATGAGATGCTGTGGTTGAAGGGCATGTATGACGAGATGAAAGCCCAGGCGCGCAACGCTCGCGTGGCGCTGCCGCCGTTTGATATGTTCTGGGCTTCCAACAACTACATTCGCTTCCCGATCCCGCAAGAGAACACCCAATGGGTGCGTTTCGCCGATTTCCGCGAGAACCCGCTGCTCAACCCGCTGGGGACGCCGTCAGGGAAAATCGAGATCTACTCTGACGCCATCGCCAAAATGGGCTACGAGGACTGTAAAGCGATTCCAACCTGGATGCCGCCGCACGAGTGGTATCGCGGGCCGGAAGCCGAGAAATATCCGCTGTCGCTCAATACCGGTCACCCGATTAACCGTCTGCACTCTCAGCTCGATAATACGCCGCTGCGCAAAAAATATGCGGTAGCCGATCGCGAAGCCATCTGGATCCATCCGAAAGATGCGAGCGCGCGCGGCATCAGCGAAGGCGATTTGGTTCGCGCCTTTAACGATCGCGGGCAGATCCTGGTCGGAGCGGTGGTTACCGATAACGTTCGCGAAGGCGTAGTGCGCATCAGCGAAGGGGCATGGTTTGATCCGGCCGATCCGTCACAGCCGGGATCGCTGTGTAAAAACGGTAACGTCAACTGTCTGACCTTTGACGTCGGCTCCTCCAGCCTGGCGCAGGGGAACTGTGGCCAGATGTCGCAGCTGCAGATCGAGAAGTACACCGGACCGGCGCTGAAAAACACCGCGCACGATGTGCCGGTAGGCGCGTAACCCGCAGCTGACGTTTGAAAGACAAAACGGACACTTCTTTGAGGGAGTGTCCGTTTATCAGGTGAAAGTGAATATATTCACGGCATCGCTAATTCCACAATGTCTTATTTCCTGTACTGCATGAGCCTGGCTTTTGGGTGTATATCTAAACGTATGCCAATTGCCTCGCTTAAAACTCTTTCAGGAGCACTTACCCAGCTCATCGGAAAGCTTGTTGAGTTCATCCTGAATGTGTTTACGTCGCTGTTTCAGCAGTAAGTGGGTTGGAATGATGCGCTCGATAATTGTCGGCTTCTTATATACATACTCTGTAACGAGCTGTTTAATATCTTCCTCTGACCAACCGTCCATCACCGGCGTTGGATTGTAGAGAAGATTTGACTGGAGGGCAGGGGCAACCTCCTCATCCAGAATCATAAAGATCTCTTCCCGGCTTAAACCAGAGTCCTTTAACTTCTGCGCCATCCATCGGTAGTCGTAGTCCTGGAGTTCGCGCCCGGTAAACAGCCCCGATAATGCGTGCCAGACAGGAACGCGGGTCATCAGTTGAGCTTCTGTTAGTTGCATATTAGTTTCTCCCCTGTGGCCGGCAATACCCAATGGCCCGGTGCTACAGTGTATGTCAGATATCGGAATAAACGGTAGTCAGAAATAGCACCGGACTTACAGGGAAAAAATATCTGGCCTGAATATAAATAACTCGATACTCTGAAATAATATTAACAGTAAGCGATCTTATTAATGCAGATTAGAACTTACTGAATTCAAGTGGACGAGAACCTGCGCCTGAATTTGCCCTTGAGTTTATTGGCTTTTAATGCGCTACTGATAGCCTTTTCCGCATGTTGTACAGAATAAAATGATGATACAGACCTCATCTGAGGGCTTCGCGCCAGACGTTCCAGTAACTATATGTAAAAAAAACAATAACGTCATATATCGCAGAAGGAGATGCGGATAGTTGGCTTTTGGTATATCTAATGATGCTCCTTAACAATAAGAGACCACCATGCTTGAACTCCGTCCTAATTGCGAATGCTGTGATAAAGATCTGCCTCCTGAATCGAAAGAGGCATACATCTGTTCATTCGAATGCACATTTTGCATTGATTGTGTGACCCAACGGTTTGATGGTCAGTGCCCGAACTGCGGAGGAGAACTGGTGCGACGTCCAATACGCCCCGAAGCATCCCTCCTGCGATATCCTGCATCCAGTGAGCGTCACTATAAACAGTAGAGATGAAAACTATGTTCGCTCTTTGCTTATAACGTCCTAAGTGATCCTGCTAGCCGTCTGCTGAGTACCAGAAACGGATGTTAAGTATTGGGGCTCCATCATTGTATTGCTTTATGCAACTGCTGATTATGGTTGCTATGGCAGGCATTTTTCCACCGGAAAAAAAGCCGCAACCCAAGATTACAAGGATTACCCTAGGTTTGAGATGCCCCTTCCTGAAAGATTTCGAAGAAGAACCTTTACGCACTTTCATCATACTTCTTTCAAAACTGCATCCTAAACGTTTATGGTGTGGATTCTCCTACAATTATGAAACAGATGTTATTCATGCCGAATGCACAAAAGAATAAAGACTGGGTCAAACTTGCACACACGCCAGGGAAAATAGAGCGCCTGGAGGCGTATTTCAGCGGGCATGGTTATGAACCTCATCGTCACGATACATATGCGATCGGCAGGACATTGTCTGGTGTGCAACGTTTCCGTTATCGTGGCAGTAAACAACATAGTTTACCTGGTGGGACGATGGTCTTACACCCGGATGAAATTCATGATGGAGAGGCAGGAACGCTCGAGGGATTTCAGTATCGGATGTTTTATATCGAGCCCGCTTTAATTCAGAAAATTTTAGGCGGCAAACCGTTACCATTTATTCACAGCGGGATCTCATCTGATCCCCGGTTGTTTGCCGCTACCGGGCCGCTTTTAAAAGCGCCAGAAGATTCTATTGATACGCTTGAAGAGGAGGATGCTCTTTACGATCTTGCCCAGACTCTGGCAGTCGTGTCAGGGCAGCGATTTCGTCGATGCCTTGTGGACTATCAGTCTGTAGAGCGCGCTCGCGAATATATACAATCTGAATTCAGCCAGAACATCACGCTGGATACGTTGTCCTCCGTCTGTGGTAAAGATCGCTGGAGCCTGAGCCGGGATTTTCGAACTCTTTTCGGAACGAGTCCTTATCGCTACGTAACAATGCGCCGTCTCGCATACTGTCGACATCTGATTCAGTTAGGCCTGTCACTTGCGGAGTCTGCGTTGGAGGCGGGGTTTTCAGATCAAAGTCATATGACACGCCAGTTTATAAAAGCATATGGCATTTCACCGGGTCGTTGGCAAACATTTATTCAAAAACGCCGTCCCTGAGTTGCACGATCGTTCAATACCGGTACCGCAATATTATTTATCCTCGGCGTTTCTTAGCCATTAAGGAATGTCATCATGTACTCACCTGTAAACTTGGAACAGAAGTTCTCTCTCTTCGATACTCACTGGCAACCAAAAGTCATCGCGCAGATGAACGACTACCAATTCAAAATCGTGAAAATAGCGGGCGACTTTATCTGGCACTCACATCCGGAAACCGACGAATCCTTTATCGTAGTTGAGGGGGTTTTGCGTATTGATTTTCGTGACGGTTATGTCCTTGTCAAGCCAGGAGAAATGTTTGTTGTACCTAAAGGTGTTGAGCATAAAACGTCAGCTGAGACGACGGTAAAAATGATGATGATAGAACCCTGTGGTGTCAGGAATACCGGGCATGAAGGTGGGGAACGCACCGCAGAAAATGATATTTGGATCTGATTTGGGGAGATTTTAAGCCAGCCGATCGGCTGGCTTAAATAGTAGAAAACAGGTACATCGGCTTTTCTCCTCACTCAGCTTTGCTTCATGCCTTGAGCGGACGTTGCTAACCTGGTGATGTGGCTTTATCGGGGCATATCAATATCGCTAACATTGCTAAACTCAACGAGATCTATGCAACCTGAATACGGAGCTCTTGATGGTCACCACACATGTTTTCATTGCGGTCAGTCTTGATGGTTATATCGCCCGACAGGATGGCGATATCGACTGGCTGTTGAAGCGCGATGACCCGACAGAAGATCATGGCTATGCCGCGTTCATCGCGGACAAAGATTGGATCATTATGGGGCGAGGTAGCTATGAGAAGGTGCTGACTTTTGACGAATGGCCTTATGACCGACCCGTGCTGGTGCTTTCCCGACAGCTAACTGATACTCCCGTGCCCGAAGCGCTGAAGGATAAGGTGCAGTTTTCATGCTTCACGCCAGGGGAGGCTCTTGCTCACCTGAAGGAGAAAAACGTGCACAGGGTCTATATCGATGGTGGGCAGTTAATACAGTCATTCCTGCGCGAAGGCCTGGTTGCCGATATCGTTATCACTACCGTTCCTGTCCTGCTCGGTTCGGGAAAACCGCTGTTCGGAGTACTGCCCCATGATATCGATTTGACACTCCTATCCAGCCGCAGCTTCCCTTCGGGTCTGGTGCAGTCGCACTATCGGCTGATGTCATAAGCTGAATATGAGCATAGTGGCGACCTCCGCCGATAACCGCTGTGGTGATTGTGAGATCAGCCGAAAAGGGTGTTATCTCTCCAGGGATATTACTGTTCCTGCAAAAATATCTGGCCTGAATATAAACAACTCGATATTCTGAAATGCTTTGTATTTTTTGTGAACAGGAAAAAGTATGCTGAGTACATTACCCGATTTACACAGAAGTTTTGCAGAGCAACTCAAACTTAAATTTCAGTCTGATTCGCGAATTCACTCCCTTCTCGCTGGCGGCTCGATTGTTCATGGCGGGTTTGATAAATACTCCGATCTCGATTTTGTCGTTGTCGTAGACACTCTCCACTATGACGAAATCATGACGCAGCGTAGGGAACTTGCCGGAACATTAGGCCATCTGCTCCATGCTTTTACCGGGGAACATGTCGGAGAGCCTCGCCTGCTAATATGCCTGTATGGCCCAGAACTACTTCATGTCGATCTGAAATTCGTCACTCTGGAAATGCTCACTCAACGTGTTGAGGAGCCCGCAGTGCTATTTACCCGTGATAACACTGCTCTGCAGCGACAGCTGGCAAAATTTAGTGCTCACTGGCCTGATATGACGCCGGAGTGGTTTGAGTCCCGAGCCTGGATCTGGCTGCATTATGCAGTGGTTAAGTTGGGAAGGGGCGAACTCTTCGAAGCGATTGGTATGCTGTCATTCTTCCGCGAGCAGGTGCTGGGGCCAATGCTGTACCGTCGTGCCAATCTTCCGCAACGTGGGGTTCGCCGCATTGAATTCCACGGCATTGACCCTGATGGCCTGCTGACTTCCACGCTGGCAACGCACGATCGTGACTCCGTCAGCATGGCCATCAGAATGGCTGTTGACGCTTATATCATTCTGCGAGCTGATGCTCTGCCTGAGAATATCGCAGATGATGCGGCTCGTTGGGCTGTTCTTGCGATGCTGAAAGCGTATTCTGACAGGGGGTAAATCTGTACTCCGGTCGCTTACACGGTCGGAGTAAAAGTACCGACGATCTAAATCCCAGGATTGGCCGTCTCAGTTTAGTTACTTCAATCCCATGCTAAAGCCAGGTTCAGGTGTCAAGAGTAAGGTTCGCTATCTAAAAACGTGACCTGCCTGTATGCGATATTTACACCATCACCACCGTCATAGAGAACGTAGCCCGCTTCTTTGGATTTGGCAGATTCGATTTCTTTAACTGAGAGAGGTTTGGTTTGTCTTGCCATTGCCGGGTTTCCATAGTTTTAGGCACCTCAAAAAAATAAAGCTTTATGAGGTGCCTAACAAGGTGCCTAAAAGGTTCGGATTTAATTAGCTGGCATCAGACTTCGCGGGACAAATTGTGGGCACAAAAAAGCCCGCATGGCTTGCGCCGTGCGGGCTTTCAGGACTTCATCGGATGACTCTGGTAATCACCGATGGAGAATTTTGGTGGAGCTGGCGGGAGTTGAACCCGCGTCCGAAATTCCTACATCCTCGGTACTACATGCTTAGTTTGTCTTTACATTCGCACGCCAGCTGCGGACAGACACGCCACTAACGAACTAGCCTGATTAGTTTTAGCACTTCAACCCCAGGCAGGGCATCCGCGCGATCTCTTTTGAGTTTGACCTCTCTTGATCCCCGTCCTAAGAGCGGAGGCTAGGGAGAGAGGGCTCTAAGCAGGTTATTAAGCTGCTAAAGCGTAGTTTTCGTCGTTTGCGACTATTTTTTTGCGGCTTTTTACGAGGCCAACCGCCCCTCGGCATGCACCTTGGGTTTCGCGAATCCCGTCGAATCCAGAATCAGCCCCAATGTGTACTTGAAGTATAACAGATTTGTGAAGGTGGTTACCAGCCCCCGAAGCGAGGATTCTGGCGGCATATCGAGTGAAAAAGCAGCGGCAACAGCAATATAGCGTGGGGCCAGAGGGGGCTGGCCCGCAGAGAGGGGGGTATTACCGCCCGGCGTTCTTCATGATGCGCGCCTTATCGACCGCCCATTCACGATCTTTCACGTCGGTGCGCTTATCGTGCTGTTTCTTACCTTTCGCCACGCCAATTTTCACTTTGCACCAGGCGTTCTTCCAGTACAACGACAGGGCGACGACGGTATAACCTTCGCGGTTGATGCGGCCGTATAGCGCATCGAGCTCGCGCTGATTGAGCAGCAGCTTGCGGGTACGGGTCGGATCGCAAACGTAATGCGTGGAGGCGACCGCCATTGGCGTAAAGTTGGCGCCGAAAAGATAGGCTTCGCCATCTCTCAGAATGACATAGCTATCGCCGATGTTGGCTTTGCCGGCACGCAGAGATTTCACTTCCCAACCCTGCAGCGCGAGGCCTGCCTCGTATTCATCTTCGATAAAGTATTCGTGACGGGCGCGTTTATTCAGCGCAATGGTGGCTGATCCAGGTTTGTGGGCTTTTTTCTTAGTCATAATGTCCTGAAGTCATCGCTAGTTCTAAACATTGTTACCTCAATCCTTCCTGCGAGGCGTAATGGGCTATCTTAGCACGAGTTATGGTACAGCGTTTTTTTTAGCAGCAGATAAATGATATTATTTGCCCTGTGTTTAAATGTGGAACCTGCTATGCCTCAGATTAGCCGTACTGCGCTGGTGCCTTTCAGCGTGGAACAGATGTATCAACTCGTAAATGATGTGAAGTCCTATCCCGATTTCCTGCCTGGCTGCACCGGTAGCCGAGTGCTGGAGGCCGGGCCGACGCAAATGACGGCGGCGGTTGATGTGTCCAAGGCCGGCATCAGCAAGACTTTCACGACGCGTAATACACTGACCGATAACCAGAGTATTCTAATGAGCCTGGTCGATGGGCCGTTCAAAAAGCTGATTGGCGGCTGGAAGTTTATTCCGCTCAGCCCGGATGCGTGCAAAATTGAGTTTCATCTCGATTTTGAGTTCACCAACAAGCTGATTGAAATGGCTTTTGGTCGCATCTTTAAAGAGCTGGCCGCCAATATGGTGCAGGCGTTCACCACGCGCGCCAAAGAGGTGTATCGTGTCGGCTAATATTGTGGTTGAAGTCGCCTATGCGTTGCCGGAAAAACAGTACCTGCAACGCGTGAAGCTGCAGGCTGGGGCAACGGTCGAGCAGGCGATTATCTCCAGCGGTATTCTGGCGCTGCGCGAAGATATCGATCTGGCGAAAAATAAAGTCGGCATCTACAGCCGTCCGGTCAAGCTGCATGACGAAGTCCATGATGGCGACCGCGTAGAGATTTATCGCCCGCTGATTGCTGACCCGAAAGAGCTGCGCCGGCAGCGGGCTGAAAAGCACGCTGAGAAATAAGCGGGAAGGCACAATTAAAAAAAGCGCTCATTGAGCGCTTTTTGCATTTCAACTGGCCTGAGATTACTTGGTCAGCGCCGGTTTGTTATCAATGTTGGTTAACACACCGCTGCTGTCGAAGGTCAGCGTCAGTGTCTGCTGGGTCACTTTCTCATGGCCCGGCTGCTGGCGGAAAACGTAGAACCAGGTGTTGCTACCAAATGGATCTGACATCATCGGCGTACCCAGCGCATAAGCAACCTGCTGTTGCGTCATGCCGACACGGATTTTTGCGACATCATTAGGTGCCAGATAGTTACCCTGGTTGATATCAGGACGGTAAACCACTCGTTCCAGAGTGGAACAGCCTGCGGTCAACATAAGGAGAACCGCTGCGGCAGCAGTCAGCGTTTTACAGCGCATAGTGATTTGATTCCTTTTTGGGCCCGAGCAATACGTGGCTCATCTGTAATATGCCGATAATAATAGACCTTTGCCCGGTTGGGAACCTTCGACTGCAGGTCTATTGGCAATTTGCTGTTCACTATGACTCTGTGAAAATCAAAAAGTTTACGCCGCAAGCAACTCTTTCGCGTTCGCCAGGGTGTTGCGGGTCACCTCGCTACCGCCCAGCAGACGGGCCAGTTCCTGCAGTCTGGCGCGTTTGTCCAGCGCATGCATGTGGGTCTCGGTCATCTCGCCATCGGTCTCTTTGCAGACGAAGAAATGATGGTGACCACAGCCAGCAACCTGCGGCAGGTGAGTCACGCACATGACCTGCGTGGACTCTCCCAACTGGCGGAGCAGTTTGCCGACCACCGCCGCCGTCGGGCCGCTGATGCCGACATCGACCTCATCGAAAATCAGCGCCGGGGTCTCCATTTTACGAGCGGTAATAACCTGAATAGCCAGTGCGATACGCGACAGCTCGCCGCCGGAGGCCACTTTAGCAATCGGCTGTAGCGGTTGCCCCGGGTTGGTGGTAACGCGGAACTCAATATGGTCGGCACCTTCGGCGGTCAGATGGCGTTCATCAAAGGCGACATCAATGGCAAACACGCCGTGAGGCATAGAAAGTGAGTGCATACTTTCAGTAATCAACTGGGTGAGTTCGTCGGCGCTGCGCTGACGCAGGGCGTGCAGTTCTTGCGCCGTTTCCAGCGCCAGGCGGTGATGCTCAACGACCAGCTGGCTCAGCGACTCCAGCGAACCGGCGCTGTCGTCCAGCAGACGCTGCTCATCCAGCATGGCCTGATAGAACGCCGGCAGCTCTTCCGGCGCAATCTGATGCTTACGCGCCAGCGCAATCTGCCGGGAAATGCGCTGTTCCAGCTCGAACAGACGGTTAGGGTCGAGATCGAGACGGTCATTGTAGTGGCGCAGCTCATCAGTCGCCTCGCTGAGCTGAATAGAGGCTTCTTCCAGCATATCGAGCACGCCGGAGAGTTTGCTATCCATACCGACCAGCTCGCTAACCAGCTGTTTAGCGGTATAAAGCTGGCTTTGCAAATTGGCCTCTTCACCGTCGGCCAGTACCGTTAACGCATGCTGACAGGTACTGAGCAGCTGGCCGCTGTTGGCCAGACGTTTGTACTCTTCGTCAATCTGTTCGAACTCGCCCGGCAGAGGATTAAATTCGTTCAATTCTTTGAGCTGGTATTGCAGCAGGTCTGCGCGGGCGGCGCGTTCCTGGCTCTGCTGCTGATGCTGCGCCAGCTCCCGGCAGCTCTGGTGCCACTGGCGGTAGCGCTCCGCCATGCGTTGAGTAAGCGCATACTCACCGGTATAACCATCAAGCAGGGTTTTCTGATGTTCGGCTTTGGTGAGTAACTGATGGGCATGCTGGCCGTGGATCTGGATAAGCAACTGGCCCAGCTCGCGAAGCTGAGAAAGAGGCACGGCGGTGCCGTTGATGAAACCGCGGGAGCGGCCGTCAGCGCTGATCACGCGGCGAAGTAAACACTCACGCCCGCTCTCCAGTTGGTTCTCTTCCAGCCAGCGCTGGGCGGCAGGGGTATCTTTCAGCGCGAAGCGCGCGCACAGGTCGGCACGGCTGGCGCCGCGGCGCACCATGTCAGCTTCGGCTCGGCCGCCGAGGCACAGCCCCAGCGCGTCGATGGCAATGGATTTCCCGGCGCCGGTTTCCCCGGTGATGGCGGTCATGCCGCTGTGAAAATCAATTTCCAGTTCACGAACGATAGCGAAATTGCTGATGGTGAGTTGCGCCAACATAGCTGCCTTCCTGTATGAAAAACCATTACTGTGTTTTCGTACAGTATAGACTGGTTTTTTATCCAGTAAAGAGGCAGCTTGTAAAATCAGAACAATTTTTTTGACCAGCCCAACTTAGTGCTTAATGTATTGAAATAGCTGTAGTCTTTCGGGTGAATCAGATTGAGGTGATAATCACAGCGGCGGATGAGCACATCTTCGCCGTCCTGGATGGGTAGCGCAATCTGGCTGTCGCAGCTGATTTCCAGATCGTTGCAGCGCTGCGAGAAGCGCAGGCGAATGGTGCTATCGCCGTTAATCACCAGCGGCCGCGCTGATAGCGTATGCGGGAACATCGGCACCAGGGTGATGGCGTCCAGAGAAGGGGTGAGAATAGGGCCGCCGGCAGAGAGCGAATAGGCCGTCGAACCGGTAGGCGTGGAGATGATCAGGCCGTCGGAGCGCTGGGAGAAGGCGAACACTTCATCGATATAGACCTCGAACTCAATCATGTGCGCGACTTTACCCGGATGCAGCACTACTTCATTGATAGCCGTGCTGATGCGCTTCTGGCAGTCATGCTGGCACACCTGGGCTTCCAGCAGAAAACGTTTTTCGGCGATATAGTGGCCTTCAAGTACGTCGGCCAACTGCTGGAGCGCGTTATCCGGGTCAAGGTCGGTAAGAAAACCAAGATTGCCGCGGTTAATGCCGATGACGTTGATGTCATAGCGCGCCAGGGTACGCGCCGCGCCGAGCATATTGCCGTCACCGCCGACTACCACCGCCAGATCCGCCTGCTGGCCGATTTCCGCCAGCGTGCCGGTTTTAACATTGCTAAGCTGGAGTTCATGGGCGATTTGCTGCTCGACCAGCACCTCATAGCCTTTGCCGCATAGCCAGCGCCAGAGCATTTCATGTGTGGTCAGGGCGGTTGGGTGACGAGGGTGTCCCACAATGCCGATACACTTGAAATGGTTCTTCATGATCTGGATGTCCTTGGGTTAAATGAATGATGACAATCTGTCTGCTTCCCTTGAATCCCGGAAACTGATCCCCATAATAAGCGAAGTTAGCGAGATGAATGCGAAAAAAACGCGGAGAAATTCATGAGTAGTAAAGAACAGAAAACGCCTGAGGGGCAAGCCCCGGAAGAAATTATCACGGAGCAGCACGACAACGTAGAGGCGGTAGAGCCTGAGGTTTCTGCTGAGCAGGTGGATCCGCGCGATGAAAAAATTGCGAATCTGGAAGCACAGCTGGCCGAAGCGCAAAAGCGTGAACGTGATGTGATGCTGCGCGCAAAAGCGGAAGAAGACAACCTGCGTCGTCGCACCGAACAGGATATCGAGAAAGCGCATAAATTTGCCCTGGAGAAGTTCGTCAACGAACTGCTGCCGGTTATCGATAGCCTGGATCGCGCGCTGGAAGTGGCTGATAAAGCTAACCCGGATATGGCGCCGATGGTTGAAGGGATCGAACTGACTCTGAAATCGATGCTGGACGTCGTGCGTAAGTTTGGCGTGGAAGTGGTTGCCGATACCAACGTACCGCTGGATCCTAACGTGCATCAGGCTATCGCCATGGTCGAGTCTGACGATGTGGCTGCCGGTAACGTACTGGGTGTTATGCAGAAGGGTTATACCCTGAACGGTCGTACTATTCGCGCCGCAATGGTAACCGTCGCGAAAGCGAAGTAATTCGCTAGTTCGCCAGTAACGGCTGCCTGCGGGTGGCCGTTTTTATTGACTTTAAATAAAAAAACGGCGAACCGAAGTTCGCCGTTGTTCTTTGCTGGCTGCGCTATTCGGCCACGCTTTCGCGTAATGATTTCACCGGCATCACCTTCACCTGCTTAATCATATTGTCCTGTACGTCGAGAATATCGATATCATACTGTTCGATACGTACGCGGGTTCCAGGGACCGGGATCTCCTCCAGCGCTTCCAGAATGATGCCGTTAACGGTACGCGCGTCGTCTTCCGGCAGGTGCCAGTTGAACGCTTTGTTGATTTCCCGCACGTTGGCGCCGCCGTCAATAATCACCGAGCCGTCATTAAGCGGCGTCACTTCTTCGGCAAGGGTCGGCGACATCGAGGTGGTGAAGTCTCCCACAATCTCTTCAAGAATATCCTCAACGGTGACCAGCCCCTGAATATCACCATATTCATCAACCACCAGGCCGACTTTCTTTTTATTACGCTGGAATTTCACCAATTGCGTGCTGAGCGGCGTACCTTCCGGCACAAAGTAAATCTCATCTGCCGCTCGTAACATGATCTCTTTTGTGAACTCTTTCTTTTCCGTCATGAGCCGATAGGCTTCACGGACGCGCAGCATACTGATGGCATCGTCCAGCGAATCACGATACAGCACGATACGACCATGCGGCGAGTGGGTTAGCTGGCGGACGATAGATTTCCAGTCATCGTTGATATCGATACCGACGATCTCATTGCGCGGCACCATGATGTCATTAACGCTGACCTTTTCCAGATCCAGGACCGACAGCAGCATGTCCTGATTCCGCCGTGAGATTTGTGAACGGGATTCATTCACAATCGTTCGCAGTTCATCTTTACTCAATGCGCCGCTAATAACGTGATCGGTCTTAATGCCCATCATGCGCATCAGTACGCGGGTAATGGTGTTCAACAGCCACACCAGCGGCATCATCAGTACCTGTAGCGGCGCCAACAGGAAACTGCTGGGGTAGGCGACCTTTTCCGGGTACAGGGCGGCAATGGTTTTAGGTAAGACTTCGGCAAACACCAGCACGACAAAGGTGAGCACGCCGGTGGCGATAGCCACGCCGGCGTCGCCGTACAGACGCATGCCGACGATGGTTCCCAGCGCCGAGGCCAGGATATTGACGAGGTTGTTGCCGATGAGCACCAGGCTAATGAGGCGATCCGGCTTACGCAGCAGCTTTTCCACCCGCTTAGCCGGGCGGTTGCCTTGTTTCGCCATATGGCGCAGCCGATAGCGGTTCAGCGTCATCATGCCGGTTTCGGAACCGGAGAAATAGGCGGAGATAATCACCATGATGATCAGCGTGACGATCAGCGTGGTGGTAGAAATGTGTTCCAGGAGAGACTCCTTAGTCTTTAACTGACAAACTGCTGCAGGACGCGGCTGCCAAAATAAGCCAGGGTCAGCAGCCCGGCTCCGGCGACGTTAAACCAGACCACCCGGCGGCCGCGCCAGCCTTCGTGGTAGTGCCCCCACAGCAGTACGATATAGACAAACCAGGCCACGATAGACAGCACTGCCTTATCAATATTTTCGGTATTAAACAGGTTGTGCATATAGAACAACCCGGTGCACAGCGTCAGGGTCAGCAGCACGACGCCAACCTGGGTGATATGAAACATTTTACGCTCAATACTCATCAGCGGCGGCATTTCGCTGCTGAAAGCCAGCTTTTTATTTTTAAGCTGATAGTCAATCCACGCCAGCTGCAGCGCGTACAGCGCGGCGATGATAAGCGTGGCGTAGGCAAAGAGCGACAGGCCGATATGCACCAACATCCCCGGGGTGGTTTCGAGGTGGGTGATGTACTCGTTAGGCACGAAGGTGGCGAAGGCGAGGTTGATCAGCGCGAAGGCGTATACGATCGGTAGCAATAACCAGCCGCGATTACGCGAGGCGACGATGGTCATCACCGTACAGATCATCAGGCTGACCAGCGAGCCGACGTTAAGTAAGCTGAGATTTTGCCCACCTTCGCCGCCGGGGAAAATACGTGACTCCAGCGCGAAGGCGTGGCAAATCAGCGCTATCGTCGCGGAGAGAATCGCCATCCGCCGCCAGCTGCTGTTTTTTTGCAGCAGGCCAGGGATGATCAGCGCAAGGCTGATGGAGTAGGCGACAAGGGCAAGTAGAGCAAACACAGGCATAGGAGCGTCGACTGTTGACTAAATAAGAAAGAGAAGCAGTATAGCGTCACGCGACGTCTGCTCCAACCGTTGCAGCACATTCAGGTTTATGTCGTGTTATACTGCGCCAAATTCGTATTTTTGTGTCGCTGCGGCGACCGACCGTTTCCACCTCAGGCGAGAGACAATGTTTGATAATTTAACCGATCGTTTGTCGCGTACGCTGCGCAACATTAGCGGCCGCGGACGCCTTACCGAAGACAACATTAAAGACACCCTGCGCGAAGTGCGCATGGCGCTGCTGGAGGCCGACGTCGCGCTTCCGGTGGTGCGTGATTTCATCAGCCGCGTCAAAGAGAGCGCGGTAGGCCATGAAGTCAATAAAAGCCTGACGCCAGGTCAGGAGTTCGTCAAGATTGTCCGCAACGAGCTGGTTGCGGCGATGGGCGAAGAAAACCAGACGCTGGATTTAGCCGCGCAGCCGCCGGCCGTCGTCCTGATGGCGGGCCTGCAGGGTGCGGGTAAAACGACCAGCGTCGGTAAGCTGGGTAAATTCCTGCGCGAGAAGCACAAGAAAAAAGTGCTGGTCGTTTCCGCAGACGTATACCGCCCGGCGGCGATTAAACAGCTGGAAACGCTGGCAGAGCAGGTCGGCGTGGATTTCTTCCCGTCCGACGTTGGCCAGAAGCCGGTTGATATCGTCAACGCGGCGCTGAAAGAGGCGAAGCTTAAATTCTACGACGTGCTGCTGGTGGATACCGCCGGCCGTCTGCACGTCGATGAAGCGATGATGGACGAAATCAAACAGGTCCACGTCGCGATTAATCCGGTTGAGACGCTGTTTGTCGTCGATGCGATGACCGGTCAGGATGCGGCGAATACCGCGAAGGCCTTTAACGAAGCGCTGCCTTTGACCGGCGTGGTGCTGACCAAAGTAGACGGCGATGCCCGCGGCGGCGCGGCGCTGTCGATTCGTCATATCACCGGCAAGCCGATTAAATTCCTCGGCGTCGGCGAGAAAACCGAAGCGCTGGAGCCGTTCCACCCGGACCGTATCGCTTCCCGTATTCTCGGCATGGGCGACGTGCTGTCGCTTATCGAAGATATCGAGAGCAAAGTTGACCGCGCGCAGGCCGAGAAACTGGCATCCAAGCTGAAGAAAGGCGACGGTTTCGACCTGACCGACTTCCTTGAGCAACTGCGCCAGATGAAAAATATGGGCGGCATGGCCAGCCTGATGGGCAAACTGCCGGGCATGGGGCAAATTCCCGATAACGTGAAAGCGCAGATGGACGACAAAGTGCTGGTGCGTATGGAAGCGATCATCAACTCGATGACGATGAAAGAGCGCGCTAAGCCGGAAATCATCAAAGGTTCGCGTAAACGCCGTATCGCCGCCGGTTGCGGGATGCAGGTGCAGGACGTGAACCGCTTGCTGAAGCAGTTCGACGACATGCAGCGCATGATGAAGAAGATGAAGTCGAAAGGCGGCATGATGAAGATGATGCGCGGGATGAAAGGGATGATGCCGCCAGGATTCCCAGGCCGCTAATACGCGTCATAATTCAAGCCGCAGATGCGTTGGCTGCGTTCGTTCACCCCGGTCACGTACTTGTGTACGCTCCCGGGGATTTACTCACTTGCCGCCTTCCTGCAACTCGAATTATTTAGCGTATGTAGTTTTGAATTGATTTTTGCACAGAAATCAGTAAAATTTTCGGGCTTTTAATATGACACCAGGCTCCGTTCCTCGATGGGGCCCGGTTGTTTTATTCACACAAGAGGATGTTATGGTAACTATTCGTTTAGCACGTCACGGCGCTAAAAAGCGTCCGTTCTACCAGGTTGTTGTCACCGACAGCCGTAATGCACGCAACGGTCGCTTCATCGAGCGCGTTGGCTTCTTCAACCCGATCGCTACCGAGAAAGAAGAAGGCACCCGCCTGGATCTGGATCGTATCGCTCACTGGGTTGGCCAGGGCGCTACTGTTTCCGATCGCGTTGCCGCGCTGATCAAAGCCGCTAACAAAGCAGCTTAATCTGTCACGGTGGTCATGATGAGCAAGCAACACACCGCACAAGCACCTGTTGATCCGATTGTATTGGGGAAAATGGGTTCTTCCTACGGTATCCGTGGTTGGCTCAGAGTGTTTTCCTCCACCGAAGACGCTGAAAGCATTTTTGACTATCAGCCCTGGTTAATCCAGAAGGCGGGTCAGTGGCAGGTTGTTGAGCTGGAAAGCTGGCGCCACCACAATCAGGACATCATCATCAAGCTGAAAGGCATTGACGATCGTGATGCGGCGAATCTCCTGACTAATTGCGAAATTATCGTGGATTCATCGCAGCTGCCGGCGCTGGAAGAGGGCGACTATTACTGGAAAGACCTGATGGGTTGCCAGGTAGTTACCACCGAAGGCTATAGCCTGGGTAAAGTCATTGATATGATGGAAACCGGGTCGAATGACGTTCTCGTCATCAAGGCAAACCTGAAAGATGCATTTGGCATCAAGGAGCGGTTGGTTCCGTTCCTCGATGGGCAGGTTATCAAGAAAGTCGATCTCGCTACTCGTACTATCGAAGTAGATTGGGATCCTGGTTTTTAAATTCTCCGGATAAACGGTAAAAGACGGCGCTATGTGGATTGGCATAATTAGCCTGTTTCCTGAAATGTTCCGCGCAATTACCGATTACGGGGTAACTGGCCGGGCAGTAAAAAATGGCCTGCTGAGCATCGAAAGCTGGAGTCCTCGCGACTTCGCTCATGACCGGCACCGTACCGTGGACGATCGTCCTTACGGCGGCGGACCGGGGATGCTAATGATGGTTCAACCCTTACGGGATGCCATTCATGCAGCAAAAGCCGCGGCAGGTGAAGGCGCAAAGGTGATTTATCTGTCACCTCAGGGACGCAAGCTTGATCAAGCGGGCGTCAGCGAACTGGCAACGAATCAGAAACTGATTCTGGTGTGCGGTCGCTACGAAGGGATAGACGAGCGCGTAATCCAAACCGAAATTGACGAAGAATGGTCAATCGGCGATTACGTTCTCAGCGGTGGTGAGTTACCGGCAATGACGCTGATTGACTCCGTTTCCCGGTTCATTCCGGGAGTACTGGGACATGAAGCATCAGCAACGGAAGATTCCTTTGCTGATGGGTTGCTGGATTGCCCGCACTATACCCGTCCTGAAGTGTTAGAAGAGATGGAAGTACCGCCAGTATTGCTGTCGGGGAACCATGCTGAGATACGTCGCTGGCGTCTGAAGCAGTCGCTGGGCCGCACCTGGCTTAGAAGACCTGAACTTCTGGAAAACCTGGCTCTGACTGAAGAGCAAGCAAAGTTGCTGGCGCAGTTCAAAAGCGAACACGCGCAACAGCAGCATAAACATGATGGGCAGGCGTGAGCCCCCAATATCAGTTTACCCAGGATAAGAGATTAAATTATGAGCAACATTATTAAGCAACTTGAACAAGAACAGATGAAGCAGGACGTACCTTCCTTCCGTCCGGGTGATACCGTGGAAGTGAAAGTATGGGTTGTTGAAGGTTCCAAAAAACGTCTGCAGGCATTCGAGGGCGTGGTTATCGCTATTCGTAACCGCGGTCTGCACTCTGCATTCACTGTTCGTAAAATTTCCAACGGCGAAGGCGTTGAGCGTGTCTTCCAGACTCACTCTCCGGTAGTTGACAGCATTGCTGTTAAACGTCGTGGTGCTGTACGTAAAGCTAAACTGTACTACCTGCGTGAGCGTACCGGTAAGTCTGCTCGTATCAAAGAGCGTCTTAACTAAGATTCGCTTTCGCGACATCCTGATAGAAAGGGCTGGCCAGATGGCTGGCCCTTTTTTTATCTAAATTTTAACTATTTTGATGTAAATCAATTACAATATCGCCCGGATTTCGGAGGGGCGGTGAACGGCACTATTTTTTCACAATCAGCATTGCAACGGCGGGCCGCCTGGCTGGCGCTGTTTGCGATCCTGCTGATCGTGGTGGCGCCGCTGATCTCCGTTTCGCTGCAGAAAGATCCCATGAGCGTAATGCCGGGCATGCATCATGCTATGCCGATGGGGGAGTCTCATGATGGGATGTCCGGACATGAGATGGTAATGATGCACGGCGCTGACAGCGCGTCGCAGCCGGCGCATAGCATGCCGGTCGATCACGCCGAAGCTTGCGGCTATTGCGTGCTATTAGCGCACGTACCGGGGCTGCTGTTCGCGCTGGCGCTGTTCTTCGCCATGATCCTGCGGCGCATTCGCCTGCCGGCTTCTCGCCCGGTATTAAAACACTGGCACTACTTCCCCTGGCTCTATCCTGAAACCCGCGCGCCGCCGCGGCTGTCTGCTTTTTCCCTTTAATAAAAATGAATCTGCGTACTGCGCAACGACCTCTTTTGCTTTAAAAAAGGAAGAGTATGACAACCTGCACCTCGCGCGCGGCATGGTTAAACCTGCTGCGGCGCCTCCATTTCTATATTGGTCTGTTTATTGGACCATTTATCTTTGTCGCGGCCTTGACCGGCACGCTGTATGTCGCCACGCCGCAACTGGAAAACTGGCTGTACCATGAGGCCTTACAGGGCTCGCTCAACGGCGAAAGACAGCCGCTTAGCGCGCAAATTGCCGTCGCCAAAGAGGCTACGCAAAACAACCTCCGCCTGCAGGCCGTGCGCCCGGGTATTACCGCCGGCGAAACGACGCGGGTGATGTTTGCCGACCCGCGGCTGGGGGAATCAGAAAACCGGGCTATTTTTGTTGACCCGGTGACGCTACGGGTCAAAGGCGATCTGACGGTTTACGGTACCAGCGGTATTTTACCGCTGCGCCAGTGGATTGATTACGCGCATAAATCCTTGCTGTTGGGCGACGGTGGCAGACTGTACAGCGAACTGGCGGCCTCCTGGATGTGGGTTGCAGCGTTGGGCGGTATTGCGCTATGGGCGATGACCCGTCCGAAGCGGCGGATACACAATCGGCTGCAAAATACTCGACGTCTGCACGTGACGCTGGGCTGGATGTTACTGGTCGGCATGTTACTGTTTTCCGCCACCGGCTTAACCTGGTCGCAGTGGGCGGGCGGTAACGTCGATAAGATGCGCGCCGCGTTTGGCTGGCTAACGCCGCAGGTCAATACGCAACTTCATGGCGGGGAGGCGATGCCGCCCGATCCGCACGCCGGGCACCACATGGCGCATATGGCAATGGATGAGCCACAGATGAAAGTGACTGCGGATCGGTTCGATAGCGTATTACAGGTGGCGCAGGCCGCAGGGCTGACGGCCAGCAAGCTGGAGATCCGGCCGCCAAAAAGCGCGGGGATGGCGTGGACGGTGAATGAAATTGACCGTAGTTGGCCGACGCGGGTCGATGCTGTGGCCATCGATGGCGAGACGTTACAAGTCGTGGATCGTACCCGCTTTAGCGATTTCCCGCTGATGGCAAAGCTGACCCGTTGGGGCGTCGATTTTCATATGGGAATACTGTTCGGGTTGGCGAACCAGTTGCTGTTGGTGGCATTCGGGTTGGCCCTGTGCGTCATGATCATCGTCGGCTATCGCCTGTGGTGGATCCGCCGTCCGGCGCAGAGTGCGTTTAATCCTGCACAAACGTTGGTGCAAGCGTGGCTGGGACTAAGTGTCGCTGCCCGGGCGCTTGCGCTGTTAATAGCGCTCCTGCTCGGGCTGGCGGTGCCGCTGATGGGCGTCAGCCTCGCGGCGTGCCTCGTGGTTGATTACCTGCGCTGGCGCGCGGCTTCAGCGATGAGGCTGGTTAAGTCGGTAGACTAACGCGCTTAAGGCGTGCTGATCACCACGGTAACACGGCGGTTTTCAGCACGGCCTGCCGCGGTATTGTTGCTGGCGATGGGGTACTTTTTACCTAATCCGCGGGTGGTTAAATTACTGCGCGGAATTTTCGCGCCTTCAGCCCAGGCATCCGCCACGCTGTTGGCGCGCTTTAATGACAGCGCTTCGTTGTAGCTGTCTTCGCCGTAGTTATCGGTATGACCTTCAAGACGGCTATGGGTAATACCGGTTTCAGCTAACCGTGCGGCCATACTGTGGATTTGCTGCTGGCTGTCGGGACGCAGGCGATAGTCGTTTTTGTCAAACAGAATGCTGTCAGACAAACCTAAGGACCAATCACCGGCGGCTTCGGTAAAGCCGTAAGACTTCATTGCTGCGACCTGTTCTTTCGAGAACTTACCTGGCGCCTGGCACCCAGTGAGGAGAAAAGCAGCCAGAAGAGTGGGCGCAATAAATTGCCTGAGCATAGTCATTCCTTCTTATTTTTGTGTGTGATGAAAACGCTGGTTTTTCATCCGATACATATTCTGATCGGCCAGTTCCTGCAGCTCCTCCACCGAGGTGTGTTCCCAGGTCAAAGCATAGCCAATACTCAAAGAGAGCGTTGCCGTGTGGCCATTGTGGAGGTTGAATGGCTGAAGAAACTGTTCGGACAGCGTTGCGCAAAGCGCCTGGACTTCGGTTTCGGTATGCACATCGTGCAGTAAAATGGCGAATTCATCGCCGCCCAGACGCCATGCCTGATGTTGGTCGCCAACGAATGCCATCAGGCGGCTGGCGACCTCAATAAGGACTTTATCGCCGGCAGCGTGTCCCCAGTTATCGTTAATGAGTTTGAAATTATCGCCGTCAAGAAACAGCAGCGCCGAACTATGACGTGCCGCGTCATCGTCCATTAGCTTACCGATGACGTTGCGAAACGCCGCGCGATTCGCCAATCCCGTTAGTGGATCATGCAACGAGCTGCGCAGCAGTTGCGCATTTTTCGCCTGCAGTTGACGCTGCCAATCCTCCATTTCTCCCAGCAGGCTATTGAAGTCCTGGGCAAAGAGATGGAATTCCTCAATACGTTCTTCAGGTACACGGCGCGAGAAATGGCGGTTTTCGCGGATATCATGTACCACTTCGGTAATACTTTGCAGGGCGGCGACAATACCGCGATGCAGAGAATGGGTAAGCATCAGGGCGATAACGGACGCCAGCAGAATACTGCCGGTCAAAACGATCAGCGAAGTACCGAGAAAATGACTGATTAACCGATCGAGCGCCTTCAGACGAAGCTCACCGATTATTTTCCCCTGATGCCAGATTGGCTGGACAGTCGGTTCAGGAAACAGCCATTTACTAATATAACCACTGAATTTTTCGTTTTTAACTAAGGCGTCATTACGCCAGTCGGCGAAATGACGCTGATGGCTGTCCAGAAGCGTGGCTTCGGAAAATTGCCCCTGTCTGCCAAGCGTCGCCAGCGTATCTTCTGCGGCGGTGGCATCGCCAAAAACCAGTGCCGCTTCGAGGCTGCGGCCCATGGTTGCCGCGGTGAGCTCAAGATTTTTTTGCGCGTACTGTTTTAACGTGATGACGGAGGCGGCGCTGAGCAAAAGCCAGACCAGCGTCATCGAAATCACTACGCTTATCATGCTGATTCGGCGTAACGCGTTTTTGAAAGTGGGGCGCGGGGCCTGAGAAAAATCCTTATTCATGTGATTTCTTCCGGGCAAGCATCAGTACGTCCGGATTGACCCGTACACCGCTATGCGTCAGGACATCCAGATTAACGGAAAACCTCACCCTATCGTCATTTATGAGCAAGCAAAAAGCGCTGCCAAAAGAGCAATCGGTATTTTGTTCCGCTATGAGTAATAGAGGACGGGAGCCATATTTTTTTGTTAATGCAGACTGCTGATCCGGGGTTTCACTGCCGAAATACAAACCGTCGCAGCTGGCCTTTAGGGCTTCCTGTGAATTTCGAACTATCACCGGTTGATAAGGTAAATTTTCCGGCGCTTCCTGAGCCAAACTGCGGATATATCGGGAGGTGGAAAAAACGCATAACTTCGGCGGGCCGGATAAATTTGGCCAGCGCGTATAAGTCACAATCCCCGAAACTATGGCGCGAACGTTCTCAGATGTCTCAGCGGCAAAAGCGGGAACTCCCGCGATGAGCAAAAAGAAAAGCAAAAATAGACGGTAAAACTCTTTCATTAACGGGTCCGTCAAATCGTTATTGCACGGGAAACGCAGTTCGCAGTTGCCTGAGCGGAGAATAGCATTATTGGCAAAAAGCGTCATTAGCTGCCCCGGCCGCTTTGAGATAATCCTTACCAGGAATTTTAGTAAAGGAATGAGTAAAACGCGGCGGCCAAAAAGAGTCTTCGCCATGTGTACATTTATATGAACACTTTTCTGGCAATGCGATGCCAATTATTTTGCTGTCGTAAAGTAATGTTTACGTAATATGGATTGATATCTTTACTTTATATGGTATGGTTACGTCATGCCCGCTGAGGCAACGACTATCGCAAACGAGCTATACAGGATCGCCATCATGCAAAAAGACGCGCTGAATAACGTACATATTACCGATGAACAAGTTCTGATTACCCCGGATCAACTGAAAGCCGAATTCCCGTTAACCGTGGAGCAGGAAGCGCAGATCGCGCACTCCCGTCAGACTATTTCCAACATTATTGCCGGCCGCGATCCGCGTCTGTTGGTGGTCTGTGGTCCTTGCTCAATCCACGATCCGGAAGCTGCTATCGAATATGCTCGTCGATTTAAAGCCCTTGCCGCAGAGGTCAGCGATAGCCTCTACCTGGTGATGCGCGTCTATTTTGAAAAGCCACGTACCACTGTCGGCTGGAAAGGGCTGATTAACGATCCGCACATGGATGGCTCGTTTGATGTGGAAGGCGGTCTCAAGATAGCGCGTCGCCTGCTGGTTGATTTAGTCAATATGGGCCTGCCGCTGGCGACAGAAGCGCTCGATCCAAATAGCCCACAGTACCTTGGCGATCTGTTCAGCTGGTCCGCCATCGGCGCGCGTACCACTGAATCGCAGACTCACCGTGAAATGGCATCCGGTTTGTCGATGCCGGTTGGTTTTAAAAACGGTACCGATGGCAGCCTGGCGACGGCGATCAACGCCATGCGCGCCGCCGCGATGCCGCACCGCTTCGTTGGCATCAACCAGGCCGGCCAGGTTTGCCTGCTGCAGACCCAGGGGAATCCGGATGGTCACGTCATTCTGCGCGGCGGTAAAGCGCCAAACTACGGCCCGGAAGACGTTGAGAAGTGCGAAAAAGAGATGGCGCAGGCGGGACTGAAACCGTCGCTGATGATAGATTGCAGTCATGGTAATTCCAATAAAGACTACCGTCGTCAGCCGGCGGTTGCGGAATCCGTCGTCGCGCAGATCAAAGATGGCAACCGTTCCATCATTGGCCTGATGATTGAGAGCAATATCCACGAAGGCAATCAGTCTTCTGAGCAGCCCCGTTGCGATATGAAGTACGGCGTATCCGTCACCGATGCCTGCATCAGCTGGGAAACTACCGATGCACTGCTGCGCGAGCTCGATAGCGATTTGCGCGGACATCTGGCGGCACGTCTGGGTTAAGAGGATTGTATGGTTGCTGAACTGACCGCATTGCGCGATCAAATTGATGAAGTTGATAAGGCGCTGCTTGATTTGCTGGCAAAGCGCCTGGAGTTGGTGGCGGAAGTTGGCGAGGTTAAGAGTAAATATGGCCTGCCGATTTATGTACCGGAACGCGAAGCCGCGATGCTGGCTTCCCGCCGGGAAGAGGCGGCGGCGCTCGGTGTGCCGCCGGATCTTATCGAGGATGTCCTGCGTCGGGTGATGCGCGAATCGTATTCAAGTGAAAACGACAAAGGCTTCAAAACGCTGCACCCGAACCTGCGCCCGGTGGTTATTGTTGGCGGCGGCGGGCAGATGGGGCGTCTGTTTGAGAAGATGCTGACGCTGTCAGGCTATCAGGTGCGGGTACTGGAAAAAGAAGACTGGCCGCGGGCGACAGAGATTGTCGCCGATGCCGGGATGGTTATCGTCAGCGTTCCGATCCATACCACAGCAGAGACGATTTCGCGTCTGCCGCCGCTGCCAGCGGATTGCATTCTGGTCGATCTGGCTTCCATCAAAGCCGAGCCGCTGCAGGCGATGCTGGCAGCGCATAATGGCCCGGTATTGGGATTGCACCCGATGTTTGGTCCGGATAGCGGCAGCCTGGCGAAACAGGTGGTGGTTTACTGCGACGGGCGTCAGCCGGAAGCGTACCAGTGGTTCCTTGAACAGATTCAGGTCTGGGGCGCGCGACTGCACCGCATCAGCGCCGTTGAGCACGATCAGAACATGGCGTTTATTCAGGCGTTGCGTCACTTTGCCACTTTCGCCTATGGCCTGCATCTGGCTGAAGAGAACGTTCGTCTTGAGCAACTATTGGCGCTCTCTTCGCCGATTTATCGACTGGAGCTGGCGATGGTGGGGCGTCTGTTTGCCCAGGATCCGCAGCTGTATGCCGACATCATTATGTCGTCAGAAAATAATCTGGCGTTAATTAAGCGCTACTACCAGCGGTTCGGCGAAGCGATTGGTCTGCTGGAGCAGGGCGATAAGCAGGCGTTTATCGACAGCTTCCGTAAAGTCGAACACTGGTTTGGCGATTACGCCCAGCGCTTCCAGAGCGAAAGCCGCACGCTGCTGCGTCAGGCGAATGATAATCGACAGTAAGTCCGCTAAACGTGTATACAATAAAGCCAGAGGGGTAACCCGCTGGCTTTTTTTATAGGGATGAAAAGATGGCTCAACCGCAACCGCTGTTTGATTACGTCGGGCACCTGCCGGAATGCCCAACCTGGAGCGATGCCGAGCAGGCACTGTACTGGGCGGATATTCTGGAGTGCGAAATTCACCGCTACGATACACGCAATAAAGAACACCAGGTCCTGCAATTTCCCGAAGAAGTGGGCTGCTTTGCTCTGCGCGAGAAGGGAGGTTTTATCGTCGCCTTACGTAGCGGTATCTGGCTTTGTGATGCCCGTGGTCTGCTGCAACGCAAAATCTGTGATAACCCAAGTAACCCGGATCTCGCGCGTTTTAACGACGGCGGTACCGATCGGGATGGCCGTTTTTACGCAGGGACCTTCTGGGGGCCGGGGGATTACAATGGCGCGCTGCTGGTGCGTATTGATAACGACCTGACGCCAAAGGTGGTGCAGTGCGATATTCATGGTGCTAATGGTCTGGCGTTTAGCGACGATAAGCGCTGGATGTATACCTCCGATACGCCGAACGCGGTGATTTACCGCACGCCGCTGGATGAGCAGGGCGAGCCGGGCATACGGGAAGTGTTTCGTCGTTTCCATCCGGGAGAGGGGATCCCTGACGGTGCGGCGGTTGATGAAGAAGGCTGTTACTGGAGCGCGATGTTTGACGGCTGGCGGATTGCCCGCTTTTCGCCGAACGGAGAACAACTGGAAGAGTATCGCGTGCCGGTGCGTTGCCCCACGATGGTGTGTTTCGGCGGCGCGGACATGAAAACGCTCTATATCACTACCACCCGGGAAAATATGGACGCCGACGAAGTGGCGCAATATCCGCTTTCCGGCGCCATCTTCACCCTGCCGGTTGCGGTGGCAGGGATGAAGAAACGGCAATTTATTGAACGTTAAGCCGGGTCGACCGGCACGACGTTTTCGCTCGGGTAACAGCCCAGTACTTTCATCGAACGGGTAATTTCGGCCAGCTCTTTTAAAGCCTTACGTAAGGGAAGGGATTCCAGGTTGGCCTGAATATCCAGATAAAACATCTCTTCCCACGGGTTACCGTGGATGGGGCGCGATTCCAGCTTGCTCATGATCAGGTTGTGGTTACGCAGCACCAGTAGCGCTTCAACCAGCGCGCCAGCCTGTTGGCCGGTGGCGATTAACAATGTCGTTTTCGCCGGCACCTGATCGGATACGTTCACCGCTTTACGCGCCAGCACCAGGAAACGAGTGATGTTTTGCGTCTGGTTAGCCTGGCAGTGCTCCAGCACCTGCAGCCCGTACAGCGCGCCGCCGGCCTCGCTACCCAGCGCGGCAACGGTGGGGGATTTTGCCTGCGCGACTTTTTCCATCGCCGCTGAGGTGCTCTCGGTGTACTCGATTTTCCAGTGCGGATAGCGGCTTAAATACTGGCTGCATTGCTGGAACGGCTGCGGATGGCTATAAACGGTCTCGATCTTATCAGCGTCCGTTGAGGATGAAACGAGCACACAGTGATCGATTGGTAGCGTCAGTTCGCCGACGATCGACAGACTGGTATGCTGCAGCAGATCGTACACATCGTTGATCCCGCCGGAGCTGGTGTTTTCAATCGGCACGACGGCGTAATCGGCCTGACCGGTTTCGACCTGCTCAAAGATATCGGCGAATTTCGCGCAGCCGCTTTCGATAAATTGCTCAAAATGACGCGCGGCGTACTGGCGCGCGGCAAGATGTGAATACGAGCCTTTAGGCCCAAGGAAGGCGATACGCGCGGAGCGGGGGTTAATCTTATTAAGATGCTGCTGCAGTAGCGCCTGCTGGGTAAGAACGGAGTCTTCAATAATCAGCTGGAACAGGCGGGTAATGTAGTGGGCGTCCAGATGATGCTTTTTGCCAAGCGTCATTAAACGCTCCAGCAGGTCGCGTTCGCGGTCGATATCGCGTACTGGACGGTGCGATTCCAGCTTCGCTTTCCCGACTTCTACCGCCAGGCCGCGGCGTTCGGCCAGCAGCGCGAGCAGTTTTTCATCCAGGGCGCTTATTTTGTCGCGCAGGGCCAGTAATGGGTTTTCCTCGGTCATAATTGTGTTGCCTTTCTTGTTATCAATAAAAAAGGCCTCCCGCGTGGGAGGCCTTGTTATTCGTCTTCGCATTCTTTCTTATACGACGAACCGCCTCCCAGTCAGGGGAAGGTAAAAAAGAATGCGAAGAAGAACGGGAGTCGTTTCACGATGAATTCCTTAGGTTAGTGTGGATTACAGTACCTGTACTGTTTTCATCCTGTCAATTAAAAAACGAAAAACGCGCCCGAAGGCGCGTGGCATGACACAACTTAAGTTAAGGATTACTCTTCTTCTTCCACAAAGCCTGCCTCTTTCACCGATGTGGCGGCGCGGCGGGCTTCCCCTTTGTGTTGCACTTTATTCAGCTGCCGTTCCAGCTTGTTGATCAATTCGTTAATGGCGGCGTACATGTCTTCATGACGCGCGCTGGCAACCAGATGGCCGTTCGGCGTATTGATGGTTGCGTCAGCAATAAAACCCTGCGGCTCCTTAGAGAGAATGATGTGCGGGTTGATTAAATGAGTTTGCCACTTATCCAGTTTGGCGAGACGGTCTGCGACATGCTGGCGGATTGCCGGAGTAATTTCCATTTGTTTACTGGTAATGTTCATTGTCATAAATTTTACCTCTTGTCTTTCCCGTCTTGGTGAACCCAGCATACCTCGCCTAATGTCAAAATGTGTGATCTAAATCACATTTAAATGTCACTTTTTGTCAACGAATTCATTTTGTGAGACAGGACAGGAACGGATGAGATTTTACTTGTCGAAATGAAGAAAGGAGGCCATATTTGATGAGTTAACTCGGCGCTAAACCGCTTCAGCGCTGGTGTTCATCGAATAAAAAAACGGCAGCCCAGGGGCTGCCGTTTTGCTTTCAGTTATCACCCTCAGGTGTTTTTGCCGTTGGCGGCGATGATTTTGGCGACTTTGTCAGCCTGCGCGTTCATTTGCATCTGACGATAGGCGTTTTCCATCTTCGGCAGCGCATCGCGAGTGGCCTGCGTATCCGGGTAGTTACGCAGCATACCGTCAACGCGGTTCACGACGGCAACCCAGGCGCCGCGGTCGGTGTAATAATCCACCACCGACAGCTCATACTTCGCCAGACGGTCTTTCAGGAACACCAGACGTTTGTAGGCGTCTGTGGCGTACTGGCTGTTCGGATAACCGCGAACCAGCTTCGAGAAATCATTGAATGCGTCGCGAGCGTGCTGCGGGTCGCGGTCGGAACGATCGACGCCGAAGAAGCCCTGCAGAGCGCTGTCATCAAGGGCCATGTTAGTCAGGCCGCGCATATAGATGACATAGTCAATGTTTGGATGCGTAGGATTCAGACGAGCGAAACGATCGATTGCGGCCTGGGCCAGCGGCAAATCGGCATTTTTGTAATACGCATAAATCAGGTCCAACTGTACCTGTTGGGAGTAAGGACCAAATGGATAGCGATTATCCAACGCTTCCAGTTGCGTTATTGCCTGTTTCCAGTTACCGTCCTGCAACTTTTGCTGGGCGGTCGCGTAAATTTCATTCGGCGGATTATCAGGCACCTCCTCCTTTGAGCCAGAGCAACCCACCAAAGCCAGGCTCAGTGTGGCTGCTGCCACCAGGTATTTCATGCGCGTCATGACGTTTTGACTTCCTCAAAATGTTTATGCGGGAGAATCTCTGTTCCTGCTCCCGATTAAGACCAGCTACAATAGCACACTATATTAAACGGCAAAGCCGTAAAACCCAACGTTAAACGAAGAAGCTGTATATGGCACAACGAGTACAACTCACCGCAACGGTGTCCGAGAACCAACTCGGTCAACGCTTAGATCAGGCTTTGGCCGAATTGTTCCCGGATTATTCACGTTCGCGGATAAAAGAATGGATCCTTGACCAGCGCGTGCTGGTAAACGGCAACGTCATCGACAAGCCGAAAGAAAAAGTTTTTGGCGGCGAAGCCGTCTCTATCGATGTTGAGATCGAGGAAGACGTGCGTTTTGAACCGCAGGATATTCCGCTCAATATCGTCTATGAAGATGACGACATCCTGGTCATCAACAAACCACGTGATTTGGTTGTGCACCCTGGTGCGGGCAACCCTGACGGTACTGTGCTGAATGCGCTGCTGCATTACTATCCGCCCATTGCCGATGTCCCTCGCGCGGGTATTGTTCACCGTCTGGATAAAGATACCACCGGCCTGATGGTCGTGGCGAAGACCATTCCGGCGCAAACGCGTCTGGTCGAGTCACTGCAGCTGCGCGAAATTACCCGCGAGTATGAGGCGGTGGCTATCGGCCACATGACCGCTGGCGGTACGGTTGAAGAACCAATCAGCCGTCACCCGACCAAGCGCACGCATATGGCGGTTCACCCGATGGGGAAACCGGCGGTGACCCATTACCGCATTATGGAACATTTCCGTATCCACACCCGTTTGCGCCTGCGCCTGGAAACCGGCCGTACCCACCAAATCCGCGTCCATATGGCGCATATTACCCATCCGCTGGTGGGCGATCAGGTTTATGGCGGCCGCCCGCGTCCGCCGAAAGGGGCATCGGACGAGTTCATCAGCGCGCTGCGCAAATTCGATCGCCAGGCATTACACGCGACCATGCTGCGTCTGTATCACCCAATTACCGGTATTGAGATGGAATGGCACGCGCCGATCCCGCAGGATATGGTGGAACTGATCGACGCCATGCGCGCCGATTTTGAAGCCCATAAGGACGATATTGACTGGTTATGACAAAGCTGATTGTTCCGCAGTGGCCTATGCCGAAAGGCGTGGCGGCCTGTAGTTCTACCCGTGTGGGTGGCGTGAGCCTGCCTCCGTATGACTCGTTGAACCTTGGCGCCCATTGCGGCGACGATCTCCTGCATGTCGAAGAAAACCGCCGGCGGATGTTTGCCGCTGGCGGATTACCCTCTTATCCGGTGTGGCTGGAGCAGGTGCATGGCACCACGGTACTAAAATTGGATGGTGGGCCGTACGTGTCAAAACGCGCCGATGCGTCATACTGTAATACGCCGGGTACCGTTTGTGCGGTGATGACCGCGGACTGCCTGCCGGTGCTGTTCTGTAACCGCGCCGGAACCGAGGTGGCGGCAGCGCACGCCGGATGGCGCGGCTTATGTGAAGGCGTACTGGAAGAAACGGTCGCCTGCTTTAATGATAAACCGGAAAATATCCTGGCCTGGCTTGGTCCGGCAATTGGCCCTGAGGCGTTTGAAGTCGGTGCGGAAGTGCGTGAGGCTTTCATCGCCAAAGATGCCCAGGCGGAGAGCGCCTTCCGTCCTGCCGGTGAAAAATATTTTGCTAATATCTATCAATTGGCTCGTCAGCGCCTGGCTAACGTCGGCGTGGAGCAGATTTTCGGCGGCGATCGTTGCACTCTAAGTGAAAAAGATGATTTTTTCTCTTATCGTCGCGACAAGACCACAGGTCGTATGGCAAGTTTCATTTGGCTGATATAACCTAGAGAATCAAGACGATCCAGAAGGCAAACTTATTTTTCACATAGTTCAGGTCTTTAACCTTGAATAATTGAGGGATGACCTCATTTAATCTCCAGTAGCAAATTTGACCTGTTTATGGGAGGAGTTATGCGTCTGGATCGTCTTACTAATAAATTCCAGCTTGCTCTTGCCGATGCCCAGTCGCTAGCACTCGGGCACGACAACCAATTCATCGAACCACTTCATCTAATGAGCGCCTTGCTGAATCAGGAAGGGGGATCGGTGCATCCTTTACTAACCTCGGCGGGTGTTAACGCCGTGGCGTTACGCAGCCAAATCGAACAGGCGCTGAGCCGTTTACCGCAGGTAGAAGGTACCGGCGGCGACGTCCAGCCGTCTCAGGATCTGGTGCGTATTCTCAATCTTTGCGACAAGCTGGCGCAAAAGAGAAAGGATAACTTTATTTCGTCAGAACTGTTCGTTCTGGCGGCGCTTGAATCACGCGGTACGCTGACCGACCTGCTGAAATCTGCCGGAGCAACAACCGCCAATGTGACTCAGGCGATTGAACAAATGCGCGGAGGTGAAAGCGTGAACGATCAGGGTGCCGAAGACCAACGTCAGGCATTGAAAAAATTTACCGTCGATCTGACCGAGCGTGCCGAACAAGGCAAACTGGACCCGGTGATTGGCCGTGATGAAGAGATCCGTCGTACCATCCAGGTACTTCAGCGCCGTACTAAAAACAACCCGGTGCTGATTGGTGAACCCGGGGTGGGTAAAACGGCAATCGTCGAAGGACTGGCGCAGCGTATCGTCAACGGCGAAGTACCTGAAGGGCTGAAAGGCCGTCGGGTATTGGCGCTGGATATGGGCGCGCTGGTGGCCGGGGCGAAATATCGCGGTGAATTCGAAGAGCGTCTGAAAGGCGTGCTGAACGATCTGGCGAAACAGGAAGGCAACGTTATCCTGTTTATCGATGAGCTGCACACCATGGTCGGCGCGGGTAAAGCCGACGGCGCGATGGATGCCGGCAACATGCTGAAACCGGCCCTGGCGCGGGGTGAACTGCACTGCGTCGGCGCCACCACCCTTGACGAATACCGCCAGTACATTGAAAAAGACGCCGCGCTGGAACGTCGTTTCCAGAAAGTGTTCGTTGCCGAGCCGACGGTAGAAGATACCATCGCCATACTGCGCGGTCTGAAAGAACGTTATGAACTGCACCACCACGTGCAGATCACTGACCCGGCCATCGTGGCGGCGGCGACCCTGTCGCATCGCTATATTGCCGACCGTCAGTTGCCGGATAAAGCCATCGACCTTATCGATGAAGCAGCATCCAGCATCCGTATGCAGATCGACTCGAAGCCGGAAGAGCTGGACCGTCTCGATCGCCGTATCATCCAGTTGAAGCTGGAACAGCAGGCGCTGAAGAAAGAGGCGGATGAAGCGAGCCTGAAGCGTCTCGATATGCTTAATGAAGAGCTGGCGGACAAAGAAAGTCAGTATTCGGTGCTGGAAGAAGAGTGGAAAGCGGAAAAAGCATCGCTCTCCGGTACGCAGACTATTAAAGCTGAGCTGGAACAAGCCAAAATTGCTATCGAACAAGCACGACGTCTTGGCGACCTCGCGCGGATGTCCGAACTGCAATACGGTAAAATTCCGGAGCTGGAAAAACAGCTGGCGGCAGCCACCCAGTCTGAAGGCAAAACGATGCGCCTGTTACGTAACAAAGTAACCGATGCCGAGATTGCCGAAGTGCTGGCGCGCTGGACCGGTATTCCGGTGGCGCGCATGATGGAAAGCGAGCGCGAAAAACTGTTGCGTATGGAACAGGATCTGCATCACCGCGTCATTGGCCAGGATGAAGCGGTTGAAGCGGTATCCAACGCCATTCGCCGTAGCCGCGCCGGGCTGTCTGACCCGAACCGGCCTATTGGTTCGTTCCTGTTCCTCGGCCCGACCGGGGTGGGTAAAACCGAGCTTTGCAAAACGCTGGCTAACTTTATGTTCGACAGCGACGACGCGATGGTGCGTATCGATATGTCCGAGTTTATGGAGAAACACTCCGTCTCGCGTCTGGTCGGCGCGCCTCCGGGATACGTGGGTTACGAAGAGGGCGGGTATCTGACCGAAGCGGTTCGTCGTCGTCCTTATTCCGTCATCCTGTTGGATGAAGTGGAAAAAGCGCATCCGGATGTATTTAACATTCTGCTGCAGGTGCTTGACGATGGTCGCCTGACCGACGGGCAGGGGAGAACGGTCGACTTCCGTAATACGGTTGTCATCATGACCTCTAACCTCGGTTCCGATCTGATTCAGGAACGTTTCGGCGAGCTGGACTACGGTCATATGAAGGATCTGGTGCTTGGCGTGGTTAGCCAGCGCTTCCGTCCGGAGTTTATCAACCGTATCGATGAAGTGGTGGTCTTCCATCCGTTGGGTGAAAAACATATTGCTTCTATTGCGCAGATCCAACTGCAGCGTTTGTATAAACGTCTGGAAGAGCGCGGCTATGAAGTGCATATGTCCGATGAGGCGTTGAAGCTGTTGAGCGAAAATGGCTACGACCCGGTATACGGCGCGCGTCCATTGAAACGTGCCATCCAGCAACAGATAGAGAACCCGTTAGCTCAGCAAATCCTGTCTGGCGAGCTGGTTCCGGGGAAAACCGTCGAGCTGGTGGTAAAAGACGACCGCATCGTAGCAGTGCAGTAAGTCACAAAACGACAAAAACGGGCCCTTTGGGCTCGTTTTTGTTTAAAAACCAGGCAAGAATTAAAGTTCAAACGTTAATTTGGTTGAAAAGTGAGCGCTTGAATTGTTTTTTTGAATTTATGCTTGTCACTTCAGAATTACTCCCTATAATGCGCCTCCACTGACACGGAACAACGGCAAACAAGCCGCCGGGTCAGCAGGTTTTCAGCAGCGAAATGTGACGCTGAAAACCGACAGAGAAAAGTGAAATAAGCGCTTGACTCTGAATGAGGAAAACGTATTATACGGGACCTCGCAACGGTGAGCTGAAAGCCGCGTTGCAACTGCTCTTTAACAATTTATCAGACAATCTGTGTGGGCACTCAAAGTGACATGGATTCTTAACGTCCTCGGACGAAAAATGAATACCAAGTCTCTGAGTGAACATACGTAATTCATTACGAAGTTTAATTCACGAGCATCAAACTTAAATTGAAGAGTTTGATCATGGCTCAGATTGAACGCTGGCGGCAGGCCTAACACATGCAAGTCGAGCGGTAGCACAGAGAGCTTGCTCTCGGGTGACGAGCGGCGGACGGGTGAGTAATGTCTGGGAAACTGCCTGATGGAGGGGGATAACTACTGGAAACGGTAGCTAATACCGCATAACGTCGCAAGACCAAAGTGGGGGACCTTCGGGCCTCATGCCATCAGATGTGCCCAGATGGGATTAGCTAGTAGGTGGGGTAATGGCTCACCTAGGCGACGATCCCTAGCTGGTCTGAGAGGATGACCAGCCACACTGGAACTGAGACACGGTCCAGACTCCTACGGGAGGCAGCAGTGGGGAATATTGCACAATGGGCGCAAGCCTGATGCAGCCATGCCGCGTGTATGAAGAAGGCCTTCGGGTTGTAAAGTACTTTCAGCGAGGAGGAAGGCGTTAAGGTTAATAACCTTGGCGATTGACGTTACTCGCAGAAGAAGCACCGGCTAACTCCGTGCCAGCAGCCGCGGTAATACGGAGGGTGCAAGCGTTAATCGGAATTACTGGGCGTAAAGCGCACGCAGGCGGTCTGTCAAGTCGGATGTGAAATCCCCGGGCTCAACCTGGGAACTGCATTCGAAACTGGCAGGCTAGAGTCTTGTAGAGGGGGGTAGAATTCCAGGTGTAGCGGTGAAATGCGTAGAGATCTGGAGGAATACCGGTGGCGAAGGCGGCCCCCTGGACAAAGACTGACGCTCAGGTGCGAAAGCGTGGGGAGCAAACAGGATTAGATACCCTGGTAGTCCACGCCGTAAACGATGTCGACTTGGAGGTTGTGCCCTTGAGGCGTGGCTTCCGGAGCTAACGCGTTAAGTCGACCGCCTGGGGAGTACGGCCGCAAGGTTAAAACTCAAATGAATTGACGGGGGCCCGCACAAGCGGTGGAGCATGTGGTTTAATTCGATGCAACGCGAAGAACCTTACCTACTCTTGACATCCAGAGAACTTAGCAGAGATGCTTTGGTGCCTTCGGGAACTCTGAGACAGGTGCTGCATGGCTGTCGTCAGCTCGTGTTGTGAAATGTTGGGTTAAGTCCCGCAACGAGCGCAACCCTTATCCTTTGTTGCCAGCGGTCCGGCCGGGAACTCAAAGGAGACTGCCAGTGATAAACTGGAGGAAGGTGGGGATGACGTCAAGTCATCATGGCCCTTACGAGTAGGGCTACACACGTGCTACAATGGCATATACAAAGAGAAGCGACCTCGCGAGAGCAAGCGGACCTCATAAAGTATGTCGTAGTCCGGATTGGAGTCTGCAACTCGACTCCATGAAGTCGGAATCGCTAGTAATCGTAGATCAGAATGCTACGGTGAATACGTTCCCGGGCCTTGTACACACCGCCCGTCACACCATGGGAGTGGGTTGCAAAAGAAGTAGGTAGCTTAACCTTCGGGAGGGCGCTTACCACTTTGTGATTCATGACTGGGGTGAAGTCGTAACAAGGTAACCGTAGGGGAACCTGCGGTTGGATCACCTCCTTACCTTAAAGAACCTGCCTTTGTAGTGCTCACACAGATTGTCTGATGAAAGTAGAGAAGCAAGGCGTCTTGCGATTGAGACTTCAGTGTCCCCTTCGTCTAGAGGCCCAGGACACCGCCCTTTCACGGCGGTAACAGGGGTTCGAATCCCCTAGGGGACGCCACTTGCTGGTTCGTGAGTGAAAGACGCGTGCCGATATATCTCAAAACTCATCTTCGGGTGACGTTTGAGATATTTGCTCTTTAAAAATCTGGATCAAGCTGAAAATTGAAACGACACACAGTTAATGTGTGTTCGAGTCTCTCAAATTTTCGCAACACGTGGGTGTTTTACGAAACATCTTCGGGTTGTGAGGTTAAGCGACTAAGCGTACACGGTGGATGCCCTGGCAGTCAGAGGCGATGAAGGACGTGCTAATCTGCGAAAAGCGTCGGTAAGGTGATATGAACCGTTACAGCCGGCGATGTCCGAATGGGGAAACCCAGTGCAATTCGTTGCACTATCGTTAACTGAATACATAGGTTAACGAGGCGAACCGGGGGAACTGAAACATCTAAGTACCCCGAGGAAAAGAAATCAACCGAGATTCCCCCAGTAGCGGCGAGCGAACGGGGAGCAGCCCAGAGTCTGAATCAGCTTGTGTGTTAGTGGAACGGTCTGGAAAGTCCGACGGTACAGGGTGATAGTCCCGTACACCAAAATGCACAGGCTGTGAACTCGAAGAGTAGGGCGGGACACGTGGTATCCTGTCTGAATATGGGGGGACCATCCTCCAAGGCTAAATACTCCTGACTGACCGATAGTGAACCAGTACCGTGAGGGAAAGGCGAAAAGAACCCCGGCGAGGGGAGTGAAAAAGAACCTGAAACCGTGTACGTACAAGCAGTGGGAGCACCTTCGGGTGTGACTGCGTACCTTTTGTATAATGGGTCAGCGACTTATATTCTGTAGCAAGGTTAACCGTATAGGGGAGCCGCAGGGAAACCGAGTCTTAACTGGGCGTTAAGTTGCAGGGTATAGACCCGAAACCCGGTGATCTAGCCATGGGCAGGTTGAAGGTTGGGTAACACTAACTGGAGGACCGAACCGACTAATGTTGAAAAATTAGCGGATGACTTGTGGCTGGGGGTGAAAGGCCAATCAAACCGGGAGATAGCTGGTTCTCCCCGAAAGCTATTTAGGTAGCGCCTCGTGAATTCATCTTCGGGGGTAGAGCACTGTTTCGGCTAGGGGGTCATCCCGACTTACCAACCCGATGCAAACTACGAATACCGAAGAATGTTATCACGGGAGACACACGGCGGGTGCTAACGTCCGTCGTGAAGAGGGAAACAACCCAGACCGCCAGCTAAGGTCCCAAAGTCACAGTTAAGTGGGAAACGATGTGGGAAGGCACAGACAGCCAGGATGTTGGCTTAGAAGCAGCCATCATTTAAAGAAAGCGTAATAGCTCACTGGTCGAGTCGGCCTGCGCGGAAGATGTAACGGGGCTAAACTGTGCACCGAAGCTGCGGCAGCGACACTATGTGTTGTTGGGTAGGGGAGCGTTCTGTAAGCCTGCGAAGGTGGCCTGTGAGGGTTGCTGGAGGTATCAGAAGTGCGAATGCTGACATAAGTAACGATAATGCGGGTGAAAAGCCCGCACGCCGGAAGACCAAGGGTTCCTGTCCAACGTTAATCGGGGCAGGGTGAGTCGACCCCTAAGGCGAGGCCGAAAGGCGTAGTCGATGGGAAACAGGTTAATATTCCTGTACTTGGTGTTACTGCGAAGGGGGGACGGAGAAGGCTATGTTAGCCGGGCGACGGTTGTCCCGGTTTAAGCATGTAGGCGGAGGTTCCAGGTAAATCCGGTACCTTTTAACGCTGAGGTGTGATGACGAGGCACTACGGTGCTGAAGTAACAAATGCCCTGCTTCCAGGAAAAGCCTCTAAGCATCAGGTAACATTGAATCGTACCCCAAACCGACACAGGTGGTCAGGTAGAGAATACCAAGGCGCTTGAGAGAACTCGGGTGAAGGAACTAGGCAAAATGGTGCCGTAACTTCGGGAGAAGGCACGCTGATATGTAGGTGAAGTCCCTGCGGGTGGAGCTGAAATCAGTCGAAGATACCAGCTGGCTGCAACTGTTTATTAAAAACACAGCACTGTGCAAACACGAAAGTGGACGTATACGGTGTGACGCCTGCCCGGTGCCGGAAGGTTAATTGATGGGGTTATCCGTAAGGAGAAGCTCTTGATCGAAGCCCCGGTAAACGGCGGCCGTAACTATAACGGTCCTAAGGTAGCGAAATTCCTTGTCGGGTAAGTTCCGACCTGCACGAATGGCGTAATGATGGCCAGGCTGTCTCCACCCGAGACTCAGTGAAATTGAACTCGCTGTGAAGATGCAGTGTACCCGCGGCAAGACGGAAAGACCCCGTGAACCTTTACTATAGCTTGACACTGAACATTGAGCCTTGATGTGTAGGATAGGTGGGAGGCTTTGAAGCGTGGACGCCAGTCTGCGTGGAGCCAACCTTGAAATACCACCCTTTAATGTTTGATGTTCTAACGTTGGCCCCTAATCGGGGTTGCGGACAGTGTCTGGTGGGTAGTTTGACTGGGGCGGTCTCCTCCCAAAGAGTAACGGAGGAGCACGAAGGTTAGCTAATCCTGGTCGGACATCAGGAGGTTAGTGCAATGGCATAAGCTAGCTTGACTGCGAGCGTGACGGCGCGAGCAGGTGCGAAAGCAGGTCATAGTGATCCGGTGGTTCTGAATGGAAGGGCCATCGCTCAACGGATAAAAGGTACTCCGGGGATAACAGGCTGATACCGCCCAAGAGTTCATATCGACGGCGGTGTTTGGCACCTCGATGTCGGCTCATCACATCCTGGGGCTGAAGTAGGTCCCAAGGGTATGGCTGTTCGCCATTTAAAGTGGTACGCGAGCTGGGTTTAGAACGTCGTGAGACAGTTCGGTCCCTATCTGCCGTGGGCGCTGGAGAATTGAGGGGGGCTGCTCCTAGTACGAGAGGACCGGAGTGGACGCATCACTGGTGTTCGGGTTGTCATGCCAATGGCATTGCCCGGTAGCTAAATGCGGAAGAGATAAGTGCTGAAAGCATCTAAGCACGAAACTTGCCCCGAGATGAGTTCTCCCTGAGACTTTAAGTCTCCTGAAGGAACGTTAAAGACGATGACGTTGATAGGTCGGGTGTGTAAGCGTAGCGATACGTTGAGCTAACCGATACTAATGAACCGTGAGGCTTAACCTTACAACGCCGAAGGTGTTTTGGCGATTTGAGATGATTTTCAGCCTGATACAGATTACTCGATGCGTCCTGAGGACGTGTTGAAAACAGAATTTGCCTGGCGGCGATAGCGCGGTGGTCCCACCTGACCCCATGCCGAACTCAGAAGTGAAACGCCGTAGCGCCGATGGTAGTGTGGGGTCTCCCCATGTGAGAGTAGGGAACTGCCAGGCATCAAATAAAGCGAAAGGCTCAGTCGAAAGACTGGGCCTTTTGTTTTATCTGTTGTTTGTCGGTGAGCGCTCTCCGGAGTAGGACAAATCCGCCGGGAGCGGATTTGAACGTTGCGCAGCAACGGCCCGGAGGGTGGCGGGCAGGACGCCCGCCATAAACTGCCAGGCATCAAATAAAACGAAAGGCTCAGTCGGAAGACCGGGCCTTTTGTTTTGGTGTTTTGCGGCCAGGCGCGCCGCCATCTTCCCCGGTGGCGCTACGCTTACCGGGGCTACCGATCGTTCCCCGCCTGCGGGAAAATCTTGCTACACCATCTCATCACCTTCATTCAAAGCCATATAAAACCCCGTCGTTGTAACCACTTCGCCATAATTCACTTTTTCGCTGCTCATGTGCTGACGTTAATCGCGAAAACCGGTGTTACGAAAAAAAATGTGAATACAATCACATATAAATAAATAACAATTATATAACATTTGGTTCACTAATTAATTTGTCTGAGTGACGTGTCACGCCCGATGAGACAGATTACGGTCTTTGCTGGAGCAAAATTATAATGACAGAAAGTAGCATTAACGAGCAGGGTTCCCTGGAGCAGGGCGATACCCGGCGCCGTGTATGGGCAATTGTGGGGGCATCTTCAGGGAACCTGGTGGAATGGTTTGATTTTTATGTCTACTCATTTTGCTCACTCTATTTTGCGCACATCTTCTTCCCTTCAGGAAATACCACCACTCAATTGTTACAAACGGCCGGAGTTTTTGCTGCTGGCTTCCTGATGCGCCCCATCGGCGGCTGGCTATTTGGCCGTATTGCTGACCGGCGCGGACGTAAAGCCTCAATGCTTATTTCGGTATGCATGATGTGCTTCGGCTCGCTGGTGATTGCTTGTCTACCGGGATACGCCACTATCGGTACCTGGGCGCCGGCACTGCTGTTGCTGGCACGTCTGTTCCAGGGCCTGTCCGTTGGCGGGGAATATGGCACCAGCGCGACCTACATGAGTGAAGTCGCAGTAGAAGGAAAGAAAGGATTCTACGCCTCCTTCCAGTACGTTACGTTAATTGGCGGTCAACTGCTGGCGGTACTGGTCGTTGTCGCACTACAGCAAATCCTCAGTGATGAAGATTTGCATGCATGGGGATGGCGTATTCCTTTTGCGCTGGGCGCAGTACTGGCCATCGTCGCGCTGTGGCTGCGTCGTCAGTTGGATGAAACCTCGAAGCAGGAAACCCGTGCGCTGAAAGAGGCCGGTTCCTTTAAAGGTTTGTGGCGTAATCGCCGGGCTTTTGTCATGGTGCTGGGCTTTACTGCCGCCGGTTCGCTGACTTTTTACACCTTCACCACGTATATGCAAAAATATCTGGTGAATACCGCCGGCATGACGGCCAGCACCGCCAGCATGATTATGACGGCGGCGCTTTTCGTGTATATGCTGGTACAACCGCTATTTGGCGCCTTCTCGGATAAGGTGGGGCGCCGTACTTCAATGTTGTGTTTCGGCGTGCTGGCGACGCTGTTTACCGTGCCAATCTTGAGTGCGCTGCAGAATGTTAGCTCGCCGTATGCCGCATTTGCGCTGGTGATTTGCGCGTTGCTGATCGTCAGCTTCTACACCTCCATCAGCGGGATCCTGAAGGCGGAAATGTTTCCGGCACAGGTTCGCGCGCTGGGCGTGGGCCTGTCCTATGCGGTAGCAAACGCGCTATTCGGCGGTTCGGCTGAATACGTCGCGCTGTCGCTTAAATCTATAGGAATGGAGAATGCCTTCTACTGGTACGTGACGGTAATGGCGGCGATTGCCTTCCTGGTCTCCCTGATGCTGCATGGTAAAGGGAAGGGGTTGCGTTTGTAACCTTATTGATGCGCCAGTTGCCACACCGTATAGCCGGTGGTGGCACCGGCGACATCCCAGGCGAAATCCTTCCAGCTCCAGCCGCTCCCTGCCGGGCGGCTGTCCCATAACTCTTTTGATGCCCCCAGACTAACGGAAAACATCAGACCGATGGCGGCGCTGCGATCGCGGCTGTACCCCTGATGCTGCGCATATTCATTGCCGGCGGCGGAGAGCATTGCCGACGCGAGAAAGTGTTGGGCCTTGTCCTGACCGCTCCAGGCATCATTGGCCATATGGCTGCAGCCGCTGAGTAGTAAAGGGGCAATAATGATGAAGTAGCGCATAATTCTTCCTGAAAAAAAGCCCCGGATTACGGGGCGTTGATCTTAGAGAATGCGGCTGATGAGGCGGTCGATGCGGATGCGCCGCAGACGGCGGATGAGCTTTTTCACCTTCACCGGATAGTCGGCGATGCTTTGTAGATCGCGATAGTGCTTCACTACCGTCGTATGTGTACGGATGAGCTGAAGCTCCTTTTCCCGCATTTCGCGCAGTTGATGCTTAGGATCGTGGATCAGTACGGCATTTTCTAAATCCAGCCGCCAGGCGCGCGGATTGAGGTTGTTGCCGGTCAGCAGCATCCACTCGTTATCAACCCACATGCCTTTCAGGTGGTAGCTGTTATCGTCATCTTTCCATAAACGTACGATGAGCTGATCGGTATTCACATAATACTGCAGACGGCTCAGGAAGCGACGCAGGTTAATTTCGTACAAATAAGGCAATGCGCCGATGATTTTAAACGGCTGATCTTCCGGGATATAGAAGTCGTTCGCGGTCTTGTCGCCGACGATGATTTCCACTTTTTTTCCGCTGCGTAGCAGAGAAATAATATTTCTGACCAGTACGGCGGGCAGGTTGAAATACGGGGTGCAGATGGTCAGCTTATGTTCCGCACACGGCATCAGGTGGAAGATAGTCTTGTTGAGCAGGCTCGATTTACCGAGCCCGACCAGCGGTGTGACTGACAGTTGATCTTCATCGGCATTGCCGGTGAAGTGATAGCCGCTTTCGCGCAGATCCTGGCGATACTGGCGAATATCATTTTTGATTTCCGGGCTTTTTGGTCGATCCGGGCGATCGAGTCGATTCACGCCGCGACCCTGTACCAGATTCTGCTCGACCCAGTCGAACATCACGTCGGCCATCTTGCCGTTGCGGATGCACTGATAGCGATCGTAGCGATATTTATCATGCTGATGCAGGTACACATCGTTCAGGCTGGCGCCGCTATAAATAACGCTGTCATCGATGATGAAGCCTTTAAAATGGAGCACGCCGAGCGCTTCCCGGGTATTGACCGGGACGCCATACACCGGGATATCAATCCCTGGGTTTTCCTGGGCCATGCGACAGTACCAATCGGCATTGGTATTGGAGGCTGCCGCGCCGATACGGCCACGCTGGGCGCGATGCCAGTCAACCAGCACGCGCACATCCAGTTCTGGACGCTGGCGTTTAGCGTCATACAGGGCTTGCAGTATTCCTTTTCCGCCATCATCTTGCTCAAGATAGAGCGCAATAATGCAAATACGCTGGGTGGCGTGGGCTATCTTTGCCAGTAGCGCCTGGCGGAAATCAGCCGGCGCGTAAAAGAACTCGATATCATCAACTGACTGAGAGAGCTTAGGGAGTTGGGCAAGGTGTTGTTGATGTTTATTACGCTTAAATTTTGACAACATCACAGTGCGTTTCTTCTCTGTTTATTGAAGGGTCTTCTGTACCATGCAGATGACGTAAGCGGGCAATAATACCATTACTACCCGCGAATGTGGTCATTAATTGCTGTCGCTTGTCACCGAATGTAACGTATTCAGCGCAAGAGACAGGCTCACTATTCCGTCTTCTAACTGGATATCCACTGCAAAACCAAGCTTTCTGGCAAGGCCTATCATGCCGCGGTTATTTGGCATGGTGATGCCATTTAAGCGCTGTAATCCATGGCTCTGCGTATAGGCGATCAGTTTTTCAAGAAGCTGTCGGCCAAGGCCTAAACCTTTCAGGTCAGAACGCACCAGCACGGCAAACTCGGCATCAATATTATCAGGATCGGAAATTGCTCTGGTCACGCCGAGGATCTCGCTTCCTTGCTCCGTGGCGCGAACCGCAACAAAGGCCATTTCACGATCGTAGTCGATCTGCGTCATATTGGCTAAGTCGTCATGGGTGAATTCGTTGATCTCGCTGAAGTAGCGGTAATAGAGATCTTCTTTGGTGACCCGCTCAATAAAGGCCAATAATAGTGGTTCATCCTCAGGCAGGATCGGCCGGAACAGGCAGCGCTCGCCGTTTTTCATTTCCACCCATTCCTCAAGTTGCTGCGGATAGGGTCTGACTGCCAGTCGGCTTTCGCTGTCGCCGCTAAATGGCGCCAGGCTGAGAGTAACGTCGAGGGCGGTAAACTCGTTGCCGGAAGCAAGCAAGGGGTGAATATCCAGCCGCTGGATCTCGGGGCAATCGACAATCAGGTTAGAGACCTGCACCAGCAGTTGGCTGAGGCCGGGAATATCCAACGGGCGTAGCGCGCTGCGTCCGCGGATCTTTTTACTCTTGATGGCCTGGATCACCAGATAACGCGCCAGGTTCATATTCAGCGGCGGCAGTGCGACCGCGGCCTGATTTTCCGCTCGCCATTCGACGCCGCCCTCGCCAAGCATAATCAGCGGGCCGAAAAGCGGGTCATGCTCGACGACGACCCGGAGCTCCTGCGCCCCGGCACGGTTGGCCATACTCTGTACCAACAGGCCATGAATGCGCGCCTGCGGCCAGGCCATTTTTACCCGGTCGATAATCGCGTCCGCCGCCTGCTGGACTTCAGCTGGGGTACGTAAATAGAGCATGACGCCCTGAACTTCCGATTTATGCGGAATATCCGGCGAACGTAGCTTCAACGCCACCGGGTAGCCAATCTGCTCGGCGATATGTACCGCTTCGGCGCTGTCGGCGGCAATCCAGGTGGGAAGAGTATGGATGCCGTAGGCGCGCAGCAGCGGGCTGACCTCATGGGTGTCCAGCGAGGTCGCGCCTTCGCTCAGCGCGCGCTGCAACAGCGTGTGGGCCTCCGCGGTATTGGCGGTCAGCGTATCGGAAAGCACCGGCGTTTCCCGCAGTTGCTTCTGGTTGCGCCGGTACTCGACCATATGCATAAAGGCGGTAATAGTGCCTTCCGGCGTGCGATAGGTTGGGATACCGGCCTCGCTAAACAACCGTCGCGCCTCCTGGGAAGAGTACTCCCCGCACCAGTTCGTCAGCACCGTGACGTATTTCCCGCGTGGATGACGCTTAAGGGCATCAATCAACGCCAGCGCGCTTTCGGTGCCCGGCGCCGCGGCGCTGGGGGAGTGGATCACCAGCAGCGCATCATAATCCTGGCTGTCCAGCAACACATTCAGCGCCTTGAGATAGTGCTCGCTGCTGGCGTCATCGCGTAGATCCAGAGGATTAGCGACCTCGACGCCCGTCGGTAACACCTGCCTGAGCTGGTCGCAGGTGGCTTCACTGAGATTGGCGAGTTTGCCGTTACGCAGCCACAGTTCGTCCAACGCCAGCGCCGCCGGCGCGGCGCCATTGCTGATAATCATCAGCTTTTCGCCGCGCAATGGGCGCATATGGCTCAGGGTTTCAACGGCGGAAAAGAGCTCGTGGGTGTCCTGCACGCGCAGCAGCCCCGCCCGCTGAATAGCGGCATCCCAGGCGGGATCCATCCCTGAGTTGACATGCAGTAATTTCTGCGCCGCCGGGCTGCGGCCGCTTTTGATGACCAGAATGGGTTTATTACGCGAGGCGCTACGGGCGGCGGAGACAAAACGCCGGGCATCGCTGAGATGCTCCAGATAGAGCAAAATAGCGCTGGTCTTGCTATCGCGGGCGAGAAAATCGAGCAGGTCGTCGACGTCGATATCAAGACTATCTCCAAGCGCAATAAAGTACGAGAAGCCCATTTCACGCTGCTGCGCCCAGTCCAGAATGGTGTTAGAGACGGCGGCGGATTGCGAGATAAACGCCAGCTTGCCGCGCTGGATAGGGACCGGCGAAAAGCTGGCGTTCAGGCCCTGCCACGGCGCCAGCAGCCCCAGGCTGTTGGGACCGAGCAGACGCATTTGATAACGGGCGGCGCACTCGAGCAGCGCCGGGTACTGGTCTGGCTGTGAAGAGAGGATAATGCAGGTTTTACACCCTTTCCGCCCTAAGGCCTCGAGCAACTCGAGATTGCGGCGGGCATTAGTACAGAGCACCGCCAGATCCGGGGTAAAGGGCAGGCTGTCGATAGTCGGCCACGCCAGTACGCCAAGCACCGCTTTCCAGGCGGGCGTCACCGGCAGGACCGGGCCATTAAAACCGCCAGCCAACAAATTGCGCATCATTAAATAGCCAGCGCGCTGCGGTTTCATCGATGCGCCAATGACGGCGATCGATTTTGGCCGCAGCAGTGCTTCCAGGCCTCGTTGGCTCATTCCGGTCTCCTTTGATCCCCTGTGACCGAATGATTTTAAACGCTTTCAGCCTGTTGTGCTGTGATACTGCCCTTATGCTGCGTTTTTCCCGCCAGATAGCGGCTTCTGAACAGGCTAAAGTGATCGCCAAGCGCGGCCGCCGCCTGCGCGTCGCCGGCTAAGTCCAGCAGGGCGATGGCGACTTCCGCCGTACAGTACTGACCGTCGGCATGGGCTTCGCGCAGGTGATAGGCGGAGATGCGCGACAGGTCGACAGAGATTACCGGCAGCGCATCGAGATACGGGCTTTTGCGAAACATTTTCCGCGCTTCCGTCCAGGTGCCGTCGAGCATAATAAACAGCGGCGGCTTACCCTCCGGCGGGGCGCTCAGTACCTGGCGTTCCGCTCCGGCATAAGAGGCCGGAAAGACGACCATGGGCTGATAATCGGGGTTGGCGACCAGATCGAGCAGCGCCTGCGGCGGCTCGGTACGCGACCACTGAAACGCTTCGGTGTTGGGCAGAATATCGGCGATAAGGCGCCCGGTATTGCTGGGCTTCATCGGCTCGGTGTCGAACATTACCAGGCAAAAGCGGCTGTCGGCCTGCGCCGGCGCCAGCGTTGCGCACAGACACTGTTTTAGGGGGAGCAGGCAGCGCTGGCAGCGGCGGATGCGGTTGCCGCGAGCAAGAAAAGGCCGGGTTGCGCGCGCGAGGCGTTCGGCGCGTAGCCGAAGGACAGCGTTATCAATCATGGGAGTCGCTAATGAAAAACGCTATTGTCGCAGAGGAGAAAACGGGGCACAAGCGGTGCCCCTGTGGGGTTACTGCTGGTTGGCTTCGTTCAGCCAGCTATCGAACGGCGCTTTGGGGACGGCGCCATTCAGCATGTCGACCATTTCACCATTTTTAAACATCATAATGGTTGGAATGCTACGGATGCGGAAGCGAGCGCTCAGTTCGCGTTCGGCTTCAGTGTTCACTTTCACAAAACGCATTTCGCCGCTGCGCTCTTCAGCCACATCTTCAAAGATCGGCGCAAAGCTACGGCATGGGCCGCACCACGGGGCCCAGAAATCAATAACGACTGGCAGATCGTCCTTTAATAGTTTATCCAGCGTTGCCCCGGTCGCGTTGATGACATCGCCGTCAAAGAGATCGTGGCCGCAGCGTCCGCACTTGGCGCCATCGGCGCTACGGTCTTCGGGGATGCGGTTAAGAGCCTGACAACTGGCACAAACGGTATTCATAACTAACCTCTGGTTATGGGGTTGCAGCGCGGCACGTGGCCGATTTGTTTCTGTAATGTTACATATTATCGATGAGGCGCGAATAAAGGACAATGTCTTTTGTTCGATGGTTACAATAGACCAAGGCTTTTAAATGAAATAATGGCTAAGTGAAGATACATCGGGTAATCTTCGCGCTTCGCGCAGCGCAGGTGGAGAAAATAGATGAGCGACGAACTGAAAAATAAAAGCGGCAAGGTCAAAGTGATGTATGTCCGCAGTGATGATGATTCTGACAAACGTACCCATAACCCGCGTACCGGGAAAGGGGGAGGGCGTCCAGGAAAGTCACGTGTTGACGGCCGCAGCCGCCCTGCGCGCGATGAACGTAACAGCCGCGGCGACGATCGCAAACGCGACGATCGCAAGCGCAATGATTTTAACCGTGACGATGCGTCTCCGTGGCGCACCGTTTCCCGCGCTCCGGGTGATGAGACGCCGGTAAAAGAAGATCACGGCGGCATCAGCGGTAAGAGCTTTATCGATCCGGAAGTGCTGCGTCGTCAGCGCGCGGAAGAGACCCGCGTCTACGGCGAGAACGCCTGTCAGGCGCTGTTCCAGAGCCGTCCGGAAGCCATCGTACGCGCCTGGTTTATCCAGAGCGTCACTCCGCGCTTTAAAGAGGCGCTGCGCTGGATGGCGGCCAACCGTAAGGCCTACCACGTAGTGGACGAAGCCGAACTGGCGAAGGCGTCTGGTACCGAACACCACGGCGGCGTCTGCTTCCTGATCAAAAAACGTCATGGTACTTCCGTGGCCCAGTGGGTGGCGAAAGCAGAAGCCGAAGATTGCGTACTGGCGCTGGAAGATGTTGGCAACCCGCACAACCTCGGCGCGATTATGCGTAGCTGCGCGCACTTTGGCGTGAAAGGCGTGGTAGTACAGGATGCCGGCGTGCTGGAGTCTGGCGCGGCGATCCGTACTGCAGAAGGCGGCGCGGAACATGTTGAGCCGATCACCGGCGACAGCTTTATCGATACCCTGACGCAGTTCCGTCAGGCTGGCTACGCCATCGTCTCGACCTCCAGCCATAACGGTACGCCGCTGTTTAAGGCCGAGCTGCCGAAGAAAATGGTGCTGGTATTAGGCCAGGAGCGCGACGGTCTGTCCGATGCGGCGATCTCCAGCTCTGACCTCAACGTCGCCATCGATGGCACCGGCAACGTCGAAAGCCTTAACGTCTCCGTGGCGACCGGCGTGCTGCTGGCGGAATGGTGGCGTCAGAATAAGGCCTGATAACGGTCTCTGAATGCAAAAAGCCAGCTGATGCTGGCTTTTTTATTATCGTCGCTCACTCGCTTTCAGCGGGCAGCACCGGCATCCAGTCAATGGGCGCCTCGCCGCGTTCGGCCAGCCACTGGTTGGTTTGCACAAAGTGGTTGCAGCCGAAGAAACCGCGGTGCGCCGACAGCGGCGACGGGTGCGGCGCTTTCAGGACGCAATGGCGCTGGCGATCGATAATGGCGCCTTTTTTCTGCGCGTGCGCCCCCCACAGCAGAAATACCACTCCTTCACAATGCTGGTTAATCAGCGCTATCACTTTATCGGTAAAGGTTTCCCAGCCGAGACTGGCGTGTGAATGCGCCTGACCGGCGCGCACCGTTAACACGGTATTAAGCAGGAGCACGCCCTGGCGCGCCCAGCTTTCCAGATAACCATGCGCCGGGCGCTGAAAGCCGGGGATGGTGCCTTCCAGCTCTTTATACATGTTCAGCAGCGACGGCGGTATCTGCACTCCCGGTAAAACAGAAAAGGCCATACCGTGCGCCTGTCCCGGGCCGTGATAGGGATCCTGACCTAAGATGACCACTTTGACCTCGCCCAGTTCGGTATAGCGAAAGGCGTTAAAGACGTCTTTCTGCGGCGGATAGATAGTCATGCCGGACTGGCGCTCTTCGGCGACGGTCTTGAGGGTGTTGAGAAAATAGGGCTGCTGCTTCTCTTCCGCCAGCACGTCGTGCCAGGTTAATGGGGTGGTCATCTCGCTCTCCTGCAAAGTGTCATGCCCATAGCTTAACTGCTTCTTTCTGCATAACAAAATCGCGACGTCATTCCTGACTGGTTGTGCATAAAAAAAATTGAAAATTTACAAATTTTTTTATGGCACCTACTGGCGTAACTTGATGTAAAACAATACTATCCTCATATACCCACTTTGAGTGAGTGGTTTTTGTTGATTTAAGTCAATGAATGCCGGGTGTGTGGCTGATATATATACACTCATACAACAATGGTTTTACCAATTGGCCGCAAAGAGGCCAAAATCGAATAAACACTGCCTGGGAGGCATCAAATGATTACTGGTATCCAAATTACTAAAGCGGCAAACGACGACCTGCTGAACTCTTTCTGGCTGCTGGATAGCGAAAAAGGCGAAGCGCGCTGCCTGTGTGCCAAAGGTGGTTTTGCGGAAGATGACGTAGTTGCGGTGAGCAAACTGGGTGAAATCGAATACCGTGAAATCCCGGTAGACGTGAAACCGGAAGTCCGCGTGGAAGGCGGTCAGCACCTGAACGTGAACGTGCTGCGTCGCGAAACTCTGCTGGATGCCGTTGAGCACCCGGAAAAATACCCGCAGCTGACCATTCGTGTTTCCGGCTACGCGGTACGTTTTAACTCTCTGACTCCGGAACAGCAGCGCGACGTTATCGCTCGTACCTTTACCGAAAGCCTGTAAGGCTGAAGCCAGATGTGAAAACGCCGGGATATCCCGGCGTTTTTTTTACTCTTCGTTGGACGTTGACGGCGTCACGGCAGAGCTTGGCTTACGGCGCTTACCGATGTTTTTGGTATCGCGGTGGCGTTTCTTCACCCGCGGCTTCTCTTTTTCTTTCTCTTTTTTCTCGGCGCGTTTCGCCAGCACTTTCTTCGATGGTTTACCGGTTAACTTCTCGCTCGGCGCGCGGGTTTTCGGGCGCAATTCATCAATCACGCGAGCTTTCAGCGGTTCTTCAACGTAGCGGCCGATTTTACCCAGCAGCAGGTGATCGTGCGCTTCAACCAGCGAAATAGCGGTGCCTTTCTTACCTGCACGGCCGGTACGGCCAATACGGTGCAGATAGATATCGGCTGTGCGCGGCATATCGAAGTTAAACACGTGGCTGACATCCGGAATATCAATACCGCGCGCGGCGACGTCGGTGGCAATCAGCACGTTCACGCGACCATCGGTCAGGCGTTTAATCGCTTCGTTACGTTTGATCTGCACCATTTCGCCTTCCAGCCAGCAGGTGGTGATGCCTGCTTCGTGCAGCTTAGCGGCCAGTTCGTGAACGCGCTCGCGTTTACGCACGAAGACGATAGAGCGGGTTGCTTCCGGCTGCTTCAGCAGATTAACCAGCAGCGCGGTTTTATGATCGATATCATCGGCGCGATAGTACCACTGGTGAATTTTTTTACGTTCGCGGGTCGACGGATTTGCAGAAACTTCAACCGGCTCTTCCAGCAGGCGTTCGGCAAAGTCTTTAATCGCATCGCCTTCCAGCGTGGCGGAAAACAGCATGGTCTGCTTGCGCCAGCGGGTTTCACCGGCGATGGTTTCGATATCCTGGGCAAAGCCCATGTCCAGCATGCGGTCCGCTTCATCAAGGATCAGCGTTTCTACCGCGCGGCAGTCGAAGTTCTCTTCTTTAATATACTGCAGCAGGCGACCGGTGGTGGCGACCACGATATCCTGGTTTTCGCTGAACACTTCCGCGTGGTTCATGTACGCAACGCCGCCGGTAATGGTGGCAATATCCAGATGGGTATGCTTCGCCAGTTCGCGGGCGTGATCGGCAACCTGCATCGCCAGCTCGCGGGTCGGCGTCAGGATAAGGATCCGCGGCGGCCCCGATTTCTTGCGCGGAAAATCAAGCAGATGCTGCAACGCTGGCAGCAAATATGCCGCAGTTTTACCGGTGCCTGTCGGCGCAGAACCGAGAATATCACGGCCATCAAGCGCAGGCGGAATAGCGGCGGCCTGAATGGCTGTCGGGCGTGTGAAACCTTTATCCTGGAGCGCTTCCAGCAGGTTTTCGTCGAGTTCAAGTTCGGAAAAAGTCGTTACAGTCATGTTCTACCTCTGAGTGGGCCGCCGATTATAGACGTTACTGACGTAATGTTCATCTGTTTGTAAGGCTATCTGTTCTCCGGTATTGTGCATAGCCTTAAGCACAGGAGTTTTCGTCAGCAAGGTTTTGAGGATGTCTCAGTCGAAGTTTGCGCTGCCGCGCAATGGTTTTACCTTTAAACAATTTTTCGTCGCCCACGATCGCTGCGCCATGAAAGTCGGTACCGACGGTATTCTGCTGGGCGCCTGGGCGCCGATTGCTCAGGTGAAGCACGTGCTGGATATCGGAACCGGCAGCGGTTTGTTGGCATTAATGTTAGCCCAGCGTACCGCGAATTCGGTCCAACTGGATGCGGTGGAGTTGGATGAAGAGGCCGCGACGCAGGCGCGGGATAACGTGGCGGCCAGCAACTGGCCTGGACGCATCACCGTATACCAGGCGCCGATTCAGCAGTGGCAGCCGCAGCCGCCGCGGCGCTATGAGCTCATCGTCAGCAATCCGCCGTTTTTTGCCGAAGGCGTACCTTGCGCGACGTCGCAGCGCGAACAAGCGCGTTATACCACCTCGCTCGATCATACGACGCTGCTCACCTGCGCCACAGATCTGATTACCGAGGAGGGCTTTTTCTGCGTGGTGCTGCCGGTGGATATTGGTAATGCGTTTGTCGAACGGGCGAAAGCGATGGGGTGGCATTTGCGCTTACGCACCGACGTGGCGGAAACAGAAATGCGCCCGCCGCATCGGGTCCTGCTGGCATTCTCTCCCAGCGCCGGCGAGTGTTTCAGCGATCGGCTGGTGGTTCGTGGGCCAGAGCAGCAGTACTCTGAAGGCTTTACCGCGCTGACCCGCGACTTCTATCTCTTTATGTGAGCAAGCGGCGAGAGCACCGACGGGCCGCTGTTTTCCAGCGTGTCCGGGTAGTCGAGCGTATAGTGCAGGCCGCGGCTCTCCTTACGCTGCATGGCGCAACGCACGATAAGCTCGGCCACCTGCACCAGATTGCGCAACTCCAGTAAGTTATTGGAGACGCGAAAACGCGCGTAATACTCATCCAGCTCCTGCTGCAGCATAGTAATGCGCCGCAGCGCTCGTTCCAGCCGGCGGGTGGTACGCACAATTCCGACATAGTCCCACATTAGCAGGCGCAGTTCGTGCCAGTTATGTTGAATCACCACCAGTTCATCCGGGATCTCAACCTGGCTTTCATCCCATGGCGGCAGCTGTTCCGCCGCTTGCGCCAGCGGCAGGCGTTTCGCTATGTCCTCGGCTGCCGACCAGCCGTACACCAGACACTCCAACAATGAGTTCGAGGCCATGCGGTTGGCGCCGTGCAGCCCGGTGTAGCTTACCTCGCCGATGGCGTACAGACCGTCGACGTCGGTACGTCCGTTATCATCCACCATCACGCCGCCGCAGGTGTAGTGGGCGGCGGGTACGATAGGCACCGGCTCTTTGGTCAAATCAATACCAAGGCCGAGTAGCTTTTCATAAATCATCGGAAAATGCTGGCGAATAAACGCTTCGGGCTTATGGCTAATATCCAGATACATGCAGTCGACGCCGAGGCGCTTCATCTCATGGTCGATGGCGCGGGCGACTATATCGCGCGGGGCCAGTTCGCCGCGTTCGTCGAAGTCCGGCATAAAGCGGCTACCGTCAGGCCGTTTCAACAGCGCGCCTTCGCCGCGCAGAGCTTCCGTTAAGAGGAAGTTTCTCGCCTGTGGATGAAACAGCGCGGTAGGGTGGAACTGGTTAAATTCGAGATTGGCCACACGGCATCCCGCGCGCCAGGCCATGGCGATGCCGTCGCCGGAGGAGACATCAGGGTTCGTTGTATATTGGTAGACTTTCGCGGCGCCGCCGGTCGCCAGCACCACGGCTCTTGCGCTGCAGGTTTCTACCTTTTCCTTATTACGGTTCCAGATCCACGCGCCGACTACCCGCCGGGTACCCGGCAGGCCAATCTTATCGGAGATAATCAGGTCAACCGCGTTGCTACGTTCCAGAATGGTGATATTCGGATGCGCCAGCGCTTTGCCAACCAGCGTCGTCTCAACCTCTTTGCCGGTGGCATCGGCGGCATGCAGGATCCGCCGATGACTATGGCCGCCTTCGCGGGTCAGGTGATAGCTCTCTTCACCGTTGGCCTGCACCTGGGTATCAAACAGTACCCCCTGATCGATAAGCCACTGCACGCAGGGTTTGGCGTTGCTGGCGACGAAGGAGACGGCATGACGGTCACAAAGTCCGGCCCCGGCGATGAGCGTATCTTCGACGTGGGATTCGATGCTGTCGGTTTCATCGAAAACGGCGGCAATTCCACCCTGGGCGTAGAAAGTCGAGCCTTCGCTAACCGGCCCTTTGCTCAGGACGGTAACCGAGTGGCGTTCCGCCAGGCGCAGCGCCAGAGACAATCCGGCAGCGCCGCTGCCGATAATCAACACATCACAGGAAAAGTCAGGAGTCGTCTTCATAGCTTCTGTTTAATTTACTAAACACAATAGCCTCACCATAGCACCTGGTGGGGCTAAATCGTACAATTATTTTCGTGAATAGTTGTGCGGGCTAAACAAGGGTGGCAGAAAAGCAAATATGTAAACGAAAGAAAATATTTGCGAAGCAAGCCGTTACCTTCAGATTTTATAGTGAAAAATAAGTTGGGTTACGTTACCCTTCAGGCGGGCCTTGCGCTTTTTCTTCATTAGCTTACCTGGCGTTGAACAACGGGACTTATAATGAGAGATAACAATCAGTCCACCGTTGTCAGACAAAAATCAAAAGCGTAACGGAACTTTATTGTGTTCAGACACTCCAAACGTCTGCTTGCTCATAATGCAGTGCTTGGGTGGTGTTCTGAATACGCATGGGAATTGGGTTTGGGGAGACATTACCTCGGATGAGCGAGCAGTTAACGGATCAGGTCCTCGTTGAACGGGTCCAGAAAGGAGATCAGAAAGCCTTTAACCTACTGGTAGTGCGCTATCAGCACAAGGTTGCAAGCCTGGTCTCCCGCTATGTACCGCCGGGCGATATTGCTGACGTTGTTCAGGAGTCGTTCGTGAAGGCGTGGCGTGCGCTGGATTCTTTCCGGGGGGATAGCGCTTTTTATACCTGGTTGTATCGTATCGCCGTAAACACGGCAAAGAATTATCTGGTTGCTCAGGGACGCCGTCCGCCATCAAGCGATGTTGACGCCAACGAGGCGGAAAACTTCGAAAGCGGCGGGGCATTGAAAGAAATTTCGAACCCTGAGAACTTAATGTTGTCAGAAGAGCTGAGACAAATAGTTTTTCGTACCATTGAATCGCTTCCCGAAGATTTACGCATGGCAATTACGTTGCGGGAGCTGGATGGCCTGAGCTATGAAGAAATAGCCGCCATCATGGATTGTCCGGTTGGCACGGTACGTTCGCGTATCTTCCGGGCACGTGAAGCTATTGATAATAAAGTTCAACCGCTAATCAGGCGTTGACGATAGCGGAATACTGGAAAAGGGTATCAGGCATGCAGAAAGAAAAACTTTCGGCCTTAATGGATGGTGAAACGCTGGATAACGAGCTGCTCAATGAGCTGAGTCGTTCTTCTGAAATGCAAAAAACCTGGGAGAGCTACCATCTCATCCGCGACACGCTGCGAGGCGATACCGCCGAGATGCTCCAATTCGATATCTCAGCTCGCGTGATGGCCGCCATCGAGAACGAACCTGCTCGTCAGGTTGCGCCGCTTATTCCTGAGTCTCAACCTGCTCCACACCAGTGGCGTCAAATGCCTTTCTGGCAGAAAGTACGCCCGTGGGCCAGCTCGCTTACCCAAATGGGTGTGGCAGCGTGCGTTTCTCTGGCTGTGATCGTTGGCGTCCAGCAGTATAACGGACACTCCGATGCCTCCCAGCAGCCGGAAGCGCCAGTCTTCAACACCATGCCGATGATGGGCAAAGCCAGCCCGGTTAGCCTGGGCGTTCCGGCTGATGCCTCCGCCGGCAGCGGTCAGCAGGCGCAGGTTCAGGAGCAACGTCGTCGTATTAATGCTATGCTGCAGGACTATGAATTGCAGCGTCGCCTGCACGCTGAGCAGCTTCAGTTTGGCCAGGCCCAGACTCAGCAAGCCGCTGTTCAGGTGCCAGGTTATCAAACTTTAGGAACGCAATCGCAGTAATGAAGCAACTTTGGTGTGCCATGTCGCTCATGGCGGGCAGCCTGTTCTTCTCCACCAACGCCTCGGCTGATACATCGTCCGGGGCGTTGTTGCAGCAGATGAACCTGGCTAGCCAGTCCCTCAATTACGAGCTGTCTTTTGTCAGTATCAACAAACAGGGCGTTGAGTCGCTGCGCTATCGTCACGTGCGGTTGAACAACCAGCCCCTTGCTCAGTTGCTGCAGCTCGACGGTCCGCGTCGGGAAGTGGTGCTGCGCGGTACTGAAATCAGCTATTTTGAACCCGGTCTCGATCCCTTCACTCTGAATGGCGACTATATCGTCGATTCCTTGCCGTCTCTGGTGTATACCGATTTCAAAAAGCTGGCCTCGTATTATGATTTCATCTCCGTTGGCCGTACGCGTATCGCCGATCGCCTGTGCGATGTGGTGCGCGTAGTAGCCCGCGACGGTACGCGCTACAGCTACATTGCGTGGCTGGATGCCGAGACCAAGCTGCCGCTGCGCGTCGACCTGCTCGACCGCGACGGTGAAACCCTGGAGCAGTTCCGGGTGGTCTCATTCAATATCGGTGATAACGTAAGCTCGAGTATGGAAGCGCTGTCGAAAGCCAGCCTGCCGCCGCAGCTGTCGGTCCCGGAAAGCGGCAATAAAGCCAACTTTAACTGGGCGCCGACCTGGCTGCCGCAGGGCGTGACGGAAGTTTCCAGCAGTCAGCGTCGTTTACCGACCTTCGATGCTCCTGTCGAGTCGCGTCTCTATTCCGATGGTCTGTTCAGCTTCTCCGTCAACGTTAACCGCGCGACCGTAAACAGTAGCGATCAGCTGCTGCGCACCGGCCGCCGTACCGTCAGTACCTCGGTGCGCGATAACGCCGAAATCTCAGTGGTGGGCGAATTACCGCCGCAGACGGCAAAACGTATCTCCGACAGTATTAAGTTCAGGGCCGCGCAATGATCAAAGAGTGGGCGACTGTTGTCTCCTGGCACAACGGCGTGGCGCAGGTTCACTGCGATGTTAAAGCCTCTTGCAGCAGCTGCGCCTCGCGCGCCGGGTGCGGTAGCCGGGTGCTCAATAAACTGGGGCCGCAAACCAGCCATACCATTAGCGTCCCCTGTGAGCAGCCGCTGACGGCCGGGCAAAAAGTGGAGCTGGGCATTGCTGAAAGCAGCCTGCTGGGTTCGGCGCTGCTGGTCTACATGGCGCCGCTGTTCGGGCTGTTTGTGATGGCATCTATTTTTCAGGTGTTGTTTGCCAGCGATATCGCTTCGTTGTGCGGCGCGCTGTTGGGCGGCGTCGGCGGGTTCCTGGTGGCGCGTGGGCTGTCGCCGCAGCTGGCTGCTCGCCAGTCGTGGCAGCCGGTGATTTTAAGCGTTGGTTTACCGCCGGATCTGCTGCGCGTCGATACGCCTTCCTCTGAAATGGGGCAGTGATTTCACTGTCCCTCATCTTTATTTACGCTTCCTGATACAACGCCACAATTCTGCCGTTATGCTGGATCTAACAGCATTTCCTGGTTTCGCGGATGTAGTGTAGAATGCGGCGTTTTCGGATTAAAAAACGTCAGGCACAGAACAGCGGCCTCATGAGACTCGTAAGGCATAATTAACTCTAAATATGAAGAATATACGTAACTTTTCGATCATCGCTCACATCGACCACGGTAAGTCGACGCTGTCTGACCGTATCATCCAGATTTGCGGTGGCCTTTCTGATCGCGAAATGGCGGCCCAGGTTCTGGACTCCATGGACCTTGAACGTGAGCGCGGCATTACCATCAAGGCGCAGAGCGTCACCCTGGACTATAAAGCCAGCGATGGTGAAACTTATCAGCTCAACTTTATCGACACCCCGGGCCACGTTGACTTCTCCTATGAAGTATCGCGCTCCCTGGCGGCGTGCGAAGGCGCGCTGCTGGTGGTTGACGCCGGGCAGGGTGTAGAAGCCCAGACCCTGGCGAACTGCTATACCGCGATGGAAATGGACCTCGAAGTCGTCCCGGTTCTTAACAAGATCGACCTGCCTGCGGCCGACCCTGAGCGCGTAGCGGACGAGATTGAAGATATCGTTGGTATCGACGCTCACGACGCGGTTCGCTGCTCGGCGAAAACCGGTGTCGGCGTGCCGGATGTGCTGGAACGTCTGGTTCGTGATATTCCGCCGCCGGAAGGCGATCCGGACGCGCCGCTGCAGGCGCTGATTATCGACTCCTGGTTCGATAACTATTTAGGCGTCGTGTCGCTGGTGCGTATTAAAAACGGCACCATGCGCAAAGGCGACAAAATTAAGGTGATGAGCACCGGTCAGGTCTATAACGCCGACCGTCTGGGCATCTTCACCCCGAAACAGGTTGACCGTACCGAACTGAAATGCGGCGAGGTGGGTTGGCTGGTTTGCGCTATTAAAGACATCCTCGGCGCGCCGGTGGGCGATACCCTGACCGCGGCGCGTAATCCAGCGGATAAGGCGCTGCCGGGCTTCAAAAAAGTGAAGCCGCAGGTCTACGCCGGTCTGTTCCCGGTGAGCTCTGATGACTATGAGAACTTCCGCGATGCGCTGGGTAAACTGAGTCTGAACGATGCATCCTTGTTCTATGAGCCGGAAAGCTCTACGGCGCTGGGCTTCGGCTTCCGCTGCGGCTTCCTCGGCCTGCTGCACATGGAAATCATTCAGGAGCGTCTGGAGCGTGAATACGATCTTGACCTGATTACCACCGCGCCGACGGTAGTCTATGAAGTAGAAACTACCTCTAAAGAGGTTATCTACGTCGATAGTCCGTCGAAGCTGCCGCCGCTGAATAATATTCAGGAACTGCGTGAGCCGATCGCCGAATGTCACATGCTGCTGCCGCAGGAGTTCCTCGGCAACGTGATCACCTTGTGTATCGAGAAACGCGGTGTGCAAACCAACATGGTTTACCATGGCAAACAGGTTGCGCTGACCTATGAAATCCCGATGGCGGAAGTGGTCCTCGACTTCTTCGACCGTCTGAAGTCCACCTCTCGCGGCTATGCGTCGCTGGATTATAACTTCAAGCGTTTCCAGGCCTCTAACATGGTGCGCGTTGACGTGCTGATCAACGGCGAGCGCGTCGATGCGCTGGCGCTCATCACGCACAACGACAATGCGCCGTATCGTGGCCGCGAGCTGGTCGAGAAGATGAAAGATCTGATCCCGCGTCAGCAGTTCGATATTGCGATTCAGGCGGCTATTGGTAACCACATTATCGCGCGCTCTACCGTGAAACAGCTGCGTAAAAACGTCCTGGCGAAATGCTACGGCGGCGACGTCAGCCGTAAGAAAAAGCTGCTGCAGAAGCAGAAAGAAGGTAAAAAGCGTATGAAACAGGTCGGTAACGTTGAACTGCCGCAGGAAGCGTTCCTCGCCATTCTGCACGTTGGTAAAGACGGCAAATAATCTAAGGAGTTGGCATGGCGAACATGTTTGCCCTGATTCTGGTCATTGCGACCCTTGTGACAGGGCTGTTGTGGTGTCTGGATAAGTTCATATTCGCACCAAAACGTCGTGAACGTCAGGCCGCTGCTCAGGCAGCGACCGGCGAGCAACTGGACAAGAAGACGCTGAAGAAAGTCGGCCCGAAACCGGGCTGGCTGGAAACCGGCGCCTCGGTCTTCCCGGTACTGGCGATTGTGCTGGTTGTGCGTTCGTTTATCTATGAACCTTTCCAGATCCCGTCAGGTTCGATGATGCCGACTCTGCTGATTGGCGATTTTATCCTGGTGGAGAAATTCGCCTACGGCATTAAAGATCCGATCTACCAGAAAACGCTGATCGAAACCGGTCATCCGAAACGTGGCGATATCGTGGTGTTTAAATATCCGGAAGATCCGCGTCTGGACTACATCAAACGCGCGGTCGGTTTACCGGGCGATAAAGTCACTTACGATCCGGTGGCTAAACAGGTGACGATTGAGCCTGGCTGCGCGTCGGGTCAGTCATGCGGTAGCGCCTTGCCGATCACCTACTCCAACGTCGAACCAAGCGATTTCGTTCAGACCTTCTCCCGCCGCAACGGCGGCGAAGCCACCAGCGGTTTCTGGCAACTGCCGAAAGGCGAAACCAAAGCCGATGGTATTCGTCTGACCGAGCGTAAAGAGACGCTGGGTGAAGTGACCCACCGTATTCTGACGGTACCCATCGCTCAGGATCAGGTGGGGATGTACTATCGTCAGTCCGGCCAGCCGCTGGCAACGTGGGTCGTTCCGCCGGGTGAATACTTCATGATGGGCGACAACCGCGACAATAGCGCCGACAGCCGTTACTGGGGCTTCGTGCCGGAAGCGAACCTGGTGGGTAAAGCCACCGCCATCTGGATGAGCTTCGAAAAACAGGAAGGCGAGTGGCCAACCGGCGTACGTTTATCGCGCATTGGCGGCATCCACTAATTCCCCGTCTTAATTCACGCTGCCAACGCAATAACGGCAGCGTGAATTATTTAGTATTTAAATCCATCCAAACTAACGACATCCCTTGTCGTTGCGTATAGAATATCCCCCCGAAGTTTTTGGTTGTCTCTCGAAAGAGTGACACTGCACACGAAACCGCGTTGGTTAGTTTCTACCCTTATATATCAAGGGTATGTATGCTCAGGTCGGTTTCGTGTGCTGCATCTTTGACGCATTCATTTATTGGTAACGCATGAACCCCATCGTAATTAATCGGCTTCAACGAAAGCTGGGCTACACTTTTGTTCATCAGGAGCTGTTGCAACAGGCATTAACTCACCGCAGTGCCAGCAGCAAACACAACGAGCGTCTCGAGTTTTTAGGCGACTCTATTTTAAGTTTTGTGATCGCCAATGCGCTCTATCATCGTTTCCCTCGGGTAGACGAAGGGGATATGAGCCGTATGCGCGCGACGCTGGTGCGAGGCAATACGCTGGCGGAAATCGCCCGCGAATTTGAACTGGGCGAGTGCCTGCGCCTTGGGCCTGGCGAGCTGAAGAGCGGCGGTTTTCGTCGCGAATCGATTCTGGCTGATACCGTAGAAGCCTTAATCGGCGGGGTTTTCCTCGACAGCGATATTCAGAATGTTGAACGCTTAATCCTCTCCTGGTACCAGACTCGTCTGGACGAAATCAGCCCGGGCGATAAGCAAAAGGATCCGAAGACGCGTCTGCAGGAGTATCTGCAGGGTCGTCATCTGCCGCTGCCGTCTTACCTGGTCGTCCAGGTACGCGGCGAAGCGCACGATCAGGAATTTACTATCCACTGCCAGGTCAGTGGCCTGAGTGAACCGGTGGTTGGCACAGGTTCCAGCCGTCGCAAGGCGGAGCAGGCTGCCGCCGAACAGGCGCTGAAAAAACTGGAGCTGGAATGAGCGAAGAAAAAAGTTATTGCGGATTTGTCGCCATCGTTGGTCGTCCAAACGTTGGCAAATCCACGCTGTTGAACAAGCTGCTTGGGCAGAAGATCTCGATCACTTCCCGTAAAGCGCAGACTACCCGTCACCGCATCGTCGGTATCCATACCGAAGGGCCGTATCAGGCGATTTATGTTGATACCCCGGGCCTGCATATGGAAGAGAAGCGCGCGATTAACCGCTTAATGAACAAAGCGGCCAGCAGCTCGATTGGCGATGTGGAACTGGTTATCTTCGTTGTTGAAGGCACTCGCTGGACGCAAGATGACGAGATGGTGCTAAACAAGCTGCGTGATGCGCGCGCGCCGGTGATTCTGGCCGTCAACAAAGTTGATAACGTGCAGGAGAAAGCGGATCTGCTACCGCACCTGCAGTTCCTTGCCAGCCAGATGAACTTCCTCGACATTGTGCCGATCTCTGCGGAAACCGGCACCAACGTTGATACTATCGCGTCAATCGTACGTAAACATCTGCCGGAAGCGATTCATCACTTCCCGGAAGATTATATTACCGACCGTTCCCAGCGCTTTATGGCCTCCGAGATCATCCGCGAAAAGCTGATGCGTTTCCTGGGCGCTGAACTGCCGTACTCCGTGACCGTCGAAATTGAACGTTTCGTGAGTAACGAACGCGGCGGTTACGACATCAACGGCCTGATCCTCGTCGAGCGTGAAGGGCAGAAGAAGATGGTAATTGGCAACAAAGGCGCCAAAATCAAAACCATCGGCATCGAAGCGCGCAAAGACATGCAAGAGATGTTTGAAGCGCCGGTGCACCTCGAACTGTGGGTCAAAGTGAAATCCGGCTGGGCCGATGACGAGCGCGCGCTGCGCAGTCTCGGTTACGTTGACGACCTCTGAGTTAACGCAACGTGGATGGATGGCAGCGCGCCTTTGTCCTGCATAGCCGACCGTGGAGCGAAACCAGTCTGATGCTGGACGTCTTTACGGAAGAGTCCGGTCGCGTGCGCCTGGTTGCCAAAGGCGCACGCTCCAAACGCTCTAATCTCAAGGGCGCCTTACAGCCCTTTACCCCCTTACTGGTTCGCTTCGGCGGCCGCGGCGAAGTCAAAACGCTTCGCAGCGCGGAAGCCGTCTCGCTGGCGCTGCCGCTCAGCGGTATCACGCTCTACAGCGGTCTTTACGTTAACGAACTCATCTCCCGCGTGCTCGAGCACGAAACGCGCTTCTCTGAACTCTTTTTCGACTACCTGCATTGCATCCAGGCGCTTGCCGGGGCCAGCGGTTCGCCGGAGCCCGCGCTGCGGCGCTTTGAGCTGGCGCTACTCGGGCACCTGGGCTATGGCGTTGATTTCCTTCACTGCGCCGGCAGCGGCGACCCGGTGGATGACACCATGACCTACCGCTATCGCGAAGAAAAAGGCTTTATCGCCAGCTTGGTGATTGATAACAGCACGTTTACCGGGCACCATTTGAAAGCGTTGGCTAGCCGCGAGTTTCCGGATGTAGATACGCTGCGCGCCGCGAAGCGCTTTACCCGCATCGCCCTGAAGCCGTATCTTGGAGGGAAACCGCTCAAGAGCCGGGAATTGTTTCGCCAGTTTATGCCCGCGCGAAAGGCGCGAGCCGATAATACGAATAATGATTAACGAGGATTGTCATGGCTGAATTACTGTTAGGGGTCAATATTGACCACATTGCGACATTGCGTAACGCGCGCGGTACCGCTTATCCGGATCCGGTGCAGGCGGCTTTTATTGCTGAACAGGCCGGCGCCGATGGTATCACCGTGCACCTGCGCGAAGACCGCCGCCATATCACCGATCGTGACGTGCGCATCCTGCGCCAGACGTTGCATACCCGAATGAATCTTGAAATGGCGGTTACCGAAGAGATGCTGGCGATCGCCTGCGAAACTAAACCGCACTTTTGCTGCCTGGTGCCGGAGAAGCGTCAGGAAGTGACCACCGAGGGTGGGCTGGACGTGGCCGGGCAGCGCGATAAGATGCGCGATGCCTGTCAGCGCCTGGCGGATGCCGGTATTCTGGTCTCCCTGTTTATCGACGCGGATGATGAGCAGATCAAAGCGGCTGCCGAAGTGGGCGCGCCGTATATTGAAATCCATACCGGCTGCTATGCCGATGCCAAAACCGATGCCGAACAGGCTAAAGAGCTTGAGCGTATCGCCAAAGCGGCGACCTATGCTGCCAGCCTTGGCCTGAAGGTGAACGCCGGTCACGGTCTGACCTATCACAACGTGAAAGCCATTGCCGCCTTGCCGGAAATGCACGAACTGAATATCGGCCATGCCATTATTGGTCGCGCAGTGATGAGCGGCCTGAAAGAGGCTGTCGCGGAAATGAAACGCCTGATGCTGGAAGCGCGCGGCTAATGGCGATTCTTGGGCTGGGTACCGACATCGTCGAAATCGCCCGCATCGAAGCGGTGATCGCCCGTAGCGGCGATCGCCTGGCGCGCCGGGTGCTGAGCGATCACGAATGGAGCATTTGGGAGCAACATCAGCAGCCGGTGCGTTTTCTGGCAAAACGCTTTGCGGTCAAAGAAGCGGCGGCGAAAGCGCTCGGAACCGGTATTCGCAACGGCCTGGCGTTTAATCAGTTCGAAGTTTACAACGATGAATTGGGCAAGCCGAAACTGCGGTTATGGGGCGAAGCAAAGCTTTTAGCCGAACGGATGGGGGTAAGCGCTATTCACGTCACTCTCGCCGATGAACGCCACTACGCCTGCGCCACGGTGATCGTCGAAAGCTAAACCCGCGGTTAAAGCTTATCCGCGTGGTGCATGAGCACGAATTTATCCCACAACTGTTCTTCATTCTCGACGTGCGCCGGATCTTTGAGAATAGTATTCGGGATCGGGCACACTTTCTGGCAGGTTGGCGTGTCGTAGTGGCCCACGCACTCGGTGCAGCGGTCGCTGTTAATCTCATAAATGCTCTCGCCCATCGAAATGGCCTCATTCGGGCACTCCGGTTCGCACATATCGCAATTGATGCATTTTTTGGTGATTAACAGCGCCATCAGGAAAATCTCAGAAACAACACAAACAGGGCGGGCATTATACGCCCATTTTCTACTCAGACCAGCTTTTTCACCAGCGCTTCGCTAGCGTGTTTATTTATAATCCCGTGAGCCTGAATGTGTACCTGGTACATTTATTAACTTGCTTGTTGTACCCCGTACACTTATGATGATTTTATAATCATGGTACGCAGGATGCGGTATGTACACTTTTATTGAGCTGCAGGGTTTCAGTAAACGGCGTCAGGCGCTTCTACCGGATGACGAGTTTCGCTTTTTTCAGGAGATGTTGATTGAGGATCCTGAGGCTGGCGATACCATCGCAGGGACAGGGGGATTTCGAAAAATTCGCTGGAGCCGACCGGGGATGGGCAAGCGTGGCGGGGTGAGAATTATTTATTACAATGTGACGCGTAAAGGGCGGATTTATCTGGCATTGGTTTATCCCAAAAATGAGCTGGATGATTTAACGGAAGAACAAAAGAAGATGCTGAAACAGTTATCCGATATGCTGGAATAACGCTGAGTTTCTATCACTCCACGGGACCACGGTGTCAGTGGTGTCCACGAGGGCGATGAGGTACAGATGAAAGACGAATTATTTGCCGATCTGCTGGCCAGTGCAGAAGAAATGGTGAGAATTGAAAAAGGTGAGCAAACCCCTGAACCACAGCATGTTCACACTTTTAGCCCGATTGATGTGAAAGCGATCCGCGAAGCGACTGGCTTAAAACAGCAGGATTTTGCTCTCGCCGTAGGCGTTAGCTATGACTTAGTTAAAAGCTGGGAAACTAAACGACGTCAGCCAACCGGGGCACCGCGAAAATTGCTGCTTTTATTACAGATAAATCCTTTTATTATCAATCAGCTAAAAACAATTTGATGTTTATGGGCATTGCCTGATGCCCATTTTCTACTCAGACCAGCTTTTTCACCAGCGCTTCGCTATGGCGTATGCGTTCCGGCGCGTGTTCAAGATCTTGCTGCACCAGCGCCATAAAGAGGAGATCGGTGAGCATCATTTGCGCGCTGGTGGAGGAGATGGCTGCGCTGCGCGTCGCCTGCTCCTCAGCGATGGTGTAAAGGCACTGCGAGGCCTGCTGCTGTAAGGCATTGGGAGTAAACCCGGTGATCGCGAGGATCTTGCTGCCGACGCGGAGCGCTTCAGCGGCCGCCATATTGATCTCGCGGCGTTCTCCGGAATAGGAGATAGCCAACAGCAGATCGTCCGCCGACATCGCCTGCACCGTTGCCAGCAGCGCATGCATATCCTGCTCGGCGACGGCGTTAATGCCAATTTTCATTAACTTCCAGCTAAAATTGCGCGCCACCAGCCCGGAGGCGCCGATGCCGGTAATGATCACCCGACGAGCATCGCGCAGCAGGGCCACTGCTTCCAGAAGTTTCTCTTCGCTGTTGACGTCCAGCGAGGCGTGCATCGCCGCGATGTTATCTTTGATCAGCTTTTCGCCTACCAGACGCAGCGGATCGTCGCCGCGAATTTGGTTATGTACCGGCACAGAGTGCGGATCCGGACTGCTGGCCAGCGCTTCGCTGAGCGCCAGTTTTAATGCCGGAAAGCCTTTGAACCCCATTTTTTGCGCGAACTTCACCACGCTGGACTGGCTGACGCCCGCTTCGCCCGCCAGCTGCTGCGAGCTGAGATGGCGGGTTTGGTCCGGCTGAGCCAGAATAAAGTCGGCAAGTTTTTTGTCGCTCGCCGCCAGCGACGGGTAACGTTGGCGGATGCGGATTAAACAGTTCATGGCTTCTCCGAAGGAGGGCGTTAGCGGCTGAAAGAATTTTGTATTCGATTATAAGTGGAATAGTACGAATTAAAAATTCTGCTGTGAAGAATTATGCGAATGGGTCAGATTCTGAATCTTACCTCAACCGTGGCAGACAATTTCGCGCTCGTCGCGGCAAGCCTGTTAAGCTATCGGCATCGCCAGGAAAATCCGTACCAGAAAGGAGTTCGGTTTGAACAGTAACGCGCGACGAGTTGTGTTTTTCGATCTTGATGGCACATTGCACCAGCAGGATATGTTCGGCAGCTTTATTCGTTACCTCTTACGTCGTCAACCGCTCAACATACTGTCAGTGGCGGCCTTGTCGCCAATAGTACTGCTGGGCCTGTTGGTTAACGGACGCGCGGCGCGCTGGCCGATGAGCCTGCTGCTGTGGGCTGCCACCTGCGGCCGGCGTGAAAGCCATCTTAAGCGTCTGGAGGCGGAGTTCGTTAGCTGGTTTCGCCAGCACGTGACCGCCTTTCCGGTGGTACAGGGCCGGCTAAACGACTATTTAACCAGTACCGATGCCGACGTCTGGCTGATTACCGGCTCACCGCAGTCGCTGGTGGAACAGGTCTATGCCGATACGCTTTGGCTGCCGCGCGTAAAGCTTATCGCCAGCCGCATGAGCCGCCGTCGCGGCGGCTGGGTGCTGACGCTGCGTTGCCTGGGCCATGAGAAAGTAGCGCAGCTGGAACAGCGGATCGGCGCGCCGCTACGCTTATATAGCGGCTATAGCGATAGCGAGCAGGATAACCCGCTACTCTGTTTTTGCCAGCATCGCTGGCGAGTGACGCCGCAGGGCGATCTCCAGCAGCTCGAATAATTCCGCTGCAGGCGAATTATTTGGGCGATATATAGCGCCCATGTATAATGCGCCCCGCTTTTTCTGCAGGAGTGCCGCTGTGTCTGACCACGAATTTAATGATGAATACTGGATGCGCCATGCGCTGACGTTGGCGAAACGCGCCTGGGAAGAGGGCGAGGTGCCGGTGGGCGCCGTGCTGGTGCATAACAATCAGGTCATCGGCGAGGGCTGGAACCGGCCAATTGGTCGTCACGATCCCACCGCCCATGCCGAAATTATGGCGCTGCGTCAGGGAGGGCTGGTCCTGCAGAACTATCGTTTAATTGATGCTACGCTGTACGTCACGCTGGAGCCTTGTGTGATGTGCGCCGGGGCGATGGTGCATAGCCGCATTTCGCGTCTGGTGTTCGGTGCCCGCGATGCTAAAACCGGCGCGGCCGGGTCGTTAATCGATGTGCTGCATCATCCGGGGATGAACCACCGGGTTGAAATTACCGAGGGAATTCTGGCTGAATCTTGCTCCGCGATGCTGAGCGACTTCTTCCGCTGGCGGCGGGAAGAGAAAAAGGCATTGAAGAAAGCGCGTCAGGAAGAGGGCTAACGTCCCATTGTCGGCAACTTCAGCTTAACGTTGTCGACGAGCTTTTCGCCGCGGAATTTAAAGAAGGGCATCGCATACTCTTTATGCTCGCTATCGAGTTCTTCCGGCGCGACGGCTGGATAAGCTTCGGCAATCGCCATTTCTTGCGCCGCTTTCCTTTCCTGTTCAGACAAATATCCAACCAGGCTGATATGGTACTTACGAATATTTTCCACGTAGGCGTAAGCCTCATGGCCGCGGGCGTAGCCATATTTTAAGCGGCTGTAGTAGGGCTTCTGGCTCAGCAATGGCAGACGCTGCTTAACGTCGGACCAGCTGTTCGGGTTGCCTTTTTGTTTTTAGTCAGCGCCATTGCGTCAAGCATATGCGCGTAGCCCATATTATAGGCCGCCAGCGCAAACCAGATCCGCTCCTCTTTCGGGATCGCCTCCGGCACTTTGGCCATCATATCCTGCAGATAGCGCATGCCGCCGTCGAGGCTCTGTTCGGCATCGGTACGATCGGTCAGACCTAAACTTTGGGCAGTGTTACGGGTTAGCATCATCATACCGCGCACGCCGGTCGGCGAGGTGGCCTGCGGATCCCAGTGCGACTCCTGCCAGGCAATCGCCGCCAGCAGTCGCCAGTCGATCTGTCGGGCGTATTTCTCAAACAGCGGCTTCAGATCCGGCAGCGTATTCTGTACCGCGCGCAGGAAGGTGCGGGTATCAACATAGTCGAAGTCGTTGCCGTGGCCGAGATACTTCTCTTCCAGGCGGGCGAGGGTGCCGTCTTCATTCATACTATTAAAGAAATCGAGCATGGCTGCCGATAGTGAATTGTCTTCGCTTTTTTCGCTAAACCAGGTGACCGGCTGTTCATCGCTGATGTCGAGAGCCACCGCCAGCTCCGGATGTACGCGCTGGAACAGGCTGACGGCGACGGAATCGGCGACGGTATATTCCAGCGTGCCGTCGATGACCGCCTGCATCAGGGCGGTGGTGCCGCGCTTTTCATCAACGCGCCAGTTGAGGTCCGGGTATTTGCTCTCCTTCAGCGCCTGCAAGTCGTTGAGGGCGACGTGGCCTGGGGCGATGGCGAGCTGTTCGGCGTTGATCCCGGCCAGCGTACGCGGACGATTACCGCCAACGCGATAGACCAGCTGCTGCGAAACGGAATAATAGGTGGGGCCCGCCTGATAGTTCTTTACCCGCTCGGTGTTATAGACCAGCCCGGCGGCCAGCATATCGGTTTTACCGGCATCGAGATCGTCAAATAGCTGGCTAATATTCTGCCGCACGGTGACTTTCAGCTTCACCCCAAGGTAATCGGCGAAGCGTTTCGCCAGTTCGTAATCGAGACCGTAGTCTTTGTTGTTGATGGCGGCGTAGGTCAGCGGCGAGTTAATTGTACTCACGCGCAGTTCGCCGCGAGCAATGATCCCGGCAACGCGGTTCTCCGGTTTTCCCATCCACGGTAAAGACGGCCACAGCGCCGCCGCCAACAAAAGGGTGACGACGCCGATCAGCAGATAATTAATCTTTAATTTTTTCAAATAGTTAATTTTCTGCAGCGTGGAGTTCCTCAGCTGGGTATATCCGGAAAAAGTAAAAGGTTGCCGTAAGTTGAGCGGCATTTTGCTTAAGAATGCGCCAGTTGGCAACATATTCGCGATTCATGTCACATTTATTGATAAAACTGATGAATTATTTTATTTCTACGCAAACGGTTTCGTCGGGGCTCAGGATTCTCTATAATGGCGCCCGTTTCCCCCTGGCTCACCTTGAAAGCTTCGAAGACGAGAGACTTATGATGGATATTTTGCGTGGTTCACCTGCACTGTCGGCATTCCGTATCAACAAACTGCTGGCACGTTTTCAGGCGGCCAACCTGCCGGTTAGCACCTTATACGCGGAGTATGTTCACTTTGCCGACCTGAGCGCCCCGCTAAGCGATGAGGAGCGCGAAAGACTGGTCAGACTGCTTAAATATGGCCCAAGCCTCAGCAGCCATACGCCAACCGGTAAATTACTGCTCGTCACCCCTCGCCCCGGCACTATCTCCCCCTGGTCCTCCAAAGCTACCGACATCGCCCATAACTGCGGTTTATCGCAGGTCGTGCGGCTGGAACGCGGCGTGGCGTACTACGTTGAAGCACAGGGTCTGAGCGATGCGCAGTGGGACGCCGTTGCGGCGGAGCTGCACGATCGCATGATGGAGAGCGTTTTCACTGAGCTGGAAGAGGGAGAGAAGCTGTTTGCTCATCATCAGCCGACACCGGTGGCCAGCGTGGACCTGTTGGGCCAGGGACGTCAGGCGCTGATTGACGCCAACCTCCGTCTGGGGCTGGCGCTGGCCGATGACGAAATCGACTACCTGCAGGACGCATTCGTTAAGCTTGGCCGCAATCCGAACGACATTGAACTGTATATGTTCGCGCAGGCCAACTCGGAACATTGCCGCCACAAAATTTTTAACGCCGACTGGATTATCGACGGCCAACAACAGCCGAAGTCGCTGTTTAAAATGATTAAGAATACCTTCGAGAAAAACCCGGAATATGTGCTGTCTGCCTATAAAGACAACGCCGCGGTAATGGAAGGTTCCGAAGTCGGACGCTATTTCGCCGACTACCAGACCGGGCGCTATGACTTCCATCAGGAGCCGGCGCACATTCTGATGAAAGTTGAAACTCACAACCACCCGACGGCGATTTCGCCGTGGCCGGGCGCCGCAACCGGCTCCGGCGGCGAGATCCGCGACGAAGGCGCCACGGGGCGCGGCGCGAAGCCGAAAGCGGGTCTGGTCGGCTTCTCGGTGTCTAACCTGCGTATCCCGGGTTTTGAACAGCCGTGGGAAGAGGATTTCGGTAAACCTGAGCGTATCGTGACCGCGCTGGATATCATGACCGAAGGCCCGCTGGGCGGCGCGGCGTTTAACAACGAATTTGGTCGTCCGGCGCTGAATGGCTACTTCCGTACCTATGAAGAGAAAGTGACCAGCCACAATGGCGAAGAGCTGCGCGGCTATCACAAACCGATCATGCTGGCGGGCGGTATTGGCAACATCCGCGGCGAGCACGTCCAGAAGGGCGAAATCACCGTTGGCGCCAAGCTTATCGTGCTGGGCGGCCCGGCGATGAACATTGGTCTCGGCGGCGGCGCGGCGTCATCCATGGCTTCCGGCCAGTCTGATGCCGATCTGGATTTCGCCTCTGTACAGCGCGACAACCCGGAAATGGAGCGACGCTGTCAGGAAGTGATCGACCGCTGCTGGCAGCTGGGCGATGCGAACCCGATTCTGTTTATCCACGACGTTGGCGCGGGCGGTCTCTCTAACGCCATGCCGGAGCTGGTGAGCGATGGCGGCCGCGGCGGAAAATTCCAGCTGCGCGATATCCTCAGCGATGAGCCGGGCATGAGCCCGCTGGAGATCTGGTGTAACGAATCCCAGGAGCGTTACGTTCTGGCGGTCGCGCCGGAACAGCTGCCGCTGTTTGAAGAGCTGTGCCGCCGCGAGCGCGCGCCTTATGCGGTGATCGGCGAAGCCACGGCGGAGCAACACCTTAGCCTGAGCGACAGCCACTTTAACGATCGGCCGATCGACCTGCCGCTGGACGTCCTGCTCGGCAAAACGCCGAAAATGACGCGTGACGTGCAAACGCTGAAAGCGCAGGGCAGCGAGCTGGATCGTCAACCAATGACGATTGCCGATGCGGTTAACCGCGTGCTGCATCTGCCGACGGTGGCTGAGAAAACCTTCCTTGTGACCATCGGCGATCGCACCGTGACCGGTATGGTGGCGCGTGACCAGATGGTGGGGCCGTGGCAGATCCCGGTCGCCAACTGCGCGGTGACCACCGCCAGCCTCGATAGCTACTACGGCGAAGCGATGGCGATGGGTGAACGCGCACCGGTTGCGCTGCTCGACTTTGCCGCCTCTGCCCGCCTGGCGGTCGGCGAAGCGTTGACAAACATCGCCGCTACGCAGATTGGCGAACTCAACCGCGTCAAACTGTCGGCAAACTGGATGGCGGCAGCCGGTCACCCGGGTGAAGACGCCGGCCTGTATGAGGCGGTAAAAGCAGTCGGTGAAGAACTGTGTCCAGCGCTGGGCCTGACTATCCCGGTGGGTAAAGACTCAATGTCGATGAAAACCCGCTGGCAGGAAGGAAGCGAGCAGCGCGAAATGACCTCGCCGCTGTCGCTGGTGATCTCCGCGTTTGCCCGCGTTGAAGACGTGCGCGGCACCGTGACTCCGCAACTCTCTACGGAAGATAACGCCCTGCTGCTGATCGATCTCGGCAAAGGTCGTAACGCGCTGGGCGCCACCGCGCTGGCGCAGGTCTATCGCCAGCTAGGCGACCAGCCGGCCGACGTGCGTGATGTCGCGCAGCTGAAAGGCTTCTGGGACGCGATGCAGGCACTGGTGGCGCAGCGTAAACTGCTGGCCTACCACGACCGCTCCGATGGCGGACTGTTAGTGACGCTGGCGGAAATGGCGTTCGCCGGTCACTGCGGCGTAACTGCCGATATCGCCGCGCTGGGCGACGATCGTCTGGCGGCGCTGTTCAACGAAGAATTGGGCGCGGTGATTCAGGTTCGCGCCGCGGATCGCGAAGCGGTGGAAGCGCTGCTGGCGATGAATGGTCTGGCAGATTGCGTGCACTACTTAGGCCAGGCGACGGCAGGCGATCGTTTTGTTATCACCGCCGACGGTCAGCCGCTGTTCAGCGAAAGCCGCACCACGCTGCGTATGTGGTGGGCGGAGACCACCTGGCAGATGCAGCGCCTGCGCGATAACCCGGAATGCGCCGATCAGGAGCACCAGGCGAAGTCTAACGATAGCGACCCGGGTCTTAACGTTAAGCTGTCGTTTGATATCAATGAAGATGTTGCCGCGCCGTATATTGCGACCGGCGCGCGCCCGAAAGTGGCCGTGCTGCGCGAGCAGGGGGTTAACTCTCACGTTGAAATGGCGGCCGCTTTCCATCGCGCCGGCTTCGATGCCATCGATGTGCATATGAGCGATCTGCTGGCGGGTCGTACCGGTCTTGGCGACTTCCATACGCTGGTGGCCTGCGGCGGTTTCTCCTACGGTGACGTACTGGGGGCAGGCGAAGGTTGGGCGAAATCGATTCTGTTCAACGAACGCGTACGCGATGAGTTCGCCACTTTCTTCCATCGCCCGCAGACGCTGGCGCTGGGCGTGTGTAACGGTTGTCAGATGATGTCCAACCTGCGTGAGCTGATCCCTGGAAGCGACCTGTGGCCGCGCTTCGTACGCAACCACTCTGACCGCTTTGAAGCGCGTTTCAGCCTGGTTGAAGTCACCCAGAGCCCATCGCTGCTGCTGCAGGGCATGGCCGGTTCGATGATGCCGATTGCCGTTTCTCACGGCGAAGGGCAGGTGGAGGTGCGGGACAGCGCGCACCTGGCCGCGCTTGAAAGCAAAGGCCTGGTGGCGCTACGTTTCGTCGATAACTTCGGCAAAGTGACGCAAACCTATCCGGCGAACCCGAACGGCTCGGTGAACGGCATTACCGCGGTGACCAGCGAAAGCGGTCGCGCGACGATCATGATGCCGCACCCGGAACGCGTCTTCCGTACCGTCAGTAACTCCTGGCACCCGGAAAACTGGGGTGAAGACAGCCCATGGATGCGTATCTTCCGCAACGCGCGTAAGCAACTGGGTTAATACCGCTAAGTTGATGAAAACGGGCCCCCTGTTAATTCAGGGGGCTTTTTTATTTGTGATCGAGGCCGTATCAGAGTGTCGGGAATTACCGACAGACGCGGTTTAATGGTGTCTCTGAATGACGACACTTAAGCTATTGATTTTAAATATGTGTAATTGAGGACTGATTTGTTGTTGCCAATTGGCGACACTATGGTCAAAGAATAGACAAATGAATTTTAGTGGGTTATTGCATGTAATTCGTTATATATCATACTGTTAATAATTTGTTTTGAAAGGTGGCATAGTTCGTGCATAATAATCAGCAGTGGCTCATTCACCTTCTTATGTCAGCCCCTTCGGGAAGCGCTACATAAACTTCGAATGACGCACAAACAGGTGCCTGCCGTCCAACTCCTGATAACAGCTCTGCTTTATCAGTCATCGGGCGAAACGTCGAGTAAGGCACCGCCTCATTCCTTAATAAAGGCAGGCTTTAGAGCCTGCCTTTATTGTTTCTGCCGTGGATGTTTCCGCCATCCTCAGTTAGCATCTTCAGGAGCTAATGGTTGAGGCTATATCTTTGAAGCGATTCTCTCTTTTCCCCCGTTCCTTGCGCCAACTGGTGACGCTGTCCTTTGTGCTGATCATGCTGCCGCTGTTGGTGCTGGCATGGCAGGCCTGGCAAAGCCTGAACGCGCTCAGCGCCCAGGCCGCGCATATTAACCGCACCACCTTGACTGATGCGCGGCGTAGCGAAGCGATGGTCAACGCCTCGCTGGAAATGGAGCGTAGCTATCTCCAGTATTGCGTGCTGGACGATCCTACTCTTGAGCGGGTCTATCAAAATCAACGTAAGCGTTATAGCGAAATGCTTGAGGCGCTCTCCGGCGTGTTGCCGGATGCTCACATTTGGCAGACCCTGCGGCAGAACCTCGCCGACCTGGCCCAATTGCGTTGCCATAATAGCGCGCCGGACGTCAAAGCCGCGGCGAGCCTCGAAGCCTTTGCCGATGCTAACAGTGAAATGGTGCAAGCGACCCGCACGGTAATCTTCTCCCGCGGCCAGCAGCTACAGCAGGAGATCGCCGAGCGCGGGCAGTTCTTCGGCTGGCAGGCGCTGGTTCTGTTTCTGCTGAGCCTGACGCTGGTTTTGCTGTTTACCCGCATGATCATCGGCCCGGTGAAGGGCATCGAGAAGATGATTAACCGCCTGGGAGAGGGAAAGTCGCTGGATGATGCGGCACTGTTCACCGGCCCGCGCGAACTGCGATCGGTCGGTAAACGGATTATCTGGTTGAGTGAACGTCTGGCGTGGCTAGAGTCCCAACGCCACCAGTTTCTTCGTCATCTGTCACATGAACTGAAAACACCGCTCGCCAGCATGCGTGAAGGTACGGAACTGCTGGCGGACCGGGTAGCGGGGCCGCTGACGACGGAACAGCAAGAAATCGTTGAGATCCTTGATAACAGCAGCCGCAATCTGCAAAAGCTGATCGAACAGCTGCTCGACTATAACCGCAAACTGGCCGATGGCCCGGTCGAGCGGCAGAAAGTGGATATTGCCGAACTGGCGCAGACCGTCGTTTCCGCGCATAGTTTACCGGCAAGAGCCAAGATGATGTCTACCGAGCTGGCGCTGGGTGAACGCTTCTGCCTGGCGGAGCCGACGTTGCTGACCAGCGTGCTTGATAATCTGTACTCCAATGCGGTGCACTATGGCGCTGAATCCGGTAACATTCGGATTCATAGTTACCGCCACGGCGAGCAGGTTCGTATCGATGTCGCCAATAGCGGCGAGCCGATCCCCGTCGCCGAAAGAAATATGATTTTCGAGCCTTTTTATCAGGGAAGCCACCTGCGTAAAGGGGCAGTAAAAGGCAGCGGTCTGGGGTTGAGTATCGCCCGCGACTGCGTACGGCAAATGCAGGGAGAGCTGAGCCTGGTCGATGATAATCCCGGGTTCATCTGTTTTCGCATCTCGCTCCCCGCCGCTGAGCCGGGAAAAACCAACACATGAATCAACATTGGGTGAATATGTCCCTCTTTTTCGCATTGCGCCGTCCTTTACGGGGATGGCTGCTGTCGGGCCTATGCTGCCTGACGCTGGCGGGTTGTTCTGCCGCTATGTCGCCGCGCGCCGCAGACGGCAATGCGCCGCCCGAGCTACCGGAACATCAGGTGGCGGATTTTCTCTCCGTAGATTGCGCCAATATCTGGTCGCTGGAAAACGATGCCAGTGATAAGAACCCGCTGTATTGGCTGCGTGGTATTGACTGCGCGGATCGCCTGGCGCCGGTACAAGCCCGCGCCGAAGCCAAATTGCATAACGATGATAACTGGCAGGATGCGTTGAAACGCGGCATTCTGCTGGCCGACGCCAAAATCACCCCCGATGAGCGTCGCGAAATGGTTGCCCGCATCGACAGCTTTAGCCCGCAAATCGCCGCGCAGGTTCGCCCGCTGTACCGGCTGTGGCGCGACGGCCAGGCCCGGCAATTGCAGTTATTTGAGGAGCGCTCCCGCTACGGCAAACTCCAGCAATCGAGCGATGCTGAACTGGAAACCTTGCGTCAGCAGGAGCAGCAGTTGCGTAGTCAACTGGAGCTGACCACCCGCAAGCTGGAAAACCTTACCGATATTGAGCGCCAGCTCTCCAGCCGTAAGCCCGGCGGCAATTTTAATAGCGGTAGCGACAAGGTACCGGAGGTGATCCATGACGATCCGTAAACCCGCCCACCTGTTGCTGGTGGACGACGATCCGGGGCTGTTAAAGCTGCTGGGGATGCGACTGGTCAGTGAGGGTTATAGCGTGGTCACGGCGGAAAGCGGGCCCGAGGCGCTACGCGTGCTGACGCGCGAGCGGGTGGACCTGGTGGTGAGCGATTTACGCATGGATGAAATGGACGGCCTGCAGCTGTTTGCTGAAATCCAGAAGGCGCAACCCGGCATGCCGGTCATCATCCTGACCGCCCACGGCTCTATTCCTGACGCCGTTGCCGCTACCCAGAAAGGGGTGTTTAGTTTTCTGACTAAACCGGTCGATAAAGACGCGCTATATAAAGCGATTGACGATGCTCTCGAGCAGAGCTCGCCGGCCACCGACGAGCGCTGGCGACAGGCGATTGTCACCCGTAGTCCACAGATGCTGCGGCTGCTGGAGCAGGCCGGTATGGTGGCGCAGTCTGACGTTAGCGTGTTGATTATCGGCCAGAGCGGTACCGGGAAAGAGATTGTCGCCCAGGCGATCCACAACGCCAGCCCGCGCCACGAAAAACCGTTTATCGCGATTAACTGCGGCGCGTTGCCGGAACAATTACTGGAGTCCGAACTGTTCGGCCACGCGCGCGGCGCCTTTACCGGCGCGGTCAGCAACCGCGAAGGGCTTTTTCAGGCCGCCGAGGGCGGTACGCTGTTTCTTGATGAAATCGGCGATATGCCCGTCGCGCTGCAGGTAAAGCTGCTGCGCGTCCTGCAGGAGCGTAAGGTGCGCCCGCTGGGCAGCAACCGCGATATCGACATCGACGTGCGCATTGTTTCGGCGACCCACCGCGATCTACCGAAGGCGATGGCGCGCGGCGAATTCCGCGAAGATCTGTTCTATCGGCTCAATGTCGTTAACTTGAAGATCCCGCCGCTTTCCGAGCGCGCGGAGGATATCCCGCTACTGGCCAATCATCTATTGCGCCAGTCCGCCGACCGTCACAAACCTTTCGTGCGCGCCTTCTCCACCGATGCGATGAAGCGGCTAATGGCCGCCAAATGGCCGGGCAACGTGCGTCAGTTGGTTAACGTGATTGAACAGTGTGTGGCGCTGACCTCATCGCCGGTGATCAGCGATGCGCTGGTGGAGCAGGCGCTGGAGGGGGAGAATACCGCGCTACCGACCTTCGTCGAGGCGCGTAATCAGTTTGAGCTCAACTACCTGCGTAAGCTTTTGCAGATAACCAAAGGTAACGTGACGCATGCCGCGCGGATGGCCGGGCGTAACCGCACCGAGTTTTACAAACTGCTGTCGCGCCACGAGCTCGACGCCAACGACTTTAAAGAGTAGCCCCGCGGCATAGCGCAAGCTATGATACGGTAAGCAACCGGTTACGCGACAAAGACAGGAAAACCATGAAAAAGATTGATGCGATTATTAAACCGTTCAAATTGGATGACGTGCGTGAAGCGCTGGCGGAAGTCGGTATCACCGGCATGACGGTGACGGAAGTCAAAGGGTTTGGTCGTCAGAAAGGGCATACCGAGCTGTACCGCGGCGCGGAATATATGGTGGATTTTCTGCCGAAGGTGAAAATTGAAATCGTGGTGACGGACGATATCGTCGATACCTGCGTCGATACCATCATTCGTACCGCCCAGACCGGTAAAATCGGCGACGGTAAAATCTTTGTCTTCGACGTGGCGCGGGTGATTCGTATCCGTACCGGTGAAGAAGACGACGCGGCGATTTAATCCTCGCCGCTCGCTGCAGTATTGCCGGGTGGCGCTGCGCTTACCCGGCCTACAAATCCCCGCGTCGTTGGGCTTACAGAACCTTATGCGGGCCGAAACATTCGTAATGAATGTTGTCTTTATTGACCCCTAATTCTACCAGCTGCTTCGCCGCAAACTGCATAAACGCTACCGGGCCGCAGAGATAGAATTGCATCTGCGGGTCGCGAATATTTTCCGCCAGCGGCGCTAAATCCATCAAACCTTCGCTATCAAAACGTCCTGCCTGACGGTCGGCCTCGCTCGGGCTGCGGTACCAGACGTGAGAGGTAAACTTCGGTAGCGCCGCGCCAAGCGCCTTCACTTCGTCCGCAAAGGCGTGAACGTCACCGTTTTCCGCCGCGTGGAACCAGTTCACCTGGCCCTGATGATGGCTTTTGGCCAGCGTATCCAGCATCGCCAGCATTGGCGTTTGGCCGACGCCGCCGGAGAGCAGGGTCACCGGCGTCTGCGCTTCCACGTTGAGGAAGAAGTCGCCCGCTGGCGCGGCTAAATAGACTACGTCGCCTTCGCTGGCGTGGTTATGCAGCCAGTTGGACACCTGGCCGCCATTCTCGCGTTTCACCGCGATGCGATAGCCTTTACCGTCCGCTCTGCGGGTCAGAGAGTATTGACGAATTTCCTGATATTCGAAGGCTTCCGGCTTCAACCAGATAGCCAGATACTGTCCTGGCTGGTAATCGGCGACCGGCTGACCGTCGACAGGCTCCAGTTCAAAGCTGGTAATAAGCTGGCTGCGCGGGGTCTTCTTAACAATGCGGAACGCGCGGGTACCTTCCCAGCCGCCATTTTTACTGGCGTTATCCTGATAGATCTCCGCTTCGCGGTTGATGAAGACGTTCGCCAGCACCCCGTAGGCTTTGCCCCAGGCGTCGAGTACTTCCTGGCCTGGGCTAAACATTTCGTCGAGGGTCGCCAGCAGATGGCTGCCGACAATATTGTACTGCTCCGGTTTAATCTGGAAGCTGGTATGTTTCTGGGCGATTTTTTCAACCGCCGGCAGCAGGGCCGGCAGGTTGTCGATATTACTGGCGTAGGCGGCGATAGCGTTGAACAGCGCTTCGCGCTGGTCGCCGTTGCGCTGGTTACTCATATTGAAGATCTCTTTGAGCTCCGGGTTATGAGTAAACATGCGGTCATAAAAATGCGCGGTTAGCTTTGGGCCGGTCTCTACAAGCAGGGGAATGGTGGCTTTGACCGTGGCGATGGTTTGAGCGTCGAGCATAGCAGCTTCCTTAAATGTTATCCTATTGATGCATTTCAAATGCATCTTATATAAATAACCCTGCTATGTAAATGGTTCTTTATCACTTTGCCGCAAAGCAGTTACAACATGAAGAATTTGCATCACAAACCTGAAAAGAAATCCGTTGATAATGTTTGATGCGTTATTGCTCAAAGCCTTGTGTGCTGTGGAGCCAATCGTTTGCGTAAAATCCTTTGTCAAGACCTGTTATCACAGAATGATTCGGTTATACTGTGGGCCGTTGTCCATCAGGACCGCCTTTTTAGGCCAAAATTTTATCGTTAGCTGAGTCAGGAGATGCGGATGTTAAAGCGTGAAATGAACATTGCCGATTATGATGCCGAACTGTGGCAGGCTATGGAGCAGGAAAAAGTACGTCAGGAAGAGCACATCGAACTGATCGCCTCCGAGAACTACACCAGTCCGCGCGTGATGCAGGCTCAGGGTTCCCAGCTGACTAACAAATATGCCGAAGGTTATCCGGGCAAGCGCTACTACGGTGGCTGCGAGTACGTGGATATCGTTGAGCAACTGGCTATCGACCGCGCGAAAGAACTGTTCGGCGCCGACTACGCTAACGTGCAGCCGCACTCCGGCTCGCAGGCTAACTTTGCCGTCTATACCGCTCTGCTGCAACCAGGCGATACCGTGCTGGGTATGAACCTGGCGCAAGGCGGCCACCTGACCCACGGTTCCCCGGTTAACTTCTCCGGTAAACTGTACAACATCATTCCTTACGGTATCGATGAGTCCGGTAAAATTGACTACGAAGACATGGCGAAGCAGGCCCAGGAGCACAAACCGAAGATGATCATCGGTGGCTTCTCCGCTTACTCCGGTATCGTTGACTGGGCGAAAATGCGTGAAATCGCTGACAGCATCGGCGCTTACCTGTTCGTCGATATGGCGCACGTAGCGGGCCTGATTGCCGCCGGCGTTTATCCGAACCCGGTTCCGCACGCCCACGTTGTTACTACTACCACCCACAAAACCCTGGCGGGTCCGCGCGGCGGCCTGATCCTGGCGAAAGGCGGTAGCGAAGAGCTGTACAAGAAACTGAACTCCGCCGTGTTCCCAAGCGCGCAGGGCGGCCCGCTGATGCACGTTATCGCCGCGAAAGCGGTGGCGCTGAAAGAAGCGATGGAGCCAGAGTTCAAAGTTTATCAGCAGCAGGTTGCCAAAAACGCCAAAGCGATGGTGGAAGTGTTCCTGAACCGCGGTTACAAAGTGGTTTCCGGCGGTACTGAAAACCACCTGTTCCTGCTGGATCTGGTAGATAAAAACCTGACCGGTAAAGAAGCTGACGCCGCCCTGGGCCGCGCCAACATCACCGTTAACAAAAACAGCGTACCGAACGATCCAAAGAGCCCGTTCGTGACTTCCGGTATCCGTATCGGTTCTCCGGCTGTGACTCGCCGCGGCTTTAAAGAAGCGGAAGTGAAAGAGCTGGCTGGCTGGATGTGCGACGTTCTCGACAATATCAACGACGAAGCTGTTATTGAGCGCGTCAAAGGTAAAGTGCTGGATATCTGCGCTCGTTTCCCGGTTTACGCGTAATCTTGCCGCGTTAAGATAAAAAAGGCCGCGATTGCGGCCTTTTTTGTGTCTGCTGGTTATCGACGGTCCAGCGAAATCGAACCTGGTCCGGTTATCGCCAGCAGCAGGAAGGCCCCGGCGATACTGACGTTCTTATAGAAGTTAATCATATTCGGCAATACCGCATCGCCGGTCATATCCCAGTAATGATGGCCGATAACCGCCGTACCCAGGGTGTAAAAGATAAAGATCACCGCCAGCGGGCGGGTGAAGAAACCTAAAATAATCAGAATAGCGGCGGGTACCTCCATGATGACCGCGATGATCGCCGCCAGCGTCGGCATCGGCGCGCCGGAAGAAGCCATATATTGTACCGTTCCGCTAAACCCCATCAGTTTCGGATAGCCAAAAATAATGAACAGCAGCACGATCGCAATACGTGCGATTAACAGCAGAACAGGGCGGGAAGAGCCAAAGTCAAAATAGCGTAGCGTGTTCATAATCAGTCCTTTATCACAGGCGTGTGATCTAAACGTAATACACATTTTTACTCCCCGCCACGCTGGGAAAATAATATTGTTGCGCCTCGTTGAGCGGCGATTAAGCCGATACGAGGGAAGCGCTCTGATGCCCGGTTATCGGATTTTTTTTCATACTGCCCGCCATGTCGCACACTCATCGCGTGACAAGGCTCACGATTTTAAGAGAAATGTACTTAACGACCATGAAGATAGTGAGACATGGGTTTGCTCAGTATGCGCTTTATCGCCAGACTAGAGCTTCCATTCGGGAGGGAATCATGGTCTTGCACTCCACGCGCTGGCTGGCGCTAAGTTACTTCACCTACTTTTTTAGCTACGGTATTTTTTTACCATTCTGGAGCGTCTGGCTGGCAGGCGTTGGCCTGACGCCCGAAACCATTGGCGTGCTGCTCGGCGCCGGGCTGGTGGCGCGTTTTCTGGGCAGCCTGCTAATTGCGCCGCGGGTCAGCGATCCTTCTCGTTTGATTAGCGCCTTGCGTATCCTGGCGTTGCTGACGCTGCTGTTTGCTCTCGCCTTCTGGGTCGGCGGGCAGGTGGCCTGGCTGATGGTGGTCATCGTCGGATTCAACCTCTTTTTCTCGCCGCTGGTACCCTTAACCGATGCGCTGGCCAACACCTGGCAAAAGCAGATCACCATGGATTACGGTCGGGTGCGGTTGTGGGGATCGATTGCTTTTGTCATCGGTTCTGCGCTGACCGGCAAGCTGGTGAGTCTGTTTGATTACCGGGCGATCCTGTTGTTGTTAAGCCTGGGCACCGCTTCGATGCTGTTGGGCATGCTGCTGAAACCTTCAGTGATGCCGCAGGGGGAGAGCCGCCATCAGGAGGCGGCCGGACTACCGGCGTGGCTTAGCCTGGTGCGGCAAAGCTGGCGTTTTCTAGCCTGCGTCTGTCTGTTGCAGGGGGCGCACGCCGCCTACTATGGCTTCAGCGCGTTATACTGGCAGCAGGCCGGTTATTCTGCCTCCGCCGTCGGTTATTTATGGTCGCTCGGCGTCGTCGCCGAAGTGGTGATTTTCGCCTTGAGTAAAAAAGTGTTCCGTCGGTTTAGCGCCCGCGACCTGCTGCTGCTCTCGGCGGTGTGCGGGGTGGCGCGCTGGACGATTATGGGCTGGACGACCGCGCTGCCATGGCTACTGGTCGCGCAGATCCTCCACTGCGGAACGTTTACCGTCTGTCATCTGGCGGCCATGCGCTATATCGCCGCGCGGCAGGGAAGTGAGGTTATCCGCCTGCAGGCCGTTTACTCGGCGGTGGCGATGGGCGGCAGCATCGCGGTGATGACGGTGTTTGCTGGTTTCCTCTACCAGCACCTGCATCAGGGCGTCTTCTGGGTGATGGCGCTGGTGGCGCTACCGGCGCTGATCGTGCGACCGAAGGCGGTGAGCGCCTAATCCTCAAGCATTTTGCAAATCTGCTGCCGCTGGTGATCGCTAAAATTCTCTTCAGCATGAAACAGCGGCGGCGAAAACAGCGGTAGCGCGGTGGTGTAAGGCGTGACCACTAAGGTCACATCCTTCGGCGCGCCTTGTTGCTGAAACTGAGTCACGCTTAAGTATTTAATATTCAGCGGCAGCAGCGTTAATTCCCGCAATTGCATTTCCAGCGCCTGTTCCAGTTCGCTATTTTCCCGCGTCAGCAGCACCACCTGCTTTTCATGCAGGTCGGCTTTTTGCATCAACCACGCGCCGAAAATCACCGCGATTAAGCTGACCTCTTCCTGATTAAATTGAATATGATAGGCCGTTTCGAAATCGCGTAATGCCTCCTGGGTGGTACGCATCAGGCGCGGATACAGGCGTCCGATCTCCTCCGGTAAAGCGTTATCAATACCGATGGCGAATACGCTGCGGTTCAACGCCTGCGAAAGATGGATATAGAGCTGGTCACTCAACCCTTGTTCATCGCTGAATGGCCGTCCCGCCAGATCCTGGAAACGATGGATCAAGCGGGAGATCGCCAGATGCAGGCGTCTGTCCTGTTGATGACCGTCGTGAATGGGATCCGGGGTTTTCAGTAACATAAACAGCAGGGTCAGGAAAAGTTGTTCGCCGGCGTGGGGCGTGGCGCTGACCCGGCGCTGCCAGTGGCGGACGATTTCGGCGGCGAGGTTAAATTCCGCCGCGGCCTGCGCCCAGTTGCGCTGCTCACGGGTGAAATCCGGCGACTGGCCCAGATGATGTTGTAGCAGGCAGTACTGAAGATACAGGCGCAGGAACTGACCGTCCCGGCAGTCGAACTGCCGATTGAGCGCGCGAGCGCAGCGATTCACCAGCGCCTGAAGATTGGTATCATCATATAAGGTTCGCGCGATACCCTGCTGTTTAAGCTGCGTTTTTAACGCCGGGGTAAAATGGTGATGAACGAAATGCGGGCACAGGCGTAGCCCACGCCGGAGAGCGTGCAGCAGGCACAGGCGTTGATCGAGCGCGGCGCCTTCAATCCGATAGCTGCCGTCCATCTGCGACGCGAGAGTCAGTCGATGATAACGCTGAATTTCGCGCCCCGTCTCCGCGATATCCTGTTGGGCCGTCGCCTCATCCACCTGGTTGAGCCTGACCAGCTGTTGCGGCGTGACGGATTGTCCCGGAAGATAGAACATCAGGAGCACCTGGCTACGGCGCTGTGGACTGGAAAGCGCAGATGGTGGTTCAATCACTGTCATCATCTGGTAAGTTCCAGTTAGGGTTTCAGCTAAGAATAGCCAAAGGATGCAGGGTGAGCAGGGCGGGCCGCGGCCTTTAGATCAGGATTGCTGGCGAAGTTCACAGAATTTTTCACGCGAGGAACAGATGAAGAAAGTGAAACACTGCGTCGGTGCGGCATTTTTCATGGTTTTATCATTGTCAGCCGTTGCGCATCCGCACAGCTTCATTAATTTGCAGAGTGAAGCCGTGGTGAATGACGGTCTGTTGACCGGTTTTAAGATGCGCTGGACGATGGACGAAATAACGTCAGCAGATCTGCTCTATGATGCCGGCAATGCAAAGGCGGGCAGCGAAGTATGGAAAAAACTGGCGGCGGAGGTCATGGCCAACGTACTCGGCCAGCACTACTTCAGCGAGCTGTGGCATAACGGCCAGCGGGTGAAGTTTGCTAACCGCCCGGATGGTTACGGCCTTGCGCGTAGCGGGCTGCAGGCGGTACTTACCTTCACCTTGCCGTTGGCAACACCGCAACCTGTTGCCGGACAAACCTTTACTTTATCCACCTTCGATCCGACCTACTACGTCGATATGTTTTATGAGCAGGATAGCGATTTTTCGTTGCCTGCCGCGCTGCGGGCCTCCTGCAAGGCCACGGTAATGACGCCGAAACCCAACGACAAAATGTTGTCTTATGCGCAGTCGCTCGATAAAGAGGACGCGCCGCCGGAAGATATGGAACTGGGTAACTACTTCGCCCAGAAGGTGACCTTGACATGTCAGTAGTCTTTACGCCGCGAGCGCGGGCGCCGCGCTGGAAATCATTCTGGCCGCTGGCGTTGTTTCTGACGCTGACCGTCGTGGGCGGTATCTGGTTGTGGCTCGCCTGGCCGCAGGTACTGTTGCAAAGCGCGGTCTGGCAGCGTTCACTGAATCTTGAGCTCAGCCAACTGCTGCAGGCGGTGGCGGATAATCCGTCAGCGGCGGGGCTGTCACTGCTCGGGTTCAGTTTTGTCTACGGCGTACTGCACGCGCTTGGCCCCGGTCACGGAAAAATCGTGATTACCACCTGGCTTGCCACCCATCCCTCAAAGTTGAAATCGAGTATTGTGCTGACGCTGGCGGCATCGCTGTTGCAGGGAATGGTGGCGATAGTGCTGGTGGTGGTGGTATTGACGCTGCTGCAGCTTCCGGCGCGTCAACTGCATCTCAGCAGCTTCTGGCTGGAGAAGGGGAGCTATCTGCTGGTCGGCGCATTGGGGCTTTTACTGTGCTGGCGGGCATTGAAAAAACTGCGAGTCTTGCTGCGGCGGCCAACGTTTACCGCTTTTACCCCGCATCACGTCCATGATGAACATTGCGGCTGCGGCCATCAGCACCTTCCGGCGCCGGATCAACTACAGAGTGGCGACGACTGGCGCGCCAGGCTGGCGATTGTACTGTCGATGGGCATGCGTCCCTGCTCGGGAGCGATTATGGTGCTGCTGTTCAGCAAGGTAATCGGCGTCTTTGGCTGGGGCATGGCTGCCGCGCTGGTGATGGCGGCGGGAACGTCGCTGACCATAAGCGGGCTGGCGCTGTTGGTGCATGGATTCCGCCAGTTGGCTATCCGCCTGAGTCGCCATCAGGCGCCGGCGATGTGGAAACAGGTTGGTTGGGCGACGCTGGCGCTGGCCGGCGGCGTGGCGCTATTGACGGCGGCTGTCGTGATGTGGAGTAGCGCGATCCCGCCGGGCGGCGGCTTGCGGCCGTTTTAGGGTATAAAAAAAGGAGCCGCGGCTTCCTTTTTACATTCAGTGAGAAATTAACGCTTCAGCGCTTCGCTCAGCTGCTCGCGCATGTTCGCCAGCATCGCTTTCACGACGCGCGGGTTACCGGCTACGATGTTGCCGGTCAGCATATAGTTATGACCACCGGTGAAGTCGCAAACGATGGCGCCTGCTTCACGAGCGATCAGCTCGCCTGCGGCGAAATCCCACGGTTTGAGGGCGATTTCAAAGTAACCATCAACGCGGCCAGCGGCAACGTAGGCCAGATCCAGTGCGGCGGAACCGGTGCGACGGAAGTCAGCGCACTCGGTGAACATATTGCCGAGGATGTTCATGTAAGCGGTAGCGTGCTGCTTCGCTTTGAACGGGAAACCGGTGGCGATGATAGTACCGTCGAGATCGCGAGCGTTGCTGCCGCGCAGACGGTAGCCGTTCAGCTGCGCGCCCTGGCCGCGGGTGGCGGTGAACAGTTCATTACGCATTGGATCGTAAACCACCGCGACTTCAGTACGGCCTTTAATGCGTACGGCGATGGAAACAGAGAAGTGTGGCAGACGTTTAACGAAGTTGGTGGTGCCATCCAGTGGATCGATAACCCATTGAATATCCTGATCTTCACCAGCGTGCTCGCCGCTTTCTTCGGTGATGATGGTGTGCTGTGGGTAAGACTTGCGAATGGTTTCGATAATAATCGCTTCTGCGGCTTTATCGACGTTAGTCACAAAGTCATTGCTGCCTTTCTGGCTGGTTTCTACGGAATCTGGCGTTTCGTAGTGCTTGGCAATTAAATTACCCGCCTTGCGCGCTGCGCGCACGGCAATGTTCAGCATCGGATGCATCGGTATCTCTCACTGGATGTTAAAGAACGGGAAAAAACGGCGCATATAGTAACAGCGAATTCTGCTTATGTCTCCGTTTTATGTTAGCATGCACGAATAATCTTTAGCCGAAGAACCATAATGCTGCAAAATATTCGAATCGTACTGGTAGAAACCTCACACACCGGCAATATGGGCTCCGTTGCCCGCGCGATGAAAACCATGGGCTTAACTAACCTGTGGCTGGTCAACCCGCTGGTGAAACCTGATTCCCAGGCCATCGCGCTGGCCGCTGGCGCCAGCGATGTGATTGGTAACGCGCAGATCGTCGATACCCTTGATGAAGCGCTGGCGGGCTGTAGCCTGGTGGTTGGCACCAGCGCGCGCTCCCGCACGCTGCCGTGGCCGATGCTGGATCCGCGCGAATGCGGTCTGAAAAGCGTCGCCGAAGGTCAGCATGCGCCGGTCGCGCTGGTCTTTGGCCGCGAGCGCGTTGGCCTGACTAACGACGAACTGCAGAAATGCCACTATCACGTGGCGATCGCCGCCAACCCCGAGTACAGCTCGCTGAACCTGGCAATGGCGGTGCAGGTTATCGCCTATGAAGTGCGAATGGCCTGGCTGGCGACTCAGGAACAGGCGCAACCGGCGGTTGAACATGAAGAAACGCCGTATCCGCTGGTCGATGATTTAGAACGTTTCTACGGCCACCTTGAGCAGACGCTGCTGGCGACCGGTTTTATCCGCCCGAATCATCCGGGACAGGTGATGAACAAGTTGCGTCGCCTGTTCACCCGCGCGCGTCCGGAAAGCCAGGAGCTGAACATCCTGCGCGGGATGCTGGCGTCTATTGAGCAGCAGAATAAAGGTAAGTAAGCGCGTTAACGCCGGATGGCGCTTCGCTTATCCGGCCTACGAATCTGTTGTAGCCCGGGCGAGGCCTTTGGCCGACCCCGGGAGCGGCTCGAAATTAATAACGGCACGGAAAGCCAAATACCTGACTAAAACAGTCAAGTAAATAGTTGACCAATTTACTCGGGAATGTCAGACTTGGCCCTGCTATGCAATACCCATATTAATAAAAAGCCCGGGCAGGGGCGAGTTTGAGGTTAAGTAAGACATGAGACTGACATCTAAAGGGCGTTATGCCGTGACCGCAATGCTTGACGTTGCGCTCAACTCTGAAACGGGTCCGGTTCCGTTGGCAGATATTTCAGAGCGTCAGGGAATTTCGCTTTCCTATCTGGAACAGCTGTTCTCTCGCCTGCGTAAAAATGGTCTGGTATCCAGCGTTCGTGGACCAGGCGGCGGTTACCTGTTAGGTAAAGAAGCTGGCAGCATCGCCGTAGGCGAAGTGATCAGCGCCGTAGACGAATCCGTTGACGCCACCCGTTGTCAGGGTAAAGGCGGCTGCCAGGGTGGCGATAAGTGTCTGACCCACGCGCTGTGGCGCGATCTGAGCGAACGTTTGACCGGTTTCCTCAACAACATCACCTTGGGCGAACTGGTGAATAACCAGGAAATCCTCGATGTTTCTGGTCGTCAGCACAATCATGAATCTCAGCGTACTACGCGTTCTCAGGACGCCATTGACGTAAAACTGCGCGCCTAGCACGAGGCTTAGTTTCAGCTTGCGGCTTACGGGCTGCAAGGTGAAACGGCAGGGTAGATAGCAATAATAAAGATTTTCAGAATCAGGCCGGGATGTTGAGACATCTCGTGTACTCGGTCGTACATCAAGCCGGTTGCCTGGTTCCTTGCATTGAGTGATGTACGGAGTTTAAGAGCAATGAAATTACCGATTTACCTCGATTACTCCGCAACAACGCCGGTGGACCCGCGTGTTGCCGAGAAAATGATGCAGTTCCTGACCCTGGACGGGACCTTTGGTAACCCGGCCTCACGTTCTCACCGTTTCGGTTGGCAGGCTGAAGAGGCGGTAGATATCGCCCGTAATCAGATTGCCGAACTGGTCGGCGCCGATCCGCGCGAAATCGTCTTTACCTCCGGCGCAACGGAATCCGATAACCTGGCGATTAAAGGTGCAGCCAACTTTTATCAGAAAAAAGGCAAGCACATCATCACCAGCAAAACTGAGCATAAAGCGGTGCTGGATACCTGCCGTCAGCTCGAGCGCGAAGGTTTTGAAGTGACCTACCTTGCTCCTCAGAGCAACGGTATTATCGATCTGAAAGAACTGGAAGCGGCGATGCGTGACGACACCATCCTGGTTTCCATTATGCACGTGAACAACGAAATCGGCGTGGTGCAGGATATCGCTACCATCGGCGAAATGTGCCGCGCCCGCGGTATCATTTACCACGTTGACGCCACCCAGAGCGTGGGCAAACTGCCTATCGATCTGAGCCAGCTGAAAGTTGACCTGATGTCCTTCTCCGGTCACAAAATTTATGGCCCGAAAGGTATCGGCGCGCTGTACGTACGCCGTAAGCCGCGTATCCGCATCGAAGCGCAGATGCACGGCGGCGGTCACGAGCGCGGCATGCGTTCTGGCACCCTGCCTGTCCACCAGATCGTCGGTATGGGCGAAGCTTACCGTATCGCCAAAGAAGAGATGGAAAGCGAAATGGCGCGCCTGCGCGGCCTGCGTGACCGTCTGTGGAACGGCGTGAAAGATATGGAAGAAGTCTATCTGAATGGCGACCTTGAGCAGGGCGCGCCGAACATTCTCAACGTCAGCTTCAACTATGTTGAAGGCGAGTCGCTGATTATGGCGCTGAAAGACCTGGCGGTTTCCTCCGGTTCAGCCTGTACTTCCGCGAGCCTTGAGCCATCCTACGTGCTGCGCGCGTTAGGCATGACTGATGAACTGGCGCACAGTTCTATTCGTTTCTCTTTAGGTCGTTTCACTACCGAAGAAGAGATTGACTACACCATCAAGCTGGTTCGTAACTCCATCGGCCGTCTGCGCGACCTTTCTCCGCTGTGGGAAATGTTCAAGCAGGGCGTGGATCTGAACAGCATTGAATGGTCACATCACTAATTCGGCACCGATAAGGAGAATTCATCATGGCATACAGCGAAAAAGTCATCGATCATTACGAAAACCCGCGCAACGTCGGCTCCTTCGACAACAGCGACGACAGCGTCGGTAGCGGTATGGTTGGCGCGCCGGCGTGCGGCGACGTCATGAAGTTGCAGATTAAAGTCAACAATGAAGGTATCATTGAAGACGCGCGCTTCAAGACCTATGGCTGCGGTTCCGCTATCGCTTCCAGCTCCCTGGTCACCGAGTGGGTGAAAGGTAAATCTCTGGACGAAGCGCAGGCTATCAAGAACACCGATATCGCCGAAGAACTGGAACTGCCGCCGGTGAAAATTCACTGCTCTATCCTGGCGGAAGACGCGATTAAAGCCGCGATTGCGGATTACAAAAGCAAACGTGAAGCAAAATAATTAAGAGTTGAGGTTTGTTATGTCGATTACCTTAAGCGACAGTGCAGCAGCGCGAGTCAATTCCTTCCTGGCGAACCGCGGTAAAGGCTTTGGCCTGCGTCTGGGGGTAAGAACCTCCGGCTGTTCAGGTATGGCTTATGTACTGGAATTTGTTGACGAGCCGGCGGCAGAAGACACCGTGTTTGAAGACAAAGGCGTGAAAGTCGTGATCGACGGTAAGAGCCTGCAATTCCTCGACGGCACTCAACTGGACTTCGTCAAAGAAGGCCTTAACGAAGGGTTCAAATTTACTAACCCGAACGTGAAAGATGAGTGCGGTTGCGGCGAAAGCTTTAACGTATAATCGGTAATCCCCAACCCCACCGCGGTCACGCCGCGCGTGGGGTTTTCGTTTAGATGCATGACCCTGAGGTTACTATGGACTATTTCACCCTCTTCGGGTTACCAGCCAGCTATACCCTCTCGCTCGAACAACTGGCTGTCCGGTATCAGGATCTGCAGCGCCAGTACCATCCGGATAAATTCGCCAGCGCGCCCGCTGCGGAACAGCTGGCTGCGGTTCAGCACTCCGCCACCATTAACCAGGCCTGGCAGACTCTGCGTCATCCGCTGACCCGTGCGGAATATCTCCTTTCGCTGCACGGCTTTGACCTCGCCAGCGAGCAGCACACCGTCCGCGACACCGCGTTCCTGATGGAGCAGCTGGAACTGCGCGAAGAGCTCGATGAAATCGGCCAGGCGAAAGACGAAGCGCGGCTGGAAGCCTTTATCAAACGGGTAAAAGCGCTGTTTGATACCCGCCATCAACTGATGGTTGAACAATTGCAAAACGAGACCTGGGATGCGGCGGCTGATACTGTACGCAAGCTCCGTTTTCTCGATAAACTGCGCAGCAGTGCTGAAGAACTCGAAGAAAAACTGCTCGATTTTTAATTTTCGGAAGCAATTATGGCCCTATTACAAATTAGTGAGCCTGGTCTGAGCGCCGCGCCGCATCAGCGTCGATTGGCGGCAGGTATCGACCTTGGCACCACCAATTCTCTGGTTGCTACCGTGCGTAGCGGCCAGGCCGAAACTCTGCCCGATCATCAAGGCCGCTACCTGCTGCCGTCGGTCGTGAACTACCACGCCTCGGGGCTGACCGTCGGCTATGAAGCCCGGCTGAATGCCGCTCAGGATCCGGTGAACACCATCAGCTCGGTGAAGCGAATGATGGGGCGTTCCCTCGCCGATATTCAAACCCGCTATCCGCATCTGCCGTATCAGCTGCAGGCCAGCGAAAATGGACTGCCGATGCTCCAGACCGCCGGCGGCTTGCTGAATCCGGTGCGGGTCTCCGCCGATATCCTCAAAGCGCTGGCTGCCCGGGCGACCGAAGCGTTGGCGGGCGATCTCGACGGCGTGGTCATTACCGTTCCGGCCTATTTCGATGATGCTCAGCGTCAGGGAACCAAAGACGCGGCGCGTCTGGCGGGCCTGCACGTGCTGCGTCTGCTCAATGAGCCGACCGCGGCGGCTATCGCCTACGGCCTCGATTCCGGCCAGGAAGGGGTGATTGCGGTTTACGATCTCGGCGGCGGTACCTTTGATATCTCCATTCTGCGCTTAAGCCGCGGGGTGTTTGAAGTGCTGGCGACCGGCGGCGATTCCGCTCTCGGCGGCGATGATTTCGACCATCTGCTGGCCGACTATCTGCGCGAGCAGGCAGGTCTCAGCGACCGTAGCGATAACCGCCTGCAGCGTGAGCTGCTGGATGCCGCCATTGCGGCGAAAATCGCCTTGAGCGATGCCGACGTGGCGCACGTTGAGGTCGGCGGCTGGCAGGGCGATATCAGCCGTAGCCAGTTTAACGATCTGATTGCCCCACTGGTAAAACGTACTCTGATGGCCTGCCGTCGCGCGCTGAAAGACGCCGGCGTTGAAGCGCAAGAAGTGCTGGAAGTGGTGATGGTTGGCGGCTCCACCCGCGTGCCGTTGGTGCGTGAGCGCGTTGGCGAATTCTTTGGCCGTACCCCGCTGACCTCTATCGACCCGGACAAAGTCGTCGCCATTGGCGCGGCGATTCAGGCGGATATTCTGGTCGGCAACAAACCGGACAGCGAACTGCTGCTGCTTGATGTTATCCCGCTGTCGCTTGGGCTGGAAACCATGGGCGGCCTGGTAGAGAAAGTGATCCCGCGTAATACCACCATTCCGGTGGCCCGCGCGCAGGAGTTTACCACTTTCAAAGATGGCCAAACGGCGATGTCTATTCACGTGATGCAGGGCGAACGTGAGCTGGTGCAGGATTGCCGCTCCCTGGCGCGTTTTGCGCTGCGCGGTATCCCGGCGCTGCCGGCGGGCGGGGCGCATATTCGCGTGACCTTCCAGGTTGATGCCGACGGTCTGCTGAGCGTCACGGCGATGGAGAAATCGACCGGCGTGGAAGCCTCAATCCAGGTGAAACCGTCTTACGGCCTGACCGACGGCGAAATCGCCAACATGATTAAAGATTCGATGAGCTACGCCGAACAGGATATTCAGGCGCGTATGCTGGCTGAACAGAAAGTCGAAGCCGCTCGCGTACTGGAGAGCCTGGAAAGCGCGCTGGCCGCCGACGCCGCGCTGTTAAGCGCCGCAGAGCGTCAGGTTATCGATGCCGCCGCGGAGCAGGTTCGCACCGCCGCGGCAGGCGAAGATGCCGACGCGATTAAAGAAGCCATTAAAAATATCGACACACAAACCCAGGAATTCGCCGCACGCCGCATGGACCAGTCGGTCCGCGCTGCGCTGAAAGGCCAATCCGTGGACGAGGTTTAAAATGCCAAAAATTGTTTTTCTGCCCCACCAGGACCTGTGCCCGGATGGCGTAGTTGTGGAAGCTGAGAGCGGTGAAACCATTCTGGATGCGGCGCTGCGTAGCGGTATCGAGATTGAACACGCCTGTGAGAAATCCTGTGCCTGCACCACCTGCCACTGCATCGTGCGTGAAGGTTTTGACTCGCTGGCGGAAAGTAGCGAAGATGAAGACGACATGCTGGATAAAGCCTGGGGGCTGGAACCTGACAGCCGTCTGAGCTGTCAGGCGCGCGTCACCAACGAAGATCTGGTCGTTGAGATCCCGCGTTACACCATCAACCACGCACGCGAGCACTAATATGGCACTGAAATGGACCGACAGTCGCGAAATCGGCGAAGCCTTGTATGACGCTTACCCGGATCTCGACCCGAAAACCGTTCGCTTCACCGATATGCATCAGTGGATTTGCGACCTGGAAGAGTTCGATGACGACCCAAACGCATCCAATGAAAAAATTCTGGAGGCGATTCTGCTAGTCTGGTTAGACGAAGCCGAATAATTTTCGCCTCAAGCGGAAAAATTTTAACGGGCTGCCATAGGGTGGCCCGTTTGCTAATAAGGATAAAGATAATGACCGAAGCCATGAAGATTACGCTTTCTACTCTGCCTGCCGATGCGCGCTGGGGAGAAAAAGCGACCTGGAGTATCAATAACGACGGTATCGCCTTACATCTCAACGGTAAAGACGACCTGGGGTTAATCCAGCGCGCGGCGCGCAAAATTGACGGCATGGGTATCAAGCACGTCGCCCTGAGCGGCGAAGGCTGGAACACCGATCGCGCCTGGGCCTTTTGGGCCGGCTATAAAGGGCCGAAAGGTCAGCGCCAGGTCGAATGGCCAACCCTGGACGACGCGCAGCGCAGCGAGCTGGATAACCGTCTGACGATCATCGATTGGGTTCGCGACACCATCAACGCGCCGGCAGAAGAGCTGGGGCCAGAACAGCTGGCGCAGCGCGCCGTCGATCTGCTGTGCGGCGTGGCGGGCGAAAAGGTCAGCTATCGCATCACCAAAGGCGAAGATCTGCGCGAGCAGAACTATCTTGGCCTGCATACCGTTGGCCGCGGCTCCGAGCGCCCGCCGGTCCTGCTGGCGCTGGACTACAACCCGACCGGCGATAAAGACGCGCCGGTATACGCCTGTCTGGTCGGCAAAGGCATCACCTTCGACTCCGGCGGCTACAGCATCAAGCAAAGCGCCTTTATGGATTCGATGAAATCCGACATGGGCGGTGCGGCCACCGTGACGGGCGCGCTGGCTTTCGCCATTACCCGCGGTCTGAACAAACGTGTGAAGCTGTTCCTGTGCTGCGCGGATAACCTGATTAGCGGCAACGCTTTCAAGCTTGGCGATATCATTCATTACCGCAACGGTAAAACCGTTGAAATCATGAACACCGACGCCGAAGGTCGCCTGGTGCTGGCGGATGGCCTGATCGACGCCTCGGCGCAGAAGCCGCAGCTGATCATCGATGCCGCCACCCTGACCGGTGCGGCGAAAACGGCGTTGGGTAACGACTACCACGCGCTGTTTAGCTTTGACGACGCGCTGGCGAATCGTCTGCTGGCGAGCGCGCAGGCGGAAAATGAAGCCTTCTGGCGTCTGCCGCTGGCCGAATTCCACCGCAACCAGCTGCCGTCTAACTTCGCTGAACTGAACAACACCGGTAGCGCGGCGTATCCGGCCGGCGCCAGCACCGCGGCGGGATTCCTGTCCCACTTCGTGGAAAACTACCACCAGGGCTGGCTGCATATCGACTGCTCTGCGACTTACCGTAAAGCTGCGGTTGAACAGTGGTCGGCGGGTGCGACTGGCCTTGGCGTGCGCACTATCGCTAATCTGCTGACGGCTGAGTAATGGCCTTGCCGGGTGGCGCTACGCTTACCCGGCCAGGAAAACCGTAAGCCCGCGCGGACGGGCGATTTTTGAAGTAGCGAATCTATGTCTGATACTAAAAATGAATTAGAAACTCTGCTGGAGAAGGCGGCGACCGAGCCTGCCCATCGTCCGGCATTTTTCACCGCGCTGCTTGAGGCCACCGTGTGGGTGCCGGGCAGCGCGGCTGACGGCGAGCAGATTGTCGAAGATAGCGCCCTCGATCTACAGCATTGGGAAAAAGAAGACGGCACGTCGGTTATTCCGTTCTTTACCTCGCTGGAGGCGCTGCAGCAGGCGGTAGAAGACGAACAGGCTTTCGTGATGATGCCCGCCCGCACGCTGATGGCGATGACGCTGGGCGAATCGCTGTTCCTCAACCCGAAGCTGCCGAGCGGCAAAGAATTCACCCCGCGGGAAATCAGCCATCTGCTGGGTGAAGAGGGCAGCCCGCTCAGTACCCAGACGGTACTGGAAGGCGGCGAAGCGCTGCTGCTGTCTGAAGTCGCCGAACCGCCGGCGCAGATGGTGGATTCGTTGACCACGCTGTTCAAAACGCTGAAGACCGTCAAGCGGGCGTTTCTGTGCTCGATTAAAGAGAGCGCCGACGCGCCGACCAACTTGTTGATCGGGATTGAAGCGGAAGGAGATATTGAATCCATTATCCAAACCACCGGCAGCGTGGCCACCGATACCTTGCCAGGCGATGAACCTATCGATATTTGCCAGGTGGTAGAAGGCGAGAAGGGCATCAGCCACTTTATGATTGCCCATATTACGCCGTTCTATGAGAAACGTTGGGGCAGCTTCCTGCGCGATTTCAAACAGAACCGGATTATTTAAAGCCTGCCGGGTAGGGCGCAGCCACTACCCGGATATTTTACCTTTACTGCGCCGGCTCGATCGGCAAATCCGTTCTCGCGCCCCATTCGCTCCACGAGCCATCGTACAGGCACACGCCGTTGACGCCGAGGGTGGTCAACGCCAGAACCACCACTGCCGCCGTTACCCCGGAACCGCAGCTGGCGATAATCGGTCGGGCAAAATCAACGCCCTGACGCTTAAAGATATCGTTCATCTCATCAACGGTTTTCAGTTCGCCATTAATCACCAGCTCGGTCCACGGGACGTTAAGCGCGCCGGGGATATGCCCGCGGCGTAAGCCTGGACGCGGCTCATCCGCCAGCCCGTTAAAACGCGCCGCCGGACGGGCATCAACGATCTGCGCCGATCCTTCGTGGCTGACCAGCAGCACATCGGTTAAGCGTTTGATCACCTCCGGATCGAAGTTCACCTCAAATTCGCCTTCCGGCAGGTCGGGTTCGCCTTTCTCCAGCGGCAATTCATCACGGCGCCAGCCTTCGAGGCCGCCGGCGACAATTGACACTTTTTCGACGCCGAAGGTACGTAGCATCCACCAGGCGCGCGGCGCTGAGAACAGATTGCCTTCATCATAAACCACCAGGTGCTTATCGCTGTTGACGCCAAGCTCGCGCATCGCCACGGCGAAGGTTTCCGCACGCGGCATCATATGCGGCAGCGGGCTGGTGTGGTCAGACAGCGCTTCGATATCAAAAAAAACCGCGCCGGGGATATGCCCGTCGCGGTATTCCGCCGCCATATCGCGCAGCGCTTCCTGACCCGCCGGCGCCATCCGCGCATCCAGAATTTGAATCTGCGGGTCATCAATATGTTCCGCCAGCCAGTCGGCCGCAACAAAGAATGAGGTGGACATGAGTGCCTCCGTTTTATTATCGATCGATGAATTGTCGGCGTTTTATAAAGGGCTGACAAGTTAAGGTCGCGGTAGTGGGGAGGTGGTCACGTAGTTTCCCGATTCATCGGTGGTTTCTATGCTGGTAGCTGTTGAGAATCGCCGCGATGACGCATAATAGAACGTTATTGATTGCATCAGGCTCTGGGCCGAGGGGTTAGAAGGATGAAACCATTTCGTTTAGCGGCGCTATCGTTAGCGCTCCTTACCGCGCTCTCATTAAGCGGCTGCGATAACAGCGGCGAACCACAGGCCGTATCGGCGGCCGATAAAGGCGCCGCCGATAGCGCGAAAAAGCCGGATAGCGCGCAGCTGGCGACGTTAAAAGAAAAAAGCCAGGGCAAGGCGCTGACGTTGCTCGACGCTTCTGAAGTGCAGCTAGATGGCGCGGCGACGCTGGTGCTGACCTTCTCCATTCCGCTCAAACCGGATCAAGATTTCTCCCACAGCGTCCATCTGGTCGATAAGAAAAGCGGCAAGGTTGACGGTGCGTGGGAGCTGGCGCCGAATCTCAAAGAGCTGCGTCTGCGCCACCTCGAGCCAAAGCGCGAATTGATAGTCACCGTTGATCCAACGCTCATTGCCCTCAATGACGCCACCCTCGGCAGCCCTTTTGAAAAAACCATCGCCACTCGCGATATCGCGCCGAGTGTCGGTTTCGCCAGCCGCGGCTCGCTGCTGCCGGGGAAAGTGGTCGCCGGGCTGCCGGTGATGGCGCTGAACGTCGACAATGTCGATGTCAATTTCTTCCGTATTAAGCCGGAATCACTCTCAGCCTTCGTCAGTCAGTGGGAATACCGTAACTCGTTAAGTAATTGGGAATCAGACGAACTGTTGAAGATGGCCGACCTGGTTTATAGCGGACGCTTCGATCTCAACCCGGCGCGTAATACCCGTGAAAAGCTGCTGCTGCCGCTTAACGACATCAAGCCGCTCCAGCAGCCAGGCGTCTATGTGGCGGTGATGAACCCGGCCGGTCATTATAGCTACAGTAACGCGGCAACGCTGTTCACCCTCAGCGATATCGGCGTCTCGGCGCATCGCTACCACAACCGGCTCGATGTCTTCACCCAGAGCCTCGAAAATGGCGCCGCGCAGTCGGGAATTGAAGTGCAATTGCTAAACGCCAAAGGGCAGACGCTGGCGCAGGCGAAAAGCGATAGCCAGGGTCATGTTACTCTGCAAACCGATAAAGAGGCGGCGCTGCTGCTGGCGCGAAAAGACGGGCAGACTACGCTGCTTGACCTTAAACTGCCGGCGCTGGATCTGGCGGAATTCTCCATCGCTGGCGCCCCTGGCTTCAGTAAACAGTTCTTTATGTTTGGCCCGCGCGATCTCTATCGCCCGGGGGAAACGGTTATCCTTAACGCGCTGTTGCGCGACGGCGATGGAAAACCGCTGGCGGAGCAGCCGGTGAAGCTGGAAGTGGTGCAGCCGGATGGCCAGGTGATTCGCTCTGTGATGAGCAAACCGGTCAATGGCCTGTATCAGTTTACTTATCCGCTCGACAGCGGCGCCGCCACCGGTATGTGGCACATTCGCGCCAGCACCGGCGATAATCAACCCCGCGAGTGGGATTTCCACGTCGAAGACTTTATGCCCGAACGCATGGCGCTGAATCTGACGCCGCAGGCCGCGCCTATCGCCCCGGATGCCGACGTCGCCTTTAGCGTCAGCGGCGCCTATCTTTACGGCGCGCCGGCCAGCGGCAATCAGCTGCAGGGCAAACTGTTCCTGCGTCCGCTACGCGACGCCGTAGCTGCGCTGCCGGGCTTCCAGTTCGGCGATATCGCGGAAGAAAATCTCTCCCGTAGCCTCGATGAAGTCCAGCTGACGCTGGATGAAAAAGGCCATGGAGAAGTGACCACCGCGAGCCAGTGGCAGGATAGCCATTCGCCGCTGCAGGTCGTGTTGCAGGCCAGCCTGCTGGAATCAGGCGGCCGTCCGGTGACCCGTACCGTACAGCAGCCGATCTGGCCTGCCGAGGCGCTGCCGGGGATCCGCCCGCAATTTACGCTGAAGGACGTTTACGACTACCGCACCGATACCACGGTGAAACAGCCGGTAGTCGATGAAAACAGTAACGCCGCTTTTGACATCGTCTATGCCGATGCCAGAGGCGAGAAAAAAGCGGTCTCCGGGCTGCAGGTGCGGCTGATCCGCGAGCGGCGCGATTACTACTGGAACTGGTCCGATAGCGAAGGCTGGCAGTCGCAGTTCGATCAAAAAGATCTGCAGGAGGGCGAAACGTCGCTGGATTTGCAGGCCGGGCAGATAGGTAAAGTGAGTTTCCCGGTAGGGTGGGGCTCGTATCGTCTGGAGGTGAAAGGGCCGGATGACGTTGTCAGCAGCGTGCGCTTCTGGGCGGGCTATAGCTGGCAGGATAACAGCGAAGGCACCGGCGCGGCGCGTCCTGATCGCGTAACGATGAAGCTCGACAAACCTGGCTATAAACCGGGCGACACCATCAAGCTGCATATTGCCGCCCCGGCGGCGGGTAAAGGCTACGCGATGGTCGAATCCAGCGAAGGGCCGCTGTGGTGGCAGGAAATTGACGTCCCGGCGGAGGGCATGGATCTGTCTATTCCGGTGGATAAAGCCTGGAATCGCCACGATCTCTACCTCAGCACGCTGGTGGTTCGCCCCGGCGATAAATCGCGATCGGCGACGCCGAAACGCGCGGTCGGCCTGCTGCATCTGCCGCTGGGCGATGAAAACCGCCGTCTGTCTCTGGCGCTGGAAGCGCCGGAGAAAATGCGCCCGAACCAGCCGCTGACGGTGAAAGTGAAGGCCAGCGTGAAAGAGGGCGAGGTGCCGAAACAGGTTAACGTTCTGCTCTCGGCGGTGGATAGCGGGGTGCTGAATATTACCGATTACGCTACGCCGGATCCGTGGAACGCGTTCTTCGGCCAGAAACGTTACGGCGCGGATATTTATGACATCTACGGTCAGGTGATCGAAGGGCAAGGGCGATTAGCCAGTCTGCGCTTCGGCGGCGATGGCGACGAGTTAAAACGCGGCGGCAAACCGCCGGTTAATCACGTGACGATCGTCGCTCAGCAGGCGCAGCCGGTAGTGTTGGACGATCGGGGTGAAGGCTCGGTGACATTACCCATCGGCGATTTTAACGGCGAGCTGCGGGTGATGGCGCAGGCGTGGACGGCAGACGACTTCGGCAGCAGCGAAGATAAAGTGGTGGTAGCCGCCCCGGTTATCGCGGAACTAAATACCCCACGTTTCCTCGCCAGCGGCGACGCCACGCGTCTGGCGCTGGATCTCAGCAATCTGACCGACAAACCGCAAACCCTGCAGGTACATCTTACCGCCAGCGGGTTGGTCACGTTGACCGAGGGCCAACTGCCGCCGGTACAGTTGGCGCCGGGCGCGCGCAGCACGCTGTTTGTGCCGGTGACCGCGTTAGCGGGGTTCGGCGATGGTCAGGTCAACGCCACTATCAGCGGTCTGAGCCTGCCGGGCGAAACCTTCGCGTCGCTGCAAAAACAGTGGAAAATCGGCGTACGTCCGGCATTCCCGGCACAGACCGTCAATAGCGGCGCGGTGCTACAACCTGGCGAAAGCTGGCAGGCGCCGGCGGCGCAGAGTCAGGGGTTTGCCCCGCAAACGCTGCAGGGCCAACTGCTGCTCAGCGGTAAACCGCCGTTGAATCTCGCCCGCTATATTCGCGAGCTGAAAGCCTATCCTTATGGCTGCCTTGAGCAGACCGCCAGCGGCCTGTTCCCTTCTCTGTACACCAGCGCGGCGCAGCTAAAAGCGCTGGGCATCAGCGGCGATAGCGATGAGAAACGCCGCGCGGCGGTCGATGTTGGTATCTCGCGCCTGCTGCAGATGCAGCTGGAAAATGGCGGCTTTGCGCTATGGGATAAAGCCGGCCCGGAAGAGTACTGGTTGACCGCCTACGCCATGGACTTCCTCGTCCGCGCGGGTGAGCAGGGCTATAGCGTGCCGGTCAACGCGATTAATAAGGGCAACGAGCGCCTGCTGCGCTATCTACAGGAACCGGGTTTGATGACCGTGCGCTACAGCGACGATGCCCAGGCCAGCCGTTTTGCCGCTCAGGCATATGCCGCGCTGGTGCTGGCGCGCCAGCAAAAAGCGCCGCTCGGCGTCTTGCGTGAAATCTGGAGCCGTCACGAACAGGCGCGTTCTGGATTGCCGCTGCTGCAACTCGGTATTGCGCTGAAAACCATGGGGGATGCGCCGCGCGGCGCAGAGGCCATGAAGTTGGCGGTTACCACGCCGCGCCAGGATGAGAATCGCTGGCTGGGCGATTACGGCAGCCAACTTCGCGATGATGCGCTGAAGCTGGCGCTGCTGGAAGAGAATAAGCTGCTGCCGGAGGTGCAAAACCAGCTGTTGAGCAGCTTGTCGGAAGAGGCCTTCGGTCAGCGCTGGCTGTCGACGCAGGAAACCAACGCGCTGTTCCTTGCCGGGCGTACGCTTGCCGACCTGCCGGGCAACTGGCAGGCGCAAACCTCGCTGCAGGCGGAGCCGCTTGCCAGCGACAAAGCGCAAACCCGCAATCTCGACGGCGATCGGCTGGCGGCGCTGCAGGTGACGAATACCGGCAATCAGCCGCTGTGGCTGCGCCTCGATAGCAGCGGTTATCCGCAAAGCGCGCCACAGCCGGGCGGCAACGTGTTGGGGATTGAACGTGCTATTTTCGATACCCACGGTCAGCAGAAATCGCTGACTTCGCTGCGCAGCGGCGAACTGGTGCTGGTCAAGCTGGAGGTGACCGCCAAACGTAACGTTCCTGACGCGCTGGTGGTCGATCTGCTGCCGGCGGGACTTGAGCTGGAAAACCAGAACCTGGCTAATAGCAGCGCCAGCCTGCAGGAGAATGGCGAAGCGGTACAAAACCTGCTTAACCAGATGCAGCAGGCGGATATTCAGCATATCGAGTTCCGCGATGACCGCTTTGTCGCCGCCGTCGCCATCAATGAAGGTCAGCCGGTGACGCTGGTCTATCTGGCGCGGGCGGTGACGCCGGGCACCTATCAGGTTCCGCAACCGCAGGTGGAGTCGATGTATGTACCGCAGTGGCGGGCGACCGGAACGGCCAGCGGCCCGCTTACCGTTACGCCGTAAATGCGCGCATTACCTCGCATAAAACGCCGCTGGCGCTGGCTGGCGGCGTTTATTTTTCTGCTGTGGTTAGCGGTGCTGCTGGCCGATCGTCTGTGGCCGCTGCCGCTGCATGAAGTCACCCCCGCCCGCGTGGTGGTAGCGGAAGACGGCACGCCGCTCTGGCGCTTTGCCGATGCGCAGGGCGTCTGGCGTTATCCGGTCACCATCGCCGACGTTTCGCCGCGCTATCTGCAGGCGCTCATTCAGTATGAAGACCGCTGGTTCTGGAAACATCCGGGGGTCAATCCCTTCGCGGTGCTGCGTGCCGCCTGGCAGGATCTCACTTCCGGGCGGGTGATTTCTGGCGGCAGCACGCTCACCATGCAGGTCGCGCGTCTGCTCGACCCTCATCCGCGCACCTTCGGTGGCAAGCTACGCCAGCTATGGCGGGCGCTGCAGCTGGAGTGGCATCTGTCAAAAAGCGAAATTCTTACCCTGTATCTGAACCGCGCGCCGTTTGGCGGCACCCTGCAGGGGATCGGCGCGGCTAGCTGGGCTTATCTTGGTAAACCGCCCGCTCAGCTTAGCTACGGCGAGGCGGCGCTACTGGCCGTGCTGCCGCAGGCGCCGAGCCGTTTACGCCCGGACCGCTGGCCGCAGCGGGCGCAGGCGGCTCGCGATAAGGTGCTGGAGAGGATGCTCAGCCAGGGCGTCTGGCCGCAACGAGCGGTACAGGAAGCGATGGAAGAGCCGGTGTGGCTTTTTCCGCGGCAGATGCCGCAGCTGGCGCCGCTGTTTGCGCGCCGGGTGCTGGCGACAAGCGGTGATGAAAAGGTGACGACAACGCTCGATGCCGGGCTCCAGCGGCAGCTTGAAGATCTGGCGATGAACTGGAAATCACGTCTGCCGCCGCGCAGCTCACTGGCGATTGTCGTCGTCGATCACACCGATATGAAAGTCCGCGGCTGGGTGGGATCGGCGGATATCCGCGATGATAGCCGCTTCGGCCACATTGATATGGTCTCGGCGGTGCGCTCGCCGGGGTCGGTGCTGAAACCCTTTATCTACGCGATGGCGATGGATGACGGGCTGATTCACCCGGCATCGCTATTACAGGATGTGCCACGGCGCTTTAGCGATTATCGTCCAGGTAATTTCGACAGCGGGTTTCATGGCCCGGTGAGCGCCAGCGAGGCTCTGGTGCGTTCGTTGAATCTCCCGGCGGTGCAGGTGCTCGAAGCCTATGGACCAAAACGCTTTGCGGCTAATTTACGCAATGCCGGGCTCCCTCTGATGCTACCCGCCGGCGCCGAACCGAATCTGTCGCTGATCCTCGGCGGCGCCGGAGCGAGGCTGGAAGATATTGTCGCGGCATATGGCGCCTTCGCCCGCCATGGCAAGGCGGCGCGGCTGCGCATGAAGCCCGACGACCCGCTGGTGGAAAGGGCGCTAATGTCGCCAGGCGCGGCGTGGATCACCCGGCGGATATTGGCAGGCGAAGCCCAGCCATTACCCGATGCGTCGCTGCCGCAGGCGGTGCCGCTGGCGTGGAAAACCGGTACCAGCTACGGTTATCGCGATGCGTGGGCGGTAGGCCTCAACGCGCGTTATTTGATTGGCATCTGGACCGGACGGCCAGACGGTACGCCGGTGGTGGGGCAGTTTGGTTTTGCCAGCGCCGTGCCGCTGTTAAACCAGGTCAATAATATGCTGCTGGCGCGTCCGTTAATGAGCCGCGGCGGGCTGCCGGTCGACCCGCGTCCGCAGTCGGTGAGCCGCGGCACTGTCTGCTGGCCCGGCGGGCAGGATCTGCCGGTTGGCGATAGTAACTGCCGCAGGCGTTTAGCCAGCTGGCTTCTGGACGCCAGCCAGCCGCCGACGCTGCTGCTACCGGGTCAGGAGGGCGTGCGCGGTATCCGCTTCCCGGTCTGGCGTAACGCAGCAGGAGAAAGGGTCGCCGCGGATTGTCCGGGCGCGACAGAAACTTCTGTTGATGTCTGGCCGCTGCCGCTGGAACCCTGGCTGCCGGTTAGCGAGCGCCGCCGGGCGCGGCTGGGTACGGCATCGAAGGCGTGTCCGCCGCTGCAGACTCAGGATGCCGCGCCGCTGGTGCTTTCCGGCATCCGCGAAGGCGCAGTGATAAAACGACTGCCGGGCGAGGCGCGGGTGATGTTACCCGTACAAACGAGCGGTGGGGAAGGGCGACGCTGGTGGTTTATTAACGGCGAACCATTAGAGGCAACAGGCGCAAGAACGACAATTACGCTAGATAAACCCGGCGAGTGGCAACTGGTGGTAATGGATGAGGCAGGGCAAACGGCGGCCGCCAATTTCACCCTACAATAAACAGGGTAAATCTGTTGTTGGCGGTTTGTGTTGCTAATACTCATCTTATTTTAACAAAATGTTACCTTCGTCCGTAGGCATCGCCGACGTTGCTCATTATAATGCGCGCCAGGCCATACGATCGTATGTGCAACAACAGAACATTTAATTAGAGGTAATCATGGCTATTGAACGTACTTTTTCCATCATCAAACCAAACGCGGTGGCAAAAAACGTTATTGGCAGCATCTTTTCTCGCTTTGAAGCTGCAGGGTTCAAAATCGTCGGCACCAAAATGCTGCATCTGACCGTTGAGCAGGCTCGCGGTTTCTATGCTGAGCACGAAGGTCGTCCGTTCTTCGACGGTCTGGTTGAGTTCATGACCTCCGGCCCGATCGTGGTTTCCGTACTGGAAGGCGAAAACGCGGTTCAGCGTCACCGTGACCTGCTGGGCGCCACCAACCCGGATAACGCCCTGGCCGGTACCCTGCGTGCTGACTACGCTGACAGCTTCACCGAGAACGGCACCCACGGTTCCGACTCTGTAGAATCCGCTGCTCGCGAAATAGCGTTCTTCTTTGCTGAAGGCGAGGTTTGCCCGCGCACTCGCTAATCTCCTGCGTCTTTCACGCCACCGCTTTGTTGGCTTCATTCGCGCACCCCGGTCACATAGTTATCTATGCTCCCGGGGATTTGCGAACTCGCCGCCTCGCGGTGACCTGAAATACTTTGGAGATACGACCCTCGTTTTTTCGACCGTCGCGGCGTTGGCCTGACAATCGAAAAGCCTTAGAGGATTAAGTACGCAGTTACAGATTTTTTTATCATTGCTTTGTGCAAACGTGGCAATGACGCGTCAGAATTTGTAGAATATAGCGCCCCCGGACGAGCAGTCGCTCTCCGGGGCGTTTCTTTTTCAACCCACCTGGGGCCATAACGTGTAATAACGAGGCCGGAAAAATTATGTCTGAACAAATTGTCACACCTGATACCGCCGCTCTGACGGTGCCGAATAAAGATGCCAAAATCAACCTGCTGGATTTAAACCGTCAGCAGATGCGCGAGTTTTTCAAAAACATGGGCGAGAAGCCTTTCCGCGCCGATCAGGTGATGAAATGGATGTATCACTACTGCTGCGATGACTTTGATGAAATGACCGACATCAACAAAGTCCTGCGCGGCAAACTGAAGGAAGTCGCCGAGATCCGTGCGCCGGAAGTCGTTGAAGAGCAGCGCTCCAGCGACGGCACCATTAAGTGGGCGATTGCCGTTGGCGATCAGCGCGTTGAAACGGTATACATCCCGGAAGAAGACCGCGCCACGCTGTGCGTCTCTTCACAGGTTGGCTGTGCGCTGGAATGTAAATTCTGCTCCACCGCTCAGCAAGGCTTCAACCGTAACCTGCGCGTTTCCGAAATTATTGGCCAGGTCTGGCGCGCGGCGAAAATCGTCGGCGCGGTGAAGACTACCGGCGTGCGTCCAATTACCAACGTGGTAATGATGGGCATGGGCGAGCCGCTGCTGAACCTCAACAACGTCGTTCCGGCGATGGAAATCATGCTGGATGACTTCGGTTTTGGTCTCTCCAAACGCCGCGTGACCTTGTCTACCTCCGGCGTGGTGCCGGCGCTGGATAAACTCGGCGACATGATCGACGTTGCGCTGGCGATTTCTCTGCACGCGCCGAACGACACCATCCGCGACGAAATTGTACCGATTAACAAAAAGTACAATATTGAGACCTTCCTGAACTCGGTGCGCGGCTATATTTCGAAGTCCAACGCCAACCAGGGTCGTGTGACTATCGAGTACGTCATGCTGGATCACGTCAACGACGGTACCGAGCACGCCCATGAACTGGCGGCGCTGCTGAAAGATACGCCGTGCAAGATCAACCTGATCCCATGGAATCCGTTCCCGGGCGCGCCGTACGGCCGTAGTTCTAACAGCCGTATCGATCGTTTCTCCAAAGTGCTGATGGAATATGGTTTCACCACCATCGTGCGTAAAACCCGCGGCGACGATATCGATGCTGCCTGCGGCCAGCTGGCGGGCGACGTAATCGACCGTACCAAACGTACGCTGCGTAAGCGTATGCAGGGCGAAGCGATCGACGTGAAAGCCGTCTGATAAGTTATGCAGCGCACAGCTTTCGCTGCGCGCTGCATAAATATGTCGAATTGCCAGGCGAAATACGCTGATTCGGTTAATAATTACGGTGCGTTTTTGTCGACTTTGAGGCAGTATGTAGCGGTACAACAACCGCTTAGCATTCAATATTGATAAGTCTCTGTGATAGTCGCCCGGACAGCCTTATACTGTCGGTTGACGTTGAGCAGTGTCTCGCGGCGCAGGCTCTTTCCCGCGCTGAACTTTAAATTTCACGTACCAGTAGTTGTAGCGAATGAATACTGAAGCCACTCAAGACCATCAAGAAGCAAACTCTACGGGCGCGCGCCTGCGTAACGCCCGCGAACAACTCGGACTCAGCCAGCAAGCGGTGGCTGAACGCTTATGCCTGAAGGTTTCCACGGTTCGTGATATTGAAGAAGATAAGGCGCCAGCCGATCTCGCTTCGACCTTCCTGCGTGGCTATATCCGTTCCTACGCTCGCCTCGTACATATTCCGGAAGAAGAACTGCTGCCGATGATGGCGAAGCAAGCGCCGATTCGCGCCGCCAAAGTGGCGCCGATGCAGAGCTTCTCGCTGGGTAAACGTCGCAAAAAACGCGACGGTTGGCTGATGAGCTTTACCTGGCTGATTTTGTTTGTGGTTATCGGCCTGAGCGGCGCATGGTGGTGGCAAGACCACAAAGCGCAGCAGGAAGAGATCACCAGCATGGCCGATCAATCCACCAGCGATCTGAACAGTAGCGATAGCGGCAGCCAGTCAATTCCGCTGGATACCAGCTCGGCGAATAACGCGCCGGATACGACGGCAGCCAATGCCAATAGCGCGCCGGTCGATACCTCCACCGCACCTGCGCCAAGCGCGCCAGCGGCGACCTCCGCGCCGGTGGATAACAACGCCGTGGTCGCTCCTTCGCAGGCTAACGTTGATACCGCCGCCGCCGCGCCGGCTGCGCCAGCCCCGACCTCCGCATTGCCGACCGATCAGGCGAATGCCGCGACGACGGCTTCCGCTCAGGATCTGGTGATGAACTTTAGCGCCGATTGCTGGCTGGAAGTGAGCGATGCGACCGGTAAGAAACTGTTCAGCGGCCTGCAGCGTAAAGGCGGGAACCTGAACCTGAGCGGTCAGGCGCCGTATAAGCTGAAAATCGGCGCCCCGGCTGCGGTACAAATTCAGTATCTGGGCAAACCAGTCGATTTGAGTCGTTTTATCAGAACTAACCAGGTTGCGCGTCTGACCCTTAATGCCGAACAATCACCGGCGCAGTAACAGACGGGTAACGCGGGAGATTTTTCATGCATAACCAGGCTCCAATTCAACGTAGAAAGTCCAAACGCATTTACGTTGGTAATGTGCCGATTGGCGATGGGGCTCCCATCGCCGTACAGTCGATGACCAATACTCGCACCACCGATGTGGCCGCGACGGTAAATCAAATCAAAGCGCTGGAGCGCGTAGGCGCGGACATCGTCCGCGTTTCCGTCCCGACGATGGACGCAGCGGAAGCTTTCAAGCTCATCAAACAGCAGGTCAACGTCCCGCTGGTCGCCGATATCCACTTTGACTACCGTATCGCGCTGAAAGTCGCGGAATATGGCGTTGATTGCCTGCGCATCAACCCTGGCAACATTGGTAACGAAGAGCGTATCCGCATGGTTGTGGACTGCGCGCGCGACAAAAACATTCCTATCCGCATCGGCGTCAACGCCGGTTCGCTGGAAAAAGATCTGCAGGAAAAATACGGCGAGCCGACGCCGCAGGCGCTGTTAGAGTCCGCCATGCGTCACGTCGATCATCTCGATCGTTTGAACTTCGATCAGTTCAAAGTTAGCGTAAAAGCCTCAGATGTCTTCCTCGCTGTTGAATCCTATCGTCTGTTGGCGAAGCAGATCGATCAACCGCTGCATCTCGGGATCACTGAAGCCGGCGGCGCGCGTAGCGGCGCGGTAAAATCCGCGATCGGTTTAGGTCTGCTGCTGTCTGAAGGGATCGGCGATACCCTGCGCGTGTCGCTGGCCGCCGACCCGGTGGAAGAGATCAAAGTTGGCTTCGATATCCTGAAGTCGCTGCGCATCCGTTCTCGCGGTATTAACTTTATCGCTTGCCCGACCTGCTCGCGTCAGGAGTTTGACGTCATCGGTACGGTGAACGCGCTGGAGCAGCGTCTGGAAGATATCATCACTCCGATGGATGTTTCGATCATCGGCTGTGTGGTTAACGGCCCTGGCGAAGCGCTGGTTTCCACTCTCGGCGTCACTGGCGGCAACAAGAAAAGCGGCCTGTACGAGGACGGCGTTCGCAAAGACCGACTGGACAACAACGACATGATCGACCAGCTGGAAGCGCGTATCCGTGCGAAAGCCACCATGCTGGATGAAGCGCGTCGTATTGAAGTTCAGCAGGTTGAAGCAAAATAACGTGTTGGGAAGCAATACGCTTCCCGTGTATGATTGAACCTGCGGGCGCAAGGCGCCGGGGTTCATTTTTATATATAAAGAGAATAAACGTGGCAAAGAACATTCAAGCCATCCGTGGCATGAACGATTATCTGCCGGGCGAAACCGCTCTCTGGCAGCGCATTGAAGGCTCACTGAAGCAGGTGCTCGGTAGCTACGGTTACAGCGAAATTCGTTTGCCGATTGTAGAGCAGACCCCGTTATTCAAACGCGCGATCGGCGAAGTGACCGACGTGGTTGAAAAAGAGATGTATACCTTCGAAGACCGCAATGGCGATAGCCTGACGCTGCGTCCGGAAGGAACGGCGGGCTGCGTACGTGCCGGCATCGAACATGGTCTGCTGTACAATCAAGAACAGCGTCTGTGGTACGTGGGGCCGATGTTCCGCCACGAACGTCCGCAGAAAGGGCGCTACCGTCAGTTCCATCAGATTGGCGCGGAAGTCTTTGGCCTGCAGGGCCCGGATATCGACGCTGAGCTTATCATGTTGACCGCGCGCTGGTGGCGCGAGCTGGGCATTTCCGATCACGTCAGCCTTGAGCTGAACTCCATCGGTTCGCTGGAGGCGCGTGCCGCCTATCGCGACGCGCTGGTTGCCTATCTGGAACAATTTAAAGATAAGCTTGATGAAGACTGCAAACGCCGCATGTATACCAATCCGCTGCGCGTGCTGGACTCTAAAAATCCGGAAGTGCAGGCGCTGCTGAACGATGCGCCGGCGCTGGGCGATTATCTGGACGACGAGTCCAAAGAACACTTCGCCGGTCTGTGCGCGCTGCTCGACGCTGCTGGAATTCGCTATACCGTCAACCAGCGCCTGGTGCGCGGGCTCGACTATTACAATCGCACCGTATTTGAGTGGGTCACGACCAGCCTCGGTTCGCAGGGTACCGTCTGCGCCGGCGGCCGTTATGACGGTCTGGTAGAGCAGCTTGGCGGACGCGCAACGCCGGGCGTTGGCTTTGCGATGGGCCTGGAACGTCTTGTTTTACTGGTTCAGGCAGTCAATCCGGAATTTAAAGCCGATCCTGTTGTCGATATATACCTGGTAGCCTCCGGTACCGATACTCAGTCCGCAGCAATGCGTCTGGCTGAGCAGGTTCGCGATGCGCTGCCCGGCGTTAAGCTGATGACTAACCACGGCGGCGGTAACTTTAAGAAGCAGTTCGCCCGCGCTGACAAGTGGGGCGCGCGCGTCGCGCTGGTGGTCGGTGAGTCAGAAATTGCTGACGGAAACGTGGTAGTGAAGGATTTACGCTCAGGTGAGCAAACTACCGTAACGCAGGATAGCGTTGCCGCGCATTTGCGCACACTTCTGGGTTAATTTCCCGGAAACTATTAGTCAGGAGAAGGACTGCGTGGAAACTTTCAACAACGAAAACGAGCAGGTCGACGCCCTCAAGCGTTTCTTTGCCGAGAACGGTAAAGCGCTGGCCGTCGGGGTGATTTTAGGGATCGGCGCGCTGGTTGGCTGGCGCTACTGGACTTCCCATCAGCTGGATTCGGCCCGGGATTCCTCTCTGGCCTATGAGAATGCCATTTCCGCACTGAAGTCAGATTCGCCTGAAACCCTGACCGCAGCGGAGAAATTCGCCGCCGACAGCAAAAACACCTATGGCGCGTTCGCATCGCTGGAGCTCGCGCAGCGTCTGGTCGATAAAAACGATCTGCAGGGCGCGGAGAAGCAGCTGCAACAAGGGCTGGCGGCCGCCTCTGACGATAACCTGAAATCGGTTATCAATATGCGTCTGGCCCGCGTACAGCTGCAGCTTAAGCAGCCGGATGCGGCGCTGAAAACCCTGGAAGGCATTAAAGGCGAAGGCTGGACCGCTATCGTTGCCGATTTGCGCGGTGAAATTCTGCTGAGCAAAGGCGACAAGCAGGGTGCCCGCGCGGCCTGGGAATCAGGCGTGAAAAGCGATGCATCGCCAGCGCTCAGCGAAATGATGCGTATGAAAATAAATAATTTGTCCATCTGAGAGGGACTCGATGCAATTGCGTAAATTACTTTTGCCAGGGCTGCTTTCCGTCACCTTACTGAGCGGTTGCTCGCTGTTTAACAGCGAAGAAGATGTGGTGAAAATGTCACCGCTGCCGACGGTGGAAAACCAGTTTACGCCGTCCACGTCCTGGAGCACTTCAGTTGGCGATGGTATCGGTGATTTCTATTCCAACCTGCACCCGGCCTTTGCCGACGGCGTTGTGTATGCGGCTGACCGTAAAGGCACCGTGAAAGCGCTGCACGCTGAAGACGGTAAAGAAGTCTGGTCGGTGAACCTGGCGGAAAAAGACGGCTGGTTCTCGCGCGCTCCGGCGCTGCTCTCCGGCGGGCTGACCGTTTCCGGCGGCCACGTTTATGTTGGTACTGAAAAGGCGCAGCTGTTCGCGCTGAATACCAGCGACGGTACCGTCGCGTGGCAGAGCCGTGTGGCGGGTGAAGCGATTTCTCGTCCGGTCGTTAGCGATGGCATGGTACTGGTGCATACCAGCAACGGTCAACTGCAGGCGCTGAACGAAACCGACGGCGCGGTAAAATGGACCGTGAACCTGGACATGCCTGCGCTCTCCCTGCGCGGTGAGTCCGCTCCGGCCACCGCTTATGGCGCGGCGATTGTTGGTGGCGACAACGGTCGCGTCAGCGCCGTGCTGATGCAGCAGGGGCAGATGATTTGGCAGCAGCGTATTTCTACGGCCACCGGCCCGACTGAAATCGACCGTCTGAACGACGTTGACACCACGCCGGTTATCGTTAATGGCGTTGTTTATACGTTGGCCTATAATGGCAACCTGACCGCGCTGGATCTGCGCAGCGGCCAGATTATCTGGAAGCGCGAACTGGGTTCTGTGAACGATTTCATCGTTGACGGCGACCGTATCTATCTGGTCGATCAGAATGACCGTCTGCTGGCGCTGACCACCGATGGCGGCGTAACGCTGTGGACCCAGAGCGATCTGCTGCACCGTCTGCTGACTTCTCCGGCGCTGTATAACGGCAGCCTGGTGGTAGGCGACAGCGAAGGTTACATGCACTGGATTAATCCGGAAGACGGCCACTTTGTGGCGCAGCAGAAAGTCGATAGCTCCGGTTTCCTGACCGACCCGGTTATCGCCGACGGTCGCCTGCTTATCCAGGCCAAAGACGGTACGCTGTATTCGATCACGCGTTAACTCGCGCGGTAGTATCGCTTTAATAAACGGCTCCTGACAGACAGGGGCCGTTTTGACTTTTTAAAAAACCTCGTAAAATGAGGTTGTATTGCAATTTGTATGAGGCATTTAACATGATACCTGTGGTCGCGCTTGTCGGGCGCCCTAACGTTGGAAAATCCACGCTCTTCAACCGCTTAACGCGCACTCGTGACGCGTTGGTCGCGGATTTCCCGGGGCTGACTCGCGACCGTAAGTACGGTCGTGCTGAAGTGGAAGGCCGCGAATTCATCTGTATTGATACCGGCGGTATCGACGGTACGGAAGAAGGCGTGGAAACCCGGATGGCGGAACAGTCTCTGCTGGCGATTGAAGAGGCCGACGTGGTGCTGTTTATGGTTGATGCGCGCGCGGGCCTGATGCCGGCGGATTCCGCGATCGCCAAACATCTGCGTTCTCGCGAAAAACCGACCTTCCTGGTGGCGAACAAAACCGACGGCATCGACGTCGATCAGGCGATGGCCGACTTCTGGTCGCTGGGGCTGGGCGATATTTATCCGATCGCCGCTTCGCATGGTCGCGGCGTTACCAGCCTGCTGGAACACGTGCTGCTACCGTGGGTAGATGAGGTTAATCCGCAGGAAGAAGTGGATGAAGACGCCGCCTACTGGGCGCAGTTTGAAGCCGAGCAAAACGGCGAAGAAGTTGAAGAACCGGAAGACGACTTCAACCCGCAAGATCTGCCGATTAAGCTGGCGATCGTCGGCCGTCCGAACGTCGGTAAGTCAACGCTGACTAACCGCATTCTCGGCGAAGATCGCGTGGTGGTTTACGATATGCCGGGCACAACCCGCGACAGTATCTACATCCCGATGCAGCGCGATGAACGCGAATATGTGCTGATCGATACCGCCGGCGTGCGTAAGCGCGGCAAAATTACCGATGTCGTGGAGAAATTCTCAGTCATCAAGACGCTGCAGGCGATTGAAGACGCCAACGTGGTGATGCTGGTCATTGATGCCCGTGAAGGTATCTCCGATCAGGATCTGTCGCTGCTGGGCTTTATCCTTAACAGCGGTCGTTCCCTGGTTATCGTGGTCAACAAATGGGATGGCCTGAGCCAGGAAGTGAGAGAGCAGGTGAAAGAAACCCTCGACTTCCGTCTGGGCTTCATCGACTTCGCCCGCGTGCACTTTATCTCCGCTCTGCACGGCAGCGGCGTCGGCAACCTGTTCGAATCGGTGCGCGAAGCTTACGACAGCGCCACCCGTCGCGTGGGTACCGCCATGCTGACCCGCATTATGACCATGGCAGCAGAAGACCATCAGCCGCCGCTGGTACGCGGTCGCCGCGTGAAGCTGAAGTATGCGCACGCCGGCGGTTATAACCCGCCGATCGTGGTGATTCACGGCAACCAGGTGAAAGACCTGCCTGATTCCTATAAGCGTTACCTGATGAACTACTTCCGTAAATCCCTGGATGTCATGGGTACGCCGATCCGTATTCAGTTCAAGGAAGGGGAAAACCCGTTTGCCAATAAACGCAATACCCTGACGCCGAACCAGATGCGTAAGCGTAAGCGCTTGATTAAGCATATCAAGAAAAGTAAATAATGCAGAAACCCGCCGCTGGCGGGTTTTTTTTATCTACCCTATTCAACGCTTCGCGGGTCAGCAACGCTGACGTATGACGTGATAAACTCATGCTATTCATTATGAGAAGGAGGCACCATGGAACTCAATTGCCCGATTTGCCATGCCCGGTTGGAAACGCAAGGCAACGGCGCGCATTGCGCGCACTGTGAGAAAGAGTTTGCTGTAGAGGCCCGCTGCCCGGACTGCCATCAGCCGCTGGAAGTACTGAAGGCCTGCGGCGCGGTGGATTATTTCTGCCAGCACGGCCACGGACTGATTTCGAAAAAACGCGTCGAATTTGTGCTCGGTTAATCGCTAACGCAGCCTTCACCATTTCGCCAGAGTTCAACCAGCGCCTCCGGCGCCCGCTCTTCCGGGATGAGAATGATCAGGCTGTGATAGTGCTGGGCGCTGATTATTTGGATGCGAAAGAAACGCTGGTCGCCGCTACCTGGAGAATCCGGCTGCCCCGGCGGCTTGCCGAGCGGCAACGACTGCTGCAGTATTGCGGCGATGCGCTGTTTTTGCTGTTCGTTAAGCTGCGCCACGACAATCTTACGCATGCCGCTCAGCGTCGGGATCCAAGCGACGCCACCTTCGCGGGCCAGCTCAATAATCGCGTCATCGCTGAGGTCTGCCTCGTTCATGATGTGACTCCAACATCCTCCCAAGCCTTTCGAATCGCCTCGGCGGTCTCTTTACCAAAACGTTTTTCGCCATGATGAATCGTCAGTTTGGCAAAGGCCGGGAAATCGGCGTCTTTTGCCAGCGATTTATCACAAACCGCGTCATACCAGGCATATCCCGCTTTTTCCCATGCAAAACCACCCAGCGCGATGGCGGCGAGATAGAAAGCATGATTAGGAATGCCGGAGTTAATATGCACGCCGCCGTTATCCTGCTGGGTATGCACAAAATCTTTCATGTGGGCGGGTTGTGGGTCTTTGCCAAGAATAGGGTCATCATAGGCGGTTCCCGGGTGCGACATCGAACGCAGACCTTGGCCGTGAATACCTTTCGCAAGTAGCCCCTCGCCAATTATCCAGTCTGCTTTATCTGCCGTTTGCTGGCGCTGATATTGTTTGACCAGCGAGCCAAAAACATCGGAAAGCGATTCATTGAGCGCCCCGGATTGTTCGAAATAGATAAGCCCGGCTTCGCTCTCCGTAACGCCATGGCTTAACTCGTGCGCCACCACATCAATAGCAATAGTAAAACGATTAAAGATCTCGCCATCACCGTCGCCAAACACCATTTGTTGCCCGTTCCAGAAGGCATTTTGATATTCGTGACCATAGTGGACGCTGCCGGTCAGCTTCAATCCGCGGTTGTCCAGCGAATCACGATGATAGCTCTTCCAGAAAAAATCATGGGTGATGCCGAGATAATCATAGGCCTCATCGACGGCGACATCGCCGTTGGAAGGCTGTCCTTCAAAACGCACCTGGATCCCTGGAAGTTCCTGAGTCTGCCTGGCATCATAAATGTCTCGCTCAAGCTGGCCTGGCGTGGCGACATGGGCGGCGGCGGGGCGGCCTGGCACATGCGCCATCAGGGTTTGTACATGGCTCAGCGTTTGCTGCGCGCAGCGCTGTTGCTGAGCTGAGCCATGATCGACAATGCGGCGTAAAATGTAGGGGGGAATCACGAAACGAGGACGAGTATCTGGCATATCACGCTCCCTGGCCGGATGAACGGTTTTAAAAGGGCATGACAGCAGTATAGTTATCCCCGCATGAAACGGGAGGATAATTAGACTTTTTTGCGGGCGCGCGTTTTCTTCACCGGAGTGATGACTGTCACTTCGCTTTCAACCCAACCATCTTCCAGCCGGGTAGTCACGACATCGCCAGCCTGTACCTGTTTGATTTTTTTCAATACTTTGCCATCGCCGGCTGAGGTGACGCTGTAGCCGCGAGCCAGCGTTGCCAGCGGGCTGACGGCCTCCAGATGCGTCACGGTATTGCCGAAACGCTCGCGCTGCTCGCTCAGGCGGGCGCGAATATTTTCCGCCAGACGATACTCCAGTTGCTGAATACGCGACTGCGCGCGATGGATGCGCGGCTGCGGGTTTTGCTGATTCAACCGCTGCACGGCGCGCTGCTGACGCTGGTCGGCACGTTTGAGCTGGCTTTCCAGCGCAAAGCGCATCCGCTGACGCAGGCGCTCCAGTTCGGTCTGCTGACGCGCTAAGCGCAGCTGAGGATGTTGCTGCTGTAAACGGTGAAACAGCTGAGTAAAGCGGCGATGGCGGTTGGCGAGGAAGTAATCCATCGCCATCTCCAGGCGTTGCTGGCCGGACTGTAGCTGACGCAACAGTTCCTGCTGATTGCGGCTGACGATCTCTGCCGCCGCAGAAGGCGTCGGCGCACGCAGGTCGGCGACGAAATCGGCGATAGTGACGTCAGTTTCATGGCCGACGGCGCTCACTACCGGAATGCGGCTGGCGAAAATTGCCCGCGCGACCCGTTCGTCGTTAAAGCTCCATAAATCTTCCAGCGAACCGCCGCCGCGCCCGACGATCAGCACATCGCATTCCTGGCGCTGGTTGGCTAATGCTATTGCGCGCACGATTTGCCCCGGCGCATCATCGCCTTGCACCGCCGTCGGGTAGATAATCACCGGCAGCGAGGGATCGCGGCGTTTCAACACATGTAAGATATCATGCAGCGCGGCGCCGGTTTTGGAGGTGACGACGCCGACGCAGTGCGCGGGAGAGGGGAGCGCCTGCTTGTGGCTTTGATCGAATAACCCTTCTGCCGTCAGGAGCGCCTTGAGCTGCTCATATTTTTGCTGCAACAGGCCCTCACCGGCGGGCTGCATGCTTTCGACGATGATCTGGTAGTCGCCGCGAGGCTCGTAAAGGGTAATGTTGGCGCGAACCAGCACCTGCTGGCCATGCTGCGGGCGAAATGTGACGCGACGGTTGCTGTTGCGAAACATCGCGCAGCGCACCTGAGCGTTATCGTCTTTTAAGGTGAAGTACCAGTGGCCGGAAGAGGGCTGGCTGAAGTTAGAGATCTCGCCGCTTATCCATACCTGGCCCATTTCGCGTTCCAGCAGTAAGCGAACCGTCTGATTCAGGCGGCTGACCGTAAATATTGCAGGGGATTGAGATGGCAACATGTGAGCAAGATCAAATTCTAAATCAGCAGGTTATTCAGTCGATAGTAACGCGCTGAGAGGGGATCGCAAGTATTATTTGCAAAAAAGGGTGGATGCAATCGGTTACGCTCTGTATAATGCCACGGCAATATTTATCCACCCTGGTCGAGATATTGCCCATGCTACGTATCGCTAAAGAAGCCCTGACGTTTGACGACGTCCTCCTTGTTCCCGCTCATTCTACCGTTCTGCCGAATACCGCCGATCTCAGCACGCAGCTGACGAAAACGATTCGTCTGAATATTCCTATGCTCTCCGCGGCGATGGATACCGTAACTGAAGCGCGCCTGGCAATTGCCCTGGCCCAGGAAGGCGGCATCGGCTTTATTCATAAAAACATGTCAATCGAGCGCCAGGCGGAAGAAGTCCGTCGCGTGAAGAAACATGAATCCGGTGTGGTAAGCGATCCACAGACCGTTCTGCCGACTACCACCCTGCGCGAAGTGAAAGAACTGACCGAACGTAACGGTTTCGCCGGTTATCCGGTAGTGACCGAAGACAACGAACTGGTCGGCATTATCACCGGCCGCGACGTGCGTTTTGTTACCGACCTGAATCAGCCGGTCAGCGTTTATATGACGCCGAAAGAGCGCCTGGTCACCGTGCGTGAAGGTGAAAGCCGTGAAGTGGTCTTCGCGAAAATGCACGAAAAACGCGTAGAAAAAGCGCTGGTAGTGGATGATAGCTTCCACCTGCGCGGCATGATCACCGTAAAAGATTTCCAGAAAGCGGAACGTAAACCAAATGCGTGTAAAGACGAGCACGGTCGTCTGCGCGTTGGCGCGGCCGTTGGCGCTGGCGCCGGTAACGAAGAGCGCGTTGACGCGCTGGTTGCCGCAGGCGTTGACGTTCTGCTGATCGACTCCTCTCACGGTCACTCCGAAGGCGTTCTGCAGCGTATTCGCGAAACGCGCGCTAAATATCCTGACCTGCAAATCATCGGCGGTAACGTGGCGACCGGCGCGGGTGCTCGTGCCCTGGCGGAAGCTGGCGTCAGCGCGGTGAAAGTGGGTATCGGCCCAGGCTCCATCTGTACTACCCGTATCGTTACCGGCGTAGGCGTTCCGCAGATCACCGCCGTTTCCGACGCGGTTGAAGCGCTGGAAGGCACCGGTATTCCGGTTATCGCCGATGGCGGTATCCGTTTCTCCGGCGATATCGCAAAAGCGATTGCCGCAGGCGCCGCCGCGGTGATGGTTGGCTCCATGCTGGCCGGTACCGAAGAATCCCCGGGTGAAATCGAGCTCTATCAGGGCCGTTCTTACAAATCCTACCGCGGTATGGGTTCCCTGGGCGCGATGTCCAAAGGTTCCTCTGACCGTTACTTCCAGAGCGATAACGCCGCTGACAAACTGGTACCGGAAGGTATCGAAGGCCGCGTTGCCTATAAAGGCCGCCTGAAAGAGATCATTCACCAGCAGATGGGCGGCCTGCGCTCCTGTATGGGTCTGACCGGTTGTGGTACTATTGACGCACTGCGTACCAAGGCAGAGTTCGTGCGCATCAGCGGCGCGGGCATCCAGGAGAGCCACGTTCACGACGTGACGATCACCAAGGAATCCCCGAACTACCGCATGGGCTCCTGATTTTCATCGCCCGGCTACGCGCCGGGCGATTTTTATTCAATCATCGCTACTTCTCTGGAATTAACGTCAATGACGGATAACATTCATAAACATCGCATTCTTATCCTGGACTTCGGTTCTCAGTACACCCAGCTGGTTGCGCGTCGCGTACGTGAATTAGGGGTCTATTGCGAGCTCTGGGCTTGGGACGTGACCGAAGCTCAAATCCGCGAGTTCAACCCGAACGGCATTATTCTTTCCGGCGGCCCGGAAAGCACCACCGAAGACAACAGCCCGCGTGCGCCGCAGTACGTCTTCGAAGCCGGCGTACCGGTATTCGGCGTATGCTATGGCATGCAGACCATGGCCATGCAGCTGGGCGGCCACGTTGAAGCTTCCAACGAGCGCGAGTTCGGTTACGCGCAGGTGGAAGTGCAGACCGACAGCGCGCTGATCAAGGGCATCGAAGATGCGCTGAGCGCTGACGGTAAGCCGCTGCTGGACGTGTGGATGAGCCATGGTGATAAAGTCACCGCTATCCCTTCCGACTTTGTGACCGTCGCCAGCACTGAAAGCTGCCCGTTCGCCATCATGGCGAATGAAGAAAAACGCTTCTACGGCGTACAGTTCCACCCGGAAGTCACCCACACCCGTCAGGGGCTGCGTATGCTGGAGCGCTTCGTGCGCGACATCTGCCAGTGTGAAGCGCTGTGGACGCCGGCGAAGATCATCGACGACGCGGTTGAGCGTATTCGTCAGCAGGTGGGTGAAGATAAAGTCATCCTCGGCCTGTCCGGCGGCGTTGACTCTTCCGTTACCGCGATGCTGCTGCACCGCGCCATCGGCAAAAATCTGACCTGCGTATTCGTGGATAACGGCCTGCTGCGCCTGAACGAAGCCGAGCAGGTTATGGATATGTTCGGCGACCGTTTCGGCCTGAACATCGTACACGTTGCGGCGGAAGATCGCTTCCTGACCGCGCTGAAGGGCGAAAACGATCCGGAAGCGAAGCGTAAAATCATTGGCCGCGTCTTCGTTGAAGTGTTTGACGAAGAAGCGCTGAAGCTGGAAGACGTGAAATGGCTGGCGCAGGGCACTATCTACCCTGACGTGATCGAATCCGCTGCTTCCGCGACCGGTAAAGCGCACGTCATCAAGTCTCACCACAACGTGGGCGGTCTGCCGAAAGAAATGAAGATGGGCCTCGTTGAGCCGCTGAAAGAGCTGTTCAAAGACGAAGTGCGTAAGATTGGTCTGGAGCTGGGCCTGCCGTACGACATGCTGTTCCGCCACCCGTTCCCGGGGCCGGGCCTCGGCGTTCGCGTACTTGGCGAAGTGAAGAAAGAGTACTGCGACCTGCTGCGTCGCGCGGACGCTATCTTCATTGAAGAACTGCGCAAAGCCGACCTGTATGACAAAGTAAGCCAGGCATTCACCGTGTTCCTGCCGGTTCGCTCCGTCGGCGTGATGGGCGATGGTCGTAAGTACGACTGGGTCGTCTCCCTGCGTGCGGTAGAAACCATCGACTTTATGACCGCGCACTGGGCGCACCTGCCGTATGATTTCCTCGGCCGTGTTTCCAACCGCATCATCAACGAAGTTAACGGTATTTCCCGCGTGGTGTACGACATCAGCGGTAAGCCGCCAGCGACTATTGAGTGGGAATAATTCCTGCTGATAGCTGAACGAAACCCTCTGTTTACAGAGGGTTTTTTTATGTCCTGGTAAATGGCGCTGAGGAAGGATTATTGAGCGTAGTCTAAATATAGTCTATATTAAAACCGAGACATGACCATTAGGCGGACCAACATGAAAGTAGAGACTATCAGCTACGTTAAAAAGAACGCCGCAACGCTTGATCTGTCAGAACCTATCCTGGTCACACAAAACGGTGTGCCTGCTTACGTTATAGAGTCCTATGATCAGCAGCAGGAACGGGAAAACGCCATTGCTTTGCTGAAATTGCTTACTCTGTCAGAGAAAGATAAAGCGGAAGGGCGCGTGTTCTCGAAAGACCAGTTGCTGGATGGCCTTGCGGATTAAACGCAGCGCGCTCAACGTTAAGGGACTTCCATGGAACAGCAGGTGACCTTTGAGTACACGCTTACGGTGAAGCACTGCATCGACACAATAGCGGGTTTTCTGAAGCGTGTTGATGTTGAGCCGCGTCCGGTTATCGCAGATATTCTCACCCAGTTTGAGAGCACCGTAGGACAGTTCCCCTTGGGCTGCCAGATTTGCCCCGAATTGCTGAAAATTGGCTGCGCCAAATATCGGGAGTTTAATCACGCTGAAGGCTACCGGGTTTTGTATTCCGTAGACGGAACTTTAGTAACCGCGCATGCGATCCTGGCACATCGGCAGGATGTTCAGCAGCTGCTGTTTAAGCGTCTGATCGTGGCCTGATAGTCCTAAATGTGTGTGTTTTACAGAGGGTTTTTCATACCCTCTCTTCACTTTGTCCATGACTTATCCGCACAACCTGCCGCCGCTGCAGCCAGCCGATTCTCAGCGCCAGCCCCAGTACGACCAGCGATAATAGACCCGAAATAGCAAGGCTCCTTTCTATCCCCAGATGTTGATTTAGCCAGGCATAGGCAAATGGCGAGACGGCGGCCAGTAGTTGCGCTGGGATCAACAGCCGTCCGGTACGCCGCGCGTAATCTTCCGCCGCGAATAGCTGCAACGGTAATGTTGCTTTAAATACCGTCGTCAGGCCGTTAATGGCCCCGTAGGCGAAAACGAAACCGCCAACGGTCCAGCTTAGCGAGGCGGCGTTGAGGCCCAGTAAAAAGCAGAGCGGCAACAGCGCTGTGGTCAACAGCGTTAACCGAAGTGGGGAGAGGCGCGCTCCTGAAATCACCTCCAGAAATCGGGCGCCGGTCTGTCCGATGCCCCATAGTACCCCTATCATTACCGGCAAACCGTAGCTGGCGATAAACTCAGGCAGATGGGTGGATGTGCCGTTAGAAATAAAGGTGACCAAAGCGATAAGCGAGGCGTACAGCAGGCCCATGTGCTGGTCGCGGCGGGAAAGCGGCACTTTCTCCTGATGAGCGCTCCGGTCGGGCAAGCGTTGATTAGGCATCCGCCACAGCAGTAGTGCGCTAAGCAGGCCAAACAGGCTGTAGATTACCAGCGCTCCACGCCAGCCCATTAGCGCGAGCAGCGCGGTGCCCAGCGGCCAGAATATCGCTGAGGCCAGTCCTCCAGCCAGGGTCACCCGTGAAATAGTTACTCTGGCGCGTTGACCATACAGGTTAACCAGCGCGGCGAACAGCGCATCGTATAGCGCCAGCCGCATACCGACACCGGCCAGTAGCCATGCGACGTACCAGAAGATCAGGCTGTCTGCCTGCGACATTGCCAGGCAGCTTGCCGCGATGGTTAATGAACCGATGAACACCACCCGCTGACCGCCAAACCAGGCCAACAGGCGGGCGATAAAAGGCGAGATCGCCGCCATCATCAGCATGGCGAAGGTCAAACCGAGAAAGATCTCTGTTCCGCCCCAGCCAGTATCATTAGCAATAGCGCCGGCAAAGGTACCGGGCATATAAAAAACGATCCCCCAGTTGATGAGCTGGTTGCCGCCGGCTGCGAGGGTAAGGGAAAGAGGCGCGGTGCCAGGCAAGATTGACGTTTTCATTGAATTCCAGAGCGTTATGCAGTTGTCGGCAGCATATCGCGCGCGCTATTGTGCAGGCAGCACCTGGGGCTTATAGCCTGCATAAGAGAAACTTTGTGATGACGATGCTGAATTTGGTAAATCTGACAACCTTCCGGCTGGTGGCGCAGCGCGGCAGTTTTTCCGCCGCCGCTGATGTACTGGGAATATCGCAGCCGGCGGTAAGCCTGCAGGTTCGCCAGCTTGAGCAGTTCCTGCAGACGCGGTTGGTTGAGCGTACCGGGCGAGGGATCAAGGCTACTGCCGCCGGATTGGCGCTACTGGCCCATAGTGAGATTATTGAGCAGGCGGTGAATACGGCGGTGCAGTCGGTGGCTGAGTTTAACCATAAAGTGCACGGCACGATGAGCTTCGGTACCGGGGCGACGGCCTGTATTCATTTGCTGCCGCCGCTATTGTGCCATCTACGCGAGAAGCATCCGCTGTTAACGGTTGGCGTCACGACCGGTAATACGCTTGACATTGTACGTGCGGTGGAAGAGAGCCGGCTTGATCTGGGGTTGGTGACCTTACCTGCCAGCGGCCGCAGCCTGGCGGTAACGCCAGTGCTGGAGGAAGAGTTTGTATTTATTACTGCCAACGATGATGAACCGCTAGTGGGGCAATTGACGCCTTCACTGCTACAGGCACTTTCGCTAATAGCATTTGAAGCCGGCAGCGGGACCCGTGAGCTGATCGATGGCTGGTTTCGCGCTGCCGGGGTAAACTCGGCGCCGGTGATGCAACTCGGTAGCATTGAGGCTATCAAGCGTATGGTGCGTGCTGGTCTGGGATACAGTATCGTACCGAAGATGGCGGTGGCGGCTGAAGATGACCGAACCGGAATACGTGTACAGTCGCTATCGCCGCGGCTCTATCGCCAACTGGGCGTAGTGATGCGTCAGGATAAAGTTATCAACAAAGGGATAGCGGAGATGCTGCGTCTGCTGCACCAACTAAAAATTTTGCCGTAGGCGTTATTCCTGGGCTGGGGTCGTTGGTGTCGCGGGAGCATCAATGGTGATGGTCGATTGCTGCGACTCTTGTTTGTCCTGATGATGGTACCAGGCACCGATAGAGGAGTAGACAAAGCGTCCAAAGAAGAAGAGAAAACTGATAAGTAGTACGATACGGGTCATGCGACGGTTAAATCGATGTCGTTTACGCATACTGGGTGCCTGACTCACAAAAGGTTCCTTGAAGTATACCCGAAGACGGGCGATGGGGGTATTAAGTCATAGTATAGCGGCGGGGTCAATTGTCGGCGGTGTAAAAATCGTAGTGCTAAAACATTACTTAATGTTATATAAGATGAACATCGTATTTACACGGATTTTGATTATTGCACCAGTCCGCAAAAAAAATAAGTTTTATTAATATTAGCTAAATAGTTTGTTGATTTGCGTCAATTGCTTGATTCCATTGGCCACTAAAATCGTCCATCTGTTCCGCATCGTTATTACTTTCGCGGTTAGCCTGGTCGGGTTGGATGCCTGTCTGAATATACTCCGCAGGAGTTGGGGTAATCTGTCGAGCATCTATGAGTATTATTAAACTATACAAACGATATCAGGATAAATGGTGGGCACTACCGCTCATCCTCCCTACGCTGCTGTTGCCGCTGGCGCGCGCCGCGAATACATTTGCAAATCTTAACGGTCACACCGTCTTTCTGTTTTATCTTCCGCTGGCGTTAGTATTGAGCCTGATGCTGTTTTTCGGCTGGGCGGCGATTCCGGGCATTATAGTCGGCTTGCTGCTGACCATTACGCGCGGAATGACCTTCGAGCAATCTATCGGCGTATTGTTTCATTTTTTGATCCCCTCAGTGCTGTGCTGGGGCGGTTATCGCATTTTCGTTCCACGCCGTCAGCAGATTTCACATGGTAATGTTGCCCTGATGCCGCATCGGCTGTTCTGGCAAATGCTGCTGCCCTCGGTAATTTTTCTCATTATTTCGCAGATTGCTGAGTATCTTGGCCTGCATCCGCGGGCGGCGGAACTGGTGGGGTCAACGCCATTTAGTTTACGATCGTTAATCACTTTTCAGGCGCTGATGGTAGGGTGTCTGACCGGTGTGCCGCTGTGCTATTTTTTGCTGCGTGTTATTCGTAATCCGCTACACTTACGCGGCTTTATATCCCAGGTGCGTTTACAAATCGACCAAAAAATAAAACCGCTGGAAATTATTGTCTGGGCAATAGTATTGTTAATAATACTGGCTTTATTATTCATGCCGTTAAATGCCAGCAGCACGATATTTAGCACAAATTATACATTGTCATTACTTATGCCGGTCATGTTGTGGGGGGCGATGCGTTTTGGCTATCGTTTTATTTCCCTGGCGTGGCCGCCGATATTAATTCTGGTTATCCATTTTCATTACAGCTACCTGCCATTTTCCCCGATCTACAATAACCAGCTGGCGATTACCTCCTCCAGTTACCTGGTGTTCTCTTTTATTATCGCTTATATGGCAATGCTGGCGACGCAGCAGCGGATGATCCACCGTCGGGTTCGCCGGATGGCCTTTCTCGACCCGGTCGTTCATATGCCGAATTTACGGGCCCTGAGCCGAGCGCTAAACCACTCGACCTGGTCGGTGCTGTGCTTTTTACGCATGCCAGAGCTGGAGTTGCTTGGGCGGCACTACGGCGTGATGCTACGCATTCAGTATAAGCAGCAGCTGTCGGAATACCTGAGTCACATACTGCAGCCGAACGAAATGGTCTATCACCTTTCGGGCCATGACCTGGTGATACGCCTGAATAGCGACGACCATCAAAAACGCATCGTGATGCTGGATGAGCGGATTAAGCAGTTCCGTTTTATCTGGGATGGTATTCCGCTACAGCCGCCTGTCGGGATCAGCTATTGCAACGTACGTTCTCCTGTCAAGCATCTGTATTTACTGCTCGGCGAACTGAATAATATAGCCGACATGTCATTGACCAGCGGCCACCCGGAAAACGTGCAGCGCCGCGGCGCCGTTCACGTTCAGCAGGGGTTAAAAGAACGTGTGTCAATGATGAACCAGATCCTGCAGGCGCTGGATCAGAATCGTTTTCGGCTGATGGCGCAGCCCATTATCGGCATGCGCGGCGATAGCTATCATGAAGTCCTGTTGCGTATGGTGGGCGAGCAGGGGGAGCTGGTTGCGCCGGATAATTTTTTGCCTGCGGCGCACGAATTTGGCCTGGCTTCGCGCATCGACAACTGGGTTATCGACAATACGCTGGCTTTTATGAACGATAATCGCCATACGTTGCCGGGCATGCGTTTGGCCATCAATCTGTCGCCAGTTTCGGTCAGCCGCAGCCGTTTCCCGGACGAAGTCGAGGAAATGCTGCATCATTATAATATTGAGCCCTGGCAGCTTATTTTTGAGCTGACGGAAAATCACTCGCTCAGTAATCCGGAGCAGGCGCAACAAACGCTCGCGCGGTTGCAGGAGTTGGGATGCCGGGTGGCGATTGATGATTTCGGTACCGGCTATGCCAGCTATGCGCGGCTGAAAACGCTTAACGTTGATATGCTGAAAATTGACGGTAGCTTTATCCGTAATCTGGTCACCAGCAGTCTGGATTATCAGGTTGTGGCGTCGATTTGCCGGTTGGCGCAAATCAAAAATATGCAGGTAGTAGCGGAGTATGTGGAATCGCCGGAGATCCGCCAGGCGGTGATTTCGCTGGGGATTGATTATATGCAGGGCTATGATATTGGTATGCCGGTCCCGATTGAACAGCTAGCCTGCGCGGCTGACGTCGCATAAAAAACGGCCGGGCGTATGACCCGGCCATTTTAGTCAAAGATGCCAGCTTTATACCTCTTCCTCAGTAATTTTCAGCAGCCATTCCGGCACGCCTTCCCAGTACTGTTGCTCTTTTTCCAGATCCAGCAGCACCAACGCATTCTGGCTAAACCAGTCATGCGGGAAAATTAACGTCCAGTGGTTGGCTTCTGTCTTCAATGTCAGTTTTGGCGGCGTAGTGGTCGCCTGACGCTGATTGTTCAGTAATACGCCCAGACGCAGTAGTTGGATCAGCGGCAAGAACTGTTTTTTCTTGAACAAGGTAAAACGCGGCAAATCATCAAGCTTGATAGCTTTGCGGTGATAGCGCACCAGCGTGGCCATCAGTGTCTGCTGCTCCTGATTAAAGCCCGGCAGATCGCTATTTTGCAGGATATAGGCAGAGTGGCGATGCATGCCGCTGTGGTTAATGTTCAGCCCCACTTCATGTAGCATTACCGCCCACTTCAGCAGGGCAGACAGATGCGGGTTAGCCAGTTTCGGGTTTTGCTCCTGCCACTGTTCCAGCATCTGAGTGGTAGTCTCCAGTACCCGGCGCGCCTGTTCGCGATCGATATTGTACTGGTTCGCCAGGCTCTGGGCCGTACGGCTGCGAATATCCTGGTGGCGGAAGCGACCTTCCATCTCGTACAACACGCCTTCGCGCAGGGCGCCGTCGGACAGGCGCAGTTCTTTGATCGCCAGCGCGTCGAATACCCCGCACAAAATCGCCAGACCCGGGGCGAATACCGCTTTGCGGTCCTCCGACAATCCCGGCAGGCTTAATGAGTCGAAGTTTTTATTCTTCAGAAGCTCACTGACCAGCATTTCAAGACGTTCCGGGGTAATGAAGCCGTCTTTCTCCCCCATGGCGACCAGCACTTCGTGCGCGGCTTTGATGGTGCCAGAGGCGCCCAGCGCCACGTTCCACCCCTGAATACGGAACTGCCAGGCCAGGGTTTCCAGTTTCTGCACCGCCGCCAGGCGCGCGCGCTGGAAGTTTTCTTTATTGATAACGCCGCCGGCGAAATAGGCCTGCGAGAAGCTTACGCAGCCCATACGTCGGCTTTCAACCAGGCGGGGCTCGAAATCTTCGCCGATGACGAGCTCAGTCGAACCGCCGCCGATGTCGATAACCAGCTTACGGCCGCGCTCCGGTTGCGTATGTTCGACGCCCATAAAAATCAGACGCGCTTCTTCGTTACCGGAGATTATTTCGATGGGATAAGGGATAACTTTTTCCGCTCGTTTGAGAAAATCCGCCGCGTTAGCCGCCTGGCGCAGGGTATGCGTCCCGACGATACAAACGCTGGAAGGGGAGAATCCCTGCAGACGTTCCGCAAACAGCGACAGGCAGTTCAGCCCACGAGTAATCGCTTCTTCGCTCAACACCGAGTTTTCATCCAGGCCATCGGCCAGGTGGACGCGCTGCTTCAGGCGACCGATGATCTGCATTGCCCCGTCGACGACACGGGCGATCACCATATGAAAACTGTTCGAACCAAGGTCGACCGCAGCGAACTCCTGCGGCCGAGGGGTTTTTTCGTTTATTGGCATAGGTTAATCGGGTTGTTCGAGTGATTTGAGATAATCGTAAATCGCTATCTGTGCGCGTACTTTGCGGCGATTGCCGCGCGGCACGTAGCGATTACTCAGTTCTTTATCAAGATAGCGCGCTTTTACGGTATCGTTGAACAGGATATCGAGAATATCCAATACGCGTTGCTTCAGACGCGGGTCCAGCAGCGGTACGGCGACTTCGATACGATAGTCGATGTTGCGCGTCATCCAGTCGGCGGAGGATAACCACACCTGTTTATCACCACCGTTTTCAAAACAATAGACCCTATCGTGCTCAAGGAAACGGTCAACGATACTAATCACGCGAATATTTTCGCTAATTCCCTCAAGACCCGGGATTAGCGAGCACATGCCGCGGATAAGCAGGTTAACCGGCACGCCGGTACTGGAGGCGGCATAGAGTCTGTCCACCAGCCCTTTATCGACCAGGTTATTTAATTTAAGCGTAATTCCGGACGGTTGCCCATTTTGCGCATTGGCGATTTCGCGGTCGATCATTTCATACAGCAGACGACGCGAGTTCTGCGGCGATACCAACAGGTAGTCGAAGCTGACTGGCCGGTAAGGGTTTTCGATAAAATTAAACACGCGACGGACTTCATTAGTGATGCGCGCGTCGGCGGTGAGGAGCGAATAGTCGGTGTAGATACGAGCGGTTTTCTCGTTGAAGTTGCCGGTGCCGATATGCGCATAACGCACTACCTCATCGCCTTCTTTACGCGAAATGAGGAAGAGTTTGGCGTGGATCTTCAGCCCCGGCGCCGAGAAGATAACGTGTACGCCGGCTTCTGTCAGACGTTTGGCCCAGTGAATATTGGCCTCTTCGTCGAAGCGAGCCTGCAGTTCAACCACCACGGTCACTTTTTTACCGTTGTGGGCGGCGTGGATCATCGAATCGATAATCCGTGAATCCTTAGCGACGCGGTAGATATTGATTTTGATTGCCAGCACGCTTGGGTCGAACGAGGCCTGACGCAGCAGTTCAAGCACGTGCTCGAAGGTATGATACGGATAGTAGAGCAGTACGTCGCGTTCGCGGATGGCGTCAAAGCCGTTGCGGAATTTATCGAACCACAGGTGACGCAGGCGCGGCATCGGTTTGTTGACCAGATTGGCCTTGCCAACATTCGGGAAACCGATAAAGTCTTTAAAGTTGTGATAACGACCGCCCGGCAGCATCGAATCGTAGTTCGAGATGGAGAGCTTATCGCGCAGCATTTCGACCATCGCATCCGGCATATCGCGCTGGTAGACAAAACGCACCGGCTCGGCGGTTAAGCGCTGCTTCAGGCTGGAGGACATCAGCTCCATCAGGCTCGATTCCATTTCGTGTACCAGATCGTACTCGGCATCACGGGTCATTTTCATCGAGTATGCATTCAGGGCATCGTAGTCAAAGAAGCCCTTAAAGATATCATCCAGGCAGTAACGCAGAATGTTATCCAGCAGAATCATCGGTTTGCGGCGTCGCGGCGTCTCCGGCGGCAGGTTCACAAAGCGTGGCACCTTATCGGATGGAATCTCCAGCAGCGCATAGTTAATGGTATCGCCGCGGATAATCTCCACCGCCAGATAGGTGTAATCATCTTTCAGGAATTGAACCAGGTCCGTCTCGCGGTTGATCAGAATCGGCGAAATATGCTGGCGCAGATACTGTTTGAAGTAGTTGCGTAACCAGGATTGCTGGTTAACGGACAGCTGGCGTTCGTTAATCAGGAAGATCTGATTACGCGCCATTTCCAGCAGCAGTTCATTATAGAGACCATCAAATTCCTGATCGGCCTTCAGCACGCGGGCCTGGATTTTGCCTAACAGATGACGCGAATGGGCGGTACTACCTTGTTCTTCACTGATAAGAATGCGTCGCTTAAGTTCAGCGAAGCGCACTTTGTAAAACTCATCAAGGTTATTGGAGTAAATTCCTAAGAAGCGCATGCGCTCGATAAGCGGGTTGCTCTTGTCCGCCGCTTCCTGAAGTACGCGCTCGTTAAAGGACAACCAGCTGAGTTCTTTTTCGATGTATAGCTTTTCCTGGCCCATTACAACTCACACTCCGGATCATTGACGTCGCTTTTTCATTATGGCGAGCTTTGCCATTGAATGTCCAACTATGTCAAAGCAATATGACAGTTTTCTTGCAATCAGATGCCGGGAAAAAGCGGACGCGTTTGTTTGCTTACGTTATGTTCAGTCAGGGGCGAAATGGAGGGCGAAACAATGTGGGAAACGCGGGCGCTGGAGCTCAATAATCAGGACATCTGGCACTGGCCGTCGGCCTGTCGGTTGATTGAATACGCAATTGAGCATGATTTTAATACCGTGGTGGTGGGGCAGACCGAGTTATTTGGCAAGCTGGTTTCGCCACAGGGGTATACGCCTTTTGACTATAACGACCGATTGTCGAGCCAACAACGAGCGCGCTGTATCTATCTCAACCGGCTGGCGTTACGCTGCCGTGAGCAGGGGTTGCGATGTTATCTGCAGGCGAAAGAACTTAGCTTCCCGACCGAACTGTTATTAGCGCATCCGGAACTGCTGGATACCCCGCGCGGGGTGCGTTTTGATGTCGATTTCTGGAGCCGCTGGTTAACCGACAAAATCCGCGCCGTGTGTCAAAGCGTACCGGCGCTCACCGGTTTGATTATCGCGCTCTCCAGTACTGATGGATTATTACCGATCTCTCGTCCGCAGTGGGACAGACAACACGACGATCCCCGCCAGCCAGCGCAAAGCTTGATGCTCTACCGCCGCTGTTTTAACGCCCTGAGTCAGGCGGTAGCCGCGCAAAATAAGCATCTGGTACTGCGTGTCTTCCCTGCCAGCAATGACGATCTCAGCGCCGTGCTGGATGCGATTGAACCGCTGCCGCCTGCGGTTTCGGTATCGATAAAACTCACGCCGGAACGTTTCTGGCCTGCTTTCCCTAACAATCCGGCGCTGTTGGCGGTGCAGACGCGAGATGTATGGATCGATATCGATCTTGCCGGCGAAGAAGTGGGATGGGGAGTCATGCCGTTTTTACGTATTGATGAGCTGCAGGGGCGACTGTTGTGGTGTCAGAGTCGCAACCCGCGCATTACCGGCGCTATCTGTAAAACCAGTTGGGAAAGTATCGATAATCACTGGATCCCTGCGACGTTAAGCGAATGTAATCTCTTCGCCTGTAGTCAGTTGCTGGGCGAAGGGGCGGCGAAAAATCAGCAGCAGTTACTGGTGCAATGGCTGGCGCAGCGTTACGGCTGGTGTCCGCCAGCCGATGTCGCGCAGCAGTTCCAGTCGCTGCTTGAGCAGGCGACGCAGACGCTCTATCAGTCAATATATGTGCGAGACCATGTTTTCCATCGCCATAGCCAATTGCCTGAAAGCTACGGCCAGGCGGTGTGGGGCCTTTACGGACAACTGGCGCGCAGTCACTGGTTACCCGGTTCGGCGCAGGATATCCACTTCACCCGCGACGACCCGCAGAAGTCGATGGCTAATCTCACGCAAATCGCGCAAGAAAAAGATGAGGTCGCAGCCAGCGCGCAGCTGCTGGGAAAAGCAGCGCAAGCGTTCGCTCTCACGGCGGATTTTCCCACCGCGCTGGCGCTTCGGTGGCGTGAGGAGTGGCAGGGATTGGCGATCTATTGTCAGACGTTTACCCACGCGCAAAAGGCCTTCTTTACTCTGCACTTCGCCCGAGAGGTGGAAAACAGCTGGAGCATGCGGGAGATTTGCCATATTAACGTGCAGGCGTTATATCGCTGCGCATCGGAAATGGAAACGCTTTGTCAGCAGACAGGCGAGGCCTCACCGGCGTTTTACGTGATGTTCGATCCTGTACGAGCACGTAATCTGGCGGATAGCCTGAGCACCGAACTGACGGCGCTCAGATAGCCGTATTAAAGCGTGCGGCGTAGCGCTTCAACCAGGCACAGTATCGCCATTGCCTGGCCGTAGGGCATGGCGGTCAGGGGGATGTTACGATAGTGGTCGAGGTCGTTGCCCATCGCCGTGCCAAACGACACCTGCGTTAACTCTCCTTGCGGCGAGATATGTTCGATAATGCCCCGGCAGGCTTTCCCGGCGACCGGCAGAAACGCATCGTCGAGGTAGCCGAGGCGCACCGCCTTGAAAATACCCGCGGCAAAGCCCGCCGTCGCAGAGGCTTCCAGATAACTATCCGGGTCGTTAAGCAGCGTCGGCCATAGGCCGTTTTCGGCCTGGCAGCGGGCAAGGGCGCTGACCTGAATTTGCAGAGTATTTTGCAACTGGCGGTAAAAGGCGTCATGCTCGTCGAGCTCAAGCATCTCCAGCAGTTCCGGTATCGCCAGCGTTATCCAGCTATTGCCGCGGGCCCACAGCGCGCCGGCGAAATGGTGTCTGCCGTCGAAATGCCAGCCGTGAAACCACAGGCCGCTTTGGTGGTCGCTTAAATAGTGCAGGTGCTGCAAAAACTGAAATTTCGCCTCTTCTACCCAGCGCGGTTTATCAAACATCTTGCCGAGCATCGCCAGCGGCAGTACCGCCATCATGAGCGTATCGTCCCAAATTTGTTGATGATGGGGATTCTCATAGGTGACGTGTTGCAGGCAGCCCTCTTCGGTACGCGGCATCTGGCGATATATCGCATCTCCCCAGCTTTCCAGATAGGCGCGCCAGTCGCTGCGCGGCGTCTGTTGATAGCACAGCGCCAGGGTTAAAAACGGACAAGCGGTGTTGATGTTTTTCTCCGGCGTACCCTCGGCGAAACGGGCGCTAAACCAGCCGTCGATAAGTTCACGAGCCCGAAGCGATCCTGTCAGTTGCTGGTAGCGAAACAGGCCAAACAGGGCGATGCCATGCGTCCACTCCCAACCGTCCCAACCTTTGGTGTCAACCACCCGGCCATCTGCCAGCCGCTGCAAATACTCGCCGCTATCATCGGTAATCGCGGTTAAGTTGCCGATTAGCGCTTCGATGAGTGATTGTAATTCAGGACGGTTGTTTTTCTGCGACATAGTGATTTCCTTGAGAAGAAACGGCGGCGTGTTGCCAGCGATCGTTGCGATGAGGATGGCCGGTCAGTAGCTCGATAGTTTCGCGGGTCTGCGGGCTGGCATCCTGTGGATGACCACCGGCGCGCAGACGCTCCAGTTCGCTAATCAGGATTTGATGTCGCGGCTGGCTCAAGCGAAAACGAAACGCGCCATACATTGCCAGTAAGGCCAGCAGGCCGGGGCCAACGAGGAATACCCACCAGATACCATTCAGCGCGGCGGTATTCTGCGTTTCGGCGCCTTTGGTGAATCCAAAGGCTTCCAGCGCCAGGCCGACGATAAACAGCGCCAGCGCCTGGGAGAATTTGCGCGTCAGCATCATTACCCCCGCGTAGATCCCTTCACGCCGCACGCCGGTATAAGCTTCATCGATATCGGGCAGAAAATTGTAGACATTCCATGGGATAAGATAGGTGCCGCCGCGGGCGATGCCCATCACGATTGCGCCGCCGAGTAGCAGCCAGGAAAGATGGCTGAAAGAAGCGGTCAATTGGCTGAACCACAGTAGTGCGCAGAGGATCAGCGCGATGGCGACCTTATAGGCGTTGCCGTTGCCGACACGGATGCAAAGCCAGGTAAATAAAGGGATCGCGAAGAACTGAAACAGCGTCATCAGACTCATGGCCTGCGAAGCCAGCGAGGTGCCGACACGTAGCACGTAGGTCATATAGTGCATAAACAGCGAGCCGAAAATATCCAACGCCACCGCGCCGCCGACATACATCATGATATGAATACGGAAGGTCCGCAGACGGAAGGTCGAGGCCATTTCCCTATACAGCGAACGTAGCGTTTTGCCTAAACCTTGCTGCGTCTGCGGTGGTGGGAGATGCTCGCGCTCCCAGGTACCGCGCCAGACGAAGATCCACGGCAAGGCAAAAAGCAGGGCGAAGATAATGCCGATATAGAGAAACGCCTGCGATTTATCGGCGACGTGGGCCATGATTTGCCCGGGGATCAGCGCCGCGAGAAAGGCTGTCGCCTGAGCGAATAGCATTCGCGCGCCGGACATTTTCGAGCGCAAATCATAGCGGGTGGTCATCTCTGCAGGCAGCGTATCGTAAGGCACCATCAGCAGGGTGAAGACGGTGCTGAATAGTAGATAGGTACCAAGGTACCAGGCGTAGCCAAAACCACTTATCCACATCAGGGCGAAACAGAGCGATAACGGCGCGCCGAGAATAAAGAAGATCCGTCTCCGCCCCCAACGGGTGCGAATGTTGTCGGTAATGTAGCCCATCACCGGGTCCGTGATGCCGTCCCAAATCTTGGCGATAGCGAAAATAGAGGCCGCGGCGGCGGGCGAGAGCCCGGCGACTTCAATATAAAAGTAGAGCAGCCACAGGCCGGTGATGGTCATCGCGCCGCTGCCGAAAATATCGCCCATCCCCCAGCAGAGGATGTTGCGGGTTTTGACTTCTCGTTGCGGGGTCACTGTCCTCGTCATGAGCGTATCTCTTTGGTAAGGAATGCGAGGTTGCACAGTAAAAGAGGGGGAGGGGTGGCGAGAATCCCGACAGTCGGTTTTTCGTACCGTTCTGCGAGCAGCATGCCAAATGGCGACAAAATGAAATAAATCCCGTGATACTGCTCACATATGCAGCGGTTTGAGAGGGCGTTTACTGTGATAACGGCCCTGTTTTCATTTTTTCCGCAGGCAAATTTTGCGCGTAATCTCACGTTTTGCCCCTGAGCGTGACGGCGAATGTGAAAGGGTACGCAGATATTTCCGCGGTAGCGATTTCGACCCTACGCTGAGGGTGAGAGAGATGGTGAGATAGTCCCCACGTTGATTTCCTGGACATGCTATGAACATTTATCTTTCGCAGCGCCATCCCCATGCGGATGGCGTGACGCCTGATACTGAACTCTTTCAACAGGCGCTGGACGAACTGGCGCAGGCGGGCGGCGGCCGGTTGGTGGTTGATTGCGGCAGGTACGCGCTCGGCGGTTTACGGATAGGCTCGAACACCTGTTTGTGGCTGTCGCCGGGCGCCGAGCTTATCGTTAGCGAAAACTATGATGACTTTGCTCAGGCGACGGCGCTGAGCCGGGCGGAATCTTCAGATCGGGCCTTTCTGTATGCTGTGGATGCGCAGAATATTACTATCTGCGGAGGCGGCGAGATTTACGGCAGCGCTGATGGCTGGTTTTCCCGTGGCGTTGACGCCATGGGTTACCGCACGCCAGCCGCGGCGCGTCCGCGGATCATTTTGCTGGAAAATTGCCGTCGCGTCCGGCTGGAGAATATCACCGTACGGCATGCCCCGATGTGGACAATCCATCTGGTCTCCTGCGCGGGCGTGGTGGTTGACGGCGTTACCGTCGACAATGATTTGACGATGGCCAATACCGATGCGCTGGATATCGACAGCTGCCAGCAGGTCCATATCGCCAATAGCTATTTCAGCGCGGCGGATGATGCCATCTGTCTGAAGACCACCGATAAACCTGAGCGCATCCAGCGACCGTTGCGTCAGGTAACCATCGTTAACTGCACGCTGCGCTCGAAAAGCTGCGCCTTTAAAATCGGTACTGAAACCTGGCAGGATATTGAAGATGTGCTGGTGAGTAACTGCACTATCTTTGACTCCAATCGCGGCATTGGCCTGATATCCCGCGACGGCGGGCGGCTACGGCGGATGATTTTTAGCAGCATTGCTTTTGATTGCGTGAGCGCGCCGGCCTGTCATTGGGGCGAGGCGGACCCTGTTTTCCTTTCCGCGCGCCGTCGCGATCCGGCGATTGAACCCGGCGAAATCTCACAGATCCAGTTCCGCGGGCTGGTTGGCGAGTGCGAAGGCGCGATAAACCTGCATAGTGAAACGCCAGGTCAGATCCGGCGCATTCTGTTTGACGGCGTGCAGCTCACCCAGAAGCTGAACCTGGCAGCGGAGCAGGGGCTTTATGATATCCGCCCGCCGTGCAATCCGATGTCGCCGACCGGGATGGGGATTGATAACGCCTGGTGTTTGAATCCGCAAAGCGGCCGAGTTTGGGGTGTCGAGCCTTATCCCGGCGGTTTGCCGGTACTGTACGCCAACGGCGTAGCGGGTCTGACACTGCGCGAATTTGATTATCAGCGCCCGATACCATTACCGGCAGCCTGGAACCCTAACGCGCTATGTCTGGAAAACGGCGATAATTAGCGAGGAAATAAGAGAGGAAGGTGCCCCGGCGATTGCTCCGGGGCAGGTCGAACTTATTCTTCGGCGGCATAGCCCTGCGGCGGCAGCTTGCGATTATCCAGCCACGCAGAGTTAGCTTCCATACGCAGGCGGCCATCAACAAACCAGCTCACCACCAGCGGATAGATATCGTGCTCCTGCGCCTGAACGCGGGCGGTAACGTCATCTTCGCTGTCTTCCGGAAATACCGGCACCCGAGCCTGTAAGATCACCGGCCCGCCATCGAGTTCGTCGGTGACGAAATGCACCGAGGTGCCATGTTCCTCATCACCATTTTCCAGCGCCTGGCGATGAGTATGCAGCCCTGGATATTTCGGCAGCAGAGAAGGATGGATATTCAGCAAGCGCCCCTGATAGTGGCCAACAAACGCTGGGCTAAGGATACGCATGTAGCCCGCCAGCACCACCAGATCGGGTTGGAAGACATCGATTTGCTGCATCAGCTCGCGGTCGAAGGCTTCGCGGCTATCAAACGCTTTCGGCGAGAGCGCAAAGGCCGGAATACCGGCCTCACGGGCGCGCTCAAGGCCGAATGCTTCGGCCTTATTGCTGAATACCGCACGCAGGGTGCCGTTGATTTGCTTCCGGGCGCAGGCATCAATAATCGCCTGTAAATTACTGCCGTTACCGGAAATCAGCACCACAATGTTTTTCATTCAATGACCACGCGTTGTTCGGCATCGGATGCCTTGATGTAACCGATTTTCCAGGCGTTTTCACCCTGCTCGTTCAGCAGGGTGATGGCTTTATCCGCCTCGGCTGCCGGCAGCGCGACCAGCATGCCGACGCCGCAGTTAAAGGTGCGGTACATTTCGTGGCTGCTGACATTACCGGCGGTTTGCAGCCAGTTGAAGACTTCCGGCCACTGCCAGGAGGACTCGTCGATTACCGCCTGGGTGTTGTCCGGCAGTACGCGCGGAATATTTTCCCAGAAGCCGCCGCCGGTCAGGTGGGCGATGGCGTGGACGTCGACGTTGGCAATCAGATTCAGAATCGATTTGACATAGATGCGGGTCGGCGCCAGCAGGTGGTCGGCCAGCGGTTTGCCGTTGAGGTCGGTGGTCTGCGGATCAACGCCGCTGACTTCGATAATCTTACGCACCAGCGAGTAGCCGTTAGAGTGCGGGCCGCTGGAGGCAAGCGCGACCAGGACGTCGCCGTCAGCCACTTTGCTGCCGTCGATGATTTCTGATTTTTCTACCACGCCGACGCAGAAACCGGCCACGTCGTAATCTTCACCATGGTACATACCCGGCATCTCTGCCGTTTCGCCGCCAACCAGCGCGCAGCCGGACTGTAAGCAGCCTTCGGCGATGCCGCTGATCACGCTTGCCGCAGTATCCACGTCCAGTTTACCGGTCGCGTAGTAGTCGAGGAAAAACAGCGGCTCGGCGCCCTGAACTACGAGGTCATTGACGCACATAGCGACCAGATCGATACCGATAGTGTCGTGACGTTTAAGGTCCATCGCCAGACGCAGCTTGGTGCCGACGCCGTCGGTACCGGAGACCAGTACCGGTTCGCGGTACTTCTGCGGCAGAGCGCACAGCGCGCCGAATCCGCCCAGTCCGCCCATCACTTCCGGGCGACGGGTTTTCTTCACCACGCCCTTAATACGGTCGACGAGAGCGTTGCCTGCATCAATATCCACGCCGGCATCTTTATAGCTGAGAGAGGTTTTATCGGTCACTGCGAAGTCTCCACGCGTTTGCGGTAGCAAGAAAAATCGGCGCAATTCTAACAGGGAAAGCAAACGTTTGCGAGCCTGCTTTACACTCGATTTAAAACGGCTAACAGATGAGCAAATTTGATACTGTTCACGAAAATGAAACCGGGTACAGTCTTCTGCTTGCCTCGCCTTTAATGAATGATCATTATGCCAATGAAACCGGTTTCTGTTTGGTGAAAAGCGCATAACGATCGTCTATAGGGAGAGTATATGTCCGGATTCAAAGAAGGTTTTCTGTGGGGCGGCGCGGTAGCGGCGCATCAGCTTGAGGGCGGCTGGCAAGAAGGAGGGAAGGGGATTAGCGTCGCTGACGTGATGACCGCAGGCGCCCATGGGGTGCCGCGAACGATCACCGACGGCGTACTGCCTGGTCATAACTATCCCAACCATGAGGCAATTGATTTTTATCATCGTTATAAAGAAGACGTAGCGCTGTTTGCCGAACTGGGATTTAAGTGTTTCCGTACTTCAATTGCCTGGACGCGCATTTTTCCGCGGGGCGATGAGCTGGAGCCCAATGAGGCGGGCCTGCAATTCTATGACGATCTGTTCGACGAGTGCCTGAAATATGGCATCGAACCGGTGATCACGCTCTCCCATTTTGAAATGCCTTACCACCTGGTGACTGAATACGGCGGCTGGCGCAACCGTAAACTCATTGATTTCTTTGTCCGCTTCGCGAAGGTGGTGTTTACCCGCTATCAGCACAAAGTGAAGTACTGGATGACCTTTAACGAGATCAACAACCAGGCCAACTTCCATGAAGATTTCGCCCCCTTTACCAACTCCGGCCTGAAGTATCAGCCCGGAGAAGACCGTGAGCCGGTGATGTTTCAGGCCGCCCATTATGAACTGGTGGCCAGCGCGCTGGCGGTAAAGGCGGCACGTGAGATTAATTCGGACCTGCAGATTGGCTGTATGATCGCGATGTGTCCAATCTATCCGCTCACCTGCGCGCCGGACGACATCATGATGGCGATGAACGCTATGCATCGTCGTTACTGGTTTACCGATGTGCACGTGCGTGGCCGCTATCCGCAGCATCTGCTCAACTACTTCGCGCGCCGCGGTTTTACGCTGGATATCACCGACGCCGATCGCCTGGCGTTAAAAGAGGGTTGCGTCGACTATATTGGTTTTAGCTACTACATGTCCTTCGCCACCAAAGCGACTGACGATAATCCACACCTGGATTACGACGAAAGTACCAGCCTGGTCTCCAACCCGTACGTCAAGAAATCGGATTGGGGCTGGCAGATTGACCCGGTTGGTCTGCGCTACTCGCTCAACTGGTTCTGGGATCACTATCAGTTGCCGCTGTTTATCGTTGAGAATGGCTTTGGCGCCATTGACGTGCGTGAAGCTGACGGCAGCGTGGATGACCAGTATCGTATCGAGTATCTCAGTGCCCATATTGCCGAAATGAAAAAAGCGGTAGTGGAGGATGGCGTAGATCTGATGGGGTATACCCCGTGGGGCTGTATCGATCTGGTCTCCGCCGGTACCGGCGAGATGAAAAAACGCTATGGATTTATCTTTGTCGATAAAGATAACGACGGTCGCGGCACGTTGGCCCGCAGCCGTAAAAAATCCTTTGCCTGGTATCAGCAGGTTATTGCCAGTAACGGCGAAAATCTGTAATCGCCAACTAGCATAGCCTTGTCAAAGATAAAGGCCGAAGGGGAACCTCCGGCTTTTTTTGTTTGTTTTATAATGTGTAACAATCCATAAATCACTTTGTTTGATATACGTCAAGCAAGATGGGTATGGCGCAATCCGCAAAAAGCGGTATAATCCCGCGATTTTTTTTGTGGCTGCCCCTCAGAGGAGAAAGAGAATGAAGATCGTGGAAGTGAAACATCCACTCGTCAAACACAAGCTGGGCCTGATGCGTGAGCATGACATCAGTACTAAACGCTTCCGTGAACTCGCCTCAGAGGTTGGTAGCTTACTGACCTACGAAGCAACCGCCGATCTCGCTACCGAGCGTGTCACTATCGAAGGCTGGAACGGTCCGGTCGAAGTTGAGCAGATCAAAGGTAAGAAAATTACCGTAGTGCCTATCCTGCGTGCCGGTCTGGGGATGATGGAAGGCGTGCTGGAGCACGTGCCGAGCGCGCGTATCAGCGTGGTTGGTATCTACCGTGATGAAGAAACGCTGGAGCCGGTTCCTTACTTCCAGAAGCTGGTTTCTAACATTGACGAGCGTATGGCGCTGGTGGTTGACCCGATGCTGGCAACTGGCGGTTCGATGATCGCAACTATCGACCTGCTGAAAAAAGCGGGCTGCTCGAGCATTAAGGTGCTGGTGCTGGTGGCGGCGCCGGAAGGCATTGCCGCGCTGGAGAAAGCGCATCCTGACGTCGAGCTGTACACCGCGTCCGTCGACCAGGGCCTCAATGAGCACGGATACATTATTCCAGGCCTCGGCGATGCCGGCGATAAGATTTTCGGTACCAAATAAATGATGAAGTGATAAAAAGCCGACTTTGAGAGTCGGCTTTTTTTTGAATAAATCACGCCCACAACAAATAACAAACGACTCTCAGAGGATAACATTATGACGCGCCGTGCAATCGGGGTGAGTGAAAGACCGCCGCTTTTACAGACAATCCCGCTTAGTTTGCAACATCTGTTCGCCATGTTTGGCGCAACGGTTCTGGTGCCTATCCTGTTCCACATTAACCCGGCTACCGTACTGCTGTTTAACGGCATCGGTACGCTGTTGTACCTCCTTATCTGTAAAGGCAAAATTCCGGCCTATCTGGGGTCGAGCTTCGCCTTTATCTCCCCGGTGCTGCTGCTGTTGCCGCTGGGTTATGAAGTAGCGCTCGGCGGTTTCATTATGTGCGGCGTCCTGTTCTGCATCGTCTCCTTTATTGTCAAAAAAGCCGGTACCGGCTGGCTGGATGTGATGTTCCCGCCGGCGGCGATGGGCGCCATCGTGGCGGTTATCGGTCTGGAACTGGCGGGTGTGGCGGCGAACATGGCCGGGCTGCTGCCGGCTGACGGCCAATCGCCCGACAGCAAAACCATTATTATTTCGATGGTGACGCTGGCGGTGACGGTTTTTGGTTCCGTACTGTTCCGCGGCTTCCTGGCGATTATCCCGATTCTTATCGGCGTGCTGGTAGGCTATGCGCTCTCCTTCGTGATGGGTGTGGTCGATACGACGCCTATCGCCGAAGCGCACTGGTTTGCACTGCCGACCTTCTACACCCCGCGCTTTGAGTGGTTTGCCATTTTCACTATTTTGCCTGCCGCGCTGGTGGTGATCGCCGAGCACGTGGGGCACCTGGTGGTGACTGCCAATATCGTTAAACGCGATCTGATCCGCGATCCGGGTCTGCACCGCTCGATGTTCGCCAACGGGCTGTCGACGATTGTCTCCGGTTTCTTTGGCTCAACGCCAAACACCACCTATGGTGAAAATATCGGCGTGATGGCGATTACCCGCGTATACAGTACCTGGGTTATTGGCGGCGCGGCGATTATTGCGATTCTGCTCTCCTGCGTCGGCAAGCTGGCGGCGGCGATTCAGATTATCCCGGTACCGGTGATGGGCGGCGTTTCTCTGCTGCTGTACGGGGTGATCGGCGCATCCGGTATCCGCGTGCTGATCGAATCAAAAGTCGATTACAGCAAAGCGCAGAACCTGATTCTGACCTCAGTTATTCTGATTATCGGCGTGAGCGGCGCGAAGGTGCATATTGGCGCGGCGGAGCTGAAAGGCATGGCGCTGGCGACGATCGTCGGTATCTGTCTGAGCCTGATCTTTAAACTGATCAGCGTTCTGCGTCCGGAAGAAGTGGTGCTGGACGCCGCGGATAGCGAAGAAGCGAAATAACGATCCTGATACCGGGCAGCGATCCTGCCCGGTTCTCTCCGGACCTAAAACTGTGTTAAACTCTTCGCGTTTTTCTGTAAGCCTATGTTGAGGTCCATCTGAACGCTCCGGCACAGCTCTCTTTGCCACTGTATCTTCCTGACGACGAAACGTTCGCGAGTTTCTGGCCGGGTGATAATCCTTCCCTACTTGCCGCTCTGCAGAACGTGTTGCGGCAGGAACACAGCGGATACATCTATATCTGGTCTCGTGAAGGCGCGGGGCGTAGCCACCTTTTGCATGCCGCCTGCGCTGAGCTATCCCAGCGTGGCGATGCCGTCGGCTACGTGCCGTTGGATAAGCGCACGTGGTTCGTGCCGGAAGTGCTGGACGGCATGGAGCAACTGGCGCTGGTGTGCATCGATAACATCGAGTGCGTGGCAGGGGACGAGCCCTGGGAGATGGCTATCTTTAATCTCTATAACCGTATTCTCGAATCAGGTAAAACCCGCCTGCTGATCACCGGCGATTGCCCGCCGCGGCAGCTGCATCTCGGCTTGCCGGATCTCGCCTCGCGCCTTGACTGGGGGCAAATCTATAAGCTGCAGCCGCTGTCGGATGAAGATAAGCTGCAGGCGCTGCAGTTGCGCGCCAGACTGCGCGGTTTCGAGATGCCGGAAGATGTCTGTCGATTCCTGCTCAAGCGGCTGGATAGAGAAATGCGCTCGCTGTTTATGACGCTCGATCAGCTCGATCACGCATCGATTACCGCCCAACGAAAACTGACGATCCCATTTGTTAAAGAGATCCTGAAGCTTTAAGCCGAAAGCGACGCCAGTTCCTGCTCTGCCAGCCCGGTTAGCTGCGCCACCAGCGCGGGGGCGAGACCGCTACGTAACATCGCGGCGGCGATACGCTGTGCTTCTTCTTTCCGGCCTTCTTGCCGGCCCTGAAGCAAACCGCGCTCCAGCCCTTGCTGCTCGAGATATTCTGCAATAGTCATCAGCGTCTCCTTATGTTGCGGCGTCCGGCGCGCCAACTCACGAATAAACTTTATCGGTTCGCGGCTATTTCCCGCGAGCACCAGGTAGTGCATTAGCGCATGCACCTGTGTTTGCGTGGCTAATCCAGTCAATAATAATTCGCTCAGCTTGTCGAGTAACTGCGCCAGATCGCGTTGTCGAATATGTTTTTGCAGTAATTCCAGCGTTGCCATACGTTGATGAGTGGCGATTTCATCATCCGGTATGACGGTGATATCCGCCAGTGGAAATTCGCCGTGGTAGAGCGTGGTCGCCAGCTCCGGCGCGGCAAACTCATCCAGCCAGCGCATTGAAAACGGATAGGGCGTCACCAGGCCGTGATAGAAAAGCACCGGGATCACCAGCGGAAGTTTTTCGTGTCCGGCATCAAGGTGGCGCTGCATGACGGCGACGGCGTAGCGCATCAGGCGAAAGGCCATATGTCGGTCGGGGCTACTTTGATGTTCGATTAGCGCGTAAATATAGCCGTCGCCCGCAGTGGTTTGCAGCGAGTAGAGAATATCGGAATAGTAAGGTCTGAGATCTTCTTCGATAAAATTACCTGATTCTAAATGTAGCGTGCGCAGATCGCAGATCTCCTTTAGCGCTTCAGGAAGATACAACCGGAGAAAATCACGCGCGGTATCCGAATGGGAAAGGTAGGTTTTAAATACTGCGTCATGCGGCGTGGAAATAGCTTTTTTCATTGGCAATCCGTCCAGTGGATTCAGGTGACGGACAGACAGTAGCACCACTGTGCGGGCAGGGGGAGTTGGCCTGTATTTTCTGGAAGCGGGCACGAAAAAAATCGCGCCGCGGGCAAGACCGGCGGCGCGTAGGGATTAGCTGACGATTTCCAGTACCTGTTCCGGCGGGCGGCCGATACGCGCCTGGCCGTGGCTGACCACGATGGGCCGTTCGATGAGCTTCGGGTTCTCGACCATGGCCTGAATCAACGCCTCTTCGCTGAGCTGTGGGTCGGCGAGATTGAGCGACTTATACAGATCTTCTTTCTGGCGCATCAGTTCACGGGCGCTGCTCATATTCAGCATTTTCAACAGCTGGCGCAGCGTCGCGGCATCCGGCGGCGTCTCCAGATACAGCACCACTTCAGGGTCGATGCCGTTAGCTTTCAGCAGGCTGAGCGTGTCACGGCTCTTCGAGCAGCGAGGGTTGTGGTAAATTTTTACCGCGTCAGACATGTGGTCTCCTTACATTTTCTGATAGGGGCGGAATCTTTCCTGCAGCTGGCGCAGCTGGTCGATGCGAGCGTCGTAGCGCGCCTGCTGCAAACTGCCCAATTTTACTTGTGAACTGGCGCTGCTCAGCAGCGAGATGGCCTGGTCAAGCCTGCCGGCCAGCGCCATGCCTTCGGCCCGCGCCGCCAGCTCCTGGTCGCGATGACCCAGGGCGCCTTCCGCCTGAGCCAACAGGTCCCAACCGTTGCCGTCATCTTTATTGTTAAAGGTGTAGCGGTTGAGAATGGTCGCGGCTTCCGCCGGCTGCCCGCCCTGCAGATAGGCGTTGGCCAGGTTCAGCTGCAGGACCGGATCGGTGCGGATCTCTTTGGCGTTTTTCAGGCGGTTAATTGCGTCAGTGGTCTTTTTCTGCCCAAGATCGATATCGGTGGCGAGATCCAGATACCAGGGATTTTGTGGGTCGGCGCCGAGCAGCGGCTGGAGCGCTTTGCGCGCCTGATCGTAGTTATTGCTCTCCATGGCCAGTAGCGCGCGGCCATACTGCGCGGCGTGCTGTTCGCGGATGTTCCCTTTTGACCAGGCGTCAAGCAGATCGCTGCCGAGCTTATTTTCCCCGGAGTTATACATACCGAGGGTACGGGCCTTGGCGAGATAGAAATCCGCCGACGACTGAACTACCACCGGGCGCATCTGATTGGCGCGGTTACGGGCGTCGGCCAGACGGCTTTCCGGCAGTGGGTGAGTGAGCAGCATTTCCGGCGGGCGGCTGGAATAGCGGGATTCGTCGAGTAATTTACCCATAAACGCCGGCATCGCCTGCGGATCGAAACCGGAGCGCTGCAGTACCTGAATACCGATGCGGTCGGCTTCTTCTTCGTTCTGACGAGTGAAGCTAATCATCCCCTGCTGGGTGCCGGCCAGGGTGCCGGTTAATGCCGCCATCCCCGCCTGCGGGCTGGCCATCGCCAGCAGAATGGAGCCCAGCGCGCCAACCCAGGTTAGCGGCGCGCTACGTTTTTGGTCTTCCATCGCGCGCGCCAGATGGCGCTGGGTGACGTGGGAGATTTCGTGCGCCATTACCGAGGCAAGCTGGCTTTCGTTATCCGCATAGCGGAACAGCGCCGAGTGCAGCACCACGTTGCCGCCGAAGAAGGCGAAGGCGTTAATCTGATCGTTATTAATCAGATAAAAGTGGAACGGCGTACGTACGGAATTAGCGTGAGCGACCAGGCGCATGCCCAGCCCGTTAATGTATTGCACCAGCAGCGGGTCGTTTATCAGCGGCGCGCTGCCGCGTAGCTGGCGTACGTAGTAATCCCCCATCTGCATTTCCTGACCGATGGAAAGGGTGCTTCCTGCCGAGGTGCCCATATCCGGCAGCGTATCCGCCGAGTCAGCGGCGGCAGGTAATATCGTCCCCAGCGTCAACGACGCGACGGCGGCGGCCACCAGCGTTTTCTTTAACTGCCTGAACATAACCTCTGTCCTGTAATGTGGGTGTGCCAGTTTGACCGGTTGTGCGGCCCAATGTTCCCGTGCCGCAGATTCTGCGAGTTTAGCTGTCGTTGATGGCGTTGAAAATATGATATTCGCACAGTTGTGCAGGTTTGTGTCATCGCCAATAAAAAGCGAAGTCTTTTTTGTGACACTTAGATACAATTCCCAGGATTGTGGCGATTTGCGCTTCAGGGAAGGGTTTATGCTTGAGATGTTAATGCAGTGGTATCGTCGTCGTTTCAGCGACCCGGAAGCGATAGCGCTGCTGGTTATTCTGCTGGCCGGCTTCGGCATTATGTTCTTTTTCAGCGGGCTGCTGGCGCCGCTGCTGGTCGCCATCGTATTGGCCTATCTGCTGGAGTGGCCCACCGTTCGTCTGGAGCGTATCGGCTTGTCGCGAACCTGGGCCACCTCGCTGGTGCTGGTGCTATTTGTCGGTATCTTGCTGTTAATGGCCTTTGTGGTGATGCCGGTGGCCTGGCAACAGGGCATTTATCTCATCCGCGATATGCCTGGTATGCTCAATAAGCTTTCCGATTTCGCCGCCACGCTGCCGCGGCGCTATCCGGCATTGATGGATGCCGGCATCATTGATGCAATGGCCGAAAATATGCGCAGCCGCATGCTGACCGTTGGCGATTCGGTAGTGAAGTATTCGCTCGCCTCGCTGGTCGGCCTGCTGACGCTGGCGGTGTATCTGGTCCTGGTTCCGCTGATGGTTTTCTTCCTGCTGAAAGATAAACAGCAGATGCTCAATGCCGTACGCCGCGTATTACCGCGTAATCGCGGCCTGGCGGGGCAGGTGTGGAAAGAGATGAACCAGCAGATTACCAACTATATCCGCGGCAAGGTGCTGGAGATGATTGTCGTCGGCGTCGCCACCTGGATAGGCTTCATTCTCTTCGGTCTCAACTACTCGCTGCTGCTGGCGGTGCTGGTGGGATTCTCGGTGCTGATTCCGTATATCGGCGCTTTTGTGGTCACCATTCCTGTGGTCGGCGTGGCGTTGTTCCAGTTCGGCGCGGGTACTGAGTTCTGGAGCCTGTTTGCCGTATACCTGATAATTCAGGGGCTGGATGGCAACCTGCTGGTGCCGGTTCTCTTCTCGGAGGCGGTGAATTTACATCCGTTGGTGATTATTCTGTCGGTAGTGATTTTCGGCGGGCTGTGGGGTTTCTGGGGGGTATTCTTCGCGATTCCGCTGGCGACGTTAATCAAGGCGGTGGTTCACGCCTGGCCTGATGGAATGGTTATTGAAGACGAGTGACGCGCTGATTGACGCAAAAAAACGCCGGGCGATTTATTATCCCCGGCGTTTTCATTTAGACGTTATGCGTTTTCTTTCAGCCAGTTCAGCACGACATCGTGGTGATTGCTGGTTTTGAAGTTATCAAACACATGTTCAATCTTGCCGTCAGCATCAATGAGGAAGCTAATACGGTGAATGCCGTCGTAGGTTTTCCCCATAAATGATTTTTCGCCCCAGACGCCGAACTGTTCGCAGACCTGATGATCTTCATCAGACAGCAGCGTAAAGTTCAGCAGCTCTTTTTCGGCAAAACGAGACAGTTTTTCTGGTTTATCAGTGCTGATACCCAGTACTTCGACGCCCGCTTTTTTCAGGTCGTCCATATTATCGCGTAAACCGCACGCTTGTACGGTGCAGCCTGGGGTCATGGCTTTCGGGTAAAAATAAACCAGAACACGCTGTCCCTGGAAGTCGGTTAAATTTACTTCCTCGCCGTCCTGGTCCGGTAAGCTAAATTTCGGTGCGATATCACCGGCTTTCAGTGGGGTCATTGGTTAAACTCCATCCTGTTCATCATGCTGTGAATAATTAACGATGTTAATACTGCCTTGTGCGCTCAGTTCTGTACATAGTGCTTTGAACGCTTGCTCGATATTTGTCGTGTTTTGCGAGGCAGGACTGTGTGCGGTGATTTGAATAAATAGCTGAGCGGCGTCTTTATCTTCTCCCGGTTGCGTACGGGAGACCAGTTCGGCGATATTCATATTCCACGTGTCGCACAGCGCGGTAAAGCGCTCAATGATATGCGGCGAGTCCGGCACCTCTACCTGGATCCAAACCGTATTCGGCATCGCCTGCGGTGGGCGGGCGGAGGTGCGCTTCATTACGATCAGCAAATCCAGCTCGGCTCCTTTTAACGGCAGCGTTGATTCGATCAGGTTAATCGCGTTCCACGAGCCGGAAAGCAGCATTATAAACGTGAACTCGTCGCCGAGCATGGCCAAGCGGCTGTCTTCAATATTGCAGCCGCAGCTGCTGACGTGGCGAGTGATTGTGTTTACGATGCCGGGGCGGTCTGCGCCCAGAGCGGTAATCACCAGATAGTGTTGTAATGAGGCTGTCAAACCTGTTCTTCCTTTAAAAAGGTGAGGTAACATTAGGAAAGCATAAAAAAAACCGGCGTACAACATCCCAGATGGCGTTGGGTCTCTTGCTTTTATTGCAGCACCAAACGTAACATTGAGAATCTTGTCCCACTTCTGCTCTGAGGATGGCCCATGTTCACGGGAAGTATTGTAGCGCTTGTCACGCCGATGGATGATAACGGTAATGTCTGCCGGTCAAGCCTGAAAAAACTGATTGATTACCATGTCGCCAACGGAACCTCGGCGATTGTTTCGGTAGGGACTACCGGCGAATCCGCAACGTTGAGCCATGAAGAGCATGGCGACGTCGTGATGATGACCCTTGAGCTGGCCGATGGCCGCATCCCGGTCATTGCAGGTACCGGTGCAAATGCAACCGCAGAGGCGATTAGCCTGACCAAACGTTTCAACGATAGCGGCGTTGTCGGCTGCCTGACGGTCACTCCTTATTATAACCGTCCGACCCAGGAAGGCCTGTTCCAACACTTTAAAGCTATCGCTGAACATACTGACCTGCCGCAAATTCTGTATAATGTGCCGTCCCGTACCGGTTGCGATATGCTGCCGGAAACCGTTGGCCGCCTGGCGGAAATTAAAAATATTGTCGGTATTAAGGAAGCAACAGGGAACTTAAGTCGCGTTCACCAGATCAAAGAGCTGGTTTCAGATGACTTTATTCTGCTGAGCGGCGATGACGCAACCGGCATGGACTTTATCCAGCTCGGCGGCGTCGGCGTCATTTCCGTCACGGCGAACGTCGCCGCCCGTGAAATGGCCGACATGTGCCGACTGGCGATGGCGGGGCAATTCGCGGAAGCTCGCGCGATTAACCAGCGTCTGATGCCGCTGCATACAAAATTATTTGTCGAACCCAACCCGATCCCAGTCAAATGGGCTTGTAAGGCGTTGGGACTTGTAGCGACCGACACGCTGCGCCTGCCAATGACGCCGATTACCGAAGCGGGTACGAAAGCGGTTACCGCAGCGCTGAAGCATGCCGGTTTGCTGTAGAGTTTAGGGAGATTTGATGGCTTACTCAGTACAGAAGTCGCGCCTGGCGAAGGTTGCGGGTGTTTCGCTGGTTTTACTCCTCGCGGCCTGTAGTTCTGACTCGCGCTATAAGCGTCAGGTTAGCGGCGACGAGGCTTATTTAGATGCCACGCCGCTCAGTGAACTTCACGCCCCGGCGGGGATGATCCTGCCGCTGCAGACTGGCGACTACAACATTCCGGTTGCCGCCAGCACCGGTGCGGTAGGCAAGGCGCTGGATATTCGTCCGCCGGCTCAGCCTTTAGCCCTGGTCAGCGGCGCGCGTACCCAGTTTAACGGCGATACCTCCACCCTGATGGTGGAAAACAGCCGCAGCGGTTCTTTATGGGCGCAGGTGGTTAGCATCGTACAGGCGAAAAACTACACCATCACCAAGCGTGACGATGCAGGCCAGACGCTGAATACCGATTGGGTAGAGTGGAACCGCCTTGATGAAGACCAGCAGTACCGTGGCCGTTATCAAATCTCCGTTAAGCCGCAGGGCTATCAGCAGGCGGTGGTGGTGAAGCTGGTGAACCTGGAGCAGGCGGGCAAGCCCGTGTCTGACCCGGCTTCTCTGCAGCGCTACAGCACCTCAATGCTGAACGTTATCTCTTCCGGTCTTGATTCCAACGCCACTAATGCGCAGAACGCGGCGCAGCGAAGCGCTGGCGCGACCTTCGACGTGCAGAGCGCGGCGGATGACACCGGCTTGCCTATGCTGGTGGTGCGCGCGCCGTTCAACATGGTGTGGCAGAAACTGCCGGCCGCGCTTGAAAAAGTGGGCATGAAGGTAACCGACAGCACTCGCTCTCAGGGCAGCATGGCGGTAACTTACAAGCCGCTGTCTGACAGCAGCTGGCAGGATCTGGGCGCCAGTGACCCGCAGCTGGCCTCTGGCGACTATAAACTGCAGGTCGGCGATCTCGATAACCGCAGTAGTCTGCAGTTTATCGACCCGAAAGGCCACACCCTGACGCAGTCGCAAAATGACGCCCTGGTAGCCGTATTCCAGGCCGCATTTAACAAGTAATAAAAAGGGCTGGAGCAATCCGGCCCTTTTTAATGTATAGTGACGCAAACGTGTGCGTAGCCGCAAAGTCAGGTAATTTGCCTGATTTTGCCTACGGGCGGAAAGGTAATTTTTTGGCTTAATATCACTGGAGTGGTGAAAGATGAAAAAGCAAGCTGAGTTGTATCGTGGCAAAGCGAAAACGGTATACAGCACCGAAAACCCGGATCTGCTGGTACTTGAATTCCGTAACGATACGTCAGCAGGGGATGGCGCCCGCATCGAACAGTTCGATCGTAAAGGTATGGTGAATAACAAATTCAACCATTTCATTATGAGCAAGCTGGAAGAAGCCGGTATCCCGACCCAAATGGAAGCGCTGCTTTCTGATACTGAATGCCTGGTGAAAAAGCTGGATATGGTGCCGGTTGAATGCGTGATTCGTAACCGCGCGGCGGGTTCACTGGTGAAACGCCTGGGTATTGAAGAAGGTATCGAACTGACTCCGCCGTTGTTCGACCTGTTCCTGAAAAACGACGCCATGCACGACCCGATGGTCAACGAATCCTACTGTGAGACGTTCGGCTGGGTGAATAAAGAAAACCTGGCGCGCATGAAGGAGCTCAGCTACAAAGCGAACGACGTACTCAGCAAGCTGTTTGATGATGCTGGTCTGATTCTGGTCGACTTCAAGCTGGAGTTCGGTCTGTTCAAAGGCGAAGTGGTGCTTGGCGATGAATTCTCTCCGGACGGTAGCCGTCTGTGGGATAAAAACACCCTCGATAAAATGGACAAAGATCGCTTCCGCCAGAGCCTCGGCGGCCTGATCGAAGCTTACGAAGAAGTGGCCCACCGTCTGGGCGTCAAGCTCGACTAATCCCCTCCGCGCCGGAAGAAATCATTCTTCTGGCGCTCTTATTCGTTGTTTCCTGTGGTAATCCTCCGCTGAACCGCCTACGATCTCTCATATTCGTAACATGATGGAATAGAGGTGCTTATGCGCTGGCAAGGGCGTCGTGAAAGCGACAATGTGGAAGACAGACGTAGTGATTCAGGTTCGCCGCTGGGCGGCGGCGGTGGCGGTTTCCGTATTCCAAGCGGTAAAGGCGGCATCGTCCTGCTAATTATCGTTCTGGTGGCGGGTTACTATGGCGTGGATTTAACCGGCATGCTGACCGGCGAACCGATGCCGCAGCAGCAAACTTCAACCCAGCGTTCGATCAGCCCGAAGGATGATGAAGCGGCGAAGTTCACCTCCGTTATTCTGGCCACTACCGAAGATACCTGGGGGCCTATTTTTGAAAAGATGGGGCGGCAATACGTACAGCCGAAGCTGGTGATGTATCGCGGCGCGACCCGTACCGGCTGCGGCACCGGTCAATCGGTGATGGGGCCGTTCTACTGCCCGGCGGACAGCACGGTCTATATCGACCTGTCATTCTATGACGAGATGAAAAACAAACTCGGCGCTGACGGCGACTTTGCGCAGGGCTACGTGATTGCGCACGAAGTCGGCCACCATGTGCAGAAGCTGCTCGGCATCGAACCTAAGGTCCGTCAGATGCAGCAGCAGGCTTCGCAGACTGAAGTGAACCGCCTGTCGGTGAAAATGGAGCTGCAGGCAGACTGCTTTGCGGGCGTCTGGGGCAATAACATGCAAAAACAGGATGTGATGGAAACCGGCGATCTGCAAGAGGCGCTCAATGCCGCTGAGGCCATCGGCGACGATCGTCTGCAGGAGCAGAGCCAGGGCCGCGTGGTGCCGGACAGCTTCACCCATGGGACCTCCCAGCAGCGCTATACGTGGTTCAAACGCGGTTTCGATAGCGGCGATCCTTCGCAGTGTAATACCTTCGGCAGCGCGCTTCGCTAACGTTTGCCGATGGAAACGCTGCTTGACCTGACCGCGCGGATGGCGCGCGAGGGTATTCGTCGCCTGCTGGTGCTCAGCGGCGACGAACATTGGTGTCTGGCGCAGGCCGTTGAGCTGCGAGAGCGGCTGGGCGGCGATAGTCTGTGGGTCGGCGCGTTGCCGCAGCAGGAACCCTGCGTGGCGCCGGGCGCGCTGAAAACGCTGCTCGGGCGCGAGTTCCTGCATGCCTTCTTCGATGCTCGTCACGGTTTTGACGTGGCGGCTTTTGCTGCCCTCGGCGGTACGCTGCGCGCCGGCAGTTGGTTAGTGCTCCTGGCGCCGGATTTTGCCCGCTGGCCTGAGCAGGCGGATGGGGATTCGCTGCGCTGGAGCGAGACGTCTGAACCGATCGCCACCCCTAACTTTGTCCATCGTTGTCTTCAACTCTTTAGCGCGGATCCTGAGGTCGCGCTGTGGCGACAGGGCGACGGCTTACGGTTGCCGGAGGCCGCGCCGCGCAGGCACTGGCATGCTGCCGATGGCTACCCGCAGGCCGAACAGGCCGCCATTCTTTCGTCACTACTGTCATCGCCCCCGGAAATTGCCGCCGTCACCGCCGGGCGCGGGCGCGGTAAATCTGCGCTGGCGGGAATGTTGATCCATCAGCTCGCCGGCTCCGCCATCGTCACCGCGCCGACGCGCGACGCGACAGCGGTCATCGCCGCTTTTGCGGGGGAGAAGATGCGCTTTATGGCGCCTGATGCCCTGCTGGCAAGCGACGCGAAAGCCGACTGGCTGGTGGTTGATGAGGCCGCCGCTATCCCCGCGCCGACGCTACGCCAGCTGACGGCGCGGTTTCCCCATACGCTGTTAACGACGACGGTTCAGGGCTATGAGGGTACCGGTCGCGGCTTCTTATTGAAATTTTGCGCCAGTTTCCCAACGCTACGGCGGTATAACCTGTCGTCGCCGATTCGCTGGGCGCCGGGTTGCCCGCTGGAGTCGGTTATCGACCGGTTATTATTATTTAACGATGAGGCGTTTCTCCATGTGCCACATGGGGAACCGCAGCTGGAGACGTTAAGCCAGGATGCCTGGCGCGAACAACCCACGCGCCCATCAGAGGCTTATCAACTGCTTTCCGGCGCGCATTACCGCACTTCGCCGCTGGATTTGCGCAGGATGATGGATGCGCCGGGCCAGCACTTTACCGTGGCTCGCTGCGGGGATGGCGTCGCTGGCGCGGTGTGGCTGGTGGAGGAGGGAGGGCTTGAACCTGAACTTAGCCGTGCCGTCTGGGCTGGATATCGCCGCCCGCGCGGCAATCTTGTGGCCCAGTCATTGGCCGCGCATGGCGGCAGCCCGCTGGCGGCGACGCTGACCGGCAGGCGCGTCAGCCGTATTGCCGTACATCCAGCGCGTCAGCGCGAAGGGCTGGGGCAGCGTTTAATCGCCCATGCCGTCAAGCAGACGCACGGCTGTGACTATCTCTCCGTCAGCTTTGGTTATACCCCTGAACTATGGCGCTTCTGGCAGCGCTGCGGTTTTCTGCTGGTGCGGATGGGCACGCATCGCGAGGCGAGCAGCGGTTGCTATACGGCGATGGCGCTTTATCCGCTCAGTGCAGCGGGGCAGCAGCTGGCCTGGCGCGAACATCAACGGCTGGCGCGGGATGAACGCTGGCTAAGTCAGTGGCGTGACGAACGCGCTCCGGTGACGGCGGATGAAACAGCTATGCTTACTGAGGAGGACTGGCTGGAGATTGCCGGTTTTGCCTTTGCGCATCGTCCACTGCTGACGGCGGTTGGGAGTCTGAACCGGCTTCTGCAGGTGACGCCGCTGCCGTTAGTGGCGCTTCGAGCGCGATTAGCGCAGCACGATGAGGCAGCGCTGTGCGCAAACCTTGGTTTATCCGGGCGCAAGGCGCTGTTGGGGCGACTGCGGGAAGAGGCGGCGGCGGCGCTGTCAGGCCTCGATCCTGCCCGCGCGCAACGGCTGGACGAGTGGGTCAGGAAGCTGCAATTTTTTTAACTAACTCATTCAGTTAAATGGCATGGTCATATTCTCTGCGCGGCGTAAACTGCCTTGCATCAATCAGGAGCCAGATTCCTGCTTATCTGAGACATCAGGAGATAACCATGAAACACGATCACTTTATTGTTCAGAGCCCGGCAACACCTGCGCAACAGTTGCTGCTGCTGTTTCATGGCGTTGGCGATAATCCGGTTTCGATGGGGCAAATTGGTAGCTGGTTTGCGCCGCAATTTCCCAATGCGCTCATTGTCAGTATCGGTGGCGCAGAACCCTGCGGCCCGGCGCCGGCGCGGCAGTGGTTTTCGGTGCAAGGCGTGACGGAAGAGAATCGTCAGCAACGCATCGATGCCATTATGCCGACCTTTATTGAAACGGTGCGCTACTGGCAAAAACAGAGCGGTTTAGGCCCACAGGCGACGGCGCTGATCGGTTTTTCGCAGGGGGCGATTATGTCGCTTGAGAGTATTAAAGCCGAGCCAGGGCTGGCGTCGCGTGTGATTGCCTTTAACGGCCGTTACGCGTCGTTGCCGCAAACGGCGACCACGCAAACCACCGTGCATCTGATCCACGGCGGCGAGGATCGGGTGATCGATCTGGCGTGGGCGGTTTCCGCGCAGGAGCGGCTGCAGGAACTGGGGGGAGATGTCACGCTGGATATCGTTGAAGATCTCGGACATGCCATTGATGACCGGAGCATGCAGTTTGCCCTTGACCGTCTGCGTTATACCGTACCGAAGCACTATTTTGATGAAGCGCTAAGCGGCGGTACGCCGAAAGATGACGATATTATCGAAATGCTGTAATGGCCCCGCGGCACAACGTTGGCTGGGATGGGTAGCCCGGGTAAGGCGTCAGCCGCTACCCGGGAATGCATCCAGCCTACGCGATGACGGGGAGCGCAGGTTTACTTCTTCGGCTGGTCTTTGTTCGGCCAGTCGTCATCGTCATCCCACTTGCTATTGAAGTCGCGATGCGGCGGCAGATCCGGTTTGTTATCGAGATATTTTTTCGGGTCGACGCGATTAAGATCTTTAATCACGTTGATCATCACGCCGACTAAAAATACCAACACCAGAATCCACCAGTGATTGATAAGCCATTCCATGCTGTGTCCTCTTTTTACCCCGCAGCGGCGCTGCAGGGTAATCGTTATTGTCGTCAGGCGACCAGTTGTTCCATGATGCGTTGATACATCCGCGCCAGCAGCTGCAGGTCGGCGGCATTGACGCATTCATTAATTTTATGAATGGTCGCATTCACCGGACCCAGTTCAACTACCTGCGCGCCCATGCGGGCGATAAAGCGTCCGTCAGAGGTACCGCCGGTGGTTAGCAACTGCGGTTTTACTTCATTATAGTGCTCAATGGCGTTCACTACCGCATCGACAAGATTGCCGCGGCCGGTCAGGAATGGCTGGCCGGAAAGCCACCATTCGACGGTATAGCGCAGCTGATATTTCTCCAGCAGCGCGATGATGCGCGCCTTGATCATCTCGTCGGTCAGCTCGGTGCTGAAACGGAAGTTGAACTGAACGAACATATCGCCTGGGATGACGTTGTTACTGCCGGTGCCGGACTGCACGTTGGCGATTTGCATGCTGGTCGGCGGGAAGTACTCATTGCCTTTATCCCATTCGATAGCCACCAGCTCCGCCAGCATCGGCGCCGCGCGGTGTACCGGGTTATCGGCGAGGTGCGGATAAGCGACGTGGCCCTGGACTCCATGAATCGTCAGGTTACAGGTGAGTGAACCGCGACGGCCATTTTTCACGACATCGCCAACCACTTCGGTACTTGAAGGTTCGCCGACCAGGCAGTAATCAAGGCGCTCGTTACGCGCCATCAGCGTTTCGACCACTTTTACCGTGCCATGGGTGGCGCTGGCTTCTTCATCTGAGGTGATGAGAAACGCCAGACGGCCTTTGTGGTTCGGATACTGCGCGACAAAGCGCTCGGCGGCGACAACCATCGCCGCCAACGACCCTTTCATATCCGCCGCGCCGCGGCCAAACAGCATACCATCGCGAATAGTTGGTTCAAACGGCGGATTGATCCAGCGGTCGGCGTCGCCGGCCGGCACCACATCGGTATGGCCGGCAAAGGCCAGCGTTTCACCCTGTCCACGCCAGGCCCAGAAATTTTGCGTATCGCCGAAGTCCATTGCTTCAACGGTAAAACCGATCGCCCGCAGACGTTCAATCATTAACGCCTGGCATCCCGCATCATTGGGGCTAAGGGAAGGGCGGCGAATAAGCTGCTGAGCCAGCTCAATGACCGGGCAAGACATAGACTACACCTCGTTAATAAATTTTTCGTAGTTTGCTTCGCTAAAGCCCAGCAGCATAGGCTGACCGGGCGCGCAGAGCAATGGGCGTTTGATAATTGCCGGCATTTCCAGCATCAATGCCGCCGCCGCATCGGCATTATCGATCCCAGTGCGGACCGATTCATCGAGTTTGCGCCAGGTGGTGCCGCGGGTGTTAAGCAGCGCTTCCCAGCCTAATTCGGCAATAAAGGTATTCAGCAATTCGCGGTCCAGTCCGTCAACACGATAATCATGGAAGCGATAGTCAATCTGATGGGCTTCCAGCCAGCGGCGGGCCTTTTTAATGGTGTCGCAGTTTTTGATGCCGTACATGGTCAACATAATTAAACCTTCACGTTAAAAGAATATGTTTCTCAGTCTTTTCCGAATATATAAGTTTTGTTAAATAATACGTGAATTGGCTGGATAAATATAACTTTTCAGTCTTGTCTGATTAAAATTTGTTCTTTTTCACGGCAGACTAAGATAATGAATTACAGGAATTCTGATATTAACAAAATGTTGCTTAATGTTGCTCTATGTCACATTAAATTTACATGAACCGGCTTATGGTAGCGGCAAGCCAGAGTATTCAAGGCTTGCGGCGACAAGAAAAGCGATTAGAGCGATAGATCGGACGAACTTCTCCTGAGCGGGGAAATTACCTAAAATCGCCATAATAATAAGAGAGGCTATTATGATTGAACATGAACTGGGGAACTGGAAAGATTTTATTGAAGACATGCTGCGTAAATAAAATCTGGCTTTGTCGGTACTGAAGACAATGTTTGACCCATGAAAAAGGCGACTATGACAGTCGCCTTTTCTGTTATTTGAAGGTTTATTCCGGCCTCTCTTTCAGCGGGAAGCGGCGGCGCACCAACACGAAGAACAGCGGCACAAAGAAGATGGCCAGCACGGTGGCGGAGAGCATCCCGCCCATGACGCCGGTACCGACCGCATGCTGACTGCCGGAACCCGCGCCGGTACTGGTGGCCATTGGCAGCACGCCGAAGATAAACGCCAGCGAGGTCATCAGTATCGGGCGTAGACGCTGGCGGCAGGCCGATAGCGTGGCGATCAGCAGATCTTCGCCTTTCTGGTTCAGTTCGTTGGCGAACTCAACAATCAGGATGGCGTTCTTTGCCGACAGGCCGATGACCGTCAACAGACCAACCTGGAAGTAGACGTCGTTTTCCAGGCCGCGCATCCAGGTCGCCAGCAGCGCGCCGATAACCCCCAGCGGCACCACCAGCATCACCGAGAATGGTACCGACCAGCTTTCATATAGCGCCGCCAGACACAGGAACACCACCAGCAGAGAAATGGCGTACAGGGCAGGCGCCTGAGCGCCAGACAAACGCTCCTGATAGGACATCGCCGTCCATTCAAGGCCGAAACCGTTCGGTAGCTGTTTGGCTAACTCTTCCATGATGGTCATGGCGGTACCGGTACTGACGCCTGGCGCGGCCTCACCGACGATCTCGACCGCTGAGTAGCCATTGTAACGTTCGAGGCGCGGTGACCCCGTTTCCCAACGCGAGGTGGCGAAGGCGGAGAACGGTACCATGGTGCCGCTACTGTTACGCACATACCACAAATTGATATCGTCAGGCAGCATGCGATATTTCGCCGCTGCCTGGACGTAGACCTTCTTCACGCGTCCGCGATCCATAAAGTCGTTTACGTAGCTCGAACCCCAGGCGGTCTGCAGCGTATCGTTAATATCATCAATAGAGACCCCCAGCGCCTGGGCTTTACGCTGGTCGATATCAACCTGTAGCTGCGGGCTGTCGTCCAGACCGTTGTGGCGCACGCGGGTGAGCTGGTCGTTGTTCGCCGCCAGCTCCAGCAGCTTGTCGCGTGCTGACATCAGTGCCTCGTGACCGTTACCGGCGTGGTCTTCGAGCTCCATATCGAAGCCCGCGGAGCTGCCAAGGCCGCTGATGGCCGGTGGGCTGCTGGCAAACACGCGCGCTTCTTTAATTTTATTGAAGGCTTTGGTCGCACGCTCAATGATAGCGAACGAGGAGCCGGTTTTTGGGTCGCGCTGGTCCCAGTCTTTCAGGCGGACAAACATACGAGCGACGTTCTGGCCGTTGCCGCCGGGGCCGGAGCCGACGGTAGCAAATACCGACTCGACGTTACTCTTCTCGTTATTAAGGAAATAATCCTCCGCTTTCTGCACCACTTTCAGCGTCTGCTGTTGGGTGGAACCGCTCGGAAGCTGTATCGAGGTGGTGAACATACCGCGGTCTTCCAGCGGCAGGAACGAAGTCGGCAGATGCAGGAACAGCAGCACCATGCCGCCGAGCAGCAGGACGTAAATCAAAATCCAGCGCAGCGAGCGGTGGAGAATTTTGCCTACGAAAGTTTCATAGCGGCTGGCGCTGCGGTTGAAGGCGCGGTTAAACCAGCCAAAGAACCCTTTTTGACCATGTACTTCGCCTTTGTGAATCGGTTTTAACAGCGTGGCGCACAGCGCCGGGGTGAGGATCATCGCTACCAGCACCGACAGCACCATTGCTGAAACGATGGTAATGGAGAACTGGCGGTAAATGGCGCCGGTGGTGCCGCCGAAGAAGGCCATAGGGACGAATACCGCCGAAAGGACCATGGCGATACCGACCAGCGCCCCCTGGATCTGCTTCATCGATTTTCGCGTCGCTTCGCGCGGCGAAAGACCTTCTTCGCTCATAATGCGCTCGACGTTTTCGACCACGACGATGGCGTCATCGACCAGCAGGCCGATAGCCAGCACCGTCGCGAACATCGTCAGGGTGTTAATACTGTAACCGCAGGCGTAAAGCACCGCGAAGGTGCCCATCAATACCACCGGCACGGCGATGGTCGGGATCAGGGTCGCGCGGAAGTTCTGCAAGAACAAATACATGACCAGGAACACCAGCAGAATCGCCTCCAGCAGCGTTTTCACCACATCGGTAATCGAGGCTTTTACAAAAGAGGTGGTCTCGTAGGCGACTTTATACTGCAGTCCGTGCGGGAAATATTGCGACAGTTCATCAAGACGGGCGATAACGCGCTCGGCGGTGGCCATTTCGTTGGCGCCGGAGGCGAGCTTAATTCCCAGTCCCGAAGCGGCCTGACGATTATAGCGGCTCAGATAATCATATTTTTCAGCGCCCATTTCGACGCTGGCGACATCGCCCAGCGTGACTTCCGAACCATCCTGATTCACGCGCAGGGTAATATCGCGGAACTGCTGTGGCGTTTGTAGCAGCGATTGTGAGTTGATGGTGGCGTTCAGCGCCTGTTTATCCACCGACGGGGTACCGCCCAACTGGCCGACGGCAATCTGCGCGTTCTGCGATTCGATGGCGTCAGTCACATCTTTCGCCGTCATCTGATAGCTGTTGAGTTTCGCCGGATCGAGCCAGATGCGCATCGAGTACTGCGAACCGTAGGCGTCGATATCGCCGACGCCGTTGACGCGGCTTAGAGGATCCTGCACGTTACTGGCGACGTAGTCGGCAATATCCTGCTTATCCATGCTGCCGTCGGTAGAGACAAACGCAAGAGTGAGAATGTTGGTGTCGCCGGTTTTGCGCACCGTGACCCCCTGATTCTGTACCGCCTGCGGCAGTTTACGCATCGCCGATTGCAGCTGGTTTTGTACCTGCTGCACGGCTTCATCCGGGTCGGTACCGGCGGTAAAGCTCAGGGTAACCGTTGCCTGACCGGTGGCGCTACTCTGCGATGACATGTACATGAGGTTATCAAGGCCGGTCATATTCTGTTCGATAACTTGGGTCACGGTATTCTCTAGCGTCTGCGCGGAGGCGCCGGGATAATTGGCCGTCACCCGGACGTTAGGCGGCGCCAAATCCGGATATTGTTCTACGGGGAGCGACAAAATTGCCAACGTGCCGGTCAGGACCAACAGAATAGCCAAAACCCAGGCAAAGATGGGGCGATCGATAAAGAAATTCGCCATCGGAATCAGGACCTCATTGTATACATTTTTTGTTATTGCGCAGCTTGTGACACTTTATAGTTAACCCCGCAGGCAATCGTGGAGAAATTAAGGAGATAGTGTAATTTATCATGTGTCTTTTATGAGAGCGTAAAGAAACCTCTGCCGCTCCTCTCTGAATTTATATGCGCTTATCACGTCTTTTCTGTCATTCCGTCAAAGCCGCCTATTATTGCTCAGCTAAATGAAACAAAATTTCATTCAGGTCAATATTTTTGATCTAAACCGGATTCTGGCGAGAAAAGCCGATTTCTGGGCAAATGACCATTGTCCCACGGTCATGATGTCAGGTAATAAACAGTCATACTAAATGAGGGGTTATTAGCGATAAGCCGGAAGGATGTATGAACCACTTTATTATGAGCGATAGTCGCAAATGCATCGGATGCAGGGGCTGCGAAGTGGCCTGCGTGATGGCGCATAATGGCGAACAACATGTCTTGACCCCACAGCGCTTTTTGCCGCGTATTACCGTTATTAAAAACCAGAAACAGCGTAACGCGGTAACCTGTCGTCACTGTGAAGGCGCGCCCTGCGTGCGTAGCTGCCCTAATGGCGCCATTAGCCAGCAGGATGACAGCGTATTGGTGCATGGAGAAAAATGTATTGGCTGTAAATCCTGCGTGGTGGCTTGCCCCTTTGGCGTGATGCAAATCGTCGTCACGCCAGACGGCAGGGCAACGGCGCACAAGTGCGACTTATGCCATGAGCGCCAAGCCGGGCCGGCCTGCGTGCAGAATTGTCCGGCGCAGGCATTACAGCTGGCGACCGATTCCACGCTAAGCGAGATGGCGAAAACGCGGCGCCTGCGGGCAGCGCGTGCGGATGCGGCGTCGTGGCAACATCGTACTTTGACCGCTTTAGCGTCAACCTTTGGCGATAAGGCCAGCCAGATGGCGGCCACGCCCGCGCGCGGCGAGGCGGATAAACTGGCGGCTAATGCGCGTAAACAGCACTTTGGCGAAATCTATTTGCCCTTCAGCGCCGAACAGGCGCGGCGGGAAACGCAACGCTGTCTGAAATGCGGCGATCGCAGCATCTGCGAGTGGGCCTGTCCGCTGCATAACCATATTCCGCAGTGGATCGAGCGGGTAAAAGCCGGCGACATCGCCAGCGCCGTTGAGCTTTCCCATCAAACCAACTGTCTGCCGGAAATAACCGGCCGCGTCTGCCCGCAGGATCGCCTGTGCGAAGGCGCCTGCACGCTGCGCGACGAGAGCGGCTCGGTGACTATCGGCAACATCGAACGCTATATCTCCGACCAGGCGCTGGCCGACGGCTGGCGCCCGAACCTTTCGGCGGTAAAAGCCAGCGGCAAGAAGGTTGCCATCATCGGCGCCGGGCCTGCGGGCCTGGCCTGCGCCGACCTTCTGGCGCGTAGCGGCGTGGCGCCGGTGGTGTTCGATCGCCACCCGGAAATCGGCGGCTTGCTGACTTTCGGTATTCCGCCTTTCAAGCTGGATAAATCATTGCTGGCCCGTCGGCGCGAGATTTTCAGCCAAATGGGCATCCGCTTTGAACTGAACTGCGAGGTGGGCAAAGACATCGAACTCGCTCAACTGCTTGCAGACTATGACGCGGTTTTCGTCGGCGCCGGTACCTATCGCTCGATGAAAGCCGATCTGCCCAATGAGGAGGCGCCGGGCGTGTATGAAGCGCTGCCGTTCCTTATCGCCAACACTAAACAAGTGATGGGGCTGGAAGCGCTGGCCGATGAACCTTATATCGATACCGCCGGGCTGAATGTTGTCGTGCTGGGGGGCGGCGATACGGCGATGGACTGCGTGCGTACCGCGCTGCGCCACGGCGCGCAACGGGTCACCTGCGCCTATCGTCGGGATGAAGCTAACATGCCGGGGTCGAAAAAAGAGGTCAAAAACGCCCGCGAAGAAGGGGCGAACTTTGAATTCAATGTTCAGCCGATCACCCTTGAGCTCGGCGAGGACGGCCGGGTCAGCGGCGTGCGTTTTCTGCGTACCCAGCTTGGCGAACCGGACGCACAGGGTCGCCGCAGCCCGTCGCCGATCCCCGGCAGCGAATTTGTGATGCCTGCCGATGCGGTCATTATGGCGTTTGGTTTCCACCCGCATTCGATGCCGTGGCTGGAAGCCGCAGGGGTACAGTTGGACAGTCGCGGGCGGATCAAGGCGAACGTGGAGAGCCGCTATCGTTACCAGACCAGTAATCAGAAGATCTTTGCCGGCGGCGACGCGGTACGCGGCGCGGATTTGGTGGTGACGGCGATGGCGGAAGGGCGGCATGCCGCGCAGGGGATCATAGACTATCTTGGTGTCGCTTCCGCACTGCCGCACTAACGACAAAGCAGGCTCCGCGGCGTAGTATGACTGGGTTATTTCACGCTGCGGAGTTTGCATGTCACTTAATATTCACGTCATTAAAGATAAAATCCTCTCCGAAAACTACTTTCTGCTGCGCAACATGACCTATGAGTTGACGCGCCGCGACGGCAGCGTCGTGCGTCACAAACGCGAAGTGTACGATCGCGGCAACGGCGCCACGGTTCTGCTTTACAACCCCAACAAGCAGAGCGTGGTACTGGTGCGTCAGTTCCGCGTCGCCACCTGGGTTAACGGCAACCCTGATGGCATGCTGATTGAAACCTGCGCCGGACTGCTGGATAACGACGCGCCAGAGGTATGCATCCGCAAGGAGGCGATTGAGGAGACCGGCTATCAGGTCGGCGAGGCGCGCAAGGTCTTCGAACTCTATATGTCGCCCGGCGGCGTGACCGAACTGATTCACTTTTTTATCGCCGAATACAGCGAAGCGCAGCGCGCTAACCGGGGCGGCGGCGTGGATGATGAAGATATAGAGGTGCTGGAACTGCCGTTCGTCCGGGCGCTGGAGATGGTCGCCAGCGGTGAAATTCAGGATGGCAAAGCGGTGATCCTGCTGCAATACCTACAAAATTCCGGCCTGATGTCGCGGGATCTCTGATAAATCTGATTGAGCAAAACCCCGCCAGTGCTGATGATAATGATGAATTAGAAATCACTCTGTCAGTCATACTTCGGGATTGTGCCGCTCATGTTTCATCGGGTTTTAATGCTGCTTTTTTTCGGTTTTCTGCCGACGTCGTTGGCGTGGGCGGCGCCAGCCCAGCAGTTGTTTGGAGACTGGCTTGTCACCTGCAACAATCAAAATTATTGCGTCACGCGTAATGTCGGGCTGCATCATGGATTGGTGATGACGTTAAGCCGCAGCGCGGGGGCAGCCACCGATGCCGCTTTACGCATCGAACTTGGCGGCGTCGGTAATCCGGTTGCCGCGCTGGCGGCCATCGGCCCGCGGCTGCAGCTAGATGGAAAACCGCTGCATTTTGACGGTAAACATTGGCAGATTGCCGATAAGCTGATTAAAACCGGTGATAGCGTCAGTATCGACGCTTTCCTGCAGCAGGCCCAGGAGGGGAAAGAGATTACCCTGCAAAACGGTCTGCAAAGCATTTCATTGAAGGGCCTGAAGGCCGCGCTGCTATTTATTGATAATCGGCAAAAGCGGGTCGGCAGCGAAACCGCGTGGGTCGGCAAAGGTGAAGAACCACCGCTCAGCGTACCGCCAGCGCCGGCGTTGCGCACCGTAGGCAAAGCGGAGGTGGCGCAGTCGCCCCTCAGCCGCGACGAACTAAATGAGCTTATCGATTACGGCAATGAGCGGATGAACGCCAGCCCCTGTTCGCTCGATCCTTTCCGCCGGGAAATCCGCGTCACCGCGCTGACCGATGAGAAAGTTCTGCTGATGACCAGTTGCGAAGCGGGCGCCTACAATACCGTTTGGCTGGCGTGGCTGGTGTCGCGCAAAATGCCGCATCTTGCCCGCCAGGTGCGCCTGGCGCTGCCTTTCCAGCCGCCCGGCAATGCGCCGCGTGATATTGAGTTGATTAACGCCAGCTTTGACGAGCAGCGTCATGAACTGGTGACCTTCGATAAAGGCCGCGCGCCGGGCGATTGCGGGATCCAAACCCGCTGGCGTTATGACGGCCAGCGGTTCAATTTGACCCGCTACGCTCAGCAACCGCAGTGCGATAACTGGCAGGGGCCAGACGCCTGGCCCACACTATGGATCACCCGTTAAGCACCTTACGGCTGACTTCGACAATATGTTCAGCGGTAAAGCCGAAGAACGGGAACAGCTTGTCGGCGGGCGCCGATTCCCCGTAGCGGGTCATACCAACAATTGCGCCTTTCAGGCCGACATATTTATACCAGTAGTCGGCGATACCGGCTTCGATAGCGACGCGGGCGCTAACATCGGAAGGCAGCACCGACTCGCGCCAGGCCTCATCCTGAGCATCGAAAACGTCGGTGGAAGGCAGCGACACCACCCGCACGTTTATGCCGCTGGCCAGCAGCGTCTCCGCCGCCTGAACGGCGATCTCGACTTCCGAACCGGTGGCGATCAGGATGAGATCCGGCTTGCCGCCCGCATCCTTCAGAACGTAACCGCCGCGAGCAATTTCCTGCACCTGTTCCGGCGTACGGGCCATTTGCGCCAGATTCTGTCGCGAAAGGATTAATGCGGTAGGGCCGTCCTTGCGCTCAATGGCCGCCTGCCAGGCGACGGCGGTTTCCACCTGATCGCACGGACGCCAGGTACTAAAATTGGGCGTCAGCCGCAGGCTTGCCAGCTGCTCTACCGCCTGGTGTGTTGGACCGTCTTCGCCAAGGCCGATTGAATCATGGGTGTAGACCATAATCTGGTGCGCCTTCATCAGCGCCGCCATGCGCGCGGCGTTGCGCGCGTATTCGACGAACATCAGGAAAGTCGAGGTATAGGGAATAAAACCGCCGTGCAGGGCGATGCCGTTAGCCACCGCGGTCATACCGAATTCGCGTACGCCGTAGTGGATATAATTACCCGCCTGATCCTCTTTGATCGACTTCGAGCCGGACCAGATCGTCAGGTTACTGGGCGCCAGGTCGGCGGAACCGCCGAGCAGCTCAGGCAAATCCGGGCCGTAGGCGTTAAGCGCATTTTGCGAAGCCTTACGGCTGGCTATTTTCGCCGGTTCCGACTGTAGCTTCGCCACATAATCATGGGCCGTTTTTTGCCAGTCAGCCGGGAGCTCGCCTTCCATGCGCCGTTTAAGCTCAGCCGCCAGTTCTGGATACTGCTGCTGATAAGCGGCGAATTTTTCATTCCACGCATGTTCTGCTTTCTCGCCGCGCGGCCGCGCATCCCAGCCCTGATAAATTTCTTTCGGGATTTCAAACGGCGGGTATTTCCAGCCCAGCTGTTCGCGGGCCAGCGCGACCTCCTTTTCCCCCAAGGCCGCGCCGTGCGACTCTTCGGAACCGGCTTTATTTGGTGAACCAAAGCCGATTATGGTGCGGCAAATAATCAGCGAGGGTTTGTCTGTTACCGCCTGCGCCTCCTGGATTGCCTGCTTCACCGCCTGCGGATCGTGACCGTCGATATCGCCAATCACGTGCCAGTGGTAGGCGCGAAAGCGCTCGGCGGTATCGTCGGTGAACCAGCCTTCAACGTGGCCGTCAATAGAGATACCGTTGTGATCGTAGAACCCAATCAGCTTGCCTAATCCCAGGGTGCCCGCTAGCGAACTGGCCTCGTGAGAAATCCCCTCCATCAGACAGCCATCGCCCATAAACACCCAGGTGTAGTGATCGACGATGTCGTGGCCGGGACGGTTAAACTGCGCCGCCAGCGTACGTTCGGCGATAGCCATCCCGACGGCGTTAGCCAGCCCCTGGCCGAGCGGCCCGGTGGTGGTTTCCACGCCGGGGGTATAACCATGTTCCGGGTGACCCGGCGTTTTCGAATGCAGCTGGCGGAAGTTTTTCAGCTCATTCATCGGCAGATCGTAGCCGGTCAAATGCAGCAGGCTATACAGCAGCATCGAAGCATGGCCGTTAGACAAAATGAAACGATCGCGATCGTACCAGTGCGGGTTTGTCGGGTTGTGCTTGAGAAAATCGTTCCACAGCACTTCGGCGATATCCGCCATCCCCATCGGAGCGCCGGGGTGGCCGGAATTGGCTTTCTGGACGGCGTCCATGCTCAGGGCGCGAATGGCGTTAGCAAGCTCTCTTCGGGACATAGTCGTTTACTCCGTGACAAAGGATGACAGTTTTGCTGCTAGCAGATCTTCCAGTTTGCGTTGATCGACGGCGAACTGGCGAATACCTTCCGCCAGTTTTTCTACCGCCATCGGATCCTGGTTATGCTCCCAGCGGAATTCCGCTTCGCTCATCGGAACCGGGCGCGGCAGTATCTGATGAGCGGGGATGAGTTTGCGTACTACCGGCGCGTCGCTGGCCTGCAGCTCTTGTAACAAGGCCGGGGAGATGGTGAGGCGGTCGCAGCCGACCAGCGCGAGGATTTGTTCGGTACGGCGGAAGCTGGCGCCCATCACGATGGTGTTGTACTTATGGAGTTTGAAATAGTCGTAGATATTGCGCACCGATTTCACCCCCGGGTCTTCATCAACCACGTAAGGATCTAACGGCTGACGCGCCTGATACCAATCGTAAATACGCCCGACGAAGGGCGAAATCAGAAACACGCCGGCTTCAGCGCAGGCGCGAGCCTGGGCGAAAGAGAACAGCAGCGTCAGGTTGCAGTGAATCCCTTCTTTTTCCAGCACCTCCGCGGCGCGGATCCCTTCCCAGGTGGAGGCTAGTTTGATCAGGATCCGCGACTTATCGATCCCCATTTCCTGATAGAGAGCGACCAGATGGCGTGCTTTCTCGATACTTTTTTCACGATTGAAGGAGAGACGGGCATCGACTTCGGTGGAGACGCGCCCTGGGATGCTTTTGAGTATTTCCGCACCAAAATTGACCGCCAGTTTATCGCAGGCATTGGCGACCTGCGTCTCGCGGTTGCCGCCCTGTTTTGCAGCCCAGGCGAGGGCATCATCGATAAGCCCGGCGTAGTTATCCAGTCCGGCAGCCTTTAAGAGCAGCGAAGGGTTGGTGGTGGCATCTTCAGGCTGATAGTGGCGGATAGATTCAATGTCGCCGCTGTCGGCGACTACGGTGGTGAATTGTTTGATACTGTCTAGCTGGTTCATTAAAAAGTACTCCTGGAACAATAAGTTGCATGAGTTCTTGTCGTTATGCGGTAGAGGTCGTGATGAGGTACATAACTAAAAAGCATAGCAGACGGGGCTATCATTGACCGTGAAACTAGGTTACATAAATATTATAAATTGATAACAACCAGACCTTTGTGATGGCAAGAGTATGGCGGCCTTCAAAGTTTAAACCGCCGTCAGGCGCGATACTAAGCCTCGCCTTAAGGCGGGCCGACGGCTCGCCATCACGCTTCACCCCCTACGATTCGATACGTGAAAGGAACCATAAAATGGATGAGCAGTTGAAACAAAGCGCCCTCGATTTCCACGAGTTCCCGGTGCCCGGGAAAATTCAGGTGTCGCCGACTAAGCCCCTGGCGACCCAACGCGATCTGGCGCTGGCATATTCGCCGGGCGTTGCCGCGCCGTGCCTGGAAATTGAGAAGGATCCTTTGGCCGCTTACAAATACACCGCTCGCGGCAACCTCGTGGCGGTGGTCTCCAACGGTACCGCTGTCCTCGGTTTAGGCAATATCGGCGCGCTGGCCGGAAAACCGGTAATGGAAGGAAAGGGCGTTCTGTTTAAAAAGTTCGCCGGTATCGATGTGTTCGATATTGAAGTTGATGAGCTGGATCCTGACAAATTCATTAATGTCGTTGCCGCCCTGGAGCCGACGTTTGGCGGCATCAACCTCGAAGATATTAAAGCGCCGGAATGTTTCTACATTGAGCAGAAACTGCGTGAGCGCATGAATATTCCGGTGTTCCACGACGATCAGCACGGCACGGCGATTATCAGCACCGCGGCAATTCTCAACGGTCTGCGGGTGGTTGAGAAGAATCTCTCTGATGTGCGGATGGTGGTCTCCGGCGCGGGAGCGGCGGCTATCGCCTGTATGAACCTGCTGGTGGCGCTGGGAATGCAGAAACACAATATCGTGGTCTGCGACTCGAAAGGCGTTATCTATAAAGACCGCGAAGCCAACATGGCGGAAACCAAAGCGGCCTACGCGGTGGAAGACGACGGGAAACGTACCCTCGACGATGTCATCGATGGCGCGGACATTTTCCTTGGCTGCTCCGGGCCGAAAGTTCTGACTCCGGAGATGGTCAAGAAGATGGCGCGCTCACCGCTGATCCTCGCGCTGGCGAACCCGGAGCCGGAAATCCTACCGCCGCTGGCGAAGGAAGTGCGCGACGACGTGATTATTTGTACCGGCCGTTCCGACTATCCAAACCAGGTCAACAACGTGCTGTGCTTCCCGTTCATCTTCCGCGGCGCGCTGGATGTTGGCGCGACGGCGATAAACGAAGAGATGAAGCTGGCGGCGGTTCATGCTATCGCCGAGCTGGCGCATGCCGAACAGAGCGAAGTCGTGGCTTCCGCCTATGGCGACCAGGATCTCAGCTTTGGCCCGGAGTACATTATTCCGAAACCGTTCGATCCGCGCCTGATCGTCAAGATCGCGCCAGCGGTCGCTAAAGCGGCGATGGAATCAGGCGTGGCGACCCGGCCGATTGCCGACTTCGATGCCTACATCGAGAAACTGAGCGAGTTCGTCTATAAAACTAACCTGTTTATGAAGCCGATCTTCTCCCAGGCGCGCAAAGAGCCGAAGCGCGTGGTGCTGGCGGAAGGCGAGGAGACTCGCGTGTTGCACGCCACGCAGGAGCTGGTTTCTCTGGGGCTGGCGAAGCCAATCCTCATCGGTCGCCCGAGCGTGATTGAAATGCGCATCCAGAAACTGGGCCTGCAGATTAAAGCGGGCGTGGACTTCGAAATCGTCAATAATGAATCCGATCCGCGCTTCAAAGAGTACTGGAGCGAGTACTACCAGTTGATGAAGCGCCGCGGCATTACCCAGGAGCAGGCGCAGCGGGCGGTCATTAGCAACACTTCGGTCATTGGCGCGATTATGGTTCATCGCGGTGAGGCGGATGCGATGATCTGCGGAACCATCGGAGATTATCATGAGCACTATCGCGTGGTTCAGCCGCTGTTTGGCTTCCGCGACGGCGTCAGCACCGCCGGGGCGATGAACGCGCTGCTGCTGCCAAGCGGAAACACCTTTATCGCCGATACCTATGTCAACCACGATCCATCGCCGGAAGAGCTGGCGGAGATCACCCTGATGGCGGCGGAAAGCGTGCGTCGTTTTGGTATCGAACCGCGTGTCGCGCTGCTGTCGCACTCTAACTTCGGTTCAGCTGATTGCCCGTCTGCCAGCAAAATGCGCAAAACGCTGGAATTGGTGAAAGCGAGCGCGCCGGATCTGATGATTGACGGCGAAATGCACGGCGACGCCGCGCTGGTGGAGAGCATCCGCAACGATCGTATGCCGGATAGCCCGCTGAAAGGGGCGGCTAATATTCTGGTGATGCCGAATATGGAAGCCGCGCGTATCAGCTACAACCTGCTGCGCGTCTCCAGTTCGGAAGGGGTAACCGTCGGGCCGGTACTGATGGGTATCGCTAAGCCGGTGCATATTCTCACGCCTATCGCCTCCGTGCGCCGTATCGTCAACATGGTGGCGCTGGCGGTCGTGGAAGCGCAGACCCAGCCGCTGTAAGCACAATAAAAAAGTAAGCCCCGGTAATCCGGGGCTTTTTTGTCTCAGGAGACCTAAATCAGATCCACTCTTTGACTTTAATAAACTCGCTCAATGCGGCTTCCGGGCTGCCTTCTTGCGGATGGTAGTCATACTCCCAGCGCACCAGCGGCGGCATCGACATCAGAATAGACTCCGTACGCCCGCCGGTCTGCAGGCCGAACAGCGTGCCGCGATCCCACACCAGATTGAATTCCACATAGCGCCCGCGGCGATAAAGCTGGAAATCGCGTTCGCGTTCGCCGTAAGGCGTGGTTTTTCGGCGCTCAACGATCGGCAGGTAAGCGTCGGTAAAGCCGTTGCCCACTGCCTGCATAAAGGCGAAGCAGTGGTCGAAGTCCGGAGTATTTAAATCATCAAAGAACAGACCGCCAATGCCGCGCTGTTCGTTACGGTGCTTAAGGAAGAAGTAATCATCGCACCACTTTTTATAGCGCGGATAGACCTCGTCGCCGTACGGCAGGCATAAATCGCGGGCAGTACGATGCCAGTGAATGGCGTCTTCTTCAAACCCATAATAAGGCGTTAGATCAAACCCGCCGCCGAACCACCACACCGGGTCGGCGCCGGGCTTCTCGGCAATAAAAAAGCGAACGTTAGCGTGGCTGGTCGGCACATAGGGGTTGCGCGGATGCACCACCAGCGAAACGCCCATCGCCTCAAAGCTGCGCCCGGCCAGTTCCGGGCGGTGGGCGGTAGCTGAGGCGGGCATCGCATCGCCATGGACGTGAGAGAAGTTAACCCCGGCCTGCTCAAAGACGCCGCCGTCGCGTAAAACCCGGCTGCGTCCGCCGCCGCCGCCTTCGCGCTGCCAGCTATCTTCAACAAAATCCTTGCCGTCAACGGCGGAGAGTTTGGCGCAAATGGCATCCTGCAGCTGAAGAAGGAAGGCTTTGACCTGCTGTACATCGGGTTTCATTAACGTCTCTTCGAATGCGCTTTCTGGTTATCGAACCAGTGGAAATAACTAATAATGCCGGAAGCGATAGCGTTAGCAATCTTCTGGCGGAAAGCGGTTGTGCCGAGTAGCTTCTCTTCATTTGGGTTGGTAATGAACGACGTTTCGACCAGCACCGAGGGAATCGAAGGGGACTTCAGCACCACAAAGGCCGCCTGCTCTGTATTGCGGCTGTGCAGTTTATGCACCGGCTTAATCTTTTTCAGAATATGCGAGCCGAGCGTCAGGCTGTTCTTAATGGTGTCGGTTTGCACCAAATCGAACAATACCTGCTGCAGCAGATGGTCCTTATCCGTCGCTTTTTTACCGGCGACCTCATCGGCGCGGTTTTCGCGCTCGGAGAGATATTTCGCCATGGCGCTACTGGCGCCGCGGTTGGAGAGCGCAAAGACGGAGGCGCCGGCCGCACTCGGGTTGGTAAAGCCGTCGGCGTGAATCGACATAAACAGATCGGCGCCGTGCTGGTGGGCGATCTCAACGCGATCGTACAGCGGAATAAAGGTATCGCCGCTACGCGTCAGACGGGCATCGATGCCGTTGCTGCGTAAAATGCTGCGCACATTTTTAGCAATGGCCAGCACGACGTGTTTTTCTTTCGAACCGTTGTGGCCAATTGCCCCCGTATCGATGCCGCCATGACCGGGGTCAAGCATCACCAGACGCCTGCTGCCTGCTTTCTTTGCGACGGGTTTGCTGTGTCCATTGGAAGTTTTTAGCGGCTGCTCTTTGGCAGTGGCTTGGGAAGCGACGCCGGTTAGCGTCATCGCAGCCAGTCCTGCTTTCAGCACCTGACGGCGCGAAGCAAGTATTTTTAATGGTTTAAAAGTGCTCATTCGGCCTGAATTGTAAACAAGTGATGTCCAATGTTATATCGTATCGCGTTTCCCGTTACGACCACTCAAAATAAGAATTGTTTTACTTTTCATTTCAATACATGACAAAGCGATATTATGCCATTTTTTGCTGATGATTTCGCCTGATATTGGCTATCAGTCATATTCGCGCCATAATCACTGTTTTTAACCGTAAATGGTGGGGAATACCATGGAGATTCGCGTTTTTCGCCAGCAGGATTTCGAAGAAGTGATCACCCTTTGGGAGCGCTGCGATCTTCTGCGCCCATGGAACGATCCGGAAATGGATATCGAGCGTAAGCTCAACCACGACGTGAGCTTGTTTCTGGTCGCTGAAGTGAACGGTGAAGTGGTGGGGACGGTGATGGGCGGTTACGACGGCCACCGCGGCTCCGCTTACTATCTTGGCGTACATCCGGAATACCGCGGCCGCGGTATCGCTAATGCGCTGCTCAATCGGCTGGAAAAGAAGCTGATCGCCCGCGGTTGCCCGAAAATTTCAATTATGGTGCGTGACGATAACGATGTGGTGCAGGGGATGTACGAGCGTCTCGGTTACGAGCACTCGGATGTACTCACCCTGGGTAAACGCCTGATTGAAGATGAAGAATACTGAATTTATTCCTGCCGATTATGATACCCAGGGTCGTTTACGGCTGCCGCTGTTGTTTTGGGGTGTGCTGTTGCTGCAGGCGCGCACCTGGGTGCTGTTCGTCATGGCCGGCGCCTCCCGCCAGCAGGGGGATGCGCTGCTGAGCCTGTTCTATCCCGATCACGATAACTTCTGGCTGGGTTTGCTGCCCGGCGTACCGGCGGTCGCGGCATTTCTGCTTAGCGGTCAGCGTCAGCGTTTCCCGCGTCTCTGGCCGCTGATGCGCTGGCTGCTGATTGCTTCACAGGCGCTATTGCTGGCCTGGCAGCCGTGGCTGTGGTTCACCGGCGAGGCGCCTTCCATGCTGACCATCGCCCTGCTGGCGGCCGATATTTATGCGCTATGGTGGCTGATAACCAGCCGCAGGTTGCACGCCTGTTTTCGCCTTGAAGCGCTTTAATGGCACTTTTTGCCGATCGCGCACTCCAACATGCGTTGAATGAATCAGAAAGGATTGAGTTATGAAATCGCTACGTCTAATGCTTTGCGCGCTTCCGCTGGCGCTAACCGGCTGCTCAACGATGAGCGCGGTGAACTGGTCGGCTGCCTATCCATGGAACTGGTTTGGTTCCTCCAACGAGGTCACCGAGCAGGGCGTGGGTAAACTGACGGCGTCGACGCCGCTCAATGAACAGGCAATTAGCGATGCCCTCGGCGGCAGCTACCGTCTGCGCAGCGGAATGAAAACCGCGGATGGCAAAATCGTTCACTATTTTGAAGCGCTAAAGGATGACAAGCTGGCGCTGACTATCAACGGCGATGGCGGTACGGTGAGCCGCATTGATGTGCGCGATAGCGCGATTCCCGCCGCCAGCGGCGTGAAAATCGGTACCCCGTTTAGCGAGCTGTACGGCAAAGCGTTCGGCAACTGCGAGAAAGGCGTTCCCGACAACGGCGCGGTGGTGGAATGTAAAGCGCCTGGCAGCCAGCACATCAGCTACGCCTTTACCGGCCACTGGAGCGGCCCGGACGAGCTGATGCCGTCCGACGATACCCTGAAGAACTGGAAAGTCAGCAAAATTATCTGGCGTCGCTAATTTGATCTGAAGAGACACGTGGGCGGATAAAAACGGTTACAATGGCGCGTTAGCAACGTCATAGCGTTGTGGTTGCATCATTTCAGGAGGAGCGATGTCTCAGGTTCAGAGCGGCATTTTGCCGGAACATTGCCGCGCGGCGATTTGGATTGAAGCCAATGTAAAAGGGGACGTTAACGCCCTGCGCGAAGCGAGCAAAATTTTTGTCGATAATGTGGCCACCTTCCAGGCTAAATTTCCTGACGCCAAACTCGGCGCGGTGGTCGCTTTCGGCAATACCGTCTGGCGTCAGCTGAGCGCTGGTGAAGGCGCGGAAGAGTTAAAAGATTTTCCGGTTTACGGCAAAGGGCTGGCGCCATCCACGCAGTATGACGTGTTGATTCATATTTTATCCGCCCGTCATGAAGTGAACTTTTCCGTCGCCCAGGCGGCGGTGGCCGCTTTCGGCGACGCCATTGAAGTGAAAGAAGAAATTCACGGTTTCCGCTGGGTGGAAGAACGCGATCTGAGCGGCTTTGTCGACGGCACCGAAAACCCGGCAGGCGAAGAAACCCGCCGTGAAGTCGCGGTGATTAAAGACGGCGTTGACGCGGGCGGCAGCTACGTATTCGTGCAACGCTGGGAGCACAATCTTAAGCAACTGAACCGCATGAGCGTGCCGGATCAGGAGATGATGATTGGCCGTACCAAAGACGCCAACGAAGAGATCGACGGCGACGAGCGCCCGATTACTTCGCACCTGAGCCGCGTGGACTTAAAAGAAGATGGCAAAGGGCTGAAAATCGTCCGCCAGAGCCTGCCATACGGTACCGCCAGCGGCACTAACGGCCTGTACTTCTGCGCCTACTGCGCTCGCCTGTATAACATTGAGCAGCAGTTGCTGAGTATGTTCGGCGATACCGACGGTAAGCGCGATGCCATGCTGCGCTTCACTAAACCGGTGACCGGCGGTTATTACTTCGCGCCGTCGCTGGAGCGTATTCAGGCGCTGTAATTTTTCCCCTCACCCTAACCCTAACCCTAACCCAGAGGGTTAGGGTGTAAGCGAATCCAGCATACGTACAGCCGCTTTCAGCAAAGCTTTGCCAGTTGCTTATTCTCTTTTCTACTTCCAAATCGCCAAACGGTATATAAAACCGTTACTCCTTTCGTACTCGTTATAAATATGATGATCATCAGTAAATGATCATTTTTGATAAGGGTGCGCAATGGCCGTTAAATCACTGAAAAAAGGATATCTGGCGCTGGCAGCTTCCATGCTGCTGGTGGCGCAGGCGCAGGCGACTGAACTGCTGAACAGTTCCTATGATGTTTCCCGCGAGCTGTTCGCCGCCCTTAATCCGCCTTTTGAACAGCAGTGGGCAAAAGAAAACGGCGGCGACAAGCTGACCATTAAGCAGTCACATGCGGGCTCCTCCAAGCAGGCGTTGGCGATTCTGCAAGGTCTGAAGGCTGACGTCGTGACCTATAACCAGGTGACGGACGTCCAGATTCTGCATGATAAAGGCAACCTGATCCCGGCAGACTGGCAGAGCCGTCTGCCGAATAACAGCTCGCCGTTCTATTCGACCATGGCGTTCCTGGTGCGTAAGGGCAATCCCAAAAATATTCATGACTGGAACGATCTGGTGCGTTCTGACGTGAAGCTGATCTTCCCGAATCCTAAAACTTCAGGCAACGCGCGCTATACCTATCTTGCGGCCTGGGGGGCGGCGGACAAAGCCGATGGCGGCGATAAAGCCAAAACCGAACAGTTCATGACCCAGTTCCTGAAGAACGTCGAGGTATTCGATACCGGCGGTCGCGGCGCGACCACCACCTTCGTCGAGCGCGGGTTGGGCGATGTGCTGATTACTTTTGAATCGGAAGTTAACAACATCCGTAAACAGTATGAAGCGCAGGGGTTCGAAGTCGTTGTGCCGAAGGTCAATATCCTCGCCGAATTCCCGGTCGCGTGGGTAGACAAAAACGTTAAGGCCAACGGTACTGAAAAAGCGGCGAAAGCCTACCTGAACTATCTCTATAGTCCGCAGGCGCAGACCATCATCACCGATTACTACTATCGCGTGAACGATCCGAAAGTGATGGCGTCGCTGAAAGATAAATTCCCGCAGACCGAACTGTTCCGCGTGGAAGACCAGTTTGGCAGCTGGCCTGAAGTGATGAAAACCCACTTCGTCAGCGGCGGCGAGCTGGACAAACTGCTGGCAGCGGGGCGTCAGTAATGTTGGCTGTGTCGTCCAAGCGCGTGCTGCCGGGCTTTACCCTGAGCCTTGGCACCAGCCTGCTGTTTGTGTGCCTGATTTTACTGTTGCCGCTCAGCGCGCTGGTGATGCAGCTGGCGCAGATGAGCTGGGCGCAGTATTGGGAGGTGATTACCAACCCTCAGGTGGTCGCCGCCTATAAAGTCACGCTGCTGTCGGCCTTCGTGGCCTCGATTTTTAACGGCGTGTTCGGCCTGCTGATGGCGTGGATTCTTACCCGTTATCGTTTTCCAGGCCGTACGCTGCTCGATGCCCTAATGGACCTGCCGTTCGCGCTGCCGACGGCGGTGGCGGGCCTGACGCTGGCCTCGCTGTTCTCGGTTAATGGCTTGTACGGCGAGTGGCTGGCGAAGTTTGATATCAAAGTGACCTATACCTGGCTTGGCATCGCGGTGGCGATGGCCTTTACCAGCATCCCGTTTGTGGTGCGTACCGTGCAGCCGGTGCTGGAAGAGTTAGGGCCGGAATATGAAGAGGCGGCGGAAACCCTCGGCGCGACGCGCTTACAGAGTTTCCGCAAAGTGGTGCTGCCTGAACTGTCGCCAGCCCTGCTGGCGGGGATTGCGCTGTCGTTTACCCGCAGCCTTGGCGAGTTCGGTGCGGTGATCTTTATCGCCGGCAACATCGCATGGAAAACGGAAGTGACTTCGCTGATGATTTTCATTCGTTTGCAGGAGTTTGATTACCCGGCGGCGAGCGCGATTGCCTCGGTGATCCTCGCGGCTTCGCTGCTGCTGCTGTTCTCTATCAACACCCTGCAGAGTCGCTTTGGTCGACGCGTGGTAGGTCACTAATGGCGGAAGTTACTCAATTGAAGCGCTATGACGCGCCCCGGATCAACTGGGGCAAATGGTTTCTGATCGGCGTCGGGATGCTGGTATCCGCCTTCATCCTCGTGGTGCCGATGATTTATATTTTTGTCCAGGCTTTCAGTAAAGGGTTAATGCCGGTGCTGGAAAACCTGGCCAATCCGGACATGCTGCACGCCATCTGGCTGACGGTGATGATCGCGTTGATTACCGTGCCGGTGAATCTGGTATTCGGTACGCTGTTGGCCTGGCTGGTAACGCGCTTTACCTTCCCTGGCCGCCAGCTGCTGCTGACGATGCTGGATATCCCGTTCGCCGTCTCGCCGGTGGTGGCAGGTCTGGTTTATTTACTGTTTTACGGCTCCAACGGCCCACTCGGCGGCTGGCTTGATGAGCACAACATGCAGATCATGTTCGCCTGGCCGGGCATGGTGCTGGCGACTATCTTCGTCACCTGCCCGTTTGTGGTCCGCGAGCTGGTGCCGGTGATGATGAGCCAGGGGAGCAACGAAGATGAAGCGGCGATACTGCTCGGCGCTTCCGGTTGGCAGATGTTCCGCCGGGTGACGCTACCCAATATTCGCTGGGCGCTGCTGTACGGCGTGGTGTTGACCAACGCCCGCGCGATTGGCGAATTCGGCGCGGTGTCGGTCGTTTCCGGCTCGATCCGCGGCGAAACGCTATCGCTGCCGCTGCAAATTGAACTACTGCAGCAGGACTACAACACCGTCGGTTCGTTTACCGCCGCAGCCCTGCTGACGTTAATGGCTATTTTGACCCTGTTTTTAAAGAGTATGTTGCAATGGCGTCTGGCCAATCAGGAAAAACGCGCGCAACAGGAGGGAAATCATGAGCATTGAGATTGCCAATATTAAGAAATCGTTTGGTCGCACCCAGGTGCTGAATGATATCTCGCTGGATATCCCTTCCGGGCAAATGGTTGCGCTGCTGGGGCCGTCCGGCTCCGGTAAAACCACCTTATTGCGGATTATCGCCGGGCTGGAGCATCAATCCAGCGGCCATATCCGTTTTCACGGCACCGACGTGAGCCGGATGCACGCCCGCGATCGTAAAGTGGGCTTTGTTTTCCAGCACTATGCGCTGTTTCGGCATATGACGGTATTCGATAACATCGCCTTTGGCCTGACCGTGCTGCCGCGCCGTGAGCGTCCCAATGCGGCGGCGATTAAAGCCAAAGTGACCAAACTGCTGGAGATGGTGCAACTGGCCCATCTTGCCGACCGTTATCCGGCACAGCTTTCCGGCGGCCAGAAGCAGCGCGTAGCGTTAGCGCGCGCGCTGGCGGTCGAGCCGCAAATTCTGCTGCTGGATGAACCCTTTGGCGCGCTGGATGCGCAGGTGCGTAAAGAACTGCGCCGCTGGCTGCGCCAGCTACATGAAGAATTAAAATTCACCAGCGTGTTTGTTACCCACGACCAGGAAGAGGCGATGGAAGTCGCCGATCGGGTAGTGGTAATGAGCCAGGGCAACATCGAACAGGCCGATGCGCCTGAACGCGTCTGGCGTGAACCTTCGACCCGTTTTGTGCTCGAGTTTATGGGCGAAGTTAACCGCCTGCAGGGCACCATTCGCGGTGGCCAGTTCCACGTCGGCGCCCACCGCTGGCCTTTAGGCTATACCCCGGCATACCAGGGGCCGGTCGATCTGTTCCTGCGGCCGTGGGAAGTAGATATCAGCCGCCGTACCAGCCTGGATTCGCCGTTGCCGGTGCAGGTGCTGGAAGCTAGTCCGAAGGGGCACTACACCCAATTAGTCGTCCAGCCTCTTGGGTGGTATGACGAACCGCTGAGTGTAGTGCTGGCGGGCGATGAGGCCCCGTCCCGCGGCGAACGCCTGTTTGTCGGCTTGCAGAATGCGCGCTTGTATAACGGAACCGAGCGCATCGAGCCGCGCGGCGAACTTGCTCTGGCAGAGTCGGCCTGATAGCTTAAATCCACGTGCTTTTGCCGGGCGGCGCAGCGCTGCCCTGGCTGACAGCCCGGAGCGCATGACGCGGCCGGGCTTTTTATTGGACAGCTGAAGTGAACACATTAGAACAAACAATTGGCAACACGCCGCTGGTGAAATTACAACGTCTGGGGCCGGACAACGGCAGCGAAATTTGGCTCAAGCTTGAGGGCAACAACCCGGCGGGCTCGGTAAAAGATCGCGCCGCGCTGTCGATGATTGTCGAAGCGGAAAAGCGCGGCGAAATTAAACCCGGCGATGTATTGATCGAGGCGACCAGCGGTAATACCGGTATCGCGCTGGCGATGATTGCGGCGTTAAAAGGCTATCAGATGAAACTGCTGATGCCGGACAACATGAGCCAGGAGCGGCGCGCCGCAATGCGCGCCTACGGCGCTGAACTCATCCTGGTCACCAAAGAGCAGGGGATGGAGGGTGCTCGCGATCTGGCCGCCGCGATGGCCGAGCGTGGCGAGGGTAAGCTATTGGATCAGTTCAATAATCCGGATAACCCTTACGCCCATTACACCACCACCGGCCCGGAGATCTGGCGCCAGACGGACGGGCGTATCACCCACTTTGTTTCCAGCATGGGCACCACCGGTACCATTACCGGCGTATCGCGTTTTCTGCGCGAACAGGCGAAGCCGGTAAGTATCATTGGGCTACAGCCGGAAGAGGGCAGCAGCATTCCGGGGATCCGCCGCTGGCCGCAGGAATATATGCCGGGCATTTTTAATGCCTCGTTGGTGGATGAGGTGCTGGATATCCACCAGCAGGATGCGGAAAACACGATGCGCCAGTTGGCCGTACAGGAAGGGATCTTCTGTGGCGTCAGTTCCGGCGGCGCGGTTGCCGGGGCGCTGCGTATTGCTCGCGCCAATCCGGGCGCGGTGGTGGTGGCGATCATCTGCGATCGCGGCGATCGCTATCTCTCAACCGGCGTGTTCGGCGAAGAACACTTCAGCCAGGGAGCGGGTATCTAAACGCGCTATCACGGTCCCCATGCCAGGCATGGGGGCCGGTTAACTAAAGTGCGTGTTTCGCTACCAGCTTATCCAGAAACGCCCATAGTTTTTGATTCATCTCGCGATAATCCCATTGCCTCATTTCATCTTCGCTGCGAATAAAGCGCCTGCCTTTTGCGGCGGCAAGTTCATATTGCGAGTGGGTAATTAATAACTCGATGACCTCCGCGTCAAACTCCATATGGCACTGAAAACCGTAGACCCGATCGCTATATTTGACGATTTGCCGCGGGCACCCTTCGCTGGAAGCCAGGACTTCCGCCGCAGGCGTCAGGCCCGGCATATCGTTGTGCCAGTGACCGACTACCACCGATGAGCCGAAATGGGCGATGTTGTCATCCTGCAGTCCGGCGGTGGTCAGGATGATAGGATAGTGGCCAATCTCTTTTTCCGGGCTTTGCATCACCGGCGCCCCCAGCGCTTCGCCGATGAGCTGCGATCCGAGACAAATCCCGACCACGATACGCCCGGCGGCAATCGCCTGGGCAATCAGGTTTTTCTCGGCATGGGCATCAAACCATGGGCACTCGGCAAGCGTGGTGCGTGGTGATTGCGGGCCGCCAAGTACCACCAGCATATCGAAACCTTCGGCATTCGCCGGCAGCGGATCCCCGGCATAAACTCGCGACCAGCTGGCCTGATAGCCGCGCGCGTTAACCCAGCGCAGATAGGCGCCAGGCGCTTCAAAAACTTCATGAACGATAAAGTGGATCCGCATAAAACTCCCGTGTTTAACAAGGTAAGACCAGCGATAAATCGTGTGCAAGTTGTTCAATTTGCGCCTCGGTTAAGGCGCCCAGCGACAGGCGCAGGCCGTGCGCCGGTGTTTTCACGCCAAAGGCTTCACCTTCACGCACCAGCCAACCGGCCCGCGCCAGACGCAACGCCAGCGGCTGGCTGGCGGCTGATAGCGGCAGCCAGAAGTTAAGACCATCGCCAGGCGGATAATCGCCAGCGCCGTGGCGGGCCAACGCGGCGGCGAGCCGCTGATTTTGCTGCTGATAATGGCGCTGGCTCGCAGTCAGAGAGGCGGCAAAAGCGCTATCATTCAGGCAGGCGAACGCCAGCTCTTGTAGTAAATGGCTGACCCACTGGCTACCGGCGTTCAGGCGCAGGCGCAGCGCCGCCGAGGTTGTCGGGTCGCTGGCGACTATCGCCAGCCGCAAATCCGGGCCCAGGGTTTTGGACATTGAGCGCACCAGCGCCCAACGCTGAATGCCGTCAGGTAGCGGATTGTGCCAGCATGTCGCTGAGAGCAGGGCGAAGTGATCGTCAACGATCGCCAGCGTCTGCGGATAGCGGGCGAGCACGGTGCGAATCGCTTGTGCGCGCTCCGGCGTCAAACTGCAGCCGGTCGGGTTGTGGGCGCGTGGAGTCAGTATTACCGCACGGGCGCCGTTGCGCAGCGCTTCTTCAAGCCGCTCCGGGTTCATGCCTTCACCGTCGACGGCGACCGGGCTGGGCTGGAAACCGGCGTAACGCAGCATATTGATGCTGCTCAGAAAGCAGGGGTCTTCTACCGCGACGCTGTCGCCGGGTAGCAGCAGCGCGCAGAGCAGGCGCTCAAGGGCGTCAATCGCGCCGCTGGTCAAATTGATGTCAAATTCGTGGCCAATATCGCGACTGACCCACTCCCGCGCCCAGTCAGCCAGCCGTGGCTCAACGGCGGCATCGCCATATAAGTGCGGGGTCCGCGACAGCTTGGGAAGAAAACGGCCAATATCCGGCAGACGTCGCGGATCCGGATTGCCGCCGGAAATATCAATCAGCGATGTCGTCGGATCGCCGCCCTCGACCGCATTAAGCGTATTAAGCGCCTTAATGGCCGTGCCGTTGCGCCCCTGGCTGACGGCGAGCCCTGAGGTCACCAGCCGCTTGTAGGCCGCCGCCACCGTATTGCGGTTGACTGCCAGGTCGCCTGCCAGCTCGCGCACCGGCGGCAGCGCCTCTCCGGGTTGCAACGCGCCGCTCTGCACCAGATGACGGATGTTATCGAAAATCTCGTTTGCGGTTTTTCCGGTGAACATTATTGACCTATGACAAAATGAATTTTAGCATAGGACGAATGATAATCAGAGTATGACCCGCTGTCCAGCGGGGGGAGAAAGGATGAGTCAGCAAGACGAAATACAGTCCGTGCTCTTTAACGACCACAGCCGGGCGCTGGAGGTTGATATCGTGGCGGTGCAATCGCAGGTGGTCTATGGCAGCGTCGGTAACAGTATCGCGGTACCGGCAATCAAGCAGCATGAATTGCGGGTGATGGCGGTGCCCACGGTGTTATTCAGCAATACCCCACATTACGATACTTTCTACGGTGGGGTGATCCCGGAAGAGTGGTTTAGCGGCTATCTGCGGGCGCTGGAGGAGCGTGATGCGCTTCGCGAGCTGCGGGCGGTAACCACCGGGTATATGGGCAGCGCCGGGCAAATTGCGCTGCTGGCGCAGTGGCTGCAGCGGATCCGTGTGCACCATCCCGACCTCTGTATTCTGGTTGACCCGGTGATTGGCGATGTAGATAGCGGCATCTACGTAAAAGCGGAGATCCCCGAGGCTTATCGCCGCCACCTGTTGCCGCTGGCGCGGGGGATCACGCCAAATCTTTTCGAGCTCGAAACCCTCAGCGGCATGCCGTGCCACAACCAGCAGGAAGCGGTGATCGCCGCGCGTAGTCTGCTTTCCGATACCCTAAAGTGGGTGGTGATTACCAGCGCGCCTGGGCTGGATGCTTCGACTATTAACGTGCTGGTGGTCACCGACGACGCGGTCGAAGTGGTCGTCCATCCTCGCGTCGAAACCGACCTCAAAGGTACCGGCGACCTGTTCTGCGCCGAGCTCATCAGCAACCTGGTGTGCGACATGCCGTTGGGCGACGCTACGCGCGCCGCCGCTCAGCGCGTGCTGGCGGTAATGACCTGGACCGAGAGTCAGGGCTGCGATGAACTCATTTTACCGCCGTCGGGAGCGCAATAACGATGCATAGCTATCGGTTAGTGGTACGCAGGGAGGGGAGAACCGTTGGCCATTTTGAGACGATGGGGATGAACGCTCTGGAAGATGCCTGTAGGGCGAGAACGATGTTTGAAAACGAGAGCGGCTGCCAGTGCGAGCTATGGGTCGCGGATAGCGAACGGCGGATTCTGGAAAGTAGCCCGCAGGGGATGAAAATCCTGGCGAGTGAAAAGTGCTACCGGCCGGCATAAAAAAATGGCGCCTGAAGGCGCCATTTTCTCGGCAAGCAAGAATTACTTCTTGATGCGGATAACCGGAGTTTCACCAACGGTGACGCTACCGGACAGTTTGATCAGCTCTTTGATCTCGTCCATGTTGGAGATAACAACCGGAGTCAGGGTAGACTTGGCTTTTTCTTCCAGCAGCGGCAGATCGAATTCGATAACCGGGTCGCCGACTTTCACGCGCTGACCTTCTTCAGCGATGCGCTTGAAGCCTTCGCCTTTCAGTTCAACGGTATCGATACCGAAGTGAACAAACAGCTCAATGCCGCTATCGGATTCAATAGAGAAAGCATGGTTGGTTTCAAAAATTTTACCGATGGTACCCTCTACCGGCGCAACCATTTTGTTGCCAGTAGGTTTGATGGCAATGCCATCACCCACAATTTTCTCCGCAAAAACCACATCCGGCACGTCTTCGATGTTGACGATCTCGCCAGAGAGCGGAGCAACAATCTCAATAGTTCCGGTGTCTTTTTTGTCATCAGAAACCAGAGATTTCAGTTTATCGAACAAACCCATGATCTTCTCCTAAGCAGTAATTTGGGCCGCGCATCTCGTGGATTAGCAGATTGTTTTTCTTCAATGAACTTGTTAACCAGCGTCATTAACTCGTCCGTCGTCGGTTGAGCAAGAGCCTGCTCTGCTAATACTTTTGCATCTTCGAAGTTCGTGTTACGAATAATCTTCTTGATGCGCGGGATGGAAATGGCGCTCATAGAGAATTCGTCCAGCCCCATACCCAGCAACAGAAGTGTAGCACGTTCATCGCCTGCAAGCTCACCACACATACCCGTCCATTTGCCTTCTGCATGAGAAGCATCAATAACTTGCTTGATCAGAGTCAGCACAGACGGTGACATCGGCTGGTAAAGATGCGAGATCATATCATTACCACGGTCAACTGCCAGAGTATATTGCGTTAAATCATTGGTTCCGATACTAAAGAAATCAACTTCTTTGGCTAAATGACGAGCAATGGTCGCGGCTGCCGGGGTTTCCACCATCACGCCGATCTCAATCGATTCGTCAAAAGCTTTACCTTCGTCACGCAGTTCCTGTTTGTAGATCTCAATCTCTTTCTTCAGTGCGCGCACTTCTTCAACAGAGATGATCATCGGGAACATGATGCGCAGCTTACCGAAAGCGGAGGCACGCAGGATAGCGCGAACCTGGTCGCGGAGGATCTCTTTACGATCCATCGCGATACGCACGGCGCGCCAGCCGAGGAACGGGTTCTCTTCTTTCGGGAAGTTCATGTACGGCAGCTCTTTATCGCCGCCGATGTCCATGGTGCGAACGATAACGGCCTGTGAGCCGCACGCTTCAGCCACCGCTTTATAGGCTGCGAACTGTTCTTCCTCAGTCGGCAGAGAATCGCGGTCCATGAACAGGAATTCGGTACGGTACAGGCCCACGCCTTCCGCGCCGTTGCGCTCAGCGCCGTCTACGTCGCGAACGGTACCGATGTTAGCGCAAACTTCAACCTGATGACCGTCGAGGGTGATGGCCGGCAGATCTTTTAGTTTCGCCAGTTCTGCTTTTTCTTCAGCAACCTGCGCCTGCAGCGCACGCAGCTCTTCAATTTTTTCGTTGCTCGGGTTAACCAGAACCTGGTTGTTAACCGCATCGAGAATCAGATAGTCGCCGTTTTTCACCTGGGAGGTGACGCTTCCGGTACCGACAATTGCCGGCAGCTCAAGGGAGCGCGCCATGATAGAGGTGTGGGAAGTACGGCCGCCCGCGTCGGTGATGAAACCCAGCACCTTGTTCAGGTTCAGCTGTGCGGTTTCCGACGGGGTCAGATCGGCGGCAACGAGGATGACTTCTTCCGCGATAGCGCTCAGATCGATGATTGCCAGGCCCAGAATGTTGCGCAGCAGACGTTTACCGATATCGCGTACGTCAGCGGCACGCTCTTTCAGGTATTCGTCATCCAGCTCTTCCAGTGCAGTTGCCTGACCTTCGATAACTTCATTGGCTGCCGCATCGGCAGTCATGTGCTTATCTTTAATCAGGGCTATGATTTCCTGCTCAAGCTCCTCATCTTCCAGCAGCATAATATGCCCTTCGAAGATGGCTTCTTTTTCTTCACCGAAAGTTTCACCAGCTTTGGTTTTGATGACCTCCAGCTGGGCGGAGGCCTTGGTGCGGCCGTTCAGGAAACGTTCAACTTCCTGATCAACCTTATCGGCAGAAATTTTCTTCCGGTCGATGACAATTTCATCTTCTTTCAGCAGGAGAGCCTTGCCGAAAGCGATACCCGGGGATGCTAAAATGCCTGAAATCATAACCCTACCTTACTTGTGACTGATATTAAAAAGAACCCGTGAACTTACTCGAGTTCAGCCATCAGTTTAACCAGATGCTCAACTGCTTTTTGCTCATCTTCGCCTTCAGCGGAGATGGTCACAACGGTACCCTGAGTCAGGCCCAGAGTTTGCAGTTTGAACAGGCTTTTTGCGCTGGCGCTTTTGCCGTTGGAGGTTACAGTGATCTCAGAAGTGAAGCCTTTCGCTTCTTTAACAAACTGAGCAGCAGGGCGGGTGTGCAGACCGTTCGGAGCGGTAATGGTAACTTCTTGCTGGAACATTATATTTCCCCAACTTATAGGTTTAGTGTTGTGGACCTAAAGTCTAGCCTAACGACCAAACTTTAGCCTGTATTGTTAGCGCCGGCGTTACGTGTGTGGCTAAGGCGTCAGCAGCGGAACCGCTGAGAGGACCTTAAGTCCGTTGACGTCTAGCACTTCATTAAACATTATGCCGCGAAAGGAAGACTTGAACCAAATCATAAAATCGATTCAGCCTGCGGAAATCCAAATCTGAATAATTTCGCGCTTCAAAATAAATGTGCTGGTTAAATACCAGACCCTACGAGGTGAATCAATGCCAGGAGGGGTAAAACTTTGACGTATGCCACAAAAAAGCACCCGAAAAGGTGCTTTTTTACACGGTTTTTACAAACTGGCACTACTGTTGCAATTCTTTCTCGGTGAAGAGATCTGCGAACAGCGCCGTGCTTAAATAACGCTCACCAGAAGACGGTAGGATAACCACAATATTCTTATTGGTAAAGGCTTCATCTTCCTGCAGCTTTAACGCCGCGGCAACAGCAGCGCCGGAAGAGATACCGGCCAGAATACCTTCTTCTTCCATCAGGCGACGAGCGGTGGAGATAGCTTCTTCGTTGGTGATGGCGACCACTTTATCGACCAGTTTCAGGTCGAGGTTGCCCGGGATAAAGCCGGCGCCGATGCCCTGAATTTTGTGCGGGCCAGGTTTCAGCTCTTCACCAGCCAGCGCCTGGGCGATAACAGGCGAGTCGGTCGGCTCAACGGCGACGGTAATCAGATCTTTTTTACCTTTAGTGCCTTTAATATAACGAGAAACACCGGTCAGGGTACCGCCGGTACCGACGCCGGAGATAAAGACGTCAACCTGGCCATCGGTGTCTTCCCAGATTTCCGGGCCGGTGGTCTTTTCGTGAATTTCCGGGTTAGCCGGGTTACTGAACTGCTGCAGCAGCAGATATTTTTCCGGGTCGCTGGCGACAATCTCTTCCGCCTTCTGGATGGCGCCTTTCATGCCTTTCGCGCCTTCGGTCAGCACCAGATTAGCGCCCAGCGCTTTCAGCAGCTTGCGGCGTTCCACGCTCATGGTTTCCGGCATGGTCAGCGTCAGTTTGTAGCCGCGAGCGGCGGCGACGTAGGCGAGGGCGATACCGGTGTTGCCGCTGGTTGGTTCAACCAGTTCCACACCCGGTTTCAGTACGCCGCGCTTTTCAGCATCCCAAATCATATTGGCGCCGATACGGCATTTAACGCTAAAGCTCGGGTTACGAGATTCTACCTTGGCCAGGATTCGGCCATTACCGATGCGGTTCAGTCGTACCAGCGGCGTATGACCGATTGTCAGGGAGTTGTCTTCAAAAATCTTACTCATGGCCCGTCCTTAACTGTATGAAATTTGGGGGTACGGCTTCAGCATACCCGCTTAAACAATATCCGGAAGTAAGGATTTAGCATATCTATATGCTGAAGGGAAATAATGATGAGCAAGAAGGAATAAGACGGAAATAAGGGGCGGCGTGAACCGCCCCGAAAGAGAGAGCTAAGAGCACTATTTCCACATCGCGTGCTTATCGCGATAGCAATCCACCCACATCGCCGTCGCGCCGCAGATAGCGACTGGCAGAATAACCAGGTTGAGAACCGGGATCATGGTGAACAGGCTGGTCAGCGCGCCAAACTGCATGTTGATGACCTTCCGCGAACGCAGCGCCTCGCGCATGGTTTTAAACGGCACTTTATGGTTATCGAACGGATAGTCGCAATACTGGATGGCCAGCATCCAGGCGCTAAACAAGAACCACAGTACCGGCGCGACGGTTTGGCCAATGCCGGGGATAAAGTACAGCAGTAACAGAACGATGGCGCGCGGCAGGTACCAGGCAAACTTTTGCCATTCGCGTTTCATGATGCGCGGGACATCTTTCATGATGCCGAATATGCCAACGTCGGGCGGCGTCGCGCCGGTCAGTCGCGCTTCGAGCTGTTCCGCCAGCAGGCCGCTAAACGGCGCGGCAATCCAGTTGGCGATGGTCGAAAAGAAGTAACCAAATACCAACAAAATAGAGATAACCGCCACCGGCCACAGCAGGTAGTTTAACCACTGAAGCCATTCAGGCACATGGCTCATTAATGAAGGGATCCAGCTATCGAGGCGGGTAAACAGCCACCAGAACGCGCCGCCCATCAGAATCACGTTAACTAATAAAGGCAGGAACACGAAACGTCGGATCCCTGGCAGCCTGATGAGTTTCCAGCCTTGTGAAAAATAGTAGACGCCGCTACGTGGGGTAGTTGCGGATGATGAAACCATAGTCAGGCGATGCTCCTTTTTTAACATTCAGTGTGAATGCCCGCTTATTTTATCGGGTTGTCAGACAATAACCAGTTAGGAAATGTTCGAAAAAACAGCAAAAAGCACGATTTAGTTCATCTTTATGGGGTGAAAGGGGCAGACGCACTTGCACTTGATGTAATCGGCAAATACTCTTAGTGAGTAAATGTTTGCCGTGGTGGCAAGGTGTTAGAACAACAGAGAATATAATGATGCAGGATTTGCGTCTGATATTAATCATTGTTGGCGCGATCGCCATAATCGCTTTACTGGTACATGGTTTCTGGACCAGCCGTAAAGAGCGTTCCTCGATGTTCCGCGATCGCCCACTGAAACGTATGAAGTCTCGCGACGATGAAACATCGGAAGGCGATGACTTTGATGACGATGTTGAAGGCGTAGGTGAAGTTCGCGTTCACCGGGTTAATCACGCCCCGAACGGCGCATATGGGGAGCAAGAAGCACCTCGTCAGGCGCCGCAACACCAGTATCAGCCTCCTTATGAGCGTCAGGTGCAGCAGCCTGTGCGTCAGGACGAGCCGGTTCATCAGGCGCCGCCGCACGCGCCGCGCCCGCAGCAGCCTGTTGCTCCGCAGCCGCAGGCCCAGCCGCCGCATCATGTTGCCCCTGCTCAGCCGGTACATCCAGCGCGGCCGGTCCATCAGCCGCAGCCGGTACCGCCGCAATATCAGCAGCCGGTGCAGCCAGCTCCGCAACAGCCTGTAGCTCAACAGTCGGCACCAGTCCCACAACCTGTTGCTCAACAACCTGCGCCGGTTCAACAGCCTGCCGCGCCGCAGCCGCAACCGGCCCCTGAAGCGCCAGCCGCTGAACCTCAGCAGCCGGCCGCCGCGCCGCAGCCGAAAGAGCGCAAAGAGACGGTCATCGTGATGAACGTCGCCGCGCATCACGGTTCGCAGCTTAATGGCGAACTGCTGATCAACAGCATCCAGCAGGCCGGCTTTAAGTTTGGCGATATGAATATTTTCCATCGTCATTTAAGCCCGGACGGTAGCGGACAGGTATTGTTTAGCCTGGCGAACATGGTTAAACCTGGCACCTTCAATCCGGATGCGATGGTGGATATGACCACGCCAGGCGTGACTATCTTTATGCAGGTGCCGTCGTTTGGCGACGAGCTGCAAAACTTTAAACTGATGCTGCAATCGGCGCAGTACATCGCCGATGAAGTTGGCGGCGTGGTGCTTGACGACCAGCGTCGGATGATGACGCCGCAGAAACTGCGTGAGTACCAGGATCGTATTCGCGAAGTAAAAGAGGCTAACGCCTGATCTACGCGCTAGCGTGTCGTCTGCTTAATCTGAACCCCCGCCCGTCGGGGGTTTTTTATCATTGATGGTGCGATATGGAACCAATCGAACAAAAACTGACTGAACTGCGAACCACCCTTCGCCATCATGAATATCTGTATCATGTTATGGACACCCCGGAGATTCCCGATGCGGAATATGACCGGCTGATGCGCGAACTGCGCGAACTCGAAGCGCAACATCCTGAGCTGATTACCCCTGACTCGCCGACCCAACGCGTTGGCGCGGCGCCGTTGGCCTCTTTCAGCCAGATTCGCCATGAAGTGCCCATGCTGTCGCTGGATAACGTCTTTGATGAAGAGAGTTTCCTCGCCTTTAACAAACGCGTGCAGGACCGTTTAAGCGATACGGCGGATCTGACCTGGTGCTGCGAGCTCAAGCTCGATGGCCTGGCGGTCAGTATCCTCTATGAAAACGGCGTGCTGATGCAGGCGGCGACCCGTGGCGATGGCACCACCGGCGAGGATATTACCTCCAACGTGCGAACCATTCGCGCTATTCCGCTGAAGCTACGCGGCGACAATATCCCGGCGCGGCTGGAAGTGCGCGGAGAAGTGTTCCTGCCGCAGGCCGGATTTGAAAAAATCAATGAAGAAGCGCGCCGCACCGGCGGCAAAGTATTTGCTAACCCGCGCAATGCCGCCGCGGGTTCGTTGCGCCAGTTGGATCCGCGTATTACCGCGAAGCGACCGCTTACTTTCTTCTGCTACGGTGTTGGCGTGCTGGAAGGCGGTGAACTACCGGCCAGCCACTCCGCGCGTTTGCAGCAGTTTAAGCAGTGGGGATTGCCGGTGAGCGACCGCGTGAAGCTGTGTCATTCTCCAGAGGAAGTGCTTACTTACTATCGCCAGGTTGAAGAAGACCGTCCGAAACTTGGTTTTGATATTGACGGCGTGGTGATTAAAGTCGATTCGCTGGCGCTGCAGGAGCAGCTTGGTTTCGTCGCCCGCGCTCCGCGCTGGGCGGTGGCCTTTAAATTCCCGGCCCAGGAGCAGATGACTTTTGTCAACGATGTGGAATTCCAGGTTGGCCGTACCGGAGCGATTACGCCGGTAGCGCGCCTTGAACCGGTGCACGTGGCCGGGGTACTGGTCAGTAACGCCACCCTGCATAACGCCGACGAAATCGAACGTTTAGGTCTGCGTATTGGCGACAAAGTGGTGATTCGCCGCGCGGGGGACGTGATCCCGCAGGTCGTCAACGTGGTGCTTTCTGAACGCCCGGAACATACGCGTGAAATCATCTTCCCCACACATTGTCCGGTATGTCATTCCGATGTTGAACGGGTGGAAGGGGAAGCGGTGGCGCGCTGTACCGGCGGGCTTATCTGCGGCGCACAGCGTAAAGAAGCGCTGAAGCACTTTGTCTCCCGACGGGCGCTGGATGTCGACGGTATGGGCGATAAAATCATCGATCAGCTGGTTGAGAAAGAGTACGTCCATACGCCAGCCGATCTGTTCCGGCTCAGCGCCGGTAAGCTTACCGGGCTGGATCGCATGGGACCGAAATCGGCGCAAAATGTGGTCAACGCGCTGGAGAAAGCGAAAGAGACGACCTTCGCCCGCTTCCTGTATGCGTTAGGTATTCGCGAAGTCGGTGAGGCGACAGCAGCGGGACTGGCAGCGCATTTTGGCACTATTGAAGCGCTGGAACAGGCTTCGATTGAGGAGCTGCAGAAGGTGCCTGACGTCGGGATTGTCGTCGCCACACATACTTTTAACTTCTTCGCCGAAGAGAGCAACCGCGAGGTCATCGCGCAACTGCGCGCTGAAGGCGTTCGCTGGCCGGCGCCGGTGGTGGTGAAGGCGGAAGAAATTGACAGTCCGTTTGCTGGTAAAACCGTGGTATTAACCGGTAGCCTGAGCCAGCTGTCGCGCGATGATGCCAAAGCGCGGCTGGTCGCGCTGGGGGCGAAAGTCGCCGGCAGCGTGTCGAAGAAAACCGATCTGGTGATTGCCGGCGAAGCGGCGGGCTCTAAGCTTGCGAAGGCGCAGGAGTTAGGCATTGAGGTTATCGACGAAGCCGAAATGATGCGCCTGCTGGGAGAATAACGTGGATAAAGCGCAGCTCATCGAGATTGCTAATACCGAGATGCCATTTGGCAAATATAAGGGGCGCCGTTTGATCGACGTCCCGGAAGAGTATTTGCTGTGGTTTGCCCGTAAGGATCAATTCCCTGCCGGGCATCTCGGCGAGCTGATGGCGTTGACCTTATTAATCAAGACCGAGGGGCTGACGCAACTGGTGCAGCCCCTTAAACAACCGCGTTAACCTGCCGTAGCGCGGGATTTCTCCTGCGCCTGTTGGGCGTCTGTCTGCGCTTTATAGCGACGAGCCAGTACAGCGCAGACCATCAGTTGGATCTGATGGAAGATCATTAGCGGCAGCACCATTATCCCCAGAATCGATGCCGGGAACAGGATATTCGCCATCGGTATCCCGTTCGCCAGGCTCTTTTTCGAGCCGCAGAAGACGATGGTAATTTCATCCGGCTTGCTAAAGCCGCAGCGGCGGGCGACAAAAACGTTGATCGCGATGACAATAGCCAACAGCACCAGGCTGACAACGACGATAAACAGCAGCGATCCCACGCCCACTTTATGCCAGATTCCATTGACGACGGCTTCGCTGAAGGCTGAGTAGACCACCAGCAAGATCGAGGTCTGATCGGTTTTGCCAATCCATTTTTTATGTTTCGCCACCCAGCTACCGATCCACGGGCGCGACAAGTGTCCAAGAACAAACGGCAGCAGCAGTTGCAGCATAATCTTACCGACCTGTTCCAGATCGCCGCCAGCGCCATGCAAATGCATTAGCAGCCCTACCAGCAATGGCGAAACAAAAATACCGAGCAGACTTGATGCTGAAGCGGAACAGACCGCCGCGGCGACGTTACCGCCGGCGAGCGAAGTAAAGGCAATTGCTGACTGTACGGTCGCCGGCAATATGCAAAGGTAAATAAAACCGCTATAGAGCATCGGGTCGACCTTAATCGGCGCCCACCACGCAAACAGAACCCCCAGAACCGGAAAAACAATAAAGGTGCTGCACATCACCCACAGGTGTAAACGCCAGTGGCTGCCACCGGCGATAATTGCTTCACGCGACAGCTTGGCGCCGTGCATAAAGAATAACAGCGCGATGGCGGCGGTGGTGAGATGCTCGACGAAAGGGACGAATTCGCCGCGCGCCGGAAAGAACGAGGCCAGCAGAACCACGGTAATCAATGTCAGTGTAAATGGATCAAGAATGCGGAAAAGTTTCATAAACGCTCCTGAAATTCGATGCCGCTATTGTGCTTTCTTTGTTTTGAGAAATAAAATTGATTTATTGCATCTATTCATGAATAAAACAGATGAATTACTCGTTACGTCAGTTAAAGGTCTTTGTCACCGTCGCCAGGGCGCGCAGTTTTAGCCGCGCGGGGGAAATTATTGGTCTCAGCCAGTCGGCAGTGAGCCATAGCGTTAAGGAGCTGGAGCACCAGACCGGCGTACGTTTGCTCGACAGAACGACGCGTGAAGTGGTGCTCACCGAAGCAGGCCATCAGTTGGCGGGCAAGCTTGAGCGTTTGCTTGATGAACTCCATGTGACCCTGCGTGAAGCGGGGCGGGTAGGGCAGCAGTTGACGGGGACCGTGCGCGTCGCCGCCAGCCAGACCATCTCGGCGCATCTGATCCCACAATGCATCGCTCATAGCAATCGCCGCTATCCGGATATTGATTTCGTACTGCATGACAGGCCGCAGCAGTGGGTGCTGGAAAGTATCCGTCAGGGCGAGGTTGATTTTGGTATCGTTATCGATCCGGGGACGGCGACGGACTTGCAGTGCGAGTCGGTGTTGGCGGAACCTTTTCTGTTGTTATGTCGTGAGGATCACCGTTTTTCCCGTCAGTTATCGGTCAACTGGCAGGAGTTGCAAGGGGAGAGGCTGGTATTGCAGGACTATGCTTCCGGCAGTCGGCCGCTGATTGATGCCGCGCTGGCGCGTTTCGCCATCAAAGCCGATATCGTGCAGGAGATTGGTCATCCGGCGACGCTGTTCCCGATGGTGGAATCGGGGATTGGTATTAGCGTGCTGCCGGCGCTGGCTTTACCCTTGCCGCAGGGCAGCCGTTTGCAGGTAAAAAGATTAACCCCGGTTGTGGAGCGCCAATTGATGCTGGCGCAGCGTAAAAATCGCTCGCTGTCGACCGCGGCGCAGGCGCTATGGGAGATCGTGCGTGAAGAGGGGGCAAACCTGACATCAGCCAGGATCGAGGACCCGCTTTATCAGCGCTAAGCGTCATTCTTAACGCTGGTGGGGAACGCTACTTTTTATACTGCACAATCGTAGATATTTCCTTTTCTCATGCCTGATGAAAACCCTGCTTTAGTCGGTTCAGAAATCAACAGCCCCAATTTGAATCATTGTTTAAATACACTACGTTCGATCAACTTGTTTACACTATACAGAGAATAGAGCGGAGCGTGTCATTGTCGGGCGGCCGAGCTGTTGAATTTTCCACACGCTATTTGAGAATGGTAAAAAATGGAATTATCAGTCCCTTTTATGCTCGTTATTATTTCCATTGCTTCGCTGCTTGCTCAGTGGTTGGCGTGGCGATTACGTATACCTTCTATCCTGCCGCTGTTGCTCATCGGCGTACTACTTGGCCCCGGGGTGCATTTATTGCAACCGGATATATTATTTGGTCCTCTACTTTTCCCACTGGTATCGCTGTCGGTGGCCATCATTCTGTTTGAAGGGGCCCTAACGCTACGCTTTGATGAGATTCGCGGCTTGGGTGGTATTGTGCGCAATTTAGTCACAGTTGGAATGTTGATTACCTTCGCCGTTATCTCACTAACCTGCTGGGGAATTTTAGGCCTCACGCCGCAGATTTCAGCGCTGATCGGGGCGGTCACGGTGGTTACAGGGCCGACAGTGATTTCTCCACTCATGCGAGTGGTTCGCCCAACAGCCTCTATTAATCAGGTACTGCGCTGGGAAGGGATCGTCATTGATCCGGTGGGAGCGATTTTTACCCTATTAGTATTTGAGTTTATTACTTTGCAGGAGCAAACGGGCACATGGCTTCATTTGCTGATCATGCTTACAAAAACGGTCGTTATAGGGCTGGTGAGCGGGGCGGTGTTTGGCGTTTTCTTAGGGAATGCGCTCAGGCGTGGTTGGATCCCGGGTTATCTGCAAAACTTCGCTGTTTTATCCTTCGTTCTATTGACGTTTGGCGTGTCCAATACGCTGGCGGATGAATCTGGTCTGCTTGCGGTAACGGTCCTGGGGATCTGGCTGGCTAATATGCGAGAGGTTGAGACCTCGGATATCGTTGAATTTAAAGAAGAGCTATCCGCCATCTTACTTTCAGCGCTATTTATCATCCTGGCGGCCCGTCTTGATATCCATGCACTCTGGGCGATGGGCTGGCCGCTGCTGATATTGATGCTTATCGTCCAGTTTGTGGCCCGTCCACTATGCATTCTTGTTTCGACATGGCGTTCCAGCTTGCATTGGCGTGACAGGCTGATGTTATGTTGGATCGCCCCGCGCGGAATCGTTGCTGCCGCTGTCAGTTCCCTGTTTGCTTTGACGCTGCAAAAAAAAGGCTATGAGAACGCGGATCAGCTGGTAACCGTCGTTTTCGCAATCATTATAGGTACGGTAGTTTTGCAAAGCCTTACCAGCAGTCAATTGGCGCGCTGGCTTGGCGTGCAGCAACGTAGGCCTCGAGGAGTGCTGATTGTCGGGGCGAATACGGTCGCCAGAACCCTGGCCCAGGCGCTCAGAAAACTCGATATTCCGGTTCAGCTGAGCGATAACAGCTGGGAATACTACCGGCTGGCAAGAATGGAAGGGTTACCAACATATTATGGCAATGTCTGGTCTGAACATGCGGAAAACTACCTGAATCTGAGTGAGATTCGTCAGGTGATCGCCTTGTCGCCAAATCGTCACCAGAATGCGCTGACCACCCTGCATTTTCAGCATATATTTGGTAATAATCGCGTCTTCTCAATCCGTACGGGGCCTGTGACTAAAGGACGTAGTGAGAAAGAAACGCGTCACGAACAGCTTTTCGATACTGATATGACCTGGGCACGGCTTAGTAGCCTGATAGCGAAAGGCGCAGTCATGAAAGTCACTCGCCTGAATAACAATTTTGGCTGGCCGGAGTATCTCAGCACCAACCCCGGTGCAACACCGCTGTTTGCGCAAAGAGAGGATGGCAATCTGATAGCGATTAATAATGGAATCATGCCGCCGCCACCCTGTACCGTCGTGGCGATTATCGAACCTGGAGTGGAAAGTGAAAAAATTCCGTCAGAAGCGTATTGATAGCCTGTTCTTCATTGTTGGCTGTCGTTGCAGGCCGTTCCGCTATCTGGCGTTCTGCGCATAGCAAAAAGGCGCCTTTTTACATTGGTGGGTCGTGCAGGATGACTCGGCTTCGCCTCGCCCTTCGGGCCGTCGCCGCAAGCGGCTCCGTTGTCTCACTGCGTTCGACCCGAACCTGCAGCAGGGAAACTCGTCTCATCCTGAGACTCGCCCTACGGGCCAACGCTGTCGCGTTGTGCAAAATTGTTCCCGACAATTTTGTCGAATCTTAAAGTTCTGCGCATAGCAAAAAGGCGCCTTTAGGGCGCCTTTTTACATTGGTGGGTCGTGCAGGATTCGAACCTGCGACCAATTGATTAAAAGTCAACTGCTCTACCAACTGAGCTAACGACCCGAAGTGGTGGGTGATGACGGGATCGAACCGCCGACCCCCTCCTTGTAAGGGAGGTGCTCTCCCAGCTGAGCTAATCACCCACTTCGGTACTTCACATTTTGACAGAAAATCCAGCTGGCGAGAAAGTGGTGGGTGATGACGGGATCGAACCGCCGACCCCCTCCTTGTAAGGGAGGTGCTCTCCCAGCTGAGCTAATCACCCACTTCTCAATTTTCTGTTCTACACGGCGGAGACTACGTAAAGTAGTTGGTGGGTGATGACGGGATCGAACCGCCGACCCCCTCCTTGTAAGGGAGGTGCTCTCCCAGCTGAGCTAATCACCCCCGCTGTGTGGAGTCGCATTATAGGGAGAGTTGAATTTGAGTCAACGCCTTTTCTAAATAATTTGTTTGTTCGTCGTAAAATTAAACAAAGCGATCGCAAAATCAGCTTCGGCGTATGATTTATAAACAAAAATGGTAAAGCGTGATGTTGAGGCGGGATCTACATTGAGGAATCAGCCCGTGGTGTTAGAATATTCCCCTATCAATTCCAAGAACACTGCCGACTATCGGCATCTTTATTAAACGTAAGGCCATTTCATGAAAATCAAAACTCGCTTCGCGCCAAGCCCAACAGGCTATCTGCACGTTGGCGGTGCGCGTACTGCTCTCTATTCCTGGCTTTTTGCACGTAACCACGGCGGTGAGTTTGTGCTGCGTATTGAAGACACCGATCTCGAACGCTCCACCCCGGAAGCAATTGAAGCCATCATGGATGGGATGAACTGGCTGAATCTGGAGTGGGATGAAGGTCCGTACTTCCAGACTAAACGTTTCGATCGCTATAACGCGGTTATTGATGAAATGCTGGAAGCAGGTACCGCTTATAAATGCTACTGCTCGAAAGAACGTCTGGACGCGCTGCGCGAAGAACAGATGGCGAACGGTGAAAAGCCGCGCTACGACGGCCGCTGCCGTCATGATCATCAGCATCACGCCGCCGATGAGCCTTGCGTCGTGCGTTTTGCCAACCCGCAGGAAGGTTCGGTTATCTTTGACGACCAGATCCGCGGGCCGATCGAATTCAGCAACCAGGAGCTGGACGATCTGATCATTCGCCGCACCGACGGCTCCCCGACCTATAACTTCTGCGTCGTAGTTGATGACTGGGATATGGCGATCACCCACGTGATCCGCGGTGAAGACCACATCAACAATACCCCGCGCCAGATCAATATCCTGAAAGCGCTGAATGCGCCGGTGCCGGTTTATGCGCACGTATCGATGATCAACGGCGATGACGGTAAAAAACTTTCCAAGCGCCACGGTGCGGTGAGTGTGATGCAGTACCGTGACGACGGCTACCTGCCGGAAGCGTTGCTGAACTATCTGGTGCGTCTGGGCTGGTCCCATGGCGATCAGGAGATCTTCACCCGCGAAGAGATGATCGAGTTCTTCTCGCTGGGCGCGGTCAGCAAGTCCGCCAGTGCGTTCAACACCGATAAACTGCTGTGGTTAAACCATCACTACATCAACACGCTGCCGGCAGAATATGTCGCGACGCATCTGCAGTGGCACATTGAGCAGGAAAATATCGATACCCGTAACGGCCCGCAGTTGTCCGAACTGGTTAAACTGCTGGGCGAGCGTTGCAAAACGCTGAAAGAGATTGCCCAGAGCTGCCGCTACTTCTATGAAGAGTTCGCCGAGTTCGACGCCGATGCGGCGAAGAAACACCTACGTCCGGTGGCGCGTCAGCCGCTGGAAGTGGTTCGCGATAAGCTGGCGGCCATTAGCGACTGGACAGCGGAAAATGTCCATCATGCGATTCAGGCGACCGCTGATGAGCTGGAAGTGGGCATGGGGAAAGTGGGCATGCCGCTGCGTGTGGCCGTGACCGGCGCGGGTCAATCTCCGGCGCTGGACGTCACCGTTCATGCGATCGGTAAATCCCGTAGCATTGAACGTATCAACAAAGCGCTGGCGTTTATCGCCGAACGTGAAAGCCAGCAGTCCTGAGGCCGAGCGTAAGCTAAAGCAAGCGGCAGGTTAATCCTGCCGTTTTTTTCGCCGCTATTTTGTCGCGGGGCTAATACCTAACCGCGCCAGGAAGCCACTAATACCATCGCGAGCAAGAAGATCGCGCAGGTGAGTTTGTTCTGCGGCGGTCATCAGCTGCAGCGTATCGGCGATTTGCCGCCATACCGCATCCGCTTCATTAATAAAGTAGCCGCTGGGCTGTTCGGCGAGCTGATACTCTTCATTCAGATGACGAAATGCCGGAATATTGGTCAGAAAATCGATCACTGGCCGGTCGATGACAATTAAACGCGCACGCCCGCCTTTGACGCCGGGAATCGCCTCGGTTCGCCACTTTTGTTCCCGCGCCCAGCGGTTGACCGTTTGTCTGGCCAGACCCAGAACTTCGGCAAGCTCTGCAGGCGTCATTTTTTCTTTCAGTTTCATCATTCGTTTTTTACTGGCCGCGTATTCCAAGACGGTTTAACAACCCGGTTATGCCTTCACGCAGCAGCAGCGACATTAGCTGCTTCTGTTCGCGATGAGTCATCTCTTTACAGAGCGTCAGCAATAATGGCTCGAGATCGGTCTCGGCGACCGAATATGGCGAGGGCGTTTCCGCTACGCGCTGGGCATTGCGGATAAACTCTCGTACCTGCTCGTTAACGTGTACGAGACGCGCTTTGCCTCCCTGCACGCCAGGCCGCGGAGAAGTTTGCCACCCCTCTTTACGGACCCATTTATTTATCGTCTGTCGGCTGAAGCCAGTTAGATGCGCAATTTCTTCCGGAGTCATTCGTTCCTTGAGCATACTATTTCCTGAGTAAATATGTGGGAATTAGTGCTTCATGTTATAGCATCCTTTTACAGGAAATAGTGACATGTTTAACGCCTGCCTGCGATAAGGCTCGCATTGTCAGCTATTTGCCTGCTTTTTCAGCGATTGAATCAGGAGGGGTAATTTTGCCGTTGACACCTGGCGAAGGAATTCATATTATGCCGCCCGTCAACACGACACGCTTTACGTTACGGGGCTATAGCTCAGCTGGGAGAGCGCTTGCATGGCATGCAAGAGGTCAGCGGTTCGATCCCGCTTAGCTCCACCAAATTCTGCACCCAGCGGATTTGGTTCGTAAAGAGGTCCTGTGGGGCTATAGCTCAGCTGGGAGAGCGCTTGCATGGCATGCAAGAGGTCAGCGGTTCGATCCCGCTTAGCTCCACCAAAATTCGAACCCTCGCTACGGCGGGGGTTTTTGCTTTTTGCGCCGTTAATGTAAATGACGTTAAGCTTACGTCAGCGTGTATCGAGCAAATAAAAACCAACGTAATTTAGGAATTTTTCTCGATTTATTTTCTTGCCTGCCATTATTAACCAACATACTATTTTCTGATTGCTTATAATTTTTTAGCCGCAGAGGTGTTGATTAACAATAATGACTGACATATTTAACATCAAAGTTAAAAAAACTCTGCTGGCGTTAATTGTTTGTTTGATTTTTATTCCGCTATCTCGATTAATTTCTCCGCAAACCCTTATCGACGGAAAAAAAATTTATCTGGCATGGCTGCCATTAAGCGTAATGTACGCAACCATTTGTATTTTTGGCCGTTACGCCGTTGCCCCCTTGATTGTTGCGTTTGCAATTACTAATACATTTGTAATAGATCTAACTTATACACAGGCCGCTATCCTGTTATTTTGTCAGTTATTTTCCGTCTTTTTCACCTTCGCTATCATGCGCTCGTTGTCGGGGAAAAAATGGCGTAGCGGAAGGCCTGCCAAGCGCCATATCGGTCGCCGTATCTTCTGGGGCGGCTTCTTTGCCCCCATTCTGCTTAAGCTGACGATGTATCTGGCGGGGCGCTTCTTCGCCTTCCCGCTTGCCGTCTCCAGCTACTTCAGTACCGCGTCGATCATCTATTCCGTTATTGATATCCAGGCGTTGATATGCGCCGCCTTAATCTTTACTACCGCTTTCTATTACCCGATGAGAATGATGGTTTGCCCACGTTACCGGCGGGTGTTTTGGTTGCGTCATTGCCAACCGTGGCTGGTGAAAAAAAGAAGAGCCTTTACCATATATTGGTTTATGGCATTAATCACAATCATGCTGGTGCTTTGCGCGCCTTTTGATTCAGATTTAATTGCTGGATATCTGGTGCCGATTATTTTTATTCTCTACTTCATCGGTATCGGCCGGCTGGGGCATGAATTAATTCGCATTACCTGGGCTATTTCGGCATTCTTTTTAGTGGCCTATAACAAAAATTTTCTCCAGGGCGTTCAATCGGGGTACTCCTTGTCATTTGTCCTGTCGGTGTTAATTTCATTCACGATTTGTTTGTTTTACATGACGGATATTTATTCGCGTAGCGAGAGAATTAAACAGCGCTGGCGCGATCGGGCTGAAGAAGATCCGTTAACCGGGTTACCCAATCTGCGGGCGCTGGAAGGGCATTTGCGCCAATCGCCTCGGGTTGTTATTAGCAGCCTGCGTATCGAAAACCTGGACTTCCTTAGCCGTCACTACGGCATGATGATGCGTGTAGAGTGCAAACGGCAAATAGCCCGCCGTCTGCAGCCGCTCCTGGATCACCACGATAAAATTTATCAGCTCCCGGGTAGCGAGTTATTGCTGGTGATAGAGGGGCCGGAACCGGCGGCACGGTTAAACCACATCGTCTCGATGCTTAACCACGCTAAATTTAACTGGCATAACCAGGATCTGGATTTAGAGTTTGGCGCGGCGTGGGGTAGTTACAGCGGCATTGAGACCGAATTACACCCCATGCTTGGCCAGCTTAGCTGGTTATCGGAGCAGGCTGGCGCCGTGCAGCGGGTGCTGGCGTTAGATATCGCGCAGGAAGAGGTTTCCGATCAAACGACCGAACAGGTACGGATGCTGACGAAAATAAAACAAGCGCTGAACGAGCGTAGCCTACTGCTGTATGCGCAGCCGATTCAGAACGCAGAAGGGGAGGGCTATTACGAAATCCTCACCCGTATGCGTTGCGGCGAGACGATTATCACGCCGGATCGTTTTATTCCGCTTATTGCGCAGTTCAACCTCAGCCAGCGTTTCGATATGCTGGTTCTGGAAACGCTGTTCAGCCAGATCGATCACCATCCTGGCCGACGCTTCTCCGTCAATTTGCTGCCGTATACGCTGATGCAAAAGGATAGCGCCGCTCAGATTATCGCATTGTTTAAGCGTTATCGCGTATCGCCTGCGTATATTACGATTGAGATAACCGAGGAGCAGGCGTTCTCGAATGCGGATACCAGCATGCATAATATTCAGCTGCTGAGTGAGTTCGGTTGCGCTATCGCCATTGATGACTTCGGTACCGGTTACGCGAACTATGAGCGTCTGAAGAGCCTGCAGGCGGATATCGTAAAAATTGACGGCTGCTTCGTGCACGAAATCGAGAGCGACCAGCTTGATGCGATTATCGTCAAATCCATAATCGAAATCGCGCGGGCGAAACAGCTTACGGTCGTCGCAGAGTACGTCGAGACAGAGGCGCAAAAGGCGATGCTGTTGGCGCTGGGCGTCGATTATTTACAGGGTTACCTGATTGGCAAACCGCAGCCGTTAAGCGAATTAAAGGCGTAAAAAAGCCGGGCGATAACGCTGCCCGGCTTGTTATGCTATTAACGTCAGTTTGGGATTACAGCACCAGCGCAGCGATGGAAGCTGACAACACGCTGACCAGCGTGGAACCGTAAACCAGTTTCAGGCCAAAGCGGGAAACCACGTTACCCTGCTCTTCATTCAGGCCTTTAATTGCCCCAGCGATGATACCGATAGAAGAGAAGTTGGCGAAGGAGACCAGGAAGATAGAGATGATACCTTCCGCACGCGGGGAGAGCGTCGCTGCCACTTTCTGCAGATCCATCATCGCCACGAATTCGTTAGACACCAGTTTGGTCGCCATAATACTGCCCACCTGCAGCGCTTCGCTCGCCGGCACGCCCATCACCCACGCAACCGGATAGAAGATGTAGCCGAGGATCCCCTGGAAGGAGATGCTGTAGCCAAACCAGCCGGTGACGGTCGCGAACAGGGCGTTGAGTGCGGAAATCAGCGCGATAAAGCCGATCAGCATCGCCGCGACGATAATCGCTACTTTAAAGCCTGCCAGAATGTATTCGCCCAGCATTTCGAAGAAGCTCTGACCTTCGTGCAGATTGGACATCTGCAGGTTTTCTTCGCTCTGCTCAACGCGGTACGGGTTAATCAGCGACAGGACGATAAAGGTGCTGAACATGTTAAGCACCAGCGCGGCAACCACATACTTCGGCTGCAGCATAGTCATATACGCGCCGACGATAGACATCGAAACGGTAGACATCGCGGTTGCCGCCATGGTGTACATACGGTTGCGCGACATTTTGCCGAGAATATCTTTATAGGCGATGAAGTTTTCCGACTGACCGAGGATCAGCGAGCTGACGGCGTTGAAAGATTCCAGTTTACCCATGCCGTTAACTTTCGACAGCACGGTACCGATAGCGCGGATGACAATCGGTAGAATGCGAATATGCTGTAAAATACCAATCAGCGCGGAAATAAAGACGATTGGGCACAAAACCTTCAGGAAGAAGAAGGCCAGACCTTTATCGTTCATGTTACCGAATACGAAGTTGGTGCCCTCGTTGGCGAAACCGAGAAGTTTCTCGAACATCTCGGAAAAGCCTTTCACAAAACCCAGACCGACATCGGAGTTCAGGAAGAACCAGGCCAGCAAAACTTCAATAACAAGTAATTGAATAACATAACGAATGCGGATCTGCTTACGGTTGTGACTGACCAACAAGGCCAGTATAGCCACCACAACGATCGCGAGGACAAAATGCAAGACGCGGTCCATATTTGCTCCAAATATGAGGCAGGTTAAATTTCCGTGCACATTCTATGCAACAAGCCTAAATAAAACGAGATCGAATCCACACTATTGCAAGGATATGTGACCAATAACAAAAATAGTGATCAATCGTACATTTTTGTTATGTTATGCAAAGGTATTAAAAGTTGCATTAATGTACTAATCTGATGAAAGGCGCGTTGTCCACAGCTTCACGCCCGTTTCGTTATTTGGCCTACTATCGTTCCCTCCTATCAAAGCAATCATTATCACCTTTCTAAATGAACTTGATAATCATTCGCATTTTGATAGCATTAAACATAGCAAAGGCTATATTTCCAGGGGCAGAAAATGACTAGCAGTCGCGTTGAGAATAGCAGCGGTCGCGCAGCGCGCAAGATGAGGCTCGCACTGATGGGGCCCGCGTTCATTGCTGCCATCGGCTACATCGATCCGGGTAACTTCGCCACGAATATCCAGGCAGGCGCCAGCTTTGGCTATCAATTATTATGGGTAGTGGTCTGGGCGAACCTGATGGCGATGCTGATTCAGGTGTTATCGGCCAAGCTCGGTATCGCCACCGGTAAAAACCTCGCGGAACAGATCCGCGATCACTACCCGCGCCCGGTGGTATGGTTTTATTGGGTACAGGCGGAAATTATCGCCATGGCGACCGATCTGGCTGAATTTATCGGTGCGGCCATCGGCTTTAAGCTGCTGCTCGGCATTTCCTTATTGCAGGGGGCGGTGCTGACCGGTGTCGCGACTTTCCTGATCCTGATGTTGCAGCGTCGCGGGCAGAAACCGTTAGAAAAAGTCATTGGCGGGCTACTGCTGTTTGTGGCAGCGGCCTATGTGGTTGAGCTTATCTTCTCGCAACCGGCGTTAGCGCCGCTGACCAAAGGCATGATCATTCCGAGTCTGCCTAATGGTGAGGCGGTATTCCTTGCCGCCGGGGTACTCGGCGCGACGATTATGCCGCATGTTATTTATCTGCACTCGTCGCTGACGCAGAACCTGCACGATGGGTCGCGCAAAGAACGCTATAACGCCACGCGCTGGGATGTGGCGATTGCGATGACCATCGCTGGTTTCGTTAACCTGGCGATGATGGCGACCGCCGCCGCTGCGTTTCACTTCAACGGCCACACCGGCGTGGCCGATCTCGACCAGGCTTATTTAACTCTCGAACCGCTGCTCAGCCATGCCGCCGCGACGGTTTTTGGTCTCAGTCTGGTTGCCGCCGGTCTCTCGTCGACGGTAGTCGGAACGCTTGCCGGGCAGGTCGTGATGCAGGGGTTTATCCGCTTCCATATTCCGCTGTGGTTTCGCCGGACAATCACCATGCTGCCGTCATTTATCGTGATTATGATGGGGCTGGACCCGACGCGTATCCTGGTGATGAGTCAGGTGTTGCTGAGCTTCGGGATTGCGCTGGCGCTGGTGCCGCTGCTCATTTTTACCAGCGATGCGCGGTTAATGGGCGATCTGGTTAATAGTCGGTGGGTAAAACACATCGGTTGGCTGATTGTGGCGATTGTGGTGGCGCTGAACGGCTGGCTGATTATTGGTTCAGCATTAGATTAATACGGCAACAAAAAAGGGAGCTTGCGCTCCCTTTATCAATTAGTGGTGCCCGTGGCCGTGACCACGTCCGCCGCCCGGGCCTCGGCCCCAGCCGCCACGACGATCGTTCCAGCCTTCGCGATAGCCGCGCTCGTAAGCGCGACCACGATCCCAGCCGCGTTTATCCCAACCGCGATGCCAGCCGTTATCGTGGCGATGCCAGCGGTGATCGCGCCATTCATAATGACGACGCCAGTAATCACGGTCGCGCCAGCCGCCACCGTCCCAGTAGTTACCGTAACCGTCACGATCGCCAATTTGTAATTTTACCGATGGCAGCAGGGTGATTTCACCAGCATTAGCGATAACCGGCGCGCATGCCAGTAGTACCGCAGCCAGAATCAGTGACCTGAACATACTCTTCTCCTCACGATCGGGTCTTAAATGACCTGTTAACCAGATATTACGAGCCGGTAAAGAGACGTAGCATCAGGGAACTCTTAAATCGCAAGAAATAGCATTTTTTGCCAAAGTAAAAATGAGTTTACACCGCAAGGATCGCGTCAATAGCGGCGCACTCTTCAGCGCTGAACTGGCGATTGCTTAACATGCCTACGGCATCATCCAGTTGCGCCGTTTTACTGGCGCCGATCAGCACTGACGTCACCTTATCTTCTCGCAGCACCCAGGCTAACGCCATCTGTGAGAGCTTCTGTCCACGGCGCCCGGCAATGGCGTCAAGTTGGCGGACTTTTTCCAGCCGCTCGGCGGTGAGCTGTTCCGGCAGTAAAAAACGGCTATTGCTGGCTGCGCGCGAGTCTGGTGGAATACCGTTTAGATAGCGGTTGGTCAATTGCCCGCCGGCCAGCGGTGAAAACGCTATACTTCCCACGCCTTCGGCCTGCAGCATCGCTAATAATCCTTCTTCTACCCAACGTTCAAACATCGAATATTTGGGTTGGTGAATCAGGCAAGGCGTGCCGAGATCGTTGAGGATAGCGATAGCCTGACGCGCCTGCTCAAGCGGGTAGTTTGATAAACCAACGTAGAGCGCTTTCCCCTGGCGAACCAGATGATCCAGCGCCCGCATGGTCTCCTCCAGCGGCGTCTCCGGATCCGGGCGGTGGTGATAAAAGATATCGACGTACTCAAGGCCCATCCGCTTCAGGCTCTGGTTGAGGCTGGCGACCAGATACTTGCGCGATCCCCAGTCGCCATAAGGGCCGTCCCACATGGTATAGCCCGCTTTACTGGAGATGATGAGTTCGTCGCGGTAGGGCAGAAAATCTTCTTTGAGGATCCGCCCGAAGTTGCTCTCCGCCGATCCCGGCGGTGGGCCGTAATTGTTCGCCAGGTCGAAGTGGGTAATACCAAGGTCGAAGGCATGACGCAGCAACTGGCGGCTGTTCTCTACCAGTGTTTTATCGCCAAAGTTATGCCACAGGCCGAGAGATATCGCCGGTAGCTTCAGGCCGCTGCGCCCGCATCGGCGGTACTCCATGGCCTGATAACGCGTGTTACTTGCCTGGTAAACCATACTTCCTCCGCATCAAAACAGGGTGTGTATACGTTTACACTAATCAATGTTGTATGCGGAGTATATGGGGAAACGCGTAAATTTTGCTTTCCACCCTCTTTGTTGCTCACAATCTGGACAGTTAAAACGCATATCTAATACTCAGATTACCTGCACAACAACAAGGATTATGGATATGCAACCGACTTACACCATTGGCGATTATCTGCTGGATCGTCTCGTAGATTGTGGTATCGATCGCCTGTTCGGCGTACCTGGTGATTACAACTTACAGTTTCTCGATCACGTGATAGCCCATCAAGATTTGGGATGGGTCGGCTGTGCTAACGAACTGAACGCGGCCTACGCCGCAGACGGCTATGCGCGTATAAAAGGCGCTGGCGCGCTGCTAACCACCTACGGCGTAGGGGAGTTAAGCGCGTTGAATGGGGTGGCCGGTAGTTATGCGGAACATATCCCGGTGCTGCATATTGTGGGCGCCCCTTCCACTGGCGCGCAGCAGCGCGGTGAACTCCTGCACCATACGCTCGGCGATGGCGATTTCACCCATTTCTCGCGGATGAGCGAACAAATTACCTGTACTCAGGCGACGCTAACGGCGGGCAACGCCTGTCATGAAATTGACCGGGTATTAAGCGACATGCTGACCCACCACCGCCCAGGGTATCTGATGCTGCCTGCCGACGTGGCGAAAGCCCGTGCGGTGCCGCCGGCCCGCGCGCTGGTGATTAAGGGCCCGGCGGCCGATGAAAACCAGCTTGCCGGCTTTCGCGAGCACGCGGCCAAATTGTTGCGCAGCAGTCGCCGCGTATCGCTGCTGGCGGATTTTCTCGCTCAGCGTTACGGTCTGCAAAACACACTACAGCAGTGGGTTAAGTCCGCGCCTATTACCCACGCCACCATGCTGATGGGGAAAGGGCTATTTGACGAACAAGGCTCAGGTTTTGCCGGGACCTATAGCGGGATCGCCAGCGCGCCGCAGACTCGCGAGGCGATGGAAAGCGCCGATGCCATCATCTGCGTGGGTACGCGCTTTACCGATACGATTACCGCCGGCTTTACCCATCATTTGCCAACGGAGAAAACCATCGAAATCCAGCCGTTCGCCGCGCGGGTTGGCGATCACTGGTTCAGCCGGATCCCGATGGATCAGGCGCTGGCGGCACTCATTGACGTTTCTGGCAAGCTGTCCGCCGAATGGAGCGCGCCAGATATCATCGCGCCCGACGCTTCCGGCGCGCCGCAGGGGAATCTGACGCAGAAAAGCTTCTGGAGTACGGTCGAGAAACAGCTGCGGCCGGGCGACATTATTCTTGCCGACCAGGGGACCTCGGCATTCGGCATCGCCTCATTAAAACTTCCCTCCCAGGCGACGCTGCTGGTGCAGCCGCTATGGGGCTCAATCGGCTTTACGCTACCTGCCGCCTACGGCGCACAGACAGCCGCCGCGGACAGAAGGGTGGTATTAATCATTGGCGATGGCGCCGCCCAGCTCACTATCCAGGAGATGAGCTCAATGCTGCGCGATAAGCAAAAGCTGTTAATTTTGCTGTTGAATAATGAGGGCTACACCGTCGAGCGCGCGATTCACGGGCCAGAACAGCGCTACAACGATATCGCATTGTGGGACTGGAGCCGCTTCCCCGATGCTTTTGCGCCGGATACGCCTTCCCGCTGTTGGCGGGTAACGCAAACCGGCGAATTGGCGGAGGCGATGGCCGATAGCATTAATTCCGATAAGTTAACGATGGTCGAAGTCATGCTGCCGAAAATGGATATTCCTGATTTCTTACGCGCGGTCACCCAGGCGCTGGAAAATCGCAACAACCGCGGCTAATCGCCGCGGCGTTTGGCAATCATCAACGGCTTCCCGGCCAGCAGTAGCCAGGCCGGGAGCATCACGATACAAAGCAGCGGCAACAGGGTGGTGTCAGGCACCACTACTGACGCCATAAACAGACTCAGCCAACCGTCGCGGGTAACGACCAGCACCAGGCCGAGGATCGCGCAGGAGATGGTAATGGCGGCCGGTACCGCTTCAACGTGAGCATGCAGCATTAGCCCCAATGAGACGCCGACAAACACCGCCGGGAAAATACGCCCGCCGCGGAAACCGCATGCGGACGCCAGCACCAGCGCCGCCAATTTCACCACGGCAATGAGCAGAAAATCGCCAGCGCCAAGCGTCTGGCTGGAGGCCAGTTGCTGCATTTCATCCAGACCTTTAAATAGCGTAATATGTCCGCCGATAACGCCCAGGATCCCCAGTAAAAAACCACCGATTCCCAGCATTAACACCGGATTTTTCAGCCGGTGGATGAGCGCGTGCAGACGCGGCAGACACCACACGGCGACCATGCCGACGGCGATGGCGATAAGCGTGACAATCGCGCCGCTGATGATATCGACGATGCGCAGGTGCGGATAGTGCGGGATTGGCAGAGTGAAATTGGGATGGAAAAAAATACCGGTCGTCAATGCGCCTGCCGCCGCCGCCAGCAGCGGGGCGAACAGCCGGTCCCATAACGGAACGTCGCTGCTGCTATTGAGCGTTTGCGAAAAAATAAGCGCCGCGGCAACCGGCGTGCCAAACAGCGCGCCGATGGTTCCCGACGCGGCGAGAATTGTCCAGTCCAGCGAACTTACCCGTGGAAACAGACGCGAACCGAGGGCGACGGCAAGCGCTATATTGACGACCATGATCGGATGTTCCGGCCCGAGACTGACACCGCCTGCGAGGCCGAGAATCAATGCCGCCAGTAACCCCGGTAGCGCGTTGGTGGCGATGGGCGCGCCGATCAAGGATTCGGTTGCCGGATCCGGCCCCCCATGACCGGGGCTGAAACGGACTACCAGCCCCACGGCAATCCCGGTGAGAGTGAGGATGGCAATTATCCACAGCGGGCTATCGGCGGCAATGCCGACATGTGCCGGCAGGTCGCTCCACAAGATGCTCTGCAGAATCGCGGCGATCTTCATCGCCACAATCAATACCAGGCTGGAAGCGATACCAATAAGAATGGCGGGTATCGATAACAACAGCATCGTTCTGGCGCGCGGGTGCAACATGAAGGGTTCCTTTTAAATGTCCTGAAGCGCTACTTTGCCTGTCTCTGTAAAGAGCTTCGGCGCAAATGGTGCTGAAACGATAAACTTAAGGCCAAACCTGACGTTGCGTGTAGGTCATAAGATGCCGTGTTACATAGATTACAGGCTAAATGTGACCAATGTCGCTAAACTACCGGCGGCTGTACGTTGGGCGTTGTTGTTATGTCGCCATGAATTTACAGTGTGCGAAAAGAATTATTTTGACTTTAGCGGAGCCGTAACGGAATGACAAAATTTGCTTTAGTAGGAGACGTCGGCGGAACTAACGCCCGTCTGGCGTTATGTGATATCGCAAGCGGGGAGATTTCCCGCGCTAAAACTTATTCCGGGCTCGATTATCCAAGCCTTGAGGCCGTTGTACGCGTCTATCTCAACGAACAAGCCGTGAAGGTCGATGATGGCTGCATCGCCATTGCTTGCCCCATCACCGGCGACTGGGTAGCGATGACCAACCATACCTGGGCTTTTTCTATTGCCGAGATGAAAAAGAACCTCGGATTCGCGCATCTGGAAATCATTAATGATTTTACCGCGGTGTCGATGGCGATCCCAATGCTCAAAGACGAGCATCTGATCCAGTTCGGCGGCGCGCAACCGGCGGAAGGTAAACCGATTGCAGTCTACGGCGCAGGTACCGGTCTTGGCGTAGCGCACCTGGTACACGTTGATAAACGCTGGGTGAGCCTGCCTGGCGAGGGCGGCCACGTTGATTTCGCGCCGAACAGCGAAGAAGAGGGCATTATTCTCGAGGAGCTACGCAACGAGTTAGGCCACGTGTCCGCCGAACGCGTTCTGTCCGGCCCGGGATTAGTTAATCTGTATCGGGCGATTGTTAAATCCGATGGCCGTTTGCCGGAGAACCTGCAACCGAAGGACGTTACCGAGCGCGCGCTGGCGGATACCTGCATTGATTGTCGCCGCGCGCTGTCGTTGTTCTGCGTCATTATGGGGCGCTTTGGCGGTAACCTGGCGCTGACCCTCGGCACTTTCGGCGGCGTGTACATCGCAGGCGGTATTGTCCCGCGTTTCCTTGAGTTCTTTAAGGCGTCGGGTTTCCGCGGCGGGTTTGAAGATAAAGGGCGCTTTAAAGCCTACGTGCAGGATATTCCGGTTTATCTCATTGTCCATGATAACCCAGGCCTACTGGGCTCCGGCGCGCATTTGCGCCAGACGCTGGGGCATATCCTCTAAACCACTCTCAGCCGGGCGGCGGTGTCTGCCGTCGCCCATCTCATTACAGATTCATCAACTGGCGAAACTCTTTCACCTTACTGCGGCTGACCGGCACCTGAAACTCAAGGTCGCGTAGCCGTAGGACGTAGGTGTTGTTGAACCATGGCTCTATTTCGCGAATTTTATTCAGATTGACGCAGTACGAGCGGTGGCAGCGAAAGAAGTGCGCAGCCGGCAGTTTGCTGCAGAATTCAGTGATGTTCATCGGCATGACGAATGATTCACGGCGCGTATAAACGAAGGTCATTTTTTCATGCGCTTCCGCGTAATAAATATCATGAATGCTGGTGACGATGATCCGCTCGTCTTTAATCAGATTAATGGTGTCGTTTTCGCGGGTTGGGTTGTGCGCGGGCGCGCCGCTCACCGCCACCTGCTGCTGTTGCTGCCAGGCGCTGGACAGCTTCTGCAGCATGTTAATAATCCGCGATTCCTGATAAGGCTTAAGGATGTAGTCAAACGCTTCCAGTTCAAAGGCTTCCACCGCATGTTCTTTCCACGCGGTGATAAAAACGATAAACGGCTTATGCGCGAACTGGCTAATATTTTGCGCCAGCAGTACGCCGTCCAGAGAGGGAATATTGATGTCGAGAAAGATGGCATCGACTTTATTGTGCTGCAGGAATTTCAGCACATCGAGACCGTCGTCAAAGGTGCCGACGATCTCCATCTGGCTGTGAGTATTAATCAACCAGGTGAGTTCCTGCTGCGCCGGGAACTCATCTTCCACAATAATAACTTTCATGTTTTCTCCGCTCATGGCAACAGCGACACCGGTTCACTCGCCGGGGCGTGCTGGTTGGGGACGTAGAACGCAATCTCCGTTCCCGGCGTCAAGCGGCGGATATGCAGCCCTTCGCCGTAGAGCAGTTTCACCCGATGATGAACATTCAACAGACCAATTTTATTGCCCGGCATCTCGTCGGCTTCGACGCGGGCTACCACCGCTGGGTCAATACCGTTACCGGTATCCCGTACGCTAATGCGCACCCGGTTTCCGCATTCGTTGATGGCGATAGTCACCACGCCCTTACCCCGACAGGGTTGAATACCGTGGACGATGGCGTTTTCAACCAGCGGCTGAATGAGCAGGCTGGGGATGACGCAGCTGACGTCCTCGTCAATATCATAAATCACCGTCAGCTTGTCGCCGAATCGCGCCTGCTCGATCGCAATATAATCCTTAATTTGGTATAGCTCGCGCTTGATGTCGATCTGCTCGTCATCTTTTAACTCAATGTTATAGCGTAAATAACGCGACAAATTGAAAATCAACTGTCGCGCGGTATCCGGATTCATGCGGATGGAAGAGGAGATGGCGTTAAGCGCATTAAACAGAAAATGGGGATTAATTTTACTTTGCAGGGCGCGCAGTTCCGCTTTATTGGCCATTTCTCGTAGTTGTTCGGCCCGCGAGACTTCAAGCTGAGTGGAGATAATTTGCGACAGGCCGATCGCCATCTCCTGCAGCGAGGAGGTAATACGATGCGCATGGCAGTAGTAAATTTTCAACGTGCCGGTCACCACGCCTTTCTCACGTAGCGGAATGACCAGCATGGAGTGGATCTCCGGCGTTCTGTAGGCTTCGTCGTTGTTTTTAATGATGATGGTGTCGCTTTCAATGGCTTGACGAGTGGTTGGGCTGATATCGTTGTTGCGATCGTTATAGTTATTTTCCCCGTAACCAACATAGGCCAGCACCCGGTCAGTGGTGGTAATCGCGACCGCATCGGCATTGATGTCCCGGCGAATAATATCGCAAACCTGACGCAGCGATTCGCTGTTAACGTGGCGGAACAGCGGCAGCGTTTTGTTGGCGATATCCAACGCCAGTTTTGCCTGGCGCGCCGCGCTGGCTTCTTTCTCGCCTTCCACGCTCTGGACCAGCAGCACAATAAAACCGATGCAGATGCTGCCAAGGATCATCGGAATACCGATTTTGGAGACAATATCGATCCCCAGCGCCAGCGTCGGCGCCCACAGCACCACGAGGATCATGGTTAGCGTTTCGCACAGCATCCCGGCCAGAATCCCCACCTTCCAGCGCTGGGCTTTCGGAATTTTGCGATTAATAAGCCCGGAAAGTAGCCCGGCGACAATGCTGGTGATAAAGCAGGGGATGGCCGTTACACCATCAATATCAATGAGATAGCGGTGTACCCCGGCAATCACGCCGACAATCGCGCCGACCCACGGCCCAAACAGGATCCCGCCGGACATCACCGCGATAATCCGTACGTTGACCAGCGAACCCTCTACCGGAACGCCGGACCAGGTGCTGAACAGCGCAAACATGGAGAAAATGGCGGTGACCGCCAGCAGCTCGCGAGGCGTATGCGCCGATTTATGCAGCAGTTCGCGGAACAGGCGTAAGCGGATAAGAAAAAAGAGGCAAATGAGCATTAATGCCGCGCGGTCAAAAACCGCCAGCAGCATATTAAATATATCGTGCATGGATGCGCCCAGGATTCGCGGGAAAGCAATATGATAGAAAACCTCACGCCAGAAGGCTAGCAGCAGAGATAAATGGGGAACAGGCTTAAAAATTAAAGGGGATAAGTCGCTCACTCCAGCTATCAGGCCGTTTATGAGTAACGATGATACATTTGAGTATTATAAATGATATCAATATGTTGATTGTTTATTTACGTTACATTCGTTTCGGGAACACGTTCAGCCGCATACTGAGGCGTGATGACCCGTTTTACGCGTGGGCGAATATTTTTTATCAACCCTCTCGACAGCGTGTTTTTTTTCAGGTTATTTTCTAAACGTGCCACATCGGTGGCCGCGTCGCTCGGACGGTCCGGGCGCTAACGTTAATCTGAGGAATCTATGGCTGAATTCAGTCCTGAACGCCGTTTTACGCGTATCGATCGTCTCCCTCCGTATGTTTTTAACATCACTGCCGAACTGAAGATGGCTGCGCGTCGGCGCGGCGAAGATATTATCGATTTCAGTATGGGCAACCCGGATGGTGCCACGCCGCCGCATATTGTTGAAAAACTGTGTACCGTCGCCCAGCGTCCGGATACCCACGGTTACTCTACTTCCCGCGGTATTCCTCGTCTGCGCCGCGCGATTTCACGTTGGTATCAGGAACGTTATGACGTCGATATCGACCCGGAATCAGAAGCCATCGTGACGATTGGTTCGAAAGAGGGGCTGGCGCATCTGATGCTGGCGACGCTCGATCATGGCGATACGGTGCTGGTGCCAAACCCCAGCTATCCGATTCATATTTACGGCGCGGTTATCGCCGGGGCGCAGGTCCGTTCCGTCCCGCTGGTGGAAGGCGTAGATTTCTTCAATGAACTGGAACGCGCGATCCGCGAGAGTTATCCGAAGCCAAAAATGATGATTCTGGGCTTCCCCTCGAACCCTACCGCGCAGTGCGTCGAGCTCGATTTCTTTGAGAAGGTGGTGGCGCTGGCGAAACGCTATGACGTGCTGGTGGTGCACGATCTGGCCTACGCTGATATCGTCTATGATGGCTGGAAAGCGCCGTCGATTATGCAGGTGCCCGGCGCGCGCGATGTGGCGGTCGAATTCTTCACCCTGTCAAAAAGCTACAACATGGCCGGCTGGCGTATCGGCTTTATGGTGGGGAATAAAACGCTGGTTAACGCGTTGGCCCGCATCAAAAGTTATCATGACTACGGGACCTTTACACCGCTGCAGGTGGCGGCGATTGCCGCGCTGGAAGGCGATCAGCAATGCGTGCGCGATATTGCGGAACAATATAAACGTCGTCGTGATGTGCTGGTGAAAGGGCTGCATGAGGCAGGCTGGATGGTTGAGTGCCCGAAAGCGTCGATGTACGTGTGGGCCAAAATTCCGCAGCCATATGCGGCAATGGGATCGCTGGAATTCGCCAAAAAGCTGCTGCAGGAGGCCAAAGTGTGCGTCTCGCCGGGAATCGGTTTTGGCGACTATGGCGATACTCATGTGCGTTTCGCGTTGATCGAAAACCGCGATCGTATCCGTCAGGCTATTCGCGGCATCAAATCCATGTTCCGTGCCGATGGACTGCTACCGGCGGCCAGTAAAACGGTGACTGAACACCACGAATAAAAAATGGGAGCCGCCTGGCTCCCATTTCTTTGCTGCATAGCAGGTTAAATCATCAGGGCGAAAGTACCGGCCCAAACGATGACCATAAAAGAAATTCCCATCAAAAAGTATTTCACGACATGTCACTCCGCATTTCGGCGAAACGCCTAAATGAATTTAACTTTAACCGTTGTGGGACTGTCGCAGATAAAACCAGACTATTCTGGCGGCTGCGGCAGTCCGAAATTCTGTGCGCTATTTGCTCCAGATGGCGCTAATGTACGCTTAAAAAATGGTGGAAACAAGATCCATTTTTTTATTAATTTTTAGTTACTTACGACTGTCGTGAATAGGCGACACATTAATTTCATTCGGTAATAAATTCAATTACGGCGACGGTGATTTAAAGCAATACCCTGACATTTCGTAGTTATTTGATTTTGGGATTTTTTCTATTGGCGGGGAGGTGCAGAAATCATCTTCTGCACCCTGGAGCGATGAGGTTAGCGGGCGGTTGTCGTCGGCGCGCGCCACTGATGCGGATAACGTGCGGGCACAAAGCGTAAGGTAAGCGCCATTAAGATGAACACGCAGATGGCGTGGAATTCCCAGTCCAGCTGGTAGTTTCCGCTCAGGCTGCGCAGCAGCCCCGAAAGCCATGGCGATAACCCGGCGATAATAAAACCGATGCCCTGCATAAACGCCACCAGCCGAGCGGCGACGGCTGGCTGCGGAGAATGGTCCAGCGCCAGCACCAGACAAAGCGGAAATGCGCCGCCTAGTCCTACGCCGCAACTCACTGCCCACAGCAGAGGCCACTGTTGTGGCCACCAGATGAAACCGCAGAACCCGAACAACTGCAGCGCCAATGCCAGCATCAGCAGCTTACGACGATCTTCGTGGCGAGCGAGCATCGGTAGCACCAGCGCGCCGGCGGTTTGGCCGACGGTCATCAACGCCAGAAGCGTGCCGCTAAACTGGGCGCTGTGGCCAAGCTGCATATAATAGGGCGGTAACCAGGCAATCAGGCTGGCGTAGCCGCCATTGATCAGCCCGAAATAAAGGCCAAGCGTCCAGGCGCGGTGGTGGCGAAAGACCGCCGGCGCGACTTGCGCCGATGCGGCAACCGGCGCGGCGGGTAACATTTTGCAGAGCGGCAACCAGCCAATGATCGCAGCCAGAGCCGGTAGCGTCCACCACGCCAGCGCGTGGTGCCAGAGCGCGCTATGCTGCGCAAGCCAGGGGGTGATTGCGGCGCCCAGGCCGCCTCCGCCCATCAGCGCCGCTGACCACAATCCCATCACCTGTGGCGTACGGCGATGAAAAAGACGTTTAATAACGCTGGGTATAATCGCTTGAATCACGCCGATGCCAATCCCGCCGAGCAGCGCGCTGCTAAGCAGCAGACCGCTTTGCGGCGCCAGCTCACGCAGCATCGCGCCAATGCTAATCGCCAGCAGACTTAGCGCGATACTGCGGTTTTCACTAACGTGGCGGTTAACCCAGCCTCCGGCAAGCGCCAGCACCCCCATCGCGATGACCGGAAGGGCGGTCAGTAGTGAAACCAGGGTAAAGCTCATGCCAGTTGCGTGCCGCAGTTGCGGCAGTAATGGACCTATCGAGGTCAGTAGCGGGCGCATATTAATGCCGATCAGTACCAGCACAAATAGCGTCAGCGTTTTGCGTTGTGTCTGGCTCATTACGCTTTATCCGCCCAGCGCTGATACAAGGCCAGCCCTTCGGGTTGTGGGCAGTGGTGAATGGGGAGTGATTGGTTGTCCAACGGCTGCTGCAATTGTTGGTAGATAGCGGCGGTTGAGAGATTGAAGCGCTCGCCATCCTGATTGCTGTTGGCAAAATAGACTTCGCGCACGCCGGTTAAATACATCGCGCTCAGACACATCGGGCAGGGTTGTCCGCTGGCGTAAACCACGCATTCGCGCAATACCTGATTGCCCAGACGTAGAGAAACGTCGCGGATGGCGTTGAGTTCAGCGTGCGCGGTAGGATCGCCGCTCTGGTGCAAGGTATTCACCGCTTCGGCAATGACTTCGCCGTGGCGTACGATGACGGCGCCGAACGGGCGGCCGCCGTTTTCAACATTAGCGGCGGCAAGCGTAATGGCGCGCTGAAGATGGTTATCATGAGTAGGCATGAGCGGCTCCTGTAAAAGTCGGGTAGAAGAACTTAATCGGCGGCAGGCTGGAGATTGAATCCTGCAACAGGGTAGCGAGCTTACGCCATAAGCTAAAAGACTTATTTATAATTGAGTTAATCAGATTAACTTATGGATTGAGGAAATGCCCTGATGTTCTACCAGGTATATCCGACGCCGAGGATGCCATACAGTTCGCCGCTGTGCTGGACAATGGGACTATTGGCAATATCATCATCATAGCGTTCGTAGTTTGCCGCTATCATTCCGACCCAGTGGGGGCTGAAGCGGTAGCTGGTAATGATGGCGACCATTGGTGATACCGTCGTGCCGGTATCCCATTGGGGACGCTCGGGCGTCGCCTCGCTTGCTGATATGCCGCCAAAATAGTAGTTCGCCATATTATGACTACGTACCATCAGGCCCATCCCCGGCATCACCAGCAGATTATCTTTGATGATTGGAAAATCAGCCCATAGCAGCAGCTCCTGGCCGTTGCTGCGGCCGCTGATATCTGAACTGATGCGCGCGCTTATCAGCGCGTATGGTGTGATCCATGTGGCGCCAATTCCGCCTTCCAGTTCGCCTTTACGTTCGTTCATCCCCCTAAAAGCCGTATCGTCGTCGGGATCTAAATTACCGAAACGCCAGCGTCCGTAGCCGTATAGCGCGATATTGTCATCAAGATGAAAATAGTAGCGGGCGCGATCCCCCAGATACATTAACTGGTCGCCAAAATATAATCCGCCGGGAATAAAGTGGGTTTCGTTGTCCTGCTTTTGGTAGCGCGCGGTACCGCTAATCGCGGCGCCGCCGAGAACCCAACCTTTCGGCACCGGGCTATTCGGGTTATCAGTAGAAAAATGTCGATCGAGCCGAGGTCGACCTCAGCGCGAGTGGAACCACAATACAAAGCAAGGGTACCGAAAACGACTACAGGGCATCGGGATAGTTTCAGCATGAGCTCATAGTTGGCGTGAAATGACGAAGTGAATGTGAATCGACTGTGATAAACACCAGAAGATATATAGACGATAGAGCACGTGTTGGGGAATTTTTTTTGTTTTTTATCGTACTTTTTCTGCTTTGCTTTTGGCCGAGAAAGCAAAGTGCGCCGGCATCGGCACTATCATCAAATGATCATCACAATGGCGGATTATTCGTGTGAATAATCCGCACAAAAATGAGTATTATGAATTGAGAATCAGTTCAGAGAGTGAAGCCATCGAATGATTTTCGTTGGTGACGATGCCTTCTTTTTTTAACTTTTCCATAATGGATTTAAAGGCGAGCTGTTTACTGCTTTCTGTCGCATTCAGTAGGTCGCGGTTAAAGGCGGGGTTGGATTGAATGATATAGTTGATGAACTCGAGCAGCAGCTTATTCTGTGGCGGTGTAGACGGCTCATTAATGGTTTTTTCATTATATGAATTCATCGCGGCTTCAGAATACTCTAGCGGACGACTGCTGATGGTGTGTTCGTAAATTTTCTCAATTTCTTTGCTGGTAATATACAGCTTGCTCAGCTCAATTGTCGGCTTATCATCATTATCAGGAATGAAATTGCAGTAGATGACGTTTTTAGCCGGGGAGATAATGCTCAGTGTATCTTCTTGCTGAATGTTATCCGGATTCTCCAGCACATCCATTAAATTTCTTGAATGAGTGTGCCATAAACCAGAAACAGAAACGTTGAGTTTAATTTTAGCGATGGCGCTGTCGTGATCGGCATCAATGACCGACACATTTTCATTCAGGGTGATGATATTGTTTATTTTAGAGTGCTGAGACCAGGGCTTGTTGGCTTTGGTAATATCATCAAAACCGCCGTAGCCGTATGATGAGTCGCCAACCCCCTGATTCCGGGTCAGGGCGCTATTGAGCGTGCCGCGATTCTTTTTCAGTTTCAGGCACAGGCTGATAGCGCCGATATCGTGCCAGTGAAGTAAATCTTCCAGTTCGCACTGCAGGAGTTTTTGCGCACGAGCGATAGAGCAATACTCCAGTGGTGGGAGATTGTTCAACTTCCAAATGTTTCTTTCTATCTTATTCATGGCGTTAATTTAATATAAATGTTTTTAATAATCTGAGTGCCTGGCAAACAGAGCGCCAGCGTTGTTATTCGATTACACCATTCTTTCCATAAAAGATGTATTCATCGGTGGAATATAAATTCATAATTTTATAGGGCAGAGGCAAGGGATGACCTCTACAAGACAAGTGATTATAATCAATTTTCTCTAATAAGATATAGGGCGTTGCTTAATTAATGATGAAGAAGAGATGAATTCCATTACGATAATGTCAATTTTAAGTGAATATTAAATGTGCTAAATATAGTATCTATAAATAAAAAAAGACGCCGTAGCGTCTTTTTTGGTGGCTATTATCAATATTACGAATTAATGCGCATTATCCTGGAGAGTAAAACCACCATCCCCCACCTGCGCCGTGGCATACCACGCCATTAATTCCTCGGTGCCTGGCGCACCTTCGGCTGGCGCCCATGGCGCGGAATCCTGTTCGGCTACCGGCTGATAGCCTCCGTGCTTGACTTCAAAGATGATCCCGCCGCGATCCAGCGACAGTACCGCATGCCTGGTGCCGGCTGACATTTCCAGCGCCGTGCACTCTTCGCCTAATACTACACGCTGGGTTACGGTCCCTTGCTCATCGAAGTTCAGCACCACAAAACGGCCGCTTAGCGGCAGCAGCAGCTCAAAAGTATGAGGATGACGGTGAGGGCGAATGTAGGTTCCCGGCTCCATGGCAATGGCCAGACGCTGTACCGGATCGCTTAATTCCGGATGAAAATTCCGATGCGCCCGTAGACGGGGAGCGGCCGCCGCGGCAGCGCTTTGCTGCTGCATATCACTGATGGTGATTTGTTTCATGTATACCGCCTGCTAAAAACTGATAACAAAGGCTGACGCCTGGTTGGCATGACTCAGGTATCGGGCGTTTTGCGCGAAGCTGCGCAGATTGCTTTCCCGGTTGCCTGATTATGCACATTCAGCGCCATTAGCCTGGGGTGATTCATCAATTTCATATTGATGAATATATTGAAGTGATTTTTTATTTTTTTAGTGGCGTTGCTTAATTTTATCTCATCTCAATCATTATTCTTTTATTGTTAGCGAAGGTGTGTAGCATAAAAAAATAGCAACATACCTGAGCGTTTCTTACAGAGGGAAACATAATTGAGTATGCAATGTATAAGCTACTGGGTAAGCAAGCTTGAGCCGCTTTGTGCCGAAATAGAAACGGAGTATCTTGATTTTATTATTGACCAGAGCGGTCTCGATTATTCCATTATCCCGGCACTTGAGGAGTTTTCTCCCCCTCTGCAATGGCAGTCCCTTTACCTTGGTCTGCCGGAGGAATCCCTGCCCAAAATAGCGCCGCTCCTGATTCGTATCGTACTCAATGCCCCGCTACAGCGGCAGTGGTTTATCGAACTGGCGTATAAAACGCAAACCAGAACGCCATTACTGGCAATAGGGTCGCAGTGGACTTTCTCCACGCTAGCCGAATGGCTAACTGACTGCGTTGATGCAACGCATGAGGGGCGATCAGGCCTTTTTCGCTACTTTGACGCTCGTCTATTTCCCTGGCTATTTTCCGATATTCTGCAACCTGAGCAGCAAGTGCAGCTGCGACGTCCCGCACTCTTCTGGAGCTGGCTGGATCTTGATGCCAGGCCGGCACTATTGATCGGTCACGGCGCTCCGCTTGGGCGTGGTGAAAAATGCCAGAAAATCGCCTTCAGTGATGAGCAATTCGAAGTGATGATGTGCCTTTGCGACGTTAGGCTATTTCTTCGCCATCGAAGTCTGCCGAACAGCTGGTTCAACTCCCAAGAGGAACGCTTTTCAGCCTGCTTTCGGGCGATGTTGGATGCGACAAAAAATGGAATTTTGCTGGACAACGATCGCGAGGAATGGGTGATGAATACCCTGGTGGAGCGGCACTCCCCTGCAGAATGAAAACCAGATCATGACTCACATGCCTCGTTATTGATAAAGGAATATCCCATGAACCTGACATTTCCGCGCGTGATACAGGTGGCATTGCTGCTGACTGTCACCAGCCAGGGGACGCTGGCGGGAACCATTAAAGCCATCAATCATACCCGTTGGGCGATTAACGCTTTCAGCGTCGATGGCCAGTCGGGAATTGACATTATCGGGCCGTATCAGGGGGGCGGCGGTGGATGCTGTTACCAGGTACCTGCGAAATGGAGACCAGGGATGACGGTAAAGGTGAACTGGGAAACGGGGGTGGGAGATATGAATGGATTTCCTGGCTTTGGTGATGATGCTAAATATCTTGCTTGGGAAAAAAAGATGATAAAGCTGAATAAAAGACACAGCAAAGTTGTTTCGGTACCGGACTATACGGGACAGGAAACCTGCGGGATCACCGTGCATTTTTTGCCCTGCGATCGGGCCAAAGTGACCACCAGTTGTGCCAACTACGGCAGTCCGGGATACCCCATTAAGGAACCTATAAAGATGATGGAGCCGAAATTATGTCCGCGATAATTAGCGAGCGGGCATGGTACCCGCCTGCGTTTCCGGCGCAAGGACGTTTACCGACGCAAGCCGCGCTGGTAGGGCAGAATAGCCTCCGCCAGGAGAGCCTTGAAACGGCCTACCGACAGCAATTATCGCTGGCCGTCGGGCGGCGCGTGGACCCCCCCTGTTGCAAGACACTGCATATCAGCCTGTTTTTTGATGGCACCGGTAATAACCTTAATCACGATCTTTTTGTCGCCAATCCGAAGCATCCAACTAATATTGCCCGCCTGTTCCGCGCCACTATTGGCCAGGGTTATGCTGGTGGGTTGGCGGATAAAGGGCCTGAGCTGCTGGATGCCAGCAACAGTGGCGGCAATAAATACTACAAATATTATATTCCCGGCGTCGGTACTCCTTTCCCGGAGGTGATGGATCTGGATTTCAGTACAATGGGGCTCGCCGCGGCAACACACGGCGAAGACCGGATAAACTGGGGGCTGCTACGGCTGGTCGATGCTCTCAAACGGACCATGGATAAGGATGCGCTCTCGGATGGCGACAGCTGGAAGGCGGTCAAAAAGATGGCAACATCGATGGTTTCCTTTGGCCTGACCGGCGGTGCTAACCGCTATGAAACCATCCATAATCTGTTGAATGCAATGTCCGCAGATCTGCACAAAGCGCTGCTGCCCGCTACGCCCGGCAAACAGAAGCTATTAGGCATTAAGCTGTATGTGTATGGTTTTTCTCGTGGAGCGGCAGCGGCCAGGACCTTTGTTAACTGGCTGAGCGAACTGCTGCCAAAGCCAGGGGAGGGAGAAACAAAGCCCGAACAGTGTCTGGCGGTGGGAGAGCTGAAGATCCCATTAAGCGTGGAGTTTTTGGGCCTGTTAGATACCGTTGCTTCAGTGGGGGTCGCGCATATTGCCCCCGTAGCGGAAGGACATATGGGGTGGGCGGACGGAAGCCAGGAGCTGCCGGATGAAGAGTTCTACGGCGGATTTATCAAACGCTGTGTACATCTGGTTTCGGCACATGAACAGCGGCTGTGTTTCCCGCTGGATTCCATTCGCCGCCCGGACGGCAAATACCCGGCGAATAGCGTGGAGGTTATTTATCCGGGGGTGCACTCGGATATAGGGGGAGGCTATCCGCCGGGGGATCAGGGAAAAGCCAATGCAGTAAACGATGGTTATTTACTTTCACAAATTGCTTTACACGAAATGTTTGCCTCAGCTTTCGAATATGGGGCCCCTTTGAAATTACCTATGGAAATATTACCTCAGGATTTGGCAAGAGATGCGTGGAGAACGATGTCTTTTGATTTGGGTCGCGAATTCTATCTTTCTCGAATATTGATCAATCGCTTCAATGCTTGGCGTGAGCTAACTTTAGGGCTTCCGACGCCTCAGGACCCAGGCTCGGCCGAACTGGCCGCCAAATATGACCCCCAACGTGCTCCCCTCTGCCTGGAACGAGCCCTGGAAGAACAGATCGCTTGGATCACCGCATGGCGCATTAATCGCTATGCCGGCGGTAGCTACAAGACCCAGCGCTTTTACATCGATTCTGCGGCAAATGGACTGGATAAAGATAGCGATCCGCAGGTCAGAAAAAAATCTGAAGTTGAGAGAGAGGAGGCCCAACAGGCGGTAGAAAAAGCACGGCGTAAACGTATTGTTGAGCAAGATCAGGAGTCCGCGTTTCTGATGCTGCCGCAAGGGCCAAAAGATTTTGATGCTGCCCTTGGGCAGACGCAATTGCGTCAGGCGGCAGATGAGTTTCGGGAGGATTATCATCGACTATCGCGTACGGATAACGGCAATTGGTTGTTTAAGGCCGTCGACGCAATGAGTAATGCGATTTTCCTGCTAAATGGTGATGATGAATACGGTGAGTGGCTAAAAATAAAAACCACAGGCGCCGAGCGAGAAAAAATACTTTTTCCGCCGCAGGGTGAGAGCAGTAATGCCCATCTGCCAGCAGGACTGGTACGAGCGTTGTTCGACGAGCAAATACATGATTCCCGCGCATGGTTTATGCACAGCGCTCTAGGAGCCCGCGAGCCGTGGGGGAGTTATTTTCTGCAGCGGATGATCTACTTCGGCAGCCGAAGCAGTAAACCGCTAACTCCACTGATGATTGCTGGTGCGGTAGTTGGGGCAGCGACGGTCGCAGGCGGTGTCGCCGTTATCATTAAACAAAAGCGGGTAATGGGTGAGCTCATTGGGGTGATTGGCGCTGCGGGGGCTATTTATCTGGAAACTCAGGCAATCGATCTGCTTTCTGGTAAGCCGTTATCGATGCTGGAAAACGCTGCGCAGTTACAGTTGCCCACCATGGAGCCTGGCGTGGTCGTTGCCGGTCAAACCCAGATGATTAGTGAGCAGCGGCAGGCGCTGAAGAAATCACAAATAGAAAAGCGTTGGACGGAATCAATAGCCTCAACGCTGCTGGTATAGTTGGAGGAGGAGCGAACAATGTTACAGGAAAGACGCCAGAACCTTACTCTGCACCTATTGTGCGGATATGGAAGATGAGGCCATTACCTGAATATCCGCCTTACCAGGTTGCCAGCCCGCCATATGGTGTGCTCTGGTTGTCGGTAAGCTTGATAGTGGTGGTGTTCTCGGGAATCGGGGCGCTAATACTTCAGCCTGTTGGAAACGTTGTCGGCATAGTGTCATGCGGCAGTGCGATAGTGATGGTGATGCTGTGGATGCTTCGTCTCCTCTATTATCGGCTGTCGGTTCATTACGCTCAATACTATTACCGGCTGGTCAGTCAGTATCAGCAGGAGTGGTGGACAGAGCATCAGCTGCATTTTACGTTAAGTGACGTAGTGTTGCTTGGGCCGTCTGGATCAACGAATACGCATTGGTGGCGCCTGCTCAAACATGAACAGCGTCCCGCAGAGGTAAAAAACGAGGCGAACGGCAAGGCATTACGAGTTGCCCGTACCTTGGTTGAGCCTGCGCATGAACGCGAGGTACAGCTCGCGAAAATGCTGGTGCTGCAATGGAAGGAACAACGCCTCCACGCCGGGTTACCCGATTTACGGTGCTGTTACTGGCAGGGGTCGCGCCGCGCCTGGCAGGCATTTTGCGCTCAGATGCAGGCGGCATTTCCTACAGTCGGGTTGCCTGCTGAGCCACGGTTGTGGAGAGGCGAACAGAGCCTTGCGGAATTTGCTGCGATAAGCGACACCTTAGCGAGCAATGAAGCGATTCTGGTGGCCGGGTGCCACTCGCTAATGGCTTCCTTTTACTCGGTACTGCCAGCCGGCGAGTCGGCGGCATTATGGCTGGTTGGTAAGGGCGGCTCCGTCTGCCTCACTCGCGGTGAAGTGTACGATGTTACAGATAAAGAAACATTATCAGAGACTTGCTCTCGAGCGGAGCGGCAAATCGGGCTCGAAGAGCCACCTGACGCCTGCATACTGTTTGCGCAGCCTACGCTATCTGGCTGCGGCTGGAATATTACCCGCCATCGGCAGGATGCTTATTGGGGCAACTGTGGCGAGATGGAAATGTTAATTGTCATCGCGCTTGCCGCGATAAGTGCTGAGTATTTTCGCCGACCTTGTAGTTGGATAGCCCGCGATCCGCAACATACGCTGGCACTTGGGATTGTTAAACCGGGTGGGGAAGAGAATTGAAATAGCCGTAAGATGAGGTAAACATGGTGTCCCCTGCAGGAATCGAACGTGATTGGTCTTTTTGTTGAAAGTAAATGTTTTTTCTCTGTTATATAAATTTAAAGGCCCCCAGTTAGGCCCCCGCATCGTTTTGTGTGCCAGGGAAGGGCGAATAGGAAGTCATAATGGGTCTGTACTCTCAGATTATATCGTACTGCGGTCAGTGTAAAAGCCAGCGTTGGTGTCATATTAGTTAATCCTCATTTAAATAAGTTTCATTGAATGCCATGTAGCGGTTAACCCGTAAAGTTTCAGGCAACCGCGAAACCGTCATTACTCGCTTCAAACCAGGTCCAGATTTCAAAAACAGGTGGTCTGGCGGGAAAGTGGATAAAGGCTCGCTGATGACCAGCGAATCCTCTTCTTCCCTGACGGCAATGTTTCCCGATTCCCACCATAAGCTATTCATGCGTACTATAGGGACAGACATCTCGGCCTCCTTTATGTTGACAGCCGGGTTGGATAAATTGAGAGATAGACGTAGCCACAACTCCCAAGAGTATCGGCCTCACAGGTCAGCCCATTATGTTGAAGAGTGACACAATGCGGGTGGCGCGGATTGAGCTCACCGGTGGAGAGCATCAGTTCCAGTTTTTTCATCATTAGGGGAAATGCCCGGTCGATTCGCAGCGCCTGCTCTTCGGTAAACTGACCGTTAAAACTGGCACGGTCTGCCAGAAAGTGCAGGCGGCTCCTCTCCAGGACGAGCCTTGCACCAAAGCACGGTGAGATGTTATGACGTAATCCCCACTGCTGTATGTCAGTTGACGACATTTATACTCTCCTTTATAGCCAGCCACGTTCTGCAAATGAACTCACCGTCATCCCCCCGACAATGCAGTGGTCCAGCACCCTGACTTCAACCAGCGACAGTGCCTTCATCAGTCTGTCGGTAATCTGCTTGTCAGCCAGGCTGGGCTCCGCTTCGCCGGAAGGATGGTTGTGTGCCAGAAGCACGGCTGCCGCGTTATGGCGCAGGGCCGATTTCACCACCTCACGTGGATGCACCTCCGTACTGTTAATGGTACCGCTGAACAGTGTTTCGCATTCCAGCAGACGGTGCTGGTTATCCAGGTACAGCACTATAAATACCTCGCGCTCCAGGCCGGTCATTTTCAGACGCAGCCAGTCTCGAACCGCCGCAGTGGACGTAAACAATGCACCCGGCTCACGAAGATGTTTCTCCAGTAATGAGAGTGCACGCTGAACCGTACGACGGGTTGTCACCGGCACTGCCGGTGACGCTGTTAATTCGCCAGTCATACCTTTTCCCTCAGTCAATAATCTGCAAAATGGCGCTGCATTCAGGGTGCTGAAGGGCGTAATCACGCAGGCGATAAAAGTGGTCACACATCACGTCACTGCCCGTATGCCAGGCGTGGTTGTTCCAGGCCAGCAGACAAACGGCGATGCCTGCCGCTTCATTACCGAGGATGGCGCTATTACCGTTAAGGACGTTAAACAACGACCATGTTTCGTCACCGTCCGGGGCAATAAAGGCTCCACCGTTACTGAGCGTGAAGAAATTCCAGATGCCACCGGTGTAGTCCGCGCATAACGCGTCCATCCGGCTAAAGACACGTGGCTCCAGTAATATCCACTGAGGAACCGTGCTGAAATGCTGGAGCCAGAAGCTGAGACGTTGCTCATCAGGGATGAACGTGGCGGTTATGGGGGCAGGGACAAGAGAAGTATCAGGGAGTGCAATATTCATGGTGAGTGTCTCCGGAAATAAAAAAGCCAGCCGGTAAGGGCTGGCGGGAATAAGGGGTCGTTAAGTCAGTCAGGGTTTACGAATACCGTAAGAAGTGATGTAACAGTTAAGTAACCGTCCGGCTTCTGGCTCGAAGTTCCATGCCCGCCAGACCATCGTGCCGTTATAGCGTACGACCAGACGAAAATGTGTCCCCTGGTCGTCTTCGATAGCGACGTTCTTATATAGCTCTGTGAGGGATGTTTCCTGGTGGCGGGTAAACGGACCGTCGGGTAGGGATAAAGCAGGTTCGGTATGCACGAGTATGTATCTCCGTTCCGATGTCAGGACTGACCGAGTAATGACAGCATGTTCTCTGCCATCACCCACAGGGCGCGGTTGAGCTTCACGTCGCTGTCGATACCCTTAACGGCACGGGTATTTGCGCGCTTACCGTTTGCCGCTCTCCCCACCAGTCCGCCTTTAATCAGATTTTCCTGAATACGCTGATAAGTTGTCCAGAGATCTCCGGACTCATCCTGCCAGCGACGAGGGGCCAATAGCTGTGATTCCGTCAGAGGCTGATACTCCTCGCCAAAGCGATATGTCAGTGCAGCTTTTGCCAGTGCTTGTTGTGCTGGCGGCGGAAGCATTAGTGACTGCATGGCATCGCGTTTTTCCTCCACCCTGTCAAAAACCCCAAGCACCTCGTAAGCCCCTTCGATAACCTTTTCCACCACGTTGCCCTTATGGGGCACTCGCACCTCTCCAAAGCTCTCGCCGCAAATCAGTCCGTTCTGACAGACCGATCGGAACAGTCCCGGCAGCATCTGGTATGAACTGGAACCGTCATGGCTGTTAAGCAGGATAATTTCCGGCACCTGTTTACCGGTAATCTGCCCTTCGCGGCGCAGACGTAGCATATGTTTGGTGTGTTCCCGCTTGTCGGGGTTACGCACACGGGTCTGGCAGGCAAAGAACGGCTGAAAACCTTCGCGCTGCAGGTTATCCAGCAGAGTGATGGTCGGGATGCAGGTATAGCGCTCGCTGCGCGATTCATGCTTTTCCTCACTGAACACGCTGGGAACATAGTGAGCAAGTTCATCACGGGTTAAGGGACGGTCACGGCGAACAAGGTTCACCGCACCAAAACGGGATGCTAATCGCATAATTCACTCCTTTGTGTGTTTATCGGTATAAAAAGAAAAGGCCACGCTCCCGAAGGAACATGGCCTTTACCATTACGAATGGCGTGGCGGATAACGCGTTATTGCCCCATATATTCAACCCTGGCACCGGTGGCCTTACCATCAGCGCCAACGGTGACTGTCACCTTATCGTAGGTACGGTACCCGGCATTGTAGACCTCATAAACCACAGTATTTCCCTCCACTTTGTAGCTGCCAAAATCAGCGGCCTCAGCCGTGTCACGGTCATACTCTTTCGTGTAGGATTCTTTTGCTGCTTTCATGACTGAGCCTTTGTTAATCTCCGGCGCACGGCTCCCGGCGCTGGCGGCAAGGCCGGATACGTATTTCGGGCAGACCGTCATCATGTCCCCTCGGGTGAATGTCAGTTGCGCACCAAAGACCTGAAGGGTCGATGTTTCCTGACCTGCAATCGAAGCAATTGCCTTTCTGGCGGCTGCAGGTGCCTGCCCGCCTTCAACCTCAACAGCTTTAAATCCTGTTTGCTGGTTGCACATCTGGGATGTAGGTACAAGATTGCCGTTTACATTGATGCGACTCCCCATCAGTTCCTGCGGGCCATTGGGGCAGCCCTGCAACTGACCAAAGATGCCAATGGTATTGTTTTTCAGCATCACCAGTGCCTGACCATTATCGGTCAGCGTCTGACACCAGCCGTTTTTCACAGCCCAGTTACCCGCCTGAGCAGAAACCGAAACGGCTGACAAAACAAGTGCAATCACGGTCTGAATTTTCATATGTCACCTTATTAATGAATCAGAAGCGGCAACGGGGGACGCGGTACACAGAACCTGATGAACCTTTGTATCCGGACCATCATGTCAACGTCCCTGTTCGTCGTGCTCATGAACACTTTTGAGAAAGAAATATCCCTTTGCTTTGATAGGTAAAAGCGATCAATAGGGGGCTAATACATCGACATTTTAATAGATAAAAGCGATCGATATTTTATTATTGATCGTTTTTACAGATCAATGTACTGTTTTTTCAATGTGGTAATTGAGGGGGTGAAGCGGCGGATTTCAGCCAAATATTCGGTCCCATAATGCCGTGGCAAGTTGCACTAACTTTTGTCGGATACTCCTTAACAGAGCAGTCCAGACAGAAGGCAAGTGGTCAGGATTAATCACCGAGTCAAAAGCCTTACCCGCTGCCTCACCAAACTGCTGCCGTACAGCGGCGACAGTGTCCGGGGTCTGATGCTCTGGTTTCAGCTGGCAATACACGGCACTGCTGGCCTGTACGGGCAAGGCATGCACAATCAACTCCACCAGGGCGGGCAGGTTATAGCCGGTATGTGCAGAGACAGCCATGACCGGGAAAGAGGACGGCAACTGACCGGCAACCTGCGCACTGACTGCAGCCAGTGAAAGGCATTGCTCAGAAGAAGGTGATGCCTGCCAGGGCTCACCATCCCTGAGGGGTGGAATGCGGTCGGCCTGAGTCAGTACAAACAGGAAACGTGAAGGGTCGGCACCGGCTTCCATCAGTGCCCTGTATGCCGTGATATCCGTTGCCCGGGCACGGTCATCGGCACGCAGTACCCAGATAATCAAATCCAGCTCTACCAGCAACGCCTTATAGAGCGCCAGATATTCCTCGTCGTATTCCGGTGTCTCGCCCACCCCAGGCAAATCCACCAGTGTCATGCTGCGCTCACCAATGGTGAGTAACAGACGCTGGGGTTCCCGGGTGCAGCCTAGCAAATCACTGGTCAGACAGACGGGTTGCTGAAAAAGCGCGTTGCATAATGAACTCTTGCCCGCACCACTTTTGCCCATGATGCCTATAACGGGTTCATAGTTAATCGTCTCCTTGAGGCGGAACAGAATACGTTCAGTAGCTTGCCGGGGTAAGAGATTGAGACAGGTACGCACCGCATCACTGGTATCCTGCGGATCGTGGATTTGAGGCATGATTTACTCCTGTGAAAAAACTATGCCGGGAAATTTTTCTCCCGGCGACTCACATGAGTAATGTAGGCGTTATATTTTTTGGAGTTATCGTTACCTATTTAGGATGGATTTTTGTAATCAAAAAGCTTGCTTTTATATCTTAGATACTCATCATGAATAAGTTTTTCAATAACTTTAATCTCTTTTTTATCAAGTGCCACTGCTAACTCAGATAATTCCCTGCTGGCTTTGGCAGAGATTGTCAAATCATTTTTTCCAGACCTTCTTTTTCGTTGCTTAAAGGAATCCCTCATATTTTTTACAAGTGCATCTTTGTCATCCAGAAATTTTCTATAATTTCCCACATCCAATTTGTTCGGGATGGCCCAGCAATCAATCGCGCCCATTAGACCAATATATCGCTCATTAAGATCTGCTGGTTTGAACCATGACAGAATATTTCTTTTTATATCCTTTTTCCTTGACAAATATGACCACGCCCACTCAATGGCTTCGTTATCATTTTTCTTTAACCATTTGGGGCTTTGAACCTGACTATTAAAAACAAGCCAGATACCACGAATATAATCGAATGTTTTCTTACTTTGTTCTGGACTGAGGGAACAAGAAAGTTCATTCATGAAGGTAATAATCACCCGGCTTCTTTCAGCTGAACTAGTTGGATTACCAGGGAGTCTGAAAAAAGAGTATAAGTTTTCCTCTTTTCGATCCCATTCCGGAATTAACCCCGCAGTGTTTTCAGGTAAACAAAGCTCCCGCGCAGAGGCTTTTCGTATATACGCCCAAAACCAAAAAATGGCACGTGAATTAACCGCCCCCTTCAACCACTTTAAATCGACGTCTTGTAGACATGAAGAATCTCCACCATGAAGACTTTTACTTTTAACATTGCGTTTTTCCCCAGCCTGTATATTTTGCATCAAACGCTTAATAGCTTCATCAGCCCCAGTGGCGTTTTTGCTGCTTTCAGATATCGGATTGCCTGAGGCCGTTTCTCCTGTCCTGTCTTCAATATCACAATCCTCGGCTGCCTGCGCAGACTCGTCTTCTGCCAAAGAATCGACACTAAATTTGCTCTCAGGACTGGTAAAGCGGTTCCCTCCCTCATAAGGAGATTCTTCTGGCCTTGCTAATTCTTCAGCGCCAAGTTTACCAATCCTTTTTAGATAATAATTCTCATTATCGCTATCACTCACCGTTACCTCCTGTAGTAAAATCCACCATAAATAGTACTTACAATGAATCGATTATGAAGTAAACAAGTTTTTATTTTGAATGAAAATAGCTCGAAAATTGTAAGTTTTTTGTAAGAGTAAAATCGACGCAAACCTCTTAAAAAGGGATTTTCAGCGGTTTTCCAGGAAAAAAAATGATCATTCATAAAACTTGTACAGCATACAGAAATTTGTGGCAGGCATTCACTATGTTCTACATTGTCACATGCTCCGCGAACGTAGCTCACGGCAGTTCTGTTCTTATTATCAGACGTTACAGAGCTGGACACGTTGTGTCCTGACAGCACGACTAGCTGGTGAGAACCCGCTGATGTAATTTTCTACTCCTCAGCTGATGGTATGAGAAGGATGCCCGTTACTCCATCGATGGCAACAGGCCCTCTCCCGAACTCACACTAAATTGCGGGAGCATTACCATGACAAACAAAACTCATCCGATATCATCCAGCACCCAGACAACCACATCTTTACTGAATGATCAGCTCGTTGATATGACGTTCATCACTGGCTATACAAACATGACCGATAAATGGTTCTACCGATTAATTTCAGAAAATGCGTTCCCTGCACCAATTAAACTGGGTCGCAGTTCACGCTGGCTAAAAAGCGAAGTGGAAAAATGGATGCTGGAAAGAATACAAGCATCCCGAGGTTAGAATCTTTAATATTGGTGTTTAACACAGGAAGGTTACGTAATTTAATATAGGTTTTTTAATATAATTATACTCACTCTCATTTGTTCTTATATTCACCGCTTACTGTCAATGTCTCTTTTAAACAACCTCGCAAATACTATTGCAACAACCAACCTCATCTTTAAAACAATAATTAATTTAAGTATCAGCTCAGCATTGCCTTAAAGAAAAGTCTTGCATGAACATCACTAACTTAGTGCTTGCACTGACCTCTCTCATCATCAGCAGTGGAATAATCATGCTCAAAAATTCAGATAGAAATTTTAATGAAGACTGGTTTCTGGCTTCAGTTCTTAATGCGCACATCGATGAAATGATAAACAGATACTCATGCCTTTTGGCATTACGTATGGATTTTTTCTACCAAAAGGAAAGTGCCAGGTATTCACACTTAAATCACCAAACACTTGAACATGACTTGCGTGTATTAATGGAGAAAATGACAAAAGAGAAAGGTGTGGTGGGCTATTTCTGGGTTGTCGAATGGACTGAACGACATAGATACCATGCGCATGTCGTATTCTGGCTGGACAGACAAAAAACACAGCACTCTTATCCCTTTGCCCTTACAACAAATACATTTTGGGAGGAAATAACGCACTGGGACGGCGTATCGCACCGATGTGAATATCGGCCGCAGTATTCTAGAAATATCAATATACCTGTTCGGTATAACGATCCGGAAAGCATTAACAATATCCGTCATGTTCTGAGCTATCTGGCTAAGGAAGAACAAAAAGAAGGTTTGTGTGCATACGGCTGTAATGACGTTCCTCCACGATCAGCGGCAGGGCGTCCACGTAAGCCAGGCCCCTGATCCTACGGCTACGCAACTGGCTCTGCATCCTGTACAAACCCCGTTATTACGGCGACAAATAATGTCCTCGCAGTCGTGACTGAACCTGCCCCTGGAAGCCTGACGTTCCGACCTTTACTGAATCAACAATTCCACAACTCCATTTATACCCGGCAGCTTACCTGTCGGGTATTTCTCAGACCTGTCAAACAAGGGAAATCAAAAATGAAACAGCCAGAGAACATGATCGCGGTAAAAGTGGCGGAATACCGTTTACACATCATCCGGCTAAGGGTCTGCCAGGATAGCTTGGCTGGATGTTGCAGTGATGCCGAGCGGCGTGGCTGGCGCTTGAGAGCACTTGAGCAGTTAAGTAAAGCCTCATCGCTCTACTGCCAACGGGCAAGTTCTGCCGATACCTGCAAGTTTCAACAGGCTTGTGAAGGTCTCCAGCAACACATCAACAAGGTTTTACCAGAAGGTCAGTGGTGTAGTGATTTGGCTGCATAATCTGCTACCCAGGAATAATTTTGAGGTATGTGTATGAAACAACAACCGACTAAATGCGCGGTCGATGAATGGGGGAATCTGGTCAATGCAGAAGATTTTCGCTATCCCTCATTCTGGAAACTGTACTGCTTCTACTGCAAGAGTCCGGTAGTACTGGTTCTTGCCCCGAACGGGCAAGTATCGCATTTTCTGCATGATGAAACCTTTATGGTATCAGCCGATTTCATGGCATGCCCGAACGTGGAATGTTCCTAACCGCAGTAACCCGCGTCAAATGCAGATAACGACCTATTCGCCCACAACGTCCCCTTTTACACACGCCCCTTATTTCCATTATTGAAAGAGAAACAGATGAACAATTGCGCTGAAAATGAAGCGTTAAAGACGAACTCTGATGTTAACAATGTCACGCTTATTCGTAGAGTGTTGCAGCAGGCGACTGATCATTACCCACGACTGATTGCGCTGGGGTTTACCCTACATTATGGGAATTGCCACTCCTGCGACAACGTACAACAAGGTAATGCCCAGTTGCTACGTTTTCACGCTGAAGCCTATTGCAGAATTGGCGATTATTCAAAGATACGTATTGAAGCGGGTAAACCGTCACAGCCTACTCTTCTTCGCTGGTTGTGGGAGGCAGAAAGTACCTTGTCATGTCGGATGATGATGCTATTCAATTTTGATGTCTGCAGTCTTCCCCGATATGACTCTTCTGCATCATATGGAATTCAGGAAGTAATGTCGTTGCTGGTGGCTGCATGGCGTGAAGTAGAACTGGACGGGGAGTTAACGGAAATAAAGGTACATCGGGTAGAGAGAACGAAGCCAGCAGATTTCGATAAGCGCTATGCTGAGTTACGAGATACGGCAATGCAAATGGCCTCGCCAGTTGCTTTTGCCAAGAGTTTTCCGACAACATAGTTATTGCAACCCATTACTGCTAGCATTGCAGTTCAATCCCTTTTGTATCAATACTTTTCTTATCTAACTTTAGTGATCACGTGTTGTGCAATTCAGACGCCATTTAAGATCTGCTTTGTGCCAAAAGCGGAAGTTGCGAAATGCTGAAATTCCTTAACCTGATGCCCACAGTCATGGTTTACTCAACATAACCCTAACGGCCGGAAAGAACTACTTTTTATTAGGCCCGATATTTCCCTTCATCTGATAATTTCCTATCCAGTCAGTCAACAGTGTGATCAATCCTGCCGCTTCCTGGCCAGCCGTAGTTAACGAGTATTCTGTATGTGGCGGGACAACAGGGAAAGACTCACGTAGGACCAGTCCAGCCTTTTCGAATTCCTTGAGAACCCTAATAAGCATCCGCTCGCTCACACCATTGAGTTTCTGCCGCAGCTCACTGAACCTGAGAGTTTCATTTTTGAGCGCAATTAGTATCAGCACTCCCTAGCGGCTGGTTATATGGCTAAGAAGCTCTCTTGAGGGGCATGATGGATCAATAATTTTTTTACCATCCAGCATACCAGCTAGCATGTATTTCTGTACTTTTTTATTTTCTGGGCTTACTGACATTTTTGTTCGTACTTATGGGGAGACTAATGAAAGGATATATATGCATTACTGAAGAGTAAACAGAGGCAGAATAATGAAATCAGCTAAATTAGGCTCAACCCCAGGAATTAATCATATTGAACTGGCAGACAGTCAGGAACCGGTGTACTCAGAATACGGGGAAATACGTGTCAGAATCATCAGTAACTCACTTAACTATCACGATCTCAATGTAGCTAGCGGTGTTCTTCCTTCCAGCCCTGGTCGCCTTCTGATGTCTGACGGTGCGGGTGTTGTAGAAGAGGTCGGAGAAGGTGTTGTAAATAGACCCGTTTTAGCTCCATGCATTTTTTGAGATCCCAGCCAGATAATGTTGTTGGCGGTACTCCGCCGGTGTCATATTATTCAGTGATTCATGAGGGCGTTCACTGTTATATTCTGACACCCATCTTTCCGCGATTTCCCGCACTTCATTCAGCGTTCTGAACAGATAAAAATCGAGTATTTCTGTACGGTATGTTCGGTTAAAGCGCTCAATAAAAGCGTTCTGTGTCGGCTTACCCGGCTGGATAAACTCCAGTTTTACTGCATGTTGCTCTGCCCATTCAGCCAGTGCAAGTAAGATAAATTCCGGACCATTATCCATGCGTAGCATGACAGGATAGCCGCGATTTGCCGCGATCCTGTCAAGCACACGGACCACGCGCAGAGCTGGCAGATTCAGATCGATTTCAATCGACAACGCCTCACGGTTAAAGTTATCAACGACATTGAACGTGCGAAAACGACGGCCACAGACCAGGGCATCATGCATAAAATCGACAGACCAGCTCTGGTTCAGCGCTTCCGGCGTGGCCAGCGGCGAGGGATTACGCACCGGCAACCTCTGTTTGCCTTTACGACGAAAATTCAGCTTCAGCAAACAGTAAATATGGTGGAGCCTTTTGTGATTCTATTGGTATCCCTGACGTCGCAGGACCTGATAAAGATTCGGGAAACCGTATCGCGGATATCGTTCAGCCACCGCCTGCAATGCGGCAATGATGGGTTCATCACGCGTGGTATCCGGGCGGTAATGGTAAACCGTTCTGCTCAGGTTCAGACTCCGGCAGGCCTGGCGAATACTGAGTCCGCATGTCGTTATCAGATGAGTGACCAGCTCACGCTTAAAGGCTCGTTTTAAAGCTTTTTTTCGATAACGTCTTTCATCGCCCGGTTCTCAAGGCTCAGGTCGGCAAACATCTGTTTGAGGCGTCGGTTCTCGTCCTCAAGCTCCTTGATCTTTTTAATATCAGAAGCCTCCATACCGCCGTATTTAGACTTCGGGTTGTAGTAAGTCACTTCAGAGATACTGGCCTCCCGGCAGACATCCTTAACCGTTCGTCCGGCTTCAACCGACTTAATTGCGGCGATGATCTGATGTTCTGTAAAACGGGCTTTACGCATAGCGATCTCCTTTGTTGGCAGATTGATCATTCCGGAGGATCTCTAAATGTGAATGGCACGATTATGCGGGATACTTACACCTATGGCTGGCGCACGGGAGACCAAAATCTGCGTAATGTAACTTGCGATGTGCAAAGACTCTATCGGGCATGAAATACCTTCAGGATTAGCCTGCGGGCCATCTTCAGAATTAAATCAAAAAGAAATATTATATAAGTATAAACATCCGTATGGTTCAAGCGAACAGATATCATCAGTGTAATATGAAAAAAATTTATCAAAAAGCTGGTAGTAACAAGGTTATTAGAAATAAGTTGGAATTTTCACATGTGACAAAAGCAGCAGTTGCCACTTTTGTGTAAAGTGGCAATCAAAACCTCATATACCTTATAATATCAAATTTATGATAATTAAATATTCCTCCATCCAATTACGCTGTCAGGCTAAGATCTCCGGCAATAAAAAAGTGGGACATAACCAGTTGAGAAAATATAACCATTCCATCCTTGGTGATAAATTGTGTATTCCATATTGTTTTTGGGGTGGTAGAAGAAAGCTGGTAGCATCAGCTGCAATAGCTCTTCTGGTGTATTATCGGCAGGTGATGTATCTACCTGCGTAGAAGTTAGCGTTGAAATGTTTTGTAAGCTATTGATATTGAATAATACTTTTCGACTTACATTATAGATTTTTTCACCCTGTTGCATTCGCCCTTTGAAAACGACAAGACCTTTGTCTCCTTCGAAAAAATATGATGTCGCAAGAGACAGATTACTAACTCCGTTGACTACAACAACCTTAGCATCGCAGCTAAAATATGCATCCCGGTGAGCAACTACTCCTATCATTAGTAATCGGCCTGCTATAACAGCCAGCAAAAAAAGTAAAGCCATTAAGAAAAGGGATAATGAAATGTTTCTTATCATATTTTTTTATCCAGAAAATACCACGACACACAATCATTTCGATGATGTTCACGAAATTCATGGTTACACCTAAATACAGAGATTCTCGGAACATATTGATATGTTGAAAAATAAATGTATTCACTATTTTTGCAATGGAGGTTATATGATGAAATAAATTTTTTGTAATCAATTAGGGCGCTTCTTAGAATATCAATTTTAACATGACAATTATCTCCCTCTAAAATAGTTCTATAGTTAGAAAGATATGATGTTGGTAACGTGAAATAAATACCATTAACTATGCCGCTTGCACAGGTAATAATAAGGATTATAATGAATATGTTTAATTGTAGCTTCGCTGTTATACGGTAAATAAATTTAGAGTATTTTTGAGATTTTGTAGGTGAAGTATGGTCAACTTCTTTTGAATCCTTGCAAACTGGCATGTAATCGACTAATTCATTTTTTATTATTAGTAAATTTATATTAATCGTTTTGGATACCATCAGGCCTTTTCTGGGTATAGTTCTGATAATTTCATGGTTGAGTCCACAATCTTTGAATGCCTTACGAAGTGTAAAAATATTTTGATTAAAAGTACTGTCGCTTACATGTAGGTTGTACTGTTCCCAGCCAATATGGATCAGCTCTTTTTTGGTAACGAGTTCTCCATGATTCTCAAGCAAGCATAAAAAACATTCTGAAGCAGATGCTAGTAAGGTTACTTTGTTTCCATTAACTTTCGAATAAAGCGTATGTTCCTGTGGTGAAAACTCAACCACATTTTCCACAATATATGTTTGGTCAGCAATGTTTTCCATATTAAAAAGTTGTCTCAGAGAATGAATGTTAAAATTATCACACGATTCTAAAAGAGATTATCTTGAGGTGGATCTAAGAAAAATCTCATGGGCTATTTTGTGTGCAACATTTTGCTGATTCAGTACGCATTGGTTGGGTTGTTCGAATAATGAGCAGTGGTGGATATTTATATTATAAATCAATGCATTTGATGTTTCTTGATGTGATCGTATATGTACGACGCTGAAGGCACTCAGTAAAAGTAACATTTTATATTATTTGATGTGTGATTGATTTTTCTTACTTTTTATCAATGGAATAGAACCTTTACTATAAGTTGCTGGAAGATGAGTAACATAGGGCTCAGCAAGTGACAAAATAGGAAAATTCTCATCGTATGGTGTCTGTAAGTTCTTACCAAAAAGATAACAACGCAGGAAACAATGATTTTATGCGTCATATTCAGTTTTACATCATGAGCGATAATAGCTTTTTTATAATTGGTGTCTCTCGGAGCGTTGATGGATTGGCAGAACGTCAGCCTTTTATGGTAAACAATATTAATATGAGTATGTACTGTTCAGGGCAAGCCTTTGCTCTCTATAACGATTATTTCTCCATACCACGTGATCAAGATTGTTTAAAAGTTATTATTGCTGACAAGGATTATTTAAGTGTTGTCGCATTAGCCATCAGTAGTGATAAGGTCCGGGATACATTATTTATTCCATCAAATCAATGCACAGAGGAATGTTTAAAAAACATCATTGAAGTGAAAAGCAACAGGTATCGATATAATTGTATGTTACCAAAGTTTACATTGTTAGGATCAATTACTTCCAGAGAAAAGCGAGTGTGCTATTATCTATATCATGGCTTTTCTATGAAGCTGATTGGTATTATTATGGGTATACATCCTAAAACTGTAAGTGGTTATAGAACCAGAATAATGAGAAAGATCGGGTGTAAAAGCAAAGGAGACTTTAATCAAACGCTTATCAAATATTTTCGGTTATGCCTTGATAAATGAATATATTGACCAAGGCACTTGCCTTGGTCATGTTAAGTTGAGATATTTCATGTGATTTTGAATTATTTAAAGAGTGTTTTTTGCGACTTGTGTTTAAACTTTTAAACATAGATCAATGATCCACTTTATCGATATATAAATCGGCAAATTAGTATTTAAGTCTAGACCTCAATAACTGCTTTTCGTGATATAGAGTGTTATAATTTGTATGAAGTATTCAACAAGTTTTCAACTGTGAATGTAGTGAAACTTAATGAAAATTAAAAAATGATTCACGAAAAAAGGACATTGTTTTTTTTGGATAAATCAAGTGATAAAGTTAAAATCTAATAAATGAGATCTGTTTTTTATAAAATACCTGCAAAAAATCATAAGGAAGATGGGGTAATTACACAATATTGACACTGGAATAAGACTCATAATTATCATTATTACTTCTCAAGACCTTATATTAGAATAGTAAATTACACTAACAGTGTTATGTACTACTTAACGGTATGCAGGCTCCGATAGTACCGCAAAATATTAATTATGAGCAATGTGATTGCACTAATCACAAATGTAATGATCTCTATTCATATCTCCAGTTTCTCGAACTACGGCGTATGGACCTAAGACATCTTTTGGTCTTATAGCTCTTCTTCTCAAAAATATTATTTATCCATTTTGTTCCTTCTGAAATTGAGGAAGTTATCTAGAAGTGGCAGCCTGCCACAATCAGAATAAATATTAGACGTTGCTTAGGCATGAGCATTATTTATTAAAATGGAAATTGGAATACTGTTGAAGGTATAAGTTGCAAATCATCAAAAATTATTTTAAATAATTTTTTTTGTTTTTGCTATCACGCGATATAGGTTTTGTGCAAGGGGTTGGTGTGTTTAACTTGTTGATTTATAATGATTTGATTTAATTTAATATTGTTTGACGAAATCAAACTTGTTGATTTGTTCCCAAAAAAATAAATTAGCCACGAGTTTTGTGAAGGTATTGTGTATGTCGTTTGAATTTGCAGATAAGTAGTGTGGTTAACAACCAGGCATCTTCGAAAGACGCTATGAAAATACATTTTTACATTATAACTCCTGTTCTCCCACCTGGTGGGTTTTAAGATTTAATAATAAGGTAAAGGAAGATTGGTTATGAAGAAGTTAGCTATGGCATTGATTGCAGCTTCTGCTTTGGGAACTGTTCACGTAGCTACTGCGGATACGCGGACTGCAAATGCGACGGCCTCCTGGGATGCTAAAGCAATTAAAGATACAAACAGCATGTTAGTTGTAACTCCATTAAAGTCACTGACTTTTAACTATGCACAGGGTCTGGAGCGTTTTAATACTCAAGATGGTGCGTTTGACATCACTATTGCAGGTCAATCTGGTGCTAGTGATTTTAAATTAACATCAAAGATTATTTCTAATACTCTGACGCGCTTAAGTGATGATTCTGCCCTGACTGTGGGTGTTAAGTGGAATGGTACAGAATTGTCGGAAGGTGTGGATACTGTCATGGTTGATACTTCAAAAGGTATTAGCGCTGGTTTATCTCCACTGGCCGTTAATAGTGCTTATGCTGGTTCAGGCCGTACCAGCACCCAGGGTGTCTTTGCGTTTAATGTTTCTAAAGCGACTGTAGCAGGTAAAGATACGCTCTTCAAAGACCTGACTGATGGTTACTGGGACGGGAATGTTAATGTTGAATTTACTGCCACTTGGGACGGTACATTTACTCCAGCTAAATAAAAATAAATGTAATTAAATTAGGGGCGAGATATCGCCCCTATGAGATGATGATAATGAAATTAATGAATCATTGGTTATTAATGTTGACTTTATTGGTATTTGGTTCACGAGCCTTGGCAATAAATGTGGGAGCTATTACCGAAAGTATGCCATCTGATACAAATATGATCGCCAAAGAGGTTTCAAATACCGTTGATGTTGCGCGCTTAGTCAGTTTAAGTGTGGAACGTATATCTTCACCACTTGAGCAAGGGAAAGTAATTCCTATGGAAGCTCAAAATGAAATTATGGTGACGCCTGCTAATCTTATTTTGCCTGGAAAGGCGAAAGAGATCTTTCGTATATTTTATGGAGGTCAAAAAGATGACAAGGAGCGATATTATAGATTAATTTGGCAGGATAACCCAGTAGTAGAAGAGGGTAATAGTAAGAGCACCAAGACAGCGATGGCTACTACCTCCGCTACTATTAGCACTTTAATGGTAGTCAATCCTCGTAAGGAAAATTTCAACTATAGATACGAGAATGGAGTTATTAGCAATATAGGTAACAGTTCCTTTCGTGTTGTAGCCTCGGGACCTTGTTTTCCTAACAAATCGGAAGGCGAAAATAAAATGTGTCGTGAGCGCTATTATGTTATGCCGGGTTTAGCTGTGCATCTAAAATTTGTTGATTATCAACTTAATAAATCAAGCATAGGTATCTGGCACAATAAAAACTACATTACTGTTAAATAGATAATATATTTTTGGGGAAAGGGATGAGCCAGTGTATTGCCCTTAAATTGACTGCGGCGGCAGTATTCGTTGCTTATACATTAGGCATTGCCCATGCAGAAACTTCTTCTTTGCAGGATGTGCGTTTAGGCAAGTATATCATTCCGGGCGTTTTTGGCCAGGCCTTACAACAAGGTATGACTATTCCTATTTTTCTGCGTTTTAAAGGCGCTAAAGAAGGACAAAATCAGAAGATAGCTGAAGGAACTGTTGTTCTGGATGGAAATAATTTAATTATAAAAGAAATAACCATCTTAGAACAGTTGGATGGTGCGAAGCTTTCTGTTCAAACGCAAATGTTACTAAAAAGTTTGAAAAATCGAAGATTTACTGATGGGACAAGTATATCAATATCACATGATGCTGAGCTGAATTTAAATATTCGTTCATTTTTTCTTACGTTAGATGTAAATCAAAAAAGTCTTGCTACATCTATTATCCCTCGCAGTTCGCTATTAGGTGAGTCTTCGGTGCAGCAGGGTACGTCTGTACTAAATTATGACCTTGGCGTATACAGGTCTCAGATAAAAAATGGAGATAATACCTCTAATAGCTATTTAAATATAGATGATACGTTAAGTATAGCGGAACATCACTTTAATATTAATGGTTCGTTTTACGGTATTGGCGACTCGCAGCGCGATAGTCAGCTTTATCGTGCTATGTACGAACATGATTTCCATGGACGTCGTTTTGCCGCCGGTTTGTTGGATACCTGGAACCTGCAATCATTAGGCAGTATGTCAGCCTTAAATAGTAGTAAAGTGTATGGAGCCACATATGGAACTAAGTCACTAACACAAGTGGTCAATAATCAGTACTCCCTTACACCTATTACTGTATTCTTACCTGCTGCCGGTGAAGTGCATATATACAGACAGGGGCGGTTGTTAAATATACAGAATTTTCCGATGGGCAGTTTTGAGGTAGATACGAGCGGTCTGCCTTATGGTATATATAATGTTCAGGTCGATGTCGTAATTGATGGCAAAGTCATATCTCACATGACACAAACTATTAATAAGTCATTCTCAAGTCGTACTCAGAATATGCAACACTGGGATTGGCAAATTTACGCTGGTACCGTTGATTATCAGGACAGAAAATATACGGCTGAAAGTGAGGAAACAAATCACAGCCCTGATTCATATCAGACTTGGCTTGCAGGGTTTTCAACATCCGTTAGTTATCCTGTTTTATCAGGACTAACTCTGCAAACATCCACTTATAGTTTCGACAGTAACTATATTAATGAATCATCTTTGAATCTAACGATTCTAAAGTATGGTAGCATTGGTTGGCAGGGTTTGATATCCCAGGGAGGCGTGCACAGGAATATTATTAACGCAACAATGCAGCTGCCAGAAGGATTTGGATCGGTTTGGGTTAATCGTGAAAAAAGCCACATTAATGATAAACTGCCAATTTATGAAACAAATAACTATTCTTTTGGTGGCACGCTTAATTTTAATCAAATTATAGATCATGCTGGACAGGTTACTGTAAGCCATACGGTTGATAAACGTGTTCGTAGTAATTCAAATAATTTCGAGTATACAACGTCACTTTTCTCTGGACGTTGGGGGAATGTTAATCTTCGTGCAGGTATACAACGTTATCAGTATGATTATCAATCAAATAGCTCAAATCAACGTTATATTTCACTTGATTTTTCGCTTCCTCTGGCGACGTGGTTGAGTACAGGAATGTCATCAAATAATGGTAATATTAAAGCTAATTTAACGGCGACCAAAAATTTTGAAGATTCGGCCTTTAGCTCAGCAGGGTTGAATCTCTCTAAGTTACTTAAGGATAAGAAAAATGGTGAGAGCGATTATTCGATATCCGGTTATACTGCGTTCGATACTAAATACAGTAGTGGGACGCTATCATTATCCAGGCCAGATAGTGAAAGGCTGAATGGTAATGTAACAGCGCGTGGTTCAGTCGCTTATAGCAGTAGGAATATTGCAGCTAGCGGTATCCAGGAAAAATCTGGTGTGATTATTAATACCGAAGTTTCTGATGATGCAGTTCTTGCCGCTCAGGTTAACGGCCGACACTATCGACTTAGCGGTAGTAATAATTTCATTCCTTTGCCACCTTATTCAGATTATAAAGTTGAGTTAATGAATGACAAAAATTCACAGGATAGCTTTGATATTGTAACTGAGCGTATAAAGAATTTTACCTTATACCCAGGGAATGTGGCTTTGTATACTCCGCAGATAAAACAAATGATAACTGTATTTGGAAGGATGACAACTCAGGATGGTAAGCCAATACCAAATGCCTCTGTCCGTAATCATATTGGCCATACTTATACAGACGGAGACGGAAAATTTTCAATGGATGTCGATAAACGTTTTCCTGTTGTTTCATTGGCAATGCATGATAATGCCATTTGTGAGTCTGAACTTGATTTACGGAAGGCCCGAGGGGTTAAATGGGTTGGCAACGTAATTTGCGAGAAACAAACCACTTTGGCCCAGCGTTAAAAGGATTATAAATGAAGACAACAACAGTTACCACTATGATTTTGGGAGGTTTTTTTTCCTTCTCAAATGTTTTTGCTGCGACAGTAAAAAATGATTATGTATTTGTTGAAAATACAATTGATGGTGAGTATTTCATTACACCAGCCAAAACTGACCCCAGATTTAGTGGTGCAAATGTTTTTACGAAATATGCATCTGAGAATCAGGATAGCCTAGGATATATGGGCAGTTCCGGTGCATTAGGATTAAATCAGTTTGCGGATATTTGGCTTGAAAACTCGCCTATTGACAAACCTTTCATAGGGCAAAGATGTAAACGGAACGCTTCTGGATGTCCTTCAAATGGTTACCTGGCTGGAGATTATATTTCTCATAATGGTGCTTATCATATAAAAGTTAATACACATGCGGGTGGTGCAGGAATAGCTAGAGGAATATTTTCTGACTCCGCATATCAATATTTTAAAAACGTTGCTGTGGGTAGTACAGAGAGTTATCAGTATAATTATTGCTCTACCAAAACTGATTATGATCCTGCATCAGGTCAAACTTGCGTGAGCATGGGAGGAAAACAAGGCAGTCATACCTTTTTAATTACGAAGGTTGGGCATTTAAAGCTCGAATCTACAAATGCTTTGCAGGAAATATTTATAGATAGTAGTGGCAGCCCTTCAATAGGTTTGGGTTCCCAATTTTGTAAGGTGGGATACATCGGAAGTATAAATGGAGCCATTTGTAAACTGGTCTCATATACCCTTAATGGTGAAACCTTAACACCTATGCGAGTAAATATGAAAGTTGATGCTGGTTTGGTAGGGTTTACTCCCTCAGGAAAAGATATTCAGATTAGTTCTGATGGTGCATCTGGTTGGGAATACTACGATGATAAAGTAAAGTCTTCTGAATATTTCAAGCCTGGCCATGGAGGCGTTTATGTATTTTTATCGCAGACATTTTTAAAACAGTTGATTAATAATAGTCAGGATCTCACTAATTCTCAAAAATTTTTTACTTTTCAGTTTACAAGTACAGTAGCACCACAATCTGGTTTTTATGAATTCTCACCTTCAAATAGTATCATATTGCACACCCGTGATTATGGTATAAGTATCATCTCTAAAGACCTTGATCCTAACCCACATCGGGAGGGGAAAGTTGGTCCAGGTGAGTCCGCTCTAGTTTTTGATTACACCGTCACTACAAGTGGTCCTCGACAGGCGAATTCAATTATTGCTCAGGTGTCTGGACCAATGGATAAATTGAATGGACAACCTTACTGTATATTTAGTTCTGATGACGGAAAGACAACTGTACCATTTTCAGCTTATCTATCATGGACGAAAAATGACGGGCAAACTCAAAAAGTTCGTAGTAGTTGTGACAATCTTCCGGTATCGCTGGACAATGCACAATGGCTGGAAACAGCCTGGCCACTTCCCTATCAGAATGATGGAAGCTTCTATCGTACTGATCTTAAGCTGACTTTTCCTATGGATGAATCTACTTCTTTATCCTCTCTCGACGGACGGGACTGGATGGGGATTGTAAGTGCAGCAGGTGAGATTAAGGTTACAGCCGTCTGGAGCGGAGCAGATATTCAGTGAGAATTAAAACTTTTAACTTAATGAGGTTAATTTTTATATCGTTCTTGATGTTTCTATTTTCTCTGCATTCCGCATATGCTTTATATTTAGATTCTAGGGTGTTTACACTAGAAAGCGAAAAATCATTTTACTCGCGCCAATTTGTTAACAATACAAAAAATACAAACCTATATACCATCAATGCCTGGCGGATTGACCGGCCTGGTAAGAATGAAATTAGAAAAGAATTGCAAGAAGGAGAGTTAATGTACACGCCATTGCGAAAAATCATGCAATCTGATGGTCGCGAGTTTTTTAAATTATTTTATTCTGGTCCTAAAGATGATCAAGAGCGTTATTATCGTATTGTCATACATGAAATACCTGTGGCATTCCATTCGTCTGGGGGGGTTAATAAAACCCCTTTGGTTTCTCCTATTGTGGCGCTGGAGACAATAATGGTTGTACGACCTAGGGAGTTGCATTTTGATTATCAATACAATTCACAGGCGAGAATACTTAAAAACACAGGCAATACTTATTTTCAGGTCATGATTCACCGCTCTTGTGAGGCCCGGGATGATACTGCGAAAGTATTCTACTTACTACCGGGTGAAAGTTATCATGGATCTGATTTAGACGGTGAACACCGTAAGTTTATTGTCGGGTTTAATCGCTATCAACAATTTGGTAAGCAATGTTTAAATTAATAATGAATTTCTTGCTGTTTGTTTGGCAAACATTTAGCCACTATAAATTTAGTGTAAGTATAATATTTTTACATCCTTGCATTTTTTTGAAATTTCCTTATTTCCAGTCATCTACAGGTATCCTTCCTGTGACTGGCTATTCAGGGATTTATGAGCGCGTTAACTATTATATTGCATTAACCGGTGCTGTAATTTATCGAGTTCCGTCCAGGAATAACACAGCATACGTCAGGTACCTCGGCAAACTGTTACAGAATCAGTGTGACCATTCTGAGCCACTGCTTTTCTGCATATTCAGCGAATACTTTATGTAAGTCATTTTCCTGTCCAGTACCCGGATAACTCGATGAGTCGTGAGCCGGGATATTCAGGTCGATTTCTATCGCCAGTGCTTCACGGTTAAAGTTATCAACGACATTGAACGTGCGAAAACGACGGCCACAGACCAGGGCATCATGCATAAAATCGACAGACCAGCTCTGGTTCAGCGCTTCCGGCGTGGCCAGCGGCGAGGGATTACGCACCGGCAGCCGTTGTTTACCCTTACGGCGAAAATTCAGCTTCAGCAAACAGTAAATATGGTGGAGCCTTTTGTGATTCTATTGGTATCCCTGACGTCGCAGGACCTGATAAAGCTTCGGGAAACCGTATCGCGGATATCGTTCAGCCACCGCCTGCAATGCGGCAATGATGGGTTCATCACGCGTGGTATCCGGGCGGTAATGGTAAACCGTTCTGCTCAGGTTCAGACTCCGGCAGGCCTGGCGAATACTGAGTCCGCATGTCGTTATCAGATGAGTGACCAGCTCACGCTTAAAGGCTCGTTTTAAAGCTTTTTTTCGATAACGTCTTTCATCGCCCGGTTCTCAAGGCTCAGGTCGGCAAACATCTGTTTGAGGCGTCGGTTCTCGTCCTCAAGCTCCTTGATCTTTTTAATATCAGAAGCCTCCATACCGCCGTATTTAGACTTCCGGTTGTAGTAAGTCACTTCAGAGATACTGGCCTCCCGGCAGACATCCTTAACCGTTCGTCCGGCTTCAACCGACTTAATTGCGGCGATGATCTGATGCTCTGTAAAACGGGCTTTACGCATAGCGATCTCCTTTGTTGGCAGATTGATCATTCCGGAGGATCTCTAAATGTGAATGGCACGATTATGCGGGATACTTACACCTGCTACAGCTAAAATTAATAGGCAATGGGATTAATAAGTTGAGTTGGTACAAGCGACCGAAGAGCACTGCACGAGACACGGGAAATCACAGGGAACTGGCTGATGGAATATAACATCGAGCAGCCTCATTAATCCCTGAATAGCCTGACACCGGAAGAACACCAGCGAGGGGAGGGAGTGAGGGGGCTCAAAAATGCGTGGAACCAAAACTGGTGCTTACAGAGAATGGCATAAATATGCTGCTATTTTTTCACCCGCACAGGGGTTACAGCAAGAAGAAGGCTGATGAAATGGTTAGTGATGAAATTAGCCTGTTTTCAAAAGTAGACCCGGAGACATAAACTTGCCAGGTCTACAAAAAGTTTAGCCTTTTGCTCGTTTGTACATTCTGCGCGGGTGTCCAATCTTTCCGTATTGCTTCTCTACACTCAGAAAATCTGTCTCCACACAGTGCTCCAGGTAACGCCGTGTCGTGGTTTTACTCAAGCCAGTCTCGTTTACGACCTCATCTACGGTAAAACAGTGTGTTGCATTATCGCTAAAAAGCGTCTGCACTCGCGCCAGTGTATTTTCCTCAATACCCTTGCTGCTGTTGTGCAGACGGTAGTTTTTCGCCTGTAGCTGATACAGTGAATCGACGTTCTGTTGGTCGACAATTTTCCAGACGCGCTGCTGTTCAAAAAACTGAACAAACCTCTCCAGTGACTGGCTGAGCCGTTTCCAAGAGACGGGTTTGAGAATGTAGTCGAACGCACCATTCCGAATCGCTTGGCTGCAGGTGTCCATATCGCTGGCGGCAGTAATAAAAATAACCGAGCAATTAGCTCGGGCCAGCATGGGATTATTAATAAGCGCGATCCCTTTGCCATCCGGTAGATAGATATCCAGTAGCATGAGTTGCGGTTTTTTGCTTTCAAGCTCAGCAAGGGCAGAAGCGAGCGTCGATGCAATGCCCACCGGCCTCAGACGCGGATGCTTACTTATCAGCTCTGTGTGCAGCTGTGCCAGCTCGCTCTCGTCTTCAACAATCAGTACGTCGATAAATTCATGCCGCATAGTTGGTGTCCTCCAGTTGACGGTCAGTTCCTGTGGTAGGGATAAACAAGGAGAAAATGGTGCCACGAGGTGTGTTATCGGCAACTTCTATTGCGCCGCCAGCTTGTGTGACATAGCTTTCAATCAGATATAGGCCAATTCCATGATCGCCGCGTGTTTTAGTGGTGATGCCGCGTTCAAAGATCCTGTCACGGACCTCCGGTTTAATACCAACACCTTGGTCAGCCACTTCAATAATCAGTTCTTGATCGCTAAGTTTAATCAGCACTTCCACTGGTGCACTGGGTTGCGGGGACCGCTGTGTCGCTTCGATGGCGTTATCCAGTAGGTTACCAATAATTGAAATAAGATCTTGTTCCCCAAGCGGCAGGAACGCTCTGTCCAACTGGCAGGCTGGGTCGAAATTCAGTTCGACTCCTTTTTCCCGCGCACGGGCTGTTTTCCCTAGCAGCAGGCCACACAGGGTCGGAGAACTGAAGCGCGAAGATATAAAGTCGAGCAGCTCTTGGGCATGTTCTGACTGTTCCTGAATGTAGCCAATTGCCTCCTCATAGCGACCCAAGTGCAGCATGCCAGACAGGGTGGTCATCCGGTTTAATTGCTCATGACGCATGATGCGCAGGTTATCTACATAGCGTTTAACTTGGCTGAGCTGTGCACTCAGCGAGTCAATCTCGTTGCGATCGCGGAAGGTGATAACCCAGCCCTGCAGCGATCCCTCGAGCATGATGTGCACCCGGTTGGCAATGACCTTGAGTTCATTAAAACGGCAAATTTCGTCATGGGTATCTTTCTCCAGCATTATTTGTGTATCGAAGAACGGGATGAGATCGATCACCTCGCTTATTAGCTGCCCGCGCAGTTCCTTGGCCGTCAGGTTCAGGCCCAGCAGTTGGCGCGCGGCCTGGTTAATCACTTCGATTCGCCGTTCAGCGTCAATGGCAATAATTCCTTCATATATAGACTCCATTATCGCCTTTTGCTGGCGTACCAGCAGCCCGATTTCCCGCGGTTCGAGAGAGAATATCTGTTTCTTAATACTTCGGGTAAAGAACCAGGAGAAGATAAATAGGGCAATTAGCAGCAGCACGACGGCAATAAATATATTGACCACTTTACTTACCGTAATGGTATCCAGGTAGCTTGTGAGATAGCCTACCGAAACAATTCCTACCACCTTACCGGCATCGTTAAAGATGGGGGCTTTACTGCGAAGAGAAATGCCCAGTCCCCCTTTGCGAATGGTAGTAGTGCTTTTACCCTGTAATATGGCTTCATTATCACCGCCTACCAACGTGGTGCCTACTTTGTCGGAAAAGACGGAATGGAAAAGATGATGGCCTTTATTATCTCCAATAACTATAAAGCTGGCGTCACTCGGTATAGAAATCTTCTGCATAAAATCACGGATGGCATTGATGTTTTTTTGTTCTACCTCATTACGCAATGTCGGAATAAGCGCAATCCCTTCAGCTTGTATTTTGGCTCGCACACTCATTTCCTGATAAAGTTGTTTACTAGCATCGACATAATAATACCCACCTAGTAATACAAAAAGTACTAAAAAAAAGACAATAAGCGAAATAAATAACTTAATCTGGAAAGAGACTTTCATAACTATCACGTGAGGTAGCGACAAAGGCTGCCAATATACCATCTTTTTATGCATGAGTGACCGCTTTACCTAAATCTTGTGATCTCTTGCACAGTAAGAACTGCAAAAGGTTTATCTAAAAATTGACGTATTTCAGTCTGCGTGAATGAATGTTATTTATTTGTTCGATTCGGAAAAGAAACTATAAAAACCATGGTGATAAATAAGGTGTGAATCACATTAAATAAAAGAAACCATTAAAACCATAATGGCCATTAAAACTTCTCTCTTAATATGCTTTCCCTCACATAAAATAATTAGTTGTGACTCTAAGCTGAGCGCGAAAAATAACTAAGGGGCTTATTATGAGCACAAATGATGATTCTTTCTCTGTTACAAACCACCCAACTGAAATTCAGCGGCCTTCTCTCCAGGTGCGCTGGTGGAATATTATGGATACTTGGAAAGTCGGTATTATTCCTCTGCCGCTATTCGTTCTGGCGGGCGTGCTGATTGCGATTGATTGTCTGGGTGGAAACCTGCCGAGCGATATCGTGGTGATGGTGGCGACACTGGCTTTCTTTGGCTTTGCCTGCGGTGAGTTTGGTAAACGCCTTCCGATTGTTGGCAAACTTGGAGCGGCGGCGATTTGCGCAACCTTTATCCCTTCCGCATTGGTCTATTATGGTCTGCTACCCGACGCGGTGGTCGAGTCCACAACCAAATTCTACAAATTCACCAACATTCTTTACCTCTATATATGCTGCATTATTGTCGGTAGCATCATGAGCATGAACCGCACGGTGTTGATTCAAGGCTTCCTGCGTATCTTCTTTCCGATGCTATGCGGCGAAATCGTCGGCATGCTGGTGGGTATGGGGGTGGGGCTGGCGCTGGGTCTTGAGCCGTTCCAGATCTTCTTCTTTATCATTCTGCCGATAATGGCGGGTGGTGTAGGGGAAGGGGCTATTCCGCTTTCCATCGGCTATGCCGCCCTGCTGCATATGGACCAGGGTGTAGCGCTTGGCCGAGTATTGCCGATGGTCATGTTAGGGGGGCTGACGGCGATCATCATCTCTGGCTGCCTGAACCAGCTCGGAAAACGTTACCCGCATCTGACCGGTGAAGGTCAACTGATGCCAAATTGCGCGAACGCTGATGCCACCGTTTCTCAGCCAGCATTCTCCGGCAAAGCAGACGTGACTACTATCGCCTCTGGTGCGCTGCTGGCAGTGCTACTTTACATGCTGGGCATGCTTGGCCACAAGCTGATTGGCCTGCCTGCTCCAGTCGGTATGCTGTTTATGGCGGTGCTGGTAAAGCTCTGCAACGGTGCCTCGCCACGTCTGCTGGAAGGATCGCAGGTTGTCTACAAATTCTTCCAGACCTCCGTTACGTATCCAATTCTCTTTGCTGTTGGGGTGGCTATCACCCCATGGCATGAACTGGTGGCTGCGTTTACTGTCAGCAACCTGCTGGTTATCGTCAGTACAGTGTCCGCACTCGTGGCGACCGGTTTCTTCGTCGGCAAAAAGATTGGTATGCACCCGATTGATGTCGCTATCGTCTCCTGTTGCCAGAGTGGCCAGGGTGGCACTGGCGACGTGGCGATCCTGACTGCAGGCAACCGCATGAGCCTGATGCCGTTCGCCCAGATTGCTACCCGTATCGGCGGTGCAATTAACGTCTCTATCTCACTGCTGATTCTGGGCAACTTCCTCATTTAAGTTTTCAGGAAAGAATAATGAAACTCGCAAGCTTTTTACACCAAGGAATACGCAGCTACGGCATCGTGCAGGCCGAAGGAATGATTGATTTACGCCGTCGCCTCGGCGATCGCTACAGCGATCTCAAAGCGCTTCTGCAGGGCGACGGGCTGGCACAAGCCGCCTGCTATCAAAACGATGCTGTGGACATGCCGATGAGTGCCATCACCTTCTTACCGGTGATTGAGCAGCCAGAAAAAATTCTGTGTGTGGGCATGAACTACCTCGACAAACGCAAGGAGTTTGACCAGCACAACCCGGCACCGACGCTGTTTGTCCGCTTCCCGGATTCGCAGACTGGTCATAACGAGCCTGTGCTGAAGCCGCGTTACTCCAGCGAATTCGACTACGAAGGTGAGCTGGCAGTGATTATCGGTAAAGCCGGAGAGAATATCAGCCGCGACGACGCTCTGAGCCATGTGGCGGGATATAGTTGTTACATGGACGGTTCTGCTCGTGACTGGCAACACACTTGGTTTACTGCGGGTAAAAACTGGCGTCAGACTGGTGCATTTGGCCCGTGGATGGCAACGAGCGATGAGATCCCGGACCCGCACCAGCTTACGATACGCACTTGGCTGAACGGCCGTATGGTGCAGGAAGACAATACCAGCAGCATGATCCACAAGGTTGCGGAGCTGATCGAGTATATCAGTACATTTACTCGCTTAAGTCCAGGTGATGTGATCATCACCGGCTCCCCTGGCGGGGTGGGTAAAAAGCGTAACCCGCCGCTGTTTATGAAAGAGGGGGATCGCATTGAGGTGGAGATCGAGCGTATCGGTCATCTGAGCAACGTGATCGTAGAAGCGCCAGCCATCGGGCTTGCGGCAGCACATTAAATAAGGAGGTAAAATGCAATCGCAACCCATCTATTTTCGCCACACCCTGGTGGCGAAGCATCCGGAACGTTTAAGTCAGATCCGTTACCTGCTGGCAGACAGCGGCCTTGGTCTAGACAACGATATCACATTGTTTGTCGAAGCCTGGTCCGGATCGCAACTGGTGGGTTGCGCAGGGCTTGCCGCCAACGTTATCAAATGCGTGGCGATTAATGAGCAGCTGCGCGGCCAGAACCTGAGCGCGCGGCTACTTGGTGAGGTGGAAAATGCGGCACTGGAGCGCGATTATTTTCATCTCTTCCTTTGCACCCGTCCGTGTAACCGAGAACGCTTTGCACGCTGCGGCTTCTGGCCGATTGCCCAGAGTGGAAACAACGCCGTGCTGATGGAGAACACCCCTAAGGGAATCGAACGCTATTGTCGTTCGCTCGTGGCGAAACGCCAGTGTGGGGAAAAAATTGGCGCGGTAGTGATGAACGCCAATCCTTTCACCCTCGGCCACTATCATCTGGTGGAGCAGGCAGCGATGCAGTGTGATGCACTGCATCTGTTTGTGGTGCATGAAGACGTGTCGTTTTTCCCGTTTAGCTCCCGTCTCGAGATGGTACGAGCGGGCGTGTCGCATCTGTCGAATGTGACAGTACATGAAGGTTCGCAGTACATCATCTCCCGCGCTACGTTCCCGGCATACTTCCTTAAGGAGACCGACCAGGTGCAGCAGGCGTGGAGTGAAATCGATGTTCTGATCTTTCGGAACTATATTGCACCGGCGCTGAATATCACGCACCGTTTCATCGGCTCAGAGCCGTTCTGCGATATTACACGTCAGTACAACAAGACGCTGCACGACCTGCTGACCTCGCATATTGAGGTGGTGGAAATACCGCGTATCAAGTTCACAGGCATCGCCATTTCAGCGTCCGAAGTGCGACGCTTACTCAAGACTCAGCAGTTTTCTCGGATCCGGGAGATCGTCCCGGAATCCACCTTCTCGCACCTCGAAACAAATTACCGTGATAGTGCGGAAGTCGCTTAACTACCAGGAATTTATTATGAAAATTGTAAGGGAGGCGCTGGCCGGAACGCAGGAGTCCAGCGACCTGATGGTGAAAATTGTTCCCGCTCATGGTGAGCTCGAGATAGTAATACATAGTGAAGTGATTAAGCAGTTTGGTGAGCAAATACATCAAGTAGTTAACGACACATTGCGGGCTATGAACGTAGACCAGGGATTAATCATTATTGAAGACAAAGGGGCATTGGACTGTGTAATCCGCGCCCGCCTGCAAAGCGCGCTGATGCGTGCCGCTGATGACCAACCCATCAACTGGGAGGCACTGAAATGAGCAAACTCCGTCGCAGTATGCTGTTCCTGCCGGGGGCTAACGCTGCCATGCTGTCAACCGCGTTTATCTACCGTCCAGACTCCATCATGTTTGACCTTGAAGACGCGGTCGCCTTACGCGAGAAAGACACTGCGCGCATGCTGGTATTCCACGCGCTGCAGCACCCTATGAATCAGGATATCGAGACCGTGGTGCGCATTAATCCGCTGAGCACACCATTTGGCCTGCTGGATTTGGAGGCCGCCGTGCGGGCTGGCGTGAACGTGATTCGTCTACCGAAAACCGACGCGCCGGAGGATATTGATGAGTTAGAACGTCACCTGGTGCGAATCGAGCGTGAATGTGGGCGTGAGGTTGGTTCTACACGCGTAATGGCCGCAATTGAGTCGGCAGTAGGCGTGATTAACGCCGTGGCGATTGCCCGCAGCTCTCCGCGCTTGGTCGGTATCGCGCTGGCCGCCTTTGATTACGTGATGGATATGCAGACCGAGCGCGGTGACGGTACTGAACTATTTTACGCTCGCTGCGCCGTATTGCACGCTGCTCGTGCTGCGGGTATTGATGCCTTCGACGTGGTGTGGTCGGATGTTAATGACGAGGCCGGTTTTTTGCGCGAGGTTGAACTGATTCGCAAGATGGGTTTTAACGGAAAATCACTGATTAACCCACGTCAGATTGACCTGCTGCATAACGCCTTCGCCCCGACCCAGGAAGAGGTTGATCATGCGAAACTTGTAATTGAAGCAGCAGAGGAGGGCGAACGTAACGGTCTTGGCGTGGTGTCGCTTAACGGCAAAATGGTGGACGCACCTATTATCAACCACGCGCAGGTGGTACTTGAGCGCGCGACGGCCTCCGGCGTGCGTCGGAAAGGATGAGAAAATGAATCAAATTAAACTTCTCCATGTGGATTTTCCCCATTTGCGGGACTTAAAACCTTTTGATACTGCTAACAGCGCGACGCCGTGGCTGGCGGATAGAGATGCGAAACTCAACCGTAAACTCTGTGCCTCCATCGAAGAGGCGGTGGTACGCAGCGGCCTACAAGACGGGATGACAATCTCCTTCCACCACGCATTTCGTGAAGGTGATCGGGTGATCAACACCGTCGTGGCGCTGCTGGCACGGATGGGTTTTAAAGATCTGACGCTGGCCTCCAGCTCGCTGATGACATGTAATGACGCGCTGATCGAACATATTGAAAACGGTGTTATTACTCGGATTTATACCTCCGGCATGCGTGGCAAGCTGGCGGAGGCTATATCCCACGGGCTGATGGACGAGCCGGTACAGATTCACTCCCACGGCGGGCGTGTGAAGTTGCTCCAGGACGGCGAGCTTAATATCGACGTGGCGTTTCTTGGGGTTCCGTGCTGCGATGAGTTTGGCAATGCGAATGGAACGGAAGGCAAATCATGCTGTGGTTCACTGGGCTATGCCATGGTGGATGCCCATTTTGCCCGCAATGTCGTATTGCTGACTGAAGAGTTGGTACCCTTCCCCAATATGCCCGCCAGCCTGGCGCAAGATCAGGTGGACTACATTGTACAGGTGGAGAGCGTAGGCGACCCGGCGAAAATCAGCGTTGGGGCTGCACGCGTCACCAGCAACCCGCGCGAGCTGTTGATCGCCCGCTATGCGGCAGATGTGATTGAGCACTCCGGCTACTTCAAGCCGGGCTTCTCGATGCAGACCGGCTCCGGCGCTGCAGCTACCGCCTGTACTCGCTTTATGGAAGAGAAGATGGAGCGTAGTGGCGTAAAGGCTCGCTTTGCTCTCGGAGGCATCACCGGCAGCTTGGTGGATCTGCACGAGAAGGGGTTGATCGAAAAGTTGCTTGATACTCAGTGTTTTGATGGCCAAGCGGCGGCCTCGCTGGCGCGCAACTCGAATCACGTGGAGATCTCCACTAACGTTTACGCCAATCCTGGCAGTAAGGCAGCAAGCTGCGATCAGCTCGACGTGGTGATCCTGAGCGCGCTGGAAATTGATATCGATTTCAACGTCAACGTCATCACCGGCTCCGACGGGGTGATGCGCGGCGCGTCCGGCGGGCACTGCGATGTGGCCACCGCAGCGAACCTCACTATCGTCGTTGCACCACTGCTACGCAGCCGCATTCCGACAGTAGTGAAGTGCGTCACTACGCGACTCACGCCAGGCGAAAGCATTGACGTGCTGGTTACCGATCACGGTATTGCGGTTAACCCGTCGCGCCCGGAGATCCATGAGCGACTGAAGGAAGCAGGGCTGAAGATTGTGGATATCAACGCGCTGTACGAGCGCGCAATTTCGCTTACAGGTATGCCAACACCTATTGAGTTTACAGACAAAATCGTCGGGGTGATCCGTTACCGTGACGGCAGTGTGATCGACACCGTTCGACAGGTGAAGGAGTAAATATGACGACGGCGACACCCGACGGGCGGGTGTCAGCCTGAACGAACAGCTGGTGGCGAAAGAGCGTCGCGCGGTAGGCTGATATGCTTGGGCATTATTCGCAACCGGTAATCTCCCTAACTCTGGTTACGCCGGGAGATATCAAAGACAACCTGTGCTATCGCAACACCGTGGGGGTGGTGCGGCAGATGTGCGATCAGCAGCAGTGGAAAAACCGCTGGCAGGAGCTAGGCCTTCAGGTGCTGTGGCTACCGACTGGGTCTGCAGACCTGTGACTGGTGACATTCCCTGCGGTGGAAATTAAAGCGCACTATGCAAACTTGATACATAAGCATCCGCTTTGCAGGCTGTGAAATCTAGATGTGATTTACCATTGTAAATGGCAACATTAAACGTCACTCGTAGTGGGCTAATTTCAGACGTTGTTTGATCTACAACGAGGCTGCCCGAACTTGTTACAGTTAACGAAGCCATTCCGTTAAGCTGATGGTTTCCGAAGGGGAGAAAACGATCGATGGCTGGTTTACATGCAACTAAACCGTGCGCAATTGATGTGCCAGCACTTGCTGAAGCGGCGCTCTGGTACGAGTTAGAGTTAACACCAAAGCCGGGGTTAGTTGATAAAATCAATAACGGTTCCCATCGCGATATGGACTACGCGCTGTTTATCCGTAGTATCATGGCTATTACGCCGTGGTTTTCGCGCTTTTATGAACTCGGTAGTTCGTATGCAGACACCCCCTGCGACGAACAGTTACGGGTCCTCCGCCCGATGGGAATGGCTTGTGAACAAGCGATGTATGCCGCGACGAATGGGATTAACACGCACAAAGGTGGTATATTTGCCCTTGGTTTGCTGTGCTTTGCCGCCGGGCGTGTGAAAAAGATCTCTTCAGAAAGTCTATGTTGTGAAGTGAGTAACATCTGTAATGGGCTTGTTTCCCGGGAGCTGGCGGCACGCAGCGGAATGGCGACGGCAGGTGAGCGGCAGTTTCAACAGTATGGTTTAACCGGTGCGCGTGGAGAAGCAGAAAGCGGATTTGCTACGGTACGTAATGCCCTGTCACAATGGAAAGGAATTTCCCTTCATGAGTTGTTGTTACACTTGATGGCTATCAATCAGGACAGCAACTTGGTGTCGCGTGGCGGCATTGAAGGACTACGCTACGTACAGGACTATGCACAAAAACTACTGGCCAACGGTTGGGATCATGAGGAGCTGATTAGAATGGATAATATGTTGGTTAAACGAAATTTAAGTCCTGGTGGCAGTGCGGATTTATTGTCTGTAGGATGGGTGTTGTCTGAAATAAAATAGCCATACTCACAAGTCCACTATTACAAAGATTAATGTGCAATAGGTTGGGTACCGTGCTTGGAGAGCAACGTAACAGTAAACTAAAAAAGAAAACGATACACTACGCAAAACAATTAATAAAACAAGGCAACAGTAAGCGATAAGAAAAAATGATAGTATTGATTTATACGACTATACATTTTTTTGTACTTAAGGAATATCAGCGAACACTGAAAAAAAAGGAATATTTATCTCAATTCCAGCCGGTGTTATGCAGATCCCGGGTCAGGGTTCATTGAAAGTAAGGAATTGGAAGCCCAACGTCTAAATATCCGATTCATTGAGCATCGCGCGTCAAAAGTCATTATCGGGAAAGATTTAAATTGATTAATTGAGCTTGAATAGGTCACATTCCTAATAACACAAGGCTCCTTTCTGGTTGAAAGAAGCCCTGCAATGGATTGGGGTTATTCTGGTTGAGTTAACTCACCTTTCTGCCAGTAAAATTAAGGAAAATTGTTTATCACCAACCCCCAGAGAACCCCACGCCAATAGCAGAATTGCTAGATGAGTCCCATGAGATATTAAGCCTGACATTATTATTTTGGCTTATTCTATATTGTACTCCAGCAGCTAAAGCATTTCCGTTCTGATAATTACCTATACCAACCCCATAGGAAAAATTATTTTCAGTAAGGTATGGGATGGAAGCTATTGCTGTCACGCCCGCTATACCTGCGTTCAAGCGCTTTTCTGCACGGTTTATTTTCCCCGTTAGTTGTTTGAATTTATTATCCGTGTAATTTTTTGATTGTTGAAAACGTTTGTCGGTATAGTTCATTGACTGTTGTAAAGACTCTTGATTTTGACTTTCTACTTTATAATCAGTGTAACGATTAGCACTTTGCAAGGTTTGTATGTCCCCGATTTTTCGTGCTTCGGACTCATTTTGAATCTCCTCATCAGTTCTATTATTAATAACTCGTTCACGTTCTGAAGTATGTTTATTTGCTTGTTCCAAAGTTTGTTTATCCCCATCCCTACGTGCTTTTTCTTCTGTTTTTAGCATATTACTACTATGCGCAATATTATCAGCAATGGCGGCTTTGTTATCCGCAATACCCTTGTCAGCTGCCGCACGGGTATCAGCAATGGCGGTTTTATTATCCGCAATACCCTTGTCAGCTGCCGCGCGGGTATCAGCAATGGCGGCTTTGTTATCCGCAATACCCTTGTCAGCTGCCGCACGGG